>JAXMHB010000005.1:0-283612 GCA_046346965.1 Lysobacterales bacterium
GTGAAAAGTGAAAAGTGAAAAGTGAAAAGTGAAAAGTGAAAAGTGAAAAGTGAAAAGTGAATCAGGATGTGCCTGACGCTCTGGCGAGCGCAAGCGCTCTTCTGTAAAAATTTACGCCAAATGCCGCATGCCTTTACTTTTAACTTTTCACTCTTAACTTTTCACTCACTACACTCACCACACTCACTTTAACCCCGCACCCACCCCAGCACCCACATACCCGACTGCTTTGCCCGAGGAATCACCCGATGAAATGGTTTATCCGTCGCGTCGTCAAGAAGGGCAAGGGGCAGGTCCAGTATGAGGAAGAGATTCATTTTGGCGAAACTCTGACGATCGGCCGGGCGGCGAATCAGGCGATTTTCGTCAATGATGTGCGGGCGGCGCTGGAGCATGCGCGGGTGGTAGCGCTCGGCAATGGGCGCTATCGGGTGGAATCGCTGGTGGCCGCGGGGCTCCGTATCGACGGTCGCTTCGAGCAGGCTGCCACGGCGACAGCGGGCTCCAGTCTGGAGGTCGGCAACACCCGGATCACGCTGGTCGATCCGCCCAAGGATTTCGAGGCGGCGGTCGACGTGGCACTGGTCGACAAGACCGAGGTAGCGGCGCGTGAACAGTCTGAAGCGCTACCGCAGAGCCTCGCCGAGGCGGGGCTGGGCAAGCGTCGGGCTGCCTGGGTGCTGCTGTTGCTGACCCTGAGCCTGGGACTGCTGATTCCGCTGACCGCGCATTACGTGCCGACCTTCCGCGCGCTGGTCAAACACGTACCGATGGTGGGTCAGAACGCCTGGGACAGCGGACCGCTGGCGTCGGCGCACCATACCGTGGCCAATGACTGCCAATCCTGTCATGGCAGCCCCTTTGAGGTGGTGCAGGACGACAAGTGCATTCAGTGCCATGTCGACACCGCGGCGCACGCCGATCCGCAGAAGTTTCCGCTGCCGGATATCGCCGCCGCGCGCTGCGCCCACTGTCATCGCGACCACAACGGCGATGAGGGCCTCGTGCGCGCCGATCAGGAATTGTGCAGCGACTGCCATCGCAACCTCAGCGAGCGCGTGCGCGGCGAGACCCAACTGACCAATGTGTCCGATTTCGGCACCGACCACCCGCAGTTCCAGGTGCTGCTGCCGGGTTGGGATGCCCAGGGTCGGTACACGCCCAAGCGGGTCAGCCTGAACGAGGCGCCGTTGATGGAGCAATCCGGCCTCAAGTTCCCGCACGCCACCCATCTGCGGCCCGAGGGCCTGCAATCGCATGACGGTATTCGCAAGCTCGATTGCGCCAGTTGCCATCAGTTGGAACCCGGCGGCGCGCTGCTCAAGCCGATTGATTTCGAAGGCAATTGCCAGCAATGCCATCGACTCGATTTCGATGTGCGCATGGTCGATCGGCAAGTTCCGCACGGCAAGCCGGCAGAAATCCAGTACATGCTGGACGAGTTCTACGCCAAAGTGGCGCTGGAGGGCGGCTACGACGATGTGCAAGCGCCGGTGATCGTGCGCCAGCGGCGCCGTCCGGGCCAGCCGCCGCCGAGTCCGCAGGAACAGCGCGAAGCGCTGGAGTGGGCGCGCAACAAGGCGCGCGCGGTCGCCGACAGCCTTTACAGCGACCGCGCCTGTGGCGTCTGCCACACGGTAAGCCGCAGCGAGGGCAGCACCGGCTCGAACTGGGTGGTGGCGCCAGTGCGCGTCGCCGGCAGTTGGTACGCCAAGACCAGCTTCACCCACGCCAAGCACGCCACCATGGATTGCGGCGACTGCCACGCCGCGCGGCAGTCGATGAGCAGCGCCGATCTGCTGATCCCGGACATCGGCGTCGCCGGCGCGCCCAAGGGCGAGGCCCCCTACGCCTGTCGCGCCTGTCACGGTGGCGAGCATGCGGACGACCGCCTCGGCAGCACCTGCATCGCCTGTCATGGATTCCACCAATCCAGCTTCGTCATGCGCACGCCGCTGCTGCCCTGATCTATCCGCCTCGCGCCGCACTCAGGCAATAGACAGACTCGTCACTCGGTGTGAATCCGGCGTTATGATCCGGCTGTCGCGCCGGGCTGAGGGAACCCCCGCGGCGTATCGATCGGGGAGGACGCAGGATGGCATTAGGACGCTTGCAAGGGGCGGCGCTGGGCTTGGCCGTGGCACTCCTGGCCGGATGTGGCGGCGGCAGCGGGCCCGATAGCACCGGGACCGCACCGCCCAGCAACAGTGGCAACAGCGCTGGCTGTACCGGCAGTTGCGCCACCGCAGATTCGCGTCTGAGCGCCGCCGAGGTGCAGACGGTGATCGCGCAGGCAGTCGCCGAAGCGCAGGCGAACAATGTGCCCGCCACCATCGCGGTGGTCGATCGTGTCGGCAATGTGCTGGGCGTCTACCGCATGAGCAACGCGCGCGCCACGGTCACGGTAGGCTCCGGTCGCAACGTTCAGGGCGGCCTGGAGAACCTGATCGTCCCGTCGGAACTCGCCGCCATCGCCAAAGCGATCACCGGCGCCTATCTGTCCAGCGAAGGCAATGCCTTCTCGACGCGCACGGCCAGTCAGATCGTCCAGCAGCATTTCAATCCCGGCGAGAGCAACGCGCCCTCGGGCCCCTTGTTCGGCGTCCAGTTCAGTCAACTACCGTGCTCGGACCTGACGCTGCGCTTCGCCACTGGGCAATCGGCCGGTCCCGGGCCGAAGCGCTCGCCGCTCGGCCTGTCGGCCGATCCGGGCGGCTTTCCGCTGTACAAGAACGGCGTGCCGGTCGGCGGCATCGGTGTCGCCGCCGATCCCGACTACACCCTGGACGCGCGCATCGTCGATCGTGATCGCGATGTGGACGAGATGATCGCCATGGCCGGCACCTTCGGCTTTGGCGCGCCCACCAATCGTCGCGGCGATGCGATCACGGCGGACGGCAAGACCTTCCGATTCAGTGATGTGGAATACGCCGACCTGGCACGCACGCCCGGCAACGCGCCCGCCCTCAGCACGCTGCCGGCGAGCGCCGGTAGCTTCATCCGCGTGCCGGCCTACGCCGATGCGCAGGTACGTGATGGCGTCGCCTTCGGCCAACCCTTGTCGGGCATCCGCCCGGCCGACGCCAATCTGGCGGGTCTGGATGCCTTCGTGCTGGTCGATGCCAGCAACGCCAACCGCTTTCCCGTCCGCGCCGGCAACGGCAGCGAGGCGCTGACTGCCAACGAGGTGCAAACCATCCTCAGCGAGGCGCTGAAAGTGGCCAACCGTGCGCGCGCCCAGATCCGCCAGCCGCTCGGCTCGCAGGCCCGGGTGACGGTGTCGGTGGTCGATGCCAGCGGTCAGGTCCTGGCGCTGGCACGCACGCGCGATGCGCCGGTGTTCGGCATCGACGTGTCCCTGCAGAAGGCGCGTACCGCGGCCTTTTTCTCGGCGAGCAATGCTGCCACCGCGCTCGGCGGACTGGCGCCAGCGACCTACCTCAACGCCACACTGGACGCCGCGGGCGTGCAATTCCGCAGCGTCGGCAGCGGCCCGATCGCCGATGCGGTGCCGCGGCTGCGCAATTTCCTGGGACTGCCGAACGCGCTGGCCGATGGCAGCGTCGCCTTCTCCGACCGCGCGGTTGGCAATTTGGCGCGGCCCTTCTATCCGGACGGCATCATCGGCAACGCGCCGGGCCCCTTCAGCAATCCCTTCGATTCCTGGAGTCCCTTCGATGTCGGTCTGCAGCTGGATCTGGTCTACAACCAGGTGGCACTGCATCTGGCGCATTACCTGAATCAGGCCGGGCTGGCCCTGTTCCTCAATGGCAGCGCGCTGGCGCCGGCGCCAACTGCGGCCAATCCGGTGCCGCTGCCCGATATCGGCTTCAACTGCACCGGCATCCCGGCGCTGGCCAATGGCATTCAGATCTTCCCCGGCAGCGTGCCGATCTATCGCGGCGAACGCCTCGTGGGCGCCATCGGCGTTTCCGGCGACGGCGTCGATCAGGACGACATGGTCTCCTTCCTCGGCCTGCACAATGCCAGTGTGGCCTTGAACGGCAGCGTCGGCAACGCGCCGACCGCGCGCCGCGCCGATCAACTGGTGCCGGACAACGCGCGTCTGCGCTATGTGCAGTGCCCGCAGGCCCCGTTCATCGATTCCACCGAACAAAACGTGTGCGAGGGCAAGTGATATGAGTCTGTGTCTCTCCGCCGCGCTGGCCACCCTGCTCTGTCCCACCGGACCGGATCTCAACTTCGTCGACGGCGCCGCGCCCTTGCTCGGTGGCGCCTTGCCCGCCTACCTCTATGACCCGGATACCGTGAAGACGCAGCGACGCCGCCCCGGTCATCCGCCGCCAGGCCCGCGCACACGGCCGGACCAAAATCCCAACAACACCGATCCGGCGCCCATCGATGCGGTGGGCGAGTTCATTCCGGTGCCGGACCGCTGGCGCCTGATGGAGGCACTGGGCTTCAAATATCCCTGGTATGACCCCTACAACCAGAACATCTGGAAAGGCGACAAGCCGATCCATGACGACGACTGGTTCCTGAGTCTGCTCGCGATCTCCGATACGGTACTGGAACCGCGCTCGATTCCGACGCCGGTGGGCGCGCAGGCGAGCGCCAATCCAGGTGCTGTGGATATTTTCTCAGGTTTCGATCAAACCATCTTCTCGCAGACCGTGCTGGCGGGACTGGTCTACTACAAGGGCAATACCACCTTCAAGCCGCCCGAGTACGAGTATCGATTGACACTGGCGCTGAATTACAACCGCGTCGAGGTCGATGACGTGCGGGCACTGACCATCGATCCGCGCAAAGGCAAGATCCGCGACGATGGCTTTCTGGCGCTCCAGGAGGTGTTTGCCGACATCCACTTGCGCGATGTTTCGCCGCGCTATGATTTCGACGCCATCCGGGTCGGCATCCAGCCCTTCTCCAGCGATTTCCGCGGCTTCCTGTTCCAGGATCTGCAGTTCGGCGTACGCCTGTTCGGCAACCGCGACAACAACAAAAAGCAGTACAACATCGCCTATTTCCGGCGCGTCGAGAAGGATCTCAATTCCGGACTCAACGACGTCGCCGAAGGCTTGCGCGATGATGATGTGCTGATTGCCAACTATTACTGGCAGGATCTGGGCATCGTTGGCTTTACCTCACAAGCGACCATCGCCTACAACCGCAACCGCGACACCGAGTTCTTCTTCGATTCCAACGGCTTCATCCAGCGTCCCTCCTCGCTCGGCACCGAAAGGCCGCGCGAGTATGACGTGGTGTACCTGGGCTACAACGGCGACGGCCATATCGGCCCGGTGAATCTCAGCACTAGCGCTTACTATGTGTTCGGCAACAACGACGGCACCTTCACCGGACGCGACAGTGATGTCCGTGCCGGCTTTTTCGCCGCCGAGCTTTCCAAGGATTACGACTGGATCCGCCCACGGCTGTCGATTGCCTATGCCAGCGGCGATAGCGACCCGCTCGACGACCGCAGCAATGGCTATGACGCCATTTTCGAAAATCCCATTTTCGCGGGCGCCGATACCAGTTACTGGATACGCCAGAACATTCCACTGATCGGTGGCGGCGGCGTGACGCTCGCCTCGCGCAATGGCTTGCTGCCATCGATGCGGCCGTCCAAGGAGCAAGGCCAATCGAATTTCGACAATCCGGGACTGCGCCTGCTCGGCGTGGGTGCCGACTTCGATCTGACGCCGCAGTCGCGGGTGTCGGTGAATCTGAACCAGCTGTGGTTCGACGACACCGCCGTGCTGGAACTCGCGCGCAATCAAGCGCCGATCGATCGCGAGATCGGCACCGATCTGTCGCTCGCCTGGATCTGGCGTCCGTACATGACGCAGAACCTGGTGGTCCGGCTCTCTGGCGCGCTGCTGGAGCCCGGCGCCGGCCTCGCCGACCTATACGGCGATGACGACACCTACTACACCGTGCTCGGCAACGTCATCCTGACTTACTGAGCCGGCGCCGGCTTCGTTTTGTATTCCCGGCTTCCGACGCGGAAGCGGTGCTGAAAGAGGCAACCATGAAGAGCCTGTCCCTGATGACTCTACCGCGCCTGATCCTGCTGACGACACTGGTGTGGCCGGGCGCGTACGCCCGGGCAGCGGAGGCCGAGAAGCCGGTCGAGCGCCAGTACGTGAAGGCGCCGGACGCCCCGAAAACGCAGAGCTGGGCGCAGGCTGAAGCCAAGAGCGCCGGCTGCGTCAGCTGCCACAATCCGGTCGATCAGAAGACCATGCACGCCTCGCCGGCGGTGGTGCTCGGTTGCACCGATTGCCATGGCGGCGACGCGACGGTGGTTGGTCCCAGCGATGGCCAGGGCAAGACGGCGCGCGCACCTGGCCATGGCAGCGCGGGCGAGCATGGTCATGATTTGGCGGCATACGGCGGCGACTACCTGGCCTCGATGGAGAAAGCGCACGTGCTGCCGCGCTACCCCGGCGCCTGGCACTATCCGCGCTCGGCCAACCCTGAGCGCACCTATACCCTGCTGAATCGCGAGGCGCCCGAATTCATCCGCTTCATGAATCCGGGCGATTTGCGCATCGCCCACGAAGCCTGCGGCGCCTGCCACATGCCGATCATCGAGAACGCCAAGCGTTCGATCATGGCCACCAGCGCCATGCTGTGGGGCGGCGCCGCGTACAACAATGGCATCCTGAAGTTCAAACGCTACATTCTGGGTGAGGGCTACACGCGCGAGGGCGAAGCCGCCACCATCACTTCGCTGGAACCAGTAACGCCGGCGATGCAGATCAAGGGCGCGCTGGCGCAACTGGTGCCGCTGCCGGCTTGGGAAGTGATTCCGCCGGGTGACATCTTCCGCGTGTTCGAGCGCGGTGGGCGCAATATCAACACCACCTTTGCCGAAACCGGTTTGCCAAACTCGCTGGGCCAGATCCAACGGCTGGAGGAACCGGGCCGCCCCGATATTCGCCAATCCAATCGCGGCCCGGGCACCGGTCAACGCATCGCCGTCCCGGTGATCAATATCACCAAAACCCGTTTGAATGACCCGAATATGTGGTTTATGGGCACCAACGACCAGCCTGGCGATTTCCGCAACTCCGGCTGCACCTCCTGCCACGTGCCTTATGCCAATGACCGCGACCCGCGCCATTCCGGCCCCTGGGCCGTAGCCGGCCATATGGGCGAGAGCCAGCAGGCCGATCCCACCATCCCGCGCCAGGAGCCCGGCCACCCGGTGCGCCATGCTTTCACCCGTTCGATCCCCACCAGCCAGTGCATGAACTGCCACATGCACCAGCCGAATATGTTCATGAACACCTTCCTCGGCTACACCATGTGGGATTACGAGTCCGACGCACCCTTCATGTGGCCTACCGAGCAGCGTTATCCCAGCCACGACGAGATGCGCGCGGCGCTGGACCGCAATCCGGAAGAGGCAGTGATTCGCGGCAAATGGGCGGATCTGGATTTCGTCAAGGAAGTTTCGGCGCTGAATCCGCAGCTCAAGGACACCCAGTTTGCCGACTACCACGGCCACGGCTGGAACTTCCGCGCCATTTTCAAGCGTGACCGTCAGGGCAATCTGCTCGATGCCGAAGGTGCCAAGGTCGACGACAACGATCCGAAGAAATTCGAGAAAGCCGTGCACATGTCGAGCATCCATGTGGATGTGGGCATGCACTGCGTGGACTGCCATTTCGCCCAGGACATGCACGGCAACGGTCACATCGTGGGCGAGGTGATGGCGGGCGTCGAGATTCAGTGCAAGGACTGCCACGGCACGCCGGACGCCTACCCCACGCTGATCACCTCGGGCCCGATGGCGAGCAAACAGGGCCGCAACCTGACCGATCTGCGCAACCCGGACGGCCAGAAGCGCTTCGAGTGGATCGACGGCAAGCTGATCCAGCGCTCGATCATGACCGCCGGTCTGCAGTGGGAGTTGTCGCTGGTGAAGGATGTCTCCAACCCGGCCAGCCCGGCCTACAACGCCAAGGCGGACCGCGCCCACACGATGAGCCGGGACACCAAGACGCTGGCCTACGGCAAGGATGTGCCGAAGGATCAGTACGCTCACGGTGAGGACAAGATGCTCTGCTACAGCTGCCATACCAGCTGGACGACCAGCTGCGGCGGCTGCCATCTGCCGATTCAGGCCAACTGGAAGACGGCGCGGCATCACTACGAGGGCGGCGAGACGCGCAATTACGCGACCTACAACCCGCAAGTCGCGCGCGATGACGTGTTCATGCTGGCCAAGCACGGCGAGATCAAGGAGCACAAATACGCGCCGATGCGTTCGTCCAGCGCACTGGTACTGTCATCGACCAATGCCAACCGCGAGCGCATCTACATCCAGCAGCCGCCGATCTCGGCCTCGGGCTACAGCTCGCAGGCGCTGGCGCCGCACTACCCGCATACCGAGCGCCGCACCGAAACCAAGACCTGTACCGACTGCCATCTGTCGTCGGCAGGCGACAACAACGCGATCATGGCGCAGCTGTTGGGCCAGGGCACCAAGTTCATGGACTTCCTGGGCTTCAATGCCTGGGTCGGCGGCGATGGCGAGATCAGCGCGGTGCGCGTCACCGAGTGGGACGAGCCGCAGGCGGTCATCGGCAGCTACCTGCACCGCTACGCCTATCCGGATTGGTACAAGCAACACGAGGAGAAAGGCCGCGTGCTGCAGGAAGCCTATGCACACAAGGCTGGCGTCGCCCAGTGCATCCAGCTGCGCGGCGAGTACGTGTACGTGGCCGAAGGCAGCGCGGGTTTCCGCGTCTACGACGCCGCCAGCATCGCCAACAAGGGCATCAGCGAACGCATCATCACGGCGCCGTTCTCGCCCCTGGGCCAAGACACCCACATCGATACCAAGAACGCCACCTGTGTGGTGCTGGCAACGACGCAGCCGGTGCAGCCTTCGCGCAACGAGGGCGATCTGATGCGCGTGACCAATCTGGAGCAGCCGGCGCATCCAATCTACCGCTATGCCTATGTGACCGATGCGGTCGAGGGCTTGATCCTGGTCGATATCGACACGCTGTACGACGGCGAACCGCGCAACAACTTCCTCAAGCGGACGCTGACCTGGAACGAGAACGGCGTGCTCGACGGCGTGCGCCATCTGACCATCGCCGGCTACTGGTTCTACTTCGCCACGCCCAAGGGCATCGTGGTGGTCAACATGAACGACCCGCTGCAGCCGAAGTACGCTGGCACGGTCGCCCTGCCGGATGTGCGCGGCAGCCAGCAGCAGTTCCGCTATCTGTTCGTCACCACCGGCCGCGGCCTCGAGGTGATCGACATCACCCATCCGGACCAGGCGACGCTGGTGACGGACGCATTGGTGCCGATCAAGGACGCCCACAAAGTGCACGTGGCGCGCACCTATGCCTACGTCGCGGCGGGCGCCGACGGTCTGGTGATCGTCGATGTGACGCGCCCGACGCACCCGCAGCTGTATCAGCGCTTTGACGGCGGCGGCGTGATCAACGATGCCCGCGATGTCACGGTGGCCTCGACCAATGCTTCGCTGTACGCCTACGTGGCCGACGGCCGCAACGGCCTGCGCGTGCTGCAGTTGACCGGCCCGGACATCCAGCCCAAGTTCTACGGCTACAGCCCCGAACCCAAGCCCACGCTGATCGCCAGTTATCCCACCGGCAAGCCGGCACTTTCACTGTCGCGAGCGCTGGAGCGCGATCGCGCGGTGGATGAGACCGGCGGTCAGGTCGCCGTACTTGGTCGCGTCGGTTCGCGCCCGCTCAACGAGGCAGAGATGCGCGCCTTCTACCTGGACGCTGACGGCCATCCGTGGATGGTCGATGACCAGGTCGAGGGTCCCCGCGGCATTACCACGCCGACGCTGCCCCTGCGCAACAACCGGACACTGGAGCAACAGGGCGCAGCGCCATTGAAACAGGTGGGCATCCACTAGGGAAGCGCTTGCCAAACATGGGTGCGTCGGGACCCGGGACTCGGGACTCGGGACTCGGGACTCGGGACTCGTCTGCCGCTAGGCGCGGTCCGCAGGCCTAGCCCGGCTCTCTGGCCAAGGACCGGTTTGAGGCGGAGGACGATTCTGGCCGCAACCCTTCGGGACGGGGCTGAATAGTGGACCCTCCGGCCTGCGAACGAGTTCGCAGGCGTTCGTGTCGACGCGCCGCATGCGGCGCGAGCCGTCCGCCCTCACCCTCGCTGGAGACCGATTCAGCCGCCGTCGCGGCCACGATACTTGATCAGAGTCCCTTGCTCGCCTTTGGCGCGCTTACTCGCGCTGCAAACTGGCGGCAGTGCAACGCAGGCGCCGCATGGCTGGTCCCCCGCCCCCTTGTATCTAGCTTCTGACTCTCCTGCTTCGCTCTTGCTTCTGACAATTACTTGTCTGCTTTTGCGAACTGCGAGAGGTTTGGTTTGGGAGCAAGTGGCGGAGTGACGAGCCCCCCTGGTGCCTCTGTACAGCACACGCACGTGGGTCAGCAGGTCACTCCGCCGCTTGATTCTCCACCCATCGCTCGGACAGTTGCCAGTGTTCAACACACGTATATGCAAGGCGGACGCCGTGGTGGAGAACCGCTCTCACCCACACACAGTCGGAGGGCGCGCACATGAGCTTCGTCGGCATCGATGTCAGCAAGAAGGAACTGGTGCTGTTTCACTGGGAACGCAAGATCTCCTGGAAGGCGGCGCAGACTCCCCAGGGCTGGGCTGAGGTGCTGACGCGCCTGCAGGAATGGAAGGTCGAGCGCGTCGCGCTGGAGGCCACCGGGGCCTATGAGCGCGGCATTGCAGATGTGCTCGCCCGCGCGGGCTTGCATGTCTTGAGGCTCAACCCGCGAATGGCGCGCGACCTGGCCAAGGGCATGGGCTACCTCGCCAAGACCGATCGTGTCGATGCCAAAGTGCTCGCGGAGATCGCCTCGATACGGCCCAACCACCCGCGCTGGGCGCCGCCCACGCTGGCGGACGACGAACTGCGCCAACTGGTGGAGTGGCGCCTGGATCTGGTCGAAAGTGGTACGCAGGAGAAGAATCGCCTGCAGATGGCGACCAGCAAGTTTGTCCAACGCTCGATCAACCTCCTGCTCAAGCAGCTGGACAAGGCCATCGACAAGGTCGAGAAAGAGATCAAGGCGCGCATCAAAGACCAACCGGAACTCAAGCTCGACGCCGAGTTGCTGGATGCGGAGAAGGGGGTCGGCTGGATCACCGCCGTCAGTCTGCTGATCCTGCTCCCGGAGATCGGGTCTGCCACCCGCGGCCAGATCAGCCTGCTCGCCGGCCTGGCCCCGGTAGCCAATGACAGCGGCGAGCAGCGAGGCAAACGCCACATCCGTGGCGGACGCAAAGCGGCGCGTACAGCGCTGTACATGGCGACCCTCTCCGCCACTACCTGCAACCCCGACATTGCCGCCTTCTACCGTCGCCTGAAGGAGACCAAAGGCAAGGAATCCAAAGTCGCGCTAACCGCCGCCATGCGCAAGCTCTTGGTGCGACTCAACGCCAAGTTGCGCGACGCGCGGGAGCGCCGACGCGGCGATGACTTGCCAAAAACGGCTTGACTTTGAACACAGCTGCTGACCCCCGCCCCGCTTTTGTCCCGCCAAACTCATGTTTGGCAAGAGAGTCCCTGTCTCGCCTTTGGCGCGCTTACTCGCGCTGCAAACTGGCGGCAGTGCAACGCAGGCGCCGCATGGCTGGTCCCCCGCCCCCTGACCCCCGCCCCGCTTTTTTCCCGCCACACTCATGTTTGGCAAGAGCTTCCCCAGAGTCGGCGCGCTGCCGCGGTGCTGCGGCAGCGCTTTTTCATCGGCGATCGTAGCGCCGCCACAGCAAGGCGGTGGCGGCCAGCATCACCAGCACCCCGAGTGCCGGTGCGATGGCGACCAGACGCTGCTGCACCGGCTCGCTGACCGCCATCGTGTACAGGATCGCCGGTTCGCGCTCACCGGCCGCCACCCGCGCCAGATTGAGGCCGGCGTGCAGGCCGATCGGCAAGGCCAGGCCGCCGGATCGCGCCGCCGCGATGCCAAACAGCAGCGCTGACGGAAACACGCCAATCACCACCGCCAGCCAGTGCCAGCCGTACAGCAAATGCGAGAGCGCAAAGGCCAGGGCCACCAATGCCTGCGCCGGCCAGAAGCCGATCGCGCCG
Source organism: Lysobacterales bacterium (assembly GCA_046346965.1). GTDB lineage: Bacteria > Pseudomonadota > Gammaproteobacteria > Xanthomonadales > SZUA-5 > JAXMHB01. Next base: position 12,101 of record JAXMHB010000005.1, read on the forward strand.
CTTAGTACACGCAAGGGATAGCCGCGGAAACCGATCTCTTCCATCGCAGCGAGCGCCAGAATGCCCAGAACGGCAAGCAGCACCGTCCGCGGATCGATTGCCGGCAGCGGCAACAACTCGATCGGGCCGGCCAGCAGGCGCAGCAGCACCAGATTGGTCGCGTAAATGGCGAGGCCGGCGATCAGCCCAGCCAGCAGACGCGCCCAGCTGCGGACCTGAGCTGCAGCCCGGAGTTGCAAGGCCTCTGGTCGCCACCAGCGCGTGAGCGCACACAGCAGCAGCGTAGCGCCCGCCCCCCACACCAGATCCGCCCAGGCCGGCGGCACCATGGCGCGCGGAAACGCGCAGATCCAGAGAACGCCGAAGTACATCAGCCAGTATCCGGCCACCCGACTCAGCGCTGCCGCCGGCACCAGCGTGTAGGTCTCCATGGGTCCACCGCCTATCCGCCCGAATGGCGGCCATTAGCAGCCCACGCGCGCGCCCGGTAACAGTGCCATCGGTTGACCTTGCAGCCGCACTTCGCGCCTTCGAGAGTCCTTGTCTCGCCTTCGGCGCGCTCACTCGCTTGGCAAACTGGCGAGTGCCGCGTTCCGCATCCCGCATCCCGCATCCCGCATCCCGCATCCCGGGTCCCGGGTCCCGGGTCCCGGGTCCCGAGTCCCGAGTCCCGAGTCCCGAGTCCCGAGTCCCGAGTCCCGAGTCCCGAGTCCCGAGTCCCGAGTCCCGAGTCCCGGGTCCCGACGCACCCAAGTTTGGCAAGAGAGGCGCTGTTTCAGAGATGGTAGTAATCGATGATCAGATGCACACGGTCCAGCGGGCTGTCGTTCTTCACCGAGTGATAGCGGGTGTTGTCGACCTCGAACACCTGACCCTCGTGAAAATGATGGTCGATCTCGTCGATGTAAAAGTGCACATCCGGATGCGTGATGATCGGCACATGGATGCGATGCACCATGCGGATCGCCACTGCGGCATCGACATGACCACTGATCACGCCGCCGGCCCGCAGTTTGGCGAACATCGCTTTGCGGATGACCGGGCGCTCGTAGCGGTAGTGGGACTGAATCAGCGCCAGGATCGGCGCCAACAGGTCTTCGAACTCCGCGAAGGTGGCCGTGGTTTCCACCGGCGTGTCGGTGCCCGAGTTGGCGCACCACTTCATCACCAGACTCTGGGTGTCGCGGTGCACGCTGAAGGTCTGCTGGCGCAGGGCATTGGCGGCCCAATCATCGGCAGTCTTGCCTGCCAGCCGCGCCCGGATGGCGCTCACATCGACCTGCCCCAGGGTCTGAAAACGCTGCGGCAATTTGTGCGGCGGCGCGCGGAAGATGTCGGCCGGCAGAGCATAGGCATTGGCGAGCATGGGCTGGGCACCGGTGAGTCGATCACCGGCGCATTCTATGCGATGGTCTGCCCGGATACGCCGCGCTCAGCCCAGCTGATGCTCACCGAAATCGTAGTCCAGCCGCGGCCCCGGCGGGCCGATGAAGCTGCCCAGGCCGTAGTCCACACCGAGCGCAAACAGGCGCGCCAGCGTCTGCGCATCCGGGATGAAGTGCGCCACCACCTCGATACCGTGCTCGCGCGCATAGGCGAGCACCGGCGGCGTTTGCTGCAGGGAGCGCAAGCCGATCGCGTCGACCGCCAGCAATTCCGGACGCAGCGTGTCGAAGACCTCGCCGCCGCGCGATTCCGCCCCGACGCGACCCAGGCACAGCAGCACCTTGGCCGCGCGCAATTCCGACCAGGCCGGTAACAGGCGCGCTTGCAGCAGTACGGCCTCGTTATATTCGAGGCTGAGCACCAGACTTGAATCCGGCAGCCCGCGTCGCGCCAGCCCGTCGATGACGTGACGACGGAAACTCGGATCCAGCACGCTGGTTGGATCCACCGCCAGCACCATGCGCAGGCCGTGATGACTGCGCTGATGGCCCATCTGCTCCATCACGTGATCCACTGCGTAGTGATCGAGCTCCAGCACGCGGCCAGTCTTGCGCGCAAGCGTCAGCCACTGGCGCCGGGTGATCGTCTGCTGGCCGCCGTCGTCCGGCCGCAGTCCCAGATGCGCGTGGAACTGCGGGCGCACCGCGCCCCGCAGCGGCACGATCGGCTGGAACACCAGGCTGGTGTTCTGCGCCGAGGGCGCATGCGCCAGACATTTCTGGATGACCATCGCCAACTCGGGCGGCAGGTCCGACTGCGCGTCCGTCAAGGCACGCTTGACCTGATTTCCACCGGCATAGCGCGCCACCTCGATGGTGCGTTCGGCCAGCGCGATCAGCGATTCCGGGCCGGGTAGCCCCTCATCCGGCAGTGGCAGCACCGCAACACTGCAAGGGCCCGCCTGCAGCGCCTCCAATTGCTGATTCAGGTACTGCCGCAAGGACTCTGCGCGCGCCATGAGCTCATCCTCCGGCTCGCGCTCCACCAACAGCAGGAAAGACCCGCCGGGCCAAGGTGCGATGCGCTCGCTGCCCAACAACTGCGATTGCAGACTCTGCGCCACGCGAAACTGGTTCTCGCGTTCCTGCACCAGATGCTGGCCCAGCGAACGCAGACGACCGCTGTCGGAGGAGCACATCAGCAGAGCTTTGGTGCAGGGATGCTCGGTACCGAGCTGGCGGATCAGCATCACCATTTCGCCCGGATGCACGAGGACGGGCGCGGGCGTGCTCTGAGTGTACTGACGACGCAAATTGCGCGCCCGACGCGCGCGCGACACCACGGCGGTGACCAAATGACGCGGACGCACCGGCTTGACCAGGTAGTCGTCGCCGCCCGCGCGCAGCGCGTTGAAGCGGCTGGCCTCATCCTGCTCGCCGGTCAAAAACACGATCGGTACCAGTGCAAAAGCCGGGTCCTCGCGGATCAGCGAGGTCAGCTGGGTGCCGCTGATCCCGGGCATGTGCAGGTCCATCAGCACCAGATCGGGGGCAAAGCTGCGGATCTCATCGAGAATGCCGCGCGCGTCACCGGCGATCTGCACATCGACGCCCTGCTTGCGCAGGATCGATTCGCAATACATGGCCTGCGAGCGATCGTCCTCAACCACCAGCACCCGCAGATGATCCTGACGTTCGAGCACACCCAGCAACTCGCTGATGCGCGCACTCAGGTGATCGACATCATCGCCTTCCAGCGAGACATCCGCGCCGCTGGTGAGCGCCAGGATGCGGTCATCGAAGCGTCGATCGCGATTGACGTAGATCACGCTGGCACCGAGCGCCTCGGCGCTGCGCGCGCCTTCCAGGCGATCCGCGATCGAGCCCAGATCCATTAGACAGTCCTGGTCGATCACGACCGCCGCCAGCGTCGTCGGGTCGAGCTTGTCCAGCAAGGCCAGCGCGTCCCCATAGCGCTCCACCCGGTGTTCCGGCCCGTCCAGACGCCGAGCCAGTTCGCGCCATAGAGGCGTATCCGGCGCCAGCATCAGCACGCGGCGGCGGCTGTCGGCCACGCTGCCGCCGCGCTCGGCGCGCAGCAGGTTCAACGCTGCCTCCTCCAGCCGCGCCAGCCGCTGCAGCTGAGCCGGGTTGGGCGCGATGCCGGCATCGACCAGGAAGCCCAGATACAAGGCCAACTCGTTCAGACTGACCGCCAGCGGCGCACGCGCGCTGCTTGAGGCCAGCTGCGCCGCCTTGAGCAGCGCCAGATGCGCCTGTTCGGCCGTCAGCGTGGACCAGGCACCTTTGCGCAGCGACTGCCACTGCGCCAGCGCCGAGATAATCTCGCGGGGAAGCGGAATAGTCTGTGTCATGGGAGTGGTGACGCGAGCCATCGAATCGTCTCAGTGTGATCGACTCTGCGTGTAGAGAGAGCGATCTGGATCAAATTGCCGACACTAGGGAACCTCTTGCCAAACAGGAGTGTGGCGGGACAAGAGCGGGGCGGGGGTAAGGGGCGGGGGACCAGCACTGCCGCGCTTCCGAGCACTGTCGCAGGTTCCTGTTTGCCGCCCGAGTAAGCGCGCCAGGGGCGAGACAGGGACTCTTGCCAAACATGGGTGCGTGGGCGCAGGAGTGGGACTCGGGACTCGGTTCAGTTCAGCCATGAGGGCGAGACCGTGACTCTGATCAGATCAAGGCTGCGGGCGCCGCTTGCGCGACGCCCGCAGTTTGCAGCGTGGGCTACGCTGAGAGGGCTCAGCTCGCTGCAATGGTGACCGTCACGGTGTCGCGATACTCGCCGGCCGGCAGTTCGCTCTGGCCTTCGACATTCACCGTCAGCTCGTAGGCCGCGTTCCACTGCGGATCGGGGCGGGCGATCGAGGCGTCGGTGGAGAGGCTGTGGTCGCTGATCGAGTCGTAGTTGACCCGGTAGGCGCTGGTGGCGCCGCGCGGGCCGACCATCTTGCCGCCTTCGGCGGAGGTGAAGCTCACCGAGTAGCCATCCGGATCGTTGCAGGTCTCTTTGACCTGACCGACAGCGCGGTTGGCTTCGCCAGCGACGAGGTCGAGGTTGGTGCCGTAGTCGACCACACCGATCTCGCACAGCGCACCGACGGTGCCGCGGATGATGATCTGGCCAGAAGTCGGGCCACTGACGACGGCGTGGGCGGTGCCGGCGACGAGCAGCGCGGCGGACAGGGTGGTGGCGGCAAACAGGTTCTTCAGGTTCATGGCGGTAGCTCCAGGGATTTGCTTGAGGGTGGGTTTGAAGTGGCTCCCCGGATCGTCCGGGGACGAGTACCCTTTAGCGAGATCCATGCCAGCCCTGAAACATCTGATAGCTTGCTGTTTTTATTGGCTTTTGTTCGAGTATCTGCAATCTGGGCGCATCCATGGACCGAGCGCCATTCGCAAAACGCAACGCGCGCTTCGCAGTTTGCAAAATGATTGGCAGTTGCCCACGCTGCCGCCTCGGCGGCATCTTCCGCGCCGAGTAGCCACCAGGGATTGCCGCGGATGACGCCGGAATCGACAGATAGCGTGCTGCATCAAGCGGCAAGCCACCAGCAGGCCGGCCGGCTCGCGGAGGCCGAGGCACTGTATCGGCAGCTCTTGGAAGCTGCGCCGGCGCATCCGGACGCCAACCACAATCTGGCCGTGCTCATCGCGCAGGCCGGCCGCAGCATGGCGGCCGCCCTGCCCCACTTCGAGCGCGCCTACGCTGCCGACCCGGGCCAACTGCAGTATTGGCTGAGCTATGTGCGCGCACTGGTCCACGCCGGCGAGCTCGACAGCGCGCGCCGAGTGTATGCCGACGGTGCGCTACGCGGTCTGCGCGGACCGGACCCGGAATTGATCCAATCACGCCTGCAGGCGGGGCCCGCCGCCCCCAGCCCGCGCAACATCGCCACCGATCCCGCCCTCGCCGCCGCACTCGCTGAACTCGGCACGCTGCAGCGACAGGGCTCGCTGACTGCTGTAGAAGCCAGGGCGCGCGCGCTGGTGGCGCAGTATCCGGACCATCCGGCGCCGGCCAAGGCACTCGGCGTGGTCCTGCGGGATCGGGGACAGCCGCAGGAAGCGTTGGGCTATCTGGAGCGCGCGGCGCGCGGTGCGAGCCAGGATGCCGACGCCTGGCTGCAACTCGGGCAGGTCTTGCTCGACCTGTCCCTGTACGCGGAGGCGGATCAAGCATTCCGGCGCGCGCTGGCCGGCCGACTGCCAGCTGCCTTCACCGGACTGGCCCATGCCATGCTGGGTCAGCATCGCCATGCCGACGCCGCTCGGCTATGCCGACAGGCGATCGGCGCCGGATTCGACTCCAGTGCGCTGCAGCTGGCGCTGGGTGAGGCGCTGATCGGTCTGCGTCAGCTGCCGGAGGCGACGGCGTGCCTGCAGCGCGCGCTGGCCTTGCAGCCCGGCGATCTGCGGATCTATCGCAAACTCGGCAGCGTGTTGTACGAGCAAGGGCTGGATCAGGAGATGCTGGCGCTGGCGCAGCGCAGGCTGGCCCAGGCGCCGCAGGATCCGGCTGCGCACGCCGACCTCGGCAAGATCTGCATGCGCATGGGACGCCTGGAGGAAGCCCGCGCGGCCTTTGAGCAGAGCCTGCGTCTGGCACCGCAGGATCTGGATACCCGCAGCGCCTGGCTCTACTGCTGCAACTTCTTGAGCAGCATGGGGCCTGAGGATCTGCTGCGGGAGGCCCGCATCTATGGCCAATACGCCACGGCGGCAGCGCGCCCGTACCAGCACTGGCCGCGCCGCAGGCACCCCGGCGTCTTGCGCGTGGGCCTGATCTCGGGCGATCTGCGCGAGCATCCGGTCGGCTACTTTCTGGAGAGCGTTCTGGCCGCCAGCGATCGCACCCGCGTCGAGTGGCTGGCTTACCCGACGGTTGCGGCGAGCGACGCCACCCAGGCGCGGCTGCAGTCGCTGATGTCGGGCTGGACGGTGCTCGCAGGCCTTAGCCCGGAGCAATGCGCCGCCCGCATCCACGCCGATGGCCTGGATCTGCTGATCGATCTGGCCGGTCACACGGCCCACAACGCGCTGCCGGTGCTGGCCTGGCGGCCGGCGCCGATCCAGCTCAGCTGGCTGGGCTATTTCGCCACTACCGGGCTGGAACAGATGGATGTGTTCCTGGCCGATGCGATCAGCGTGCCCGAAGACCATCGCTGCCACTACAGCGAGCGCGTGGAATATCTGCCGGACACCCGGCTGTGCTTCACGCCGCCCGCCGACGCGCCGCCGGTCGCGCCGCTGCCCGCCGACGCTGCGCCGCTGACCTTCGGCAGCTTTCAGCCCCTGCGCAAGATCAACGCGGCAGTGCTGGATGCCTGGGCAGCGGTGCTGCGGCGTTGTCCAGAGGCACGCTTGCGCGTCCAGAACGCCGATTTGGATACCCCGGCGCTGCGCGATCACTTCCAGGCGCAGGCCGCGGCCGGCGGCATCGATCCCGCGCGCCTGTCGCTGCATGGTGCCGCCAGCCGGCGCCAGTATCTGGCCCAGCATGCCGAGGTCGATCTGATCCTCGATACCTTCCCGTTTCCGGGCGGCACCACCACCTGCGAGGCGCTGTGGATGGGCGTGCCGACGGTCACGCTGGCGGGCCAGACGCTGGTCGCGCGCCAGGGCGCCAGCCTGTTGCACGCGGCGGGACTGGCCGACTGGATCGCGCACTCGCCTGACGAGTACGTGGCGCTGGCCGTCGCCAAGGCGCAGCACACGGCGGCACTGCGCGAGCTCCGCGCAGCGCTGCGCACGCGATTGCCGAAGACGCCGCTGTTCGACGCCCAGCGCTTTGCCGAGCGCCTGCTGGAAGCGCTGTGGCGCATCGCCGCAACGCGGCCGTCGGCTTGAGGCAGGTGCAGCGTCAGGGCCGGGGCTGTTAGATTCAGGACAGGCCGAGGCCAAAGCGAAAAGCGAGAATTCCCATGCTGCTGATGATCGACAACTACGACAGCTTCACCTACAACCTCGTCCAGTACCTGGCCGAGCTGGGCGAAGATGTCCGGGTGTTCCGCAATGACGCCCTCAGCGTGCCCGACATCGCGGCGCTGCGCCCCGATCGCATCGTGATCTCGCCGGGCCCGTGCACGCCAAATGAAGCGGGCGTGTCGCTGGCGGTCATCCGCGAACTGGCCGGGCGGATTCCGATCCTCGGCGTCTGCCTGGGGCACCAGAGCATCGGTCAGGCCTTTGGCGGTGAGGTGGTGCGCGCGCGCCGCGTCATGCACGGCAAGACCTCGATGATCCACCACCGCAGTCAGGGCGTGTTCTCAGGCCTGCCCAACCCCTTCGAAGCCACCCGCTACCACTCGCTGATCGTGCGCAAGGAAAGCCTGCCCGAAGCGCTGGAGATGACGGCGTGGACCGAAACCGAGGACGGTCAGATCGACGAGATCATGGGCTTACGCCATCGCACGCTGGCCATCGAAGGGGTGCAATTCCATCCGGAATCGATCTTGACGCGCGTGGGCAAGGAGTTGCTGGCGAATTTCGTGCGCGGCGTCGATCAGCGTCAGGCCGCCTGAGGGACCACGCTCAACGCCGCGCGACGTCCACGTCCCAGAGCCTTTCCAGCCGCACAAAAAACGAAGCCGGCGCGAGGCCGGCTTCGTTGACCACTTGGCAGAGTCTGCTTAGCTGAAGCGACGCACCGCCAGCACACCCACCAAACCCAGCAGCAGCGCCAGCGCGCCCAGGCCAACGGCCGACATCGTCGGCGCCGACACCGGCGCAGCTGCCGCCGTCACCTGCACGTCGTCGATGAAGAAGTTGGTGGTGCCACCGGTGGTGGTGCTGTTGAAGGACAGCGTCACCGTCTGACCGGCGTACTGCGAGATGTTCACCGACTGCAGCGCATAGCCCGTGGTGACATTGCACAGCGCGTTGGTGGCATCGGCACGCCACACCGCGGTGCCGTTGATGCGCGCCTCGACGAAGGAATTGGCGCCGCTGGCGGTCACGCACACCGGGGCCTGGAAGCCGAAGTCCAGCGTGGCATTGGAATTGGCCGGGATCGAAATCGACTGCGAGACGCTGCCGGTCTCGGTGGCAGTGGTGCCGCCGAACCACGCCCACCAGGTACCGGTGCGCACCGGCTGCGCGCTGTTGCCGGAACCACAGGCGGCAACCGTGCACAGCGGGGTGCCGAAATTGGTGGAGGCCTCGGCCCAGAAGCTGTTTGGCGAGCCGTCTTCAAAGCTCGGGTCGGCGACGATGCCAGCGCCCGCCGGCGCGTTGATCGCTTCCGGCGCCGGGCGGCCAATGCGCTCGCCGACGGCGAAAGCGGTGGACTGGAAGCCGACAGCGGCAGTCAGCGCGAGCAGCAACAGGGACTTCTTCATGGTCACTCCTGGTCTTATTGGGATCGAACGCGGGCGCGGGGTCGATCGGGGAGAAAGCGTTGTCATCCCATATTCTGGTGATAAATGGTGCCTGGTACAAGTGCAAATCCTCCCAGTCGCACGACATCGGCGGCGCGCTGATGCGAGGCGCAGTCCGTGCGCAAACTTGGTAGATTCCGGGCATCGCGCCCTCGTTGCGCCGTACAGAATCCCGCCAAGGACACTCGATGCTCAGCGACATCTTGAACAAACTGGTCAGCGGCCTCGATCTCAGCGCTGCCGAAGCGGAAGCCGCCATGCGCGCCATCATGGCCGGCGAGGCGACCGCCGCGCAGATTGCGGCCTTTCTGGTCGCCCTGCGGATGAAAGGCGAGACCGCCGAGGAAATCGGTGCGGCGGCGCGGGTGATGCGCTCGCTGATGACGCCGGTGGACCTGCCCAGCACCCACCTCACCGATATCGTCGGGACCGGCGGCGACCACTCCAGCACCTTCAACGTCTCCACGGCGGCCAGCTTTGTGGCGGCCGTCGGCGGTGCGCGCGTCGCCAAACACGGCAATCGCTCGGTGTCGAGCAAATCCGGCAGCGCCGATCTGTTGGAGGCCGCCGGCGCGCGCCTCGATCTCGACCCCGCGGCCGTGCGCACTTGCGTGGAGCGCCTGGGGATCGGCTTCATGTTTGCGCCCATGCACCACGGTGCCATGAAGCACGCCGCGCCGGTGCGCCGCGAACTTGGCATGCGCACCTTGTTCAATCTGCTCGGGCCATTGACCAACCCGGCGCGCGCGCCGCATCAGGTGCTCGGCGTGTTCGACCGCCGTTGGCTGGAAGCCCTCGCGCGCGTGCTCGGCGAATTGGGCAGCACCCATGTGCTGGTGGTACACGCGCTGGATGGCCTGGATGAACTCTCGATCGCCGCGCCGAGTCAGATCGCCGAACTCAAGGACGGCGAGGTGCGCGTGTACTCGATCGCCCCGGAGGACTTCGGCATCGAGCGGCACCCGCTGGATACGCTGCGGGTTGCCTCGCCCACCGAGAGCCTGACCATCGTCCGTCAGGTGCTGGGGGGCAGCGCAGGCCCGGCCAGCGACTTCGTGGCGCTGAACGCCGGCGCTGCGCTGTACGCAGCCGATCGTTGCAGCAGCCTGGCCGACGGCGTCGCGCAGGCGCAGCAGATCCTTGCCAGCGGTGCGGCGTTGGGACGTCTGGAACAGTACGTGGCTTTGACGCGCCAGCTATGAGCGACATCCTTGAACGCATCCTCGCGCGCAAAGTCGAGGAAGTGGCGGCGCGGCGCGCCGCACGGCCGCTCAGCGACCTCAAATCCCGCGGCGCCGACGCGCCGACCACGCGTGGCTTCGAGGCCTCCTTGCGTGCGCGGGTGCGCGCGGGGCAGCCCGCGGTGATCGCCGAGGTCAAGAAAGCCAGCCCCAGCAAGGGCGTGATCCGGCCCGATTTCGACCCGATCGCCATCGCCCAAAGTTACGCCTCGGCCGGCGCTGCCTGTCTGTCCGTGCTCACCGACGAGGACTTTTTCCAGGGCCATGATCGCTACCTGCAGCAGGCGCGGCGCGCCTGTGTGCTGCCGATCCTGCGCAAGGATTTCACCATCGACGCCTATCAGGTCTACGAGGCGCGCGAGTTGGGCGCCGATTGCATCCTGCTGATCGTCGCCGCCCTGCCGGATCAACGCCTGAACGATCTGACCGAACTCGCGACCGAGATCGGCCTCGATGTGCTGATGGAAGTGCACGATGGGGCGGAGTTGGAGCGTGCACTCGGCACGCGCGCCACGCTGATCGGCGTGAACAACCGCAATCTGCGCACCTTCGAGACCCGGCTGGAAACCACGCTGGAACTGCAGCCGCGCATACCGGCGTCGCGCCTTCTGGTCACCGAGAGCGGGATCGCCACGCGTGCCGACGTCGCGCGGATGCGCGCTTCCGGCATCCACACCTTCCTGGTCGGCGAGGCCTTCATGCGCGCGCCAGACCCGGGTGCGGAACTGGAGCAGTTGTTCTTCCAATGATCTGCCGGGCGCGCCTGCCTGCGATCCGGCCGCGTACTGCATTGGTTGGATCGCAATGACGCTGGATGAGCTTCTATCCGGCGCTCGCAGCCATTTGGTGTTCCAAAGCCTGGGTGGAAGCCATGCCTACGGAACCGCCGGACCCGACAGCGATCAGGACCTGCGCGGCGTGTACGCAGTCCCGGCCCGCGCCTATCTCAACTTGGCGCCGCCGCCCGCCCAGATCAGCGACGAACGCCACAACGAGGTGTATTACAGCCTGCGTCGGAGCATCGAGTTGATGGCGGCTGGCAATCCCAGCCTGATCGAACTGCTCTATCTGCCAGACGACTGCATCCGCCTCAGCACGCCGTCGTGGGAGCTGGTGCGGAGCGAAGCCGCGCTTTTCAGCACGCGCCGTGCCGTCGAGGCGCATCTCGGTTATGCCTACACTCAGATCAAGAAAGCACGCGGCCAGAACAAATGGATCAATCAGCCGCAAGCCGAGCAGCCGCCCGCGCGCAGCCAGTACGCGCATGTGCTGGCCGCTGACACCCTGGCATCCGGACACCGGGCGCCCGCTCGACCACTGCCCCTGGCCAACAGCGGCATCCATCCGGCCCATTGCCATGTGGCTCGAGTGGAACACGCACCGAATCTGTACCGCGTTTATCAAATCGGCTCAGATGCCCGTGGCATCTATGCGGGCGACCAGATCGCGGTGCAGCCGATCAGCCTCGAGCAGGAGCGCCTGTTTGTTGGGCTCCTGATCGACAATGAGCCCGGCTGGCGCCAGGCGGTGAGCGATCACCATAACTACTGGACCTGGCGACGCGAGCGCAATGAAGCGCGCTGGCGCCAGCAGGAGGCCGGAGAGCAGGATTTCGACGCCAAGAACTTGATGCATACCGTGCGCCTGCTGCTGGCCGGTGAAGCGCTGCTGCGCACTGGCAAGCCGATCGTTCGCTTCACCGGACCCGAGCTGGAGCTGCTGCTGGCGATACGGCGTGGCCAGCTGTGCTACCAGGACATCCTGACGCAGGCGGACAGCATTCGCGATCGCTGCCTGGCGTCGCTGCCAGACTCGTCGCTCCCGGATGCCTGCGACGCCGCAGCCACCGACAATTTGCTGCAGCGTGCTACCCAACTGTGGGAGAGTAGCCATGCACTTGGCCATTAAGGACGCCCTGGATGCGCTGGAACGTGAGCGCGGAGTCCGAGTGCTGTATGCGGCCGAGTCCGGCAGCCGCGCCTGGGGCTTTGCTTCGCCCGACAGCGACTATGACGTGCGCTTCCTCTACGTGCATCCGCTCAATTGGTATCTGCGCGTGGGCGAGGCGCGCGATGTGCAGGAGGCGATGCTGCCCGGGGATCTTGATCTCTCCGGCTGGGAGCTGCGCAAAGCGCTACGCCTGTACGCCGGATGCAATCTGCCGCTGAATGAATGGCTGGGTTCGCCCCTGGTTTATCGAGAGCGCGGCACAGTAGCGAGCCAACTGCGGGCGCGCATGCCGGCCTACTTCCGACCCAGCCATGCGCTTTTCCACTACCTGAATACCGCCCGCCATAGTGTGCGTGATCACCTGAATGCCGAGCATGTGCGCCTGAAGAAGGTCTTCTACGCGCTGCGTCCGCTGCTGGCCTGTCGCTGGATCGAGCATGCGCGCTCGCAGCCGCCCACCGCATTTGCGGATTTGCTCGCAGCAGACTGGGTTAGTGCGGACGAGCGTGTCGCCATCGGCGAGTTGCTGCGCGCAAAGGAAGCGGCGCTCGAGAGCGATCGCAGCCCACTCAGCCCGTGGTGGCGCGCCTGGTTGGCGCAAACGATTGAGCACTTCGAAGCGATCGGCCCTACGCTCGCGACGAAGCGCCAGGTGTCAATCCACGAGTTTGACCCGCTGCTGGAGCAATCGGTACTGCATTCCGGGGATTGAACCCGGCTGCGCGAGGATCGACACTGAGGCCTGTCCCGCTCAAGGAAGCGCCCGATGTCCTGGATTGCCCTGCTCTCCGCCCTGAGTTTGTCGGCCACACCGAGTCTCACGCCCGTGGCGCCACTGGACGACAGCGGGCGCTACGCGGTGGACGGCGTCGCACGCTCGCAATGGCAGATCCAGAACGCAAAGGAGCGCTACACGCTGGTGCTGTCGACGACCGGCAGTTTCAGGCTGCGCGACGGCGATGAACGTTCCGCACGGCTCTACGCCACGCTGTTTGTCGATCACGGCGACGAATCGCAGCAGCAGTGGGTGATCCAGGATCGCGTCGACGACTGTCCTTTCGATCTGACCGCCAGCTTTACCGATCCGGCGGTGTTTGCCAGTGATGCCGATCAGGACGGCAAAGTGGAGATCTGGGTGGCCTACCGGCTGGCCTGCCGCAGCGATGTCAGCCCAGCCACGCTCAAACTCATCGGCTACGAGGGACAGCAGAAGTACGCGCTGCGAGGCACAGCGCGACTGACGCTGGGCGAGAGCCACGAAGGTGGCGACTTCCAGGCCGATCCTGCTCTCAGCAAAGCGCCGGCATTGCTGAAGCAGGCAGAGGCATGGTGGCTACAGATACGTGAGGATCGTTTCTGACCGCCCGGAGAGCGGGCGTCGGCGGCGGACTCAGGCGCTGACCTGGGCGATCCAGTCCTGCAGGTTGTAGTAATTGCTGACGCGGGTAATGCGACCCTCGCGCACGTCGAAAAAAGCGCCGCCTGGCAGCCGATAGCGCTGCCCCATCGCCGGCGGCAGGCCCTCGTCGCTGGACAGATACTGGCCGCTGACCACGTACTCGGCCGCCGCATGGCTGCCGTCAGCGTTTTGCATCACGCGAATGTCGGTCAGCACCTCCAGATAGCAGCGCGCCATCCGCGCCAGGAAGGCCGCAAAAGCCTCCCGCCCGACCTGCCGCTCCCCCTGATTGAGGTCATGCACAACATCGTCGGCCAGCAGCGACAGCATCTGGTCCCAGTCGGCGCGGTTGAAGGCAGCGTAGTAGCGGGTGATCAGGTCGATAGTCTGTTGTTCGTTGGGCATGGCAATTTTGCGAGCAATGGTGAAAAGTCAAAAGTTAAAAGTTAAATGTTATGCACCGACGGTTGGGTTCGAACTTTGCTGATCCGAAACGGACGCCGTTCCCATTCAATTTACTTTTCACTCTTCACTTTTAACCTCTATTCAAACCGATAACCAAATTCCTCGCGGAAACGCTCCAGAAACTCCTCGCGGGTGAAGCGCTGGTTTTGGGTGCCGTGGTGTTCGATCTTGATGGCGCCCATCAGCGAGGCGATGCGGCCGGTGGTTTCGAAGTCCAGATTGTTCATCAGGCCGTAGATCAGGCCGGCGCGATAGGCGTCGCCGCAGCCGGTGGGATCATTGACGGCGCGCGCTTTGGCGCTGGGGATGTCCAGCGTGCCCTCGCGCGTGTACCAGCGCGAGCCCTCGCCACCACGGGTAACGATGTAGGCAGAGACGCGTTCGGCGATCTGCTCGGGCGACCAGCCGGTGCGCTCGGACAGCAGCTGCGATTCGTAGTCGTTGACCGACACATATGTCGCATTTTCGATGAAGTTGCGGAACTCCTCGCCATTGAACAGCGGCAACGCCTGGCCCGGGTCGAAAATAAAGGGCACGCCCATCGCGCGAAACTCGCGCGCGTGCTGCAACATCGCCTCACGATTATCCGGCGCAACGATGCCGAAGGCGACGTGCCGCACATCCTCGACGTGGGCGCCGTGGCTCTGGGTCATCGCGCCCGGATGAAAGGCGGTGATCTGATTATCATCCAAATCGGTGGTGATATAGGCTTGCGCCGTGAAGTAGTCCGGCAATTCGCGCACGCAGCGCAGATCGATGCCGAGCTCTTCAAAATGCTTGCGATAGGGCTCGAAATCGCGACCGACGGCGCCAAAGGGGACCGGGTGCCCGCCCAGCAGCTTGAGGTTGTAGCTGATGTTGCCGGCGCAGCCGCCGTACTCGCGCCGCATCGTGGGCACATAAAAGGCCACGCTCAGCATGTGCACCTTGTCGGCGAGGATGTGGTTCTTGAAGCGGTCCTCGAACACCATGATGGTGTCGTAGGCCAGAGAACCACAGATCAGGGCTTGCTTGGCTGGCATGGAGTGGCGATCCGCGAGTCGAAAAACAGCCGGAGACTAGCGTACCGCGCGCGCCTCGTGCACAAGCAGCAGCTCGCAGGCGCCATTGCCGCTGTCGCTGCGCGACAGCGATGAGCGCCAGTACCAGCCGTCTTCCCGCCGAGCCTCCACCAACACGCCTTTCAGTTCAATGACTTGCCCTACGCGCAAGCGCTTTAACGCCGCTTCTACGGCGGCGTCCGCGGGGATCAGGTGCACATTGGTGGCGGATACGACGATCTCCTGCTGCGGGATCGGCGGCTGCTGTTCCCAGCGGTAGGTGAAGAAGCGACTGCCCTGCGAGACATCGAGCTGCTCGATCACCGCGGTATCGGACATGCGGCCCCAACCCAGCGCAAAATCGAGCGGCGCCAGCGCGGACCCTTCATCGCTGTAAGCGAGGCGCGAGAGCAGGCGCGCCTCGACCGCGAAGCTCGCCAGCGGCGTCAAGGTGAACTCGCCCCGGGTGATCGTCGAAGGCGCCTGCAGCGTCTGCTGCACCGGCGGATCAGGTGCGAGAACGCCAGGCGCGCGGGCAATCGCGCTCGGCGGCCGCGTGTGCAGATGCCACAGGCCGCCCAACACGCAGATGGCCAGCAGCAATTTGAGCTCGCGATTCATCGACGACGCTTGTACGGCGGCAACGGCTGGTCGGCGTCGCCCAGCACAGCCCGCGCGCAGCGCGCGATCTCGGCGCCGACACCGCGCATCAACTCGGCGCGGGCGTCGCTGCGCCGCCAGACCATGCCGACACGCCGCTTGGGCGGCTGCCCGCCAAAGGCACGCAGCACGATGTGCTCGTTCGGCGCCACCGGCGGCATCACCGCCAGTTGCGGCAGCAGCGTCATGCCGACATTGGCGGCGACCATCTGCCGCAGCGTCTCCAAACTGGTGGCACGAAAGCCGCTGCGTTCCGAGGCGCCGCTGAGCTCGCACAGCGAAAGCGCCTGATCGCGCAGACAGTGGCCCTCGCCCAAAAGCAGCACCTCGCGGCTCTTCAAATCGAGCAGCTTCACCGGCCCCGGAAACTCGGTGCCGCGTTCGCGCGGCAGCGCCAGCACAAAGGGCTCGGCAAACAGCTCCAGTATGGTCAGGCCCTCGTCCTGGATCGGCAGCGCCAGCAACACGGCATCCAACTCGCCGCGTTCCAGCTGCTGCTGCAAGACCTCGGATTTTTCCTCGACCAGCAGCCATTCCAGTTTGGGATAGCGCTGGTGCAGGGCCGGCACCACGTGCGGCAGCAGATAGGGGCCGAGCGTCGGGAACATGCCGAGGCGCAAACTGCCCGCCTCCGGGTCACCGGCACCGCGGGCGATCTCGCGGATGCTGTCGACCTCCCGCAGCACCACGCGCGCCCGTGCGACGATGGCCTCACCGGCGCGCGTCAACAACACGCCGCGCGTCTGCCGCTCGAAGATCTGCACGCCGAGCTCATCTTCCAGCTTCTTGATTTGCGCCGACAGCGTCGGCTGGCTGGCAAACGAGGCCTCGGCCGCGCGCCCGAAATGGCGGTGATCGGCCAAGGCCACCAGATACTTCAGATCACGCAGATTCACCGTGCCTGTCCTCCCGATCGATGCGCTGCTGGATCACACTGACGCCCGCGCGGATCGGGCATGATGCTGCAGTCACCGTCCAGAGCCGCGTCGGCAGCGCGCAGAGATGAGTACCAGCACCCCGCCCGCCACCATCCCGCCACCCTCGCACATCGGCTTGCGCGAGCCCTTCCACGGCATCCTCGGCCGCAACACCGCCGACTATTCCATCATGGCGGCACAGCGGCACCACGTACAACTGAGCCAGATGGCCGACGCCAAGGCCAATATCATCATCACCGTGTCGTCGATCGTGCTGACGATCGCAATGGGCCGCCTGAGCGACCCGGAGCTGCGGCTCAGCATGATCACGCTGTCGGCATTCACGCTGATTGCGCTGTTGCTGGCGATCCTGGCGGTGCTGCCCAAATACCGGCCGCTCGCACTCGAGTCTCCGCACGCCCTGCCCGCGCACTTCAACATCATGTTTTTCGGGCATTTTTCCGAGCTGCCGAAAGAGGAGTTCTTTCGCCTTTGGGGCGATGCGCTGCGCACCGATGCGGCCGTCTACGAGAATCTGGTGAACGATCTGTACTCGATGGGCATCTACCTCGCCCGCCACAAGTACCGCTACCTGCGCTTCAGCTACGTGTTCTTCCTCACCGGCTTCGTGGTCGCCGCGCTTGAACTGATGGTGCGGCTGGCAACCTGAGGTCTGTCAGCCCGGCATGGCCGCATCGACCGATTTGCCGCGCATCTGCGCGTACGCCGCCAGCGCCGCCTCGCGGCTGGATTTGAGATCGACGATCGGCTTCGGATAGCCGCGCACGCCGCCGATGGTCCAGGGCTGATGCACAGCCGCGCCCGACAGCTTGGCGAGTTCGGGGACAAAACGACGCACGTAACGGCCGTCGGGGTCGAAGCGCTCGCCCTGGGCGATCGGGTTGAAGATGCGGAAGTACGGCGCGGCGTCGGCGCCACTGCCGGCCGACCACTGCCAACCCTGGGTGTTGTTGGCGAGATCGGCGTCGACCAGCGTGTCCCAGAACCAGCGCGCGCCGTGCAGCCAGTGGTAGCGCAGGTTCTTGGTCAGCAGGCTGGCGACGATCATGCGCACGCGGTTGTGCATCCAACCGGTGCTCCAGAGCTCGCGCATGCCGGCATCCACGATGGGAATGCCGGTACGCCCGCGCTGCCAGGCGGCCAAGCGCTCCGGCACCGGCTCGGCCCACGGGAAGGCTGCGAAACCGGGCTGCAGCGGCTCGTGCACGGTGTGCGGAAAGTGGTACAGCAGGTGGTGACCAAAATCGCGCCAGCCGAGTTCGCGTAAGTAAGGCTCGGCCAGCGCGCGCCGGCCGGGGCTGGCATCGCCCCACAGCCGATGCACGATCTGACGCGGCGAGATTTCGCCGAAATGCAGGGCCGGCGACAGCCGCGAGGTGCCGCGCTGGTCGGGTCGATCGCGTCCGGATGCATAACCGTCCAGCGCCTGCGCGATGAACACCTCCAGCGCTGCCAACGCCCCGGCCTCGCCGGGCGTCCATTCGGGATAGAAACCCTGATCCCAGGGCAGCGTCGGCAGCAGGCCGAGCTGCGCCACCGTGAGCGCATCGGCAATGTCGGGCGCATCCAGTCGCGCCGGCGCCGGCAGCGGCGTCTGCGCCTGCACGCGGCCCGACAGGTTGCGCCAGAACGGCGTGAACACGCGGTAAGGCTCGCCCGCGCCGGTGCGCAACTCGAAGGGTTCGGCCAACAGATGACCGGCGTAGCTGCGCACCTCCAGGCCGCGCGCCCGCAGGCCTTCCTTGAGCACGCGATCGCGCGCCGTCAGCGCCGGATCGTACAGTCGATTCCAGTACAGCGCCTGCGCCCCGCTCGCCTCGATCAGCTGCGTCAGGCATTGCTCGCTGCTGCCGCGGCAGATCAGCAGCCGGCTGCCGCGCTGGCGCAGCTGCTGATCCAGCGCTTGCAGGCTGTGGTGTAGCCACCACGCGCTGGCGGCGCCGGGTGTCCAGGGCGCTTCCTCGTCTGGTGCATGCACATACACCGGCAGCACGCGGTGGCCCGCGCTCACGGCCGCATGCAAGGCCGGGTTGTCCGCCAGGCGCAGATCCCGGCGGAACCAGACAATGGCCGTGCTCATGCCGGGCGCACCAGCGGACGCACGGCACTGAAGCCGCCGTCCATGTGGATGACTTCCCCGGTGATCCAGCGCGCATCCTCGGACAGCAGCCACGCTGCCACGGCCGCGCCATCACCGGCCTCGCCATAGCGGCCCAAGGGATACTGCGCAGCGATGTTCTGCTGGCTGCGCTCGCTGCCGAGCATGCGTTCGGTCATCGGGCTGCGCATCAGACCTGGCGCCACCGCGTTGATGCGAATGCCCTGATGCGAGAAATCAGCCGCCACCGAGCGCACCAGCGCCTCGATGGCGCCCTTGGCCGCGGCGATCGCCGCATGGTTGCTGACGCCAAGGCCGGCGACCACCGAGCTGAACAGCACGATGTCGCCACCGCGACCCGCCGCCTGCAGCGCACGCGTGTAGGCCTGCACCGAGAAGAATGCGGTGTCGACATTGGCCGCCATGCAGGCGCGAAAGGCCTCCGCCGTGACCCGCCCGAGCGGCGCGATCAGCGTGCTGCCAGCGCAGTTCACCAGCGCATCCGGCACTGCCCCGGCGCGATCGATCGCCAGCGACAGGGCTGCCTCGGCGCCGCCCGGCGTCGACACATCGGCCTGCACAATGATGTCGTCATGGACCACATCCAAACGCGAGACATCGCGGCTGACCAGCACCAGACGCCAGCCGGCATCGCGCAAACGCCGCGCCAGTTCGCGGGCGACACCGCCCGAGGCACCGGTAATCAATGCAATCCGCATATGCAGTCCTTCCCTGATCGTGGATCGTGTCGTCGGCGTCGCCAGGACACCGTACGACGGACAGCCCAAAGCCTAGCGCGCAGGCCGTCCGCTGGTCGTGAATCGTCACAGGCAGGGGCGCTGCCCAAGGCGCGCGCAGACTCGCTGCAGCCATGCGCCGCGGTAGCCCTGTGCGCGCAAGCCAGCCAGTGTCGCCTCGGCGCCGGCCGTATCGCCTTGCTCCAATTGCAGGATCGCGCGCCAGGCGCGCCATTGCAGGCTCTGCCGCGCCGCCGAATCGCCGTACAGCGTGAGCGCCTGGGCGATGGCGGCCGCGCGCGCTGCCTCGTCGCCACGCAGCCTGGCTTCTTGCGCACCCAGCCAGGCGCGCCGCAGCACGTGCAGCGGGCTCGGCGCAATCGCGCTCGGCCGGGTCAGCGCCTGATCGTAATCCGCCAGCGCTTGCTGCAGGCCCGCGCGATCCTCGCGCAACAGGGCGATCTCTGCTCGCCGCAGATACGACAGCGTGAGCTGGATGGTCCAATCTCCCTGGTCCTCGGCCTGACTGAGCAAACGCGTCAGCGCCGCCTGGGCCGCATCGACGCTGGCGCTGGCCGCATCCACCTGAGCTAGATCCAGCTCCGGTCCCGCCCGGCGCAGCTGGCATACGGCGAGTCCACGCTGATGCTGCGGATTGTCTGGATCACGACGCAGTGCCTGCGCGTTCAGCTCACAGGCGCGGTGCATGGCGTCCAGGGCCTGTGCGTCCTGCCCCAGCTGCGAGCGCAATCCAGCCTGATAGGTCAAGGCCACGCTCAAGTCCTGCATCCAGATCACGCTGCCGCCTTCGGAGGCCTGCAGCGCAGTGATCATCTCGACGCTCTCGTCGCGCGAACGCGCCGCGCCCTGCAGATCGCCCTGCTCTTCCTGGGCCGTGCTCAGCCAGCCGAGCGCCACCGCGATGTCCGAACGCATCTTGCTGGTTTCGTAGCCACTGGCGAGCAGCGGCTTCAGCAAGGCGATGGTGTGCTCCAGATCCGCCTGCGACTCGGCCCAGCGTTCGGCGTTCTGCAGCGCTGCTGCGCGATTGTTGTAGGCCATCGCGTAGGCCTGCACGACATCCGGGCGCTCGGGCAGCACCTGCACCATATGCTCGCGCAAGGGAATCACCGCAGCGAACTCGGCGATGGCCTCCTCCGCCGGCCGTCCCTGCTCCATCAGCGTCAATCCCAGCCAGGCGCGGATCTCGGCCACCATCTCGAGCGCGGTCTCATCGTCCGGCAGGCGTCGTCGGCGCGCCTCCGCATCCACCAGTGCCCGCCGCATCAGCGCCTCAGCCGGCTTGAACTGCCCGCGCTGGACATCGACATCGGCCAGCGAGCGCAGAAAGCGCAGGCGCGCGGCCAACTCCGCCACGGTTTCGCGCTCGGGCGGGATGGCGTCGAAGTAGGCGCGGGCGCGCTGGTTCACGCCGTCCAGCAGATCGAGCCGGCCGACCTCGGCGAGGCGATCGCGCAGCTCGCCGAGCAGATAACCAACCAGATCCTCGGCCTGCGTGCGGCGGATCTCGGCCTCAGCATTGGCGCGCCGCGCCTGCAGCGCCAGCCAGCCCATCGCACTGGCCAGCGCGAGCAGCGCCAGGCCCACCAGCGCCGCCATGCGCCAGCGCCAGCGGCGCCGCGCTTCCAGTCGCGGTCGCTCCAGCCATGTGCGCAGTGCCGCAGCCACTTGCGCGGCATCCGGCCGGCGCGCCGGATCGCCGCTCATCATCCGCGCGATCAGCGCCGCCACCTCCGCATCTGCATCCTCGGCCGCCTCGCGATCTGCGGCCGGCGTGTCGCGCGCCAGTCGCAACATGCGGTCCAGACATAATCCCAAAGCATAGATATCGCTGCTGGTGCTGAGCGCCAGACCCGCCGCTTGCTCCGGGCTCATGTAGCCGCGCGTACCCACCACACTGCCGAGGTGCGTCAGGCGGCCAGTCGAAGCGTTGCTATCGTGGGTGCCGGGCGCCGAGGCTGGATCGAGCGGCGTATGCAGCTCGGTTTCGACATGGCTTTGCACCCGCGGCGGCACGTACTCGGGCGTGGACTCGGCCCATTGACCGTCAGCATCGGCCAGCCGTGCGATGCCGAAATCCAGGATGTGCGGTCGCTGCTGCGCATCGACGAGGATGTTCTCGGGCTTCAGATCACGGTGCACGATCTGATGCGCGTGCGCAGCCCCCAGCGCCTCGGCCACCGCGACAAACACCGCGCCGAGTTCCGCGCGCGTGGCGCCGGCGGCATAGCGATCGAGCGGCTGCCCGAGCACGAACTCCATCACCAGATAATCGGCGGCCGGTGTCTCGATCAGCTCGTAGACCTGACAGATCCCCGGATGGGTCAGCTTGGACAGCAGCCGCGCCTCGCGCCGAAAGCGTGTCGCGTAGTCCTCGCTCATGCGGTCGGCGCGGACGGTCTTGACGGCGACGACACGCTCCAGGCGGGTGTCGAAGCCGCGGTAGACCTCGCCCATGCCGCCCCCGCCGAGCGCGGCCTCGATGCGTATGCTGCCGACGTAAGCGCCGACCAGGTCGCCCATGCGTCCTCAGTTGCGGTTCTTGATCAGGCGCAGCCGCTGTTCGCGAAAGCCCAGGCTGCGGAAAAAACGATGCGCATCCGCGCGTTGCTCGGCACTGGTGACCTCCAGCCGCACCACGCCACGCTCGGCGAACCAGCGCTCCAGCGCCTGCACCAAGCGCTTGCCGATGCCAAGTCCGCGCTGATCCTCGTCGACCGCCAGCGCCGTGATGCGGCCGAGCGGCGCATCCTGCTGCAGCATGGTGACCAGATGGCCCGCCACCACGCCCTTCACCAGGATGCCCACAGTCGCCACCAGCACCTGATTGTGAGCGCCGTCGGCGATCAAGGCGCGCAGATTGCGCTCCACCAGCGCCTCCTCGAGCGGATAACCCATCTCGCCCAGCAGTCGGGTGAGCGCCGCGCTGTCGGCCACGGTCGCCACCCGCAGTTGCACCGCATCGACGGCAGTCATAGCCACCCCGACTTCTTGAGGCGCGTGTACAGCCCCAGACACAGCAGCAAGGTCACGCCGATGGCGGTGTGGTAGCCGTAGTGCCAGCGCAATTCCGGCATGTACTCGAAGTTCATTCCGTAGATGGCGCCGACCGTGGTGGGTATGGCCAGGATTGCCGCCCAGCCAGCCAGGCGCTTGGTGACCTCGTTCTGGCCGACCGACACCATCGCCAGATTCACCTGCAACGCCGCCGAGATCATCTCGCCCAGCGTGCTGGTGGCCTCGCTCATGCGCACGGCGTGGTCGAACACATCGCGGAAGTACACGCGCACTTCCTCGTGAATCAGGCCGGGGAAGAAGCGCTTCAGCTGATTGAGGATGTCGTGCATCGGCGTCACCGCCAGCCGCAGCGTCACCAGTTCGCGCTTCAGGTAATACAGGCGCTCGATGGTGTCGCGATCGAAGCGCTCATTGAAGATGCGCTGTTCGAGTTCCTTGAGCTCCGACTCGAAGCTGCTGACGATCGGAAAGTAGTTGTCGACGATGAAGTCGAGCACCGCATACAGCCCGAAGCTGGGGCCCAGCGCGAGCATCTCCGGCGTCTGCTCGCACAGCACCCGCGCCCGCGCGTAGCTGAGCGAAGCGCCATGGCGCACCGTGATCAGGAAGCGCCGTCCGAGGAAGATGTGGGTCTCGCCGAACTGGACTTTGCCGCCGACGAATTGCGAGGTGTGGACGACAATGAACAGGGTGTCGTCGTAGACCTCGATCTTCGGGCGCTGATGCGCGTGCTGGGCGTCCTCGATAGCCAGATCGTGCAGGCCGAACTCTTCCTGGATCTTTAGCAGCAACGCTTCATCGGGCTCGTGCAGGCCCAGCCAGATGAAGGTATCCGGCTCCTTGAGGACGTCGCTGATGGCATCCAGCGTCAGATCATTCAGGCGCTTGCCTGAATTGGCGTAGGCCACACAGTTGACCACCGGATTGCGCAGTTTGCCGCCCTTCTCGGGCGCGCTCGGCAGCGGCAGCGCGTGGTTGTCGATGACTGCTGCCATGCGCTCCTCGGGGTCGGGTCCGGCGCCGGGATGATGCGCCCGCGCCGGGCCTGATCGTCAAGGTGGCGGCGTCTGTGGGGAAGGTCTTGCCGAGCATGAGGGCGGAGGCGCAGAAGCGGGCGAGGGTCAAGGGTCGGGGGACCAGCCCTGCGGCAGCACCGTTACGCTGTCGCCAGATTGCAGAACGAGTCAGCGCGCCTGAGGCGAGACAGGGACTCTGATCAGGTCTCGTTTGCCGCGTTGGGTGTCAGCATCGGCGGCCTCAGCAGATAACGCAGCGCCAGCACCACTGGCCAGATCAGCAGCAGCCACTCGATGTTGCCTTGATCGAGGCTGCGGAACACTTTGAGCAGCGCCGCCAGCACCACGCCTGCCAGCGCGCACCAGCCGGCGACTGCGGCCCAGCGCGCCTGCCAGCCGGCGACCCGCCCCTGGCGCCCGAGTTGCCACCAGGCCGGCAGGCTCAGCAGCCACAGCGGCGAACACAGCAGCAGATTCTGATTGCGCCAGGCGCTGCCGTGGTCGGTCAGCAGCCACAATCCGGCCAGCAACAAGCCGGCCACGCTGAGCGACAGACTGATGCCGGCGCCGCTCAGTGCCAGCGGCCAGCGCGCCCAACCGCCGGCTTCGGCCAGACGCCGGAGCGCCACCAGCAAGCCGGCCAGAATCAGACCGGCGGCCGCAAACTGTGCACGCCAATCGGGCGCCACCGGCCAGATCTCGGCCGGGTCAGCGTCGGCCGGCAGCAGGCGCTCTTCCACCACCACCGGCTGGCCGTCGATCTCGGTTTCGCGCAGGCGCCGCTTGAGTTCGCCCGGGATGAACATCTCCTCCCACAGCGAGAGCACGCGATCGACCGGCTGCCCGAGCGCCAGATCAGTGCCCAGATACAGCCAGGGCACGCCTTGCGCGTAGGCGCGCGTGTAGCGCCGGTAGCTCCAACCGTGCGAGCGATGCTCGGTCGCCGCCTTGAGCGCGCCGCCGAGCGCCAGATCGAGCGCGTCGCGCACGCGCGTCGAGCAGTTCACCGTGTAGTAGTCGTAGCGGTAATCGCGCCGATCCGGCTGCACTTCGCCGTGCAGATAGGCCGCCAGTGTCTCGGTGGCCGCGGCATCGAGACGCAAACGCTGCAACCACACGCGCCGACCGTCCTCGGCATAGCCGGCCAGATCGGCGTCGGCATCCAGCGCCACCGCCTGATACAGCATGCGGCCACGGACGAAGCGCAGCAGGAAGTCCTGCTGGGCGAAGTCGAAGTAGCCGAAGTTGTAGCTGATGCCGCGCCCGCTTTCGCGGTCGCGCAGGATGATCGCGTTGTGACCAAAACGCTGCCAGTACACCTCACCCGGCTCGATGGTCGCCAGCCAGACCTCGACCGGCGACTCCGGCACCGGCAGCGCTTGCGCCGTCGCCGAAGGTGCGCTCAGCAGGCACAGCAGCCACAGGCACAGCCAGCGCGCGAGGCTCATCCGGCCGGACTCGGCCGCACTTTGAGCAGATGCAGGCGACGGTCGTCGGCCTTGGCCACCTCGAACAGAAAACCATCGATGGCGATGGTCTCGCCGCGCTCGGGCAGATGCCCCAGCGCCTGCATCACCAGCCCACCAATCGTATCCACCGACTCGGTATCGAAACGCGTGCGGAAGTGCGCGTTGAACTCCTCGACCGGCGTCAGCGCCTGCACCGCGTAGCTGCCATCGGATTGCGGCAAGATGTGCTGCGGCGGCTTGTCCTCGGCATCGTGCTCGTCATCGATCTCGCCGACGATTTCTTCCAACACGTCCTCGATGGTGATCAGCCCCGCGACGCCGCCGTACTCGTCCACCACCACCGCCATGTGCGTGCGGTTCAGGCGAAACTCCTTGAGCAGCACATTCAGCTTCTTGGCCTCCGGGATCAGCGTCATCGGCCGCATCATGGTGCGCAGGTCGAAGCTCTCGGTGCCGCTGGCGTAATGCCGCAGCAGATCCTTCGCCAGCAGCAGGCCGAGTACCTCGTCCTCATCCTCGCCGTGCACCGGAAAGCGCGAGTGCCCGGATTCGGTGACGATCCGCAGCACCTCTTTCAACGACGATTCCACCGGCAACCAGACCATCTGGGCACGCGGCACCATGACGTCGGCCACCTGCTTGTCCGACACGCTGAGCGCGCCTTCCAGCATCGCCAGCGTGTCCGCGTCCACCAGTCCGTTATCACGGGCGTGACGCAGTTCTTCGATCAGTTCTTCGCGGTTCCGCGGCTCGCCGGAGAATGCTTGCCCCAGGCGTTCCAACCAGGAGCGGTGCGCGGAACCGCCGCTACTAGGAGAGTCCTCGTTCATCTACACAGACAACATGCCCGGATGCCGGGCGGAATCCCAAGTGTAACGGATGAACGTGAAACGGTCAGTGGGCAGGATGACGGCGCCCTCAGCGCTCGCCACCGCGGCCGAAGCGCAGCGTGTGCGTGGACAGGAACACCTCGCGCAGGAAATACAGCAGCGCGCCGACGAAGCTCAACATGGCGGCAACGAACAGCATGGCGACCGCCACCGACGCGTCGAACTTCAAAAAGGCGGCGACAAACAGCAGCGCGATCACGCTGGCCACCATCAATGCCGTGGTGGTGCACAGCGTAATCGCCCGATTGACCGTGCGCGCGCGCCGCGACACCAGTTCAAGTTCGGCGCTGACGGCTGCAGCGCTGCGCCCGGTGTCGCCACTCTCGAGCGCACGCGCCCGATCGACGATGCGCGACAAGCGATGGGTCATGACCGCCAGCATCCCGCTGATCGCCGACAGCAGAAACACCGGCGCCACCGCCAGTTGGATGACATGAGCGATATCGACGATTGATTCCTGCACGTCCATTGAGGGGGCTCTTGCCAAAGCTGCGCACGGTGGAGCAGAAGCGGGGCGAGGGTCAAGGGGCGGGGGACCGGCACTGCGGCGGCTAGCGGGACCTTGTCGCCAGCCCGAGTCCCGGTCCCGGGTCCCGGGTCCCGGGTCCCGAGTCCCGTCTTCGCCCCGCCGCCCCCTGTTCGGCAGGCGCTTCCCCAAGTGCCCCGCGCAACACATTGATCCAAACATAGCCTTTAGGCCACTGGCGCGCAGTCGTTGTGCACTGCACCATAGCGCGACCCTTCTGGATCCGGCGCCATGCTCTATCACCTGCATGAATTCCAGCGTTCGCTGTTGAGCCCGTTCGTGGCTTTTTCCGATGCCGCGGCCAAGATGTACTCGCAGCCCTCGAGCTTCCTGTCGCGACTGCCGGGCGCGCAGCGGCTGGCGGCGACCTACGAGCTGATGTATCGGATCGGCAAGGATTACGAGAAGCCCGAGTTCGGCATCCGCAGCGTCGAGGCGCATGGGCACGAGGTGCCGATCGTCGAATACACCGCCTTGAACAAGCCCTTCTGCAAGCTGATCCGCTTCAAGCGCTATTCCGACGATCCGCTCGCCATTGCCGATCTGAAGGACGATCCGCCGGTGCTGGTGGTCGCGCCCTTGTCCGGGCACCACTCGACGCTGCTGCGCGACACCGTGCGCACGCTGCTCAAGGACCACAAGGTGTACATCACCGACTGGGTGGACGCGCGCATGGTGCCGGTCGAGCACGGCGCCTTCCATCTGGACGATTACATCGACTACGTGCGCGAGTTCATCCGCCACATCGGCGCCGAGCGCCTGCATGTGATCAGCGTCTGCCAGCCTACCGTCCCGGTGATGGCCGCGGTGTCGCTGATGGCCGCTGATGGCGAGCGCCTGCCGCGCACGCTGACGCTGATGGGCGGACCGATCGACACGCGCAAGTCGCCCACGCAGGTCAATGATCTGGCCACCACCAAACCGCTGAGCTGGTTCCAGAACAACGTCATCCACGAGGTGCCGCGCAACTATCCCGGCCATCGCCGCAAGGTCTATCCAGGTTTTCTGCAGCACGCCGGCTTCATCGCGATGAACCCCAGCCGCCACATGAACTCCCACTGGGACTTCTATCAGGATCTGCTGCGCGGCGATCTGGACGACGCCGAAGCGCATCGCAAGTTCTACGACGAGTACAACGCCGTGCTGGACATGCCGGCCGAGTACTACCTCGACACCATCCGCACGGTGTTCCAGCAGCATCTGCTGCCGCGCGGCGAGTGGTTCGTGCGCGGGCAGCGCGTGCAGCCGGAATTGATCCGCGATACCGCCCTGTTCACCATCGAGGGCGAGCTGGATGACATCTCGGGTCAGGGCCAGACCGAGGCCACCCACGCGCTGACCAGCGGACTGGACGCCAGCCGCAAGCGCCATCTCACGGTCAAAGGCGCCGGTCACTACGGCATCTTCAGCGGCAAACGCTGGCGCGAGGTGGTCTATCCCGACGTGCGCGAGTTCATCCGCACCCACGCCGCCTGAAGCCGGCGGCGACGCGGCTCACACCCACTCGGTGTGTGGGCCGTAGCCGCCCGCGACGCCCTTGCTGGCGATCGCCACCGCATCGTGCGGGTGCAGGCTTTCCTGATGCACCGCGCGCAGCCAGAAATCGGCGAGCCGCCCGTCCTGAACCAGCGCCGCCCGCGCGCGCCGCGCCGCGTCCTCGCAGAACATCAAATTGGCGCCATTGAGGCGCGCAAAGGCTTGTTCGTCCTCGCGCTTGACCGCGGTTTGCACCGGCGTCTGCAGCGCGTGCTCGAGGATGTCGACCAGATCGACAATCGGCAGCTCGGCGAAGCTGGGCAGCAGGCGCGCACGCAGCTGCAGCCGACTGCGCTGCGCATGCGGCGTCGCCACAA
This sequence comes from Lysobacterales bacterium, assembly GCA_046346965.1. Classification (GTDB taxonomy): domain Bacteria; phylum Pseudomonadota; class Gammaproteobacteria; order Xanthomonadales; family SZUA-5; genus JAXMHB01. Next base: position 40,204 of record JAXMHB010000005.1, read on the forward strand.
TGCCCTGCTCGCTGCCCAGCCAGGCGCGGAGCTCGGCGCGGTCGATCGCGCCGGCACCGAAATCGCGGTCGAACTGCTCCTGGATCAGCTGTCGCGCCAGCGCCGCGGAACACGGGCAGGTGCTGGAGTACAGCACCTCCAGCGCCAGCTCCAGGCTGAAATGGCCGCGCTCCTGGATCGCCGTCACCGTCACCGGATAACGCCGCCAGCCCTGCGTATCGCTGACCAGCGCCGGCCGCCGCAGCATCTGATCAAAGCGCAGACGCAGCAGCGCGCGATCACTCAGGCCCACATGCGAGTCCAAAAAGTCGCGCAAGATGCCGTGCAGCGCGCGTGGGGTGAGCACCTCGCTGCCCAGATGACGATCCAGATGCAAGTACAGCCGCGACATATGAATGCCGCGCGCCGCCGGCTGGCTCAGGTTGACGAAGGCATGCACCCGCGCCGGCACCTGCGTGACGCCCGCCGGCGTCGACAACTGCACCGGCACTTCGATCTCTTCCATCCCCACCCATTCCAGCGCCGCCGCAGCGACAGCGCCCGCTTGCAGGGCGACATCGGGTAAAGCGCGCAAGGTGGCATCAGCGGGTCGCATAGACATATCCGGTGGGCGGCAGAGCACCGCAATGCGGCCATTCTCGGTCAGATCAAGTGAACAATGCTCAAAGACGGCCCGATGCCCTGCTTCAGCCGCCCCAGCGCATCGTCCGCAACCGGCGTGACGGCGCACACGCGTAGTCCGCACCCAGCGTCATTGCGCACGCGGCATCGTCCACATCCGGCGTCATCGAGCGCCCGGCATCGTCCCTACCCGGCGTCATTGCGAGTCCCCGCGGCGCCAACCGGCGCTGCGGGGATGTGGCAATCCAGCGTCTCGCCGTTGCCTTTGCTCCGACCCGTGCCTCGGCCGTTCCGAGTGCCCCAGCCGGCGCCAAACGCCGTCCCTACCCGGCGTCATGCGAGTCCCCGCGGCGCCAACCGGCGCTGCGGGGACGTGGCAATCCAGCTTCTCGCCCTTGCCTTTGCTCCGACCCGTGCCTCGGCCGTTCCGAGTGCCCCAGCCGGCGCCAAACGCCGTCCCTACCCGGCGTCATTGCGAGTCCCCGCGGCGCCAACCGGCGCTGCGGGGATGTGGCAATCCAGCTTCTCGCCCTTGCCTTTGCTCGGCCGGTGCCTCGGCCGTTCCGATTGCCTCGGCCGTCGCCAAAGCGCCGCCCACATCTCGCCGTTGCCCTTGCTCCGGCCGCTACCTCGGCCGTTCCGATTGCCCCAGCCGGCGCCAAACGCCGTCCCTACCCGGCGTCATGCGAGTCCGCGTCTTCCCGTAGACCACGATGACACGATAACGCGAGCAAATGGCTGATCTGGGTGCCAGCGTCCCTCACCCAGAACCGCAAGCCGTGCTCTCAATCCGCCGTGCACTGCGGTTCTCGCAGCTTGGTAAAGCGATACATGTAATTCTGAATCACATCGCGCACGCGCTCTTCCTCCTGCGGCTCGACTCCCAGGATGGAAAGCACCAACACCCCAAAAGAGAGTCGCGTCGTCACGAAATACTGCCGGGCGCCAGACAGCTCCGCATACCAGATGAAGAACTTGCGCTTCGATCCATCAATGATTTCCGTTTCCACCACGCCGTAACTTCGGTGTCCCTCCAGCTTGATCTTCCCGGATTCGGACAGCCCCTCCATGTATTTCAACTCCCAATCATGGTGAGCCGCCAATTCCGCCGCTTCGTCAGGCTGCTCTTGATTCAGCAGGTACTGCTGCCGGGGCAGCGCGAAGTGCTCGAAGGAAAAACCACCCAAAGAGAACAGATTGCCGCGTGCTCCGTCGCCGCGTTGTGCCTGCGAGAAATCGTTGCCGAGCAGAAATGCTTGGTAGCTATCCTCGCCAAAGAGTCCCTGCACGTAGACAGCCGGCGCACCCACCACATGCCGGAATCGAATCTGCCCTGTGTCCGGACACTCGCCAAAGGCAAGCGCGGACGTCCACAGCACCAACATGCACAGATAGCGCATCATTTTGAATATCCTCGCTACAATTCCAACGGACGCAAAACACGGCAACTGACGCTGTTTGCCGAACCCGGTGTCGCAGTCGCAAAACCCAGGACGCACAGCGTTCGATCCCGCAATGTGCCACAAAAATCAGTCCGGTTCATTCCATCTCAGCGCGCCGCACAGCGCACATATTTTGTGAACCCGTCTTTTCCGCCCACCTCAATCGTATCGTTATCGATCACGCGGTAGGCCGGATCATCCACAATCTTGGTGTTCGGCCTGTACGTTCCAGGCTCGAAACAGCCGCCCGGCCCGCAGAAGGACACTGAGTATTGGTCACCAGCCGGCGCAATGGCCAAACCAAACCGGTCAGCGCAGGTGGACTGCTTCCAAAAACCGGCAAGCGGATGCGTAGACGTGGCAATAGCGGTCCGCTCGGCCACGCGCTCGTCATCTGGGCTTCCACATGCGGATAGCGCCAACAGCAACACAGGCGAGAGCCGAGCGAGAATTCTGGGGATCTGGTTCATTTGCGATGCGTCCGATGGAATCCGTTTTGGACAATGATGGACTTGGTCTGAGCACAATCGACGGTCACCCGACTGTGCGACGAACAAAGTTTTTGATTACCCTTGCACAGCTTTGCGTCTCACACTGCAGGAGGAAATGAGGTCCCGGCACGTCGACGATTGAACCCAACCATGCAGTTGCGACGATTTCGTCCGCAGCTGAGGCCGGAACTACCCTGTCACCAGTTGCGCGAAGGCACAGCACCGGTACCTGCAAGGCTCCCAGCTCTCCGCGCGCATCGATCTCAAAGACTGACGCCAGTCTACGCCTCACAGCATTCGCGCTCAACGAACTCAAGGTAGATCTCAGTTTCGAGTCACCTGCAAACCTCCGTCCATTCGCAAGCAGCCAACGCAGAAAGCTGGCTGGCGGGGCAAAGAAGGGTGCGACTCTCACCAGCGGGACCAACGATCTCAACCTGCCCTTCAGATAGCGAGCGAACGATGCGACCAGAATGACAGCGCGGACCTCCGCGGCGCGCAGATTGGCGAGCTTCAGTGCCAATGGGCCACCGAACGACTCGCCGAGCAGGACCACCGCCCTGCCCTCAGGAATAAACTCAAGCGCCACGCTCACCAGCTCGTCGTAACCCAAAGGCCGGTCCGGTGGATAACGAACGACCGTTATCTCGCAAAAATCGCCCAATTCCGACACCAGGCCATCCAGGAAAACTCCTGTGCCATCCATTCCCGGAACGATGACGAGAGTCAGATTATCCACTGGGTTTCCTCGGGAAGTTCACTCATTGCCCAGAATAGCGTGCAAATGCACTGACCAAGGTGTCTCGCATGCGAACGCGCAGGTCCTGAGTGGCGATGACTTCGGCGTCGGCGCCGTCGCGTTGAACATCCATCAACAGCTCGCGCGGGTCAGCGTACGAGATGCCCAGCCGCCGAGCGCAAGGCCGTCGCTCTGCTTGGGGGCCGGTCTTCATCGGCGATCCAGCGACCGGCGTCGTAACGCACATGTTGGCGACTGCACTTCGGTGTCTCGGGTCCGGGTGCACAGCACGCGCAGGCGGTCCAGGCGAGGTGCCGTGTCGCCCTGCATCCGCAGTCACAGCGGCACCAGCGAGTGACTTGCTACTTTGGAGAAGACGGCGACATCGTCACGCCGATGCGGCCCTGGCCGGCGCTAGTCGTCGTACCGCGAGCGCAGGCCCTGAGCGCGCAGCGCGCCTTTGGGTGAGGTGGATCGGGGACACGCAGCGTTCTGTAGCAAAGTGGTGGATCGGGGACACGCGGATTGGTGGATCGGGGACACGCAGCGTTCTGTAGCAAAATTCTGACAGAACAACGCGATGAAATCCGACAGACAGCGCCGTCGCGGTTAGACATCATGGCCGCATGACTCAAGCCCGCGCCCACACTGTCAGCGCCGACCAGCACGGCATGTACCACTGCGTGACGCGCTGCGTGCGCCGGGCGTGGCTGTGCGGCGTCGATCCGCTCACCGGCCAGGATCACGACGCGCGCAAGCCGATGATCGTGAACCGAATCAGGGAGTTGGGCGAGATCTTTGCGGTCGCCGTGTATGCCTATGCGGTGATGAGCAACCATCTGCACGTGGTGCTCTCGGTGGAACCCGAACTGGCGCGAGCTTGGACAGACGACGAGGTCGCCGACCGCTGGGGGCGGCTGTTCCCGCTCAGCGACCCCGAGGGCCAAGATGCGCGGCGCGAGCGGCTGGTCGCGATGGCCGGCATGTATCGCAAGCGCCTCTGCGATCTGTCCTGGTTCATGAAGTGCCTGGACGAGTACGTCGCACGGCGCGCCAACGCCGAGGATGGCGTCAAAGGTCGATTTTGGGAGGGCCGTTTCAAGTGTCAGCTGCTCGCGGACGAACGCGCATTGGCGGCGGCAATGGCCTACGTGGACTTGAACCCGGTCAGGGCTGGCATCGCCAAGAACGTCGAGCGCTCGGATCACACCAGCGTCCAAGCGCGCGCAGAAGGCTTGCGCGATCAGCCGGCGAGAGCGAACGAAACCCTCCGGCCGATCGTCGGCTTGTCCGTGTTTAGGTTGCCGATGACGGAGGCCGAGTACATCCAACTGGTTGATTACACAGGCCGACAGATCCGACCGGACAAGCGCGGCGCCATCCACCCAACCGAACCGCCCGCCTTGCGTCGGCTTGGACTCGACGCCGGCCACTGGACCGGACAGGTGAAGGGCGTAGGGTCGGCCTACTGGCGCATCGTCGGCGGCGCTGAGGCGATCATGGAGAAAGCCCACGCCATCGGGCAGGCGTGGATGAAAGGCGTCGGCTATGCCCGCTTGCTCGAAAAACTGAGCTGAACGGTTCAGCCAGCCATTTTAGGCGCCGCGGGCGCCTGGGGGCGTTGGTGCTTCGGAAGCAGAAGACCGACAGGACGGCGGGCAATCCGCGAGACGCAGGCGACGGACGACCCCGGACTCCGTTCGCCTAGAAATCTTGGGTGTCCCGGTTCTTTGCCGCGATTTCAGCGGCCCCAGCGGGCGGCTTGCTGCGCTTGGGGAAGGCGGCGACATCGTCACGCCGATGCGGACCTGGCCAACGCTCGTCGTCGTCCTGCGAGCACGGGCCTTCAGGACGCAGTGCGCCCTTGGGTGAGGCGCGATTCGGGACCGCGGGGCAATCGGACAAATTTTGCTCGGTGCCGGACGAGAAAGTCCCGGCATCGGACAAATTTTGATCGGCAACGGACGACGCCAGCCCGGCACCGGACAATTTTTGATCGGCACCGGACAAATTTTGATCGGCATACCCCTGCGCGCAGTCCTCGGCCGGACAAATTTTGTTCGGCACCGGACAATTTTTGATCGGTGCCGAGCAAATTTTGATCGGCGCCGGGCTGCCGTAGTCCGCGATCAGGCCAAAGTCGTCCGGCATCGATCAATTTTTGTCCGATGGGTGGGGCGCCCCACCCTTGCCCGCGGCCGCCCACGACGGCCACCGCCAGCGCACGGCTGATCACAAAGCGCCTGCCACCTCGCGGATGCGGGAGTGACGCCAGATATTGCACCACGGATGCGAAGGACCCTGCCTGCAGCGATGTAGCGCGGCTCCGTGCGCGCGGCGGGCGCAGATGCGCGTACCGGACCATCGCGCCGGCGGCCGCGGCTTCGGCCGCCCTGACAGTGAGGAACGCCAACCGCCGCGCCTCTGCGGGGACGTCGCCAGACCCTGCAACACGGAGGCGAAGGATCCGGCCTACGGCGGCGCGAAGGCCGCCGGCGCCGACGAACGCCTCCTGGCGCTGACCGGATCGCTTCAAGTGCCAGCTGTTTACCGGATCGGCGCCCGGATCGGGGAGCACCCGGATCGGGGACACGCCACCCGGATCGGCGGCCCGGATCGGGGACCCCGGATCGGGGACACGCAGGGATCCGGATCGGGCGGATCGGGGACACGCAGCGTTCTGGATGGATCGAGGACACGCAGCGTTCTGTAGCAAAATTCTGACAGAACAACGCGATGAAATCCGACAGACAGCGCCGTCGCGGCTAGACATCATGGCCGCATGACTCAAGCCCGCGCCCACACTGTCAGCGTTGATCAGCACGGCATGTACCATTGCGTCACGCGCTGCGTGCGCCGGGCGTGGCTGTGCGGCGTCGATCCGCTCACCGGCCAGGACCACGATGCGCGCAAGCCGATGATCGTCAATCGAATCAGCGAGTTGGGCGAGATTTTCGCAGTCGCCGTGTACGCCTATGCGGTGATGAGCAACCACCTGCACGTCGTCCTCTCGGTGGAACCCGAACTGGCGCGAGCCTGGACGGATAGCGAGGTCGCCGATCGCTGGGGGCGGCTGTTCCCGCTCTCTGACTCAGAGCGACAAGACGCCAGACGCGAGCGGCTGGTCGCGATGGCCGGCATGTATCGCAAGCGGCTCTGCGATCTGTCCTGGTTCATGAAGTGTCTGGACGAGTACGTCGCACGGCGCGCCAATGCGGAGGACGGCGTCAAAGGTCGATTCTGGGAGGGCCGCTTCAAGTGCCAGTTGCTGGCAGACGAACGCGCTTTGGCGGCGGCGATGGCCTACGTGGACTTGAACCCGGTCAGGGCTGGCATCGCCAAGAACGTCGAGCGCTCGGATCACACCAGCGTGCAGGCGCGCGGTACCCGTCCGATAGCCCCCATTCTTCACTGAAGGGCGGCATGGCGAGCAGTCTGGCGGCTGGTGGGTGATGGGTGGTCGATGGCGCGTTCTTCGCTGGGTTCTGTGGTGTGGTTCATGCGCGTGTGCGCGGTGTCGCGTAGTGGTCTCAGTGCTCGGAGGTATTGCCGGGCTCAGGGCTGGTCTTACGCGACGTTCATTGGCTGGCGTCGGCGGTTGCTGCGTGAGCTGCTCGGTCGGCCGGTGCGTTTCGAGCGGCGGCGCTGATGGTCGGTGGCCTGCCGGTCTGGGTGTGCGCCGAGGCGGTGGACTTCCGCCTCGGGATCGACGGATTGGCGCTACGCGTGCAAGCGAGCCTGGGTCCGCAGCGGGCACTCTCGAGTGCCCACGTGTTCTTCAACCGCGGCCGCGACAAGGTGAAGATCCTTTGGTATGACCGCCACGGGTGGTGGCTGATGTACAAGCGCCTGGAACGTGGTCGGTTCTCGTCGGTGACGGCGGGTGCGCTGTCGGAGAGCGACCTGCGACTGGTGCTGGAAGGGATCGATCTGTCGGTGCGCAGATTGCGCCCGGTAACCGCGATGCGGGTGGCTTGATTGATCTGTCTTTTTGACGACAGATCAGTGACTTGCATTGCTTTCCAATGCCCTCTGGGTAGCCTGCCGGGATGGTCCTGGCAAGCACTGATGTCATCCCCCGCGCCGATTACGAGGCGGCTCTGGCGGATCGCGCCGCCGCCCTCGCGCGTGCCGAGAGCGCCGAAGCGCGCCTGGCTGCCCTCGAACAGCAACTCGCCGCGCTCAAGCGCCAGCGCTTCGGGGCATCCTCGGAGAACGCCGATCAGCTGACGATGTTCGGCAGCGCCGACATCGAGCTGATCGAGCAGGAGATCCGGTCCGAGCAGCCGGTGACGCCGAAGAAGAAGGTGAGCGAGCGCCAGCGCCTGGTGCTGCCCAAGGGCTTGCCGGAAGAGCGCGTCGAGATCGATCTGCCCGAGTCGGAGAAGGTGGCCGCCGACGGCACGCCGCTCAAGCGGATCGGCGAGGAAGTGACGGTCAAGCTGTGCTTCAAGCCGGCGACCTTCGTCAAGAAGCTGATCGTGCGGGCGAAGTACGCCGATCCGCGCCAGCCGGAAGCCGGCGTGCGCTGCGCCAGGTTGCCGGCGCAGCTGATCGACGGCTCGCATCTGGATGCGAGCTTGGGTGCGCATCTGTTGGTATCGAAGTACGCCGACCACCTGCCGCTGTTCCGCATCGAAGAGATCTACAGCCGCGGCGGCGTGGCGATCCCGCGCAGCACGCTGTCGGACTGGGTGATCGCGCTGTCGGGCTGGCTCAAGCCGCTGGTGCTGCGCCTGCACGCGGCGCTGATGCAGCAGTCGGTGATCCATGTCGACGAGACCGTGCTGCCGCTGCAGTCGGTGGGCCGCACCATTAGCGCGCGGGCCTGGGCCTATGTGGGCCGCGATCCCAAGATCGTGGTGTACGACTTCACGGTCGACAAGGCCGGCCAGCATGTGCGCGACTTCCTGCGCTCGTGGAAGGGCGGCTGGCTGCAGGCGGACGCGGCGAGCAACTACGATGAGCTGTATCGCCAGCGGCCGGACATCCGGGAGGTGGGCTGTTGGGCCCATGCGAGACGCAAGTTCTTCGAGATCGCGGCACTGGCCGACAAGAACGGCCAGCGCGTCCTGGCGCACGAGGCGGTCGAGCGCATCGGCGAGTTGTTCGCCATTGAGCGGGCGGCGAGCGAAGCCGGCGACAGCCCGCCAGAGCGCGGCAAACGGCGCCAACGTGACGCCCGACCGATCCTCGATGGGTTCCGGATCTGGTGCGACGACGCACTGCGCGAGCTGTTGCCGAAATCACCGACGGCACAGGCGATCGGCTACACGCTCAAGCACTGGGCGGCGCTGACGCGCTACCTGGACGACGGCGCCATCGCCATCGACAACAACGCCGCCGAGCGCGCGCTCAGAGAAATCGCCGTCGGCCGCAAGAACTGGCTGTTCGCAGGAAGCGAACGCGGCGGCGAGGCCTGCGCCATTGCCACCAGCCTGATCGAAACAGCGAAGGCACACGGTCACGACCCACTGGCCTACCTCACCGACGTCCTGGAGCGCCTCCCGACGACGCTCAACCGGGATATCGATGCGCTGCTGCCGATGAACTGGGCGCCGAGAGCCGCTTAGCAGACCACCGCAGGCGCCGCATCCATGGGGGCGGTCGGATGGTTACCGAGCGCTCGGATCACACCAGCGTGCAGGCGCGCGCAGAAGGCTTGCGCGATCAGCCGGCGAGAGCGAACGAAACCCTCCGGCCGATCGTCGGCTTGTCCGTGTTTAGGTTGCCGATGACGGAGGCCGAGTACATCCAACTGGTTGATTACACAGGCCGACAGATCCGACCGGACAAACGCGGCGCCATACACCCAGCGGAATCGCCCGCCCTGCGCCGTCTGGGATTGGAAGCCAGCCACTGGACTGGACAGGTGAAAGGCGTCGGCTCGGCCTACTGGCGCATTGTCGGAGGCGCCGAAGCGATCGTGGAAAAGGCAGAAGCCATCGGACAGGCGTGGATGAAAGGCATCGGCTATGCCCGCTTGCTCGAAAAACTGAGCTGAGTGAATCAGCCAAGCATTTTAGGCGCCGCGGGCGCCTGGGCGCGTTGGTGCTTCGCAAGCAGAAGGCCGACAGGACGGCGGGCAATCCGCAAGACGCAGGCGACGGACGACCCCTGACGCCGTTCGCCTAGAAATCTTGGGTGTCCCAGTTCTTTTTTCCCAGTTCTCACCCCCTTTTAGGCGCCGCGGGTGCCTGGGGGCGTTGGTGCTTCGGAAGCAGAAGACCGACAGGACGGCGGGCAATCCGCGAGACGCAGGCGACGGACGACTCCTGACGCCGTTTGCCTAGAAATCTTGGGTGTCCCGGTTCTCATCCGTGTTTGGGTTGCCGATGACGGAGGCCGAGTACATCCAACTGGTCGATTACACAGGCCGACAGATCCGACCGGACAAACGCGGCGCCATACACCCAGCGGAACCGCCCGCCCTGCGCCGTCTGGGATTGGAAGCCAGCCACCGGACTGGACAGGTGAAAGGCGTCGGCTCGGCCTACTGGCGCATTGTCGGAGGCGCCGAAGCGATCGTGGAAAAGGCACAAGCCATCGGACAGGCGTGGATGAAAGGCATCGGCTATGCCCGCTTGCTCGAAAAATTGAGCTGAGCGGCTCAGCCAAGCATTTTAGGCGCCGCGGGCGCCTGGGGGCGTTGGAGTTTTGCCCGCAAAGTGCCGACAATACGTCGGGCAATCCACAAGACACAGGTGACGGACGACTCCCGACGCCGTTCGCCTAGAAATCTTGGGTGTCCCAGTTCTTTCTTAGTCCCAGTTCTTTCTTAGTTCTTTCTATGCCCGCTGGCTCGAAAAACTGAGCTGAGCGGTTGCGCCAGCCATTTTCGGCGCCGCGGGCGCCTGGGCGCGTTGGTGCTTCGCAAGCAGAAGGCCGACAGGACGGCGGGCAATCCGCAAGACGCAGGCGGCGGACGACCCCTGACGCCGTTCGCCTGGAAATCTTGGGTCCCAGTTCTTCGTTTCTTCTTCGCGACGCCATTCGCCTAGAAATCCTGGGTGTCCCAGTTCTTCGGGAGTTTTGCCCGCAGAGTGCCGACAATACGTCGGGCGATCCACAAGACACAGGTGACGGACGACTCCCGACGCCGTTCGCCTAGAAATCTTGGGTGTCCCCTTTCTCGTCTGGGCGCGTTGGTGCTTCGCAAGCAGAAGGCCGACAGGACGGCGGGCAATCCGCGAGACGCAGGCGACGGACGAGCCCTGACGCCGTTCGCCTGGAAATCTTGGGTGTCCCAGTTCTTCACCCGTTCTCGCTTCGTTCTTTGTCGATCTTGTGTTTCTGCGTGTATGTCCCAGTTCCTTTTAGTCTTGGTCTTCACCTTCAGCGTCCTCATGGACAGTCTCGTCAAGGATACTTAGGACAGTGCACCCATGATCGAAGCACTCGATCGTCTTATCGATCGGGAGTTCTCCTGCGCCACCGTGCGCAAAACTATTCCTAGCCTTAACCAGTTCTGTGAGTGCTCCGCTCAATACCGGTTGGTCAGCTAATGCCATCTTTTCGTCGAAACGTGCGCGCCACGATTCGTCAAACTCCGTCAACATGCTTCGAATCATTTCGAGCCTAGGGTTGCAGCTCGAGTTGCGGATTTTTCTGGCGATGAAATTTCTAAGTTGAGTGTGGCTGTCGCGATCAACTCGATCTGCAATTATCTGCTTGAAGCCTGTTTCGATGCTGCCTGCAGCACGGATAACCGCATACTTCCTTACATATGGTGCGGGTCTTGCCCCATCCCCAATTCCCGTTAGCAGGGCTTTGATAGAAATGAGTTCCTCGCGACATTCGCTGAGCAGGTCCGATACATCCACATTGTTCATATCTACGCGCCTTGAAGTGCGGCAAACATCTCATTGGCTCGGCGCCTGATGTTCGTACTGCGCATTGTTTCTTGCGAAAGAATTCTCTGGAAGTCCTGATCCCCGAGTTTTTTGAGCTTTGCGCGTTGGTACCGCTCCCCACCCTTATCTATTCCTTCTTCCGACTCAAGCAAGAGCCACGATCCAATCATGACAGCATCAAAAACTGTAGAACTTATGTTTGTCAACAGCTTTGTTGGATCGCTGGGCGAGACATTATGAAACGCGGACTTCCCGAATGCAGAATGAACGAAATCCAGGGTTTTGGCGAACTTTCTGCTCAGAACCTCGACGTCAGCGGCAGTGTTGTGCTCTCCCATGTACTCATTAAGATACTTCTTGAGTGAAATGTTGTACGGCGCGTCCTCGTTTGTAAGGATAGATTTATCAGAGAGTGCAAAGAATCGCAGTATCAATTCAAGGTCGCGCATCCGATTGTCGCGCTTTGGAGAGTTCAGGAGCTCGCGCCACTTACTCAATTCATTGAGCCGAATCAGCAGTGTGTTCAAAGGCCCTTGGTAGACGCAATTGCGAATTTCCTGTGGAAGTAGCGAGCGCCCACTCGTGTTAATGCGCTCGAAGATCTGGTACAGGCTAGTGTCGCCTGGACTCGGATGCTGTTGCATAAAGATGATTGCGTGAATCGTTGTGTTTCGGATCTTTCGCTTGTCTTGTTCATCAAGTTGAGCAAACGTCTTCCCGCGCCAGCGGTCATGAATCTTCTTGCTGTTTGACAAGGCGAACTGTGAGTTGTCGTCCGAGAAGACGCCCTTTACGAAGTCGCGAACTGTCATCAGGCGCTGGTACCCGTCAATGATCAGTAGCTTTTCGTCTTTTGTCTTCGCCAAGAAAATGCTAGGAACGGGAAGTCCAAGCAGCACGGAGTCAATGAACCGAGAAGCTTCTACGCGATCCCAGACGTAATGTCGTTGCAGTTCTGGCTTGACAAGCTCGTTATCATCATAGCGAGCAATTAGTTCTCTGAAAGAAAGATCTGCGCCCCACGATGAGATCTTGAAGAGACCCTCGTCCGTGTAGGCATCTTCAGCTTCATCGACTGGCTTTGTGATTTCGATTTCTGTATCAGACACTGCACTCTCCATGTGGGGCACGACGACATCTACACCACAATTATCCTACGCCCGCCAGTCGCCCATCTGCAAGCGAGGCTTGCTGCAGCGCGCTGCCCGGACTTGCCACTTGAGATAGGCAAACCTAAAAATTCACGGATGGAAGAGGCTTGTTCATCGCCTCTTTGCAATGAACCGGTGTTTCGGGCCTGCGCGCGGTAACCGCATATGGCGATTCCACTGGGCTTTGCTGAACATCGCGACATTCACCCAAAGCACCGATCAAAAGCAGCGGCGCAGGCGCGCCGCCCTCCGGTGTGCGGCGTGTCGGGATCGCATTCGCCGCATTCAGCCCTAGAACAGCGCGAGTTGCCCTGCTGCAGGCTGTCCGACGCGTTGGGATTCGCCGGGGAACGTCGGCAGCGACGCCAGCGCGGGCAGACGGGCGCGGATGCGGTCGTGCAGCATGCGGGCCAGTTCGGGGGCGTGGCGGTCGTCGGGGGTGTGGGTGAAGCAATAGGGTTTCAAACCGGTTTGCAGCCATTGCGCGATCAGCTCGGACCATTCGTCCAAGTAAGCGTCGGCCTGGCTGACGTCGTTTTGGCCGACGAAGCGCAGCAGCGGCCGGGTGCCGGTGACGGTGTTGCGGGCGGGGAGCAAGGGTTTGCGGGCTTGCGCTTGTCCGGTGCTGCGGTCTTGCGCGGGGGCGGCGTGCACGCAGCGGGTGTCGAATAGCACGCGATCTGCGCCGCGCTCGCGCAGCAGATCGTTCAGAGCGGCTTCGTCCGGACCGTGGTCGAAGAAGGCGGGATGGCGCACTTCGACGGCGTAATGCCAGGCGCCCGGCAGTTCGCGCAGAAATGCGCGCAGGGTGTCGAGTCCCTGCGGGCCGAAACGCGGGCCGAGTTGCAGCATCAGCGGACCCAGGCGCTCTTCCAGCGGTGACATCAGTTTGAGAAAGGCGTGCGTCTCGGCGCGCGCGTTGCGCAGCATCAGGCGGTGGGTGATATCGCTGGGGAATTTGAAGCAGAAGCGGAAACTGCTGGGGGTTTCCGCGCGCCAGCGCGCCACGGCATTGGGACTGGGCAATGCGTAGAAGCTGGAATTACCCTCCACCGTGGAAAACACGCTGGCGTACTGCGGCAAATAGTCTTTGCGCTCGGCGGCGCGCGTGTACAGGCTGCCGCGCCAGTCGGCGCAGGCCCAGACCGGGCAACCGATGCGCAGATGGCCGGTCACCGTCGGCACTCAGAGGGGCAGCAGGCGATTGCGAGCATCATCGAGAGGCCGATGCAGCGAGTAGGCAGGCGCGAAGCCTACGCCGTGCGCGCCGGTGGTGCATGGCGCACTGCATCAGTCCCGCAGCGCGGTCTGCAAGGCCAGCAGCGGCGCCAGCTGCGGGTGATCGGCTGGCCACTGTTGCTGGAGGCCTGCGATGGCCGGGTCCAACCGTCGCCGAGCCTCGTCAGGATCGCCGCTGAGCGCGTACCAGCGCGCCCGCGCCGCGGCCAGCGTCAGCCTGCGCACGTCCAGCTCGGGCAGCGTCTCCCCCAAGCCCTCGCCCCGATCCAGCACCGCCGCCGCGGCATCGAGCTGGCCGTCCTGCAGCAGGGCCTCGGCGCGCACGCGCAGCACCGCCACCTGCAGCGATGCGGCCAGCGTCGGCTGCGCGTCGACGATTGCCAGCGCCTGCGCGCTACTGGCCAGCGCCGCTGCGGTCTGCCCGGCGCGCAGCTGCGCCAGCGCCAGATTGGCGGCAACGGTCATCACTTGCGGCGACTGCGGCCCCAGCGCTGCCACGCGCAGGTCCAGCGCCCGCGTATAGGCCTGGGCGGCCTCGGTCCAACGCCCCAGGCGACCGTAGGCGTAGCCCAGATCGGACTGGAAGTTCATCGCATCCAGATCCTGTTCGCCGAAGCGCTGGATCTGCAGCCGCAGCGCCTCGTTCACCAGCGCCAGACACTCCGCCGCCATCCCGGCGTTGCAGCGCGACAGCCCGTACTCCACCTGCGCCAGCAGGGCCTGATGACTGTCCACCCCTTCCACCTGCTGCAGGATCTTCAGCGCTTCCAGTGCCGGTTCGGGCCGGGAACCGGGCAAGCCTTGGGCGCGCGCCTGGCGGGCGATGCGCAGCAGCGCCATGCCGGTGACGCCATTGATCGGGCCGAGTTCGCCTCGGGCGCGATCGGCCAGCGACTGGTAGTCGGCCAGACGTTCGGGCAGCGCGCCCTGGCGCGATTGCGCGTCGATCAGATGAAAGGCCCACCAGAGCACTTCTTCCTTTGGAAACAACGCACTGGCGTTCGGATCGGCCACCAGCGGCTCCAAGGCGGCGATGGCTTCCGGATAGCGCTGCAGCGGCAGCAGGGCAAAGCCGCGTTCGCCCAGCGCCCGGTAGGTGGCCGGCGCAGGGAGCTTTGCCTCGGAGGCCAGGGCCAGCGCGCGGTCGGTCAGCGCGACGGCCTCCGGGTAATGTCCAAACTCGTTCTGCACCTGCGCCAGCGTGGTCCACACCGCCACCGCCAGATCGGGATCGTTGGCGTAGCGCCGTTCTACCGCCTGCGCGGCCAGTTCCAAGGCGGTATCGACCGTCATCGGCGGTGCACCGATGGCGCGCCGCACCGGGCTTGCGGCGCCGAGCAGATCCTCGTTGACGAACTGGCTGATCGCGCCCACCCGGCGCGCCTCCGCCAGCGCGCGTGCCTCGGCCCGTTGCGCGCGCTCGGCCTCGGCGCGGGCGACGTCGCGCTCCTCGCTGACGCGCAGATTGAACAGGATCACCAGCGCCAGGAAGGCCAGGCCGGCGAGCAGGGAACCCAGCGCCGCGCCGGGCTGGCGGCGGATGGCGCAGCCCAGCCGGTAAGCTGGCCCGGCTTGGCGCGCGTCGACGGGCTGATGCGCCAGCAGGCGCTGGATATCGCGGCCGAACTCGGCCACCGAGCCGTAACGCGCCTCCGGCGCTTCCGCGCAGGCGCGCGCCAGCACGTCGCGCAGCTCGCGCTGGCGGTAGCGTGGCATCGGCAGCCAGCCTGCACGCGGCTTCGGCGACTGGCCCGGTGCCGCGGTGATCGCGGGCGCCGGGTCCGGCTCGGCGGTGAGCAGGCTGATGAGCAAACGGCCCAACTGGTACTGATCGGATGCGGTGCCCACGTCCGCACCCAGGCGCTGTTCGGGGCTGGCGTAGCCCGGCGTGTAGGCGCGCAGGCCATCGGCGCTGCCGACCACATTGGCGATGCCGAAATCGAGCAGGCGCGCGCAGCCATCGGCATCGACCAGCACATTGCCGGGTTTGATGTCGCGATGGATCAACAGGCGCGCATGGGCAAACTGGACCGCGTCCACGACCTGCAAGAACAGCCGCAGACGCTCGTCCACGCCGAGGCGGCGTTGGTGGCAGTGACGGTCGATGCGCTCACCGTTCACCAACTCCATCGCAAACCACAGCCAGCCGTCGGCGCTGCGCCCGCCGTCGATCAGCCGTGCGATATGCGGATGTTTGAGGCCGGCGAGGATCTGACGCTCGCGCCGGAACTGCTCGGCGCCCTGCTCGCCGCCGCGATCCGACACGCACTTGATCGCCACCGTTTGCGCGAACTCGCCATCGGCGCGCTCGGCGCGATAGACCACGCCCATGCCGCCACGGCCGATCTCCGCCTCGATGCAAAAAGGCCCCAGGCGCGTGCCCGTGGCCAATTCGATCGCCTCCGCCCGCGCCCACTCGCGGGCGAGCGCGCCGGACCACAGCACACCGGGCTCCAGCAGGCGGCGCGCGCCCATGGCTCAGGCCAGCGCGGCGAAGGCGTCGCGGCTCAGATTCTCCGGCGCGCCGTCGGTGACGTGGACATCGTCCTCGATGCGAATGCCGCCGTAGGGCAACAAGGCGTCCACCAGACCCCAATCGATAAAGGCCGCATCGGCCGACGCGCGCAGGCGGTCCAGCAGCATCGGAATGAAGTACAGACCCGGCTCCACCGTCAGCACATGCCCGGCTTCCAGCGTGCGCGTCAGCCGCAAATACGGATGACCCGGCGGGCGCTCGATGGTGCCGCCGGTGTCGTCGCGCTGCAGACCGCCGACATCGTGCACCTGGATGCCCAGGAAGTGACCGAGGCCGTGCGGAAAGAACACGCTGGTGATCCCGCGCTCCACCTGCGCGTCGACATCCAGCTTGACGATGCCCGACTCGCGCAGGATGGCGGCGATGCGTCGATGGCAGTCGATGTGTAGATCGCGATAGTCGCGCCCCGGCCGCATTTGATCGACCAGCGCCAACTGGGCGTGATCGAGCGCCGCGATCAGGTCCGCATACAGGCCCGGATGCGCGGCCCAGGTGCGGGTGATGTCGCTGGCGTAGCCGCTCTGCTGGGCGCCGGCGTCGATCAGAAAACTGCGCGAGTGCGCCGGCGCCGGGCCGGGCGTGTGGTGGTAATGCAGCACTGCCGTGTGCTCGTTCAGCGCGATGATGTTGCTGTAGGGCAACTGATCGTCGGTGTGCTCGGTGGCGGCGCAATAGCGCAGGTGGATCGCGTGTTCGGACGCGCCCTCGCGGAAGGCCTGCGCGGCGGCCAGATGCCCGCGCGCGGCACGCAGGCTGGCGGCGCGCATCAAACTCAGTTCGTAGGCGGTTTTGCGGGCCCGCTGATAGTGCAGGTAGTGGAGCAGCGGCTCGGGGTTGTTCGGCACGAACGCGCCCACCGCGGCGTTCGGCTCGCCCAGGATCGCTGCGCGCCCGGAGGGCAGCAGCGCCGCCGCCTCGTCGGGATCGCCAATGATCTGCAGATCGAAATGCTCGACCCAGTCGCCCTGCGGCGCGCTGGGCGCGGCGTGCCAGTAATCCTGCGGCTGGTGAAAAACCAGCGTGGGGCGACGGCCCGGGGTGTAAGCGATCCAGCAGCCCGGATGATGATCCAGCGGCAGCCAGGACAGGAAATGCGGATTCGGCCGGAAGGGGTAAGCGCGGTCATCCAGGAAGGAGTACCACTCGCGGCCGCTGGCAATCAGCAGATGATCGTAGCCAGCGCGAGCGAGGGCGGCGTCAGCGCGCCGTTGTTGTTCCTGCAGATGTGCGGCGTACAGCGCGGCCTGGGACATGCGAGAGGGCTCTGGTGGGCGGGCCTGCAATGTACGCAAACAGCGCCTGCGACCGCCAGAGCCCCCGAAGGGCTGCAGCTACTCGATCAGTCGTCCAGATCCAGCGCGCCGCGGGTCTTCTCGCGACGACGCTCTTCCTTGGCGTCATATTCGGCCATGCAGCGGTCGGTCTGCTTGACCATCACGCATTCCAGATAGTCGGTGATCTCGACCAGCGCTGCGCGGATGGCCTTGCCGGCCGGGGTCTTGTTCTCGCTGGCCAGCGAACCGCCGAAGCCGCCGCGATACAGACCGAGGCTCATGCCGCCGCCTTTGGCCTGACCTTCGATGGTGCGCGAGTAGTCGACCTCGCCGGTGGTCGCGTTGATGACGCGCAGATCGACGGCCAGATAGGCCTTTTCGCTCTTGCCGCCGACCGACACGCCGCCGAAGCTGATGCCACCGCCGGTGGAGGCGGTTTCTTCCTCATAGGCGGTCACAGTGCCGGCGATCAGATACTGCGCGCCGGTGACCTTGCCCATCTTGGCGCCGGTGCCCGGAGCGATACGGCCGGAGGCCGCCATGTTCTGCTCTTCCAGCACCGCCTGGATCTGCTCGCGCTCGAGCACCTTGAAGGCGCCGGTCGCGGAGAGCTCATTGCTGAGCATGCCGGCCAACTCCCAGCCCACACCGCCGCGCCACCAGCCGGCTCCCGACTGGTTCTCGAACTCGATGACGGCCACGACCGGCTTTTCGCCACGGGCCAGAGCGACGTCGGACACCCCCGCCAGACCGGCCAGAGCCAGACCGACCAACCAAATCGAACGCATGGACTTCTCCTTGTACTGAACTGCCAGATGGCAGAAGCGTGAAATTGTAAGACGAAACGCCCGTGGCGAGGCAGACGCACAGCGCCTGTCGAGCGGGTCCATGCACATGAACGAGAAAACGAGGGAAATCAGGTCATGCCTTCGCCGCCACGCGCCGCTGGCGCGGCGCCGCTTCGTCGGCGTCCATGCCGGGCGCCAGGGTCAGCATGCGATCCCACTCCGGCAGCGGGCCCGACAGCACCCAACGCGCCGGCTGGTAGCCGCCGTCGAGCAAATGTTCCAGCCACTTGTTGGCGAAGCTGTTCATCCGGCGCCGGTACTGCGCCAGCAGACGCGCCGGGGTGTCCGGTGCGTACAGGCGCACGCGATGCTGATCGAAGCGGCAGTGCGTGACTTCGGCCTGCTGGGCGTCGTGGTAGATGCGCCAATAGGCCTCGGGGTCTTCGGCCGGCAGCGACTCGGCGAAACGCAGACTCAGCCGCATCAGCGTCGTGTAGGGCTGCTGTTCGAGCAAGTCGAGTACCAGCGCCGGCCGGTCGGCGGCCTCGTTGAGATAGCGGCCGGGCGCCAGATCGCGCGCGTCCACCAGTCGCTTCAGGCGAGCGTAGTTGTCCGAGTACAGGCCCAGCAGCCACTCGAAGGCATTGGGCAGGGTCTTGCTAGGCATCATGGCGAGGCACTCTGGCAGTTTCGAGCGCGGTCGCCAGTCGACCGGGCACGCCCCGCAAATGGGGCGCGCCCGGCTCTGGATCAAGCCTCGCGCGGCAGGAAGAAGAACTCGCTGCCTTCGTGACCCGCATGCTTGAGCGCCGAGTACTGCGGGCGCTGCGGCAGGCGGGCTACGGCGGAACGCTGACCAACCAACTCGGAGACGTCCTCGTATAGGCGATAGCCCTCTTCGAGTCCATCCACCTGCTTCAGGGCAGTCAGGAAAGCGTGGGCAAAGATGGAGTGACCGCTGCCGCCATCGTCCAGCACCGGCTGCAGGCCGCCCGAGGTGATCACCGTGCGCGCCTTGACGCGCGAGATGAACAGCAGGTCTTCCTCTTTGGCATCCAGCGGGATCGGATTGATCGCATTGCCGCTCAATGTGCCCGAGTAGCAGGAATCGGCGACCACCAGCACGTGCTTGGCCGCCGACGCGCCGATGTAGTCACTGACCACATCGTTGCTGATCCAGGTGTTCGGGTCGCCGCTCTGGCCATCGACCGGCACCCAATAACCCTGCCCGTTCGGGTCGATCTGGCCATGGCCGGCGTAGTAGATGATCAGATTGTCGTTCTTCTTCATCGCCATGGTGATTTCGGCCAGCTTGGTGATGATCACCTCGCGCCCGACGTTGGTCAGTGTCGTCACCTTGAATCCATAGCGCGTGCGCAACTGCTCCGAGATCGCCTCGGCGTCGGCCGCGGCGGTTTTCAGCGCCTGAAAGCCGCTGTAGCTGTCGTTGCCGATCACCAGCGCGTGGTAATTGCCCAAATCGTCGCGCATGCGGCGCTGGAACATCTTGCTGGTGACGCGCTTGGCCGCCGTCGAACCGCCGCGATCACGCGTGATCAGAAAGCTCTCCACCGCGCTCAAGCCGTCCTCGGTGATCGCCTGGATCTCCACCGGCGTATCGCCCGCCATCAGGTCCAGATCGATCTGGAACAAGCCGTCGTCGTCGACGCGGTCTTTGAAATCGCGGTCGTTGATTTTCAGCGCCTTGAGGCTGCCGGCCGGATAGACGCGACCCACGACCTGATAGCTCGGCACGGCCGCGAGCAGCGGCGCCGCCAGCACGCCACTGCGGGTGGCCGCCAGCCGCGGCGCGATCACCTGGATCTGCGGCGGCGTGCCCTTGGGCGCCGGCCCGCGCTGGCTGGCGTCGACGCCGAGGGCGGTGAGCAGGCGATCGGTTTCCGAACGCGAGTCCTCGACCGCCTTTTCCTGTTCGCTGACCATGCGTTCGAGCGCGGCGATGCGCTCGCTGGCCTTGGCTGCGCGGGTGCGATCCGCCGCCGCGGCCGCCAATTCGCTGCGCGCCGCCGACAGCTGACTGCGCGAACCGTCCAACTCGGCCTGCTTCTGCTTGAGCGTGGAGCGGGTTTGCTCCAGTTGGCCGCGCAGCTGATCGACCTCGGCGCGCAGGCGCTCGGTTTCCTCGGCGGCGGCCTGGCGCTTGGCTTCCTCTTCCTGCGTCACCAGTTCCAGCTTGCCGTCGGTAATGCCCGACGCCTTGCGGTACCAGTTCATCGCCAGCGTGACGTCTTTGGGCACACCTTTGCCCGCCTCGTACAGGCTGCCCAGGTTGATCATCGCCGTGTTGCTGCCCTGCTCCGCGGCTTTTCGATACCACTGCAGCGCCGTGGCGTAATCGGGCTCCACGCCGAGGCCTTGCTCGTAGATCTCGCCGACGTAGTTCATCGCGTCGACATCGCCCTTCTGCGCGGCCGGCAGCCAGACTTTCAGCGCCGTGGAGTAACTGGCGCGATCGTAAGCGACATATTCACCGCCGCGGATCGCGCAATCCTGCGCCGTGGTGCGTATGGGCCGCCGCGCCGACAGGTAGGTGAAGTTCCCACCCATCTGGCGTACCTGACCCGGCAGCAGGCAGTCGACGATGTACAAATCCTCGACCGTCACTGCGCCCTCTGGCAGATCGACCTTCTTGGCGGCCACCGGGCCTGCGCCGAGCAGTGCGACTGCCGCCGCCGTGAGCAGAGACAGAGCCGCCAAACGCCACGGGCTCCGGGTTGAGGGACGATGATTGTGTTTCGGCATGGCTGCTGTCCTCCTATGCCTGATCAAAACTCGAAACGTGCGCCCAGATTCACCGTCGAACGGTCCAGACCGTCGACGCCGATGGCCTCGCGCCATTGCAGATAGGCCTGGCGGCCATTGGCCATCAGGTAAATCAGGCCAAATCCCACGCTGCCATAGCTGCGGTCCGGCGTTTCCGGGCGCAACAGGAAAAACTCCCCGGCATCGCCGCCGGCAAAAGCCGCGTCGATCACGGTGTCGTCATTGCGCGATTCATGGTTCCACATCACGTCCAGCTGCGGCGTCAGCACGCCGTTCGACAGGCTGATCGCACGCGAGATCTGGAAGCCGGCGCCGAGCACCAGCGAACTGACCTGCTGGTCACCGTAGCGCACCGCGAACTCGCTGCCGGACTCGGCAAAACCGTCGACATCGCTGCGCATGTAGCGCAGGGTGCCGTTCGGCGTAAAGGTCCAGGCGCCGCGATTGACGACATAACCGACGCTGGTGGCAACGGTGAATTGACCGGCATCGGTCGAACTGCGGATCAAATCGTCCAAGGTGAAAGCGCTCAGGCGCACGCGCAGCCGGCGGCTTTGATCGAGCGCCACTCGGCCATAACTCAGACGCGCATCCCAATACATCTGGTCGTTGATCGAATACGAGGAGTATGCGGTCAAGGTGTAGCCGCGCGTATCCAGGCCGCCGCCGTCGGCCAAATCCGATCCGAAGCGGTTGTAGCCGAGCGCCGCGCCCAGAATCCAGCGCGCGCTGCGGCGATAATCGACGCCGGCGGTCAGACCGATGGAATCGAAGTTGGCGACGACCTCGCGATTGCTGGGTCGCAGGCTTTGGTCGCCGCGACTGATGCTTCCGTTCACGAAGAATCCCCACGGACTGATCAGATCGCCGGGGCCACCGACCTCGGGTTCCTCGCTGGCAAACAGCCCGCTCAACAGTCCCAGCGGTATCGCCTGGCTGCCCTGCATCATGCTGAGGCCCGAGACGCTGAGACCCGATCCGCCCTGATGCAATTCCGTCAAGCGGGAGTCAATGTTGGCGAACTGCGACTCGGCCAGCTCGTTGAGCGAGGCGGAATGCGCGGTCACTTCCTCCGGATAGACCGCGCGCAGCGCGTTCTGCACATCGGCATTTCGACCAGCGGCAGCATCCTGATACAGCGCTCGGCAGAATGCGGCGACTTGACCTGCCGAGCCGTCGCACAGTCGTACCACCGGCTGCAATGAATCGGCAGCCAGCCGATTGTCGCCCACCGCATTCCGCAGCAGGTTCTCGGCGTCCTCGCCCTGCGGCGAGACGATGGCGGTGGTCTGCTGCGCCGTGTTGTTGGCCGCTACGGGATCGGTGGTCGTAGACGCGACCGTGGCCTGATTGGTGATCGTGGCGGAGGCATTGCCGGCATCCACCGTCACCGTCGCCACCAGTTGTGCGCCGGCCGCCAGCGGCGCCGATGCGCGGCACTCGATATTGGCGCCACCAGTGCAACTGAGGCCGGCGCCGGCGGCCAACACGAAGCTGATACCACTCGGCAGCGGATCGCGAATCACGACGCCGCTGGCCGCCGCCGGACCGGCATTGCGCACGGTCAGCGTGTAGGTGTAGCGCTCGGCGTACACCACCGGGTCGGCACTGTCCGTCTTGCTGATCTGCAGATCGGCACTGGCCGGCGGTGGCGGCGGCGGGTCACTCTGCAGCGCGATGCTGATCTGCGCGGCATTGTTGTTTGGGTTGGGATCGGTCACCGCCGACGCCACGGCCAGCGCGGCGGTCAACGGCGCCGGTCCGGCGGCGTCGGCGTTGACGCGGCCGGCCAGTTTCAGCTGGGCCGATTGATTGGCCGCGAGGGTGCTCGCACGGCATTCCAGCGTGGCGCCGGCCGGCGCGCAGACAAAACCGGGGCCGCTGCCGGAATCGATCACCCAGGCGCCGCCCACGTTGGCGCGCAGCAGCGTGGCACTGGCGTCGGCCGGTCCGTTGTTGCGCAGGCTGACGATGAGCTCCACCGCATCGCCGGCACGCGCATTGGCCGGCGCGCTGGCCTCCAGCTGCAAATCCGCCAGCGTGGGGCCGCCACCCTGCACCAGGGTGTCTTCATCGTCGATATTGTTCGACGGCACCTCGTCCACTTCCGTGGCCGACACGCTGGCCTGATTGCTGATGCGTCCGCTGGCCGGCGCGCGCACGCGCAGCGTGACCGTGGCATCGGCATTCGCCGCCAGCGATCCGGCGAGGTCACACACCACGGTCGCGGCGAGCGTGCAGTTCCAACCCGGGCCGCTGGCCGACACCAGACTCAGACCCGCGGGCAGCGGATCGCTCAGACGCACGCCAGTGGCGGCATCCGGGCCCAGATTGCGCACGCGCAGCAGGTACTCGTACTCGCCCCCGGCCGGCACCGGATCGATGCTGTCGGTCTTTTGCAGCAGCAGATCGGCGCGCGCCGGCGCGGCGCTGACGGTCACGCTGTCGCTGGCGGACAGCGCACCGCTGCTGTCGAGCGCAGTGAGCTGGGCGCGATTGGTGTAGGTGCCGGGGGTGCGCGCACGTGTCTCCAGACTGATGACACTGCGCGAGAAGCGTGCCTGCACGGCGCGGCGGCAATCGACCCGGTTGCCGCTGAGCGTGCAGGTCCAGCCCTCACCGCTGGCCGCCAGCACCTCCAGGCCGCTCGGCACATCGTCCAGCATGACCAGACCACGCGCATCCACCTGACCCGGGTTGTCGATGGTCAGGTCGAAGAATGCGCTGGCGCCCAGCGCGACATTGGCGCTGCGCGCGGTCTTGGTGAAGGCCAATGGGATGGCCGCGCTGATGGTGGTGCTCTCGGTCGCCTGCACCGCAGTGCCCGACTGCGCCGACTGCGCCTGCGCCTGATTGGTGACGGTAGCGGCCACATCGGCGCGCACGCGCAGCCGCACGGCTGCGCTGGCGCCGGGCGCCAAAGCGCTGGCAAATACGCAGTTGACCTGGGCACCGGCCACGGTGGCGCCGGTGCAGGTGGCGCCGGGACCGACAAAGCTCTGATACACCAGCTCATTCGGCAGGGTGTCGGTGATGGTGACCGCGGTCTGCGCGATGTTGCCGGTATTGCTGACGGTCAGCGTGTACTCGTAGCTCTGCCCGGCAACGGCCGGGTCGACGCTGTCCACCTTGGTCAGCGAGAGCGTCGCCACCGCGGCCGACACCGTGACCGGCAGCGAGGCCGAATTGTTGGCGGTGTTGCCATCGTAGGCGGCACTGCTGACCACCGCGGTTTGCGCGTAGGTGCCGGCGCCGGCCGGCGCCACCACGCTGAAACTTGCGGCGGTGCTGCTGCCCGTCGGCAGGCTGGGACGCGTGCAGGAGATCGTCTGCGCAGCCGCCGTGCAGCTCCAGCCGGCGCCACCGCTGACGGTGCCGAAGACGAATCCGGCGGCGATCGTTGCCGCCGCGGTCACGTTGGCGGCGTCGTCCGGTCCGGCGTTGCTGGCCACCAGATCCAGCGTGATCGACTGGCCGGCGACCACGCTGCCGGCACCATTCAGCAGCACCGAGAGATCGGCGCTGCTGCGGACGGCGATGCTGGCGGCGGCCGTGTTGTTGGTGGCGGCCGGATCGGGCTCATTGCCGGCGACGCTGGCGCTGTTGACGACGATGGCGCCGCCCGCGGGCACCGCCTGGTTGTAGCTGACGATCAGATCGAGTGGTGCGGCCGCCTGCCCCGGCGTCAGCGTCGCGCCGTAATTGCACAGCACATTGCCGGTGCAAACCCATCCTGCGCCGCTGAAGGATTCGAGCGTCAGCCCTGCGGGCAGCGCATCGGTAATGTGGATGCCCGACGCGGTCTGATTGCTGGCCGCCAGACTGGCGACCTGCAGGCGCAGGGCGAAGCTCGTTCCGCGTGGAATCGGCTGCGAGCCGATCACCGTTTGCTGCAATGCCAGATCCACCGAAGCGCCGCCGGCGGCGGTGACCGTCACCGCTGCCGAGGCGGTGGCTGGCGTCGGGTCGCTCTGCGCAGAGCTGGCGTTGGCGGTGAGCGTCGCCGTGCCGGCCGCCGGGCCGGCAATGCCGTTGATGATGATCGGCGCCGCGCTGACACCGGCGGCCAGCGTGCCAGCCGGCGCGCCACCGACGTAGGTGCAGCTGTAGGTGCCGGTGGACTGCGTGCAGCTCCAGCTGGCCGAGCCGCCAAAGCCGCTGAAGCTGAAGGCGCCGCTGTAACTGCCGCTGACCTGCAGGCTGGTGGCGCTGGCCGGCCCGCCATTGACCACATTGAGCGTGTAGCTGATCGGCGTGCCGACGCTGGCCGTGGGCGCATTGGCGCTGGCCGTCAACGAGAGATCCGCCACCGCCGCCTGCACCTGCGTGGTCTGCTGAATATTGGTGTTGTTGGCCGGATTGGCGTCGGTCTCGGCCGCCGTCGCACTGACCGTGACTTGCACCGTTTGCGGGGTCGACGGCGCAGTGAAGCGCAGGCTCAGCGTCGGCGCGTTGGCGCCGCCGACCAGCGATCCGGTGTCCAGCGTGCAGCTTGTTACCGACGTGGTCACGCAGGTCCAGCCGGGCGTGCCCTGGGCCACCGGGGTCAGCGCGGCCGAGAAAAACACCGTGGCGTCCACCTGAGTGGCGGTTGTGATCCCCAGATTGCTCACCGCGATCGAGTAGTCGACCGGCGCACCGGTCTGCACCGGGTCCGGCGCGTCGTTGACCAGCACGCGCAGATCGACCTGGGCATAAGCCGGCGCCGCCGCCAGCGTCAGCATCCACAGCAGCAGCGCGCCCAGCCCTCGCAGGCTCCGGCGCGGAGTACCCGTGGATCGCAGCGTATAGCGCATCGCCTTATCCCCCCAGACCTTGGTGTGCATGGCGCATTTCACGCTGAATGACCTGTGGCTGCAAGCGTCGACCGGGGCCGGCGCTTCCGACGACCGGCGGGCACGCTTGATCGGCGCCCGCTTGCGATGATGGTCCAAACGGCTGCGCAGGCGCGCCGGGGACAGATGCGCTGCCGGCGCCGACAGTTGCGGGGCAATCCCTGCACAGCCCGCCTACAATGGCGCGACCCGCTGCGGAGAGTGCCATGCCAGTGACGAACCCGTTGACGCACGCCCACGCCGAGCACCATCCGCGCGACGCCGCAGCTGCCGCCCGTACATCGGTGCCGCCGCCCAAGCCTCGTCCGCCAGCCTGGTGCTGGCTGACGCTGTGTCTGGCGCTGAGCGCCTGCGGACCGCAGCCGCCGAGCGCACCCAGTGCGACTCCGCAGCCGGCCGCGCCATCGGCTGCTGCAAGCGAATTTGCGGTGAGCGATATCAGCGGGGAGGCTGACAATGATCGTCCGGCGCTGACGGTGCGCTTCACCCGCCCGCTGGCCGAAGCGCAGGACTACGGCCAGTTCCTGCGCGTCACCGACGCCGACGGCAAGGCGGTCGATGGCAGCTGGGTCAGCGACGAGGACAATCTGATCCTGCGCTTTCCCTACGTCAGCGCGCAGCAGCGCTTCAGTGTCGAAGTCCTGCCGGGCCTGGTTAGCGCGGACGGCAGCACGCTGAGCGCCGGGGTGCGCCGCGAAGTGCAATCGGTGGATGTGCCGGCCGCTGCCGGCTTTGCCAGCCAGGGCAGCGTGTTGCCCAGCCAGGGCACCGACGGCCTGCCGCTGCGCTCGGTCAACGTCGATTCGGTGGACGTCGAGTTCTTCCGCGTGCGCCAGGCCAATCTGCCGCGCTTTCTGCAGAGCTTTCAGAGCGGCGGGCAACGCGGCTACTGGGATTTGCGCCGGCTGCGCAGCTGGGCCGACTCGGTGTACCTGAACCGCTTCGAGATCAGTGCGCCGCGCAATGTCAGCAGCATCTCGCATCTGCCGGTGCATCAGCTGGAAGCGCTCGCCGAGCCCGGACTGTACTTTGCCGTCCTGAAGCCCACCGCCGAGTACAGCGGCCAGTTCCAGACCACCTACTACGTGCGCACCGACATCGGATTGCACACCCGCGTGCACCGCGATCGCCTGTGGGTGGCGGCGCGCTCACTCGCCAGCGGCGAGGCGCTCGGCGGCGTCGATCTCCAGGTGCTCGACCAGCAGGGCAACGAAGTCGCCCATGCCAGCACCGACGCCGAGGGCATGGCCGAGTTCGATTACCGCATCCACAGCACGCATGTGCTGCTGGCCAAACGCAACGAGCAGATCGCGATCCTGGCCTTCAATCAGCCGGCGCTGGACCTGTCGGAGTTCGCTGTCAGTGGCGGACCGGCCAGCGACGTCAGCATCTATCTCTGGTCTGGACGCGATTTGTACCGGCCGGGCGAGCCAGTGCAGGTGCACGCGCTGCTGCGCGACTACGATGGCCGCATGCTGCCGGCCGCGCAGCCGCTGTTTGCGACGCTGCGACAGCCCGATGGGCGGCCCTACGCCAGCGCGCAGCTGCAACCGGACGCGCAGGGCTACTACCGCTTTGAGCGCGCGATGGCTGCCGATGTCCCCACCGGGCGCTGGCGCCTGGACTTGAGCCCGGATCCCGAGGGCGAACGCAGTGTGCACAGCATGGCGCTGCGCATCGAGGAGTTCCTGCCGGAGCGGATGAAGCTCACGCTGGACAGCCCGCAAACCCTGCTGAAGACGGGTGAGTCGCTCGATCTGAAGGTCAGCGGCGCCTGGTTGTACGGCGCGCCGGCCGCAGGCAATCGCTTCAGCGCCAAGCTGAGCTATCAGGTCGCCACCGATGCGGTTCCCGCGCTCAAGGGCTACCGCTTTGGCGATCCCGTGCATCCGCCCGCCGCCGGCAGCGTCGATGCGCTTGACCTCACGCTGGATGCGGCCGGCGAGCTCCAGCAATCGCTGCCACTGGATCCGGGCAGCGTCAGCGGGCCGATCCGGGTAGCCGTGATCGGCAGTTTGTACGAAAGCGGCGGGCGGGCGGTCAGCCGCATCCTGACGCGGACGCTGTGGCCGGCGCCGGCGCTGGTCGGCATCCGGCCGCTGTTCGACCCCGAGGCGCTCGACGCCAATCAGGACGCCACCTTCGAAGTGCTGCGCGTGGACAGCCAGGGCGACGCGCTGCCGGTGCGCGGCCTGGTGGTGAAACTGATCCGCGAGGAGCGCGACTACACCTGGAACTACGACGCCAACCTGGGCTGGCGCGTGAACTACACGCAGCGCTTCGTCGAGCAGGCCGGGCAGACGCTGGATCTGCCCGACAGCGGTCCCGGGCGGCTGGCATTTCCGGTCACCTGGGGCCCCTATCGGCTGGAGATCACCGACCCGGCGACCGGTCTGACCACGCGACTGCCGTTCACCGCCGGCTGGAGCTACGACGACGACAACCGCGGTCTGGACCCGCGGCCCGACAAGGTCAAGCTGGCGCTCGACAAATCCACCTACCGCAGCGGCGACCGGATGACGGTGACGGTGACGCCGCCGCATGAGGGACCGGGTCTGCTGCTGGTGGAAAGTGATCACCTGCTGCACAGCCAGAGCTTCGACGCCCGCGAGGGCCTGGAACTCAAACTGATCGTCGGCGACGACTGGGAACGTCACGACGTCTACCTGACCGCGCTGGTGTTCCGCCCCGGTACGGCGCGCGACAAGATCACGCCCTCGCGCGCGGTCGGCGTGGTCCACGTGCCGATCGACCGCAGCGATCGCATCGTGCCGGTCGAGCTGACGGCACCGGCGACGATGCGCCCCGGAGAGACCCTCAAGGCCAGCGTCAGCGCCCCGGCGCTGGCCGGCAGCGAGGCCTACGCCGTGGTGTCCGCGGTCGATCAGGGCATTCTCAACATCACCGAGTATCCGCTCGCCGATGCGGCGCTGCATTTCTTCGGCCAGCGCCGCTATGCCATTGATGCCTATGACGTTTACGGGCGGATCATCGAAGCCCTGGCGGGCGAGCGCGCGCGCCTCAAGTTTGGCGGTGACGCCGCCCTGCCCGGCCTGCCGCAGGCGCGCCGGCCAACCGCCAAGGTGCTGACGGTGGATCTTTATCGCGGCCCGGTGCGCCTCGATGCCCAGGGACGCGCCGAAGTGCCGCTGGATGTGCCCGACTTCAACGGCGCGCTGCGCGTCTCGGCGCTGGTGTACACGGCCGATCGCTACGGCAGCGCCAGCAGCGAAACCGCCGTCCAGGCCCCGCTGGTGGCCGAAGTGAGTACGCCGCGGGTGATGGCGCCCGGCGATCGCGCGGCGCTGACGCTGGAGCTGCACAACCTGTCCGGGCAACGCCAGGCACTGCGTCTGAACTGGACCGCCTCGGCGCCGATCAGCATCGATCAGGCGCAGCAAACGCTGACCTTGGACGCCGATGAACGGCGGACGCTGCAGTTCCGACTGCTGGCCGGGGACGATGCCGGCATCGGTCGCCTGCAGCTGGCGATCCGCGGCGAGGGTTTGACGCTCTCGCGTGAGTACGAGCTCGCGGTGCGCGCGATCGCCATGCCGGAACGGCGCCTGGAGTGGCTGGAACCCAAGAGTCCGTCGACGCTGCCGCTCAGCGTGAACGTCAAGGACTGGCTGCCGTCGACGGTGCGCACGCGGGTCAGCGCGTCGGCGCAGCTGCCGTTGCCGGTGTCGGGCCTGCTGGACGATCTGGCGCGCTATGCCTACGGCTGCATCGAGCAGACCACGAGCAAGGGTTACGCCTGGGTGCTCAGGGATCCGGCCAACTCGACACAGCCCGCCAGCGAGGCGGCGCAGCGCGATCAGAACGTCGCCGCCGCGCTCGACCGCATAGGCTCGATGCAACTGGAGAACGGCCACTACGCCTACTGGCCGGGCAGCAATGGCTACAGCGATCCGCAGCTGACGCCCTATGTCATCGAGTTCCTGGAGGACGCGCAGACTGCCGGGTTCAAGGTCCCGGCCCGATTGCTGCAGCGCTCGCTGGAACGCGTGCGCGACGATCTGCTCTCCGGCGGCACGGTGGCCTGGGAACGCGCCTGGGGCGACAGTTCCGATCACGCCCAGCTGGCCTTCAATGCGCATGCGGCCCTCGTGTTGGCGCGCGTCAATCAAGCGCCGCTCGGCACCCTGCGCAACCTGTACGACCATCACCGCGAGGCCGCACGTGGTCCGCTGGTGCTGATGCGACTGGCCGCGGCGCTGAAGCTGGCCGGCGATCAGCCGCGCGCCGAGGGCGCCGCGACCCTGGCGCTCGGCAGCGTCTACGCGCGCGGCGAGGAGTTCTGGGGCGACTACTCGAGCGGCCTCGGTGATCGCGCCGCCACGCTGGCGCTCGCACTCGAACAGGGTCTGCTGCCGGCCAGCGAGCGCGGTCGCATCCTCGATGTGGCGCGCGAGGCGCGCGGCAAGTCCTCGCTCAGCACCCAGGACCAGATCGCCCTGCTCAAGCTGGCGCGCGCGCTCGGCGGCGGGCAAGCTGCGCCGCTGCGCGGCGCCCTCGTGCTGGGCGGCGAAGCGCAGGACTTCAGCACCACCGGCTGGTTCAGTCGCGATCTGGATCTGGCCCAGCTGGCGCAATCGCCGCAGCTGCGTATCGACAGCGCCGGCCCGGCCTATGTGGTGCTCGACAGCATCGGCGTCCCGCGCCATCCCAGCCCCACGCCCAACACCGGCGTGCGCCTGTCCGCGCGCTGGTTCCGGCACGACGGCAGCCCCTACACCGGCGGCAGTCTGAAGGAGGGCGAGGGCTTGGTCGTGCATCTGGTGGTGGACGCCGACGAGCGCCTCGCCGATGCACTGGTGGTCGATCTGCTGCCCGGGGGCCTGGAGATTGAGAACCTCAACCTGCTGGATACCCGCCAGTTGGCGCAGATGGTGATCGACGGCACGCAGCTGGACGAGTGGCGCGACTACTCCGCCAATGTGCGTTACCAGGAGTACCGCGAGGATCGCTATGTGGCCGCGATCTCGGTGGATCCGGGCACGCCGGTGCATCTCTATTACCTGGTGCGCGCGGTGTCGCCCGGCGACTACGCCGTGCCCGGCGCGCAGGTCGAGGACATGTACCGACCGCAGCTGCGCACGCAGGCGGCGCCGCCAGTGCCGCGCATCGAGGTGGTGTCGGCCCTGCCGGCGAAGGGCGGCTGAATGCGGCCATGGCTGCGGCGCCTGCTCGGCGCCGCCCTCGGTGTAGCCGCGCTGTTGCTGGGGCTGGATTGGTGCTTCCCGCCGCCACTCGCGCGCCTGACCGAACCCGGCAGCGTGCTGGTGCTGGCGCGCGACGGCAGCCCGCTGCGCGCCTTTGCCGACAGCCGCGGCGTCTGGCGCTATCGCATCCGCCTGGATGAGGTTGCGCCGGTGTATCTGAGCGCGCTCTTGCATTACGAGGATCGCTGGTACTTCCGCCATCCGGGCGTCAACCCGGCCAGCCTGCTGCGCGCGCTGGCGCAGGGCCTTCTGCATGGACGGGTGATCTCGGGCGGATCGACGCTGACCATGCAGGTGGCGCGAATGCTGGAGCCGATTCCGCGCACGCCGATCGGCAAACTGCGACAGATGCTGCGCGCGCTGCAGTTGGAGTGGCGCTTCGACAAGTACGAGATCCTGGAGATGTACCTCAATCTGGCGCCTTTTGGCGGCGCCATCGAGGGCGTGCAGGCGGCCAGCCACGCTTATCTCGGCAAATCCGCCAGCGAGCTTAGCGACGCCGAGGCCGCGCTGCTGGTCGTGCTGCCGCAGGCGCCGACGCGCTGGCGTCCGGATCGGCACGCCGAGCGGGCGCAGCAGGCGCGCGACAAGGTGATCTCACGCTTGCAGCAACTGGGTGTGTGGAGCGCGGCGCGTGCTGCCGATGCGCGTATCGAGCAAGTCGCTGCGCGTCGCCTGGAGGCACCGATGCGGGCACCGCTGCTGGCGCAGCGCGTGCGCAGTCTGGGCGATACCGTGCGCACCAGCATTGCCGCCGAGCTGCAGGCGCGCATCGAGGCTCGGGTCAGTGCCTACCGACGTCGATTGCCGGCGCGCACCTCGATCGCAGTCCTGGTGGTCGAGCACGCCAGCATGCTGGCACGCGCTTACGTCGGCTCCGCCGATCTGCTCGATGGCGATGGTGCCGGCCACGTGGACATGGTGCGCGCCGCGCGCTCGCCGGGGTCGACGCTGAAGCCGTTCTTGTACGGCATGGCACTCGACCAGGGGCTGATCCACAGCGCCAGTCTGCTCGTCGATGCGCCGCAGTCCTTCGACGGCTATCAGCCCAGCAACTTCATGGAGCAGTACCAGGGCCCGGTCAGCGCCACCCAGGCGTTGCGGCAATCACTCAACGTACCGGCCGTTGACCTGCTGGAGCGCATCGGCGTGGTGCGCTTCGCGGCGGCGCTGGAGAATGCCGGCCTGCGTCTGCGCATGGGCGCGGGCGCGCGACCCAATCTGTCGTTGATCCTCGGCGGCGCCGCGACCACGCTGGAGGAATTGGTCGGCGCCTACGCCGCGCTGGCGCGCGAGGGCCGCGCAGCGCGCGTGCGCCTACACGCTGGCGAGCCGCTGGTGGAGCACCATCTGCTGAGCGCCGGCGCTGCGTGGCTGGTTCGGCGGATGCTGGAACGCGCGCCGAGTGACAGCTACGCCGTGCAGCAGTTCGACAGCGCCAGCCGCGTCAGCATGGCCTGGAAAACCGGCACCAGCTACGGCTTCCGCGACAGCTGGGCGCTGGCGGTGACGCCGGAGTACGTCGTCGGCGTCTGGATCGGACGGCCGGACGGCACGCCGCTACCGGGTCAGTACGGCGCCATCACCGCGCTGCCGCTGCTGGTGGAAACGGTGGACTCGCTGCCACACCAGCAGCGGCGTTTCGTTGCCCCGGCGCCGGCCAGCGTCAGTGAAATCCGCATCTGCTGGCCGCTCGGCGCTGCGCAGACAGAAACGCCGCCGGAACTGTGTCAGCGCACGCTGGAAGCCGGTGTGCTGAACGGCACCGTGCCTCCCACCTTCGCCGACCGCGATGCGGCGGTCTGGCACGGCGGACGATTGCAGTACTGGCGTGATCGCCGCAGCGGCGCCCGACTCAATTTGAGCTGCCTGCGCGCGGACTCGGAGCAAGTCACCATCGCCCGCTGGCCGGCGCTGGCCTACCCCTGGTTGCGCGGCAGTCTGAAGCGCCGCTCGGCATTGCCGGCGCTCGCCCCCGGCTGTGCGCCCGACGAGTACTCCACGGGACTGCGGATTGCCGGCGTCAGCGACGGCAGCATTGTGCGCAACCCCGGACAGCGACGCGGGCCACTGACGCTGGAGGTACAGGCGCTCGGCAGCGACAGCCGCATCCTGTGGTTGCTCGATGACCGCCTGGTGGCGCAAAGCCAGGGCGATCAGCGCATCCGCATCGTCATCCAGCGCGACGGCGATCACCAGTTGATCGCCCTCGACGACGCCGGCAGTTCCGATCGCGTGACGGTGCGCGCGATCGGAACCGCGCCGTAACGATCAGGCCGCCTGACGCGCCGGCAGCTTCTCGTCAGCCGCGACGCCCGGCTTGTAGACCGCATACACCAGCACCGGGATGTTCAACTTGCCGAGCTGTGCCTCGATCAAGGGCAGCACCTCGTCCCAGTCCAGACCACCGACACCGGTCGCGAGGCGCG
Source organism: Lysobacterales bacterium (assembly GCA_046346965.1). Lineage (GTDB taxonomy): Bacteria > Pseudomonadota > Gammaproteobacteria > Xanthomonadales > SZUA-5 > JAXMHB01. Next base: position 73,611 of record JAXMHB010000005.1, read on the forward strand.
GCAGCGCGACGCTGGTATAGCCCTCGCGCTCGATCTCGTGGGCGAGTGCGCGCAGCGCGTGGTTGACATGCGCCAGCGTGGCTTTGCCCGGCTTGCCGCCGTGATCGTAGCTGCCGTCCTGGGTGAACAGGCTCACCAGATGGGTGTCGCCGGCGCCACTCCAGGTCCAGGCACTGCCGGATTCCGGATGGCGCGTCTGACAATAGTGGCGGAAGTCCTTGTACATCGCCGGCCACTGCTCGCGCAGCGCATGCGCCAGACCCTGCGCGTGCGGATCATTGGGGGCCACCCCGTGCGCAATCACCTGGGCCTTGCTCAGCAGGATGTCACCCGTCACCAGTCGAATCATGAAGTTCTCCAATCGCTAGCCGGCGTTCCGGCAGGTGACTGGATGCTGTGCGCACCGGTGCGCGGCCGCACTGATCACGATCAAGGGCGGCTGGCGACTGCCACCCTCAGACCGTGTGACTACATCATTCCGGTTTCCAGACGCGCGGCTTCCGACATCATTCCCTGATTCCAGGGCGGGTCGAACACCAGTTCCACATCGGCCTCGGTGACAGTCGGGATCAACTCCAGCTTGGAGCGCACATCGCTGACCAGCGTATCGCCCATGCCGCAACCGGGCGCCGTCAGCGTCATCTTGACCTCGACGCGGCGCTGGCCATCGTCGGTGCGGAACAGATTGCACTCGTACACCAGTCCCAGCTCGACGATGTTGACCGGAATCTCCGGGTCATAACAGGTGCGCAACTGCTCCCACAGCAGCACTTCCACATCGTGGTCGGTGGCGCCCTCCGGCAAGGCTGGCATCGCCAGCGGCGGCTTGCCAATGGCATCGGCATCGGTGCCGGCAATGCGGAACAGATTGCCCTCCACGTAGACCGTGAAGCTGCCGCCCAGCGCCTGGGTGATATAGCCGACGCTGCCAGCCGGCAGTTGCACCGCTTCGCCGCTCGGCACCATGACGGCCGCGCAGTCGCGCTCGAATTTCACGGGTTCGCTGGTTCTGCTGTACATCAGGGTTCGGGCTGGACGCGAGGGAGCGAAGTATGCGGAATCGGCAGGCGCTGTGGGCGCCACCGCGTGTGCGGCTTCCGGCTACACTGCGAAGTATTGTGCAAGCGACGTCATGCATCGGGTGAAGACCGCGCATACACGTGCATTCCGAACGAGGATCGGCTGGCTCATCGCCGGCCTGCTGCTCGTGTACGCGAGCGCGGCCACCGCGCTGGATGCCGACAAGGCCTTCCGCCACTACGTCTACGACAACTGGAACATCGAAGACGGGCTGCCGCAGCTCTCGGTGCTGTCGATGACGCAGGACAGCACTGGCTACCTGTGGGTCACCACCCAGAATGGCATCGCCCGCTTCGATGGTGTGCGCTTCCGCGTCTACAACCTCGAGAGCACGCCCGAACTGCGCGCCAACATCATCGATCGCGTGCACCTCGGCAGCGACGGCAGTCTGTGGTTCGCGTCCAGCCGCGGCCTGACCCGGTTGCAGGACAACCACTGGAGTACGCTCGATCTGCTGCCGGGTCGCGACGTCGCCGTCAGCGCATTGTTCAACGACGGCGCCGATCTGCTGATCGGCAGCGAGTCCGGGCTGTTCCGGCTGCACGATGGGCAGGTCACGCCAGTAGCACTGACTGGCGAGGCAGTGCGCGCACTGGCACTGGTGGGCCACACCATTTACGCCGGCGGCAACGGCGTCGTCCACGAACTGCGCAAAGACCAGACGCGCGCACTGCCGCTGCCGGGCGGCAATGACGCACCGGCGGTCAACGCCCTGCTGGCCGGCAGCGATGGCCTGTACGCGGCGACCCGCCGCGGCTTGTATCGGCTGGTCGAGTCTGACTGGTCGGTCCCGGACTGGGCGCGGCCGCTCGCCAGCAGCCGCATCGAGGCGCTCTACCGCGACAACGACGGCAATTTGTGGATCGGCACCACCGAAGGCCTGTATCGCTACCACCCGCGCCGCGGACTGGAGTTGTGCGCCACCACGGCGCTCGAAGCCACCGCCTGGATCGCCAGCGTGTTTGAAGATCGCGAGGGCAATCTGTGGATCGGCAGCTTGACCCACAGCCTGTCGCGCCTGTGGAACGGCTGGGTCAGCCGCATCAGCGTGGAAGACGGGCTCTCCGATCGCTTCGTTTGGAGCGTCAGCAGCGACGATCAGGCCAATCTGTGGATAGGCACCAACACCGGGATCGAGCATCTGCTGCCGGACGGCCGCATCCAGATGGTCGGCAGCACGCGCGCCCTGCCCGACCCCTCGGTGTACAACCTGTTTCGCAGCAGCAACGGCGACTTTCTGATCGGCACCCGCGCCGGCATGGCACGCTGGAGCGAGCGCGGCCTGGAGCGCGATCCGCAGTGGGAAGCACTGGCACAGGCCAGCGTACGCGCCTTCGTCGAGATCACGCCCACGCGCTATTGGATCGGCACCAGCCAGGGTCTGTACCAGTCTGATCCGACCTCGCTACGCGCCTTTGGCATCGAACAAGGCCTGGCGGAGCCGCGCATCCGCTCGCTGATGCAGACCCAGCGCGATGAACTCTGGGTGGGCACCGAGCGCGGCCTGTATTTGGGCGTGGAAGAACACTTCGAGCGCATGAACGACCCGCCGGCGCTGGCCAGCGCGCTGGTGACCTCGGTCACGCCCTGGCGCGGCGCCCGCGTGATCGTGACCTCGATGGACGCCGGACTGTTCGTCGGCACCCCCGGCCGCTTCCGCCAGATCACCAGCACCGAAGGCCTGCCCTACAACTCGGCCTTCGCCGCCAGCACCGACGCCGGCTGGCTGTACGTGACCAGTCCCGAGGGCGTGTACCGCATCGCGCTGGGCGATCTGGAGCGCTACTACCAGGACGGCGGCCGCCTGCTCGCCGACATGGTGGTGCAGACTGGTGGCTCGCACCCCGGCGCGCTGCGCTCGCGCTGCTGCAACGGCGGCGCGCAGGCACGTATCGCCCGAATCAATGGCAGCGTCTGGCTGCCGACGCTGGATGGCGTGCTGCGCCTCGATACCGGCCGCATTCGCCGCAGTGCGCTGGCACCGCCAGCAGTGATCGAAACCGTGGAGCACCTGGGCGCCCGCTACGAGGGCGGTGCGGCGCTGGAGCTCGACGGCCGCAGCGGCGATGTGGCGATCCAGTACGCGGGGCTCGCCCTGCAGGATCCCACCGGCCTGCGCTTCCGTTACCGCTTGCTGGGATACGACGAGCGCTGGCGCAGCGCCGGCGAGCGCCGCGTGGCCTACTACACCAATCTGCCGCCGGGTCACTACCGTTTCGAAGCGGTGGCGACCAGCAGCGCCGGCCTCGACAGCCCGAGCCCGGCGGTGATCGAGTTCCATCTGGTGCCGCCGTTCTACCGCGCGCCCTGGTTTCTCGCCCTGGCCGGCGCCGCGGCCTTGGCGCTGGCGGCGCTGGGATGGCGGGTGTACCAGCGCCGCCAGAACCGTCGCGAGCGCTATCTGGAAGATCTGATCCTGCAGCGCACGGCCGATCTCGATCGCGCCAACGAGCGCCTGCGTTCGGCCAATCGTGCGCTTGTCGAGGAGTCGCATACCGACGCCTTGACCGGCCTGCGCAATCGCCGCTTTCTGGCGAACTTCATGGCGGACTGGCGGCGTACGCGCACTGGCGGCAAGCCGCAGCGTCTGGCTTTCGTGCTGATCGACCTCGATCACTTCAAGCGGGTCAATGACTTGCACGGTCACCTGGCCGGTGATGAGGTGCTGCGGCAACTGGCGGCGGTGCTCACCGATCTGGCCGGTCCCAACGGCATTCCGCTGCGCTGGGGCGGCGAGGAGTTCATGTTGGTGATGCCCGCCGAATCGATCGCCGATGCCGCCTTTTGCGAGGACCTGCGCCAGCGCATCTCCGCGCAGGAGTTCGTGCACTCGGGCAACCAGCGCAGTCAGCTGACCGCCTCAATCGGCTATGCGCTGTATCCGGCGTTGGCCGACCGCAGCGACAGTGAGGATTGGAACCTCTCGCTGGAGCTGGCCGACGCCGCGCTGTATCTGATCAAGTCGGGCGGCCGCAACGGTTGGGCAATCGTGCACGCACGGGCGCACGCGCGCGCCGAGGACTTCGGCGGCGGCTTCGGCAGTCGCTTGCGCGAACTGGCGCAGGCCGGCCTGGTGCTGATCGACCAGTATGGACGCCCGCGTCCGGGTGACTCGCGGCCCTGACGGACCTCAGAACAGACCGGATTGCAGGCAATCACGCACCGGCGCATAGCTGCGGCGATGAATGGCGCAGGGCCCCAGCGCGCGCAGGCGCTCCAGATGTTCCGGGGTGGGATAGCCGTAATGCTGCGCAAATCCGTAGCCCGGATAGCGTTCATCGTGGGCCAGCATCAGGCGGTCACGCGTGGTCTTGGCGAGGATCGACGCAGCACCGATACAGGCTTCCTTGGCATCGCCTTTGACGATTGCCTGCGCCGGGAAACCAAGCTCGGCCGGCACCTTGTTGCCATCGATGAGGACTCGGACTGGCGCCGGACGCAAGTCCTGCGCCGCGCGGCGCATGCCGGCCATGGTCGCCTGAAAGATGTTGATGCGATCGATCTCGTCGGCCTCGACCACGATCACCGACCACGCCAGCGCGCGCTCGCGGATCTGCGGCGCCAGCGCCTCGCGCGTACGTGCCGACAGCGCTTTGGAATCCCCCAGGCCGGCGATCGCGCGGGCCGGATCGAGTATGACCGCCGCCACCACCACCGGCCCGGCCAGTGGTCCGCGACCGGCTTCGTCGATACCGGCAATCAACTCAGACATTCGAGCGCCGCCTCGGCTGCCCGCGCACTGGCCTGCAGGCGCAGCCGCTGATGGATGGCGCGGCACTCGGCCACGTAGGCGTCGACCGCGGCCGGGTCGGCCAGCCAGCGCTCCAGCGCCGCCAACAGCTGCGGCGGGCGCACCGCATCCTGGCTGATCTCCGGCACCAGGTCGCGCTCGGCGAGCACGTTCGGCAGCGAGTAGTTGCGCACTTTCAGCAGACCGAAGGTGCGCACGATCCAGTAGGTCAACGGGGCGATCCGATACGCCACCACCATGGGACGTTGGCACAGGGCGGCCTCCAGCGTTGCCGTGCCCGAGGCCACCAGCGCCAACTGGCAGGCGCTGAGCAGCGTCCGCATCTGGCCGTCGATCACGCGGATGGCGTCCGCATCCGCCGGCCGCAGCCGCGCCGACAGCTCGGCCGCCAGCGCCGGGCGCGCGGCGGGAATCAGCACGCGCCAGTCCGGATGGTGCGCCAGAAAGGCGCGAGCAGTGTCCAAAAAGTCCTCGGCCAGCCGGCGGATCTCGCCGCCGCGACTGCCCGGCAGCACCGCCAGAATCTGCGTATCCGCAGAAAAGCCCAGACTGGCAAGCGCGGCGGCGCGATCGGGTTGCAAAGGCAGTTCATCAGCAAAAGGATGACCGACGAAGCGCGCGTCGACGCCGTAGCGCTGGTACAAGGCCGGCTCGAAAGGGAACAGGCACAGCACGCGATCCGCACAGGCACCGATGCTGCGCGCACGCTGCTGGCGCCAGGCCCAGATCGAGGGGCTGACGTAGTGCACGGTGCGCGTACCTTGCGCCTTCAACCGGCGCTCGATCCCCAGATTGAAGTCGGGCGCATCGATGCCGATGTAGATCGCCGGCGCCGCCTCGGCCAGCCGCCGCAGAAAGGCGCGGCGCAGGCGCAGCAGCCGGGGCAGATGCCGCAGCACCTCCACCAGCCCCATCACCGCCAGCTCGCTGGCCTCGTACCAACACTCGAGGCCGGCGGCGCGCATGGCCGGACCGCCGATGCCGACGAAGCGCAAATCCGGGCGCCGCGCGCGCAGCGCCTCGATCAGCGCTGCCCCCAACTGATCGCCCGAGGCTTCGCCGGCGCACAGGGCGATGGTCGTCATGGCGAGGCCGGCCTCACCGCAGAATCGAGCGCTCGCTGCGATCGATGAACTCGACGAAACGGCGCACCTCGGCCGCGCTGGCGGCCTGTTCTTCCAGCTTGACGCGCGCCTCGGCCAGCGGCAGCCCGGACATGTACAGCGTGCGATAGGCGCGCCGGATGGCGGCAATCTGCTCGGCGCTGAAGCCGCGCCGCTTCAAGCCTTCGGTGTTGATGCCGCGCGGCACGCTCATCTCGCTGCCGACCACCACGTAGGGCGGCACATCGCAATTGATCTTGCTGCCCATCCCGGTGAAGGCGTGCGCGCCGATCTTGCAGAACTGATGGATCAGCGAATAACCGCCGAGGATCGCCCAATCTTCGATGGTGACATGGCCGGCCAGCGCCACCGAATTGGCCAGGATGGTGTGGTCGCCGATGATGCAATCGTGGGCGATGTGCACATAGGCCATGATCCAGTTGTCATGGCCGATGCGCGTGGCGCCGCCGCCCTGCACGGTGCCGCGGTTGATGGTGACGAACTCGCGGACGGTGTTGTCGTCGCCCAGGATCAACTCGGTGGGCTCATCCGCGTATTTCTTGTCTTGCGGCGCCCCGCCCACCGCTGCGTGGGCGTAAATCCGGTTGCGCGCGCCGATCGTGGTGGGGCCCTCGAGCACGGCGTGGGCACCCACGCTGCTGTCGGCACCGACGCGCACCCCCGCACCGATGATCGCGTAGGGGCCCACGCTGACGCTGCTGTCGAGTTCAGCCTTGGGATCGATGATCGCCGTAGGATGAATCGCCATCAGGCCCCCCGCTCGGCACACAGCACCTCGGCGCTGGCGACGACCTTGCCGTCGACTTTGGCCGTGCAGACGAACTGCCCCATCTTCATCACCATGCGCTTCTGTTCGACTTCCAGCATCAGCTGGTCGCCCGGTCGCACGATCTGCGAGAAGCGCGCCTTGTCGATCTTGACCAGATAGAACAGCGCCTGCGTGTCGGGGCGCTCGACCGCAGTCAGTTGCACCAGCAAGCCGCAGGCCTGCGCCAGCGCTTCCAGGATCAGCACGCCGGGCATCACCGGATTGCCGGGAAAGTGACCCTGGAAATAGGGCTCGTTGAAGGTCACATTCTTCAGCGCAGTCAAGCGCTTGCCGGCCTCGAAGGCGAGCACGCGATCCACCAGCAGAAAGGGATAGCGATGCGGCAGCATGTCGAAAATGCGGCGCACGTCCACGGGCAGCTCCGCCCGGACGCTCAGTTCTTCGGTCATTTCAACGGTCCCGTTTGCTGTTCGAAAGTTGCCGCGCCAGCTCGTCGAGCTGCTTGAAGCGCACTGCGCTGCGACGCCAGTCGCGATTATCCATGAGCGGCGTACCGGACGAATACTCGCCGGGCTCACGGATCGAGTGCGTCACCAGGCTCATCGCCGTGACCGTCACCTTGTCGCAGACGCTGAGATGCCCGAGCACGCCAGCGCCGCCGCCGATCAGGCAGTAGCGGCCTATGCGCGCACTGCCCGCCACAGCGGAACAGCCTGCCATCGCCGTGTGCGCGCCGATCTGCACGTTGTGGCCGATCTGGATCTGGTTGTCGAGGCGCACGTCCTCTTCCAGCACGGTATCGCCCAGCGCGCCGCGATCGATCGTGGTGTTGGCACCGATTTCGCAGTCGTCGCCGATCACGACACCGCCCAGCTGCGGCACTTTCAACCAATGTCCGCGATCCATCGCCAACCCGAAGCCGTCAGCCCCGAGCACCGCGCCCGGGTGCACCAGCACCCGCTGGCCGAGGCGCACGCGCGTGACCAGCGTGACCCGCGCAACCAGATGCGCGCCGGCGCCGACCACGCAATCCTCGCCGATGACGCAGTGAGCGCCGACCACCGCCCCCGCCTCGACGCGGCTGCGCGCACCAATGCACACAAAGGGGCCGATGTGCGCGCTGTCGGCCACCTGCGCGTCGGCGGCGATGACCGCACTGGGATGAATGCCCGCCGGATAGCTCGGCTGTGGCTCGAAGGCGGCGGCCATCTGTGCAAACGCCGCGTAAGGATTGCGCGCCACCAGCACGGCGCAGGGCGCTTCCGCCACCGCATCGGCGCCGGCGACCACGGCGCTGGCGCGAGTCTGCTGCAACTGCGAGCGATACTTGGGATTGGCCAGGAAGCTGAGCTGACCGGGGACGGCGGCCTCCAGCGTGCCGACGCCCTGAATCAAGGTCGCGCCATCGCCGTGCAGTTCCAGACCGTGCGCGGTCGCCAGTTCCTGCAGCGTCCAGGCCCTCATCGCGGCGCTTGTCCGGCAGTACGCGCGTTCACGCGCTTCAGGATTGCATCGGTGACATCCAGGCGCGGACTGGCGAAGCCCACACCGTCGGTCAGCACCAAATCGTAACCCTCGGCGCGGGCAAAGGCCGCGATCTCCTCGCGGACGCTCTGATCGATGCTCGCCGTGATTTCCTTCATGCGTTGCACCAGCAGCTTCTGCAGCTCGTTCTTGCGTCGCTGGATGGTGTTGTCCAGCGTGTCGATCTCGCGCCGCAGCTGGGTCAACTCGGCGTTCGACAGCGTGTCCAGTTCACGATCACGGCGCGCCTGCAACTCCAACAGTCGCGCCTGCTCCAGCTTGAGGGCGCGATCGCGATCGGCGAACTCCTCGGTCAGCTGCTTGCGCCCCTCGGTGAACGCGCTGGCCTCGCGGATCACCCGCTGCATGTCCACATAGCCGATCCGCAGCTGCGCCGGCTGCGCCGCCAGCGCTGCGGCGACCAGCCACAGCGCGAGCGCCGCCAACGCGCGAGGCAGGCGCGGTGGCGGGCGGGTGGCCGTACCCATGGCCGTGGCTTACCGGCGCCGCAGCGCCTCAGAACTGCTGACCGAAGGAGAACTGGATACGTTCGACATCGTCACCGTCCTTAGCGTTCAGCGGATACGCCAGGTTGATGATGATCGGTCCGACCGGCGCGCGCCACTGCATGGTCAAACCGGTGGAGTAACGCAGCTCGCTGGCATCGAAGGCGTTGAAGTCCTTGTAGACGTTGCCGACATCGAAGAACCAGCCGAGGCGGATGGTGTCGGAGCCCTTGGTGAAGGGCGTCGGGAACAGGAATTCGACGTTGCCGATCACGTTGAGCGCGCCGCCCACCGGCAACAACTCGCCCGAGGCCGACAGCCGCGGACCCAAGGTGTTGTCGCGGAAACCACGCACCGAGCGCACGCCGCCGGAGTAGTAGTTCTCCCAGAACGGCAGGCCCAGGTCCTTCTTGTCGCCGCCGTAAGCATCGCCGTAGCCAATCTCGCCGTTGATCATCAGCGTGAAGTTGGTGGTCAGCGGGAAATAGCGCTGATATTGGGCGTTGACCTTGTAGTACTGCAGTTCGCTGGGCGGCAGCGTGAGTTCACCGACGAACTTGGTCAACGAACCCGCGGTCGGCGAGAAGAACTTGTTGCGGCTGTCGCGGAACCAGGAGGTTTCCAGGCGCCAGGAGTTGAAGGTACGGTTGTCAAGCACGAAGGGAATGTACTCGGCTGGCGTGATCCCCGGGAAAATGTCGATCTGACTGTGCTCAGCCGACACCCGGAACTGAATGCGGTCGTACTCCGACAGCGGAATGCCGTAGGTGGCGCCAACCTGCGCGATGTTCGAGGTGTAACTGGCGATGTTGGCCTGCGCCGAATCCAGCTCGCGATAGCTCAGATTGAAGCCGCGCGCGACGCCCTCGTCGGTGTAGTACGGGTTGTAGTAGGAAGCATCGAAGCGCTTGTAGATGTTGTTGTTGCTGACCGCAAAGCCGATGCGATTGCCGGTGCCGAGGAAGTTGTCGAAGGACAGCGCCACCGACAGGATCGCACCCTGCAGCTCGGAATAGCCGACACCGAACTGGAAGTTGCCGGTCTGCTGCTCTTCGACCTTGACGACGATGTCGACTTGATCGTCGCTGCCGGCCACCTTGGGCGTTTCCAGTTCGACCTTCTTGAAGAAGCCCAGACGCTCCAGGCGCACCTTGGAGCGGTCGATCGCGGCCTGGTTGTACCAACCGCCCTCGAACTGGCGCATCTCGCGGCGCAGCACCTCGTCCAGCGTCTTGGTATTGCCGGTGAAGCTGATCCGGCGCACGTAGACGCGCTTTCCGGGATCGACCAGCAAGGTAATGTCGACCAGCCGCTTGTCGCGATCCACATTGGGAATCGGCGAGACGTTGGCGAAGGCGTAGCCGAAGTTGCCGAGCAGCTTCTGCATGTACTCGGAGGTTTGTTCGAGCTTCTTGCGCGAGAAGGTCTCGCCGCTCTTGAACATGATCAGCCGCTTCAAAGTGGCTTCCGGCACGATGAACTTGCCGGTCAGGCGCACATCACCGACGGTGTAGACCTGGCCCTCGCTGATGTTCGCCGTCACGTAGACGTTGCGGCGATCCGGGCTGACGCTGACCTGGGTCGACTCGACGTCGAAATCCACGTAGCCACGGTCCAGGTAGTAGGCGCGCAGCTTTTCCAGATCGCCCGAGAGCTTTTCGCGCGAGTACTGGTCGTCGCGGCGGTACCAGGACAGCCAGTTGGTGGTGTCGAGCTCAAACTCTTCGCGAATTTCATCGTCGGTGAAAGTCTGGTTGCCGACGATGTTGAGGTGCTTGATCTTGGCGGCCTTGCCCTCGGCGATGGTGATCTTGACCTCGACGCGATTGCGGTCGAGCTCGCGCACCGAGGGCGTGATGCGCACGTTGTACTTGCCGCGATTGTTGTACTGGCGGGTCAGTTCCTGCGTCACCCGCTCCAGGTTGAGCTCGTCGTAGGTCTCACCTTCGGACAGGCCGATGTTGTTCAGGCCTTTGGTCAGCTCTTCGGTCTTGATGTCCTTGTTGCCGATCAGCTCGATCTTCGCGATCGCCGGCCGCTCGCGCACCGTGATCACCAGGATGTCGCCCTGACGGTCCAGTCGCACGTCCTTGAAGAAGCCAGTCTTGTACAAGGCGCGCAGCGCTTCGGAGGAGCGAGCGCGGTCGAGGCGATCGCCCTTCTGCACCGGCAGATAGGTGAACACGGTACCGGCGGAGATGCGCTCCAGACCATCGACGCGGATGTCGCTGATGACAAAGTCATCGGCGGCCAGCGCGACGCTGGTGGAGAGTGCCAACAAGATGGACGCGACCAACTTTTTCATGCGCGCAAAGCCTCAGGGCGTATCGTCGTCAGGGGAGCCACGCGTTGTGCTTGTAGATGCGGTTTGCGTGGTCTCGATGGGTGGCAGGCACTACGAGGGAAGCATCCGGCTGAAGTCATTGAAGAACGCCAGACACATCAGTGCCAGCAGTGCTCCCATGCCCAGATACTGGCCCACGGCTTGCGCGCGATCACTCAGCGGGCTGCCTTTCACCCATTCGATAAAGTAATACAACAAGTGACCGCCATCCAAGATCGGGATGGGCAGCAGGTTCATGATGCACAGGCTCAGACTGATCAGCGCCAGAAAGCGCATGAAGGTGCTGAAGCCTGCCTTCGCCGAATCGTTGGCGAACTGCGCGATGCTGATCGGACCGGACACATTCTTCAACTGGGCATCGCCGACCAGCATGTGGTAAATGACCTTGAAGCTGGCGCGGGTCATGCGCCAAGTCTCGGAAACCGCCTGCGGCAGTGCCGCCAGCGGTCCGGCGCGCCGAATGGCGTCACGCATCTCCGGCCCCAGGCCGATGACCCAGGCGGACTGCTCCCCGTCCTGAACCTGCTGGGCGGTGATCTGCAGCGTCTGCTGTTGACGATCGCGCTCGATCAGCAACTCCACCCGCCCCTGGCTGGCCTGGGCCGCGGTCTGGATTGCCTTGCGCATGTCGACGAACAGTGGCGTGGAGACGCCGCTGACCGCGAGGACGCGATCACCGAGCTGCAATCCGGCCTGCTCGGCGGGCGAGCCCGGTTGCAGGTAGCCGACGATCGGCGCCGGTGACCAATGCCAGGGCGTCAGACCGAGCTGCGCAAAAAACTTTTCTTCGTCGACGCGCTCGCCCAGATCGCCGAGATCGATCTGTCGGGTGACGATATCGCCGGCCTCGCGCCGCACGTCCACATCGACGCGCTCGCCGCGGTAGGCGCGCGTCGTCAACTCCACCAGCACATCGGTCCAGTTGTTGGTGGACTGACCGTCAACCGCCAGGATCAGATCCCCGTGCTGCAGACCTGAGCGCTGCGCCAGACCGGAAGCATCGCCCACATACGGCGCGTAGTCGCGCACACCGACGGTCAGCATCAGCCAAAAGGCAAACACTGCGAAGATCAGATTGAACACGGGACCGGCGGCGACGATGGCGATGCGCTGCAGCACCGGCTTGCGGTTGAAGGCGCGCGAGAGCTCCGCGTGGCTGACGTCGGCATCGCGCTCGTCCAGCATCTTGACGTAGCCGCCGAGCGGAATTGCGGCGATGACGTACTCGGTGCCATCGCTGCCGCGGCGGCTCCACAGCGGCTTGCCCAGGCCCACGCTGAAGCGCAACACCTTCACGCCGCAACGCCGGGCCACCCAGAAGTGACCGAACTCGTGGAAGGTCACCAGCAGGCTGGTGGCCACCAGAAACCAGAAAATCATGCCCAAGGCAAGATCCATCTCAACTCCGTTGTCGGGTGTGGATCAGCCGCTGCGTGTGCTGGCGGGCCTGCGCATCGGCAGCCAGTACGGCATCCAGCGACTGCGCCGACGATAGTGCAATCGCATTTAAAGCCTCGTTAACGGTACTGGCGATCTCCAAAAAGCGCAGGCTGCCGTTCAGAAATGCAGCGACCGCCACCTCGTTGGCGGCGTTCAGCACCGCCGGCGCCGTGCCGCCCGCCGCCAGTGCCGCGTAGGCGAGGCGCAGGCAGGGAAAGGCGTCGACATCGGGTTCCGAGAAATCGAGGCGCCCCAGCGCCGCCAGATCCAGCGTCGGCGCACCCGACTCGACGCGCTCGGGCCAGGCCAGCGCATGCGCGATCGGAATGCGCATGTCGGCACTGCCCAGTTGGCCGAGGAAGCTGCCGTCGGTGTACTCCACCAGCGAGTGCAGCGTGCTCTGCGGATGGATCAGCACGCGGATACGCTCGGCCGGCAGGGCAAACAGATGATGTGCCTCGATCACCTCGAGGCCCTTGTTCATCAAGGTGGCGGAGTCGACCGAGATCTTCGGGCCCATCGACCAGTTCGGATGGGCGCAAGCCTGGGCGACCGTCACCGCCGCCAGTTGCTCGCGCGTGTAGCCGCGAAAGGGGCCGCCGCTGGCGGTCAGCCACAGCCGTCTTACGCCGGGCGCCGGGCGTTCGGCGCTGCCCGGCAGACACTGGAAGATCGCGTTGTGCTCGCTGTCGATCGGCAACAGGGTTGCGCCGCCGGCGGCGACCTCGCGCATGAACAGATCGCCGGCGCAGACCAGCGCTTCCTTGTTGGCCAGCAGGATGCGTTTGCCGGCGCGCGCCGCCGCGAGCGTGGGTGCCAACCCTGCCGCGCCAACGATCGCCGCCACGACGACATCGACCGAGGCATCCGCCGCCGCCGCGGCCACTGCCGCAGCGCCAGCCGCAACGCTGGTGTGCAGCCCGAGCGCGGACAGGCGCGCATGCAGGCGCGCGGCGGCGTCCGCATCGGCCATCACCGCCTGCTCGGGGCGGTGCTGCAGGCACAAATCGGCCATCGCCGCGTCATCGCGTGCCGCCACCGCCACCTGCAGGCGGAAGCGATCCGGATGGCGCTGGATCAGGTCCAGCGTACTGCGACCGATCGAGCCGGTCGCGCCGAGCAGACAGATCCGCTTCATAGGCCGATCAGATAGCGGCCGCAGACGAAGATCGGCAGGGCCGCCAGCACGCTGTCGATGCGGTCGAGCATGCCGCCATGACCGGGCAGCAGCGAGCCGCTGTCCTTCAAATTCGCCTGGCGCTTGATCAGGCTCTCGAACAGATCACCGACGATGGAGAACAACACGGTCACCGTCGCCAGCACGATCAGCAGCAGGTGGCCGACTGGCACCGGCTTGATGAACCACCCGGCGGCCGCGGCAAACAGGCTGGTCCCCACCAGGGCTCCGTACACGCCCTCGCGGGTTTTGCCCGGGCTGATCCGCGGCGCCAGCTTGTGGTGGCCAAAACGCCGCCCGGAGAAATAGGCGGCCACATCGGCGACCCAGATCAGCATCAGCACGAACAGCGTCCACCAGGGACCATGATCGGGCTCGCGATGGATCAGCCAGGCCGACACCCAGGCCGGGACCACCATCGCCGATCCCACCAGGATCTTGATCTCGAGATTGATCCGGGTCGGTGCGGCAGCGAAATCAAAGGCGCGCAGCCAGATGATCGCCAGGCACCACCAAACCACGCCGACGCCGGCGATCGGCAACAGCCAAGCACCCGGATTCAGCGCCAGCAGCGCCAGCATGATGCCGCCATTGATCGCCACCACCAGCAGTTGCAGCCGGCGGCGACGGAAGCCGATCACGCGCGTCCATTCCCAAATGCCCATGCACAGGACGACGCCGAAGGCGACCGCAAACCAGGTGCTGGGCAACAACAGGACCGCTGCGATGGCGATCGGCGCCAGCAGCAGCGCCGTGTAAACCCGGGCGCGCAGGCCGGCATCGGCGAACCAACGCATGCGAGCACCCTCAGCCATGCACCACCTCGCCGGCCTGAATCTGGGCACTGGTCTTGCCAAACCGGCGCTCGCGCTGCGCGTACTCGGCAAGCGCGGCGGCGAAAGCAGCGTCATCGAAGTCCGGCCACAGCACCGGCGTGAAATAGAGCTCCGTGTAGGCCAGATGCCAGAGCAGGAAGTTGCTGATCCTGGACTCGCCGCCGGTGCGGATGAACAAATCCGGTTCCGGCAATGCCGTCAGCGAGAGAAAGCGCTCGAAGCTGGCCTGATCGATCGCCGCCGGGTCCACTTCGCCAGCCACCGCCGCCCGCGCCAGGGCGCGCGCCGCGTTGACGATGTCCCAGCGCCCGCCGTAGTTGACGGCGATGTTCAGCGTCAGTCGCGGCGTGGCCACCGCACAGGCCTCGGCCGCGGCCATCGCCGCCTGCAGATCGGCCGAGAAGCGCCCGCGCTCGCCAATGATGCGCAGACTGACGCCGTTGGCAGCCAGCTCGCGCGCTTCCTTGCGCAGCGCGCGCAGGAACAGGTCCATCAGATGCCGCACTTCACTGGGCGGTCGCGACCAGTTTTCGCTGCTGAAGGCAAACAGGGTCAAAGCCTGCACGCCATGGCGGATGCAGGCCTCGATCACCCGACGCACGGCCTGCACACCGGCGCGGTGACCGAAGGCGCGCGGACGCTTGCGCTGGGTGGCCCAGCGTCCGTTGCCGTCCATCACGATGGCGATATGCCGAGGAATGCGCCCGCCGTCCGCCGCGCCCATGTGCACGACCGGTCCGGTCAAAGCTGCATCAACTCATCTTCCTTGTGCTTGACCACCGCATCGATCTCCTTGACGTAGCGATCGGTCAGCTTCTGGATGTCCTCTTCGGCCTTGCGATCCTCGTCTTCGGTCGCCAGCTTGGCCTTGAGCAGTTCTTTGCAATGGTGATTGGCATCGCGACGCACGTTGCGCACCGCGACCTTGGCGTTCTCGCCCTCATGGGCGACGACCTTGGCGAGTTCCTTGCGGCGCTGTTCGGTCAGCGGCGGCAGCACGATGCGGATCATCTGGCCTGCCGTGTTGGGCGTCAGGCCCAGATCGGAGGTCATGATGGCGCGCTCGACGGCGCCGACCATGGCTTTTTCCCAAGGCTGCACGGTGATCGTGCGGGCATCGGCCACCGAGACATTCGCGACCTGCGAGATCGGCACCTCGCTGCCGTAGTAATCCACGCGCAGATGGTCCAGCAGCTGGGCCGAGGCGCGCCCGGTGCGCAGCTTCATCAGCTCCTGCTTGAGGACTTCGATGCATTTCTTCATGCGCGATTCGGCGTCCGCCTTGATCGCAGGCAGGGTCGTTGCCATGGGATTCCTTCCTTGTTGCCACCTGGGATTGGCGGCGGAGTATAGCGAGGGCGCGGGCGCCGGGGTGCGGCGCCACGCAGGCGGATACCAGGCGCCCGAGGCCGCTCAGCCGTTCTGATCGACCAGCGTGCCGACCGGTTCGCCGCGCACGATGCGCATCAGATCGCCGCGCTGATGCAGGTCATAGACGCGGATCGGCATGCGGTAGTCGCGGCACAAGGCAAAGGCCGTGGTGTCCATCACCGCCAGCTTGCGCTCGATGGCGGCGTCGTAGCTGATCTTGTCGTAGCGAACGGCAGTCGGATCCTTGACCGGATCGGCGGTGTACAAGCCATCGACCTTGGTGGCTTTCAACATCAGGTCGGCGTTGATCTCGATGGCGCGCAGCGCGGCCGCCGAATCGGTGGTGAAGAAGGGATTGCCGGTGCCGGCGGCGAACACGACGATGCGGCCCTTCTCCAGATGGCGGATGGCGCGGCGACGGATGTAGTCCTCGCAGACTTCATTGATCTTGATCGCACTCATCACGCGACAGTTGGCGCCCTGCTTCTCGATCGCGTCCTGCAGCGCCAGCGAGTTCATCACCGTGGCCAGCATGCCCATGTGATCTGCGGTGGCGCGATCCATGCCGCTCTTGGCCAGACCGACGCCGCGGAAGATGTTGCCGCCCCCGACCACCAGACCCATCTGCACGCCAGATTTGGAGACCTCGATGATCTCGGCTGCCAGTCGTTGCAATACCGCTGGATCAATGCCGTAGTCCTCGCCCCCCAGCAGCGCTTCGCCGCTCAACTTCAACAGAATGCGACGGTAAACCGGGGGTGTGCTGCTCATGCATGACCTCTGTGATTGACCTTGCCACCTAAACGAAGGCCCCGATTCCGGGGCCTTCGCGTACTGCTTACTGACTCGCCTGGACCTGCTTCATCACTTCTTCGGCGAAGTTCTCTTCTTTCTTCTCGATGCCTTCGCCGACGTTGATGCGGACGAAGGACAGCACCTTGGCCCCCGCCTTCTTCAGCGCTTCCTCGACGCCCATGCCATTGGCATCCGGGGCGGCATAAGCCTGACCCAGCAGCGTCTGCTCGGCGAGCGTCTTGCGGATCTTGCCCTGGATCATCTTCTCCAGGATTTCCGGCGGCTTGCCCGAATCCTTGGACTGTTCCATCGCAATGTCGCGCTCGCGCGTCATCACGTCGGCCGGGATCTGGCTCATGTCCAGGTACTGCGGATTCATCGCCGCGATGTGCATGGCAATGCCCTTGGCCAGCTCGGCGTTGCCGCCTTCCATCGCCACCAGCACGCCCAGCTTGTTGTTGCTGTGCACATAGGAACCGACGATCGGCGCGCTGACCAGCGCCGCGCGACGCACCTGCATGTTCTCGCCGATCTTGGCGACCAGCGCCTGACGGGTCTCGTCCACGGTGCTGCCATCGGCCAGCTTCAGGCCCTTGATCACCTCGACGTCGGCGCTGCCAGCGGCAACCGCCGCGGCTGCCACGGCGCCGGCAAACTTGACGAAGTTGTCGTCCTTGCCAACGAAATCGGTTTCGCAGTTCAGCTCGACCAGCAGACCTTTGCCGTCGGCCAGCGCCAGCGCCACGCGACCTTCAGCGGCCACGCGCGAGGCCTTCTTGTCGGCCTTGGCCAGACCCTGCTTGCGCAACCAGTCGGCGGCAGCTTCGATGTTGCCCGCGTTCTCGGTCAGGGCCTTCTTGCATTCCATCATGCCGGCGCCGGAGCGCTCGCGCAGTTCCTTCACGAGGGAAGCGGTGATTTCCATGGGTATTTCCTCGAATGATGCAAATACGGTGGAGCGCGCAGCGGCGCTCCGAGGGTGTCAGCGCCCGGCGACCAGCGCCGGGCGATGATGCCGCGCGAGTGTTACTCGCCGGCTTCGTCGGACTGATGACGACGGCCACCACCACCGCCGCCGCCCGGACGACGACGCGGCGGGCCCTTGCGGTCGTTCGGCTTGTTGCGACGGTTGTTGTCCGGCTTCGGAGCGCCCGCCAGCGGGTTGCCGTCGGCGTCGAGCTCGATGAAATCGTCGCCCGAACCGATGGCCGCGGCCGGCGCAGCCGCCTTGCCTTCCAACACCGCATCAGCGGCTGCACGCGCATACAGCTGGATCGCGCTGATGGCGTCGTCGTTGCCCGGGATCACGTAATCGACGTGCTCCGGATTGTGGTTGGTGTCGACGATGCCGACCACCGGGATGCCGAGCTTCTTGGCTTCCTTGATGGCGATTTCTTCGTGGCCGGTGTCGATGACGAACATCGCGTCCGGCAGGCTGTTCATGTTCTTGATGCCGCCGAGGCTCTGATCGAGCTTTTCCATCTCGCGCTTGAGCTGCAGCACTTCGTGCTTGACCAGGCGCTCCCAGCTGCCGTCGGTGCTCTGCGCCTCGAGCTCTTTCAGACGCGCGATCGACTGCTTGACGGTGCGGAAGTTGGTCAGCATGCCGCCCAGCCAGCGCTGCGAGACATAGGGCATGCCGCAACGGCTGGCTTCTTCACGCACGGTGTCACGCGCGGAGCGCTTGGTGCCGACGAACAGGATGTTGGCGCGGCGCTGTGCCAGACCGCTGATGAAGTTCATCGCGTCGTTGAACAGCGGCAGGGTCTTTTCCAGGTTGACGATGTGGATCTTGCCGCGGGCGCCAAAGATGTACGGACCCATTTTCGGGTTCCAGTAACGGGTCTGATGGCCGAAGTGCACGCCGGCTTCGAGCATCTGGCGCATGGTTACGCTGGGCATGGTGTAGCTCCTGATCACAGTGGGACGCACGGCGTCCCGGGGTTTTGGGCCTCCACGCATGCACGGCCGGGAGCCCGTCCTGGGCACCACCCGATCCGCGACCTCCATGCGTGTGCGGAGTCATTGCGCCCTCACCTGAGGGTCACAACGGATAGACGGCCGGCTGTCAGAATCAACAGTCCGGCCGAAAAAATCCGCGGGAGCATAGCGTCGATTCGTGCACGCAGGCAACGCCCTGGCCCAACCGCGGCTGTATGAGAGCGCGTCGCACTACAGTCGCGGACCTCGAATCGCTTAACATTCGCCCGCGCCCGCTGACCAGGAACGGCATGAGCATCACGTTGAAAACCCCCGAACAGATCGAGAAGATGCGCGTTGCCGGCCGACTCGCGTCCGAGGTGCTGCAGATGATCGCTCCGCATGTGCGGGCGGGCGTCAGCACGGACGAGCTGGATCGGATCTGCCATCGCTACATCGTCGAGGTGCAGCAGGCGATCCCCGCGCCCCTCAACTACAAGGGCTTCCCGCGCTCGATCTGCACCTCGGTGAACAACGTGGTCTGCCACGGCATTCCCGGCCCCAAGGTGCTGAAGGACGGCGACATCATCAACATCGACATTACCGTCATCAAAGACGGTTTCCACGGCGACACCAGCCGCATGTACTACGTGGGCGAGCCCGGCGTGCTCCCCAAGCGCCTGGTGGACACCACCTATGCGGCGATGAAGCTGGGCATCGAGATGGTGCGTCCGGGCGCCTACCTCGGCGATATCGGACGGGCGATTCAGCGCTTCGTCGAGGCCGAACGCTTCTCGGTGGTCCGCGAGTACTGCGGCCATGGCATCGGCGAGCGCTTCCACGAGGAGCCGCAGGTGCTGCATTACTTCGATCCCTCGCGCGGCCGCGGCGAGGAGTTGCGTCCAGGCATGACCTTCACGATCGAACCGATGGTGAATGCCGGAGCGCGCCACGTGAAACTGCTGCCCGATGGCTGGACTGTCGTCACCAAAGACCGCTCGCTGTCGGCGCAATGGGAACACACGGTGCTGGTCACCGAGACCGGCTTTGAGGTACTGACGCTGGCGCCCGGGGATTCGCTTTGAGCATGGCCGTCGGTCCGGAGTCGGCGCTGCCGCGGGACTCCCACCGGCGGCAACGATTGGAGGACTTGCGCCGAGAACTGGCGGCGGACTTTCGCATGCGGCTGTCGGCGGCAGCGCCGACGCGGGCTCTGGCCGAGGCCGTCGACGCCACGCTGAAGGCGCTGTGGGCGCAGCGCGCGGCGGAACTGGCTGGCGCCGCGCTGATCGCCACCGGCGGCTATGGGCGCAGCGAGTTGTTTCCGGGTTCTGACGTCGATGTGCTGGTGCTGGCACCGGAAGGACGCAACCCAGCGCTGGACAGCGCGATCCGGGCTTTCCTCGCAGACGCCTGGGACAGCGGCCTGGAACTGGCACAGAGTGTGCGCACGCTGGCCGATCTGCGCAGCTTCGCCGCCGGTGATCTGTCGGGCTATACCAGCCTGCTGGACGCGCGCCTGCTGTGCGGCGATGCCTCGCTGTGGCAGGCCTTTGCGGGGCTGGCGGCCGATCAGGCGCTGTGGCCGCCCCCCGAGTTCCTGCGCGCCAAGTTGCAAGAGCGCGACGAACGCCAGGCGCGTCACGCCGATACCGCCCACAATCTGGAACCCAATCTGAAGGCCGGACGCGGCGCGCTGCGCGATCTGCAGACGGCGCGCTGGATTGCCCTGCGCTGCACTGGCAGCGGCGATTTCCGGGCGCTGGCGCGTGCCGGCTATCTGGAGGCCGAGGAGGCCAGACGGCTGCTGCGTGCTGGTCGCTGGCTGGCCGATCTGCGCTACGCGCTGCACGTGGTCAGCGGCCGCCGCGAGGAGCGCGTGCTGTTCGACTACCAGCCGGCGCTGGCCGAGCTCTTCGGCACCGCGCGCAAAGGCACGCGGCACCAGGCGGTCGAGGCGCTGATGCAGCGCTATTTCCGCGCGGCCGATGACATCGACCGCATTTCCCGCGCGCTGATCGAGCGCATCGCCCGCCGCGTGGAACTGGTCGAGGTGCCGATCACGCCGCTGGCCGGGAGCGCACGCTTCGGCCTGCGCGACGAGGCGATCGAGGCACTGGAGAACCACGCCGGTCTGCATAGCGCCGACGATCTGATGGAACCCTTCCTGTGTCTGGCGCGCACGCCAGGCGCGCGCAGCATCGGCCCCGATCTGGCCCAGGCGCTGGCGCGCGCGCTGCCGGCGCTACGGCGCACGCTGGCGCAAGACCATCTGGCGCATGAGGCGCTGCAGGCCATCCTGGCCACGCGGCGCCCCTATCGCGCACTGACCGAATTGCATCGGCACGGGCTGCTCGGGGCGCTGGTACCGGCCTTCGCGCGCGTCAGCGGCCGCATGCAGTACGATTTGTTTCACGTCTACACGGTGGATCAGCACACGCTGTTCCTGATCCGCAATCTGGAGCGCTTCTTTGCCGGCGATGCGGGCGAGGCCTACGCACTGGCGCATGAACTGGCGCAGCGCGTGCGCCAGCCAGAGCTGCTGTTCTACGCCGGCTTGTTTCATGACATCGCCAAAGGCCGCGGCGGCGACCATTCCGAGCTCGGCGCGCGCGACGCCCGCCGTTACCTGAAGCGCCGTGGCCTGCCGGTCGCCGATATCGAACTGGTGGCCTGGCTGGTCGAGAACCATCTGCTGATGTCGGTCACCGCGCAGAAGCAGGACATCCAGGACCCGGAAACGGTGCGCCGCTTCGCCGAGAAGGTCGGCGATTGGGAGCGGCTGGAGTGTCTGTATCTGCTGACGGTCGCCGACATCCGCGCCACCAACCCCAAGCTCTGGAATGGCTGGAAGGCACGCCTGCTGGGCGATTTGTATCAGTCGACGCGTTTCGCGCTGCGCCGCGGCACTGATCGGCCGGTGAACCGTCAGGACCGCGTGCGCGCAACGCGACTGCGTGCGCTCGAGCTGCTGACCGGCGAGGGCTGCATGTTCAGCGCGATCGAGACGCTGTGGACCGACTTCCCGGAGCAGAGCTTCTGGCGCTACACGCCCGACCAGCTGCGCTGGCTGACCCAGGCCATCGTCAGCCAGGCACGCGTCGGCAAGCCGCTGGTGGCGGTGCGCGCAGTCGGCACCGGCGGCACGCGCGAGATTTTCGTGCGCCTGGCCGATCAAGACGGCATCTTTGCAACGATCACCTCGGTGCTGGACCGCATGGATCTCAGCGTCACTGCGGCGCGCATCATGACCTGCCGCTCTGGACAGACGCTCGACACCTTCCAGGTACTCGATCTGCGCCGCGAGGAACAGGATTCGATGACGCGCAATCTGGAGATCCAGATGGCGCTGGAAATGGCGCTCGGCGAGCGGCCGCTGAAGCCACGGCTGGCGCGCCGGCGGGCGACGCGCGAACAGCGCCTGTTCCGTTTCGCGCCGCAGATCGAATTCGAGTCACGCGCCCACGAGGCCGGCACCCAGCTCTCGCTGGTCTGCCCGGACCGGCCCGGCTTGCTCGCCAGCGTCGCCTTTGCCTTCAAGGATGCAAACGTCCGCGTACACTCGGCGCGCATCGCCACCTTCGGCGAGCGCGCCGAGGACTTTTTCACCGTCACCACCGATGATGGCCTGCCGCTCGACGAGGCGGCCGCCCTGCGTTTGCGCGAGGCCTTGCAGCTGCGCCTCAGCAGCGAATGAGACTGGCGCGCGTCGGTAGAGCCCACCCCTGATTCCGATTCGAGTTCCCGCCATGCCGCTCAGTCAGTCCAACGCCGCCACGCTGCAATCGATGGTTGAACACGCGTGGGAAAACCGCGATCAGCTCTCGCCCGACAACGTTCCTGACGGACTGCGCGCCGCCATCGACCGCGTGCTGGTCGAACTCGAGGCCGGCCAACTGCGCGTCGCCAGCCCAGGCGAGGCCGGCTGG
Source organism: Lysobacterales bacterium (assembly GCA_046346965.1). Lineage (GTDB taxonomy): Bacteria > Pseudomonadota > Gammaproteobacteria > Xanthomonadales > SZUA-5 > JAXMHB01. The sequence goes on from JAXMHB010000005.1 coordinate 96,177, forward strand.
CAGGTGCACGAATGGCTGAAAAAGGCGGTGCTGCTGTATTTCCGCATCAGCGCGACGGTGCCGATGCCGGCCACACCCGCCGGCTATTTCGACAAGGTGCCGCTGCGCTTCGCTGATGCCGACGCCGGCAACTTTCGCGAGATTGGCGCCCGCGTGGTGCCCGGCGCGATCGTGCGCCGCGGTGCGCACGTCGGCCGCAACGTCGTGCTGATGCCGAGCTTCGTCAACATCGGCGCCTACGTCGGCGAAGGCACGATGGTCGACACCTGGGCCACCGTCGGTTCATGTGCGCAAATCGGCCGGCACGTGCATTTGTCCGGCGGCGCCGGCATCGGCGGCGTGCTGGAACCGCTGCAGGCGGCGCCCACCATCATCGAAGACCATTGCTTCATCGGCGCCCGCTCGGAAGTCGTCGAGGGCGTCATCGTCGAGCGCGGCAGCGTGATCGGCATGGGCGTCTTCTTGGGCCAGAGCACGCGCATCTACGACCGTGCCACCGGGACCATCAGCTACGGCCGCATCCCGGCCGGCTCCGTCGTCGTTGCCGGCAGCCTACCCGCCGCCGACGCCAGCCACAGCCTGTACGCCGCGATCATCGTCAAGCAAGTGGACGAGCGCACCCGCGCCAAGACCAGCATCAACGAGCTGCTCCGCGAGTAGCCGCGCCTCTTCCCTTTTCCCCTTTTCCTTTTTCCCTTTTCCTTCGCCCCAATGCCCACCCTCTACGGTCTCCCCCACTGCGGCACCTGCCAGAAGGCCAGCGCCTGGCTGCAGGCCCATCAGATTGCCCACCAGCTGATCGATTACCGCGCGCAGCCGCTGGCGCCGGAACTGCTGCGCCGGGCGGCGGCCGCCCTTGGCTGGGAGAAACTGGTCAATCGCGCCAGCACCACCTGGCGCGGCTTGCCGGATGCTGTGAAGACGCCCGCCACCGAGGCCGACTGGTTGGCATTGGTGCAGGCGCACCCCACGCTGATCCGGCGTCCGCTGCTGGTCGAGGGCGAGCAGTTTCTCGCCGGTTTCCGCGAGGCGCAGTACCAGACGCTCGGCCTGACCGGGAGCCAGCCATGAGCGATGTGCTGGCTCTGACCCGCGCGCTGATCGCCTGCCCGTCGATCACGCCGGACGACGCCGGTTGCCAGGCGCTGATCGGCGAGCGCCTGCAGGCGGCCGGTTTCGACGTGCAGCCGCTGCGTTTTGGCGAAACCGACAATCTGTGGGCCACGCATGGCAGCGGCGCGCCGGTGCTGGCGCTGGTCGGTCATACCGACGTGGTGCCGCCGGGCCCGCTGGAGCAGTGGCACAGTGCGCCCTTCGACCCGGTGGAACGCGAGGGCCGCCTGTATGGACGCGGCGCCGCCGACATGAAGTCCGCCATCGCCGCGATGACGCTCGCCGCGATCGACTTCGTGCGCGCCTGCCCGCGGCACCCTGGCACGCTGGCCATCCTCTACACCAGCGACGAAGAGGGACCGGCGCGCGATGGCATCCAGGCCGTCATGCCCTGGCTGGCGGAGCGCGGGATCAGCCTCGACTACGCGCTGATCGGCGAACCCTCCTCCGGCGCCGCCCTGGGTGATCGCATCCGCATCGGTCGGCGCGGTTCGATGCACGGTTACCTGAAGGTGAAGGGCATCCAGGGCCACGTCGCTTACCCGGATCTGGCCCGCAATCCCATCCACGAGTGCGCCCCGGCGCTGGCGGAATTGGTGCAAACCCGCTTCGACGAGGGCAATGCGCACTTCCCGCCCACTTCCTTCCAGATCTACGAAGCCAAGGCTGGCACCGGCGCCAACAATGTGATTCCGGGCGAGTTCCTGCTGAGCTTCAATTTCCGCTACGGCACCGCGTCCACGGAAGCCAGTCTGCGCGCCCGCGTCAGCGAGATCCTGCAACGCCACGGCGTCGAGTTCGAGCTGCGCACGCGCGTCGCCAGCGCACCCTTCCTGACCGAGAAGCGCACGCTGATCGATGCGGTGGTCGGCGCGCTGCACAGCCAACTCGGCGTGCGCACCACGCTGGATACCGGCGGCGGCACCTCGGATGGTCGCTTCATCGCCCCGACCGGCGCCGAGGTGGTGGAGTTTGGGCCGATCAACGAGAGCATTCACAAGATCAACGAATGGGTCGACGTGGCTGATCTCGCCCGCATGCAGGCGGTGTACCGCGATGTGATCGAGCGCCTGCTGTAGGCGCCTGCCTGACCATTGGCCCTTGCCACTGCGGGCTGCGGCGGCTAGCGTGCTGCGCTCTTTTGCGCCGGGGATACGCCATGCTCAAACGCACCACGCTGCTGCTCGCCCTGACTGGAGCGCTGGCCGGCTGCACACCGCCGCCCCCGGCGCCGACGCAAGCCAGCGCCGCCACCGCCGACGACGCGCAAGTCTTCGTCCAGCAGATCAACAACGAGGCCTATCAGCGCCGCAAGGAATCGGCAGCCGCCGCCTGGGTCGCCGCGACTTACATCAACGACGACACCCAGCTGCTGGCGGCCAAGGCCAATGAGCGCGATCTCGCCTACCAGGCCGACATCCTGGCGCGCGCCAAGGCCTACAAGGATCTGCAACTCGATCCGCATACGCGCCGCGCGCTGCAGATCATCGTCTCCGGCAACACCATCCTGCCGCCCGCCAATGCCGCCGAACAGTCCGAACTGACCACGCTGGCCGCGCGCCTGGAAGCGCATTACGGCTCGGCCAAGGCCTGCCCGGATCCGGCCAAGCCGGACAGCTGTCGCGACCTGATCGAACTGTCGCGCGTACTGGCCGAGAGCCGCGACCCCGCCGCGCTGCGCCAGGCCTGGACCGATTGGCACGACACGGCGCGCAGCCAGCGCGCGGACTACCAGCGCTTTGCCGAATTGATGAACGCCGGCGCGCGCGAATACGGCTACAAGGACACCGGTGAACTCTGGCGCAGCGGTTACGACATGTCGCCGCAGGATTTTTCGCTGGAAACCGAGCGCCTGTGGAGCCAGGTGCAGCCGCTGTACCAGTCCCTGCAGTGCTACGTGCGCCGCAAACTCTCGGATACCTATGGCGAGACCGAAGTCCCGAAGACCGGCCTGATCCCGGGTCACGTGCTCGGCAATATGTGGCAGCAGGACTGGTCGGCGATTTATCCGCTGGTCGAACCCTACCCGGGCGTGGCCGGTCTCGACGTCACCGGCGGCCTCAAGAAGGGCGGGTATGACGCCGTCAAGCTGGCGCGCCAGGCCGAGAGCTTCTACACCTCGCTCGGCATGCCCACGCTGCCGGACAGCTTCTGGCAGCGCTCGATGCTGCGCAAGCCGGCAGACCGCGATGTGCAATGCCATGCCAGTGCCTGGGACATCGACATGAAGGGCGATGTGCGCATCAAGATGTGCATCGAACCCGACGAAGAAAATCTGCGCACGATCTACCACGAATTGGGCCATGTGTATTACTACCTGGCCTACAACGGCCAACCGCCCTTGTTCCAGACCGGTGCCAATGACGGCTTCCACGAGGCCATCGGCGATACCGTGGTGCTGTCGCTGACGCCGGGCTACCTGGCTGAAATCGGGCTGATCGACCCGGCCAGCAGCAGCGAGGAAGCGCAGATCAATGCGCAGATGAAACTGGCGCTGGAGAAAATCGCCTTCCTGCCCTTCGGCAAGTTGATCGACCAGTGGCGTTGGGGCGTGTTCGACGGCTCGATTACGCCGGATCGCTACAACCAGTCCTGGTGGGAACTGAAAGCGCGCTATCAGGGCGTCAAGCCGCCAGTGGAGCGCACTGAGTCCGATTTCGACGCTGCCGCCAAATACCACGTGCCGGCCAATACGCCGTATACCCGTTATTTCCTGGCGCATATCCTGCAGTTCCAGTTCCAGCGCGAGATGTGCCGCAAAACCGGACACAAGGGCCCGCTGGCCGATTGCTCGATCTTCAACAACAAGGAAGCGGGCGCGATGTTCTGGTCGATGCTGCAAAAAGGCGCCAGCCAGCCCTGGCAGCAGACGCTGAAAGAGTTTGCCGGCAGCGATCGGATGGAAGCGGATGCCGTGATCGAGTACTTCCAACCGCTGTCGCAATGGCTGGACAAGCAGAACGCCGGTCAAAGCTGCGGCTGGTAAGCGCTCCGTGCTGCTCGGCGAGGACTTGCTGCTGGTCTCGCTGGACGTTGCGTCCGGCCTGCCACTGGACGGCCTGGAGAAAGCGCACCGACCGCGCTTTCTTGCCGCCTGTCTGCTGGCCGAACTGGCCGTGCAACTGCAGGTGGGATGGACGCCCGACGGGATCCGCATCTTTGACGATCTGCCGAGCTACCACGCCCTCGTCGGCGAGTCGCTGCAAGTCCTGCGTGCCCATCCAAGCGCCAATCCGGCCGAAGCCATCCGGCTGATCGCCAGTCAAATCAGCGACTTGCAGGAGCGTCACTACACCAGCCTGATCAGTCGCGGCTTGCTGCACGAGGGTGGTCGCAAGCGCTACTGGCTGGCCGGCGCGCGTCGCTACCCGGTGCGTTCGACGCGCGCGCGCAACGAGGCGCTCGACCACCTGCGCGATGCCGCCGTCGGCAGCAGCAACAGCATGCGCAGCATCGCCATGCTGCTGCTCGCCGACGGCATCGCCGCCACGCTGCGCCTGCTGCCCGAATCCGAAGCCAACGAAGCCAGCGCGCGCAGCACCGCCCTGCTGCGTGAGGTCAAGGAGGACCTGCCACTGACCCGCGAATGGACCGCCACTCAAAGCGCCATCGCCCTGCTGGTCGGCATTGCGGAATCGCTGCCGCATGTGTTGTGAGGGTGGCGGCGGGGAGGTTTAGCGCTCTTTGGTGAAGAGTTGATAGTCAAAAAGTTAAAGGTGAAAAGTGAAAAGTAAATGGGTGAAGCAAAAGCGGTCGGCGCGCTGCCTTTTCACTTTTCACTTTTCACTCTTCACTCTTCACCCTCAACTCTCCGCCCGCCCTCACCGCTCCCCATACTTCGCCGGCCGCAGCACATCGACGTCCTGCGCATACAGCACGATCGAGTGATGCTCGAAGTAGCGCTCGCGCAGGCGCTGGGCGACGCGGTCGATGCTCTCGCGCGGGGCCAGCACCTGGATCTCGACGTTGTCACCCTGCCATTCGTCGACGATCAACCCGCGCGCGCCGCGGCCGGCGCTGTCCATCAGCGTGTAGCCGCTGACGCCGAGTTGATCCAGATGGTGCAAGATGCGGTCTTTGAGCAGACGTTCGGCGATGATCGTCAACAGACGCACCGAGGTCCAACCGAGCGCGGCGGATTGCGTGGGAGTGCTCATCGGGCCAGCCACTGGGCGGTTGCGAGGTAAAGGGGAATACCAAAGGCCAAATTGAACGGGAAGGTCAGGCCCAGCGCCGCGGTCAGATACAAGCTGGGATTGGCCTCCGGCAGCCCCAGCCGCACCGCCGCTGGCGCCGCGATGTAGGAGGCCGAGGCCAGCATCGCGCCGAACACCGCCGCGCCGGCGGTGCTGAAGCCGAGCAGATGGCCGAGGCCGGCCCCGAGCACGCCGTTGCACACCGGCAGCAGCCAGGCGAAGGCGATGAAGCGCCAGCCCACCTGACGCAGATCGCGCAGTCGGCGCGCGGCGGCCATGCCGAGGTCGAGCAGAAACAGCATCAGGACGCCATCGAACAGGCCGAAGTACATCGGCGTCACGCGTTCCATGCGCTCGGGTCCGGACAGCGCGCCAATCACCAGGCCCCCGCCGAGCAACAGCATCGAGCGCCCGGTGACCACCTCGCGCATGCTCGGCCACAGCCGCTGCGCACGGCCTTCCGGTCCGACGCCGCCACGCCGTCCCAGCCACAGGCCGACCAGGATCGCCGGGATCTCGAGCGCCACCACCAGCGCCACCAGGATGCCTTCCACCTCCCCGACGCTGCGCTGCGCCAGATCGCGCGCAGCCAGGAAGGTGACCGCCGAGACCGAGCCGTAGTGCGCGGCCACTGCGGCCGCGTCCACCCGACGCAGGCCCACCAGCATGCGCAACACGGTGTAGGCGCAGAGCGTGATCGCGATGCCCGCCGCGATCGTTACCAGGGTCGGCAGCCACAGCGCCGCAACACTCGACTTGGCCACCGCCACGCCGCCCTTCATGCCGATCGCCAGCAGTAGGAACAGCGACAGCGTCGAATGCAGTGCGGGCGGGATCTCCAGGTCCGAACGCACCGCGGTGGCCAACATGCCGAGCACGAAGGCCAGCAGCATCGGCGAGAGCAGATTGGAGGCGAGCAGTTCGGTGCTGATCATGGGGTGCGCCGGCACGAGACCGGCGCACCATACACGAACTTTTTTTCGTGAAAAATACCAGCAGAGATCAGAACTGGGCTTTGAACTCCACGCCCAGCAGCCGCGGCTCGTTGACGAAGCCGGTCAGGTTGTTGAAGTCGATGCCGCCGACGATGACTTCCTCGTCGGTGATGTTGCGGCCGAAAGCAGCCACCTCGTACTGACCGTCGTTCCACAGATAGCCGACGCGCAAGCCGCCTTCCAGCAGCGCCTTGCCGCGGAACTCGGCGGCCTCGTAGAGGAAGAAGTCGACCTCGCCGCGATAGGCCCAGTCGGTGTAGACATAGAGTTCGCCCGCCGCCAGCGGCGTCGACCAGCGCGCGGTGAGGTTGCTGATCCACTTCGGCGCCATCGGCAGATTGTTGCCGTCGATCAACACCGTACCGGCCACCGGGCCATCGGGATCGAGCACGGTGCAACCCCCGCCGCAGGGCGCGATCGCCAGCGTGTCGTCGTGGATCTCGGTGTCGTTGTAGCTGGCGCCGACCGTCACCAACAGCTGATCGCTGAGATAGGCCTCCAGATCCAACTCGAAGCCCTGGCCGATGGTCTCGTTGGCGTTGACCAGCGTGTTGAAGTTCTGCGTGCCACCGACCGCCGTCAGCTGCTGGTTGTCGACGCTGTAGCGGAAGACGTTGAAGCCCAGGCGCGCGCGACGGTCCAGCAAATCCGCCTTGATGCCGGCCTCGAAGGACAGCACGGTTTCCGAATCCGCCACCGAGACGACATCGCCGAACAGCACGCGGCCCTGGATCGACGGCGCGCGGAAGCCCCGCGCCACGCGTCCGTAGAAGTTGACGGTATCGCTGTAGGCGTAGACGCCACTCAAATCCCAGCTGACGTCATCGTCGCTGGTGTTGACGTTCACCGGCGGCAGCGGACCGACGCCGAGGAAGGACAAGGGCGAGCTCAGCCGCTCGGCGACGAAATCCTTCTCGTCCTTGGTGTAACGCAGGCCGGCGCGCAGCGTGAACTGCTCGTTCACTGCGTACTCGCCCGAGGCAAAGGCAGCCCATGCATCGTTCTCTTGTTTTTGCCGCGCATAGCCGTTCTGCACGCCGCCAGCCAGCGAGTCGTAGCTGAAGCTGTCGATCTTCAGGTCCTCGTTGAACCAGTACAGACCCGCCTGCCAATCGAAGGCGCCCCATTCGTTGGATTCGAGACGGAACTCCTGAGTGAACTGCGAGTGGTCCGGCAAGCCGTCCGCCGACTCCGAGGAGAAGGGAATCAGACCCGGGCCGGACACCGGCAGAAAGGCCGCGCCGAAGCCGCCATCGATATCGCCGCGGCTGTAGCTCTCCACCGTCTCGTAGCCGGTGATCGAGTACAGCGTGGTGCGGCCCAGATCCCAACTCAGGCGCGCGCTGCCGCCGAGATTGTCGACTTCCTGCTGGTTGCGGCCGTCGATGCTGACGCGCTCGCGGTCGAAACCCGCCACCAGATCATTGCTGCCGGGACGAATGATGTTGGCGCGGAACAGGCGCGCCGAACCATCCAGATTGCGGCCGTGCACATTCAGCAGCGCCTGGAAACCGGCGCCGCTGTCGATCAGCAACTGGCCGCGCGCGGCGAAATCGCGATAGCCCTCGAGTTCGTCTTCCGGGCCGTTGAAGGTGTTCTTGACCCAATCGTCGCGGCGCTGGTACGACGCCGACACGCGCGCCGAGGTCGATTCGCTCAAGCCACCGCCGAGCGCGCCCTCGAAGTTCATCGTGCCGTAGCGGCCGTAGGAAATCTGGCCATAGCCTTCGCTGACCTGCGAAGGCCGCACCGAATCCACCTTGATCACGCCCGACGGCGTATTGCGGCCGAACAGCGTGCCTTGCGGGCCGCGCAGCACTTCGACCTGCTCGCTGTCGAAGATCGGGAAGCCCTTCAAAATCGGGCTTTCCTGGACCACATCGTCGTACACCAGCGACACCGGCTGCGAGGCATTGATGTCGAAATCAGTGTTACCCAGACCGCGGATGTAAAAGCGCGGGAAAGTGCGTCCGAAGGAAGACTCGATCAGCAGACTCGGCAGACGGCCAGACAGAAAACGGATGTCCTCGCCGCCGGAGCCAAGCACGTCCAGCTTTTCGCCATCCACCGCGGTGATCGAGATCGGTACCTGGCGGATGTCTTCCACGCGACGCTGGGCGGTGACCTGCACGGTGTCGAGCACGGCGGCGTCGTCCTCGCTGGTCTGCGCCGACGCCATAGGTGCCGCCAGCGCGAGTGCGAGGGCAAGGGCGAGGCGATTGGTCGGCATGGCGCGTAGCGTGGCGTGGATGTGCATTCGGGTGACTCCCTGGGCTGTGTGGATGGGCATAGCCGATCGCGAGCGCTCGCGAGGAACGCCTCCCCCGACCATCGGCGCGTACAGTCTGGCTTAATCTTTGCGCCCATCGCTACCGCGACCGGCGGTGGGCAACTCCAGCGCCTGCGGTTATCGTCGGCCACCCCGCGTCCCGGAGCCCGCCATGGCCGACTACCAGTCCCTGCGCATCGAACGCCCGCTGGCCGATGTCGCCCAACTCACGCTGGTAGGCCCCGGCCGCGGCAACGCCATGGGACCACATTTCTGGCGCGAACTGCCGCTGGCGCTGGCAGCGCTGGAGGCCGATGCCGGCGTGCGCGCCCTGATCGTCTGCGGCGCCGGCGAGCACTACAGCTTTGGACTCGATCTGCCGGCGATGGCGGCCGAGATCGGCCCGCTGCTGGCGAACGGCGCCCCCGGTCGGCGCGGCGTGGTGCGTGAGGCGGCGCGCATGCAGGCCGGATTCGATGCGCTCGCAGCCAGTCGCCTGCCGGTCATTGCTGCCGTCGATGGATGGTGCATCGGCGCCGGCATCGAGATGATCGCCGCCTGCGATCTGCGCATCGCCAGCCAACGGGCGCGTTTTGCGCTGCGCGAGGTGAAAGTCGGCATCGTGCCGGATCTGGGTGGCATCCAGCGCCTGCCGCACCTGATCGGCGAGGGCTGGACGCGGCAACTGGCGCTGACTGGCGCCGAGATTGACGCCCCGACGGCAGCGCGCATAGGCCTCGTCACCGAGCTGCATCCGGCCGAACAGCTGCAAGCCGCCGCGCTGGCGCTGGCTGCGCAGATCGCCGCCAATCCGCCGCTGGTGGTCGCCAGCATCAAGCAATGCATGCATCAGCGCGTGGAAGCCGGCGTGCGCCAGGGCAATCTGGCCGCCGCCACCGAAAACGGTCTGCTGATGCAATCGGAGGATTTCGCCGAGGCGATGCGCGCCTTCATGGAAAAGCGCGAGCCGCGCTTCCAGGGCCGCTGAGAGTCGGCGCTTGCCTGCGCCGCGATCGTCCGTCTACAATAGCGGGCTTACGTAACAAGTCATCAGGGATGGTGCGCCATGAAGGTTCTCTCTTCGCTCAAGTCGGCCAAGTCTCGTCACCGCGACTGCAAAGTGGTTCGTCGTCGTGGCAAGGTCTTTGTGATCTGCAAGAGCAACCCGCGTTTCAAGGCGCGCCAGCGCTAAGAATCCCTGCCCTCGGGCGGAGCGAGAAAGCCGCCGCGAGGCGGCTTTTTTGTGGCCGGCGCTTGGGGGCAGAAGTGCAGATGCGGGGCGGGGGGCAGGGGGCGAGGGACCAGCCATGCCGCAGCTGTGTTGCCCTGTCGCCGGTTTGCAGAGCGAGCCAGCGCGTCAAGGGCGAGACAGGGACTCCGAGCAAGTCTCGCGTCTGGCGCGCTGACTCGCTCAGCAAACCCTACTGCGACAGTGCCAGGCAAGCGCTGCAGTGCTAGTCCCCCGCGCCCTGTCCCCCGCCCCGCTTCACCCCCGGAAGCTCATGTTTGGGCAGAGTCCCGGTCTCGCTTTTGGCGCGCTTACTCGCTTCGCAAACTGGCAGTCCCGGGTCCCGGGTCCCGGGTCCCGGGTCCCGAGTCCCGAGTCCCGACGCACTCATGTTTGGCCAGCGCGTCCCCGGCAAAAGGCCGCAACAAAGTCCTCCAGCGCGCCGGCAGCAATCGCGCCGCGCAGGCCGGCCATCAATTCCTGGTAGTAATGCAGGTTGTGCACCGTCATCAGGTGCGCCCCGAGCATTTCGCTGCAGCGGTCCAGGTGGTGCAGATAGGCCCGCGAGTAGTGCTGACAGGTGTAGCAAGCGCATTCCGGGTCGATCGGCCCGGTGTCATGGCGATGCACCGCATTGCGCAGCCGCACCACGCCAAAGCGGGTGAACAGATGCGCATTGCGCGCGTTGCGGGTGGGCATGACGCAGTCGAACATATCGATGCCGCGGCGCACTGCCTCGACAATGTCCTCCGGCCTGCCCACGCCCATCAGATAGCGCGGCCGGTCGGCCGGCAACATCGGCACGGTTTCATCGAGCGTGTGCTCACGCTCAGCCTGCGGTTCGCCCACCGCCAAACCGCCGACGGCATAGCCGTCGAAACCGATCTCGATCAGCCCGCGCGCCGAGCGCTCCCGCAGCGCCGGATAGACGCCGCCCTGCACGATGCCAAACAGCGCATTGCGATTGCCTTCGTGCGCCCGCTTGCTGCGCGCAGCCCAGCGCAGGCTGAGTTCCATCGACTCGGCCGCCTGGCGCTCGGTGGCGGGATACGGCGTGCACTCGTCGAAAATCATGACCACATCGGAGTCGAGCGCGCGCTGGATGCGCATCGACTCCTCCGGGCTCAGGAACACTTTGGAGCCATCGACCGGCGAGCGGAAATGCACGCCCTCCTCGGTCAGTTTGCGCATTTCGGCCAGGCTGAACACCTGAAAGCCACCGGAATCGGTCAGGATCGGGCCGTCCCAGCCCATGAAGCGGTGCAAACCCTGGTGCGCCTCGATCACTTGGGTGCCGGGGCGCAACCACAGGTGAAAGGTGTTGCCGAGGATCATCTGTGCACCCAGCGTGCGCAGGTCTTCCGGGCGCATCGCCTTGACGGTGCCGTAGGTGCCCACCGGCATAAAGGCCGGCGTTTCGACGATGCCGCGCCGGAAATGCAGGCGACCGCGCCGGGCGCGGCCATCCGTGGCCAGCAGATCAAAGCGTTCCAGCGTCATGGCGATGGCGCATCCGACAAGGGGGCGCGCACGATAGCGGTCGCCGCCGTTTGCGGCCACAACAAGCAGGCATCGCCGTAGGAAAAGAAGCGATAGCGCTGCGCGACAGCGTGACGATAGGCGGCCAACATGCGCTCGGTGCCGCTCAGCGCACACACCAGCATCAGCAGGCTGGATTGCGGCAGATGGAAGTTGGTGATCAGGCCGTCAATCACCTGAAAGTGATAGCCCGGGCGTATGAACAGCTGCGTGTCGCCCTCGAAGGATTGCAGCACGCCGGTGGCCGCGGCGGTTTCCAGCGTGCGCGTGGCGGTCGTGCCGACGGCGATCACCCGCCCTCCGGCCGCTTTGGTCGCGGCGATCCGCGCCACCAGCGCCGGACTGACCCGGCACCATTCGCGATGCAGCACGACCCGGTCGAGCTCGTCCTCGCGCAGATTCTGGAAGGTGCCGGCGCCCACGTGCAGCGTGACGAAGTCGACGCCGACGCCCTGCGCGCGCAGGGCCTCCAGCAAAGCGTCATCGAAGTGCAGGCCAGCGGTCGGTGCCGCGGCAGAACCGGGGTCGCGCGCAAACACGGTTTGGTAGCGCTCGTGATCGCCCGGCGTGTCGGCGCGCTCGATGTAGGGCGGCAAGGGCACATGACCGTGGCGCGCGAGCACAGTTTGGATGTCGCCACCATGGCTATGCAGCAGAAACAGCGGCCCTTCGCGCTCAATCACCTCAAACTCGCAATCGGCAGCCACCTGGATGCGCGCGCCCGGCTTGGGCTTCTTGCTCACGCCGAGATGAAACCAGCCGCGATCAGCGCTGAGCAGGCGCTCCAACAGCAATTCCACTGCCCCGCCGCTGTCCTTGCGACCGTTCAAACGCGCCGGCCAGACGCGGGTGTCGTTGAACACCAAAAGATCGCCGGCGCGCAGCCATGCCGGCAGCTCGCGCATCTCGCTGTCGATCAGCTGCGGGCGCGCCGGGTCGACCACCAACAGGCGGCTGGCGGAGCGTTCCGGCAGCGGCGCCTGTGCGATCAGCTCCGGCGGCAGTTCGTAGTCAAAGTCCTGTTTGCGCATGCGCCACCTGATGCCACGATCCGAACCCAGCGCACACTTGCCTGCAAGCGACACGCCTCCCGGGCTGCCTGAACGTCCCGAGGCCTCGGGGGTTACCCCGGAAAGCCTGCCGTGATAGCATTCGCGCTCTCGTAATTTCAAGCACTTAGCGCACTCGACGGCGTCGATTCGCGCGGGAGGAGGTGTCATGAATGCTCTGAACAAACTGAATCTGATGCGCCAGGCTGGCGGCTCCCGACGAACGGTAGGCCTGCCCGACGCGACGATCGAACGCTTCCTGAAGTCCGACCCGCTGCTGGCGCAGAGCATCGACGAGGCCTATGCCGCCTTCGAAGCCGCACGCGCCGAGTTCCCGGAGCTGATCGCGCTCGACGAGCACGAGCAGCTGCTGCGCGCGCAGGCGGGGTTCGTCAATTTCTACGCCGAGGACGCGGTCAATCCCTACATCGCGCTGGCGGCCCGCGGCCCCTGGGTGATCACGCTGAAGGGCGCCGTGGTGCATGACAACGGCGGTTACGGCATGTTGGGGGCCGGGCACGGCCCGCAGGCGGTGATCGACGCGATGGCGCAGGCGCAGGTGATGGCCAACATCATGACGCCCTCGCTCAGCCAGTTGCGCCTGTCGCAGGCGCTGCGTGCCGAGATCGGCCACAACCGCGGCGGCTGCCCGTACACGCAGTTCCTGTGTCTGAACTCCGGCTCCGAGTCGGTCACGCTGGCCGGTCGTCTGGCCGATGTGCACACCAAGCTGATGACCCAGGCGGGTGCGCCGCACGCCGGCCGCAAGGTGCGCCGCATTGCCGTCAAGGGCGCCTTCCACGGCCGCACCGAGCTGCCGGCGCTGTATTCGGATTCCTCGCGCAAGGCCTACAGCGATCATCTGGCCAGCTTCGCGCACCACCAGCACACGATCACGGTCGAACCGTACAGCGTCGAACAATTGCGTCAGGTGTTCGCCGAGGCGGAAACCCAGGGCTGGCACATTGAGGCGATGTTCCTGGAGCCGGTGATGGGCGAAGGCAATCCCGGCCGCGCCGTGACCCCCGAGTTCTACGCGGCGGCGCGCGAGCTGACGCGTGCCCACGGCACGCTGCTGCTGGTCGATTCCATCCAGGCCGGTCTGCGCGCGCACGGCGTGCTGTCGATCGTCGACTATCCGGGCTTCGAGGGCCTCGATGCGCCGGATATGGAAACCTATTCCAAGGCATTGAATGCCGGTCAGTATCCGCTGTCGGTACTGGCGGTCAACGAGCGCGCCGCGGGGCTCTATCGCAAGGGCATCTACGGCAACACGATGACCACCAATCCGCGCGCGATGGACGTCGCCTGCACCGTGCTGGCCGGGCTGACGCCGGCGCTGCGCACCAACATCCGCGAGCGCGGTGCCGAGTTTGTGCGCAAGCTGGAAGCGCTGGCGCGCGAGCTGCCGGGGCTGATCACCGGCGTGCAGGGCACCGGTCTGCTGTTCTCCTGCGAGCTGTCGCCGGCGTTCAAGTGCTACGGCAGCGGCAGCACCGAGGAGTACATGCGCGAACACGGCATCGGCGTGATCCACGGCGGCGTCAACAGTCTGCGTTTCACACCCTACTTCGGCATCCGTTCGGATGAAGTCGATCTGATCATCGACGGCGTCCGTCAGGCGCTGGTGCATGGTCCGCGGCTGAGCCAGCCGGCGGCCGCCCAGGCCGCCTGAGGGTAGTCCCGTGAGTCTGCGTCGTCGACTCGCCAGTTTCGGCTTCGAGTCGAACGACGACTACGAGTTCGCGCTGCGCCTGTTGTTCGACGCCCGCCCGGCGGGCGTGCGCACGCTGAACATCGTTGGCGACTCCGGTCGCCGCAAGACCGCGCTGGCGCATGCACTGGCCAGCGCGCTCGACTATCCGCATGTGCTCTACCACGACTTCACCCGCGCCGAGGCGCCGGTGCAAACCATCGTGGTCGATCCGGAATCCGGCCAGACGCAGACCATGGAGGCCGCCGCCAGCGCCTTTGATCGCGCGCTGACCGAGGCCTGTGCCTACTCTGAGGGCGCGCGCGTCATTCTGATTCTCGATCAGCTGCAGGCCAGCGACTTCCAGGATCAGGTGCGCCTCTATCACTTCGCGCAATCGCGCGAGTGGCAGTCGACCACCGGCGTCGTGCAGGCCAATGCCGCCACGCTGCTGCTGGTGCTGATCTCCGAGGAACCGCTGTACCACTCGCTGCAGAAGATCAGCTTCCGCATGCACTCCGATGCCGCCGCGCAGGCGATGGACTTCGATCCGCGCGATTTCGGCCTGGGCGTGGAGGCACGCGCGCTGTTCGCGGCGCTCGGCGAGTTGTTCCGCGGCCTGGAACAGGGGCCGACGCAGACCGAATTGACCCGCATCCTCGCCGATCTGCAGCAGCATGTGCGCACCGTGGAGCATCTGCGCACCAGTTTGTACGGGTGGATGGAAAACCTGGACCGCGATCGCTTGTATGCCGCGCCGCTGAAGCCGGCCCTCGAAGCCGTGTTGCTGGAACTCGACCGACTGGTCGGCGTAGAAGAAATCGAGATCGCCGCACCGGCGCCCTGAGCCCTGCGGTCACCCGAGGAACGATCGATGAGCGAGATACGTCTGGTGGAAGTCGGCCCGCGCGACGGCCTGCAGAACGAGGCGCAGCAGGTGGCCACGGCCACCAAGATTGCGCTGATCCAGCGACTGGCGGAGGCCCGGCATCGCTGCATCGAGGCAACCAGCTTCGTCAGCCCCAAATGGGTGCCGCAGATGGCCGATGCGGCCGAGGTCTACGCCGGCGTCCGCACGCTTGAGGGCGTGAGTCTTCCCGTGCTGGTACCGAATCTGCAGGGCTACCAGCGCGCCCGCGCCGTCGGCGTGCGCGAGATTGCCGTGTTCGCGGCGGCTTCGGAGGCTTTCAGCCAGCGCAACATCAACGCCAGCGTGGCGGAATCGCTGGCGCGCTTCGCGCCGGTGATGGAACAGGCACGGGCCGACGGCGTGCGCGTGCGTGGCTATGTGTCCACCGTCCTTGGCTGTCCCTACCAGGGCGCGGTGCCGCTTGCCGATGTGGTCCACGTTGCCAGCACGCTGCATGCAATGGGCTGTTACGAGGTTTCTCTGGGCGACACCATCGGCGTCGGCACGCCGGCACGGGCGCGCGCGATGCTGCGGGCCGTGGCCTCTGCGGTGCCGATGGCGGCGCTGGCGATCCATTTCCATGACACCTACGGACAGGCGCTTGCCAATGCGCTGGCCTGCATCGAGGAAGGTGTACGCGTGATCGATGCCTCGGTCGCCGGACTCGGCGGCTGCCCCTATGCCGAGGGCGCCAGCGGCAATGTGGCGACCGAAGACGTGGTCTACCTGCTGCAAGGGCTGGGCCTTGAGTGCGGCGTCGATCTGCCGCGACTGGTCGCGACGGGGCGCTGGATCAGCGCCGAACTCGGCCGCAGCAACGGCAGCAAGGTCGGACGCGCGCTCAAGATCTAGGGGTGGAGCAGAAGCGGGGCGGGGGTTAAGGGGCGGGGGACCGGCACTGCGGCGCTTGCCTGGCACTTTCGCCGGCACGGTTTGCTGGTCGAGTAAGCGTCTGCTCCACCGTGCTTCTGTCTGGCAAGAGTCCCTGTCTCGCCTGTGGCGCGCTTTCTCGTTCTGCAAACTGGCGACAGCGCAACGCAGGCGCCGCATGTGTATGAACCGGGCACATGGGTGACATTTTAGACCGGGCACATGGGTGACATTTTTACGGCATTGAGACATCGGGAGATGGTCGATGCCGTGGCAAGAGGTCACCGCGATGGAAGAACGGGATCGGTTGGTCCGTGCGTACCGCCAAGGGTTGGGCACGGTCAGTGAGCTGGCGGGGAGGTTCGGCATCAGTCGGAAGACGGCGAGCAAGTGGATCCGGCGGTACGAGGCGGAGGGGTCGGGCGGGCTGGCGGATCGGTCGCGGGCGCGCAGGACGCAGTCGCATGCGACGCCAGAGTTGGTGCGAGAAGCCTTGCTGGGCTTGAAGCGTGAGCGCCCGCATTACGGCCCCAAGAAGGTGCTGGCGGTGCTGTCGGCGCAGCGGCCGGAGCTTGAGTTGCCGGCGGTCAGCACGGTGGGCGAGTTGTTTGCGCGGCATGGTCTGATCAAGCCGCGGCGGCGGGTGGCGGTGGTGTCGATGAAGCCGCTGCGCTGGCCCTTGCCGAGCTCTCCGAACGAGGAATGGGCGGCGGATTTCAAGGGTCAGTGGCGACTGGGCGATGGCAGCGAGTGCTTCCCATTGACGGTCACGGACACGCACTCGCGCTGTCTGCTGGCGTGCCATGCGATGGGGGCGATCAGCATGGCGGAGACCGAGAAGGTCATGCGCCGACTGTTCTGCGAATACGGGCTGCCGGCGGCGATCCGGACGGACAATGGGGTGCCCTTTGCCTACCACACGGCCAGCCTGGGACTGACGCGTCTGTCGGCGTGGTGGCTGCGCCTGGGCATCACCCTGCATCGCACACGACCGGGCACACCCACGGACAATTCGCGCCATGAACGCATGCATCGCACGCTCAAGGCGGAGACGCTGTCACCGCTGCAGGCGAACCTGAAGGCGCAGCAAAAGGTCTTCGACGCGTTCCGGCAGCGCTACAACGAAGAGCGGCCGCACGAAGCGCTGGGCATGGTGCCTCCGCAGAGCCGGTATCAACCCTCGACCCGAGCGCACCCGCGCAAGCTGCCGCCTATCGAGTATCCAAGCCACTTTGAGACCCGCATGGTGCAACAACACGGCGACATCCATTGGCGTGGCCAGCGCATCTTCGTCAGTCAGGCGCTGGCCCATCAGTGGCTTGGTCTGGAAGCGAGCATCCAAGGCTGGAAGGTCTACTTCTGCCAGCAACTGATCGCGCACATCGACGAGGAGACGATGACCCTGACCTACCTGCACTGAGCCTTCAAAAGCCCACAGAAGGTTGAGCAGGAAAGAATCCAAAGGCTCGCAAAGCTGCTAGCGTCGTGTAACCCATGTGCCCGGCCGCACAATGGCTGGTCCCCCGCCCCCTGCCCCGCCTCTGCTCCACCCTGCTTCTGTTTGGCACGAGGTTCCCAGGCGCGCCCGCCCGGTTGCTATCCTCGGGCGCTCTTTGCCCCGAGTGCCGTCCGCCATGTCGATTTCCGAGCAACTCAAGCAGAGCGCGCTTGAGTATCACCGCCAGCATCCGCCCGGAAAGATCAAGGTCACACCCACCAAAGCCCTCGCCACCCAGCGCGATCTGTCGCTGGCGTACTCGCCGGGCGTTGCAGCGGCCTGCGATGCCATCGTCGAGGACGCCAACCAGGCCTCGGCGCTGACGGCGCGCGGCAATCTGGTCGCGGTCATCACCAACGGCACCGCCGTGCTCGGTCTGGGCGCCATCGGTCCGCTCGCGGCCAAGCCGGTGATGGAAGGCAAAGGCGTGCTGTTCCAGAAGTTTGCCGGCATCGATGTTTTCGATATCGAGATCGACGAACGCGATCCCGACAAACTGGTCGACATCATCGCCAGCCTGGAGCCGACCTTCGGCGGCATCAATCTGGAGGACATCAAGGCGCCGGAGTGCTTTCTGGTCGAACGCAAGCTGCGCCAGCGCATGCGCATCCCGGTGTTTCATGACGATCAGCACGGCACCTCGATCATCGTCGGCGCGGCGGTGGTCAATGCGCTGCATGTGCTCGGCAAGCCGCTCGATCAGGTCAAGTTGGTAGCCTCGGGCGCCGGCGCCGCCGGTCTGGCCTGCCTGGATATGCTGGTGCAGTTGGGGATTCCGCTCGCCAATATCTGGGTGACCGACCGCTTCGGCGTGGTCTGGCGCGGCCGCGTCGAGGAGATGGACGAGGACAAGCTGCGCTACGCACGCGACACCGACGCACGCACGCTGGCCGAGGTGATCGAGGGCGCCGATATCTTCCTCGGCCTGTCGGCGGGCGGTGTGCTGAAGCCGGAGATGGTGGCGAAGATGGCGGCGCGGCCGATCATCCTCGCACTGGCCAATCCGGAGCCGGAGATCATGCCGGAGGACGCCCGCGCGGTGCGCCCGGACGCCATCATCGCCACCGGGCGCTCGGACTTCCCGAACCAGGTCAACAACGCGCTGTGCTTCCCGTACATTTTCCGCGGCGCGCTGGACGTGGGTGCGACCACCATCAACGAGGCGATGAAGCTGGCCTGCGTGCATGCCATCGCCAAACTGGCGCGCGAGGGCGCGTCCGACGTGGCGGCGGCGGCCTACGGCGGTGAGGTACGCACCTTCGGGCCGGACTACCTGATCCCGCAACCCTTTGATCCGCGATTGCTGGTGCGGCTCGCGCCCGCGGTGGCCAAGGCGGCGATGGAATCGGGTGTCGCCACGCGTCCGATCACCGATTTCGACACCTATCGGCAGCAGCTGACCCAGTTCATTTTCCGCACCGGCATCATGATGAAGCCGGTGTTCGCGGCGGCGCGGCGCGATCCCAAGCGCGTGGTGTTCGCCGAGGGCGAAGAGGAAGTGATGCTGCGCGCGGTGCAGACCATCGCCGACGAGGGCTTCGCCAAGCTGACCCTGATCGGCCGTCCCGCGGTCATCGAACAACGCATCCAACGCATGGGCCTGTGGGTGCGCCCCGGCGTGCATTTCGATGTCACCAACATCGACTCGGACCCGCGCTTCAACGAGTACTGGCAGCACTATCACCGCTTGATGGAACGCCGCGGCGTCACCCCGGCTGCCGCCAAAGCCATCGTGCGCTCGCGCTCGACCGTGATCGGCGCGCTGATGGTGGAACGCGGCGAGTGCGACGCCATGATCGCGGGATCGGTGGGCCGCTTCCAGCGCAAGCTGCAGTACTGTCAGGACATCGTCGGCCTGGAAGGCGACATCGAGGCGCCAGCCGCGATGAGCGCCATCGCCTGCGACAAGGGCACCTTCTTTTTCCTCGACACCTACGTCAACGAGGACCCGAGCGCGCACGAGTTGGCGGTGGCCACGCTGATGGCAGTGGAGCGCCTGAAGGTGTTCGGCATCCGCGCCAAGGTGGCGCTGCTATCGCACTCCAACTTTGGCAGCGAGGACTCGGCCTCCAGCCGCAAGATGCGGAAGGTGCTCGACCTGCTGCGCGAGCGCGCGCCGGAGTTGGAAGTCGAGGGCGAGATGCACGCCGACGCCGCGCTGGACGCCACCATTCGTGACCGTCTGTTCCCCAACTCGCGCCTCAAGGGCATGGCGAATATGTTCGTGCTGCCTAATCTGGACGCCGCCAACATCTGCTTCAACATGGTGCGCGTGCTGACCGGCGGCGTTTCCATGGGCCCGATCGTCATGGGCCTGAAGAAGCCCTGCTACGTGCTGACCAACTCCGCGACCGTGCGCCGCGTCGTCAACATGACGGCGTTGGCCGTGGTCGAGGCGCAGATCCGCGCACGTCAGGCCTGAAGCCGGCAGGGAAGCTCTGCCAAACGTGGTGCCGAGGGGCAACAGCGGGGCGAGGGTTAGGGGGCGGGGGACTCAGCCATGCGGCGTCTGCGTTGCGCTGTCGCCAGTTTGCAGGACGAGTAAGCGCGCCGTCGGCGCGCTTACTCGGGCGAAAAACAGGTACCCGCGACGGTGCACGGAAGCGCGGCAGTGTTGGTCCCCTGACCCCTGCCCCGCTCTTGGCTCCACGCACCCATGTTTGGCAAGAGTCCCTGTCTCGCCGTCGACGCGCTTACTCGGGCGGCAAACAGGTACCCGCGACGGTGCACGGAAGCGCGCAATGTGGTCCCCTGACCCCTGCCCCGCTCCTGGCTCCACGCACCCATGTTTGGCAAGAGTCCCTGCCTCGCCGTCGGCGCGCTTACTCGCTTCGCAAACTGGCGGTCCCGAGTCCCGAGTCCCGAGTCCCGAGTCCCGAGTCCCGATTCCCGGGTCCCGAGTCCCGAGTCCCGAGTCCCGAGTCCCGACGCACCCAAGTTTGGCAAGAGTCCCTAGCGCACCAGCCGCTCCCGCAAGGCTCGCAGTAGCGGCGATTCGGGGACGTGGTTGCGACTAAGCGCGTCCAGGCACTGCTGCAGTTCGGCGCGGCGGCTTGCGCTCAGCGGCGCATCGTCAGCCAGCAGGATGCGCGCCTGCAGCGCCGCGCGGACCGGGTGGTCGGGCGGATACAGCTCGGCCGGCAGGCGTGCCAGCGCGCTGCGCTGCGACGCCGCCGCGCGCTCCGGCGCGCCGCGTTTGCGCCCCAGTTCCGCGCGCTGCAGATCCACCTCGGCGAGCAACTCGGCCTCGTGCAGACGCAGGCCCTGCGCATCCACCTGCGCCGCCTCGTCGAGCATGGCCTGCGCCTGATCGAGCTGGCCGGCATCCGCGAGCACCCAGGCGTACACCTGTCGCGCACGGCTGGCGAAATAACTGTGCGTACCGTAAGTCGCTGATTGCGCTTGCACGGCTTCGGCCAGCGCCGGCAGCGTGCGGGCGTCATAGTGGCCGTTGGCACGCTCGAACATCGCCTGTCGCACCACCCAGAAGCGGTCCTCCACCCGACCGCCGCCGACGGCCGGGCGCTCGCGTTCCTGATTGATCGCCAGCGCACGCTGCACCGCGCCCATGTCGAGCAGCAGCAGTGCCAGCGCGCCGCGATCAGACATCCAGTGCAAGCCGCCGGTGGCGCCCTCGGCTTCTTCGAGCTTGCGCAGCGATTCCTCCAGCGTGCGCTGCGCTTCCGGCAGGCGACCCTGCAACCAGAGGGTTTCCGCCAGATCGTAGAGCACCGCGTGGATACGGTAGACGCGCCACTTGCCGGACCAGGCTACCGATTCCGCCAGCAGGCGCCGCAAGGAGGTTTCGGCGCGCTTGAGCTGACCGGCGTAGGCGTGAAAACGCGCCAGATTGGTTGCTTCGACGATGCAGGTGGCGTCGCCCTCGCCCAGGACCCGACCGCACTCCTCGACCAGGGCTTCGGACAGCGGCACCACGCGCGTGACTTGCCACTGGTTCATCAACGATCCCAGCTGCAGTCGGCGTACGTTGAACAGCTGGGCGCTGGCGGCGCCGTAGCGCTTGGTCCCGAGCGCCAGCGCGCGCGCCAGCAGCGCGTCGGCCTCCTGGAACTTGAGGGCGTTGACATACAGCTCGCCGAGCTCCACCAGCGCCAGGAAATGCGCATGCGACTCCGGTGCCCCGCCGTCGAGTAACTGCTGCGCTTCAATTGCCATCGGCATCTTGCCGCCGTCGGCCGCACCCAGAAAATCGATGCGCGCCAATGCCGCCAGCGAGAGCGCCAGATCGGCGCGCGCTGCGGCCCCCAGACCGCGCTGCAACTCGATCGCCTGCAGCAGCATGGCCCGGGCGGTGTCCGGGCGCTCCATGCGCACATTCGCCAGCGCCAGCGTCTGCAGCAGTGCCGCGCGCGTCTCCGGCGCCGCCGCCTCGTTGGCCAGCAAGCGCTGCTGACCGCGATCCAGCAGGCCGGTCACACCCTCTTCGCGGGTGGCCGGGTCGTTCAACACCTCGACGAACAGATTGCCGATGGCGCCGGCGGTTTGCTGCTCGCGTAGCGCCAGCCGACGTTCCTCGGCCTCGCGCGCCATGCTGCGGGCGATCGACCCAGCGGCCCCCAGTCCCACCAGCAGCGCCAGCAGCACCAGCCCCGCCGCGCGCGGGTGACGGCGTACCAGCAGCCCAACGCGGTAGCGCGGACCGCCGGCGTAAGCGCTCACCGGCCGGTAGCTGCGCAGCGCGATCAAGTCTTCGCGCAGGCGGGCGACGCTGTCGTAGCGATCGCCGGGATGAATGGCGGTGGCACGCCGGATGATCGCGTTCAGGCCCAGGCGGATCGGCGTCGGCCAGCGCAGCTGCGCCTGATCCGGGCTTTCCAGCGTGACGCGTTTCAGGGTCTCGCCGAGCTGGTAGATATCGGTGGCCGTCGTGATCGGACTGCCAAGCAGTTGCTCGGGCGCGGCGTAACCGGGCGTCAGATAGCCATCGGCAGATGCCGCACCTGCCTGCGTCGGTACCGCAATGCCAAAGTCGAGCAGGCGCACGCGTCCGCTGGCGTCGACCAGTACATTGGCAGGCTTGATATCGCGGTGGACCAGCAAGTGCACATGCGCATACATCACCGCCGCGCACAGCGCCTCGAACAACTCGATGCGCTGCGCCCAGGGCACGCGCTGCGCGATCAGATAGGCATCCAGCGTTTGCCCTTCGACGTACTCCATCGCAAACCAGGCACGGCCGTCGTCAAGTTCGCCGCCGTCGATCAGCCCGGCGATGCCCGGGTGCTGCAGCCGCGCCAGCAAGCGGCGCTCTTCCCGCAGCCGCTCGCTCTGTTCGGGACCGGCCGCCACGATCTTCAGCGCTACTGTCTGCTCGAAGGAAGCGCCGGTGCGATGGGCGCGATACACCTCCGCCATGCCGCCGCGCGCGATCAGCCGCTCGATCCGCCACACGCCCAGCGTGGCGCCCGGCGCGAAAGTGCCTGGCAATTCCTCGTCCGCAGCGTCCAGGTGCGGCGCGCCGGGCGAACTCATCGACGGGCCTCGGGGCTTGAGCTGGCAGCGTGCATCGGCATCGGTCGCTCAGAGTGCGGAGTCGCATTCTGTGCAGCGGCCCGGGCGCCGGCAAGCGTGGTGGTCGCGTGCGATCGGGACACTGTACATCCATCCAGTCCTGCTACCATGGCGCACCGGGATGTGCCGCCATGTCTGCCTACGCCGAGCTCCACTGCCTGTCCAATTTCAGCTTCCAGCGCGGCGCCTCCAGCGCCC
The DNA here is from genome assembly GCA_046346965.1 of Lysobacterales bacterium. Classification (GTDB taxonomy): domain Bacteria; phylum Pseudomonadota; class Gammaproteobacteria; order Xanthomonadales; family SZUA-5; genus JAXMHB01. Next base: position 119,267 of record JAXMHB010000005.1, read on the forward strand.
GCGAGCTGTGCGAGCGCGCCCGGCGCATGGGCTATCGGGCGCTGGCCATCACTGACGAATGCACGCTGGCCGGCATCGTGCGCGCGCATGAGGCGGCGACTGAGGTAGGCATCCAGCTGATCGTCGGCGGCGAATTCCGGCTGCTGTGCGGTCTCAAGCTGGTGCTGCTGGCGATGGATCACGAGGGCTACACGGCGATCTGCCAGCTGATCACCCGCGCGCGGCGCGCGGCCGACAAGGGCGAGTACCGGCTGCAGCGCGAGGATTTTCCAGCGCGGCTGGATGGGGTCATCGCGCTCTGGGTGCCGCCTGCACTGCCGCCGGCAGGTGAGTTGTCGCCGGTGCTGATCGCCGACGCACTGTGGTTGCGCGGTCTGTGCCCGCAGGCCTGCTGGATTGCCGTCGAACTGCACCAGAGCCCCGAGGATGGCCAGCGTCTGGCCGCGCTGCGCGCGCTCGCGCTGGCCAGTGGCCTGCCGTTGGTGGCTTGCGGCGATGTGCACATGCACGAGCGTGGCCGGCGCGCGCTGCAGGATGTGCTCACCGCCATCCGCCATCACACCACCGTGCAGGAGGCCGGTTACCGGCTGTATGCCAATGGCGAGCGCCATCTGCGCTCGCTGGCGGCGCTGCGGCGGCTGTATCCGGCCGAGCTGCTGCAGGAGTCCATCCATATCGCCGAACGCTGCCGCTTCAGCCTCAACCAGCTGCGCTACCAGTATCCGCACGAGGTCGTCCCCGCGGGCGCCACCGCCACCACGCATCTGCGCCGCCTGACCGAGGCCGGGATGCGCCGGCGCTGGCCGCACGGCGAGCCAGCGGCAGTGCGCGCGCAGATCGAGTACGAGCTGGCGCTGATCGCCGAGCTCCGCTACGAGAGCTACTTCCTGACCGTGCACGACATCGTCGCCTTTGCGCGGTCTCAGCAGATCCTGTGCCAGGGCCGCGGCTCCGCCGCCAACTCCGCCGTGTGCTATGCGCTGGGGATCACTGAGGTCGATCCGGCACGCGGCAACCTGCTGTTCGAACGCTTCATTTCGCGCGAACGCAACGAGCCGCCCGATATCGACGTCGATTTCGAGCACGAGCGGCGCGAGGAGGTGATCCAGTACATCTACCGCAAATACGGCCGCGAGCGCGCCGCGCTGGCCGCCACCGTGGCCTGCTATCGCGCCAAAAGCGCAATCCGCGATGTCGGCAAGGCACTCGGGCTGGCGCTCGACCAGGTCGATCAGATCGCCGGCTCGCTGGCCTGGTGGGACGGCTACTCGGCGATCGAGGAACGCCTGGTCGAACGCGGCTTCGATCCAGCGAGCGCACCGATCCGTCGGCTGATGGCGCTGGTCGCCCAGTTGCTCGGCTTCCCGCGCCATCTGTCGCAGCACGTCGGCGGCTTCGTGATCTCCGAACGCCCACTGGCCGAACTGGTGCCGGTGGAGAACGCCGCCATGCCCGAGCGCACCATCATCCAGTGGGACAAGGACGATCTGGACACGCTCGGTCTGCTCAAAGTCGATTGTCTGGCGCTGGGGATGCTGAGTTGCATCCGGCGCTGTCTGGATCTGGTGAATGGGTGGATACCGGCCGGGACCCGGGACTCGGGCGGGATACCTGTCGGGACCCGGGAATCGGGCGGAATACCGGTCGGGACCCGGGACCCGGGACCCGGGACCCGGGGAGAAGCACAGGCTGGCGCGGGCGGGATACCGGTCGGGAATCGGGATTCGGGCGGAATACCGGTCGGGACCCGGGACCCGGGACCCGGGATACCGGTCGGGACCCGGGACTCGGGCGGAATACCGGTCGGGACCCGGGACCCGGGACCCGGGACCCGGGGAGAAGCACAGGCGGGCGCGGGCGGAATACCGGTCGGGACCCGGGGAGAAGCGGTACTGGGCGAAGCACGAGCAAAGCCAGAGGCACAAGCAGCGCCCGAGGCCCGCGCTGGCGGGATACCTATCGGGTCCCGGGTCCCGGGTCCCGGGTCCCGGCTCTCCTCCAAGGTCCCCGGTCCCGGGTCCCGGCCTCTCGGCGCGCCGGCTCCGGCATCCCGGCCTCTCGCCCTCTCCTCCATCCCCCCCGAAGACCCCGCCACCTACGCGATGCTGCAGGCGGGCGATACCGTGGGCGTGTTCCAGGTGGAGTCGCGCGCGCAGATGGCGATGCTGCCGCGGCTGAAGCCGGCGAATTTCTACGATCTGGTGATCGAGGTGGCGATCGTCCGACCGGGGCCGATCCAGGGCAAGATGGTGCATCCCTATCTGCGTCGCCGGCAGGGCCTGGAGCCGGTCAGCTATCCCTCGGAGGCGCTCAAGCGCGTATTCGAACGCACGCTGGGCGTGCCGATCTTCCAGGAACAGGTGATGCAACTGGCCATCGTCGCCGCCGGCTTCACTCCGGGCGAAGCCGATCAGCTGCGGCGCTCGATGGCGGCGTGGAAGCGCCGCGGCGGCCTGGAGCACTATCGCCAGCGCATCATCGACGGCATGCGCGAGCGCGGCTACGAGGTCAGCTTCGCCGAGCAGGTGTTCGAACAGATCAAGGGCTTCGGCTCCTACGGCTTCCCCGAATCGCACGCCGCCAGCTTCGCGCTGCTGGTGTACGCCTCGGCGTGGCTCAAGTGTCACTACCCGGCCGCCTTTGCCGCCGCCCTGCTGAACGCGCAGCCGCTCGGCTTCTACTCGGTCAGCCAGATCGTCCAGGACGCCCGCCGCCACGGCGTCGAGGTGCGTCCGGCGGATGTGCGCTACAGCGGCTGGGATGCGGGGCTGGAGGAGCGCGAGGGCACGAGGGCACGAGGGCACGAGGGCACGCAAAAGGCGGCGGCTCGCCGGTTTATTGCGGCACGTCGAGATCCTTCTCACGTAGCGGACGGGTTGGCGCCTCCGGGCCATGCGTGCCCGCGTGCCCTCGTGCCCTCATGCCCTCCAGTGCTCCGCCTCGGCCTGCGCGAGATCCGCGGTTTGTCCCAGGCCGCGGCCGAGCGGCTGGTGGCGGCGCGCGAACAGCGCGCCTTTGCCGATGTGCAGGATCTGGCCGATCGTGCGGATCTGGATCGGGCGACGCTGGAGCTGTTGGGTGCGGCGGGCGCCTTGCGCGGACTGGCCGGCCATCGGCACCGCGCGCAATGGGCAGTGACCGGGGTGGAACGCATGCCCGACCTGTTCGCCGACGCCCGCATCGCCGATGACGCCGTGGTGCTGCGCCCGCCGAGCGCCGCCGAGAACGTCCTGGCCGACTACGCCACGACCGGCCTGACGCTGGATGCGCATCCGCTCAAGCTGCTGCGGCCCAAGCTGAAGGCGCGGCGCTTGCGCTCGATCGCCGAGGTGCAGGCGCTGGCGCACGGAACGCCGGCGCGCGTCGCCGGTCTGGTCACGCTGCGCCAGCGGCCGGGGACGGCCTCCGGGGTCACTTTCGTCACGCTGGAGGACGAGAGCGGCTGGCTGAATCTGATCGTCTGGCGTGATCTGGCCGAGCGCCAGCGCCGCGTGCTGCTGGAATCCAAGCTGCTCGGCGTGGTTGGCGAGCTGCAGAAGGCCGAAGGTGTGGTGCACTGCCTGGCGCACCGGCTGGAATCGCTCGATCACCTGCTGAACGGGCTCGACAGCCGCTCGCGCGACTTTCATTGAGCGCGCTCTGACAACGGCAGGCTAGCCGCTTGGAGGGTGGCGCCAGTCCCCGGGCGCCTGGGCCGCAGCGAACTACGCAATCAACAGCAGCGCCGCAGGAGCGGCGCCCTCCAATCCGCGGCGGCCGGTCGCTTCGAGGAGGGCGCCGGTCCCCGGCGCCTGGGCCGCATCGAACTACGCAATCAACAGCAGCGCCGCAGGAGCGGCGCCCTCCATTTCGCGGCCGCTGATCGCTTCGAGGAGGGCGCCGGTCCCCGGCGCCTGGGCCTCAGCGCCGTTCACTTCCGTCGCGACACCGGATGCTGGATGCTGAAAGGCGTCGAACTGGGCGGACCCTGACGCCCGTACGGAGCCACCATGTACGCTCGTGCCATCACGCCCATTCTCAACGTCTCCGATATCGCCGCCTCGATTGCCTGGTTCCAGGCGCTTGGCTGGCGCCAGTGTTGGGTTTGGGGCACGCCGCCCAGCTTTGCCTCGGTAGGCTCGGGGGAATGCGAGATTTTCCTGTGCCTGAACGCCCAGGGCAGCCGCGGCCATGGTGGTGTCGCCAGCACCTTCGGACCCAATGGCAGCGAGAGTGCCGATCGCGGCGTCTGGATGAGCGTGTGGGTGGACGATGTGGATGCCGTCCACGCGCGCTGTCAGGCGCAGCGACTGGAGGTGGCCTTTCCGCCCACCAACATGCCTTGGGGCGTGCGCGAGATGCACGTGCGCCATCCCGACGGCCACGTGCTGCGCGTCAGCCGCGGCATCGGCCACGGACCCTGATCCGCCTGCCCGCTTGCGTCCGCGCAGCGTCTGCGCAACCCTCAGCACTCCCGACCCGACCCACTGCCATGCGCCCGAACCGCCCTTCCACGCCCAACCTTTCCCGTCTAGACCAGATCGTCGCCGCCAGCCACAAGCAGGCCGCCGAGCGCGAACGCGGCTACCGCGAGCAGGCCCTCAAGTTGTATCCCTGGGTCTGCGGCCGCTGCGGCCGCGAGTTCACCCGCACCAATCTGAGCGAGTTGACGGTGCACCACCGCAATCACAATCACGACGACAATCCGGCCGACGGCAGCAATTGGGAATTGCTGTGCCTGTACTGCCATGACAACGAACACCAGCGCCAACTGGAAGCAGTGACTGCGCCGACCTCGGCCAAAGGCGAGGCGATCGCCAGCGCAACCCACAATCCTTTCGCCGCTTTGCAGGGCCTGTTGAAGAAGTAGCGGCGTGGGGGCAAAGCGGGGCGAGGGAAAGGGGGCGGGGGACAGGCACTGGCGCCAGTACAGTTTGCAGATCGAGTCAGCGCGCCGAAGGCGCAGTTACCTACCTTGGAAGCTGGCGACATCGCGACGCAGCCGCCGCATGGCTGGTCCCCCGCCCCCTTCCCCGCTTCTGCTTCCCCGCTTCTGCTGCCCCGCTTCTGCTTCACCGCATGTTTGACTACAGCTTCCCCAGCCCGTCGCGCGGCTTCAGATCGCGCAAGGCCTGGACCACCTGACGGGTCCAGAAGTCCTTGTCGCCAGCAGTGGTTTCTTCCAGCAGATCGAGACTGAAGCGGCTGGTTTCTTCTACCACCCGGCCGGCACCGCTGCGGTAGTGTGCCGTGATGGCGAACTGCAGCGGCTGATCGACCTGGCGCTCGAACACATGCGACAGCACGCGGCCATCCTGCAATGCGTAGGTCAACGTAAAACCCGGCGGAATGCTGAATCCGCCCTTGGCGAACAAGGGCAATTGGGCCAGCAGCTTGAGCTCGTCATTGCGGCCCCACAGCCAGACCGGACGATCCACCGAGAGCCGAACATCCTCGGCCGGGCTGCGGCCGGCATTGGTGATCTCGAGCGCCCAGCTGCTGCTGCCGGTCGGTACCATGGAAATGCGCAGATAAGCACGTGACTGGCGCTCGGCTTCGGCGTGCAGCGCCTCGGTCTGCGCGTGCAGCGCGCGCTCGCTCTTCTCCTGCGCCTCGGCCTGGCGGCGCATTTCCTCGCGGGTCTGCACCAGCTCCTGGCGTTGCAGACGCAGTTCCTGGCGCTGGATCCAGATCGTCGACAACAGCCCCAGAAAGGCGAGCCCGGCGAACAACGCTTCCAGAGCGCTGTAGGCGGCTTCCACGGCATCCGGGGAGACCGCGCGGACCCAGCTCGGGAAGACAAACACCCAGCTCATGGTCAGCACAATCAACAGCACGCCGGCCAGCAACATGTAGGGCAATGGGGAACGGATGGTCATCGCGGCGACGCCAATGGGAACCAGGCGCCGCGATGCAAAACACGGACCACCAAGCGATTCCTCTGGAATCAACCACTTGGACCGCATCCCGCGCCACCTGAAGCGAAAGCGGACAGATCTACTGTCCGCCCTGTCCGCGGCGCTCGCTTGGCGCGAGCGCCGGCGTCAGCGCATCAGGGCGCGAAGAAGCGGTTGGTTTCCAGGCGCGTCACCGTGGCGTCGTCGAGCGCCGTCACCCGCAGGTGAATCGGCGTCATGCTGCGCACCGCCCCCGGCTCGGCCACCAGCGTCATCGCGACGTTCTGAATCATGCCGCCCGGGACATCGACCTCGGTATTGCCGACGATGCGCAGGCCCGGCGGGTCGACCAGTTCGATCCGATAGCGCCTGGGCTGCTCGGTCTTGTTCATGATCTTGACCTGGTAGCTGTTCTCGATCAGTCCTTCGGCCGACTGCCGATACAGCTCGCCACGGTCGCGAATCACATCCACCAGCAGCGGGATCCGAGTGGCCAGCGAGTACGCCAGCGCCGAGATGATCGCCAGCAGCAGCAAAGCGTAGAACACCATGCGCTTGCGGATGATCCGCGTCGGCTTGCCGTGGATCGCGTGCTCGGTGCTGTAGCGCACCAGTCCGCGCGGGTAGCCGACCTTGTCCATCACCTCGTCGCAGGCATCGATGCAGGCAGCGCAGCCGATGCACTCGTACTGCAAGCCATCACGGATATCGATGCCAGTGGGACACACGAGCACGCAGGCTTTGCAGTCGATGCAGTCGCCGAGGGCGCTGGCGGGGGGCTGCGCGCCAGTCGCAGCGCCGGGACCCGCGGGAGCGCCCGCCACGGCCTCCCGGGCATCACCGGCGATCCTCATCAGCGAGGCCAGTGGCCCTGCGCCTTGCGCGTCACTCGCACCCTGCACTTCCACCGGGTCCCGGGTCCCGGGTCCCGGGTCCCGCCCCTCGGACCCGCGCCTCTCCGCCACCGACTTCACCGCCCGCTTGCGCGCGCCGCGCGGCTCGCCGCGCGCGGTGTCGTAGGTGATGACCAGCGTGTCCTTGTCGAACATCGCGCTCTGGAAGCGCGCGTAGGGACACATGTATTTGCACACCTGCTCGCGCAGCAGGCCGGCATTGCCATAGGTCGCGAGGCTGTAGAACAGGAACCAGAACCACTCCCAGCCGCCGATGTTCAGGCTGAGCAGATTGCCGCCGAACTCGCGAATCGGCGTGAAGAAGCCGACGAAAGTGAAGCCAGTCCACAATGCAAAGGTGATCCAGACGAACTGCTTGAGCCCTTTCAAGCGGATCTTGCGGGCGTCCCAGGGGCCCTTGTCCAGCTTCATGCGGGCATTGCGGTCGCCCTCGATCTTCTGCTCGATCCACAGGAAGACCTCGGTCCACACGGTCTGCGGACAGGCGTAACCGCACCACAAACGGCCAGCGAGTGCGGTGAAGAAGAACAGACTCAGCGCCGCGATGATCAACAGCGCCGCGAGGTAGAAGAAGTCCTGCGGCCAGAACACCAGGCCCAGGATGTAGAACTTGCGCGCCGGCAGGTCGAACAGGACCATCTGGCGGCCGTCCCAGTTGATCCACGGGAAGATGTAATACATCCCGAGCAACCAGAACACGGCGGCGATGCGCAGCCGCTGGAATCGTCCACCCACTTCGCGTGGATAGATCTTTTTGTGGGCGGCGTACATGGCGCCGTCGCCACCCGGATCCGGTCCGGTGGTGACCACACGCAGCGGAACCGGCAAAGGCTTGTTTTCGCTCATCAGTCGCTCAGGGGAGTGTCGATTTCCCGGCGCGTGCGCAGCAGGATCAAAGTAAACAGGCTGCTGCTGAACGTGCACGCCCAGAACATGAAGAAGCCGAGCGTGTAGCCCCATTCGCGCGAGACGTGCATCTGCGGAAAGGTGATGGTGCCGAGTTCAGTCGGATCGACGAAGGCAAAGAACACCATCGTCGCCACACACGCTGCGAAGAAGGAGGGCCAGAGCACCGCTCCAGCCCTTTGTATCAAGGGCACCGATCCGGAATCTCGCGCGCCAGGCGCGCCCTCCCCCAACTCATCCGTCTCGGTGCCCTGGTTCATCACTGTGCTCCACCGCTCTGTGCCAGCTGTGCATTATCACGCAGGCTGTACACATAACTGGCGACCAGCTTGACGGCATCCTCACCGATCAGCGGGCCGTGTGCCGGCATCTGGCCATTGCGGCCCTTGGTCAGACCTTCCGCAATCACCGCCTCGCTGCTGCCGTACAACCAGGCCTGGTCGGTCAGATCAGGCGCGCCCAGCGCCGGGTTGCCCTTGCCGTCCACGCCATGGCAGGCAATGCAGATGGTGTCGAAGCGTGCCTTGCCGGCAGTGGCTGCGGCCGCATCGTGACTGAGCCCGCTCAGACTGCGCACATAGGCGACCACCTGCGGCGTGCCTTCGGCGCCCAGTACCGCAGCCCAACTCGGCATGGCCGCCTGACGACCATTGAGGATGGTCTGGTAGATCTGGTCAGCCTCGCCACCCCACTGCCATGCAGCGTCGGTCAGGTTCGGGAAGCCCACCGCGCCGCGACCGTCGGTGCCATGGCAAGCCGCGCAGTTGTTGGCGAAGATGTTGCGACCCAGATTGACGGCTTCCGCGTTCTTGGCGAGCTCCGGAATGCTGCTCGCCGCGAAACGCGCGTAGGTCTGGCGTGCCAGTTCGTCGAACTTCTGCTGCTCGGCCTGCAACTGCTTCTCGCTGGTCCATCCCAGGGTGCCGCTGGCCGCGCCGAAGCCCGGGAACAGCACCAGATAGATGGCAGAGAAGATCGCGCTACCGATAAACAACCACAGCCACCAGCGCGGCAGCGGATTGTTGTACTCGGCCAGATCGCCGTCCCAGGTGTGTCCGGTCGTGCTGCCTTCCTGGCTACCGTGTTTCTTCGCCGTGATCGCCAGCAGCCAGAGGCTGCCGCCCACGGTGATCAACACCAGCACAATGACGTAAATGCTCCAGGCGCTACTCATGACCGGCCCTCCATGTCATCCAACGGCGCCTGCGCGATCGCGTCAAAATCGCTCGCGCGCTTCATGCCGTATGTCCAAACGACGATACCAATGAAGACACCCATCAGTAGCGCGGTGATGCTGCCCAATGCGACGCCGAGGTTCATGACCGCACCTCGCTGGTCGTCGCGGCATCCGCTGCCGGTGCCGTTGCGCTGGGTGCCGTTCCTGCCGTGGCATCGGCGGCCGCCGGTGCGGCTGCCTGACGCTTCGGCCCGTAGCGACCGAGTGACTGCAGGTAGGCGATGGTGGCATCGAGTTCCGACTTGCCAGCCACGGCGGCTGCCGCACCCTGGATGTCGGCCTCGGTGTACGGCGTGCCGAGTGTACGCAGGGCACTCATCTTGGCGGCCAAGGCCTCACCGTCGATCAGCGATTCGGCCAACCAGGGGAAGCCCGGCATGTTCGATTCGGGCACCACATCGCGCGGGTTGTTGAGATGCACGCGGTGCCAGTCGTCGCTGTAGCGACCACCGACGCGGGCCAGATCCGGCCCGGTGCGCTTGGAACCCCACAGGAAGGGGTGATCCCAGACCGACTCGGCGGCCAGCGAATGATGGCCGTAACGAGCGGTTTCCGAGCGCAGCGCGCGGATCATCTGCGAGTGGCAGTTGTAGCAACCTTCGCGGACGTAGACCTCACGACCGGCCAGTTCCAGCGCGGTGATCGGCTTCATCTCCGGCAGCGGCTGCACCACCTGGGCCTGGAACATCAGCGGCACGATCTGCGCGAGGCCGCCGAAGCTGACCACCACAGCGATCCAGATGCCCATCCGGAAAATGTTCTTCTCGAACTTGTCATGGAAATTCATGGCGTTCTCCTTAGGCGTGGGCCGGGGCCATGACCGGAACCGGGCTGTGGTCGCGCGCCAGCTGGGACGTCTTCCACATGTTCCAGAGCATGATGAACATGCCCGACAGCACCAGCGCACCGCCCAGGAAGCGGACGTAGTAGTAGGGATAGGTCATCTTCAGCGACTCGACGAAGGTGTAGGCCAGCGTGCCGTCGGCATTGGTCGCACGCCACATCAGGCCCTGCATCACGCCGGCGATCCACATCGAGGCGATGTAGAGGACGACGCCGATGGTCATCACCCAGAAGTGCGCTTCGATCGCCTTGGTCGAATACATGCCCGGCAGCTTCAGCAGACGCGGGTACAGGCTGTAGATGCTTCCGATCGAGATCATCGCCACCCAGCCGAGCGCACCGGAGTGCACGTGGCCGACGGTCCAGTCGGTGTAGTGACTGAGCGCGTTCACCGTCTTGATCGACATCATCGGGCCTTCGAAGGTGCTCATGCCGTAGAAGGACAGCGAGACGATCATGAAGCGCAGGATCGGATCGGTACGCAGCTTATGCCAGGCGCCCGACAGCGTCATGATGCCGTTGATCATGCCGCCCCAGCTCGGCGCCAACAGGATCAGCGAGAACACCATGCCGAGCGACTGCGCCCAATCGGGCAGCGCCGTGTAGTGCAGATGATGCGGGCCAGCCCACATGTAGATGGCGATCAGCGCCCAGAAGTGCACGATCGACAGCCGGTAGGAGTAGACCGGGCGACCGGCCTGCTTGGGCACGAAGTAGTACATCATTCCGAGGAAGCCGGCGGTCAGGAAGAAGCCCACCGCGTTGTGGCCGTACCACCACTGCACCATCGCATCCACCGCGCCCGAATAGATCACGTAGGACTTGGTCATCGACACCGGCAGCGACAGGTTGTTGACGATGTGCAGGATGGCGATGGTGATGATGAAGGCGGCGAAGAACCAGTTCGCCACGTAGATGTGCTGCACCTTGCGCTTGGCGATGGTGCCCAGGAAGACGATGGCGTAGGCCACCCAGACCACCGCGATCAGGATGTCGATCGGCCACTCGGTCTCGGCGTATTCCTTGCTCTGGGTGATGCCCAGCGGATAGGTGATGGCCACCGACACGATCACCAGCTGCCAGCCCCAGAAGGTGAACGCCGCCAGCTTGTCCAGGAACAGGCGCGCGTGGCAGGTGCGCTGGACGATGTAGTAGCTGGTGGCAAACAGGGCCGAGCCACCGAAGGCAAAGATCACCGCATTGGTATGCAATGGCCTCAGCCTGCCGTAACTCAGCCAGGGCAAATCAAAATTGAGCCAGGGCCACGCCAGCTGGGCAGCGATGAACACACCGACCAGCATTCCGACGATGCCCCAGATCACGGTCATGACAGTGAATTGCTTCACTACCTTGTCGTTATATGTTTCGACCATGGTTGGGCGCCTCCAAATTACCTGGGTATCAGGTCACGGCGGATTGTTCAGGGAAGCGCACCGCGACAGCTTGACGCAGGTCAAGCGGGAACCGCCGGAAGCGGCTCGCAGGCATCGTCCAAAGGGGGTAGACGGCCGCCGCCTCGGGGATGCCATTAGAGGGGCGCTTGTCGAACCCGCGTGCAGCGGAGCAGAAGCGGGTCGGGGGGCAGGGGGCGGGGGACCAACACTGCAGCGCTTGCGCGGCCCTGTTGCGGGGGGATCGATTCGGGGTTTTCGTTGAATGCGCAAGCGCGGCGGGGGGACAGCACGGCAGCGCTTTCCCCTCGCTCCGCTGCCGCCGCCGCGCGTGGCCAGACCTTCCCGGAGGCCGCGGAAATCAGGCACTGCGAGTGCGGGTCAGCAGGCTGGCGGCATCGCGCCAGCGGTAGCGATGGTCGAGGATGCGCATGCCGGGCACATGGTCATCCCAGAGCGACTCCACAAAGCGCGCCCCGAGCGCTTCGTAAAAGCGGGCGGCGCGGAAATTGCCATCCAGCACAAAGAGATACAGCGGGCGCGCTGGCGCTGCCGCGTGCGCGATGGCTGCCACGGCGTGCAGCAGACGCCGGCCCAAACCCTGGCCATGCAGGTCACGGCGCACGTGCAGGTTGTCGATCAGATGCCCGTGCACCGGATCGGCGTCTAGCTGCAGACTGACGAATCCGGCGGCCTCGCCCTGGTGAATCGCCAGCAGTGTGTGCCGACCGACGTCCGCCCCGGCCAGTCGCGGCGTCCACAATCGCAAGCGGCTGCCGAGCAGATCCTGGTCGAGAATCGCATCCGGCAGCAGGCCGCGATAGGCATGACGCCAGCTCTCGGTGTGCAGCGTCGCGATCGTATCGAGGTCGCTGGCCAGCGCCGGCCGGATCTCAGTCTGCATGGCCATCGTCGAGCGGGTCGGGCGCGGCAGAGTGCAGCACGGCGCTGCCGCGATCAAGCCTCGCGCGGGCCGATGAGCGGATGCAAGCGGGCCCTGCCCGGCATGCAGGCCGCTCGCCACGGTCTTATGATCTCGCTTGCGAAGGTCACCAACGGGAGCGTAGCCAGTGGTCGAGGAGATCGAAATCCATCGTGCCGACCCGGCTGAGCGCAAACGCACGCTCTGGCTGCTGTTGGGGCTGGCGCTGATCGGAGTGCTGCTGATCCTCGGCATTCAGTCGGAGATGGCCAATATCCGTGGCTGGCTGGCCGCCGGCGAGTTGGAGTACGCCACGCGTCAGTTCCACCACGCCGCTCGCTTTGCCTTCGGGCTGATGGCGGCCGTGGGCATCGGCATCGGCGTGTTGACGGCGCGCAGCGCCCGCGCGGTGATCCGCGAACAACGCTATCCGCACAGCCAGGCCCGTCTGGTGCGCGACCGCGCGGTGATCCGCGGCCCCCGCGCCGTGCGCATGGGTCAACTGGGCTACGCGCTGGCCGCCGCCTTTGCGCTGTTCGGCGTCGTCGGCGCCATCGTCGGCTGGCGCATGCTCGCCGCCTTCGGCTGAGTCGCGCCCCTTTACGCGCCCTTTACGCCGCGCGTCCAGATTCGCTATCGCCCGCTGACGCCCACCGGGCCCAGAGTGCGCTCCACGCTTTGCGCTGGAGACCGCGATGACCTGGATCCTGCTGTTGTTGGCGCTGCTGCTGGGCGCCTACTTGTGCGTGGCGCTGATGCGCCCCGATGCCTTCTGAGCGCCGCCATGATCGCGATCGGACTGGTATTGGTATGCGCATTGCTGGCGGCATGGTTGCTCGGCCGCTACCTGCAAGCGGTATTCGTGAGCGAGACACCGCCCTTGTTGCGGCTGCTTGGGCCGGTGGAAACGGCCATCCTGCGCCTGATCGGGCTGCGCGCAGCGCCGGGCATGGATTGGCGTGGCTATGCCATGGCCTTCGTGAAATCCAACCTGATGCTCGGCCTGTTGTGCTTTGCGGTCCTGCTGCTGCAGCAGCGCTTGCCGCTGAATCCGGATGGCGCTGGCGGGCTGTCTTGGGATCTGGCGCTGCACACGATGGTGTCCTTCCTGACCAACACCAATCAGCAGCACTACAGCGGCCAGGCGCAATTGAGCTACTTGTCGCAGCTGGTAGCGCTGGTCACGCTGCAGGTGCTGACGCCGATGATGGGCTTCGCCGTGATGCTGGCGGTGTTGCGTGGCATGAAGGGTGGGCGCAATCCGGCGGCGGCCGACGGCGAGCCGCGCGACCTCGGCAACTTCTACGCCGACACGCTGCGGGCAACGCTGCACGTGCTGCTGCCGCTGTGGCTGATCCTGAGCCTGGCGCTGGGCGGAAGCGGCGTTCCGAGCACGCTAGAGGGCGCAGCGCGGGCGACGCCGATCGATCAGTCCGCCGGCGTCAGTGAGCAGATCATCCCGCGCGGCCCGATGGCGACGATGGTGGCAGTCAAGCAACTCGGCACCAACGGCGGCGGCTGGTACGGTCCGAACAGCGCGGCACCGCTGGAGAACCCGAGCGCGAGCAGCAATGCACTGCAACTGGCGGCGATCGTGCTGATTCCGCTGGCCTGCGTGTTTCTGGCCGGACCACTATTGGGGCGGCCACGCTTTACCCCCTTCGCGCTGGGATCGCTGGGCCTCGTGAGCCTGCTGTTCATCGTGCTGGCGGTGTACTCGGAGCTGCAGCCCAATGCAGCGGCGATCGGCCTTGCGGACCCTGGCCCCAACCTGGAAGGCAAGGAAGTCCGCTTCGGCCCAGAGTGGTCGGCGCTGTGGTCCACGCTCACCACGCAGACCAGCAATGGCTCGGTCAACGCGATGCACGACTCGCTGAACCCGATCGCCGGCCTGGTGGCGCTGAGCGGCATGCTGATCAACGCGGTGTGGGGCGGCATCGGCTGTGGCCTGGTGGGCTTCCTGGTCTATGTCTGGCTGACCGCCTTTCTGGCCGGGCTGATGGTCGGGCGTACACCCGAGGTGTATGGCCGCAAACTGGAAGTGCGCGAGATGCGCTGGATCGGTGTGCTGGTGATCGCGCAACCGCTCAGCGTGTTGGCCGCCACGGCGCTGAGCCTGAGCATCCCGGGACTGGCGGGCAACTCCAACCCCGGCCTGCATGGCGTTGCCCAGGTGTTCTACGAGTACACCAGCGCCTACGCCAACAATGGCTCGGGATTTGAGGGACTGGGCGATGCCACGCCGTGGTGGAATCTGAGCTGCGTGGTGCTGCTGCTGATCGGCCGCTATCTGCACCTGATCGTGCCGCTGGCGATCGCCGGCAGCCTCGCCAGCAAGCGCCCGCTGGCGCGCAGCAGCGGCTCGCTGCCGATCGACACGCCAACCTTTGCCATTGCGCTGATTGCCGTGATGGTCTTGCTGACCTTGCTCAGCTTCTTGCCGGCGCTGGTGCTTGGGCCGCTGGGCGAAGCCTTGAGCATTCCGACCTGGAGTACGCCATGAGCCCGCACCATCGTTCGCGCCCCGCGCCCGGCACCGTCGACCTCCGCCAGGCCGCCTGGACCGCACTGCTGAAACTGGCGCCGCGCGAGGCAGCGCGCAACCCGGTCATGTTTGTGGTCTGGGTCGGCACGCTGGTCTGCGCCGTAGCCGCCATCGGCGGCTGGCACCCAGGCCAGGGCAACGGCTTTGCGCTGGCTGTCAGCGTGATCCTGCTGGCGACCGTGTGGTTCGCCAATCTGGCCGAGGCCATCGCCGAAGCCCGCGCCCGCGGCCAGGCCGCCAGCCTCAAGGCCACCCGCGCCGAGCTCTTTGGCCTGCGCTTGCGCAGCGACGGCAGCAGCGAGCGCGTGGCGGCCCAGCAGTTGCGACGCGGTGACCGTGTCCGCGTGAGCGCCGGCGAGCTGGTGCCGGCCGACGGCGAGATCATCGAGGGCTTGGCGACCATCAATGAAGCCGCCGTCACTGGCGAGTCGGCACCCGTGTTGCGCGAGGCCGGCACCGATCACTCGGGCGTGGTCGCTGGCACTCGGGTGCTGACCGATCAGTTCGTGATGGAGGTGGGCGCCGAACCCGGCGACAGTTTCCTCGATCGCATGATCCGGCTGGTCGAAGGCGCGCGCCGGCAGAAGACGCCGAACGAGTTGGCGATGACGGTGGTCCTGGCGGCGATGACGCTGGTGTTCCTGGTGGTGGTGGTCACGTTGCCGACGATCGCCGCATTCGTCGGCGTCGATCTCGGTGTGGTCGTGTTGATCGCCTTGCTGGTCTGCCTGATTCCGACCACGATCGGCGGCCTGCTGCCCGCCATCGGTATCGCCGGCATGAATCGCGCGCTGGCCGCCAATGTGGTCGCCAAGTCCGGCAAGGCCATCGAGGTCGCCGGCGACGTCGATCTGCTGCTGATCGACAAGACCGGCACGATTACCTTGGGCGACCGTCGCGCCACCGACTTCTTGCCGCTGGCCGGCGTGCCGAGCGAGACGCTGCGGCACGCGGCGCTGCTGTCCTCGCTGGCCGATCCGACGCCCGAGGGCAAGTCCATCGTGCAACTGGCGGAACAGCAAGGCAGCCTGCGCCCGTCGGTGCCGGCGGCGGCGGTGTTTCACGCCTTCAGCGCGGCCACGCGGATGTCGGGTGTCGACTTGCCCGAGCAGCCGCGCATCCGCAAAGGCGCGGGCGAGGCCATCCTGCGCTGGGCGACCCAGGCCGGCGCGGCCGCACCGGCCGACCTCAAGCCGCTGATCGAACGCGTGGCGCGCGGCGGGGCGACTCCGCTGGTAGTCGCCAGCGAACAGCGCATCCTCGGCGTGGTGGCGCTGTCCGACGTGCTGAAGCCCGATGTGCGCGAGCGCTTCGCACGCTTGCGTCAGGCCGGCGTCCGCAGTGTGATGATCACCGGCGACAACCCGCTGACCGCTGCGGCGATCGCGGCTGCCGCCGGGGTGGATGACTTCATCGCCGAAGCCACGCCCGAAGACAAACTGGCGGCGATCCGTGCCGCACAGGCAGAAGGACGCCTGGTCGCGATGGTCGGCGATGGCACCAACGACGCGCCAGCGCTGGCGCAGGCAGATATCGGTCTGGCCATGAACTCGGGCACGCAGGCGGCCAAAGAAGCTGGCAATGTGGTCGATCTCGATTCGGATCCGTCCAAACTGATCGATGTGGTCGAAATCGGCAAACAGATGCTGATCACGCGCGGCGCGCTGACCACCTTCTCGCTGGCCAACGATGTCGCCAAGTACTTCGTCATACTGCCGGCGCTGTTCGCGGCAGCATTCCCGGCCCTGGCCGCGCTTGATGTGCTCAAGCTGCACAGCCCGCAGTCCGCCGTGCTGGCGGCGCTGGTGTTCAACGCGCTGGTCATCCCCGCGCTGATTCCCCTGGCACTGCGCGGCGTGCGCTATCGGCCCGACAATGCCACCGCGCTGCTGCGGCGCAATCTGCTGATCTACGGGCTCGGTGGCCTGCTGGTGCCGTTCCCGGCGATCAAGCTGCTGGATCTGCTGATCGCGCCGCTGCTTGGCGCCTGAATGGAGGCTAGTAGATGACCACGATGACCCTGGACCGTGCGGGCGGGAGCTGGCTCAGCGCGCTGCGCTTTGCGCTGGTGGGGATGCTGCTGTTCGGACTGTTGCTGCCGCTGACCATGACCGTGCTGAACCAGCTGCTGTTTCCGGCACAGGCGACCGGCAGCCTGCTGTTGCGCGACGGGCAGGTGGTCGGCTCGGCGCTGGTCGGCCAGCCCTTTGTTGGCCCCGGCTGGTTCTACGGACGCCCGTCCGCCGCCGGCTGGGACCCGCGCGCAGCCGCCGGCAGCAACTGGGCGCCATCGAATCCGGCACTGCGCGAGCGCATGGCGGCGGATGCTGCGGCGATCGCGGCGCGCGAAGCGGTGGCGCCGACAGCGATACCGGTCGAGTTGATCAGCGCCTCCGGCAGCGGCCTCGATCCGCATATCAGCCCGGACGCCGCGCGCCTGCAGATCGCCCGCGTAGCCCGCGAGCGCAATCTGCCCACCGCCACGCTCCAAGCCCTGGTGGACGCCCACACCGCCCACCCCTGGCTCGGCCCGCCGGTGGTCAACGTGCTGGAACTGAATCTGGCGCTGGACGAGGGCACGAAAGAGCTGGAATCCAAAAGCGACGCACTGCCGAGACCGTTCGGTTCCTGACACACGCTCCCGTTCTGCGAGCCTTTTCGTGCCCTCGTGCTCTCGCGTGTCCTCGTAGCCATGCCCACCATTGATCGCAATGCCCGCGCTGACGCCCTGCTGGGCCAGACCCGACATGCTCGCAGCGGTCAGCTGAAGGTATTCCTGGGCGCGGCGCCGGGAGTGGGAAAAACCTGCGCGATGCTGAACGCGGCGCGCGAGCGGCAGCGCCACGGCGTCGATGTCGTGGTGGGCGTGGTGGAAACCCACGGTCGCGCCGACACCGCTGCCCTGCTCGATGGTCTGGAGGTGCTGCCACGACGCCAAGTCGATTATCGCGGGCACACGCTGGCCGAACTCGACATCGATGCGCTGTTGCAGCGTGCACCGGCGCTGGCGCTGATCGACGAACTGGCGCACAGCAATGCCCCCGGCAGTCGGCACGCCAAGCGCTGGCAGGATGTGATCGAGCTGCTCGACGCCGGCATCGATGTCTACACCACGGTGAACATCCAGCACGTCGAAAGCTTGAACGACGTGGTGCTGCAGATCACCGGCATCCGCGTGCGCGAGACCGTCCCCGACGCGGTGTTCGATCGTGCGCGTGACCAAGTGCTGGTGGATCTGCCGCCACGCGAACTGATCGAGCGCCTGCAGCAGGGCAAGGTGTATGTGCCGGAGACCGCGCAGTCGGCGCTGGATGCCTACTTTACGCCCGCCAATCTGACCGCGTTGCGGGAACTGGCGGTGCAAAAGATCGCCGATGAGGTCGATGCCGATCTGCGCGAGCACCAGACCGCCGCCGGTGCGGCAGGCACTCCGGTGCGGCGGCGCGTGCTGGTGGCGGTGGATGCGCGCGGTCAGGCCGAGTTTCTGGTGCGCGCCGGACGACGCATCGCGGAACGCCGGCAGGCGCCGTGGACGGTGGTGACGGTCGATCGTGGCACGCCGCTCAGCGATGCGGCACAGCGTGATCTGGATCGCGCGCTGCGATTGGCCGAGCGCCTCGGCGCCGATACCGCCGTGCTGCGCGGTCACGATGTCGCCGAACTGCTGCTCGATTACGCCGGCCAGCGTCAGGTGTCGACCATCGTGATCGGCCACACCCGCGAGCGTCTGCTGGCGCGCATGGTGGGGCGTACGGTCAGTCAGCAGCTGATCACCCGCGGCGCGCATCTGGAGCTGACCATTCTGAGCCCGCCCGCGGCGCGCGCACGCTCGCGCGGCGAGCGCGAACTGCCACGCGTCGAGTCCGGTTGGCGCGATTACGCCCGCGCCACCGGGGTAGCCGCGCTGGCGGTGGCGCTGGCGCACGCACTGGCCGATCTGCTGCCGCTGGCCAACCTGTCGCTGGTGTTCATCAGCGCGGTGTTGCTGGTCGCCACCCGCACCAGCCGCGGCCCGGCGGTGTACACCGCGCTCCTGAGTTTTCTGGCCTACAACTACTTTTTCACCGAGCCGCGCTACACGCTGGCCATCAACCAACGCGACGATCTCTACACCGTGCTGCTGTTTCTGGTCGCAGCGCTGGTCTGCAGCGATCTGGCCGTGCGCCTGCGTCGCCAGGTGCTGCTGCTGGCGGCTGCCAATCGCGAGTCGCTGATCCTGCAGCGCTTGACCGAGCGCCTGGGCGCCGCCACTGATGCCCGCGGCGTCTGCCGCGTTGCCGCCGAGGAACTGGCCGAGAGCTTCGATTGCGCCGTGCTGATCGCCGAGCCGCGCGCTGGCAGTTTGCAGATCAGTGCCGCCGTCCCGGCGCAGAGTGCGATCGACGCCGCCACCCAGGCGGTGCTCGACTGGAGTGCGCAGCATGTGCAGGAGGCCGGCCGCTACACCGACACCTTGTCTGGCGCGCGCGTCTGGTGCGCTCCGGCTGCAGTGGACAAGCGCGTGCTGGCGGTGGTGGCCGTCGCCTGGCCGCTCGGCTGGACACACCTGCCGCCGGCCGTGCAGCGGCTCAGCGAGCGCATGCTGCAGCAACTCGCCACCGCGCTGGAGCGCACCCATCTCACTGCCGGGCTGGAAGAGGCGCGCGTGCAGGGCGAAACCGAGCGCCTGCGCGCCGCGCTGCTGTCCTCGGTCTCGCACGATTTGCGCTCGCCGCTGGCGAGCATGATCGGCGCCGCGGGTAGCCTGCTGGCCTACGGCGAGCGCATCGGCGAGGGCGATCGGCGCGAACTGCTGGAGTCCATCCATCACGAGGGCGAGCGGCTCGATCGCTACATCCAGAACCTGCTCGACATGACCCGCCTGGGGCACGGCGGACTGACCTTGAAACGCGATTGGGTGGCGCTCGAAGAGATCGTCGGCTCGGCCACGCAACGGCTGGCACGCAGCTATCCCGATCTGCCGGTGCACAGCGAACTGCCGGCCGATTTGCCGCTGCTCTATGTGCACCCCGCGCTGATCGAGCAGGCGTTGTTCAACGTGCTCGAAAACGCGGCACGCTTTACCCCGCCAGGTAGCGCCGTGCAAATCGAGGTGCGCACACGGGCCGAGCGCTTGCAGATCGACGTGAGCGACCGCGGCCCCGGCATCCCGGAGGAGGAGCGCGCGCGCGTCTTCGACATGTTCTACAGCGTCAGCCGCGGCGATCGCGGCGGTGGCACCGGCCTTGGTCTGGCCATCTGCCAAGGCATGATCGGCGCCCACGGCGGTCAGGTGCTGGCCTTGGCCGGCCCCGATGGCATCGGTACGACGGTGCGGTTGGAGTTGCCGGTGGCGATCTCAACCGAGGTAAAGGTGTGAGAGGCCCGAATCCAAGTCGGCCTGTAGTGCTGGCTTGACTTACACCCCCAGCGTGCGAGCCTTCTCGTGCCCTCGTGCCCTCGTGCCCTCGTGCCCTCGTGCATTGCCCATGCGCCCCAAGATCCTGCTGATCGACGATGAAGCGCAGATCCGCAAGTTCCTGCGCATCGCCCTCGGCGCGCAGGATTGGCAGGTGGTGGAGGCGGACACCGGTCGGCGTGGGCTGGCGCTGGCCGCGGTGGAACGACCCGACGCGGTGGTGCTCGACCTGGGGCTGCCCGACCTCGACGGTATCGCGGTGCTGGAGGAGTTGCGCAGCTTCAGCAGCGTGCCGGTGATCGTGCTGTCGGTGCGTGATGCCGAAGCAGAAAAAGTGCGTGCGCTCGATGGCGGCGCCAACGATTACGTCACCAAGCCCTTTGGCATCCAGGAGTTCATGGCTCGCTTGCGCGCACTGCTGCGCCTGCGCGCCGCGCCGGAACCCGAGGGCCACGGCTATGACGACGGCCATCTGCAGGTGGATCCGGGCACGCGCCGCGTGGCGGTGGACGGCCAGCCCGTCGCGCTCAGTCGCAAGGAGTACGGATTCCTGTGGCTGCTGATGCGCCACCGGCCGCGCATCGTCACGCAGACGCAGCTGTTGCGTGAGCTCTGGGGCCCGGATCATTTGCAGGACACCCAGTATCTGCGCGTGGTCGCCCAGCACCTGCGCCAGAAGCTCGGCGACGACGCCGCCGCGCCGCGCTACATCCGCACCGAGGCCGGCGTCGGCTATGCCTTCATGGGACGTTAGGGTTCGCCCTGCGCTGGTGCGCAACGGCGACGTCATGCACCAATCAAGCGCATCGGAATGCCAGAATCAGGGCCTTGCAGCCGTTCTGCGCTGGCACGAATCTGGCTGACTCCCGTCCAATTGCACCCACGAGGCGCCATGACGACCGCCCTGCCCTACGATGAAATGTACGCCCCTGGCGGCATCGCGCGCGCGCACTGCCGCGAGTACGCCGACTGGCTGGCCGGTCAATCGCCCGAGCGACTGGCACATGAACGCGCCGAGGCTGACGCGCTGTTCCACCGCGTCGGCATCACCTTCGCCGTCTACGGCGAGGACGAGGGCACCGAACGACTGATTCCCTTCGACATCGTGCCGCGCATCATCGCGGCGCAGGAATGGACCCAGCTGGCGGCCGGACTGCGCCAGCGCGTGCGCGCGTTGAACCTGTTCATCGGCGACATCTACGGTGCCCAGGAGATTCTGCGTGCAGGCGTGGTGCCGGCCGAGGAGGTGCTGTGCAACACGCAGTACCGGCCGGAGATGCAGGGCATTGCGGTGCCGAGCGGCATTTACACGCATATCGCCGGCATCGATGTGGTGCGCGACGATGCCGGCCAGTTTCGCGTGCTGGAGGACAATCTGCGCGTGCCCTCCGGCGTGTCCTACATGCTGGAAAACCGCAAAGTGATGATGCGGCTGTTCCCGGATCTGTTCACCACGCAGGCGGTGGCACCGGTCGAACACTATCCGGATGTGCTGCTCGACAATCTGAAGAGCGTGGCGCCGATCGGCGTGACCGATCCCACCGTCGTCGTGTTGACGCCGGGCGCCTACAACAGCGCGTACTTCGAGCACGCCTTCCTGGCCCAGCAAATGGGCGTCGAACTGGTGGAAGGCCAGGATCTGTTCGTGCGCGACCAGGTGGTGTACATGCGCACCACCCGCGGTCCGCAGCGGGTCGACGTGATCTACCGGCGCATCGACGATGACTTCCTCGATCCGCTCGCCTTTCGACCCGATTCCACGCTCGGCGTGCCCGGCCTGCTGAGCGCTTACCGCGCCGGGCGCGTGACCATCGCCAATGCCATTGGCACTGGCGTGGCCGATGACAAATCGATCTATCCCTACGTCCCGGACATGATCCGCTTTTACCTGGGCGAGGCGCCGTTGATCGACAACGTGCAGACCTTCGTGCTGCGGCGACCGGACGATTTGGCGTACACCTTGGCACATCTCGATGAACTGGTCGTCAAGGAGGTCCACGGCGCCGGCGGTTACGGCATGCTGATCGGCCCCAAGTCCACGCGCGAGGAGATCGAGGACTTCCGTCGTCGCATCCTGGCGCGCCCGGAGAACTACATCGCGCAACCGACGCTGGCGCTGTCCACCTCGCCCACCTTCGTCGATGAGGGACTGGCACCGCGGCATATCGATCTGCGCCCCTTCGTGCTCTCGGGCCGCGACATCACCATCGTTCCCGGCGGCCTGACGCGCGTGGCGATCCGGCGTGGCTCGCTGGTGGTCAATTCCTCGCAGGGCGGCGGGACCAAGGACACCTGGGTGCTGGAGGCCTGATGCTCAGCCGAACTGCGGATCATCTGTACTGGATGTCGCGCTACAGCGAGCGCGCCGAGAGCCTGGCGCGCCTGCTCGACGCGCACTATCGGCGCTCACTGCTGCCGCGGCGGCCGGAAGCCGAGACCGAACACTGGCGAGCAACGCTGGATGCGCTCGGGATTGCCCACGACTATCAGCAGCGCTGCGGCGAGATCGATCCCGAACGCGCCTTCGCCTACATTGCCTACGACCGCGAATCGCCCTCCAGCATCCTGTCCTTGCTGCGCAACGCCCGCGAGAACGCGCGCGCTGTGCGCGGCACGATCACGGCCGAGATGTGGGAAACGCTCAACTCCACCTATCTGGAACTGCGCAACGCCGCCGGCCGCGATCCCGGCGAGTTCCTGGAGTGGGTGAAGTACCGCTCACACCTTTCGCGCGGCGTCACCGTCGGCACCATGCTGCGCGACGAGGCTTTCCATTTCACCCGCATTGGCGCCTATGTCGAGCGTGCCGACCACCTGCCGCGCCTGCTGAAGAGCTACTGGCGCCCGGATGGTCGCATCGCCGATGCGGCCGACTGGGCGGTGCTGTTGCGCGCGCTGTCGGCCTTCGAGATCTACCGGCGCATCTTCCGCGAGAGCGTGACGCCGCGGCGGGTGGCGGAGTTGCTGCTGCTGCGCGGCGATCTGCCGCGCTCGCTGCTGCGTTGCATGACCGAGATCGTCACCAGCCTGGCCATCGTGCGCAATGAGCAGTCGGGCGAGACCGAGCGCCGCGCTGGCGCCCTGCGCGCCGATCTCTACTTCGCCCGCATGAACGAGTTCCCGGACAGCGAGATCCCGGCACTGCTGACGCGCATCGGCACGCGCGTGCGCGACGTCGCCTCGGGACTGGCCGATAACTTCCTCGCCGCGGGACATTGACCGGGAGCCTCGCATGCTGCACATCCGCCACGAAACCGTGTATCGCTACGAGGATTGGGTCAAGCACAGCGTGCAGGCGCTGCGTCTGACGCCGCGCGCCGAAGGCGGTCAGCGCGTGCTGCAGTGGACGCTGAGCACGCCGGGGCGTCGCTACGAGCAGGTCGATGCGCATGGCAATCTGACCCACTGGCTGACGGTGGAAGAACCGCACCGCGAGATCCGCATCCTTGCCCACGGCGTGGTCGACGCTGATCGCTCGATCAGCGCCCTGCCCGACGCCGGCGGCATCGCGCCCCTGGCCTACCGCGCCAGTACGCCGCTGACCGCGCCGCATCCCGAGTTCGAGCCGCTGCTCGACCCGGCGCTGGCTCCCGCTCGCGTCGGTGCCGGCGCGCTGATCGAAATGGCCGAGCGCGTGGTCGAACGCGTGCGCTACCGCAGCGGCGCGACCGACGTCAGCCACACGGCGCTGGAAGCGCTGCGGCTGGCCGAGGGCGTCTGCCAGGACCACGCCCACATCTACCTGACCGCCTGCCGCATGGCCGGCCTGCCCGCACGTTATGTCAGCGGCTATGTCGACAGCGGCGACACCGGCCAAGTCGCCAGCCATGCCTGGGTGGATGTGTGGATCGAGCGCGAGCGCTGCTGGCTCAGCATCGACGTCACGCATCGCTGTCTGGCCGACCGCAATCATTGTCGACTCGCGGTCGGCCGCGATTATCTGGACGCCGCGCCGGTACGCGGCGTCCGTCGCGGCGGTGGTCAGGAAGCGCTGGAAGTGGACGTGCTGGTCAGCCGCCAGCAGCAGTAGCGCCGGCACACCCGGCGCCGCTCGCCGGGTGCAGATGCACATCCAGTTGCGGGTAGGCCATGCGGATGCCGCTGGCGCGGAACTCGCGGATGATCTCGCTGTGGATCTCGTCGGTCACCCGTAGCCGGTCGGAGATAGAACCGACGAAACAACGCAGTTCGAAGTTCAAGGTGCTGTCTGCCAGCAGCATGAACACCGCCACGGGCGCCGGTTCGGCGAGCACGCTCGGGTGCCGGCGCGCGATCCGCAGCAGGCTCTGGCGCACTTCATCAGGATTGGAATCGTAATCCACGCCTACTCGCAGGATCAGGCGCGTGGTGGTGTCGGTGAGCGTCCAGTTGACGAAGCGCTCGGTGATGAAGGTCTTGTTCGGGATCACGATGTCCTTGTTGTCGAAATCGACGATCGTGGTCGCGCGCGTGCGCACCCGGCGCACGGTGCCGGTGAGATCGCCGATGGTGACCACATCACCGACGCGGAACGGGCGCTCGAACAGCAGGATCAGGCCGGCGACGAAATTGCCGAAGATCTCCTGCAGACCAAAGCCCAGGCCCACCGAGAAGCCAGCCGCCAGCCACTGCAGATGGCCCCAACGCACGCCGAGCAGGCCAAACACCGCCACCACCATCAGGAAGCTGATCAGATAGCGGGTGACAGTCACCACGGCATAGCGCACCGAGGCGTCCTCGGTGAAGCGCTTCAGCAGCACGATTTCCAGCAGGCCCGGGATGTTGCGCGCGGCAATGATGCCGACCAGCAGCGCCACCAGCGCCAGCACGGCATCGCCCAGGGTGATCGCACGCGCCTGCGCAACGCCATCCACCAGCTCGCTGGTCTGCCACAGGCTGACCTGATCCAGCAGCGTGAAGGCCGGCGCCACATCGGCCAGCGACCACAGCAGGCCGGTTACCAGCGCCACCGTGGTCAACGCCCGCAGCAGGCTGCGCGACTGCTCGCTGATCGCGCGCAGATTGACCGTGTCCGGCGCTACCTGCGGCACATCGAGACCCGCGGTGGCGCCAGTGTCACCACTGTCGCCCGCCTGCTGCTGTTGCGCCAGCGCCACGCGGCGCTCGCCGATCACCAACCAGCGCAGCACCAGACCATGGACGAGCGCCACCGCGTACACCACCTGCAGCGTGTTCAGCGAGACGCCGAGCAGGATGGCCGAGGTGAACACATAGCCGAGCAGGGCCAGCGCCGCCTGCGCCAGGAAGCCACCGACCATCACGGCGCGCAGCAGGCGTCGGCGCCGCGGCCAGGGATCGGCGCCGGAAACGCGGCTGGCGAGCAAGCGGTTGGGACCGAGCAACCACGCGCTCACGGCCGCCGCCAGCAGATGCACCAGCACCAGCGTGGAGCGCAGCACGGTGCCATTGGCGCCGTCGATATCGCGCGCCAGCGACAGCACCGTCAGGAACAGCAAGGGCATCAATCCGAAGTACAGCCACGGCCGTGCGCGCAACAGCGCCGCGCGGCGCGCGCGCGGCCAGCGCAGGTGCGCATGCGCCAGACCCTGGTCGCGGCAGACCACCGAGATGCTGGTCAGTACGAATAGATAGGGCACCACGCCGTGCAGTGCGATACCCAAGCTATGGGTGAAGCGACCGGCCTCACCGACGATGATCAGCTTGCTGCCGAGCAACCACCAGAACAGCGCCATCGGCGAGGCCAGCACCACACTGATCAGCAGCGCCTGCAGCGTGTAGCGCATGCGATCGGCGCGCACATCGCGCACCTGCTCGGCGAGCGCCTGCAGCCGCCGCCCCAGCGCAGGACGCGCCAGCAGCAGCGCGAACGGCGTCAGCAGCGCCAAAATCCAGAGCGGCTGTTGCGGCAGGCGCTCGGCCAAGCGGTCCAGGCTGCTCGACCAGCGATCCGGGCGCGCCAGCTCGGACCAGCCTTCTTTCAGCCGCGTCCACCAGCTGGCATCCACCGGCCGATGGCTGGGCACCCACAGCAGGTTCTGCTCCATCAGCTCGACCAGCGTCTGGCTGTCCGCCAGCAGCTGCACCAACTGCTGCTCGGCGTGCTCCAGCACCTCGCGGCTCTTCTGCTGCAGCTGGGCCAGCTGCGGCAGCAGTTCCAGCCGGCTGAGCAGCAGTTCGGTCAGCTGGGTGCGCTGCTCCGGGTTGAGCGCGCTGGCGGCGTCCACATCGCTGCCTGCCAGCCGCGCCACTGCCTGATCGATATCCGCCAGCCGATCGCGTTCCTCGTTGACGCTGATCTGCGCCAGCTGGACCTCGGCCACCTCGCTCTGCAGCGCATCCAGCTGCGCGCGCAGCGCCGGCGGATTGGGCAATCGCCGCCGCTCGGCCAGCAGCAGCATGCCGACCGCCTCGGTGACGCCACCGATGGCGATGCGGGCACGTGCGTTCTCCAGCGCCGAGCGCACATCGGCGGTCTGGCTCTCGATCTGCTGCGCCTGAATCCGCAGACGCGCCAGGCGCCGGGTGCGCTGCGCCAGTTCCTGGCCGGCGATCAGGTTCTCCGCCGCCAGATCGCGTATGGCCGGCGCGGCGCTCTGGTATTGCTCGGCCACCTTGCGCAAGCGCGCCAGATCCTGCTCCAGCACGTTGTCGCGGCGCTCGGCGATCAGGTCTTCCAACACCCGCACGCGCTCGGAGCGCTGCGCCAGCGCGCGTTGGCGTTCGCGCTTGCGCAGATCCACCGATTGCAGCAACAGGTCGAGGTTGGCCTGTTCCACGGTGGCGACGTAAATGCCGGCACGCAGCGCGCGCTGCCGTGCCAGCGCTGCCTCGCGCTCGCTGCGCGCGGCCAGATTTTCTGACGGCTCAGGCACTTGCAGCGCATCCAGCTGCGTGCGCAAGTCACCGAGTTCGGTGCGCAGCGCCACTGGCCGCTGCTGCAGCGCCTGCGCCTGCTGGGCCAGTCGGGTGACCGTCTCCTGCAAACTGGCGCGCGTGCTTTGCTCAGCCACCAACAGCTGTTCCAGCTGCGTCGGCGTGGCGCGCTGCGGCAGGCTGCCGCGCCAGCGCAACAATTCCTCCGCGGCGCTGGCCTGATCGGCCTCGGCCGCACTGTCCGCCGGCAGTTGCTCCAGCTCGCGGGCGATGCGCTCGACGCGCTCGATGTCGGCATCGGCGCGCGCATCGTCGGCCATCGCCGTTTCCACCCGCTGTAGCAACTGGCTGCGGTCGGCATCGGCGAGACCGCTGGCGCTCTCGATCTCCGCCTTCAGCGCCGCCAGCGCGCTGGCGCGACTGGCCGGCACCTCGTTGTTCTCATCGGATTCGGCCAGCGCATTGGGACCTTCCC
Source organism: Lysobacterales bacterium (assembly GCA_046346965.1). GTDB lineage: Bacteria > Pseudomonadota > Gammaproteobacteria > Xanthomonadales > SZUA-5 > JAXMHB01. Next base: position 146,608 of record JAXMHB010000005.1, read on the forward strand.
AGCGCGCACGCAGCGCGGCCTCCTCGGCCACCGTGATGCTCGCCAGCGCCTGATCCAGCACGCGCTTGAGCTCGGGACGGTCGAGGCGCATGGCAAAGGCGATTTCGGCCTCCAGCCCGCTCGGCCCCACCACGCGCAGCCGCGCGCTGAGTCCGGTCTTGCGCAGCACAGGGTCAGCGCTCAGCAGATCGCCGACATAGGCGGCCGCACGGCCCTCGGCGACTTCGGTCAGCGCGCTCTTGATCGACGGCGATGGCCGCAATTCGGCGCTGTAACCGGCTGTGGCCAGCAACTCCTGCCAGACGTGGCCCTGGACGACCGCAATCGGTCGCCCGCGCAACTCGGACAGCTGCGTGATCGCGCCGCTGTCGCCAGCCGCGATCAGCGCCGCCGGCAGGCGCAGGTAGGAATTGCTGAACAGCAACTGCTGCGCGCGGCCGGGGCTTTGGTAGACGCTGCTGGCGACATCCACCTCGCCGGCGCGCAGCGCCTGCAGCACCTCGTCGAAGCGGCGCTTGCGCACCAGCTGCGTCTTCAGGCCGGTGCGCTGCGCCAGCATCGCCCACAGATCGGCTGACAATCCGCGATGTCGGCCCTGCACGTCGATGAAGTCGACCGGGGCGAAGTCCGGATCGGGCGCCAGACGAATCGGTCCCTGCTCGGCCAGCCAAGCCTGCGCCTCGGCATCCAGCACCGCGGTGGCTGGCTGTGCCGCGGCAGCCCCGATCAGCAGGCAGGCGCACAGCCCGAGCAGTGCCCGGGCAACGCCGCGCCAGACCGCCATCAGGCCAGCACCACGGGAATCTTGCCGATGCGTGCTTGCCACTCGCGCGGTCCGGTCTGATGCACCGAACTGCCGCGGCTGTCCACTGCCACCGTCACCGGCATGTCGACCACGTCGAACTCGTAGATCGCTTCCATGCCCAGGTCCTCGAAGGCCAGCACGCGCGCGCCCTTGATCGCCTTGGAGACCAGATAGGCGGCGCCGCCGACCGCCATCAGATACACCGCCTGATGGTCACGAATGGCCTCGATGGCCGCCGGCCCGCGCTCGGCCTTGCCGACCATGCCGAGCAGGCCGGTGCGCTCCAGCAGCGTGCGCGTGAACTTGTCCATGCGCGTCGCCGTGGTGGGGCCGGCCGGGCCGACCACTTCGTCGCGCACCGGATCGACCGGGCCGACGTAGTAGATGAAGCGCCCATTGAAATCCACCGGCAGCGTGTCGCCGCGCGCGAGCATGTCGACCATGCGCTTGTGGGCGGCATCGCGACCGGTCAGCAGCTTGCCGGACAGCAGCAGCACATCGCCCGGCTGCCAGCTCGCCACATCCGCGCGCGTCAGCTGATCCAACTGGACGCGACGGCCCTTGCTGGCGTCGTAGGTCAGCTGCGGCCAATCCGCCAGCGAGGGCGGATCCAGCGCCACCGGACCCGAGCCATCGAGCACGAAATGCGCGTGCCGCGTCGCCGCGCAGTTGGGGATCATCGCTACCGGCAGATTGGCGGCGTGGGTGGGGTAATCCTTGACCTTGACGTCGAGCACGGTGGTCAGGCCGCCTAGACCCTGGGCGCCGATGCCGAGCGCATTGACCTTCTCGTAGAGCTCGATGCGCAGTTCCTCGGCGCGATTGCACGGGCCGCGCGCGATCAGCTCCTGGATGTCGATCGGCTCCATCAGCGCTTCCTTGGCCAGCAGCATGGCCTTCTCGGCGGTACCGCCGATGCCGATGCCGAGCATGCCGGGCGGACACCAGCCGGCGCCCATGGTCGGCACCGTCTTCAGCACCCAATCGACGATGGAATCGGAGGGATTCAGCATCGCGAACTTGCTCTTGGCTTCCGAGCCACCACCCTTGGCGGCCACGATCACCTCCACCTCGTGCCCGGGCACCACGGTCATGTTGACCACCGCTGGGGTGTTGTCGCGCGTGTTGCTGCGCTTGCCGGCGGGGTCAGCCAGCACCGAAGCGCGCAGCTTGTTGTCCGGATGGTTGTAGGCGCGGCGCACGCCTTCATTGACCATGTCCTCGACCCCGAGCGTGGCATCCCAGCGCACGTCCATGCCGATCTTCAGGAACACGGTGACGATGCCGGTGTCCTGGCAAATCGGCCGATGGCCCTCGGCGCACATGCGCGAGTTGATCAGGATCTGTGCAATCGCATCCTTGGCCGCTACCGACTGCTCACGCTCATAGGCGCGCGCCAGGTTCTGGATGTAGTCGACCGGATGGTAGTAACTGATGTACTGCAGGGCATCAGCGATGGATTGGATGAAGTCGTCTTGGCGGATGGTGGTCATGGCAGCGGACTGGGGCGAGGAGCTGGCGCGAGTCTACGTGGCGCCAGCGTCCACGAGGAGTTCAAGCCCGCGTGCGCCCGTCCAAAGTCTTATTCCGAGGCCGCGTCCGCCAGCGCCGCGCCGGCCGCGTGGACGACGATGCGATTGCGGCCGCCGTCCTTGGCGCGATACAGCGCACGATCACCGGCCACCAGCCAGTCCTCGACGCTGCCCATCTGCGCTGGATCGAGCTCGGCCACGCCGACGCTGATGCTCATCGGGAAGCCCAGGCCCTCGGGCCCCAGGTGATCGTCGGCCACGCGCGCGCGCAGCGCCTCGGCGCGCGTCTGTGCGCTGGCGAGATCGCAATCCGACCACAGCAGCGCGAACTCTTCGCCGCCCATGCGCCCCACCGCATCGGCCGGCCCTAGCCCGGCGCGCAGCGCCGCCGCCAGCCGCTGGAGCGCGCGATCACCCGCTTGGTGACCGCGCACGTCATTGATCGACTTGAAGTGATCCGCATCGATCACGGCGACGCAACTGCGTCCGCCGCTGGCGCGGACGCGCGCGTGCTCGGCCTCCAGCCGCGCCAGGAAGGCACGCCGGTTGTAGACCTGGGTCAGCGCGTCGGTCTCGGCCAACACCCGCATCTGCAGCGCATTGCGGCGCGAAGCGCGCCACAGCGTGTACAACAGGCCGGTCATCAGCAGCAAAGCGGCCACGCTGCCGGTCACCAGCCACAGCCACAGGCGTTGGCGCGCCAATTGCGCCGACTGACGCGCGTTGACCTCCTGGCTGCGCGCCAACTCCAGTTCGCGGATGCGTTGATCCTGCGCCAGTCGCTCGATCTCGCGGCGCTGCTCGCTGGCGGCGAAGCGCGCATCCATCTCGGCGATGGCGCGCTCGCGCTGCTCGGTGCTGAGCGCCTTGGTGGCTTCCAGCGCGTGGCGCGCCGCCTGCAGGGCCAGCGGCAGCTTGCCGGCCGCTTCGGCGATCTGCCACTGCGCCAAATAAAGAACATCGTTGCGCGACAGCAGATCGATCTGCGCCGCGGTCTTGATCGCCAGATCGACGTTGGCGAGCGCCTGCTGATGGCGCCCAAGCGCACTCTGCGCCAGCGCGATGTTCACATAGGACGACACCGCATGGTTGAGTTTGCCGGCGGCCAGTTCCAGCGCCAGCGAGCGCTCTGACAGCGTCAGTGCACGCTCGGGGTCACCGGAGTTCAGCGCCAGCGAGCTCATGTTGTCGTCGATCATCGCCACCATCGACGGCAGCCCGAGCTTGACGAAGCGCACGCGCGCCGATTCCGCCAGCGCCAGCGCCTGCTGCGGCTGACCGGCATCTTCCAGCAACATCGCGATGATGTTTTCGGTGCGCGCCAGATGCCAGTCATCGCCCTGCGCGCGGAAGTACTTCTCGGCACGCCGGCAGTTCGGCAAGGCCTTCTCGCCCTGTTCAGTGCCCCAATAGGCGTCGCACAACTCCAATTGCGCCAAGGCCTTGAAAAAGGGCTCCTTGGTCGCTCGCAGGATGGCCGCCGCGGCATTCGCCTCGGCAATCGCCGATTCGTACTGGCCGAGATCAGCATTCTCGTCGGCGCGCAGCAGATGCGCATAGGCTTCGGCGATCGGCATCCGGGCCGTGCGCGCCAGCACATCGAGCGCCTCCATCGCCGAGCGCGCCACCCCGCGATCACTCAGCATCCAGGCAGCACGTCCGCGGCGCAGCAGGATCTCGCGCGTCCACTCGGGGTGCGCTTGCGCGTATGGGTCTTCCAGCCAGCGCGGCGACTGCTCGATGTAGGCGCGCGGATCCTCCAGCGACAAGCGCCGCGCATCTTCGAGCGCCTGTGGCGCATCGGCGGCATACGCGCTGACTGCCCGCAGCAGCAGCGCGCCTACCAGCGCCAGGGTCATCAGTGCACGCATCCAGCCGCCACGAACTTGAGTCATCGCATAGCGTACACGGCTGCAGCTGAGCAGTAGGCCGACCGGGCGAGTTCGCGCGGCCGGCGATGGGCAACTCCCCCGTCCACGCCAGCGCAGGCCAGTGCGACCCATTTCGCGAACGGATCAGCACTTCCGGCTAACCTTGCGGCCTGATTGCCCGCCTGGAGTTCCCGATGTCCGACGTAAACACCCCGCTGTCGCCGCTGCTGACCGATATCGAAGCCCGCGTGCTCGGCTGTCTGGTGGAAAAAGCCGCCACCACGCCCGATCAGTATCCGCTGACCGCCAATGCCGCGATGGTCGCCGCCAACCAGAAAACCGCGCGCGAACCGCTGATGGAGCTGGAATTGGGCGCCGTCGGCCACGCCCTGCGCACGCTCGAGGACAAGAAGCTGGTGCGCGTGCAGCATGCGCCGCGCGCCTATCGCTACGAGCATCGCTTCGAGGAGGTGTACACGCTGACCGGTCCCCAGAAGGCGGTACTGTGCCTGCTGATGCTGCGCGGCCCGCAGACGCCGGGCGAGCTGATGGCGCGTAGCGACCGCCTCGCCAGGTTCAGCGATCTGGAGCAGGTCAAGGACACGCTCGACCGCCTGACACGGCGCCAGCCGGCCATGGTGGTGCGGCTTGCGCGCCTGCCCGGGCAGCGCGAAGAACGCTTCATGCATCTTTTGTGTGGCGCCGATCACGCCGAGAAAGCCGCCCACGCGGCACCGCGACACGAGGCCGCGGCCGAGGTCGCCGCGTCGGGGCTGTCTGAGCGCGTTAGTACACTGGAAGCCGAAATTGCTCGCATCAAAGCGGCTTTACGTGATCTCGGCGTCGACATGGAGTGACCAATTGTGATCGCCGGCCGCCTGTCTAGACGGGGTCGATCGGGGCAGACTTCGCGAAAGTGACGCGTTTGGTCGGCTTCCGACCCCCATTGACACTTGAATGTCTCCTGAATACAGTGCGCCCCGCTCCGCCTTAGGGCTGAGCAGGGGGAGTCGTCAGGCTGAGTTCAGGCGCGATTGCGGGTGGTCGCTGGGGAGCGAACACACCAGGGGGCAATCGCACGGATAGTGTCAGTTTGCTGCGAAATGGCTGGTCGGTGCCTTACGAGCGCCGACCGGGCCATGGCAGCCGGGGATTGCGATGCGCGTGCGGGGCTGGCTTTTGGGGATGGGTCTGGTTGCCGTTGCCGGCTGCGCCACGCAGCCGTCGGGCGTCCAGTCCGTCAGTGCCCCGAGTGCGGAGGCGCGCGCGCCGGAAAGCGATCCGGCCGCCACGGTGCAGCTCAAGCGCAGTGTCGACATCCACGCGCTCAAAGCCGGACAAGCGGTGCAGATCGACAATCCCTACGGCGATGTGCGCATCCGCTTCGGCGGCTACGAGCACCAGCTGGAATGGCGCACGGTCGGCCAGCAAGGCAGCGGTAGTGGCGTAATTGCCATCAACGGCATCGATGGCGATGCCTTCGTGGTGCAGGCGCGCCTGCCCGCAGGCAGCGTGCTGGCGCACGATCAGCGCGTCGACATCACCGTGTATCTGCCCGAAGGCCACGACGTCGATGTCCTCACTGAACGCGGCCTGATCGAGGCCCGTGGCGTCAAGGGCAAGCTCAAGGCGCGCAGCACTTCAGGGAACATTGCCTTCCGCGGCATCGGCGGCAGCGTCGACGTCGAAACCGGCAGCGGCATGATCGAAGGCCAGCTCGACGCGGCCCCGGCCGGCGCCAGCCAGCGCATCGCCACAATCACCGGGAACATCGTGCTCGGCGTGGTCGATGGCCTCAATGCAGCGCTGACCATGGCCACCTCCGGCGTGTTTGCCACCGAATTCAGCATTCAGATCGACCCGCAGCCGGGTCAGGAACCTAACAAGCGCGGCCGTGCCGAGATCGGCAAGCCGCTGTCCAGTATCGACATCACCAGCAAGCGCGGCGAAATCCGCTTGCTGCGGCGACTCGAATTCCGGCCGGCCTGAAGGCCGCCGGCGTAGCAGTTTGGGGAAGCGAACGGGGAACGCTGTAGCGCGCCCAGGGTCCGTGACAGGGGTCGTCACGGTGCAGGTTTGACTCAACGCAGTCTACTTTCATCCAGGAAGCATCCATGAAGGTCAACAAGCATCTCGGTTTGGTGGCAGCACTCTCGCTGACTCTGGTCGGCGGGTTGGGCGCACAGACGCTGGGCAACAGCGGCAGCAATGGCGTATCGGTTGGGGAACCGGTGACGCCCGTCGAAATCAACGTCGATCTGCGCACGCTGCCGACGGTCGAGGCCTGGCAGCCGGGCGACGGCATCCGCGAGGCGCAGCGCCGCATCTACTACCCGCTGAACGCGCGCAATCCTGCCGCGCCGGCCGACTGGTCGACCGCCCCGGACCGCCTGGGTGAACTGCAGGCGCTGTACGACACCATGAACCGCGCGCCGAGCCTGATCAACGGCAGCAGCCGCGTCAACATCGACAACAGCTCCACCGGCGTCAGCCCGGGCGACCCGGTCGTCGAAGTCAACGCCAACTACATTCTGTACGGCATCAATGCCTCGACCGGCACCAGCTTCACGGTCTACAACAAGGCCGGCACCAAGCTGTCGGGCCCGACCGCCTACAAGTCGCTGGCACCCGCCGGCGATCCCTGCGCGACCTCGGTCAGCGACCCGATCATCCATTACGATCGCCTCGCCAATCGCTGGTTCATGCTGGAAATGGGCGGCACCTCCAGCGCCAACCGCCTGTGCGTGTACGTATCGAAGACCGACAACCCGGTCTCCGGCGGCTGGTGGTTCTACGGCTTCTCGACGCCGGCGGTGCCGGACTATCCGCATTGCTCGGTGTGGCCCAACGCTTACGTGTGCACGACCAACGAGTCGGGCACCGGCGTCAAGGTCTATGCCTTCGATCGCGCCAACATGCTGACCGGCGCCACCGCGCGCGCCGCGCAGAGCTTCACCTCGGTGGCCAAGCTCTCCGGCTACGGCTTCCAGGCGCTGACGCCGGCGACCTTCATGGGTCCGTCGACGAGCGCGCCGCCGGCCAATGCGCCGGTGTACCTGGCTCGCCACAACGACGACGAGGCGCACGCCGGCACCGGCGCCAACACCAGCGCCGACTTCATCGACCTGTATGCCCTGAACATCAACTGGACGACGCCGGCCAGCAGCGGCATCACCACGCTGCCGCGCATCCAGATCAGCGAATTCAACAGCTGGTTCCGCGACTACTCCTCCTTCGACACGGTTCCGCAGCCGGGCTCCACCACGGCGCGTCTCGATCCGATCCGCGAAGTCATCCTGAACTCGATGACCTACCGCAACTTCGGTACGCATGAAGTGATCCTCGGCAACTTCGCCACCAACCAGAACGCCGCCCGCACCGGCACCACGGTCGACTCCGGCATCCGCTGGTTCGAGCTGCGCAAAGTCGGCAGCGGCAACTGGACGCTGTATCAGGAAGGCACTTTCAGCCCGGGTGACACCAGCACGCACCACCTGCTCGGCACCATGGCGATGGACGGCCAGGGCAACATCGGCATGGGCTACAACGTCAGCAAGACCAGCACGCCGACGGTGTTTGCTTCGCTGCGCTACACCGGCCGTCTGGCCGCCGACACGCTGGGCGTGATGACCCAGGGCGAGACCGACGTCGCCGTCGGCGCCGCCAACGAAACCTCGGGCCGCTGGGGCGACTACTACCAGATGGTGGTCGATCCGGCCGATGACTGCACCTTCTGGTTCGTCGGCATGTATCGTCCGTCCGGCAGCTGGGCCACCCGCGCCCGCGACTTCAAGTTCCCGAGCTGCGGCGGCACGGTCACCACCTACTCGATCTCCGGTCAGATCACCACTGGCACCGGCGTTGGCATCAGCGGCGTGACCGTCTCGGCGGGTTCCGCTTCCACCACCACCGACGCCAGCGGCAACTACAGCATCCCGGGTCTGGTCGCCGGCAGCTACACGGTGACGCCGTCCTCGGCCAGCTACACCTTCAGCCCGGTCAACCGCGCCGTCACGATCACCTCGGCCAACGTGACCGCGCAGAACTTCACCGGCACTGCGGTGGCGACGACCTACAGCATCTCCGGCACCATCACCACCAGCGGTGGTACGGCGATCTCGGGCGTGAGCGTCAGCACCGGCGCTGCCAGCGCGACCACCAATGCCTCCGGCGCCTACACGATCTCCGGTCTGGCTAACGGCAGCTACACGCTGACGCCGTCGCTGAGTGGCTACACCTTCAGCCCGACCAGCCTGTCGGCGACCATCAGCGGCGCCAACCTGAGTGCGCAGAATTTCACCGGCACCGCCACCAGCGGCGGCCCGATCGCGCTGAGCAATGGCGTGACCGTCAACGGCACGGTGAACTCGACCACGCAGAACGGTTCCTTTGTCGAGTACACGGCGACCATCCCGGCCGGCGCCAGCAACCTCAGCATCGTCACCACCGGCTCGCTGGATTCCGATCTGTACGTCAAGTTCGGCGCCTCGCCGTCGACCACGGTGTATGACTGCCGCTCCAACGGTGCCACCGGTGCGGAAACCTGCACCTTCGCCACCCCGAGCGCCGGCGTGTACTACATCCGCGTCTATGGCTATGCCACTGGCGCCGTCAGCTACACCATCAATGCCTCCTGGAGCACGGGCGGCGGCGGCGGCACGCTGGTCGAGCGTTTGACCAACGGCAACTTCGACACCATCACCGCCAGCACCAACACGGCGCCGGACGGTTCCTGGTCGCGCACGGCGGTCACCGGCACCTCGTTCAACACGCTGCTGGCGGGTCAGACCAATGCGCAGACGGGCGGCAGCTATGCCTACCTCGGCGTGAATGCGACCACCAGCTCGCAGACGGTGCAGAGCGCCTCGGCGACGATCCCGGCGACGGCGACGACGGCGACGCTGTCCTTCTACGCCTCGATCGTGACCAGCGAGACGACCACCACCTCGGCTTACGACAAGCTGCAGGTGCAGCTGATCGATGCCAGCACCAACACTGTGTTGGCGACGCTGGTGACGCTGTCGAACCTGAACAAGACCACCAGCGCCTCGACCTATGTGCAGCGCAGCTACGATGTGTCGGCACACAAGGGCAAGACCGTCAAGGTGCGTCTGATCGGCAGCACTGACAGCTCGCTGGCGACGACCTTCCGCGTCGATACCGTCAGCCTGAAGTCGAACTGATCCGACGCGGTCAGCCGACCGCCTGATCAGCGCAGTACCCGAAGGCCCCGGAGCAATCCGGGGCCTTCGCTTTTGTGGTGACGCGCACCTGTACTTCACGACCAAAGCGGATACTGAGACGCCCCGGCTGGACTTTGGCGTACTCGCCCTTACATCCGGGCTTCCTCCGTTTCGGTCATCGCCATGAGCCTGCGCTCCTTGCTGTCTGTCATTCCCAGCGTGCCAACCTCGGACGGCGCCGGCGTCAAGCTGCGCCGTGCCCTGGGTGCCTACGAAGGCCAGCGGCTGGACCCCTTCTTGATGCTGGACGAGTTCTATTCGGACGATCCGCGCGATTACATCGCCGGCTTCCCGGCGCATCCGCATCGCGGCTTCGAAACGGTCACCTACATGCTCGATGGCCATTTGCGCCATGAGGATCACCTCGGCAATCGCGGCGAGTTGCGCAGCGGCGGCGTGCAGTGGATGACCGCCGGGCGCGGCATCATCCACTCGGAAATGCCGCAGCAGGACAGCGGGCGGATGCGCGGCTTCCAGCTGTGGATCAATCTGCCGGCCGCCGAGAAAATGAAGCCGGCGGGCTATCGGGACATCCCGGCCGAGGCCTTGGCGCGCAGCGCGGATGGCCGCGTGACCTTGATCGCCGGCCAGTTGACGCTCGGTGAGACCACCCTGCGCGGACCGGTCAACGGCGGCGAGGCGGTCTATGCCACCGACCCGCTGTACGCCGATCTGCATCTGAACGCCGGCGATCAGCTCGAACTGCCGGTGCAGCGCGGCCACCAGAGCTTTCTGTACGTCTACGAGGGCGAGGCGGAGGTGGTCGGCGAGCACGGTCGCCGTGACCTGCCCTTGCGCAGCGCCGGCATCCTGGGCGATGGCGACCACGTCCAGCTGCGTGCTGGCGAGCGCGGCGCCCGCGCGCTGCTGTTGGCCGGCAAGCCACTGCGCGAGCCGATCGTCCAGTACGGCCCCTTCGTGATGAACACGCACGCCGAGATCGAGCGGGCGGTGCGCGACTACCAGACCGGCCGGCTGACCCTCTGATGCCCGAGGGACCGGAAATCCGGCGCGCCGCCGATCGCCTGCAGCGCGCCATCGTCGATCAGCCTTTGCGCGGCGTCTGGTTCGCCTTCGAGTCACTGAAGCGCCACGAGCCGCTGCTGGCCGGGAGCCGAGTCCGGGCAATCGAAACCCGCGCCAAGGCGCTGCTGACTCATTTCGACTGCGGGCTCAGCGTCTACAGCCACAATCAACTCTACGGCCGCTGGTACACCTGCAAACCCGATCGGCCACCCGCCACCACGCGCACGCTGCGCTTCGCCGTCTACGGCGAGCGCGCCGATATCCTGCTGTACTCGGCGTCCGACATCGAGGTACTGGACGCCGCCGGGATCGCCGAGCATCGATTTCTGAACCGCCTGGGCCCCGATCTGCTGCACCCGCAGACCACGCTGGAGCGCGTGTTGGCGCACATCCAGCACCCCGCGCGGGCGCGGCGGCGGCTGGCCGATCTATTGCTCGACCAGGGCTTTCTCGCTGGCATCGGCAACTACCTGCGATCGGAAATCCTGCATGACGCAGCGCTGTTGCCCACGCGCAAACTCGGCACGCTGAGCCCGGCCGAGCAGCAGGCGCTGGCGGCCTCGGCACTGCGCATCACCCAGCGCGCCTATGCGCTGGCCGGGGTGACCAACGAACCCCAGCGCGCCGCGCAACTGAAGGCGGCGGGACTGGGGTTTGCCGCGCGCCGGCACGCGGTGTTTCATCGTGCCGGCCAGCCCTGCTATCGCTGCGGCGGCAGCATCGCAAGCGCAACTGCAAATCGTCGTATGGATTGGTGTCCGGGCTGCCAGTTCTGATTCAGCGGCTGCTTATACTCGGCGCTCCCCACCACCCGGAGCTGCCCCATGCGCACTGCCACGCTGCTCGCCCTGTCTCTGTTGACCCTGGCACCGCAAAGTGAGGCGCTGACGCTGGCCTGCGGCCGGGTGTTCGATTCGGCCAGCGGCAAACTACTGGGACCGCACACGGTGACGGTGAGCGACGGTCGCATCACCGCAGTGACGCCGGGCGCGCCGGCCGCCGGTGTCGATGCGGTGGACCACAGCCAGCAGGTCTGTCTGCCCGGCCTGATCGATCTGCACACGCACATCAGCAACTTCGAGTCGAGTCCGCAGAGCTACAGCGAGGTGTTCCGGCTCAACCCCGGCGACTATGCGCTGCGTGCCGCCCTGAATGCGCGCAAGACGCTGCGCGCCGGCTTCACCACTATTCGCGATCTCGGTGACACCGGCGGCGCCTCGCTGGCGCTGCGCAATGCGATCAACCAGGGCATTGCCGAAGGTCCGCGCATTTACACCGCCGGCAAGTCGATCGCCACCACCGGCGGCCATGCCGATCCCACCAATGGTCGCAGCCAAGCTCTGCAAGGCAAACCCGGCCCGAGCGACGGCGTGATCAACGGCCCGGAGGAAGCCGCCGCCGCGGTGCGCTACCGCTACAAGGAAGGCGCCGATCTGATCAAGATCACCGCCACTGGCGGCGTGCTGAGCTACGCCAAGAACGGACTGAACCCGCAGTTCACTCAGGAAGAGGCCAACGCCATCGTCGCCGCCGCCAAGGACTACGGCTTTGCCGTTGCTGCACACGCACACGGCAAGGAAGGCATCCGGCGCGCCATTCTGGCCGGTGTCACCAGCATCGAGCATGGCAGTTTCCTGGATGAGGACCTGTTCCCGCTGATGAAGGAACACCACACCTGGTACGTGCCCACGCTGCTGGCCGGCTGGTGGACCGCCAGCAAGGCCAATGAGCCCGGCTACTACCCGCCGATCGTCGCCGCCAAGGCCAAGGCGATCAGTCCGGTGATGCAGAGCACCTTCAACAAGGCCTACAAGGCCGGCGTGAAGATCGCCTTCGGCACCGACACCGGCGTCTCGCCGCACGGCATGAATGCCAAGGAATTCAAGCTGATGGTCGATGCCGGCATGCCGCCCGCCGAGGCCATCCAGGCAGCTACGCGCAACGCCGCCGAGGTGCTCGGCATGAGCGCCGAGATCGGCGCCATCGCGCCCGGTCATTACGCCGACATCGTCGTGGTCGCCGGCGATCCGATTGCCGACATCACGCAATTGGAGCATCCGCTGATGACCTACAAGGACGGCGTCGCCTACGCGCCGCTGGCGGCAGCCGGCCCGTGACCGAGCCGGCGTGGCTGCGCGCACCCGTACGTGAACGCGTGCGGGTGATGGCGGTGCAGTACCGCCAATGCCGGATACGCGCCTACGCGGAGTTCGTCGAGCGCATCGAGTACTACTGCACGGTGGCTGCCGACTACGCGGCGGACTTCCTGTGCTTCCCCGAGTTCATGGCGCTGCAACTGCTGTCGCTGGAGCGCGAGCGCCTGCCGGCCGATCAGGCGATGCAGCGGATGGGCGAGCATGCGGCCGAGCTGCATGCGCTGTTTGCTCGGATGGCGCTGAGCCACCGGCTCAACCTGATCAGCGGTGCCTATCCGCGTGTGTGCGCGGATGGTCGGGTGCGCAATCTGGCCAGCGTCTATGGCCGCGATGGCACGCACAGTGAGCGCGCCAAGATTCACGTCACCCCGAGCGAAGCCAGCGTCTGGGGCGTGGTCGGTGGCACACTGGCCGATACCGAGGTGGTCCACACCGATTGTGGGCCGATCGGCGTGATGATCTGCTACGACAGCGAGTTCCCGGAGCTGGCGCGACGCCACGTCGATCAGGGCGCGCTGATCGAGTTCATTCCCTACTGCACCGACGAGCGTCAGGGCCATCTGCGCGTGCGCTACTCGGCGCAGGCCCGCTGCATCGAGAATCAGAGCTACGCGGTGCTGGCCGGCAACGTCGGCCATCTGCCGGGTGTGGTCAACATGGACATCCAGTACGCCGAGAGCGCCGTGTTGACGCCTTGCGATTTTCCCTTCGCCCGGGACGGCATCGCGGCCCAGGCAAACCCTGACGCCGAAGCCGTGATCATGGCTGATCTCGATCTGGCGGCGCTGGTGCGCGCGCGCCATAGCGGCACGGTGCGCAATCTGGCCGACCGTCGCAGCGATTTGTACGCGCTGCGGTGGTCGGCTGACTGAGTCTGGCTGGCCCGAAGGGCTGGAGCGGCACTCGCCGCAGAGTCTCGCTGTTCAGGGCGTGCGCAGGCGCGCCGACGGCTCGCGGGCAAACTGCATGGTGCCGCGACTACCGCCGAGTTCGATCAGCCAGCGACCTTGATCCAGACGCTGACGCTCGGCCGCAGCGAGATCGTCGAGGAACTGGCGATCCTGCGTATCGGCGGCGCAGCCCATCTTGGTCAGCCCGACGGGTCCGAAGCGGATCGCATCGGCCGTCAATTCGGCGCTGCTGCGACCGTTGTTGCAGTCCGCGCGCACCTGCACGCTGCCATCGGCAGCGATCTGCAGCGTGTAGCGGGCCGGATCGGCGGCCATGACGGACGCGCGCGTCGACTGTGTGCCGGTCCAATACCAGAGGCCTTGCAGCGCGGCAGGCACGGCGGTATCGGCGGCTGGCGTGGATTCGGTGGGAGCACTGCTGCAGGCCGACAAGCCGAGCAGTGCAAGTACGAGCGAGAGCGTGCGCATGGTGACTCCGGTGGGCAAAGGACCTTGCCGCATTGTGGCAAGCTCCCGCGCGACTGCCCAGCCCTTCAGCGACGGCGGTTGCGCAATTCGCTCTTCAGACCGACCTTCAAGGACTCGCCCTCGATAATCGCGCCATTCAACGCCGCAATGGCCTTGCGCGCTTCGTGGCCTTCCATGTCGAGTTCGGCAAAGCCACGGCATTCGCCGGAAAAGAGATCGCGCGACAACTTGATCGCACGCACCTTGCCATGGGCGGCGAACATTTCGGTCAGGGATTGTTCGGTGGTTTTGCGCGGCAAACCGCGCACGCTGAGAGTCAGCATGTCCTGGGCTCCGGTTTGAGCAGCCAGGGAAACCGGGCCGCAGAGTGAAGACGCGTGCCGGCGACACCGGCACGCGCAGCGCAGGGCGGCTGGCGCCGCCCCGCAGCAGCCTTACATCGGCTGCACCTGGTCGGCCTGCAGGCCCTTCGGGCCCTTGGTCACGACGAAGCTGACTTTCTGGCCTTCCTGCAGCGACTTGAAGCCGCTGCCCTGGATCGCACGGAAATGCACGAACACGTCGTCACCTTCCGGGCGGCTCAGAAAGCCAAAACCCTTCGCATCGTTGAACCACTTGACCGTACCAATTTGACGCTCAGACATGAAAAACTCCAAAAGCACTAGTGAGGGCGGTGCACTCCAAGCGGAGACACCGTTGCGTTCGTCTGCGGGGGACCAAGAACATTGAGAAGGAACAGCGGCAGATCGAACGACTCACCGTGCGCCTCGTCACGATGTACCGTGTCGAGCAAAGAAAGCCCGGCTACCTTAGGCCATGCGCTGGCAAAAAGATAGGCCCGGGTGAAAGCCGTTCAGATTCAGGCACCGCCATGGCGCGCCGCCGCGAGCGGGCGCCTGGCGCCCCCCGCCCCGCTTCTGCTTCACCGTGTTTGGCAAGAGTCCCAGTCTCGCCTTTGGCGTGCTTACTCGTTCCGCAAACTGGCGACACCGCAACGCAGGCGCCGCTTGGCTGGTCCCCCGCCCCCTGCCCCCCGCCCCGCTTCTGCTCCACCGTGTGTTTGGCAAGAGGTTCCCTTGATCCGGGTTAATCCGGCGGCAAGCCGTCCGCGCTATACGACAAAGCCTGCCGCGGCGCTGCCCTCAAAGGCACGCGCCGATTGTCGACGAGAATCATGAGCGATCCCATCACGCCTGCACGTATCGGCAAGTATCAGATCCGGCGACTGCTCGGCAGCGGCGGCATGGGCCGCGTCTACGAGGCACTCGATCCGGACATCGATCGCCCGGTGGCGATCAAGCAGATCACGCTGGCAGCCGATCCGCAGGCGCGCGAGCGCTTCGTCAGTGAGGCGCGCACGATGGGCGCCTCAACCACCCGAACATCACCACGCTGCTCGAGTTCAACGCCGAGTCCGAGCCGCCCTTCCTGGTACTGGAGCTGCTGTCGGGCGAGGACCTCAGCCAGTGGATGCTGCGCCCGCACCGACTGCGCGAGCAGTTGCAGGTGCTGACCGACATGGCGCGCGGACTCGACGCCGCGCATCGCGCCGGCATCCTGCATCGCGACCTCAAGCCGGACAATGTGCGCGTGCTCGACGACGGGCATGCGAAGTTGCTCGACTTCGGCATCGCCCAGGCCGGGCACAGCGGACTGACCGCCGCCGGTTACTTCGTCGGCACGCCGAGTTCGTCGCACCCGAGGTGATGGCGGGCGAGCGCACTCGCCGGCGGCCGATCTGTACGCCCTGGGTCTGTGCTGCTACGTGGTGCTGACCGGCGACAACCCTTCCGCGGCGACACCGTGCAGGCGACCGTGGCGCGCGTGATTCGCGCGTGCCGCCGCCGATCAGCACGCGCGTACTTGGCCTGCCGGATGCGCTGGCCGAGCTGATCCACGCCTGTCTGGCGAAACAGCCGGAACTGCGTCCGACGAGCGCGGGCGGTAGCGGCGGCACTGGCGCCGTGTCTGCTGACAGTGCCCGCGGATCTGCGCCTGCGCGAGGCGCCGCGGCCCAGCCACACGCTGGCGCAGGGCGTCCCGACCACACCGGCGCCGACCCGCAGCACGCCGACGTCCTCGGCCACCGAGCAGCGTCGGCGCCCTGGCTTGCAGTGGCGGCGCTGGCGCTGGTCGCGGCCGGCGCGCTCTGGTGGTGGTGGTGGCCGCGCACCGAGCCCCAGGCACCGGTGCCCACGCCCACTGCCGGCGCAGCATGCTGCCGATGCCGGAACCGGCGCGGTTGACGCTGGTCCCGGAGCCGGTCTCGCAGCCCGCGCCCCGGTCTCATCCCGGTCGATGATCGGCCCGCCCCTCTGCGGCGCCCGCCGCCACGACCACCGCAGACACCAGCACCCGCCCTGCCCCATCGGCAACGCCGGCGGACTCCAGCGCCAGCCCGGCGCAAGCCGCGATAACGCCGAGTCCGCCGCAGCCAAAGCCACCGGCGCCGGCGACGGTGGAGCGCCACCGCAGAGCCAGTCGAGCCTGCCGCGACCACAACGGCGGCGGAGACGCGCGTCGATGCAGCGCCAGCCGCAGCACCGGTCACAGCGCCGGTGACGACGCCGGCACCGGTCGTGGTCACCGTCGACAGCTTCGAGCCACGCACGGTGCGCGCCGGGCGGACGGTCAACATCCGCATCGAGGGACGGGGTTGGACACCATCCGCTCGGTGCAGATTGGCGCCGGGCTCAGCAGCGACCCGCGCTTTCGCGTGGGCGCGCTGCAGCACGAGGGCGACCGCAGCCTGCGCTTCACGCTCGCCGTGGCGCGCGGCGTACCGCTCGGCGGCTACGCCGTGCAGCTGATCGGGCCCGAGGCCCATGCCGATCCTTTGATTCTTCAGGTCAGCCTATGAACCACCCCCGTTTTGCCCTGTTGCCCTGGCCCTGCTGGCCGCTGGATGCGTGGCGCCGAATGCGGCGCTCGGTGCCGAGGCCAGCGTCGGGCAGCGCTTGCAGGCGCTGGAACAGCGGTGGGACCGGATGGAAGCCCAGCTCGCCGAGTTGCACGCGCTGCTGGCGGCGCGCCCACGGCGCCTGCGGATGCGGCGGTGCGACCGTGCGTGGCGAGGTCCAGGGACTCCGCAGCGAACTGACGACGCTGCAGGACGAGGTCGTGCGTCAGGGTCACGCCGTGGAGGCCGAAGCCGCCACCCGCAGCCGCGAGATCGCGATCAGCACCTACGGGCAGATCAATGCGATCGGCGGCGGCACGCGCAACTCGCTGATCGACGCGGAGTCGTTCGAACTCGTGTTCAGCGGCCAACCGCACGATCGCATCAGCTTCTTCTCGGAGCTGGAATTCGAGCGCGCGGCCTCGGTCGGCGCCGATCGCGGCGGCGAGGTGCTGGTCGAGCAGGCCTATGTCGATTACGCCTGGTCGGACGCGCTGGCGCTGCGGGCCGGCGTGATTCTGGTGCCCTTCGGCAACAACGAGCCGACCACTACGCGCGCTGCGCGATGTGATTGCGCGACCGCTGTCCTCGCGCCTGATTGCCCCCTCGGACTGGACTGACAATGGCTTTGGCCTGGTCGGCCATCGCGCGCTCAACGACGCCTGGCAGCTCGATTGGGAGGCCTATGTGATCGCGGGCCTGGGCGGCGAGCCAGGCGGCCCCGGGCTGCGCTCGCTGCGGCAGGGCTTTGGCGCCGACAACAATCAGAACAAGGCGCTGGTCACGCATCTGGCCCTGCGTCAGGGCGACACGCTGAGCGTGGGCCTAGGGCTGTACCAGGGCGCCTTTGATGACCGCGGCGATCTCGATCTGCGCGGCGCCGGCCTGGACTTCATCTGGTACCCGGCGCCGTGGAAGCTGAGCGGCGAGTTTCTGCAGATGCGCGCAGATCGCATCGATCGCAGCAGCGCGACGCTCTACGGCGGCTATCTGCGCGCTGGCTACGATCTGGACACGCTATTGCCGCCTGGCTGGGCAGGGCGAAGCCTTTCCGGATCCCAAGCTGGCGCTGGTCTACGAGTACGACTACCTCAGCGCGGAGGATCTGGCCGATGTGCTCAGCCTGGCGCAGCGGGGCGCAAGCACGTGCTGGGACTGCGCTGGCAGCCGGATCACAGCTGGATCCTGAAGCTCAATCGCGAATGGAGTCAGGCCAACGCCGGGCGTTTGGTCAACGGCGACGACGATCTCTGGCTGCTCGGCATCGGCTTCGTGTTCTGACGGCAGACCGACGGCTGCGCGGCTTGGCCGGCGCGCAGATCGGCGCCGGCTGCCTCCTGCTCCGCGGCCCTTCCCGGCCGCGGACTGCCCTGCAACGGCGCTCAGAAATCCCAGCGGAAACCGATGTAGTAGAACAGGATGTTGTCGACCTCATTGATCAGCGCCGCCTGACTGCGCGAGCGCTCGGCCGCCACTTCGGCCTCCAGCGAGAAATGCTCGCGCCACTGGAACAGTGTGCGCAGCGTCGGCGCCAGTCGGGTCAGCGTGGAACCGTTGCTGTTGTTCTGCCGGTACCAGCGCAAAGCCGGCTCCACCGACCAGCGCGTGCCGAAGCGGAAGCGCGAGTTCATCGCCAGCAGCCAGGCGTCGTACTGGTCGGCCGTCAGGCGACTGGTGGTGAAGGTCAGCACGCCGGTCTCGGTCAGAACGCCGGTGCCGATCGCCTGCAAGGTGGTGGTGTAGACGTTGCCGGTGGAGGGCTGGGCCGGCATGCTGCCGAAGGCATCGGTTCCGGTCAGCGAGGACAAACGGAACTCCGCGCCGAGTTGCCACTTCAGGGAACACGGATAGGTGGCGCCGACCAGCAGCACTTTGGAGATCGGCGTCAGCCCCAGCGCCTGGCGCTCGATGTCTGCCTCGCTCTGCGTGCGCAGCAGATCGGACAGCGACAACAGCGGATCGACCAGCAGCGCGTTCGACATCTGCAGCGTCGGCGAGCGCCGGTAGTCATAGAGGAAATTGAAGACACCACCAGCGCCCCACTGATGGGAGCCCTGCACCGATGCCACGTTGAGTTCGCCGAAGCGGGTGTCGTAGTCGAACAGCAGGTACACCGAGGTGGTGTCCTTGAAGTAGCGCACCTCGGCGCCGACCGCCTGGCGATCGGTGAGCCCGTCCACTGCCTGGCGTACGGCAAAAAAGCCCAGCCCCAAGCCTTCGACCGGCGTGTCCCAATCGGTCGTCAGCGCAGCAAAACTGGGCCGATTGCCGAGCACATCCTGCGCCGGCACACCGGCGATGGCGCCGATCCGGCCACTTCGGCGTGAGGCCCCAACTGACGGTGCCGCCGTCGAAGCGTCCCAGCACCGCGCCGCTGTTGGAACTCTGCCGGCCGATGCGCGCGCCGATCTGGCGCGGCTGGTACTTGAAGTCGCCGTACAGGGCGGTGAGCCGATTCTCGTTGGGCTGCTGCGCCAGAAAGCTCAGCGTGGCGATGTCACGCAGCACGAAGCGGTTGTCCCAGTCGCCCGAGCGCACGCGCAGGTTGGCGTCGAGGTTTTCGACCAGCGCCGACTGGTCGGTCTGCGAGAGCGTCTGGGTGTCGATCACGGTGGCATTGGTGGCCGGCGTGATGATGATGTTGTCAGTGCGAATGCGCGAGTTGCCGCCGTAGTAGAAGCTCGACACGCTGCCCCAGGTCATGACCTGGCGCGGGCGCGGTGCGTCCGCTGGCGACCGCCTCGGCCTCCGGCAGATCCAGCCCCGCCAGCCGCGCACGCGCGCGCTCGGCGCCCGGGCCGTCGGGATAGAGCTTGAGGTACAACTGGTACTCGGCACGCGCGCGGTCATCGCTGCCAAGCGCCTCGCGCACCTGACCGATCAGTTCCTGCGCCTCCTGCGAGGCATCGTTGGGTGGCAGATTCAGCACCTGATTCAGCAAGGCAATGGCGCCGTCATAGTCCTGCGCGGCCAGCATCGCCTTGGCCGACGCGAGCATGGCGACCGGATCGTTGCTGGCCGGCGGGCTCGGCGCCGTCGGCGCAGCCGCGGCGGCGGCCTGCGGCCGCGCCTGCGCCTTGAGGCGCAGCAGCAGCGTGCGATTGTCCTCGCCCTGGCCGACGCGCACGAACTCCACCGACTCTTCGAAGGTGATGTCCAAACGACGCGAGGGCGCCGCCCTGCGGGGCCAGATAGCGCACCACAAAGCCCGGCAATTCGGCGCTCGGCGGCGAGGTGCGAGTGTCCTCGAACACGCCGCCGCTGTCGTTCTCACCGGTGACCTGCAGGTAGATCTGCACCGACTCGCCACTGGCGTCCACCACATGACGCTGGTAGCGCACCTGCGCGGCAAACTCGATCCGCACTCTCCGCCTCGCCTCCGGCGCCAGTGACGACGATATCGTCCAGCGCCTGCGCGCCCAGCGCCGGCGCAAAACACAGCGCCAGCCAAGCGCTGCGGCCCAACCAAGTCTTGATCATTTGCATCAAGCCCCCTGTGTAGCCAGGACCGCCTCAGGCGGCCCGGCGTCAATAAACGCGTCAGCTCAATCCCAACCGCCGTCGGTCGGCCGGTGGTGCGAACTGCGCGTGGTCTGGATCTGCGTGAAGGTGCTGTCGGTGTAGATGTGGCAGGCACCGGTGCAGTCCTGCAGTTCGCCCACCGTGTAATAGATGCGCGGTGTGTTCACCTTCTTGTGCTCGTCGGCCTGGAAGTCATTGGCGTGACAGGCGGCGCAATTGGGCTTGTAGGCGGGGAAGCGGAAGGCGATCACCTCGTTGTTGCCGGTGTGGCAGTCCTTGCAGCCGAGGCCGGTGCGATGCGCGCGATAGGCGATCGAGCTGTGGCTGTAGGTCAGCAAGGGCGTCCACGCGCTGGTGCGGTGGCAGTCGTCACAGGAACGCGTGGTGATGAAATGCCCGCCCGGTTTGCCGGTCGCCGAGGAGCCGTTGTGGCAACTCGCGCAGGAGCCTGGCGTCACATTGGTATGGCTGAAGGTGGCCGGCAGCCAGGCGGTGGTGCGGTGGCACACATCGCAAGATTGCGTGGTTGGGATGTGATTGCTCGGCTTGCCGGTGGCTGTGCTGCCGTTGTGGCAGGTCGCGCAGGCGCCCGGCGTGACGCCGGAGTGGTTGAAGGTCGCCGGCACCCAGGCCGAGGTCAGATGGCAGGTGTCGCAGGCCTGGGTGGTCGGGATGTGATTGGCCGGCTTGCCGGTGGCCATGGTGCCGTTGTGGCAGGTGGCGCAACTGCCCGGCGTGACCCCGGTGTGGCTGAAAGTCGCCGGCACCCAGGCCGTGGTGCGGTGACAGGCGTCGCAGGCTTGCGTGGTCGGGATGTGATTGGCCGGCTTGCCGGTGGCCGTGGTCCCGTTGTGGCAGGTGGCACAGGAGCCCGGCGTCACGCCGCTGTGATTGAAGGTCGCTGGCACCCAGGCCGTGGTGCGATGGCAGACGTCGCAGGACTGCGTGGTCGGCAAATGGTTGGCCGGTTTGCCGGTGGCCGTGCTGCCGTTGTGACAGGTCGCGCAGGAGCCCGCCGCCACGCCGGTGTGGCTGAAGGTCGCCGGCACCCAGGCGGTGGTGCGATGGCAACATCGCAGGCTTGCGTGGTCGGGATGTGGTTGCCTGGCTTGCCGGTCGCGGTCGATCCGTTGTGGCAGGTGGCGCAGGAACCGGCCGTCACACCCGTGTGATTGAAGGTGGCTGGCGTCCACGCCGAGGTGCGGTGGCAGACGTCGCAGGACTGCGTGGTCGGCAGTGGTTGGCCGGCTTGCCGGTCGCCTGGGTGCCGTTGTGGCAGGTCGCGCAGGATCCTGCCGTCACGCCGCTGTGATTGAAGGTCGCCGGCAGCCAGGCGGTGGTGCGATGGCAGGCATCGCAGGACTGCGTGGTCGGGATGTGGTTGGCCGGTTTGCCGCTGGCCGTGCTGCCGTTATGGCAAGTTGCGCAAGAACCAGCGGCGACGCCGGTGTGATTGAAAGTGGCCGGCGTCCACGCGGTAGTCCGATGACACACATCGCAGGATTGGCTGGTCGGAATGTGATTGCTCGGCTTGCCGGTGGCCTGCGTGCCGTTGTGGCAGGTGGCGCAGGAGCCCGCGGCGACGCCGCTGTGGTTGAAGGTCGCTGGCAGCCAGGCGGTGGTGCGATGGCAGGCATCGCAGGACTGCGTGGTCGGGATGTGGTTCGCCGGTTTGCCGCTGGCGGTGCTGCCGTTATGGCACGTCGCGCAGGATCCCGCAGCGACGCCGGTGTGATTGAAGGTGGCCGGCGTCCACGCCGTGGTGCGATGGCACACATCGCAGGATTGGCTGGTCGGAATGTGATTGCTCGGCTTGCCGGTGGCCTGCGTGCCGTTGTGGCAGGTGGCACAGGAGCCCGCGGCGACGCCGCTGTGGTTGAAGGTCGCCGGCAGCCGCGGTGGTGCGATGGCATCGCAGGACTGCGTGGTCGGGATGTGGTTGCTCGGGCTTGCCGGTGGCCTGCGTGCCGTTGTGGCAGGTGGCACAGGAACTGCCGCCGCTACCCCTGATGGCTGAAGGTCGCTGGCGTCCACGCATTGGTGCGATGGCAGACATCGCACTGCTGACTGGTCGGGATGTGATTGCCGGGCTTGCCGGTGGCCTGGGTGCCGTTGTGGCAGGTTGCACAGGTGCCCGCCGCTACCCCTGATGGCTGAAGGTGGCCGGCGTCCACGCATTGGTGCGATGGCAGACATCGCACTGCTGACTGGTCGGGATGTGATTGCCGGCTTGCCGGTGGCCAGGGTGCCGTTGTGGCAGGTCGCGCAGGTGCCGGCCGCGATGCCCTGATGACTGAAAGTCGCCGGCGTCCACGCATTGGTGCGATGGCAGACATCGCACTGCTGACTGGTCGGGATGTGATTGTCAGGCTTGCCAGCGGCTTGCGTGCCGTTGTGGCAGGTGCTGCAGGTGCCGGCGCTGATGCCTGGTGGCTGAAGGTCGCCGGCGTCCACGCATTGGTGCGATGGCAGACATCGCACTGCTGACTGGTCGGGATGTGATTGTTCGGCTTGCCAGCGGCTTGCGTGCCGTTGTGGCAGGTGCTGCAGGTGCCGGCGCTGATGCCCTGGTGGCTGAAAGTCGCCGGCGTCCAGGCGTTGGTGCGATGGCAGACATCGCACTGCTGACTGGTCGGGATGTGATTGCCAGGCTTGCCGCTCGCCTGTGTGCCATTGTGGCAGGTGCTGCAGGTGCCGGCGCTCACGCCCTGATGGCTGAAGGTCGCCGGCGTCCACGCATTGGTGCGATGGCAGACATCGCACTGCTGGCTGGTCGGGATGTGATTGTTCGGCTTGCCGGCGGCCTGGGTGCCGTTATGGCAGCTGCTGCAGGTGCCGGCGCTGATCCCCTGATGACTGAAAGTCGCGGGCGTCCACGCGTTGGTGCGATGGCAGACATCGCACTGCTGGCTGGTCGGGATGTGATTGTTCGGCTTGCCGGCGGCCTGGGTGCCGTTGTGGCAAGTGCTGCAGGTGCCGGCACTGACACCCTGATGGCTGAAGGTGGCCGGCGTCCAGCCGTTGGTGCGATGACAGACATCGCACTGCTGGCTGGTAGGCACGTGGTTGTTCGGCTTGCCGCGTGCCTGGGTGCCGTTGTGGCAAGTGCTGCAGGTGCCGGCACTGACACCCTGATGACTGAAGGTCGCCGGCGACCAGGCATTGGTGCGATGGCAGACATCGCACTGCTGGCTGGTCGGGATGTGATTGTTCGGTTTGCCGGCGGCCTGGGTGCCGTTGTGGCAGGTGCTGCAGGTGCCGGCGCTGATGCCCTGATGACTGAAGGTGGCCGGCGTCCAGCCGTTGGTGCGATGGCAGACGTCGCACTGTTGGCTGGTCGGGATGTGGTTGTTCGGCTTGCCGGCGGCTTGCGTGCCGTTATGGCAGCTGGTGCAGGTGCCGGCGCTGACACCCTGATGGCTGAAGCTGGCCGGCGTCCACGCATTGGTGCGATGGCAGACATCGCAGGACTGGTTGGTTGCGATGTGATTGTTCGACTTGCCGCGCGCCTGGCTGCCGTTGTGGCAGCTCGCACAACTGCCGCTGCTGACGTCGCGGTGCTCGAAGATCGCGGGTGTCCACGCGCCGGTCCGGTGGCAGGTATCACAGCTCTGCGAGGTGCTCAGGTGATCGCTGGACTTGCCGGCCGCCAACACGCCGTTGTGGCAACCGTTGCAGGTACCGCTGGCCACTTCCGAGTGACTGAACTTGGCCGGACTCCAGGCGCGTGTGCGATGGCAGACCTCGCAACCGGCGTTGCCGGTGGGCACATGCTGGTTGGGCATCTGCGTGGTCTGGAAGCGACTGCCGCGGTTGTGGCAGCTGGCGCAATCCTTGGGAGTGCCCTTCAGCACGCCGTTCAGATGGCAGCTCTCGCATTTGGCATCGCGATGGCCGCCGGTGGGCGCAAAACCGGTGCTCAGGTGATCGAAGTCCGCCGCTGGCGCCGCCGCCCGCCGGCAGCGTCAGCAGGTTGGCGCCGAGGACCAGCAGGACCACCCAGACCCACAGGAAGCGCGGCAGTGGACGAAGGGTGTTGCAGCTTGGCGTGCGTGGCGTTCATCGGCGTTCCCCTGATGGCAGGGTGGTGACCTCGAGGAAAGAGGTCGTGGTGGCAGCAGGCGCACTGACGACCAAAACCGCCGTCATGGGCGTCGTCGCGGGCATGACAACTGATGCAATCCGAGCTCTGCGCGGCGGCCGGCTGCGCGGGCTGATGGCAGCCGCTGCAGCGCGCGCGTTGATGCGCGCCGGTCAGCGGGAAATCGGTGCTGGCGTGATCGAAATCCCAGATCGCGAAATCGCGCGCGTTGTGGCAGCGCGCGCAGTCCTCGCCAAAACCGCCACGGTGGGTGTCGTCATCGCGATGGCAACTGACGCAGCGGCGATCGGTATCGGCAAAGATCTGCGTGCGATGGCAATCCGTGCACTCGGCGGCGCGGTGGGCGCCGATCAGGACGAACTGACTGCGGTCGTGGCTGTAGCGGCTCGGCTTCCAGGCGTCTTCGCTGTGGCAGTCGCTGCAGACTTCGCCCAGCTTGGCCTGATGCGGATCGTCGGCCTGGTGGCAATCCTTGCACAGCTGGCCCGGCTTCCAGTCCTGCACCGGACGCGTGTGGCACGCCTCGCATTGCACCTTGCGATGGGCGCCGCGCAGGACGAAGTCGGTGGCTTTGTCGTGGTCGAACAGGCTCTGCTTCCAGTCCTTGGCGTCATGGCAATCGCCACAGGCGCTGCCATTGCGCCCTTTGTGGCTGTCGTCCTTGCGATGGCAGTCGATGCAGGCCTTGCCGGTGTCACGGAAATGCGCCGGATCGGCGTGGCAACCGGTGCACGCGGCCTTGGCGTGCCCGCCGATCAGCGGGAACTCGGTCTGGCGGTGGTCGAAGCGCGGCGCCCGCGTCCAGCGCGCGCTGTCATGGCAGCTGGCGCAATCGCTGCCGAGGGTGCCGCGATGCGCGTCGTCCTTGCCGTGGCAACTGGCGCAATCCTCGGGCGCCGCGCGGTAGTCGCCCTCGGTCTGATGACAGTCCTTGCAATTCACCTGGCGGTGGGCGTCCAGCAGCGGGAAGCGCGTCTTGCTGTGATCGAAACGCGCGTGCTTCCAATCGTCCTCGGTGTGGCAGTCGTCGCAGCGCTCGCCCATGGCGCCCTTGTGCGCATCGTCCTTGCGATGGCAGCTCAGACAGTCACCCTGCAGTCGGTGGCGCACGGCGCTGTCGACGTGGCAGGCCTTGCATTCCTGCGTCTGGTGCGCGCCGCGCAGCGGAAACTCGGTCCGACTGTGGTCGAAGTCCTTGCGCACCTCGGTCCAGGCGTTCGCGTTGTGGCAATCGCCGCACAAGGCGCCCAAGCGACCTTCGTGCAGATCGTCCTTGGCGTGACAGGATTTGCACGCGCTGGAGGCGTCGCGATGCTTCTGGCCGGCCTGATGACAGCCTTTGCAGTCGGCCTGCTGATGTTTGCCGCTGAGCGCGAAATCGGTGATCGCATGATCGAAGTGCTGGGGATCCAGACCGACGATGTCGCCGTCGAGTCCGAGGTGCTCGGTGTGGCATTCGGCGCACTGCGTCACCTGCTTGCGGCCATGGAAGCCGCGCTTGCCGGCCACATCCGCCGCCACTTCCTTGTGGCAATCCAGGCACAGCCGCGGCTGGTCCTCGCGCTTGAACGAGGAGTGGCAGCTCTCGCAGTCCGCCTCGTACTTGGCGTGCGCCTTGCTGACCGCGCCCGGCATCAGCGCGCGCTCCAGCACGCCGGCGTGGCTGGGCAGGCTGCCGATCAGCATGAGCGCACCCAGGCAGACGAACGTACGCCAGCCGTGCAGGAGATGGGCATGACCAGGCTCCATCAGTACATGTGCACGGCAAGCACGTGGAAGGCCGCGGTGATCACCAGGATCACCACCAGTGGCAGATGCGCCACATGCCAGAGCGAGAACAGGCGTTCGGCGGCGCCGTAGCGCGCAGCGGCAGTGGAAGCCTCCAGGTAGCGGGTCAACAGTTGCTCCAGCCGCTGCAAGCGATCCGGCGCGACCTGCCCGTGCTGGGCCACCACGGCGGCCAGGCACTGGCGCCAGGTGGCGCGCGCGCGCCGGCGCAGCGTCAGCTGCTGCCAAGGCGCCGCCAGCCCGCGGCGCGCGGTATCCGCGGCCAGCCGCGCGTGCGCATCCAGCGCCGCGTAGGCTGCGCTGTCGGCAGCCAGCATCGGCGCTGCTTCCGCCAGCGCCTGCGCCGCTTCGTTGCGCAGCTCGGCGGCGCTGCGCTGACGTCCGTACAAGCCGGCGTGCAGTTGCGCATACAGGAAGCGGCCGGCGATGCCGCTGGCCGCCACCACCACCATCGACCAGAATGCGACCTTGGCATTCAGCGAACCCAGCGACAGCTTGCAGTGCAGCAGGATCAGCAGCGGCCCGGCGATACCGAGCACCATGTGGCCGGCGAACCAGTAACGCAGCTTGCCCACCGGCAACAGGCGTTCGACGCGCTTGCGCACCGGATACAGCAACAGCAGCAGCATGGCGGACCCGCCGACCACACCCATCCAGTAGGCCAGATCGGAATCGACGCTGTAGGCATCGGTGAGCGCGCCCCAGACCACCAGCAGCGTCAGCGCGATCCAGAGCAGGCTGCGCTGCAGGCGACCGCCACGGCGGCGCGGCGGCGCGGCGCGGCGGGCCGGCGCGGACACAGGCAAGGCGGCTGCGGGTGTACTCATCGGATGGCTTCCCCGGTGGATTTGCGTCTGCGCAACATTGCTTTCTGCGCGAATTGGCTAGAGTCGCCGCCATGAGCATCGATAACGACACCCTGTTGGGACTGACTTATGGCGCGCCGGTGGTCGCGGCGCTGGCGGGCTATGCCTGGTACCGACGCCGCGTCGAGCGCGCGAATGCGGCGACCTTGGCGGAGGCCGAGGCGGCCGGACTGACCGAGGCGCCCTCGCTGCATCCGGTGGTCGATCCGGGTCGCTGCATAGGCTCGGGCGGTTGCGCCGATGCCTGCCCGGAGGGCGCGCTCGGCATCGTCGGCGGCAAGGCGGCGCTGATCAATCCGGCGGTCTGCATCGGCCACGGCGCCTGCGCCGCGCACTGCCCGGTCGACGCCATCACGCTGGTGTTCGGCAGCGAGCGCCGCGGCATCGACATTCCCGCCGTCAGCCCGCGCTTCGAAACCGACGTGCCCGGCCTGTACATCGCCGGCGAGCTCGGCGGCATGGGCCTGATTCGCAAGGCGGCCGAACAAGGCAAACAGGCGATCCGCACGATCGCCGAGCGGCGCGTTGCCGGCATGGATTACGACGTGGTGATCGTCGGCGCCGGGCCGGCCGGCATCGGCGCCGGCCTCGGTGCGATGCAGGCCAAGCTGCGCTACGCGCTGATCGAACAGGAAGAGACCCTCGGCGGCACCGTGCTGCACTACCCGCGCCAGAAGATCGCGATGACTGCACCGGTCGATCTGCCGCTGGTCGGCAAGATGCGCTTCACCGAGGTCAGCAAGGAAAAATTGCTGGAGTTCTGGACCGACATCGTCGAGCGGACCCAACTGCAGATCCGTAGCGGCACCCGCATGGAAGCGGTCATCGCCACGCAGGGCGGCTTCGAAGTCCACACCAATCGCGGCGTGCTGCGCACCGGCAGCGTGCTGTTGGCGATCGGCCGACGCGGCACGCCGCGCAAACTCGGCGTGCCCGGCGAGGAGCTGTCCAAGGTCGTGTATCGCTTGGTCGATCCGGCGCAGTACCAGGGACAGCGCGTGCTGGTGGTTGGTGGCGGCGACAGCGCCATCGAAGCCGCGCTCGCCTGCGCGCCGCACGCCGAGGTGATCCTGAGCTACCGCGGCAAGGCCTTCAATCGCATCAAGCCCGCCAACCGCAGCTACCTCGACCAAGCCATCGCGGCGGGCCGGCTGCGCGTGCTGCTGGGCAGCGAGGTCCGTCGTATCGCGCCGCAGTCGGTGTTCATCGAGGTCGAGGGCCAGGAGCAGCAGTACGTCAACGATGCGGTGATCGTGTGTGCCGGCGGTGTGCTGCCGACGCAGATGCTGAAGGAGCTGGGCGTCCGGGTGGAAACCAAGTACGGCACGCTGTAGCCGGGGGCAAAAAGCCGATTTTGAATCGGTTTTTTTCAGCCGCGGATGGCGCAATTCGGCCTCCATCAGCGCACCAGCGGCAGCAGCAGGAACTCGCCGAGTTCGTGCAGTACGAAGGCGAGCGGCACGGCCGCCACGGCCCACAGACGTAGCGACACCCGCGGCGCGGGCAGGTAGGCAGCCGGCTGCAGCAGGGCGCGTACCCGCAGTGCCACGTCGCAGCCATCGAAGGCATGCATCAACGGCGCCGGCGTCGAGGGGCGCAACAACATGCGCTGGAAGCTGAGCAGCGCCGCCGCCACGGTCAGCCGGTGGGTGCGCTGTGCAGCCAGCTCGTCGCAGCAGAGTTCCACCGCCAGATCCCAGTCGGCGCGCAGCCGGTCGCGGGCGCGCGGCAACAGAATCGCGCTCGACACCACCAGCAACAAGCGCCAGTAGCCATCGCGCCGCTCCAGATGCGCCCGCTCATGTGCCACCAGCGCCTGCAATTCGACCAACGCGAGCTGCTGCTGCACCGAGGCGCTGACCAGTATCTGCGGACGCGGCCACGCCAGCGAGAGCGCCAGCGGCTGGGCGCTTTCGACCACTCCAACCTGCTGCGCATCGAGCTGGATCTGTGCACTGCAGGCATGCTGCAGGCAGCGCGCCGCGCGCAAGCCGGCGATCAAGGCACGCCCGGTGCGCCACAGTTGCAGCAGCACCAGCGCGCCCAGCAGAAACAACAGCAGCGTCATCAGCGAGTTCGGATTCGCCGCCACGCCGTGCATGGGGCAGGTGCTGGCATCGCCGCCGTGGCGCCATTGGCACCAGTCCAGCAGGCCGAGTTCCGACACCATCAGTGTAGGCATCAGCGGCAGCAGCACCGCGCACCAGGCCAACAGCCAGGGCGCCAGCGCCCAGCGCAGCAGCAAGCGGGCGCGATCAGCCGGGGCGTAGCGCGCACAGGCGGCGAGGACGCAAGGGGTGGCGATGCTGACCAGCCAGGCGCTGGCGGCCAGCGCCACCAGCAGGACATCGGCAGCCAGCATCAGCGGACTCATCGCTCAGCCCTCACGTTGGCGCTCCCGCAGCTCGCGCACCATGGCTTCGAGCTGGTCCAGCGTGTCCACATCGACATGCGCGCTGTGCTGGGCAAAGGCCGACAGCAGCGGCTGCGCGCCGCCGAGCGCACTGGCGACGCTGTCGAGCACGCCGGCGGCAAACACCTCGCGACTGATCGCCGGCGAGTAGACGAAGGCATGGCTGACCTTGCGCCGGCGCAGCAGATTTTTGCGGTACAGCCGCTCCAGCGTGGACTGAACGGTATTGGAGGCGATACCGCGCGGCGCGCCGACCTGCTCATGCATGGTCCGCACATCGGCCTCTCCGGCATCCCACAGCGCGTTGCACACCGCCATCTCCAAGTCGCCCAACGTCCAGTCCTTGAACCGCAGCATAGGAAGTCCTTCAACGCGCACCTGCGAACAGGGTACCAAAAACCGATCGCGATCGGTCCCGGCGCCGCGAAGACTGCGAACAAAGTGTTGCGGCCTGGGTGACCCACTTCACACTCGCTGCACGCCCGCTCTGATGCGTAGGGTCCGCGGACCAGATTAAGTCCTGTTTAAGTGCCGGGTCTGAGTCTGTAACGCATGTCACCCAGAGGAGCCTGATCTATGCGTTATGCCCTGTACCTGCTGCTGTGCGCCCTGCCCGCGCCGCTGCCCGCCACGGATGCTGCCGCCGCGCTGGCCGAACGCGTCGCCCTGGCGCGCGCCGAGCAGGCCAGCTTCCAGCCCGATCCGGCGCGTGCGCGCCAGTGGTTCAGCACGGCGCACGCCAACGACTGGAGCTGCGCCAGTTGCCACACCCGCGATCCGCGCCAGCCGGGGCGCCACGTGATCACCGGGCGCGCGCTGCAGCCGCTGTCGCCGCTGGCTGCGCCCAGCCGCTTCACCGACGCCGCCAAGACCGAGAAGTGGTTCAAGCGCAACTGCCAGGATGTGCTGGATCGCCCGTGCACCGCCGCCGAACAGGCGGATGTGCTGGCCTACCTGCTGCAACCGGGAGCCTGAGCCATGCGCACCGACGAAAAGCGCCGGCTGTTCGACGCCGTGGTGTGGACCTTCTCGGCCATGTTTCTGGTGGTGTTCCTGGTGCACGAGAGCCATCGCGGGCTGGCCTCGGCGCCGGCGCCAGCGGCCCCCGCCTGCAAGAGCGCACCGGCGCAGCCGCCGAGTCCGGCCGCGCGCAGCTACCTCAGCCAGTGTGGCGACTGCCACATCGCTTACCCGGCGCGCATGCTGCCGGCGACCAGTTGGCGCCGCCTGATGGGAACGCTGGACGCACACTTCGGCCAGGACGCCAGCCTGGAGCCCGGTCAGCGCTTGCTGATCGAGCAATACCTCATCGCTGGCGCGCGCAAGCCGCGCGCCGATGATCCCAGCAGCGGTCCGCCGCGCATCACCACGATGCGCTGGTGGCGTCGCCAGCACGATCGCATCCGCGCGCAGCGCTGGACCCAGGCCAACATCCCCAGCCGCGCCGCCTGCGAATCCTGCCACCTGAATGCCGTCGAGGGCCGCTTCGGCAAGGTGCGCATCCCGAAGGCACCGGCGCCATGAGCGGGTCGCGACTGGTCTGGGATCTGCCCACGCGCTGCCATCACGGCCTGCTGGCGGCCAGTTTTCTGGGCGCCTGGTGGATCAGCGACTCCGAACGCCTGCGCGCACAGCACATGCTGCTCGGCTACACGGTGCTGGCACTGATCGGCTTCCGTCTGCTGTGGGGCGTGATCGGAGGTCACCACGCGCGTTTCGTCCACTGGCCGCTGGCCGAGGTGGGGCCGTATCTGCGCGGACTGCTGCGCCGCCGCCCGGCGCACTTCGACGGCCACAACCCGGCCGGCAGCTGGGCCGCGCTGGCGTTGCTGGCTGGCGCCGCCGGCACCGCGGTCAGCGGCTGGATGGCGGGCGCCGAGGATTCGGCCGAGTGGGTGATCACGATGCACCGCTGGATCTGCAACGGCACGCTCGCGCTGGTCGGCGTGCACCTTGCCGGTGTGCTGGTCAGCAGCCTGCTGCACCGCGAGAATCTGCTGGCGGCCATGATCCATGGCAACAAGCGGCGGGCGCCGAAGGTGCACACTGCGCCGCGTCGCGCCATCGCCTGGCTGCTGCTGGCGCTGGTGTTGGGCCTGTGGACCGGGCTTTGGCATTGGCCCAGGCTGTCGCCGGGCAGCGCACTATGGTCATGGACTGCCGGAGTCAGCTGATGCGATTGCTGCTGGTCGAAGACGATCCGATGCTGGGCGCGGCGCTCCGCCAGGGCCTGCAACAGGACGGCCACGCGGTCGACTGGGCGCGCACGCGCGCCGAAGCCGACACCGCCTGGCTGGCCAGCACCGATTTCAGCCTGACCTACGACGCCGTGGTGCTCGACCTCGGCTTGCCCGATGGCGCCGGTGTCGATTTGCTGCGCAAGGCGCGCGCGCGCCAGGTGCGTACGCCGGTGCTGATCGCCACCGCGCGTGACCGCGTGGCCGATCGCGTCGCCGGCCTTGATGCCGGCGCCGACGACTACATGGTCAAGCCGATCGATCTGGAAGAACTGAGCGCGCGCCTGCGGGCGCTGGCGCGCCGCCACGCCGGGCGTGCCGCGGCGCTGATCACGGCCGGCGAGATCCGCATCGACCCGGCCACCCGCGAGGTCTGGCGCGCCGACGAGCCGGTGGAACTGACCGCGCGCGAGTACGCCGTGCTGATGGCGCTGGCCCGCCACCCGGGCGCCCTGTTGACGCGTGCGCAGATCGCCGAGGCCTTGTACGGCTGGGACGACTACATCGAGAGCAATGCGGTCGAGGTCTACATCCATCACCTGCGCCGCAAGCTCGGCAGCGACAGCATCCAGAATCAGCGCGGATTGGGCTACCGGCTGGCGACCGGGCTCGGCGCGACATGACCGCGCCGTGGTCGCTGCGACGACGGCTGATCGGCCTGCTGGCGACGGCGGCGCTGCTCAGCTGGGCTGCCGGCAGCCTGTGGCTGTATCGCACGGCGCGGGTGGAAGCCGAGTCGCTGTTCGACGCTGCGCTGATCGAGACCGCGCACTCGGTGCTGGCGGTGATCGCGCACGAGATCCGCGCCGGCAATCACGAAGAGGACGAGGAAACTGAAATCGAGCTGGATGCCATCGACCATCGGCATACCGAGCGCCTGTACTTCCACGTGCGGCGCCCGGGCGGCGAGTTGCTGTTTCGCTCGCCGGGCAGCCCGCAAGCGCCGCTGGGTGGCGACGGCGAGGGCAGCCGTGATCGCGCGGTCGAGGGCCAGATCTGGCGCGTGTACACGCTGACCGATCCGCGTTATCGCGTCAGTATCGATGTGGCGCAGCCGCGCGCCGCGCGCGATCGCATCGCCCAGGCCATTGCACTGCGGCTGCTGCTGCCCGGCATCGCGCTGATGGGGCTGCTGGCGCTCGGGGCTGGCGCCATCGTGCGCCGGGTGACGGCGCCGATCGTGCGTTATTCCGAGCGCATCGACACCCGCAGCCCGGGCGATCGTGCGCCCGTCCCTGCCGATGAGCTGCCGCAAGAGATGCGCCCGGTGGCGCAGGCGATCGACCGCTTGCTGCAGCGCATCGACCAGGCGCTGCTGCATGAGCGCACATTGACGGCCGACGCGGCGCACGAGTTGCGCACGCCGCTGGCGGCGATGCGCGCGCAGGCGCAGGTGGCGCTGCGCGCGCGCGATGAGGCCGAACGCCGCGCGGCGCTGCAAACCCTGATGCAAGGCGTGGACCGCGCCGCCCGCAGCGTCGATGCGGTGATGTCGATGGCCCGCCTCGACGCCGCGCAGATCGATCGCCGGGAACTGGCCGAGCTCGATCTGGCGCGGCTGCTGGCGCTGGTCGCCGAGGAGTTCCGCAACGAGGCGGCGCAACGCCAGTGCGCGCTGCAGCTGGACGCCGGCGCGCTGCTGGATCGAGTCGATGCCGACGCCTACGCGCTGCTGCTGCGCAATCTGATCGACAACGCCCTGCGGCACGCCCGGCAGACGGTGCGCGTCGAGCTGCTGCAGAGCGGACAGCACGGCGAACTGCGCGTGCTCGACGATGGCCCCGGCATGCCCGAGGACCAGCGCCAACGTGCCTTTGACCGCTTCTATCGCGCCAGCCACGGCGGTGGCGCCGGCCTCGGGCTGGCGCTGGTGCGCCGGGTGGCCGAATTGCATCAAGGCAGCGTGGGTCTGTGTGCGGGCCTGGGTGCGCAGGGCTTTGGCGTCTGCGTGCGCTGGCCACTGGCGCGCTGAATACGATTGCAGCGCCCGCGCCGCCGCGGCGGCAGTTTCTACACTGCGCCGTCCTCGCATCCGAGCGCTGTTGCCATGCCTGTGTTGCGTCTGGCTGTGTGCCTGCTGCTGACGCTCGTCCCGCTCGCGGGGCGCGCCGCCGAGGTCATTCTGCATGCCTTCAACTGGCGCTATGCCGAGGTGCAGGCGCAGGCCGGCGCCATCGCCGCGCGCGGCTACACGGCGGTGCTGGTGTCGCCGCCGGCGCGCTCGGAAGGCAGTCAGTGGTGGGCG
The DNA here is from genome assembly GCA_046346965.1 of Lysobacterales bacterium. Lineage (GTDB taxonomy): Bacteria > Pseudomonadota > Gammaproteobacteria > Xanthomonadales > SZUA-5 > JAXMHB01. Next base: position 180,692 of record JAXMHB010000005.1, read on the forward strand.
CGCTACCAGCCGCAGGATCTGCGTCTGATCGACAATCCGCTAGGCACCACCGAGGACGTGCGCGCGATGACCGCCGCGCTGGCGGCCTTGGGCGTGCGCAGCTACGCCGATGTGGTGCTCAATCACATGGCCAACGAGGCCAGCCAGCGGCCCGATCTCGACTACCCGGGCACACGGGTGCTGTCGAGCTACGCCAGCAACCCCGAGCGCACGGCGCGCCTGCGCCTGTACGGCGATCTCGGCCTGAACCAGTTTGGCGCGCTCGATTTCAACGAGGCGCGCTGCATCAACGACTACAACAACGTGCAGCAGGTGCAATCCTGGCGTTTGTGCGGCGGCGGCAGCGATCCCGGCCTGCCGGATCTGCGCGACAACCCCTGGGTGGTCGCGCAGCAGCGCGCCTATCTGCAAGCACTCAAGGACCTCGGCTTCAGCGGCTTTCGCATCGATGCCGCCAAGCACATGAGCCTCAAGCATCTGAATGCAGTGTTCAGTCGCGAGATTCGTGCCGACAGCTTCGTGTTTGGCGAGCTGATTACCGGCGGCGGCGTCGGACAACTCGAGTACGAACGCTTTCTGCGCCCCTATCTGGACGGCACCTCGCACGCGGCCTACGACTTCCCTCTGCATGTGCTGATGCGCCGCGCCTTTGCCTTCGGCGGCAATCTGGCCGAACTCGCCGATCCGTTGGGACGCGGCCAGGCGCTGCCGGAGGGCCGCGGCGTGACTTTCACCGTCACGCACGACATCCCCAACAACGCCGGCTTTCGCGGCCAGTTGATGGACCCGGTCGATGAGACACTGGCCTATGCCTATCTGTACGCCCGGCGCGACGGCGTGCCGATGGTCTACAGCGATCACAACGAGAGCGGCGACAACCGCTGGGTGGATGCCTGGCTGCGCGCCGACCTCAGCCAGATGATCGCCTTCCGCCACGCAGTGGATGGCAGCGACGAGCAGGTGCTCGCCAGCGATTCCTGCTATCTGCTGCTGCGCCGTGGCAACCTCGGCGTGCTCGGCATCAACAAGTGCGGCAGTGCGATCAATGTCTCGCTGACGCTAGGCAAGACGCCGCTGTGGTGGTACACGCCGTATCAAGATCTGTTGAGTAGCCACATCTTGGAAATCACCGCACGCACCACCGTATTCCCGCTCCCCGCCCGCAGCGCCCGCCTGTGGCTGCGCGCGCAGCCGGCGACTGCCGCAGCCGCGCCTCGCTGAGGCGGCCGATGGCTGGCGCGCGTAGGGCGCAATCGCAGCCGGCGATGCCGGACGGCGCCGTCGTCTGGGACGCCTGGCTGCGCAAGCAGCCGGATCGGCGCGAAGAACTGCTGGCGCGCTTGCGCCGAGCCGCGGTCGACGAGCACGACCCGACGGCGATTGCCGAGCATCTGCTCGCTACTCGACCCTTTGCCGACACCGCGCAGGCGCTGGCGCTGGCCAGCCTGCACTGGCATGGCGCCGCCTCGCTGCCGGTGATCGTTGCCGTGCTCGACCACTACGCGCTCAAGCGCGCCGACACGCTGCTGGCGCCATGCGCGCGCATGCTGCAGGCCATCCACAGCGAGGCGGCCGTGGACTGCCTGCTGGCACGGCTATCGGTGGTGAGCCTGCGCGAGGTGATCGAGCGCCACGCCAGTCGCTGGCCAGTCTGGACCTTGCGCAAGCTGCTGGCGCTGAAGCCCGCCCGCCAGCATCCGGCAGCGCTGCTGATCCAGCGTTTGCTGCACGCGCACCCCGAATGGCAGCCGCCGCTGCACGACGCTTGCACCAGCGAGGAGCAGCAAACGCTGACGCGCGTGCTGGCGCCCGCCGACAGCGCCGCGGTGGCGCCGCTCTCGGCCTTGCCGCTGCTGCTGCAGCAAGCGCCGTGGTCGCAGCCGGACCGCCGCACCGAGCTGCCGATGCTGGCGCTGCCCGCCGCGGATGCCGCACCGGCACTGCACTGGCAGCACTACCCAGGGTCGCTCGACCCGCCCGATCCGCGCGGACTCTACTTTCTGGGCGAATTTCCCAACCAGGTGGAGATGGTCTACGCGCGCGCCTCGGCAGACGCGCCGGCCGCAGCACAGTCCTGGGATCTGTGTCACAAGGCCTTGTGGTGTCTGGGTTTATCCGCCGAGGCCATCGGCACTGCGGTGCGCGAGCAGCGCGTCGAGGCGGACATGTTCGGGCCGCGGCGGCATAGCTACTTCGAACCCGAGCTGCTGCTCTGGCACCTGCCGCCGGCGCTGGCGATCTCGGTGCTGGAACACTGTCCGACCGACCTGCTCAGCCACTTTCCCTGGTACGAAAACGCCTTTGCCCGGCTGCTGCACTGGCTGGGCCCCGCAGCGCTACCCGGCTTCCGGCGCTGGATCCGGCGCCCGCCGCGCGCCTACATGCCGCTGTTTCTGTGCATCGAGTGGTCGATCCTGGTGCCGGAGATGGCGCAGTGGTACTGCAGCAATCGCTGGCGACGCGAGGATGCCGCGCGCTGGCTGCAGAGCTATCCGCAGACCGCCGCGCGCGCGCTGATCCCGCTGGCTTTCGGCGCACCGGGCGCAGAGCGCGATCAGGCGCGCCAGACGCTGATCGGCCTGGCCGCGTCGGGGCAGCGGCAGACGCTGGTCAAGGTCGCCGCCAGTCTGGGCGAGGCGCCGGCAGCGGCGCTGGCGCAACTGCTCGCCCTGCGGCCGGATCAAATGTTGCCGGATACGCTGCCGACGCCACCGAAGAAGCTGCACTTGCCCGCGCTGCCGCCCCTGCTGCTGCGCGACGGCGCCGGCGCCATCGCGCCCGAACACTTGCCGGATCTGCTGATCTGTCTGGCGCTGAGCGGCGGACCACAGCCTTACGCCGGCCTGCAGGATGTGCAGGCGGCGATCACGCCCGGCTCGCTCGCCCGCTTCGGACGCGCGCTGCTCGCCTGGTGGCTGGATCAGGGCACGCCGTCCAAAGAACGCTGGATGTTTGCGCTGCAAGGCCGCATCGGCGACGACGAAACCGCGCGCGTGCTGGCGACGGCGATCCGCCAATGGCGCGCGGCGCTGATCCGGGTGCGCGCCTACGACGGCATGCAGATGCTGGCGCAGATCGGCACTGACGCCGCGCTGATGCATCTGCACAGCCTGGCCGCGCAGCCGCGCTACGGCGACATCGCCAGCCGCGCGCGCACGCTGATCGCCGAGATTGCCGAGGCGCGCGGGCTCAGCACCGAGGAACTGGCCGACCGCAGCGTGCCGGATCTGGGCCTGGACAGCGCGGGCACGCTGCACCTCGACTACGGGCCGCGCCAGTTCCGCGTGTATTTCAACGAGTTTCTGCAGCCCTGCGTTTGCGATGCCGGCGGCGCGCCCCTGAAGGACCTGCCCAAACCCAAGGCCAGCGACGATGCCACCCTGGCCCGTGCCGCCGTGCAGCAGTACCAGGATCTCAAGCGTCAGGCACGCAGCCTGGCCAGCCTGCAGCTGCAGCGTTTGGAGCAGGCCATGTGCAGCCAGCGCCGCTGGTCGGCGGCGGATTTTCGCCAGCTGCTGCTGGCACATCCGTTGCTGCGCGCACTTGCGCTGCGCCTGCTGTGGGGCGCCTATGACCGTGCCGGCACGCTGCTCGCGGCCTTTCGCGCCGCCGAGGATCTGAGCCTGGCCGATCGCCACGACCAGACCTGGTCGCTGCCCGAGGACGTGCAGATCGGCATCGTGCATCCGATCCTGCTGGCGCCGGACTGTCTGGACGACTTCCGTCGCATCTACGCCGACTACGCCATCAGTCAGCCCTTTCCGCAACTGCAGCGCGAGCTCTATCGCTGCCGGTCGGACGCCGACTTTGAACCGCGCCAGTGGATCGGTCGCAGCGTCAGCGTGGGGGCGCTGCTCGGGCTGGAACAGCGCGGCTGGCAGCGCACGGTCGGCGACGGCGGCGCCATCGATGGCCTGAGCAAAGCGCTGCCCGAACAGCGCTCGATGGTGCTGCACTTCTGCGGCGACGGCTGGCATGTCGGCAGCCCACCCGACACCCGCGCGCGCCAGGAGATCACACAGCTGGTCCTGATCGACCCGAACGCCAGACTAGGCGCCGCGCGCACCACGCTCGCGCAACTCGACGTCGTGAGCACCAGCGAATTGCTGCGCGATCTGCATCGGCTGCTCTGAGCCAGCGTCGCCCGGCACGGGTGACTGGCGACCAGCAATATGGTGCGCGGGAACGATTCTATCGGGTGCGATGTCCGTTTTTTGCACACGCTTGTCCGATTTGTGCATTGGCCGCCCGCAACACTCCGTATAGCTTGGTAACGTGCAATTTGCACGCGACCCCTGCAAGGAGTATCCGATGTCGGCCTGCAACGTGACCTTCTGGAAAAAGAAAGACTTCACCGACAAGTACAAGAACTACGATGGCGCGCGCAACGTGCCGGATCTTGAACAAGTCAACTGGCAAGGTTCGAACAATGACATGAAGGACGACATCAGCGGCATCCAAACCAGCAGCCAGACCTGGATCCGCGTGTACTCCAAGCCCAATTATTCGGGGCGTACTGCACTGGTTGGGCCGAATACCAGCATCAACATGGTCGACCTCTGGGACGACAACCATGAAGACAATATGGACGATACCATCGAGAGCTTTCAACTCTACGATCATCCCCCAACGGTCAACACGTCCAATATCGCCCGCAACTTCCGTGCGCTCTATCCGGGTTCGGTCTACTCATCACTGCACAACCTGTGGAACGTCGAATTCTACGCGCAGGATGTGAAATACCGGATCTATGATCCCACCATGCTGCTCTCCAGCACCGGCATCGACTTCACCATCAACCTCGACCACGTCCAATTGGAATCGGATGACCACGCCGTCGTCACTTTCTCCATGGATTTCTACGGCAACTTCACCAAGCAGATCAGCATCCGCTATGACATGGCCAATGCGGTGCAGATCCCCGACTGGGTGATCAAGCTGATCGATGGCGCCATCGATGTAGCGGCAAAGACCGCGAAGCTGATTGCCGATGGCGCCGAGATCGTCATCACCGACGGCGTCGGCGTGGTCGCCACGGTCGAGACCAACAAACTGATCGATTACACTGCGAAAGCCTTGTCCTTCTGCGTCGATCACGTCAACAGCGTATTGGCGGCAGCCTTCAAATTGCAGGACGACGGTGGCACCACCTATTTCCCGGCAATCGTTTCCCACAGCATTGCGCGGCTCGTTCAGGCCTATTACCAGGAACTCTACGGCACCGACACCAATCGCAAGATGGACTTCAACCAGGGCGCCTTCTTTGCTGCGCTTGACGCGAAGACCTGGGACGAGTCCAAGGAAAATCCCTTCGTGGAGTTTTCCTACAACACCTACACCTATCGTGCTTATTTCCCGGACAATTCCTTCCTGTACGCGCATGGCGGCGCGGTGTCGTCGGTGAAGGTGGATGCCGTGACCGGCCAGGAGATCGACGACCATCTGATCCTGCAAGCAGGTTTGGATCCCAACGGCAGGCTCTACAGCGTTGTCGGCTGCATGGATATCTTCCTGCTGCGCAGCTTCGACGGCTACAGCGCGCCCACCTCCGGTGTACTCACCTACGATGCCAGCGGCCAGATGGTGCAAATCAGCAAAGACGGCAGCGTGACGCCAATCCACTACGGCAGCTTGGCCGAAGCCTATCTGGACCTGATGTACCAAGCGTGGGAAACCACCCGCACCACCTACAACTTCGATAGCACCCAGCAGCAAGCGGGCTTGGTCAATGCCTCCAGCCACGTCTTGGCTGCCATCGTCGACGCAATCGGCTGAACCAGCCAGACACGTTCAAACGAGGGCTGAATGCCGGAGCGCTGGCCACCCCGTCAGTGCTCCGCGCCACCCACCGCGTTCAGCTGCGCAAGTGCGCGCCGGTAGTCGGCGGCGGCCTGCTCGCGCTGCGGGTGCTGTCCCTGGCGGGCCCGTTCGCGGCCGCCGACCACCACACTGCGCAGCCCCTCTCGGCAGGGCGCGAACATCCAGGTGGCGAGCATCGTATCTGTGCTCGCGCCGGCGAGGCTGGGATGGCTGTCGTCCAGCACCAGCCAGTCGGCGTCGGCGCCTGCGACCAGACCCGCGGCGGCAGCACCGCTGGCCTGCGCGCCGCCGGCCACGGCTGCCAGCCACACATTGGCGGCCACATCGGGTTGTGCGGCATCAGCCAGCACGGTGCGGCGACCCGTGCCTAGGCGCGCCTGGTACTCCAGCCAGCGCAATTCCTCGCGCGGATCGAGGCCGATATGGCTGTCCGAACCGATGCCCCAGCGGCCGCCGGCGGCGCGCAAGGCCGTCAGCGGGAACAGGCCATCGCCGAGGTTGGCCTCGGTCGTGGTGCAAATGCCGACCACCGCCTGCGAGCGGGCCATCTGCTCGATCTCGGCCGGCGTCACATGGGTGGCGTGCACCAGGCAGTAGCGCGCGTCGACCTGGGTCAGCGCGTACAGGCGCTCGACCGGGCGCTGGCCGTGCACGCGCAGACAGTCCTCGACTTCCAGTTGCTGCTCGGCAATGTGGATATGAATGGGCCGCGCGCGCAGCAGCGAATCGCCGACCACCTGCTGCAACGGCGCTTCGGCGACCGCCCGCAGCGAGTGGATGGCCGCGCCCAGGCGCAGATCGGTGGCGCCATCGAGTGACTGCAGCAACCGCAGGAAATCCTCGGTGGACTGCGCAAAGCGACGCTGGCGCGCGCTGAGCGGCTGATCGGCGAAGCCGCCGCGCTGGTACAAGGTCGGCAGCAGCGTCAATCCGATGCCGGCCTCCTGCGCTGCGGCGCGCAGCGCCTCGCACATGGCGCCGGCTGCGGCGTAGGGCCGCCCATCAGCCTGATGGTGTACGTAGTGGAACTCGCAGACGCGGGTGTAACCGGCCTCCAGCATTTCCACGTACAGCCAGCGCGCGATGGCGTGCAGCGTGTCCGGCGACACCCGCCCGGCATGGGCGTACATGGCCTCGCGCCAGGTCCAGAAGCTGTCATCGGCACGGCCAAAGCGCTCGGCGCTGCCGGCCATCGCGCGTTGAAAGGCGTGCGAATGCAGATTCGGCATGCCCGGGATCACATAGCGTCCGGCACTCGGCAGCGTCCCGCGCGCGACCCCGACATCGACCGCGGCCAGACGACCATCCGCGCCCACCCGCAGTCGGACATCCTGCGCCCAGCCCTGCGGCAGCAACGCATAGTCGCAGTGGCACTCGTACATGTGCTATCCCGTGCTTTCCAGGTCGCGCGATGCTACGACGTCCGTCTGCACGCCGCCCCTACCCTGTCACAGGACGCCGCCATGCAGTGGGATTGTCTGTGGATTGCGCCGCGGCTGTGGACCGGCGGCAGCTCGCTGGATCTGATCGAGGACGCGGCGATCGCGGTGCAGGGCGGGCGCATCCGCTATGTCGGTCCGGCCAGCGAACTGCCCGACGCCCCCACGCGCCTGGCGCGCGAGGTGCGCCGCTACGCGCATGGTCTGGTGACGCCGGGGTTGATCGACTGCCACACGCATCTGGTGTTCGCCGGCCAGCGCGCCGGCGAGTTCGAACAGCGGCTGCGCGGCGTGCGCTACGAGGACATCGCGGCCGCCGGTGGCGGCATTGCCGGCAGCGTGCGCGCCACGCGCGCGGCCAGCGCCGATGAGCTGTATGCCGTCTCGGTCAACCGCGCACGCCAGCTATTGGCCGATGGCGTCACCACGCTGGAGATCAAGAGTGGCTACGGCCTGGACCTCGACAGCGAGCGCAAAATGCTCAAGGTGGCGAGGCGTATCGGTCGCGCGCTCGGCATTCAGGTGCGCACTACCTACCTGGCGCTGCATAGCGTGCCTTTCGACGCCAGTGATCGCGCCGCCTACGTGCAGGCCGCCGTCGCGGACTGGCTGCCCAAACTGCATGCCGAAGGCCTGGTGGATGCGGTCGATGCCTATCACGAGGGCATCGCCTTTCAGCAACACGAGGTCGAGGCGCTGTATGCCGCGGCCGCTGCACTGAAACTGCCGCTGCGCCTGCACGCCGATCAACTCAGCAATCAGCACGGCGCCGCGCTGGCCGCCGCGGCCGGTGCGCTGTCGGCCGATCATTTGGAATGTACCGACAGTGCCGGCATCGCCGCGATGGCCGCCGCCGGCACGGTAGCGGTGTTGTTGCCGGGCGCTTATCTGATGCTGAAGGAGACACGCAAGCCGCCGGTGGCGGCGCTGCGGGCGGCTGGCGTGCCGATGGCGGTGTCCACCGATCTCAATCCCGGCACTTCGCCGCTGGTCTCGCTGCGCACGGCGATGAATCTGGCGATCACGCTATTCGATCTGCGCGTGGACGAAGCGCTGGCCGGCGCCACCACGCACGCTGCGCGCGCGCTGGGCCTGGGCGAGCAGGCAGGTCAGCTGCAAGTGGGGCGCCGTGCGGACTTCGTCTGTTGGGATGCCGAGACACCGGCGGAACTGGTGTACTGGATCGGCGGTGCGCTGGCGCGCGAGGTGGTCGCCGGCGGCACGGTGGTGCATACGCGCAAGGACGCCTGAGCTCGCGTCCTGACGCTGACCCGGCAGGCCGGCGGGCAGGCCGCGCCGGCGCCGGGGTGGGCTGGTTCAGCCCTTCTTGGCGGGCTTCGCCGGCGCCGCAGCCACAGCCTTCTTGGCGCGCTGCAGACGGCTGTTGCCGTAAGAATTGCGGAAAATCTTGCCCTTGCGGCTACGCTTGTCACCACGACCCATGTTCGACTCCAAAATCTGCGGCATGTGCACCGACGATGTGTCGGCGCAGGGCCGCGAAGACTAACAGCGCAGCGCCTGGGCGGCAAACGCGCCGGCGCCGCGCGCGGCGCCCGCGACGGTGCGCATACACAGTATTCTCGACACCTGTCCAACCCCGCCTACGGCAACGCGCTCCATGCCCATCACCAAGATCCCGAAGTTCATCGGCAACTACGAGATCGTCGGCACGCTGGGGCATGGCGGCATGGGCATCGTCTACTGCGCGCGCGACCATGCGCTGCAACGCGATGTCGCCATCAAGGTCCAGAGCGGCGACTGGGAAAAGCATCCGCAGCTGTTCGAGCGCTTCCTGCGCGAGGCGCGCATCCTGGCGCGCATCAACCATCCGAACGTGGTGCAGATCTACACGGTCGGCGATCACGAGGGCTCGCCCTACTTCGCCATGGAGCTGCTGGAAGGCTCGATCGCCGACGCGGCGCGCCTGAAAATGCCGAGCGTGGCGCAAGCCTGTCGCTGGATGCTGGAAGCGGCGCGCGGGCTGGCAGCCATCCACGAGATGGGCGTCGTGCATCGCGACATCAAGCCCGGCAACCTGCTCTTGACCCGGCCGACCAGCGTCGAGGAAGAGCACGTCAAGGTGGCCGATCTTGGCATCGCCAGCGCCGGCGACCTGTTCGGCGCGCCGCTGACGCGTGCCGGCGCGGTGCTCGGCACCTCCGGCTATTTGCCACCGGAGTCCTTCCGCCTGGAACACACGCTCGACAGCCGCGCCGATCAGTACTCGCTGGGCGTGGTCTTTTTCGAACTGTTGGCGCGCCGCAGTCCGTACACCGATATGGGCGACAACGCGCTGTTGGCCGCCATCCTGGAACCGCGCACGCCACCGGATGTGCGCGAATTCCGGCCGGAGGTCGACCCGGCGATCGCCGCCATCGTCACCCGCATGCTGCGCGATGATCCGGCGGAGCGCTTTGAAAGCACCGCGGCGCTGGTGCATGCGCTGCTCAGCGCCCAAGGCGGGGCGCCGCGGGTGGCAGTATCGGCCGGCATTCCCGCGGCTCCGCCGCCGATCCCGCGCGCGGCCACGCCGGTGGCCTCCGCCACCGCGCCGCTGCAGCCGCGACCACCGGCACTGCCGGCAATGCAGACTGAGCCCGACGCCCGTCCGTCCGCGGTGACCGTGCAACGGCAGCCGGCGCCAGCGGCGCCAGCGCGACGACGCCTGTGGCCCTACGTGGCTGGCGTCAGTGCCGTGCTGCTGGCGGCTTTCATCGGGCTGGCAATCTACGGGGACAGTTTGCGACACGCGGGCGCGCCGTCGCCCGCGCCTAGCGATCCAGCGCCCGCCGGCGGACCATCCCCGGAAACGCCCGCGACCACCGAGTCAGCCGTCTTCCAGGCCGCCGAACCGGCGATCACGCCGCCGGTCGATCCGACCGTCAAAACGCTGACCCAGGTGCAGCGCGAGGCCTGGGCCAAGTATTTGCTCGCGCGCTATCACCTGCGCAGCCGCGCCGATGATCAGATCTGGACGCTGGACCTGAGCGAGCAGGAACACGGCGTGATCTCCGCCGAACTGACCGGCCCGGAGGAAGAGGCGATCGAGCTCAGCGGCCAGGTGGAGAGCCAGCGCGAGGAAAGCATCGACGGGGACGACTGGGACACCTACCAGGTCGAACTCCGCGACGACGAGGGCCGCGAGGTCAGCATCCGCTTCGAGTTCACCGACAGCGAAACCGCCGGCGAAGGCTCCTACCGCTATGACGAGGAGCGCCTGCGCTTCGACGTCGAAGACAGCACCGACTGGGACGACATCAGCCAGTAAAGCCTTAGCCGAAGCGCCCGGTGATGTAGTCCTCGGTCTGCTTCTTGCCCGGATTGGTGAACATCTGCTCGGTCGGCCCGTGCTCGATCAGTTCGCCCAGATACATGAAGCCGGTGTAGTCCGAGCAGCGCGCCGCCTGCTGCATGTTGTGGGTGACGATCATGATCGTGTAGCGCTCTTTCAGATCGGCCACCAGCTGTTCGATCTTGCCGGTGGCAATCGGATCGAGTGCCGAGGTCGGCTCATCGAGCAACAGCACCTCGGGGCGCAGCGCAATGGCGCGGGCGATGCACAAGCGCTGCTGCTGACCACCCGACAACCCCAAGGCGCTGTGCTTCAGCTTGTCCTTGACCTCGTTCCACAGCGCGCCCTGCTGCAGCGCTTCCTCGACGCGATCGTCCATCTGCGAACGCGACAGCCGCTCGTGGTGGCGAATCGCGTAGGCGATGTTCTCGTAGATCGACATCGGGAACGGCACCGGCTTCTGAAACACCATGCCCACCTTGCTGCGCAAACGACTCAGCGGATACTTCGGGCCGAGGATGTTCTCGCCATCCAGCAGCACTTCGCCCTCGGCGGTCTGCTTCGGATACAGCGCATAGATGCGATTGAAGATGCGCAGCAGCGTCGATTTGCCGCAACCGGAGGGCCCGATCAGCGCCGTCACCCGGCGCTCCGGGATCTCGATGTTGATGTCGCGCAGCGCGCGACTGTCGCCGTAGTGAAAGCCCAAGCCGCGCGCCACGATCTTGCTGGGCGGCGTCTCGCCGGTGTCGGGCTCCGCGCCGAGGGCGGCGGCATAGCGTAGTTCAGTCATGGGTGACCCGGTTCTTGAGTAGGATCAGCCGCGCGGTCACCCCGAGCAGCAACACGAATAGCGTCAGCACGAAGGCGCCCGCCCAAGCCAGCGCCTGCCAGGACTCGAAGGGGCTGGCGGCATACTGGAACACCACCACCGGCACATTGGCCATCGGCTGCATCGGGTCCAGGCTCCAGAACTGCGAACTGAAGGCGGTGAACAACAGCGGCGCGGTCTCGCCGCTGATCCGCGCCAGCGCCAGCAGCACGCCGGTCACGATGCCGCCCATCGCGCTGCGATACAGCACCTGCACCGTCACTTTCCATTGCGGCACACCCAGCGACAGCGCCGCTTCGCGCATTTGGTTGGGCACCAGTCGCAGCATGTCGTCGGTGGTACGCACCACCACCGGCAGCACAATGAAGGCCAGTGCGATCGAGCCTGCGATCGCCGAGAAATGCCCCATCGTCGCCACCACCAGCGTGTAGACGAACAAGCCCAGCACGATCGACGGCGCCGACAGCAGAATGTCGTTCACGAAGCGGATCAACTCGCCGATCTTCTGCCCGCGCGAGTACTCCGACAGATAGGTGCCGGCGGCCACGCCGATCGGCGTACCGATGGCAATCGCCATCAGACACATCAGAGCGCTGCCGACGAAGGCATTCAGCAGGCCACCCTCGGTTTCCGGCGGCGGCGTCATCTGCGTAAACAGCGCCCAGTTCATCGCGCCGATGCCGCGCGACAGCGTGGTCCACAGGATCCAGATCAGCCAGAACAGGCCGAACAGCGCCGCCATACCCGCCAGCGTCAATGCCAGCGCGTTCTTGATCGCGCGCCAGCGGTGCAGAGCGATGGACTGACTCATGTGCGCCCCTCGCGACGACTGAGTTGACGCAGCATCAGGCGCGACAGCGCCAGCACCACGAAGGTAATCACGAACAGCACGAAGCCGAGCGCGAGCAGCGCCGAGCGGTGCACCGGATCCACCGCCTCGGCGAATTCGTTCGCAATCGAGGAGGCGATCGAGGTGCCCGGTTCCAGCAGCGCGGCCGAAATGTTGTAGGCATTGCCGATCACGAAGGTGACCGCCATGGTCTCACCCAGCGCACGGCCCAAGCCGAGGAAAATGCCGCCGATCACCGCCGAGCGGGTATAGGGCAGCACGATGTCCCAGACCACTTCCCAGCGCGTGGAGCCGAGCGCGTAGGCCGACTCCTTCAAGCGCGTCGGCACCGTCAGGAACACCTCGCGCATCACCGAGGAAATGAAGGGAATCACCATCACGGCCAGCACCAGACCGGCAGTCAGCAGGCCGATGCCGAGCGGCGGTCCCTGAAACAGAAAGCCGATGTACGGCGTCTGCCCGAGCACATCGTTGACCCAGGGATAGACGTGCTCGCCCAGATACGGCGCCAGCACGAACAAACCCCACATGCCGTAGATGATCGAGGGAATGCCGGCCAGCAGTTCGATCGCCGCCGCCACCGGGTTGCGCAGCCATAGCGGCGCCACCTCGGTCAGGAACAGCGCAATCCCGAAACTGACCGGCACCGCGATCAGCAGCGCAATGGCGGCAGTGACCAGCGTGCCGAAGATCGCCACCAGCGCGCCAAACTGGCCGGCACCGACATCCCAGGTGCTGGTGGTGAAGAAGGACCACCCGAAGGCCTGCAGCGCCTCGCGGCCGCCCCACAGCATCGACAGCGCGGCGCCGGTGAGCGCAATCAGCACGAAAAAGCCCGCGGCAGTCACCACGCCTGCGAACAGGCGATCACCGCGGGCGGCCCGGTCCGGGGCGCCCTCTACCGATCCGACGCTGGTGTTGGACACGCGGACTGCTCCGGCTGATCAAAGCTTGATATTAGCCGACCAATACTCCTTGACCTGCGTGACCAGCGACTCCGGCAGCGGCACGTAATGCAGGGCTTCGGCCTGCGCACGGCCATCGCTGTAGACCCAGCTGAAGAAGTCCAGCACTGCCTTGGAGCGCGCGGCGTCCTTGGGCTGCTTGTAGACCAGGATGAAGTTGGTCGCGGCGATCGGCCAGGAGGCCTCGCCCGGCGCATCGGTCATGACCAGATAAAAGTCCTTGGCATTGGCCCAGTCCGCGCTGGCGGCGGCGGCCTGGAAGCTCTCCGGACCCGGCTGCACCCACTTGCCCGCCTGATTCTGCAGGCTGACGTAGGACATCTTGCCCTGCAGCGCGTAGGACAGCTCGACGTAGCCGATGCCGCCCTTGATCTGCTTGACGTAGGCCGACACGCCCTCGTTACCCTTGCCGCCGATGCCGGTCGGCCACATCACCGTGGTGCCTTCACCGGGCTTGGCCTTCCACTCCGGGCTGACCTTGGACAGGTAGTTGACGAAGTTGAAGGTGGTGCCCGAACCATCCGAGCGGTGGACCACGGTGATACGCAGGTCCGGCAGCGTCAGGCCCTCGTTGACGGCCACGATCGCCGGATCGTTCCACTTGGTCAGCTTGCCGAGGAAGATGTCGGCCAGCAGCGGGCCGGTGAGGCGCAGCTGACCCGGTGCCACGCCGGGAATGGTCACCACCGGCACCACGCCGCCGATCGCCGACGGGAACTGCGCCAGGCCCGCGGCCGCCAGTTCATCCGGCGGCAGCGGCGCGTCGGAGGAACCAAAGTCGACCGTGCCGCCCTTGATCTGGGCAATGCCGCCGCCCGAGCCGATCGACTGATAGTTGACCTTGATCCCCTTCGCAGCGTTGTAGTCGGAGGACCAACGAGTCATCACCGGAAAAATGAAAGACGCACCTGCGCCAACGACATCGGCGGCCAGCGCCGGGGTACCGGCGGCCAGCGCAGCGATCAGCGCCAAGGTACGGAAATTGAACAGTTTCATCGTCTGCACTCCTGCGGACGCCTGCGTCGGCGCGCGCGTTCTGTGGATGCGGGTGCCGGCAGGCACCCGCGGTCGGAAATCAGGGGATTAATGCAGTTCAACATGACAGCCAGATGACACAGGCGTCATCCGGCGCCGGATCACCAGTAAAACTGTGCACGCGCCTCGACGATGCTTGGGTCATCGGACACGTTGCTGCGCAGGCTGCTGCTGAAGCGCTCGCTGCTGACCTTGACGTAGTTCAGCATGAACTTGAAGTTGGCGCGCCAGTACCAGTTCACGCCGAGGGTGAGGTTCTGCTCTTCGCCACCCAGCACCGGGTTGTCGTTGAGATTGGTGCTGTCGTAGCGCAGACCCAGCTGCCACATGCCGGCACCCGGATTGTCCGGATAGCCAGTCACCGGCAGACCGGCCTTGTAAGTCCATGTTTCGCCAGTGATATTCCACAATCCGTAGAGGTACCAGCTGTCGCCCGAGAAAGTATCGCCGGGCTGCGTTGCAAAGCGCGTGGCGTAACGGTCCACCTGCGAATGCAGGTACTCGCCCTGCACTTTGAAGGGCCCGTCCACATAGGCGGCCTCGGCGCCATAGGTGCGCTGACGATCAGCGTTCAGCAGGTTGCCGGTATCCACCAGCCGCGCGGTGGCGAAGTCCGCATCCGGACGCACGCGCAGGCGCAGCGTGTCAGCGTCGGTGTCGTAATCGAGCGCCGAGATGCCGAGGTGCAGGAAGCGGCCAGTCTCGTTGATCGGCGCGTAGTAGCCGCGCGCGCCCCAACCGGCGCCGTGGGCCAGATTGCGCGTCAGTTCGCGACCGAACCAGCCGAGCGAGTAGCCCCAGCTGGCTTCTTCGCGGCCGTAGGCCACACCGACGCGGCGCGCCACGCCAAACAGGTTGGTGGCCATCGCCTTGCTGATGAAATCGTTGTGGCGCGTGCTGCTGAGCTCTTCCAGGCTGTTGAACTGCTTGTACTGGCCCGCCTGCAGGAAGGAGGTGCCCATCTTGTAGCGCACGAAATTGTCGAGGAACTTGTTGGCCTTGGCGTCGTAGCCGGCCTGCCAGTCGAAAGTGACGCCCTTGCCGATCAGGATGACCTCGGCGCGGCGCAGCTCGAACTCCTGATCCTTGCCGTCATTGGTGTCGGCTCCGTTCAAGTCGACGACATCGTTGTTGAAGTAGTTGACGTCGCCCTGGAACAAGCCCTGCAGCGAGATCTCACTGCCACCGATGACGTCAATCATGATGTCGGCGTGGGCGGCGCCGGAGAGGACGGTCAACAGCGCTGCGGCCAGCAGTCGCGGGGAGGTACGCATCGGAGCAGCCTTGTCTGTGAAGGATGTGACAAAGGTTATTGCTGGATTGTTGCACTGATATGACGCAGATGACTGCCACCGGTCATCGCAGCGCCGTCTGTCTGTCATCTGGGCTGCCGCCCGCAAATTCCCCCGGCGGCACTCTGCAGCAACCATAATGCCGCGCCGGCGGCCGTGCTTACGCCGATGGACCAGTCCTGCCTCGTGACGTTCAAGCTCCCGCCGCTCGTCGGCTATCTGCCCTGCCGAAAAGTGCTGACCGTTTCCGGCGGCCGCACGCTGATCGAGCACATCCAGCGCCAGTACCCGGATATTGCGCCGGGCGAGTGGCAGCAGCGCTTTGCGCTGGGCCATGTGCGCGACCGGGAGGGCAGCTGCCTGAGGCCCGATGCGGCGGTGCGCCTCCCCTTCGAGCTGCATTACTACCGGCCGTTCTCGGAAGCGCCGATCCCTGTCACCGAGCAGATCCTGTATCAGGACGCGGATCTGGTGGTGGTCGACAAGCCGCATTTCCTGCCGGTGCATCCGGCCGGAAAGTACCTGAAGGAAACGCTGGTCGCGCGCGTGATCGCGCGCCTGGGCAATCCCGAGCTCTCGCCGCTGCATCGACTGGATCGACTGACCGCCGGACTGGTGCTGTTTTCCACCCGCGCGCAGACGCGGCCGCTGTACCAGAATCTGTTCCGCGATCGCGCCGTCGAGAAGCGCTACGAGGCGCTGGCGCCCGCGCTGCCGAAGCTCGATTTCCCACTGCGCCGGCAATCCTGTCTGCAGCGCCATGCCGATGGCTTTCGCAGCGTCGAGTGCGAGGGGCCGGCGAACGCCGACACCGCGATCGAAGTGATCGAGCGCGGGCCGCAGTATTGGCGCTATGCCTTGTGGCCGCGCACCGGACAGATGCACCAGCTGCGCGTGCACCTTTGTGCGCTGGGTGCGCCGATCCTGAACGACCCCTGGTATCCCGAAGCCCAGCCCAGCGGCCCGGACGACTATGCACGACCGCTGCAGCTGCTGGCACAGTCGCTGAGCTTCATCGATCCGATCAGCGGGCGGCGGCGCCAGTTCTGCAGTCACCTGTCGCTACAACCTGAGCCCGACGCGCCGGCCTGAGCCGCGAGCTCAGCGTGCCGCGCCCGGCTCGTAGATCACGAAGCGCTTGGTGGTGGTGACAAGCACTTCCCAGCTGCCCTGAAATCCGCGCGGCATGACGAAACGGCTGCCCGGATGCACCTCGCGCACCTCGCCGGTATCGCTGACGATGCGGCTATGCCCTTCGAGGATCTCGCAGTACTCCTCCTCGGTGTAGGCGATGCGCCACTGGCCGGGCTCGCTGCGCCAGCGGCCGACGACAAACTGGCCGCTGGCGTCGGTGTACTCGATCCAGACGCTCTGGCGCGGATTGCCGCGCAGGCGCTTGCCCTCGGCGATCTCGTAGTGCTCGGGCTCGACCTCGGCGATCAGGTGGACGGCGGGCGTGTCAGTCATCGTCATCGGGCTCGAAAAAGCACCAGCGGATGGTGGGGAATTGTGCACGCAGCGCCGCTTCCGTGCGGTTGATCGACCGAATCAGGAAATCGGCGCCGGCCACCGGCATCATTTTCGCCTTGACCGCGACCATGATGTCCTCGCCCAGTTGCAGCGTGATCAGGTTGAGCACGCGTTCGACGTCCGGCGCCTCCTGCAGGAAGTCGTGAATCTGCCGGCGCAACTCGGCGTCCACGCTCTGCCCGATCAGCAGCGCTTTGACCTCGACGCCGACGAAGATCGCGACCAGCACCAGCAGCACGCCGATCCCCAGCGTGCCGTAGGCATCCCAGCGCGGATCGCCGGTCCACAGCGTCAGCCCGATCGCCACAAAGGCCAGCGTCAGGCCCAGCAAGGCAGCCAGATCCTCGCCAAAGATGACGATCAACTCGCTCTGGCGGCTTTCGCGGAACCAGCGATACAGACTGCGCTGGCCGCGCGCCTTGTTGACCTCGCGCAGGCAGCCCCACATCGAAAAACTCTCGGCGGCGATGCCAAAGCCCAGCACCAGCAAGGCCACCCAGGCATGGCGGATCGCCTCGGGCTGCTGCAGCTTGTGCCAGCCCTCGTACAGCGAGAACACGCCGCCGGCACTGAACAGGATCAGCGCCACCAGAAAGGACCAAAAGTAAATCGCCTTGCCGTAGCCGAGCGGGAACTCTGGATCAGGCGGGCGCCGTGCGCGGCGCATGCCGACCAGCAACAGCACCTGATTGCCGCAATCGGCCAGCGAGTGCACGGCCTCGGCCAACATGGAGCTGGCGCCGGTGACCAGCGCCGCTGCCAACTTGCTGGCAAAGATGGCCAGATTGGCCCCCAGCGCATACAGAATGGCGCGAGTGGAATCGCCTTGCGCGGCCATGCTGGTTCCTCAGGCCGCGGGCGTCAGCGCCGCGAGCATCCCGGACAGCGGCTCGGCATAGGCCTGCCACAGTCTGGAGCGATCCTTGCGGATGCCATCGCGCACCAGCACGCTGCTGGCGGTCGCCACCGGATCCCGGCTGTGCTGGATGTCCACCATCGCGGGCTCGGCCGGCAAGCCGCACCACGCCGCCATACGCTCGGCGGCCGCCATTGGGTCGGCCACCACGTCTTCGTAGTGCACGTCCAGGATGCGACCCGGCAGCGCCTGTTGCCAATGCGCCATCAGCTGCTGGTACCAGCCGTGGTACTGCACGTACTCGCCGGGATCGTAGGAATAGCCACAGGCCTGGGTGTACAGCGTGCGCAGCGTGGACAGGCCGATGTCGATCGGATCGCGACGCACGTGAATGATCCGCGCCTGCGGCAGCGCCGCCGCAATAAAGCCCAGATTCAAGAAGTTGGACGGCAGTTTGTCGGTGACCCACGGGCGCCCGCGCGCACGCCAGTGCATAGCCGCCACGTAGCCGCGGCCAAGACTGGCCAGATCCAGCCGCTCGCGCGCCTCGACCATCGCCAACTCCAGCGGCTGCGCGCTGTGGATGCCGGTGGTACGCCGCAGCTGATGCGGAAACTCATAGGTCTCGCCGGCGGCGGCGATCTGGCTGTGGCCGCCGAGAATGCGTTCGACCAGCGTGGTGCCGGAGCGATGCAGGCCGACGACGAAGATCGGCCGCGGCCCGGCGAGTTCCACCTCTCCGGACACCGTCGGCAGCGCTTCCCAGCGCAGCAAGGCGTCAAACAAGCGACCGGTAGCCTCGGCGTCGTAGCGCAGCTGGCTGCGCTTGGCCTTGCAGGCGCGCTCCAGCGCACGCCAGGCCTCGGGATAGCGCCGCGCCTCGTGCAGTTCGTTGTGCAGCGCATAGGCCAGATAGGCCTCATCCTCGCCCGGCGCCACCCGCGCCAACTCGCGCTCGATCCGCGCGATGCGCGCCTCGCCATCGGGCTGCCGCAGACGCGACAGCAGCCAGTGCGCCTCCACCGCGCCCGAGTGGATGCGCAAACAGTGCTCCAGCAACGCCACAGCCGTATCGATCTCGCCGAAATAGACCTGCAGCGTGGCCAACATGTACAGGCTGGGCGGATGGTGGCGATCCAGATCGACCGCCGCCTGCGCGTACTCGCGCGCCAGCGCATGCGCGCCCAGGCGCGAGACCTGCTGGGCCGCCAGCGCCAGCAACTGCGGCGACCCAAAGGTGTAAGGCCGCGCCTGCGCGCACAGATCCAGCGCCGTCCGCGTATCGCCCAAGGCCACCAGCTGCTGCAGCAGCTGCAGACGAACGGCGGGCGTCGGCAGCACCGCCCGTACCGCCTGCTGCGTCCACTGCCAGGCGCGGGCGTGATCGCCGGCGTTCAGCGTCAACTGCGCCAGCCGCAGCAAGGCCGGCGCGTAGCGCGGCAGTTCGGCCGCCACCTGCTCCAGCGCGCCGATCGCCGCGTGGCGGTCGCCCGCAGCCAGATAGCTCTCGGCGCGCTGCAGCTGACGGCGTGCGCGCGGTGAATCAGGGAGGTCGTTGACGGACACGCGCGATCATCCAGGGCCGCAGGCGGGCGCAGACGCTAACGGCGACCCGCAGTCGATGCAAGCCGTCAGCGTGGGCGCTCCTGCACATAGACGCGATAGTCCCAGGGTTGCAGCGTGAGCTGCGTGTCGGCCTGCAGGCTGCTTGCTGCGCCGCTGAAGAACTCGGTGTACTCGCCCGGATAGAGACCGTCCTTCAGCCTGACGTCCACTGTGTCGGCGCTGAAATTGATCACTGTGAAGATCTTGCTGGCCGCGTCCTGGCGCACGAAGCTGAACACCTGGCTGCCGTGATCGTTGGGGACATGCACCATCCGCGCACCCCAGGCGCCGTTCCACAGCGCGCTGTGGGTTTTGCGCAGTGCCAGCAAGCGGCGGTAGAAGTCCGCCATCGGGTCTGCTCGCCAGTCGATCAAATCCTTCTCGAAAAAGGCCAGCCGCTTGCGTTCGCCGGCTTCCTGACCGCTGTAGATCAAGGGCATGCCCTCGCCGACCATGCTCAGCACCGTCGCCGCACGCAGGGCCTCGCCAAATTGTTCAGGTCCGGTGCCTTCCCAGGCGTTCTTGTCGTGATTGCTGGTGAAGGTCATCCGCAGCGCACCCGGCGGGAAGGCGCTCTCGTTCCACGAGTAATAGATGTAGAGCTTGTTGACGTCGGCCTTGCCCTGCGCAATCGCATGCATGGACTCGTTCCAGCTCCAGGCGTAGGTCATGTCGAAGGCGCGCGCATGCAGATCGCGCGCCTCCCACTCGGCCAGCATGAACACCGGCTTGATCTGATCGAGTTCGCGTCGCGCCTGTTCCCAGAAGTCGATCGGGACAAAGCCCGCGACATCGCAGCGATAGCCATCGATGTCGGCCTCACGTACCCAGTACTTGAGCGCCTCGGTCATGTACTGGCGCAATCCGGGCTGGCGGTAGTCGAGGTCGATGATGTCGGACCAGTCCCACCACGGCGTCGGGCGCAAATCGCCCTTCCAGTCGCGTTCGTACCAGTCCGGATGCTCGCTGAGCAGCGGGTTGTCCCAGGCGGTGTGGTTGGCCACCCAGTCCAGGATCACCTTCAGTCCCAGCCCATGAGCGGTTTGCACGAAATGCCGCAGATCTTCGAGCGTGCCGAGCTCCGGGTTGACGGCGTAGTAATCGCGCACCGAGTACGGGCTGCCCAGACTGCCTTTGCGGTTTTTCAGCCCGATCGGATGGATCGGCATCAGCCAGATGATGTCGACACCCAGCGCCTGCAGGCGCGGCAGCTCACGCTCGGCGGCCGCCAGCGTGCCTTCGGGCGTGTACTGACGGGTGTTGAGCTGGTAGATGGATGCCGAGCGCGCCCAGTCGGGCGTCTTCAGCTCGATGTACGGTCGCGGTTGATAAGGATCCGTCACCGGTGTCGGCAGCTGCGCGCAGCCGGCCAGCACACTGATGGAAACGCTTGCCAGAAATGCACGCATCGCCGCTGCCCGTCCTCTCGATGCCGTGCATGGTATCGCCCCGGCGCCGGCGCGGCTCGGGTTTCAGGCGCCGGTTGCAGAGGTTCTCAACCGCCCGGCCAGTGCAGCGTGCCGTCGATCAGCAGATGCGAGCGACCGCCCACCCAGATCCGACCGTCTGCCTGTTCCACGTCCAGCTGCGCATCACGACCGATCTCGCGCCCCTGACTGACGCGGTAGCCGCGCGCCAAGGTGCTCGTCGGCTCGCGCAGCGCAATCAGCGCGGCAATCAAACCATTGGCGGCGCCAGAGGCGGGATCCTCGACGATGCCGACGCCGGCCGGAAAGGCGCGGACGGCCAGTTGATAGTCGGGCGACGCGCTACGCGCAAACACGCACAGACCCAGACTGCCGCTGCGCTGTGCCAACGCTGCGATGCCCTCGTGCTGCGGCTTCCAGCCGCGCAGCGCCGCTTCCTCGGCGATCTCCGCCACCCACCAGCGGCGCCCGCCCTCCACCAGCGTCAGACCGAGCGCGCCCAGCGACAATGGCGCCAGCAGCGCCTGCGCCGCCTGCAGCAGCGCCGGATCCGGGCTCAGGCAGTGCAGCGCTGGCGCCGCCACCGCAAAGCGCGGCGCCTCCAAGGGGCCGCTGCGGCGGATAGCCAACAGGCCGGCATCGCAGTCCTGGATGATCTGCTCGACGCCAGCGTCCACATAGCCGAGCGCATGCGCCGCGTGCGCCGTGCCGACGCTGGGATGGCCGGCGTAGGCGATCTCGCGCTGCGGCGTGTGGATGCGCACTCGATAGTGCGCCTCGGGCGTACGCGGCGGCACCACGAAGGTGGTCTCCACCAGATCCACCCAGCGGGCGAAGGCCTGGCGCTGCGCGTCCGACCAGTGGGCGGCACCGAACACCACACCGAGCGGATTGCCGCCGCCCGGGGCTTCGGAAAACACATCGAGCTGTACGAAACGGACGGCCATCAGCCGCGCTTGGGCCGGACGTAGAGCACCAGACTGTGGTCCTCCAGCTCAAAACCGTGTGCCTCGGCGATCTCGCGCTGCAGGCGTTCGATCTCGGTGTTCTGGAACTCGATCACCTTGCCGGTCTCGATGCACACCATGTGATCGTGATGACCGTCCTGATCGAGCTCGTAGACCGACTGGCCGCCCTCGAAATGATGACGAACGACGATGCCGGCGGTCTCGAACTGATTGAGCACGCGGTAAACGGTGGCCAGACCGATGTCGTCGCCCTGCTCGAGCAGCTCGCGATAGACGTCCTCGGCCGTCATGTGCTTTTTCTTGGCGTTGGTCAGGATGTCGAGGATGCGCATGCGCGGATGCGTCACCTTCAGCCCGACCTTGCGCAGGTCCTGGCTCTCCATCGGTCGTTCGGCACGGTTGGGCATGCGGGCCTCGTTCATTGGGATCGGGTTGAACTTCTGGCCTGTATTATCCACGGCTTCGTGCTCACCCTCTTGGGAAATCTCATGCGACTGATCCTGGTTCTGTTGCTCGCCCTGTCTTCCACGGGTTGCGGTTGGCTGTATCGACAACCCGTCCAGCAGGGCAATGTGCTGGAAACCGATCAGGTCGACGCGCTCAAGCCCGGCATGACCAAGCGGCAGGTGATGCTGGTACTGGGCACGCCGGCGGTGCAGAGCCCCTTCCACGAGGATCGCTGGGACTATGTCTCGAGCTTCAAGGACGGCGACGGCAAGATCGAACTCAAGCGTCTGACCGTGGTGTTTGCCGACAATGTGCTGACGCGCATCGAAGGCGATTACGAGCCCGGCAAGGGCGTGAACGCCCAGGACAGCACGCCGGAAGCGCCCGAAGACCAGCAGTAACGGTAGCGGGTCCGCAGCCCGGCTGCGGACCTCAGCCGGGTGCGCGACGCCGCATCTGCAGCAGCGCCCACAGCGTCAGCGCCGTCGCCGCGCTGAGATAAAAGCCGACCGCAGCCAATCCGTAGCGTGAGGCCAGCCAGGTGGCGGCGTACGGTGCCAGCGAGGCGCCGAAAATGCCGGCCAGATTGAAGCACAGCGAGGCGCCGGTGTAGCGCACTGCGGCCGGAAACAGCTCCGCCAGGGCCGTGCCGATCGGGCCGTAGGCCATGCCCATCAAGGCCATGCCCAGGCTCAGGAACAGCAGCACGCCCATCGACGAGCCGGAACCGAGCAAGGGCGCGAAGGTCAGCCCGTAGGCGATGGTCGCCAGCGCCGACAGCATCAGCACGCGCTGCCGCCCGTCGCGATCCGCCCACAGCGCGGAGATCGGGATGGTCAATGCAAAGAACAGCACGCCGATCAGCTGCAGCATCAGGAACTCCTGGCGCGCATAGCCCAGCTGCGCGGTGCCCCAGCTCAGCGTGAACACGGTCATCAGGTAAAACAGCACGAACACCGACATCGCGATGAAGGTGCCAAGCACCAGCGTGCGCGTGTGCTCGCGGAACACCGTCAACATCGGCACCTTGACGCGCTCGTTGCTGGCCAGCACGCGCTCGAAATCCGGCGTCTCGGTGATCTTCAGACGCACATACAAGCCGACCCAGACCAGCGCCGCGCTGGCCAGAAAGGGGATGCGCCAGCCCCAATCCAGCAGCTGTTGCTCGGTCAACACCGCCCCCAGAATCAGGAAGATACCGGTGGAGCAGACAAAACCGATCGGGGCGCCCAGCTGCGGAAACATGCCGAACCAGGCACGTTTCTCGGGCGGCGCGTTCTCGGTGGCGAGCAACACTGCACCGCCCCATTCGCCTCCCAAGCCCAGGCCTTGGCCGAAGCGACACAGCGCCAACAGGATCGGCGCCAGGATGCCGATGCTCTGATAGGTCGGCAGCAGGCCGATCGCCACCGTCGACAGCCCCATGGTCAGCAGTGCTGCGACCAGCGTGGCCTTGCGACCAATGCGATCACCGAAGTGGCCGAACACCGCCGAACCCAGCGGGCGCGCGAAAAAAGCCAGCGCAAAGGTTGCCAGCGACTGCAGCGTCGCGCTGGTCGGATCGCTGGCCGGGAAGAACAGGTGCGGGAACACCAGCACCGCGGCGGTCGCGTAGATGTAGAAATCGAAGAACTCGATGGTGGTTCCGATCAGGCTGGCGAACAGCACCCGGCGCGTACTATTGACCGGCGGTATGGCAGCACTCATGCGGGAATCCAGATCGAGGAAAGCGCGCATTCTGGCAGACTGCGGAGCTCGCGCGGATCCCCGCACGCGATCACGCCTGACCAATCCGGCTTTGCCCATGACCGTCATCAAAGGCCGCGGCAGCACGCAGAATCCGCCGGGTCGTTTCGAGTCCACCCACGCGGTGGCCGAGGACGATGGCTGGTGGAACGAAATCGAACCCGAGGTCCTGCGTACCGAGGTCCGCGCGGAAACGGCGAAATCGATCATCAGCCGGAACGACTCGCCCGACATTCCTTTCGACCAGTCGATCAACCCCTACCGTGGCTGCGAACATGGCTGCATCTACTGCTACGCGCGGCCCACGCACGAGTATCTGAACCTCTCGCCGGGACTCGATTTCGAGACCCGTCTGAGCGCCAAGATGAACGCCGTGGAGCTGCTGCGCGAGGAACTGGCGAAGCCCGGCTACACGGTGAGCCCGATCAATTTCGGCGCCAACACCGATCCCTACCAGCCGATCGAGCGGCGCCTGCAGCTGACGCGGCAGTTGCTGACGCTGCTGCTCGAATGCCGGCACCCGCTCAGCATCGTCACCAAGAACGCGCTGGTCCTGCGCGATCTGGACCTGCTGCGCGAGCTCGCCAGCCAGCGTCTGGTGCAGGTTTATGTCTCGATCACCACGGCGGACAACGCCCTCGCCGCCCGCCTCGAGCCACGCGCCAGTGCGCCGCATGCGCGCCTGCGGGCGGTGGCGGCGCTGGCTGCCGCCGGCGTGCCGGTGGGCGTGTTCGTGGCGCCGGTGATTCCGGCGATCACCGACCACGAACTCGAGCATCTGATGAGCGCCGCGCGCGAGGCCGGCGCCACATCGTTGAGCTACACCCTGGTGCGCCTGCCGCATGCGGTCAAGGATCTGTTTCGCGATTGGCTGGCCGAGCACTATCCGGTGCGCGCCGCCCATGTGATGAGCCTGATCCAGCAAATGCGCGGCGGCGCCGACAACGATCCGCGCTTTCACACGCGCATGCGCGGCAGCGGCCAATACGCCGAACTGCTGCAGCGCCGCTTCGATGTGCAGCGGCGCAAGCTGGGACTGGCCACCCGCGACAGCGGGGCCGAGCTCGATTGCAGGCGTTTCGTCGCACCGCTGCGTCCGCGCCCGCCATCGCCGCAGGGCGATCTGTTCGGCTGATCCTGTCGCGCAAAGGCGCGGTCGGCTACAGTCGCGCCCACATCGACTGGAGGCCACGCATGTCCACCTCACTGTTGCGCGGCATGACGCTGCTGCTCTGCACACTCGCCGGGGCCGCCAACGCCGGGCGCCCGATCCAAATCGAGGATCTGGCGCGATTGCAGGACGTCAGCGAGCCACAGCTGTCGCCCGACGCCCGCCAGATCGTTTACGTGCTGACGCACACCGATCCAGTCAAGGACAGCACCCAGAGCGATCTGTGGCTGGTGCCGTGGGCCGGCGGCAAGCCGCGTGCGCTGACGCACACGGTTGAGGACGAGAGCAGCCCGCGCTGGATGCCGGACGGCCGTGCGCTGGGTTTTCTGTCGAGCCGCGGTGTCGAGCACGATCGCACGCAGCTCTGGCGCTTGTCGATCGACGGCGGCGATGCCGAGCGCATCAGCGATGTGCCGGGATCGGTGGAGGACTACGCCTTTGCGCCCAACGGCAAGCAGGTCGCGCTGATCGTCAGCGACCCGGACCCGGCAGATGCGCGCGCCGAGGACGCCACGCCGCCGCCGCGCGTGATCGACCGCTTCTACTTCAAACAGGATCCGGATGGCTATCTGGATGGGCGTCGCAAGCATTTGTATGTGCTGGATTTGGCCAGCGGGCAGAGCACGCTGCTGACGCCCGGTGCCTATGACGAGATCCTGCCCTCGTGGTCGCCGGACAGTCGCCAGCTGGCATTCGTCAGCAAGCGCGAGGGCGACCCGGACCGCCACGACACTTTCGGCATCTACCTGATCGAGCCACGCGCCGGGGCGCAGGCACGGCTGCTCACCCAGTATCAGGGCGCCGGCGGCGACACCGAGTGGGCAGTGCCCCCGCAGTTCAGCCCGGATGGCAAGCAACTCGCCTACGTCGCCGGCGGCGACCCGAAGCTGATCTACTACGCCCGCTACGGTGTGCAGGTGGTGGCGGTGGCAGGCGGCGCGCCGCGCCCGTTGTCGCCGGGACTGGATCGCAATACCTACGCCCCGCAATGGTCCGCCGACGGCCGATCGATCAGCTTCTTGCTGGAGGATGACCGCAGCGAGTACCTGGCGACGCAAGCCCTCAAAAGCGGCGCGCTGAAGCGCCTGACCCAGCCGGGGCAGAGCATCCAGGCGCACAGTCGGGCGGGTGAGCGCATCGTCGTGCTGCGCAGCACGCCGCAACAGCCGCCGGAGCTGCTGGCGCTGGAGCGCGGCCAACTGCGCGCACTGACCGCGCACAATGCGGCCCTGCTGGGCGAGCTCGATCTGGCGCCGGTGGAGGCCTTCGACACGCACAGCCCGGATGGCACCCGCGTGGGTGGATTCCTGGTGCGGCCGCTCGGCTATCAGCCCGGGCAGCGCGTGCCCACGCTGCTGCGCATCCACGGCGGTCCGGTCGCGCAGTTCACCCACGATTTCCGCTTCGAATGGCAACTGTTTGCAGCGCACGGCTACGCCGTGGTCGCCGGCAATCCGCGCGGCAGTTCCGGCCGTGGCGAGGCCTACAGCACCGCCATCTACGCCAATTGGGGCGGACCGGACGTCGCCGATGTACTGGCCCTGGTCGACCACGCCGTCGCGATCGGCGTCGCCGACCCGGAGCGCCTGGGCGTGGGCGGCTGGAGCTATGGCGGCATGCTGACCAACTACGTCATCGCCAGCGATACCCGCTTCAAGGCAGCCACCAGCGGTGCCTCCATCGCCAATATCCTGGCCGGGTTCGGCACCGATATGTACACTCGCGAGTACCTCACCGAACTCGGCGCCCCGTGGGCACACAGCGAGGTCTGGACCCGCATCTCCTACCCCTTCCTGCACGCCGACCGCATACGCACGCCGACCTTGTTCCTGTGCGGCGATGCGGACTTCAACGTGCCCTTGCTGAACTCCGAGCAGATGTATCAGGCCCTGCGCAGCTTGAACGTCCCCAGCCGTCTGATCATCTACCCGGGCGAAACCCACGGCCTGGAAAAGCCCAGCTATCTGAAGGATCGGCTGACGCGATATCTGGACTGGTATGGGCAGTACTTGCGTTAGGGAGGCGCTCGGCGCACACCACGGCGGAGCACCAGTAGCGGGTCGAGGGGCAGGCGGCGGGGGAACAAGCACTGCAGCGCCTGCGTGGCACTGGCGCCGGCACGGATCTCTGATCGAGAAAAAGCGCCCGCGGCACAAGTTGGACTCTGATCGAGCATCGAGTCCGCAACGGCTGCGATGCGCTATCGCCAGTTTTCAGGACGAGGAAGCGCGCCGAAGGCGAGACTTGGACTGTTAACCAGTCTCGTGAGCCGCGTTGCGAGTCAGCATCGCCTGCCGCTCGGCCGCCGCCAGCCCCCACCCCTTTTCCTTTTCCCGGCTACCAGTCCTGCGTCGTGACCGGCGTGCCTGCCAGCCATTCGCGCTCGCGCTGCGACAAGCCCTGCGCAGCCAGATAGCCGACGATCGAGCGCACGGTCACGACCGGATAATCGCCGCTGAGCCGCGTTGCCAAGGGATGGTCCGTGAACACGGTGTTGGCCGAAAACAGTCCGCCCGCAATGCGCTTGCCGTAGCTGATGTGAATGTGGTCCGGCTGGAATGCTTGAGCGGTCAGCAGCGCTTGCGCCTGACCACGACTGGGTTGCGGCTGCCGCAGTTGCGCGGCGGCAAGCACTTCCAGCAGCCAGGCGGTGGAGTTCTGGTACTCACGACTGCCGGGACGCGCGATCAGGTTGTAGCGCTTTTCGTGCAGACGCTGCAGATCCGAGTCGGTCCAGGCCGCCAGTTGCCGCGCCAATCTGGCGTCCAGCCAAACCACGCGGGCCGATCCCGGCGCCAGATTGTCTGCGTAAAAGTTCATGAGGCCGTCGGCGTGCAGTTGCGAGTGCTGGCTGCCGCAGGTGTTCAGCAGGTGTACGACGGTCCAACGGCCGTTGGGATGATCGCGAAACGCCAGCCCGGCATGACTGTAGCGCAGACCGTAGCGGCTGAGATCCGTGCCGGCGCGAGCGACCAAGGCCACTGGGGCGTTCTCGGCCTCCAGCGCGTCACGGATGGCGAGCGCATTCGCGGCGGCCGCGGCCATCTGCTGCGGCCCGATCTGCCGATCGTCACAGGTCGCACCGGCCTCTGCGCACGCATGCCACAGCAGCAGAGCGACAATCAGCCACGCGCGAGCGGCGCTCACGGCAGCACCCGCGTGTGCAGCAGCGCCTCTGCGTCGGCGCTGGGGACGAAGGCAATCACGGTCACCCCCGCGCGGATCAGGTAGCCGGCCTCGGTCGCGATCACGCTGACGGCGCTACCCGCGACCAGTCCGGCCTCGGCAACGAGGCTGGCTGCGACCTCCAGCGTGATCGAAGCACCAGTGGCGGCGCCATGCAGCACCACGACGACGGTCTCGCTGCTGCGCGTCAATGCCGACACCGTCCACGCGCCGCCCTCCGCCAGGGCGGCGACCGACAGGGCGGGCAGCTCGGCGGAGGCCATCGACAAATCCACCTGTGCCTGACTGGGTTCTGCCGCCGACAGCGAGCCGGCACACAGATACAAGGCGAACATCGACCAACGCTTCATGGGCTACTCCTGAGGTTTCGCGGATTGCGCCATCCATGCGGTGATGTCGGCAAGCAACGCAGCTAAAGTCGCAACATGCGATACCCAGAGGTGTATCTATCGGATCATCCGGCCTCGCCGCACGCCGTCTCACCGGGCACAACGAAGAGTGCGTCGAAGGGCGCCGCCCGGCTTGCATGCGCGGGCCGGTGCTCTGGACGCTTGACGAGCCGGGTCCAGGCACACTATCTTTCAGGGCTCGCTTGATGGGCGGTTAGCTCAGCGGTAGAGCACTGCTTTCACACGGCAGGGGTCACTGGTTCGATCCCAGTACCGCCCACCACTCAAGCCCCAAACCCCGCCAGCGTGCGGGGTTTTGTGTTTCTGCGGCCATGTTCGCGGCCGCCGAGGATCGTCGCCATGCCTGCGGGTCCGCAGCCACTCGCACGGCGGCGTACGGCTGCGCTCCGCGCATCGATCCGGCCGTCACAGCTTGCGCATGCGCCATGCCCCCGGCTATTGGCAAAGCAACCGATCTGTCAGAAACTTAAGCCCGCTTGTTGATGTCGGTTGTCAAGGTTCCGTGCCTTTCTGCCCCAGGTTCGACATGAAGTATCTGATCACCGCCATTGCCCTCGTCCTCTGCAGCCAGACCGCGCTGGCGGCACGCGAGAACATCTACAAGTACACCGATCGCAATGGCGTGGTGGTCTACACCAACATCAAGCCGGCCGGCGTCAACGCCAAAGTCATCGGCACCTATGCCTGCCCCGCCTGCAATGTGAAGTCGACGGTCAATTGGAATCAGACCGGGCTTAATCTCACCGCCTTCCGCGACGAGATCGCCACCGCCGCCGCACTGAACGATGTCGACGAATCGATGGTGCGCGCCATCATCCACGCTGAAAGCGCCTTCCATCCGGAAGCACTCTCCAGCGCCGGCGCCCAAGGCCTGATGCAGTTGATGCCGGGCACCGCCGGCATGTACGGCGTCGACAACGCCTTCGATCCCTCGCAGAACATTGCGGCCGGGGTCAAGCATCTGCGCATGCTGCTCGACATGTTCGACGGCGATTTCGAACTGGCCGCGGCCGGTTACAACGCCGGCGAGAACGCGGTGCTGCGCTACAGCGGCATACCGCCGTACGCGGAGACCCAGGTGTACGTCGAACGCGTCGGCGTACTGCAGCGGCGCTACGCCAGTGAACTGGCGACCGCGCAAGCCGGAAACGGCACGGCCGCCGCGACCGCCGGCGCCGGCAGCCGCTGAGCGCGGCAAATGGCTTGAGCCAAGCCCTCAGCCGGTCTGCGCCCGGCGCGCGCCGCGCCGGGGTCTTTCGGTGATCTCGATCAACCGCCCGCGCGCCACCCGTTGGATCAAGGCCACCGGCACTGGGTCCTCGTAGCGAAAGCGCAGCGTCGCTTTGCCATGCAGATGCGCCTCGACGTCTGACCCGAGCGCGGCGCGCAGTACCGCGCCGACCGGATAGAGCGAGTAGTGATGCTTGAAGGCGGCGAAATACACCACATCGCGACCGGCCACGCGAAACACCGGGATTTGATACGAGATGCCCTGCTCCGCCGCCGGCAGCGCTTCGGCCAGCGCCGCGCGCACCTCGGAGAGTACGACAGCTACCGAAGGCGCTTGCATCGCCAGATAGCTGTCGACGTTCATCGCACTCAGCCGCCGAGCGCGCCCGACTCGAAGCGCTGCGCGGTTTGCATCACCGCGCAAAAAGCCTCGCGCTCGGCCGGCGTGATGTAGGGATTCCAGGTATCCATCAGCAGCACCACGCGTGTGTGATCGCTGTCGTTCCAGGCCTCGTGCTCGAAGGTGTCGTCGAACATCATCAACCGACCTTCCTGCCAGACATGCTCCTCACCACAGGCCCGCAGCGCACCGCAGTTAGGCGGCACGATCAGCGGCAAATGCACTACCAGGCGGCCGTTGACGGCGCCGTAGTGCGCGGGAATGCGCGAATGCGGACGCAGCACCGAGAACATCACCTCCGGCCCGTAGCCCGGCACCCGCTGCAGATCCAGCGATTCCAGCAGCGCACCAGTGCCCGGACAACGGCGAAAGGTCTCCTCGACGCGCTCGCCGTGCCGGTAGAAGTGCAGCGAGGTCCAGTCCATCGATTTGTTGATGCCCCGGAACACCTGGGCGCCGTGCGTGCCTTCCTCGTGATTAACATAGGGCACGAAGCTGGCGCCGTCTTCTTCCATCACCTTGATCAGCTCGGCGCGTACCATATCGGTGGCCGCCTCGACGCGCTCGGCCCAGTCGAACATCGAGCGATCAAAGAACACCTGCACCGGCAAGTCGGGAATGTTGAACAGGCCGGGACGCCATTTCGGATGCGCATATTCCTGCGGGATCACGCCGGCGAACATGTAGGCACCCTTGCGGATGCGCGCGATTGCATCCTCACCATGCACGGCGGCGACCGGCGCCAGCGCGGCGTCAAAACTGCGCTTCAAGTGGGCGCGCACCTGATCCATCGCATGATTGAGAAATTGCCGCAGCTCCGGCGGCAACTGCCGCGGGTCGAGATTGCCCTCGGCATGGCGCGAGGCCAGCAGATAGGCCGCCGCCGCGTCCTCGGCGCGTCCCATCTGCTCCAGAACCAGACCTTGATAGAGCATCGCCTGCAAAACGCTGCCATCGCGCGCCAGCGTCGCCTGCAAAGCTTCCAAGGCCTCGGGTAACTGCCCGGCCGCGTAGTGCGCCATGGCCAGCGTGTACCAGGACTCGGCGTCCTCCGGCTGCGCTGCCACCGCGCGCTGGTAAAGCCCGATGGCCGTCGCGTAGTCCTGCCGCTGGCTGGCCTCGAATCCGAGAAACTGCAGCGCCGTGGCGTGCGTGGGCACCTGCTCCAGCAGCGCCCGGAAGCTCTGCGCGGCGCCTGGGAGGTCGCCGCGCTCGTACTGCTGCATGGCGAGAGATTCGAGTTGCTGCGGCGTTGCGGGGGTGTGCACGGGAAATTCCTGACCTGACGCAAAGGCGCGCACTATAGCCGGGCTGACGCGCGCCGGTCCTTGCCCTGTCGACCTCAGCCGGCGCTAAGCTAGCGCTCAATCAACGGGAGACACGTCATGGGTCGAATCTTGGGCTGCGCGCTGATGCTGTGGGCACTGCAGGCCTCGGCCACCGGCATCGAGTCGGTCAGCTTGTATCGCGATGCCGCTGGCGAACCGGGCGCTGAGGTCGGCTTGTTCGCGCCTGGCGACCGCACCCAGCACTTCAAAATCCGCCTGGATGAGCTCGCCGTCGGCAACCACGACTACACGGTGGAGTTCTGGGCAGTCGACACCTTCGAGGGCGGCGAGGAGAAGATCACCGAGTTCAAAGCCAGCGGCCTGATTGCCAACGAGATCACGGCGCAAGTGAGCCTGCCGCGTGACTGGCCAAGCGGCTGGTTCCGGGTGGATGTGCGGATGGACGGGCAGAGCATCGGCAGCCATCGCTACGTGGTCAGCGTGCCCTGGGAGCAGCAGCGCATCACCGTCTGGAAGTTGTATCAGGACGACGGACAGGGCGGCGAAGGCAAGCAAGTGGAACAGTTCGTCACCAGCGATCATCAGCAGCATTTCGAGATGCAGTCGAGCGGTTACCTGAAGCGCGGCGCACAACTGCGCATCGTCTACACGGCGCTCGAAACCACGGCCGGAAACGGCATCCAGGTGCAGACGGTGGAATACACAGTGCCCGAGGACGACAGCATCTTCAACATTCTGACCTCCAACGTCAGCCTGCCGCGCGACTGGCCGGTCGGCAGCTACGAAATCGCGCTGTACGAGGGCCAGCGCAAGCTCGGCGCCCATCGCTATCAGGTGGTCGAGTAAGCGGCTGGCCGCGCTGCTGCGCCGGCCGCCGATGGCCGGTCGCGGCACGCTTGCCGCGAGTATGGCTGCCGGCTGACTGAGCACGACGCCACAGTGGAGCAAACACTCCACTGTCTTTTCATCTGGGTATGATCCGCGCCGCCTGTGCACCGGGAGGGCGCACTGGCATGCACCAAGGTGCCGCACGGCCGCCCTCCATCCCTGCCCCGATTCAACCAGAGACCCCCACCATGGTGTTCGAAACCATCGGCCCGCTGGGCCATGAGCAAGTCGTCTTTTGCCAGAACAAAGATGTGGGCCTGAAGGCCATCATCGCCGTGCACAACACCACGCTGGGTCCGGCGCTGGGCGGTTTGCGCATGTGGCCGTACAAGAACGAGCAGGAAGCGCTCAACGATGTGCTGCGCCTCTCGCGCGGCATGACCTACAAGGCGGCGGTCGCCGGCCTGAGCCTTGGCGGCGGCAAGGGTGTGATCATCGGCGATCCCTCCAAGGACAAGTCCGAAGGGCTGTTCCGCGCTTTCGGCCGCTTCGTCAACTCCCTGGGTGGCCGCTACATCACGGCCGAGGACGTCGGCATCGACGTCAACGACATGGAGTACGTGTTCAAGGAAACCGACTACGTGACCGGCGTGCACCAGGTGCATGGCGGTTCGGGCGACCCCTCGCCATTCACGGCCGCCGGCACGCTGCAGGGCATCATGGCCAGCCTGAACGTGCGCTTCGGCAACGAGGACGTCGGCAGCTACAGCTACGCGGTACAGGGCGTGGGTCACGTCGGCTATGAGCTGTGCAAGCTGCTGCGCGCCGCCAAGGCCAAGGTCTTCGTGACCGACATCAATCGCGCGGCAGTGCAGCGCTGCGTGGAAGAGCTCGGCTGCGAGGCCGTGGCGCTCGACGAGATTTACGACGTCGACGCCGATGTCTACAGTCCCTGCGCGCTGGGTGGCACGGTCAACGAAAAGACCATGCCGCGCTTCAAGTTCAAAATCGTCTGCGGCGCCGCCAACAATCAGCTGGCCACCGACGACTGCGGTGACGAACTGGAGCGTCGCGGCATTCTGTACGCGCCGGACTACGCCGTGAACGCCGGCGGCCTGATGAACGTCTCGATCGAACTCGACGGCTACGACCGCGAGCGCGCGATGCGCATGCTGCGTTCGATCTATTACAACGTCGGCACCATCTTCAAGATCGCCAAGCGCGATGGCATCGCCACCTGGAAGGCCTCCGACCGCATGGCCGAGGAGCGCATCCAGACCATCGGCAAGGTCAAACTGCCGTACATGGGCAGCCAGCGGCCGATGTTCAAAGGGCGCTCCAAGGGTTGAGCGCCAGCCGGGCGCGCGGCCACGCGCGCCCGGCCACCTCGACACCGCGCAGACGCCACGCACACCGCGTCGCGGCCGGCCCAACCGCTAAGCTACGCATCCTGAATGCCGCATCACTCGGAGCTGTCGATGACCCCGTTCTCGCTCGGTGAAGATCTGGACTTGTTGCGCGATACCGTACGCCGCTTCGCCGACGCCGAAATTGCGCCGCGCGCCGAGGAAATCGACCGCAGCAACTGCTTCCCGCGCGATCTCTGGCCCAAGCTGGGTGAGCTCGGCCTGCTCGGCATCACCGTCGATCCCGAGTACGGCGGCAGCGGCATGGGCTACCTCGCCCATCTACTGGCGATGGAAGAAATCTCGCGCGCCTCGGGCTCGGTGGGTTTGTCTTACGGCGCCCACTCCAATCTGTGCGTGCAGAACCTCTACAACAACGCCAACGCGGCGCAGCGCGCCAAGTATTTGCCCAAACTGTGCAGCGGCGAGTGGGTCGGCGCACTGGCGATGAGTGAGCCCGGCGCCGGCTCCGATGTGGTCGGCTCGATGAGTTGCCGCGCCGAGAAGCGCGGCGATCGCTGGATCGCCAATGGCTCAAAAATGTGGATCACCAACGGCCCCGACGCCGACGTCTTGGTGGTCTACATGCGCACTGCGCCCAAGGATCGAGGCTCGCGCTGCATGACGGCTTTCATCGTCGAGAAGGGCATGCCCGGCTTCCGCACCGCGCAGAAGCTCGACAAGCTCGGCATGCGCGGCTCGAGCACCTGCGAGCTGGTCTTCGATGACTGCGAAATCCCCGACGACAACGTGCTCGGCGAGGTCGACCAGGGCGTCAAGGTGCTGATGAGCGGCCTCAACACCGAGCGTCTGGTGCTCTCTGGCGGTCCGCTGGGCCTCATGCAGAGTGGTTTGGAACTGACGCTGGGCTATGTGCGCGAGCGCAAGCAGTTCGACCAGCCGATCGGCACCTTCGGCATCATGCAGGCCAAGCTCGCTGATATGTACACGGCGCTGCAATCCGCCCGCGCCTACGCCTATCGCGTCGCCGAGGACTACGACCGTGGCCAGCGCTCGCGGGTGGACCCGGCCAGCTGCCTGCTGTACGCCTCCAAGGCGGCGGTCGAGGTCAGTCTGGAAACGATCCAGGCGCTGGGTGGCAACGGTTACATCAACGATTACCCGGCCGGACGGCTGCTGCGCGATGCCAAGCTCTACGAGATCGGCGCCGGCACCCAGGAGATCCGCCGCATGCTGATCGGCCGCGAGCTCTACGCCGGCAAGCACTGAGTCCAGGCAGCGCGCGCCCACCGCGAGCGCGCGCACCGCCCACCACCGCCCTGCCGCGCCCGCGCAGGGCCACCGCACGACCAGACCGTAGCCCCCACCGGGGCGCGTCGCCATGCCCGGGCGCCGTGCCGTCTACACGTTTACATGAGCCGACGAGGCGCGTAATTTCGACAACGGCGGTCAGTCGGGGGGCGACGATGGCGCAAGAGGACGATCTGTTCGAGTTTGCGGCCGAGCCCGCGGCTCAGGCTGAACCCTGGAATGTGCTGATCGTCGACGACGAACCGGCGGTGCACGAGGTCACCCGACTGGTGCTCGGCAGCTTCCGCTTCGAAGACCGCCCCTTGCGCTTTCACCACGCCTATTCCGCCGCTGAAGCCCGCACGCTGCTGCGCAAGACCAGCGACATCGCGGTGATGCTGCTCGATGTGGTGATGGAATCGGATCAGGCCGGCCTCGATCTGGTGAAATTCGTGCGCGGCGAACTCGACAATCATTTCGTCCGCATCGTTTTGCGCACCGGTCAACCCGGTCAGGCGCCCGAGCACGAAGTCATCACCAATTACGACATCAACGATTACAAGGACAAGACCGAACTCACCGCGCAGAAACTGCGCACGATGATGTATGCCACGCTGCGCGCCTATCGCGATGTCATGCTGATCGAGCGCAATCGACTCGGTCTGGAGCGCGTGATTTCGGCCTCGGCGCATATTTTTTCGCACCAGAAATCGCATGAGTTTGCCTCGGCGGTCCTCGATCAACTCGGCAACGTGGTTGGTTTGGCGCGCGGTGCGCTGTACTGCAAGCCGATCGACCGCCCCGGCCCCAGCGGCGAGCAACTGGTGGTAGCGGCGGCCACCGGCAATTACCAGCAGTACGTGAATACGCCGGTCGATGCGGCGCTGCCGCCGCGGCTGTTGGACTCGGTGCATCAGGCCTTCGAGCGCAAGGAAAATCTGTTCGCCGACGATCACTACGTGCTGCATTTCACCGACAGCCATTCCACCGAGAGCCTGCTCTACGTCGGGGAAACGCCGAAACTGCGCGATATCGACTATCGCCTGGTTCAACTGTTCTGCACCAATGTCTCGATTGCCTTCGAAAATCTGCATCTCAACAAAGAGCTGTTCGAATCGCAGCTGGAGATGGTGTATCTGCTGGCCGGCGCGGCGGAAACGCGCTCACGCGAAACCGCCAACCATGTGCGCCGCGTCGGACTGATTGCCGAACTGATCGGCCGCGGTGCCGGCATGGACGAGCAGCAGGCCGGCATGCTGCGCTTTGCCGCGCCACTGCACGATATCGGCAAGATCGGCATTCCCGACGCGATCCTGAACAAGCCGGGCGCGCATACGCCGGAGGAAACGCTGGTGATGCGCACCCACGCGGATCTGGGTGCGCAGATGCTGGCCAGCTCACGGCGCCCGTTGATGCAACTGGCGGCGCAGATCGCCCGGGAGCACCACGAGAACTGGGATGGCTCGGGCTATCCGCGTGCGCTCAAGGGTGCCGAGATCGGGCTGGCCGGACGCATCGTTGCCCTCGCGGATGTCTATGACGCGCTCGGCAGCAACCGCTGCTACAAGCGCGCCTGGGCCACCGAAGAGGTGCAGGCCTTCATCCGCGGCCAGTCCGGGCGCAAGTTCGACCCTAGTCTGGTCGAGGTGCTGTTCGCCCACTGGAACGCGGCCGAGGACATCCGCGCGCGCTTGCCGGACTGAACAA
Source organism: Lysobacterales bacterium (assembly GCA_046346965.1). Taxonomy (GTDB): domain Bacteria; phylum Pseudomonadota; class Gammaproteobacteria; order Xanthomonadales; family SZUA-5; genus JAXMHB01. The sequence continues at coordinate 217,674 of JAXMHB010000005.1, forward strand.
CCCCGGCGCGCGGCGGCCCGCTTTGCGCGAGAATGCGCGGTTCCCGATCCAGCGACCGCGCCATGTCCGAGTCTTACTCCCGATCCCCGCAGACGCGCACGCCGCCCTACTCGCTCGACGCCGAGCAGGCCGTGCTGGGCGCGCTGATGCTGTCCGAAGAGGCCTACTTCAAGATCTCGGACAAGGTCTCGGCGGAGGATTTCTACCGCCAGGATCATCGCTTCATCTTCGAGGCGATCGCTGCGCTGAAGGAACGCGGCCAGCCCTGCGATGCGGTGACGCTGGGCGAGTGGCTGGAACGCAACGAGAAGGCAGAGGCCGCCGGCGGCGTTTCCTATGTCATTGAAATTGCCAACAATACGCCGGGCGCCGCGAACATCGTGGCGTATGCGGAGATTGTCCGCGAGAAGGCCATCCTGCGCCAACTGATGGAGGCCGGAACGCAGATCGTCGATGACGTGCTGGTACCCGAGGGCCGCAGCAGCGAAGAACTGCTGCAGAGCGCCGAAAAGCTGGTGTTCGACATCGGCGAGCGCGGCAAACGCGGCCGCGGCAGCTTCACACCGGTGTCCGAAGCGCTCAAGGAAGCCTATCGCACCATCGAGCACCGCTACTCGAACAAGGGCGCTCTGAATGGCCTGGATACCGGCTTCATCGATCTCAACAACCTGACCAATGGTTTGCAGGGGGGCGATCTGGTCATCATCGCGGCGCGCCCTTCGATGGGAAAGACCTCATTTGCGATGAACATCGCCGAACATGCGGCGATCCAGAGCGGTCAGCCGGTGGCGATCTTCAGCATGGAAATGCCGGTCGCACAGCTGGCGCTGCGCATGATCAGCTCGCTCGGGCGCGTGGACCAGCGCCGCCTGCGCAACGGTGATCTGGCCGACGAGGACTGGCCGCGCGTAACCAGCGCGATCACGCTGCTGACGCAGGCACGCCTGTTCATCGACGACACCGCCGGCTTGTCGCCGTCGGAGCTGCGCGCGCGCACGCGGCGACTGAAGCGCGAACACGGATTGGGGCTGATCGTCATCGACTACCTGCAACTGATGCAGGTGCCGGGCTCGCGCGAGAATCGCGCCACCGAGATCAGCGAAATCTCGCGCAATCTGAAGGCGATCGCCAAGGAAATGAACGTCCCGGTGATCGCGCTCAGTCAGCTGAACCGCTCGCTGGAACAGCGCCAGGACAAGCGTCCGATCATGGCCGATCTGCGCGAGTCCGGCGCCATCGAGCAGGACGCCGACCTGATCTGCTTCATCTATCGCGACGAGTATTACAACCAGGACTCACCGAAAAAGGGCATTGCCGAGATCATCATCGCCAAGCACCGTAACGGCCCGACCGGCTCGATCGATCTGTGGTTCCGCGGCCAGTACACGCGTTTTGACTCGATCGCCCGCGAGGGCGGCGGCGTGTTCGAGAGCTACGGCTGATCCGACGTCCCGAGTCCCGAGTCCCGGGTCCCGTCTTTGCCCCTCCGCATCCATGTTTGGCAAGCGTCCGTGTCTCGCCCCTGGCGCGCCTACTCGGGCGGCAAACAGGTGCCTGCGACAGTGCACGGAAGCGCGGCAGTGCTGGCCTCCCGCCCCTCGACCCTCGCCCCGCTTTCGCTCCTACGCACTCAAGTTTGGCCAGCGCTTCCCCTAGGTATGCGCCAGCTCCGGCAAGCGACTCAGCGCTGGCGGCGTCAGGCCGCGCGTAAACAGGCAGGCACTGGTGTCAACCTCAGTGTGCAGCGGCCCCGAGTACCAGCGCTCCGGCGAGAAGCCGAAGCGAATCCGCGTCACCGGGCGGTCGATCAGCGCCGGCAGCGCTTCCATCAGGTCGAAGGGCTGCTCGCTCAGGATGTCATCCACGTGCAGCGTGTCGCCCTCGACGCCTGCGATCACCCAGCTGCCGGGCGCCAGCATGCGCAGCGGCCGGGCGTAGCCGTTGGCGGCGTACCAACTGATGATGCGGCCATGGTCGCGCGCGCCGAAGCGCTCGGTGCTGGCAATCCCGTTGGCGCTCAGGGCATGGACGCGCGCTCGCGTTTGCGGGTCCTCCCAGTCTGCTACCGGCGCGGGGATGCCGCTCGGCACCAGGGAATGGTCGAGCGCGAATGCCGTCTCGGCCTGCGGGCGGAATCCAAAGCGCGGGTAGAAGTCGAGCACATAGGCATTGGCATAGAGCAAGGCGGGCGTATCGCCAATGCGTCGCAGCGCTTCCCGCATCAGTCGCCGCGCGTGGCCCTGTGATCGCCAGGCCGGCACACAGCCGACGGCGCCGAACTGCCAGGCGTCGACCAACCGCCCCTCGACCAGCAGCCGCATGCGCGTCAGGCCGACGCCAGCGATCACCGCGTCCTCGTGGACCCACGCCAAGGCGAGGTAGTCGGGCCCCCATTCACCCCAGGCGATCCAGCGCTCGAAGCCGGCGCGCGGGAACACCGCGCGCACATAGCGGCACCAGCGCGGATGCCAGATGCGATCGGCCGGCCCGATCTCGATGATCATGCCGGCCGGCGCAGCATCAACCGCATTTGGAGTAGCCGCAGTTCAAGCAGGTCTGACAGCCATCCATGATGATCACAGCCTTGGTGCTGCACTTGCCGCATAGCGTGGCCGAGGGCGGAAACGCCGGTGCCGACTCACTCGGCACCACGCTGAGCGACAGCGGCTTGGCGTCGGCGGCCGTCAGGCTGGCTTCAGCGTTTTTTTTTGAGTCACCGTCACGCTGGGCGTCAAACTCGGCACGCTTGCGCGCAATGGCCTCGCGCTGCTCGGCGCTGAGTTCATCGCTGGCGATCAGTCCGATCTCTTTCAGATGGTGCTCCACCACGAAGCCGAGTTCGGCGACGATCGAAGGCATGTAGACGCCACCCGCCTTGAAGTAGCCACCGCGCGGATCGAACACCGCCTTCAGTTCCTCGACGATGAAGGTGACGTCGCCGCCCTTGCGAAACACCGCGCTCATGATGCGCGTCAGCGCCACCGCCCACTGGAAGTGGTCCATGTTCTTCGAGTTGATGAACACCTCGAAAGGACGCCGCGACTCGTGCGCCGTGCCCTCGTTCAACACGATGTCGTTGATGGTGACGTACAGCGCGTGCTCAAACAGCGGCGACTTGATCTTGTAGGTGCTGCCCGCCAGCACCTCCGGGCGCTCGACGCGCTCGTGCATGTGGATGACTTCGGCCGCCTTGGCGTCCTCCGCCACGGGCGCCGGCGCCGGCGCGGGCACCTCGACTTTGGCCTTGTCTTCAGGCTTTTGCACGGAGTAGCCGGTGATTTTCTTGCTGATCTTGATCGTCATCGCTGAAGAATCCTGCCGGAGCGCCTGCGGCCTCCGGTGACTGAAGTGTGGGCCAGCGACCTCATCAGGTCGCGGCATCTTATTGGGCGGAAATGACCTTCAACTCGCCGCCCTGTTGGTACGCCGTGGTGACCGCCAGATCGCGCCCGATTCGCGCCAGCCCGAGGATGTGATCGAGCTCGACGCTGCGCCCCTCGCCTTCCAACAGCACGATTTCGGCAATGTCGTAGCGCTGTTTCACCTCAGAGAGCGCGTCTTCCAGGCTGGCGGCGTCAAACACTTCGTCCTGGAAAAAAAACTGATCACTGCCATGCGGCCAGAGCTCGAACTTGAGCTTCTGGCCCGGCACCAGATCCGCCGGGAGCACGATGCGCGCCGTGCCAGCCTGCTGCTTGGCGCTTGCATCGGGTGCACCGTTGGCCGACAACACGGCCTCTTTCAGGGATTGGTTCTTGTTGGCGCCGTACTTGGCGTTCAACTCCGCCAGGTGCTTCTCGTAGGCCTCGCGACCGCGCGGCGTCAGCATGGTCTCTCCCTCGCCCGACTGCGCATGGCAGACCGGGAGCAGGAAACCGCAGCAGAGCAGGACCACGATCTTGTGCAGCGTGTTCATACCACTGTCATCCGATAGGCGCAGGCGGGCTCAGGCGGCCCGCCCGCGAGGTGCTGATCAGCGCTACTTCTTGGCTGCCGGCTTCTTGGCGGCCGGTTTCTTGGCTGCGGCCTTGGCGGGTGCCGCCTTGGCCGCTGCTGACTTGACCGGTGCTGCCTTGGCCGGCGCCGCCTTGCCCGCTGCCGCCTTGGCCGCTGCTGCCTTGACCGGTGCTGCCTTGGCCGCTGCTGCCTTGACCGGTGCTGCCTTGGCCGCTGCTGCCTTGACCGGTGCTGCCTTGGCCGGCGCTGCCTTCGCCGGCGCTGCCTTGGCCGGTGCTGCCTTGGCCGGTGCTGCCTTGGCCGGTGCTGCCTTGGCCGGCGCTGCCTTGGCCGCCGGCTTCTTGGCCGCGGCGGGCTTCTTCGGCGCGGGTGCCGCCTTGCCGGTGGCTTTGGCCACCGCCGCCTTGGCCTGATCCGCCACCTTGCTCACTTCCGCCTTGGCCTTGGCCACGACCTTCTTGGCTTCCTTGACCTTGCCGGCGACTGCCTTCTCGACCTTCGCGGCTTTCTTCGCCACCGACTTGCGCGCATCGGCGACGCCAGCGATGGCGGCCTTCTTCACCGAAGCCACTTTCTTGGTGGCGGCCTTCTTGACCTTGGCGACCTTGGCCTCGGCCGCTGCCATGACGCTCTTGCCCTCTTCCAGCAGCTTTTCGCCGATGGCTTCGGCTTTGTCCTTCAACTCTTCCACCTTGCCTGCAATACCCTGCTCACCGCTCATGACGACCACTCCCTCGCTGAGACTGCGCCGGATGCGGCGCGTTCAAAACTTGCCGTAGTAGCCTTCTTTCAGGGCATCGAAAAGATTGGCCGCGGTGTGAATCTCACCGTCGTACTCGATCTCTTCATTGCCTTTGACCTCGACCACGCTACCGTCTTCGAGCTCGAAGCGATAGGTCGTGTTCTCCAGGTCCTGCTCCTTGACCAGCACGCCCTGGAAGGCAGCCGGATTGAAGCGGAAAGTGGTGCAGCCCTTCAGCCCTTGCTTGTGGGCATACAGGTAGATGTCCTTGAAATCTGCGTACGGGTAGTCAGTCGGCACGTTGGCCGTCTTGGAGATCGACGAGTCCACCCACTTCTGCGCCGCCGCCTGGATGTCGACGTGTTCCTTGGGGTGGATGTCATCGGCCGCGATGAAGTAATCCGGCAGCTTCTCCTCCGGCTTGTCGCTGTACGGCATCGCCTTGGAATTGACCAGATGGCGATAAGCCAACAGTTCGAAACTGTAGACCTCCACCTTTTCCTTCGACTTCTTGCCCTCGCGGATCACGTTGCGCGAGTAGTGGTGCGCGAACGAGGGCTCGATGCCGTTGCTGGCATTGTTGCCGATCGACAGCGAAATGGTGCCGGTCGGCGCGATCGAGCTGTGATGGGTAAAACGTGCGCCGGTTTCCGCCAGCGCCGTCACCAACTCCGGCGCGACCGTGGCAACGCGCTGCATGTAGCGCGAGTAGCGCGCATGCAGCAGACGCCCGGGGATGCGATCGCCGATCTGGTAGCCATCCTCGGCCATCTCGGGGCGCTTGCGCAGCATTTCGCCGGTCACTTCGAACTCTTCCAGCATGATCGGCGCCGCTCCCTTCTCCTGCGCCAGGATCAAAGCTTCTTCCCAGCCCGCCACCGCCATGTCGCGCGCCACCGCCTCGGTGAACTCCAGCGATTCGGGCGAGCCGTACTTCATCTTCAGCATGGTCAGCGTCGAGCCCAGGCCCAGAAAGCCCATGCCGTGACGACGCTTGCGCAGGATCTCGTGGCGCTGGCCCTCGAGCGGCAGTCCGTTGACCTCGACGACGTTGTCGAGCATGCGCGTGAACACGCGCACCACTTCCTTGTACTCCTCCCAATCGAAGCGGGCGCGGGCGGTGAAGGGCTCACGCACGAACTTGGTCAGATTCACCGAACCGAGCAGGCAGGAGCCATAGGGCGGCAGCGGCTGCTCGCCGCAGGGATTGGTGGCGCGGATGTTCTCGCACCACCAGTTGTTGTTCATCTCGTTGACGCGGTCGATCAGGATGAAGCCGGGCTCGGCGAAATCGTAGGTCGAGGTCATGATCATTTCCCACAGACCCTTCGCCCGGATTTTCCCGTACACCTTGCAGGCGACCATGCCGTCGTCGCGGGTGACGTAGTTGTCCTTGGTCGGCCAATCGCGCCAGACCACCTGGGTGGCATCGGCCAGATCGATCTCGTGCTGTTCCTTCACGTGCACCGGGAACACCAGTTGCCAGTCGCCGTCGCTCTCGACCGCACGGATGAAGTCGTCGGTGATCAGCAGCGACAGATTGAACTGACGCAGACGCCCGTCCTCGCGCTTGGACTTGATGAACTCCTTGACGTCCGGATGCGCCACGTCGAAGGTGCCCATCTGCGCGCCGCGGCGGCCGCCGGCGCTGGACACGGTGAAGCACATCTTGTCGTAGATATCCATGAAGCTCAGCGGGCCCGAGGTGTACGCACCCGCGCCGGAGACGTAGGCGCCGCGCGGACGCAGCGTCGAGAACTCATAGCCGATGCCGCAACCGGCCTTCAGCGTCAGACCGGCCTCATGCACCTTGGCCAGAATGTCGTCCATCGAGTCGGTGATCGTGCCCGATACCGTGCAATTGATCGTGCTGGTCGCCGGCTTGTGTTCCAAGGCACCGGCATTGGAGGTAATCCGGCCAGCCGGAATCGCGCCACGGCGCAATGCCCACAGGAAACGCTCGTTCCAATAGGCACGTTTGTCCGGCGTCGGCTCGGCATCGGCGAGCGCGCGCGCGACGCGCTTGAAGCTGTCATCCATGGTGCGATCGATGGGATCGCCCTGCTTGGACTTCAGGCGATACTTTTTGTCCCAGATATCCTGGGATGCGGGCTGCAAAGGGACATCCACGACATCGTTCCGAACCGCTTCTAGACGAACGGTGCTCATCAGGTACAGCCTCCCCAGGCGTCAGGCGCGTTGTAGTTCTGGTAGCGGCGGAAGACTAGTTCTTGGTGCCAGCCGTGAATCCGACCACTACATCTTGTGTTGTTGGCGGCGCGGAGTTTGGGCGGCGGGCGCGCTGCCGTCAAGACCGGGCAGGTCCTGATGTGACGCAATGCGACCTGTTCCGACGAGCGGTCAGCGCACTGGCGCTGACAAGCGGTAGACCAGCGCGCTCACCCAGCGGCGCGGCGTGAGGCGGACGCTGAACGCCATCAGGCGGTTGATCCACCCCGGTATGTGGACGCGTGCGCCGCGCCGGTAGGCACGCAGCCCGCTGGCCACCACGCTATCTGCACCCGGAAGCGGCAGGCGCAGCAATCCAGACCTCCCCATGTCGGCTCCCTGCTGAAAGGCTGAGCGCGTGGGGCCCGGGCACAGGGCCATGACCCGCAGACCCTCGACCGCCCACTCCTCGGCCAGCGCTTCCGACAGCGACAGCACATAGGCCTTGGTCGCGTAGTACACCGCCATCCAGGGACCTGGCTGGAAGGCAGCAGTCGAGGCGACGTTGATCACGCCACCACGCGCTCGCCGCAGCGCCGGCAGCAGACCCTTGGTCAGCGCGGTCAACGCCGACACGTTGAGGTCGATCATCTGCTGCTCGCGCGCGCCGTCGGTGTCCGCATAGAGGCCGTAGAGACCGAAGCCGGCGTTGTTGACCAGCAGTTGCAACGGCCGTGCACCCACCGCCCGGATGCATGCCGCCACCCCGGCAGGCTGACCAAGATCGGCGCAGACCACCTCGGCCCGCGCGCCAGGCCCAGCGAGTTCGGCAGCCAGGCGCTGCAGCTCGGATTCCCGGCGCGCAAGCACGATCAGATCGTAGCCAGCCGCCGCCAGCTGCAGCGCAAATTCGCGACCGATGCCGCTGGACGCGCCCGTGACCAGCGCCAGCGGTCTAGAGGTAATTGAGTTCATAGGTTTAATCCTTTCGACTTAAGGAACCTCTGAATAAGTATCGTGGCCGCGACGGCGGCTGAATCGGTCTCCAGCTAGGAAGTCGCCGAAGGGCATAGCTTGGCTCTCTGGCCGAGGCGACTGACGACGCTGGAGGCCGATTCAGCCCCGTCCCGAAGGGTTGCGGCCAGAATCGTCCGCCGCGTCGTTCCGGTCCTTGGCCAGAGAGCCGGGCTATGCCCTGCGGACCGCGCCTAGCGGCAAACGATTCTGACTCGCAACGCGGCTCACGAGACTTGTTCAGAGGTTCCTTAAAGAAGCAAAAAAATCAGCCGCAGCTGGCGCGCGCTTCGTGGACCAAGGCTTGCAGAGCGTCCAGCGCAGGCTCGATGGTCAGACTGTAGTAGTTCTCGCGCGACTCCCGGGCCAGCTGCAACAGGCCGGCCGCTCGGAGCACCTTCAGGTGATGCGAGACCGCGGGCCTGGAGAGCGGCAGGGCCTCGGTGATCTGGTTCACCGCCAGTCGTTCGTGCTGCGACAACAGCAAGATGATCGCTTGGCGATGTGGATCTCCCAGCGCCTGAAACAGCGGGCCGCAACGCGCAAAAGCTTGCAAGACGGTCGTAGTCACAGGTCTATCCGTTCAAACGGTTCGACGCATTATGAGGAACTCGCGGGCCGGCTGTCCAGTCTCAACTTGCTTGCATGGCTCACGCGCGTCACCCTGTACGCCCATGCCGCTGAGCGGGACCGGGGACTCGGGACTCGGTTCGTACAGACTAGCCACGGGCAACTGTGCTGCACTGTCGCCAGTCTGCAGGACGGGCAAGCGCGCCGTAGGCCAGACAGGGACTCTTGCCAAGCATGAAGATCCGACCACGACGCCTGTTGGCCAGCCTTGTTGGGATTTACGTCAGCGTCTGCGCTGGCTTGTACCTGATTCAGGCGCGGCTGCTGTACTACCCGACACGTATCGCGCCCGCGGAAGCCGCCGCAATCGCCCGACCCGGCGGCTTTGCGGCGCTTGATGGTCCAGACGGCACGCTGCTGGCCTGGCAGCGAATCTCTCCAAGCGGAGCTTGCCCGGTTCACTTTCTGGTCGCACATGGCAATGGCGGCATGGCGCTCGATCGCGGCTACCTGATCGAAGGCTTGATCGCCACACCGGGCTATGCGGATGCCTGCGTCACCGTGATCGAGTACCCCGGTTACGGCGCCGCGACAGGCGAGCCTGGAATCGCGGCGATGACGGCACGCGCGCTGGCCGTCTACGACCGATTGGCGTCGACCTCCTCGCGCATCGTCCTGATCGGCGAGTCGCTGGGCTCGGGGATCATCGCCGCAGTGGCCGCGGCGCGCCCTGCCGCCGGGATCCTGTTGATTACGCCCTATGACGACCTGGCCAGCGTCGCGCAGGAACACTATCCCTGGCTGCCCGTGCGCTGGCTGCTGCGCGAGAACCTGAGGCCCATCGACACCTTGCCGGCGTATCAAGGCCCGATCACGCTGATCATTGCCGGTGCCGATCGGATCATCCCGCCCGCACACGCCGAGCGACTGGCGCAAGCCTTGCCGCAGGCACAGGTCTATGTCGTCCAGGGCGCTGACCACATGGATACCTACGACGAGGCGCAGCGCTGGTGGCCGGCGGCGCTGTCCCGTCTGGCACCCGCGCCGTGAGCGCAAGGGCCGCGCAAGTCCCGAGTCCCCGAGTCCCCGAGTCCCCGAGTCACGAGTCACGAGTCCCGACCGGCAACTCTGCAGTGCGCCCGACGTTCAGCGCCTGCTGCCATAATGGCGGGCTTGCCGCTAGCGATGGACGAGGCTGATGACGCGCGAGATTCTGGTGACCAATGCCCTGCCCTATGCCAATGGCCAGCTGCACCTGGGCCATCTGGTGGGCTACATCCAGGCCGACATCTGGGTACGCGCGCAGCGCCTGATGGGGAACCGCGTGCACTTCGTTTGCGCCGATGACACCCATGGCACGCCGATCATGCTGGCAGCCGAGAAAGCCGGCGTCACCCCCGAGGCCTTCGTGGCGCCGCTCAAGGCCGCCCACGAGCGCGACTTTGCCGAGTTCGGGGTGGCCTTCGACTTCTATCACTCCACGCATTCGGACGAGAACCGGCAGATCACCGAGTCCATCTACGCGGCGCTGCAGGCACGCGGGGCCATTGCCACCCGCGCGGTCGAGCAGTTCTACGATCCGGTCAAGGCGATGTTTCTGCCGGACCGCTACGTCAAGGGCAGCTGCCCCAAGTGCGGCACCGCCGACCAGTACGGCGACAACTGCGAAAACTGTGGCGCCACCTATGCGCCCACCGATCTCAAGGATCCCTACTCGGTGGTGTCGGGCGCCCGCCCGGAGCTGCGCGCCTCCGAGCACTATTTCTTCGAGCTCGGCCAGTTCCAGGACTTCCTCACCGACTTCCTCGGCAACGAGCGCGTGGCGCATCCGGGCGTCCGCGCCAAGCTGCGCGAGTGGCTGGACGCCGGGCTCAAGGCCTGGGACATCTCGCGCGATGCGCCCTATTTCGGCTTCGAGATCCCGGGCGCGCCGGGCAAGTATTTCTACGTCTGGCTGGATGCGCCGATCGGCTACCTGGCCAGCTTCCGCGCCTATTGCGATCGCACCGGGGTGGACTACGACCACTATCTGAAGGCTGGCAGCAGCACTGAGCTGCATCACTTCATCGGCAAGGACATCGTCAACTTCCATGGCTTGTTCTGGCCCGCCGTGCTGCATGGCGCGGGCTACCGGGTACCGACCGCGCTGCACGTCAATGGCTACCTGACCGTCAACGGCGCCAAGATGAGCAAGTCGCGCGGCACCTTCATCCAGGCGCGCACCTATCTGGACGCCGGGCTGAACCCGGAGTACCTGCGCTACTACTACGCCGGCAAGTCGAGCGGCGGCGTCGAGGATCTGGATCTCAATCTGGACGACTTCGCGCTGCGCGTGAACGCCGATCTGGTCGGCAAGTTCGTCAACATCGCCAGCCGCTGCGCGGGCTTCGTGCACAAGCACTTCGACGGCCGATTGGGCGCGTTGAACGACGCCGACGCCGCTTGGTATGCGGGCCTCGCAGCCCGGCTGCAAGCGCGCTGCCTGCCGGCCTACGAGGCTGGCGATTTCGGCCTCGCGCTGCGCGAGATCATGGCGGTCGCCGACCTCATCAACGGCGTCATCGCCGAGCGCGCGCCCTGGGTGTTGGCCAAGGACGAGAGCAAGCGCGCGGACTTGCATGCCATCGTGTCGGCGTCCCTGTCGCTGTATCGCCTGCTCGCCCTGTGGCTGCAGCCGATCGTGCCGGCGCTGGCCCAGGCCAGTGCGGGCTTTTTGAACGTCCGCGACACCCACTTTGCGGCGGCCGACCAGCCGCTGCCGGCTGGCCACGCGATCAACCCCTTCCAGGCGCTCGCCACCCGCGTCGATCCCAACCAGGTAGCAGCGATGGTCGAAGCCTCCAAAGACACCCTCAGCGCGCAGCCGGAACCGGCGGCACCGCCCGCCGCCAAACCGTCTGCGCCCGCGCGTAGCGCTGAGCTGCCGGCGACCGCGGCCAGCAAGATCAGCATCGATCCGTTCAGCGCGGTCGATCTGCGCATCGCCCGCATCGTCAGCGCCGAAGCCGTGCCCGAGGCGGACAAGCTGCTGCGCCTTACGCTCGATCTCGGCGCCCTCGGCAGCCGGCAGGTGTTTGCCGGCATCAAGAGTGCCTATGACCCCGCGAGCCTGGTCGGGCGCCTGACCGTGATGGTGGCCAATCTGGCGCCGCGCAAGATGCGCTTCGGTCTGTCCGAGGGCATGGTGCTGGCGGCGTCCGATGAACGCGGCGGCCCCTTCCTCCTGAGTCCGGATGCCGGCGCCGAGCCCGGCATGCGGGTGAAGTAGTCGGACCACGCCTGCCGGCCGTGAACGCGGACGTCCGCGCCATCGACGCGCTGCTGCCGCAGACGCAGTGCACGCGCTGCGGCTATCAGGGCTGCCTGCCCTACGCCGAGGCGATCGCCAGCGGGCAGGCCGAGATCAACCAGTGCCCGCCCGGCGGTCAGGCAACCATTGCGCGACTCGCCGACCTGCTCGGGCGCGCGACCATGCCGCTCAATCCCGTCCACGGCAGTGAGCAGCCGCGCACGGTCGCCTACATCCTGGAAGAGCACTGCATCGGCTGCACCAAGTGTCTGCCGGCCTGTCCGGTCGATGCCATCGTCGGTGCCCACAAGCGCATGCACACGGTCATCGTCGCCGAGTGCACTGGCTGCGAGCTGTGCATCGCGCCGTGTCCGGTGGATTGCATCGTCATGGTGCCGGACAGCGCCGCGAACGGGCATCCGCGCGGGCCTATTGATGCCGCCGAGGCGGCGCACTTTCGAGCGCGCTACGCGGCGCATCAGGCGCGGGCCGCCGAGCGCGCCCAGGCTCAGGCGGCGCGCATCGAGGCCAAGCGCCTGGATCTCAAACAGCAGACTGGCGCCCACACGCTGGCTGACGCCATCGCCCGCGCGAAAGCCCGGCGGCAGTCGGGCGATCCGGTGCGCTGAAGCTGCCAGTCGCTCAGCGCGCAGCCCAGGCGTACAAGCCGGCCGGCAGCAGCCACACACTCGCCAACACCAGCGCCGGCAGCGCGCTCGCGCCGACGATTCCATAGGCCGCGGCTGCGATCAGCGCTTGCGTCAGCGCGATTGCGAGCAGCACTTTGACCATCGCGCGCGGCTGCCAGCGCACCCAGCAGGCGCTGGCGGCGGCCACCAGTACCAGGACGGTCCACAGCGCATTCACCGGCGCGTGCTCGCCACCCACGAGACCGACCGCCAGATTCGCCCATAGCAGCAAGAAGGCCACGCCGATCGCCGCCAGGGCCGCCAGACGAGCGAGCACGCCGCCGGCGAAGCGCAGCGCCAGCTCCCAGGCCAGTGTGAGGCCCGCCAGCATGCCGGCAAACACGGCGAAATCCTGCGCGTCCCAGCGCACCTCGTCGGTGTACTGCATCGCCAACCCTGGCAACAGCCACAGGCAGACGGCGCCGATCCAGACGGGCCAGCGCCAACGCCGCGCCAGTGCCATCGCGTCGACAGGCAATTCACGCTGCGCTACGGACATGCAAGGCTCCCACGACGATCACTGACTCCCCCGAGTATGGGCCACCATCGCGGCCCCGGCACACGCGCTGCTGACGCGCTGTGTAACATCGCGCTTTTGGCAGGAAGGCCGCGCCCCATGACGTTGACAGCCGCCACCGACACGCTGCCTGATCTGCGCGCGGAGTTCGCGATTCCGCAGCATGCGGGCCGCGAGGTCGCTTACTTCTGCGGCAACTCGCTGGGGCTGATGCCGAAGGCCACGCCGGCCGCGCTGGCGCGCGTCACCGAGCAATGGCGCACGCACGCCGTAGAGGCGCATTTCACCGACGCCGACGCCTGGATGCCGTACCACGAACTGGTGCGCGACGGCCTGGCGCGCCTCGCCGGCGCAAAACCAATCGAAGTGGTGGCGATGAACACGCTGACCACCAATCTGCATCTGATGCTGGTGAGCTTCTATCGCCCGACGCCCGGCCGTCGCAAGATTCTCATCGAGGCGCGCGCCTTTCCCTCGGATCGCCACGCGGTGGCCTCGCAGATCCGCTACCACGGCGGCGACCCGCAGCAGGATCTGATCGAACTCGCGCCCTTGCCGGGCGAGCACACGATCAGCCAGGCGCAGATCGCCGACACGCTGGCGCGCTGGGGCGAGCAAATCGCGCTGGTGCTGTGGCCGGGCGTGCAGTACGCCACCGGGCAGCGCTTCGACCTCGCCGCGATCACCGCCTTGGCGCAGCGTCAGGGCTGCGCCGTCGGCTTCGATCTGGCCCATGCGATCGGCAATGTCCCGGTGGACTTGCACGCGAGCGGCGCCGATTTCGCCGTCTGGTGCAGCTACAAGTACTTGAATTCCGGCCCGGGTGCCATCGCCGGGTGCTTTGTGCACGAGCGCCATGCGCAGGCCGAGCTGCCGCGCTTTGCCGGCTGGTGGGGCCACGAGGCGCGCACACGCTTCCAGATGGGGCCTGAGTTCGTGGCCAGCCCGGGTGCCGAAGGCTGGCAGCTGTCCAATCCCTCGATCCTGTCGCTGGCGCCGCTGCGCAGTTCGCTGGCGCTGTTCGATCGCGTCGGCCTGCCGGCGCTGCGCGCGCGTTCGCTGCAGCTCACCGGCTGGCTGGCCGACGCCGTCGCGGCGGAATTGTCGACGCACATGGACATCCTGACGCCACGCGATCCCGAACAGCGCGGCTGCCAACTCTCGCTGCGGGTGCGCGCCGGCCGCGTGCAGGGACGCCGCGTGTTTGACGAGCTGTCGGCACAGGGCATCGTCTGCGACTGGCGCGAACCGGACGTCATCCGCGCCGCGCCCGCCCCGCTGTACAACACCCTGGACGACTGCCAGCGCCTGGTCGGCGCGCTGCAACATAGCCTGCGAGGTGCTCTGTGACTGCCCCGATCCTGATCGCCGGCGCCGGATTGGCGGGCGCGCTGCTCGCGGCGCAGCTGGCCAGTCGCGGCCATGCGGTTGCGCTCTATGAACGCCGCGGCGACATGCGCCGGCAGCCGGTCGCGGCCGGGCGCTCGATCAATCTGGCGCTGGCGCAACGCGGCTGGGAGGGGCTGAAACGCGCGGGCGCGGTGGCGGCGGTGCAACGCTACGCGCTGCCGATGCGCGGCCGCATGATTCACGATCGCAGCAGCCACACTCAGCTGCAGCCTTATGGACTGGACGCCGATGAGGTGATCTGGTCGGTCCATCGCGGCCAACTCAATCAAACGCTGCTGGATCTGGCGACGGCGGCCGGCGCCGAGTTGCACTTTCACAGCCCCCTGGTGGCGGTGGATTTCGAGGCACGGCGCGCGACCATCGAGGACGCGGCGAGCGGCGAGCGACGCACCGTGGAGTTCGCTGCGCTGATCGGTGCCGATGGCGCCGGCTCCGCCGTGCGCGCCGCGATGGAAGCGCGCGCGCCGCTCGATCAGCACGTCGATGTGCTCGATCACAGCTATAAGGAGCTGCACATCCCGCCGACCGCAGCCGGCGAGCACGCGCTCGATGCCGCCGCGCTGCACATCTGGCCGCGCGGTGGCTACATGCTGATCGCACTGCCGAATCCGGATGGCAGTTTCACCGCCACGCTGTTTCTGCCCAACGAAGGCGATCCCAGCTTCGCCAGCTTGTCGTCGGCCGAGCACGCGCTGGCGCTGTTCCAGCGCGAGTTCGCTGATGTGCTGGCACTGATCCCCGACTTTGTCGAACAGTACGCCGCGCATCCGGTCGGCATGCTGGGCACCCTGCGCTGCCCGCGCTGGTCCGAAGGCGACGCTGCGCTGCTGATCGGCGATGCTGCCCATGCCATCGTGCCCTTCCAGGGCCAGGGCATGAACTGCGCCTTCGAGGACTGCGTGGAACTGCTCGATCTGATCGAGGCCCAGGCCGGACGCAGCATTGCCTGGGGCTCGATCTTCTCCGACTTCGAGATCCGGCGACGCCCCAACGCCCACGCCATCGCCGAGATGGCGCTGGAGAACTATCTGGAGATGCGCGACGCCGTCGCCGATCCGCGCTACCAATTGCGCCGCCAACTGGAACTGGAACTCGCGCGGCGCCTGCCAGGGCGCTTCATCCCGCGCTACAGCCTGGTGATGTTCACCAGTCTTCCCTACGCGCAGGCACGCGAGCGCGGTCGGCTACAGCGCGAGTTGCTGGTCGAGTTGACGGATGGGCACTCGACGCTGGACACCCTGGACCTGGCCGCTGCCACCGAGCGCGCGCGCTTGCTGGTCGAAGGCTACGGCTGAGCGCCGGATCGACTTGGGGGAAACGGCGGGCTGATTCGTCGTAGGGTGTCATTCGGCACTGACGCCGCTGGGAGACCCTCGATGCGAGCTCAAGCACACGCTGCACTACGGCGAGGTCCGGGATTGTGGGTCGTGGTGCTGTACGCCATCTTCCTGACCCAGGGGGCGCTCGCCAGCTCCTACGTCCGCTTCGCCAACGCGTCCATTCAGCCTGAACGCAGCGCCACGGTGGAGATCCGTCTGGACGGCATCAGCGCCGTGGCGGCGCTGGCCTACAAAGCCCACACCCCATACATCGAGCGCGCCAGCGGCAATGCGGTGGTGTCCGTCTGGCGCGGCAATAGCTTGCTGCTACAGCGCACGGTCGCACTACGCGACGGCAATCAGTATCTGTTCCTCGTTTACGGCGGTGGGGCCACTGGCAAACCCTACGACCTCTATCCGCTCTACGAAGGTTCGCTGCCGATCGCCAGCAACGCGGCGCCCATCGAGTACTTTCAACTGGCGCCCTATCCCTGGGTGGTCAACAGCATTGGCTTCAGCCTCAGTTGTCTGGCCGCGAACGGGCAGACCACCCGGGATACCGCCACGCGCAGCTATCCGAGCAACTTTCCGATCGAGATCGGCGGCGATGCTCTGAAGACGCTGACACCCGCGCCCGGCAACTGTGTGGCGAACATCGCGACCGCGATCGCCAATCAGGTGCGCACGGGCGCTATCGAGGTTGAGTTCACGCCGACCACCGGGTCCCGCCACCACGTTGTGGCAGTGGGTGATGGCAGTGAGCAGACGCCCGTGGAAGTCTGGGTGTTCAGCCAGCCCGCGCGCATTCTGGAAGGACCACCGCGCGCGATCGCGGAGGATTTGACCGGGATGTGGGTAGCACCCGCGCACCCAGGACTGGCGATCAGTCTGGAGCGCGCCGGGCGGAGCATTGGGAGCACTGCCGGTCTGCTGACGGGCGTGTCGACCACCGGCAAACCGCGCTGGTACCGCCTGGACGGATTCGGTCCGGCGGACACGCAGTTGCGCTTGAGTTTGGCGCGATATCAGGACAATCAGGCTGTGCAATATCTGGCCGAGAGCCTCGCGTTTCCGCTCGCCGTCCTCAGCTTCCAGAGCTGTGATCGGGCGCGCTTGCAGATGTTGAGTCTGACCAACTCTGCCGTGCTGGACGTCGATATCGCGGCGATCAGGAACGCCGGAACCATCATCGAGCTGCGGCGTGTCGTCGCGGGCAACGTGCCGTGCGCCGACTGATCAGGAGATCACTGATGAAACTGCCCATTGCATGTGCTCTTGGTCTGCTCCTCGGCACTGCGGTCGACGCCGCCCCGCTGCAGATCGTCAATACCATCGTGGCCGCGGATGGTCGAGAAGCACCGACGCTGTCGGTCTACCTGGATGGACTGCCGTTGGTCAGCGTTGGCTACGCGCAAAGTGTGCGCCTTGCCAGCGCACCGGCTGGCACCCATAGCTACAGCATCCGCAGCAGGTCCGGCCGCGTGCTGGCCGAAGCCAACCTGAGTTTTTCTGCCAGCGCCAGCAACGGTCACTTCCTGGTACTGCACGGTGATGGCATTCATCGCGCCCATGCCTTGGCCAGTTGGCCGCTGGCGCAACCGGTGATCACCGAGATCAACTACCTGCTCGACCATCGGATGGTGCATTTCGCTCCGAGCCTGGAACCCGACCTGCCTGGCACCCTGGTGACCTTCAGCGAGGGGCAGGAATCAGAACTGCCACGGCCCGGCCCGGCGACTGTGCTTTCCTACGGATTGCCGACGGCGGCCGACTCGGTCACGACACGTTCCGCGGGGCCGATCCTGACGCAGATCTGGGCCTTCGATCCCGCCTTCGGAGTCATCGCACAGCGCGTCGAGGCAGCGCCTCCCGGCTTGCACTTTCACGTCCACCTGTTGATCGGAAACGGCGGTCTGGCGACGCCCTACACCTGGCTGACGGTCTCTGAGACTGCCACCGTCGGCCGCGGGACTGGCAGTTTCGTCGAAGCGCCCGTGTTGAAATCTCCCCACTTCTACGCAAGTCCCGCGCAACCCGCGGCAGGATTGAATCTCCGTCTGGCCGACGGAGGGGATCGCATGGTTGGCTTTCTGATCGGTATCGGACCCGATCACCAAAGTGGTTGGCAGCTGGTTGACGGAACGCGCAGCAGCGTGCGCGGTTTCCGCCTGATCGTGCAGTCGGCCACGCCTGGTGGTCTGGCCGTCGGCAGCAGCATCGACGTGCAGTTTGGCGACTGCAATGCGCTGAGCTTGAATTCGGTCGGCGCAAACGTGCTGCTGGCAGAGGGCGAGTTCGAGCGGACGCTGCCAGTATCGACGTGCGATGAATATCGAGGGCAATGAGCTTGGATGGGAGCGAGGCCAATGTGCTGCAGTTGGAAATCCAAGCCGCCTATCCGGCGCTGCTGGGCCAATTGACGCGCATCATCGGGCGTCGCGATATCGCCCAGGAGCTGTGCCAGGACAGTATCGTGCGGCTGATGGAGCATCAGCAGGGCGTACTCGATGTCAGGGCCTGGTTGTTCCGCACAGCCACGCATCTGGCCTGGGACTGGCTGCGACGACAGCGCGTGCACGATGGCTATCTGGCCAGCGTGCGCACCGAGACTGCCGAGGTCAGCGCATTGGAACATGCGGTCGCGAACGAGGGGCTGCAACGGCTGCAGCATGCGCTGCAGCGCATGCCAGGGCAGGCACGTCGGGTGTTTGAACTGAGTCGCTTTGGCGGTCTGAGCCAGAAGGAAATCGCGGCCAACATGGGTCTGGAACGCAAGACCGTTGAAAATCACCTGACCCGCGCACTGGCATTGCTGGCGCGGGCGCTGGGAGGTCAAGATGAACGCCGGCACTGATCTGCTGGAAACTGCGGCGCGGCATTTTCATCGCAGTCGCGACACCGCCACGGATGACCACGCGCTCGAACAGTGGCTGGCCGCAGATCCAAGCCACCGCGAGGCCTATGCGCAGGTCTGCGCCGCCTGGTACGCCCTGGAGGAGTCGCCTGAGCCGCTTGCCCGAATGGCACCGGCGCGTGGCCGGCGCCGGTGGGCCTGGTTGGTGTTCCCGATCTGCGCGGTCCTGGTGGCATACGCCTTTGTGCCGGTCGCATCCGTGCCCGGCTCGCCGTGGCGCGAGGTCGACTTTCGCGCCAGCGCCGATGTGCACATCGACGCCGGAGCCGGTCGCACCGCAAGCCTGCAACGTGGGCGTGCCTGGTTTTCGGTCCCGGACGGCGCGGCGAGCATCCTCATCGAGGTGGATGGCTGGCAAGTGACCGACCTCGGCACGCGCTTCAGTGTCGACGCCGACCAGCAGCGCGTCGTGGTGTTCGATGGTTCGGTCCGGGTCAGCCGCATCGGCGATCCCGCGCAGGTGTACACGGTCGAGCAGGGCGACGCTCTCGACCTGACTCAGGGCACGCGCACACCGGCCACCGCACTGGATCTGGCGCTGGACCGCGAACAGTGGCTGTTCCTGGACATCAACCTCGGACAAGCGCTGGCAGAGATCGAACGCGAGGGTGCTGACGTCGCACTGCTCGGTGTGGATCGCTCGCAGCCGCTGCCGCGCATCGTGTTGCCGGATCGGCGTACCGACACTGCCATCGCCGCGCTGTGCTCACAGCTCTCGCTACACTGCTGGAACCTGGGGCGATATGGCTATCTGCTCTGGGGCTGAGTCGCGCAGATCAGCAACTGCCGTCGTGCTGCGACAGGCGGGGCACTGAGGCGTGCGGCGGCTGTGGTGGGTACTCGGCCTGATCGGATATGCGCTGCCGGTGTGCAGCGAGACGCTGGCTGAGCGTATCGCCACACTCTCCGACCAATTGGGCGTGGTCATGGTCGTTGACGGGGAGATCAATCTCGCGCGCCCCGTGGCCAGACGCTCGCCGGCGATCGCCGACACGAGGTCGCTGCAGATCGAACTGGCGCGATTTGGCTTGTACGCCCAGCCGGTCGAGCCACGCGTGTGGCGGGTCAAGGCCGATCCGAGCAGTGAGACCATCCAGATTCAGTCCGTCCATGTGCAGGACCCTACCGTCGATGTCGCGCCGGAGAGCCCGCGTTCGCCTCGCGTCTTTCAGCCGCGCCTGCTCGCTCGCGGCCCGGCGCAGGTACTCGATCAGGATCTGCAACTGCGCTTGCGCGCCATTCCGAATCTGTTCCTGGTTGGCGAATTGGTCGCTCTGCGCGGTGTCACGCTGGGCAGCGAGGAACCGCAGTTTGGCCTGACCGAGCACGGACTGCCGATCTCCCCGACCCGTCTGACCGCACCCACCCGAGCTGGCCCGCTGCCACCTTGGCTGCAGGCGACCAGCGGGCCGGACTCGGCGCTGCGCGGCCCCAATGCGCTCGGCGGCTGGCTGGAAACCGGAAACGAGAGCACCCAGCCAGTCCCTACCCTGATGGAGCTGCGCACCAATGCCGGGGGATCGCATCTGGCCCGCGGGCTGTGGGCGCCGTGGCGCGGCGAGGCCGGACAGTTGTCGGTATCAGGCTACGCCGCGCGCAGCACGGAGAACCAGATCAGCACCGCCGGTTCCACGCTCTCTGCCGCAGCAGACAACGGCGCCGATGTGTTGCTGGATTACCGTGATCCGGGCGGCCGCTGGGACTCGCGGACCTTTCTGACGGCCTACGCGCAGGATCAGGGTTACCCGTGGCTGATCCTCGGCCCGGAACAGGCGAACGACCCCGGGCAGCGGCGCAGCACGCTGGACTACACGGGCGACATCGATACCCGCGGCCAAGGGTTGCGGCAGAGGACACGCTGGTACGGCGATGGCTGGCTGGCGCAAGTCGATCTCGGCTGGCAGGCGTCGGACCGTGTCGAGTACCTGCAATTGCCGATCCTCGGCACCGACGAGACGCGCGGCCGCGATACCCGGTGGTCGCGACTGACCGCCAGCCTGCAGCGACCGCGAGAGGATCGGCCGCCTGCCGGGCTGCAACTGCAGTTGGTCCCGCGCACGGTTGAGCGCACACTGCAGAACCGCTTGACGCCGGGCACGCCGCAGCTGCCGTGGGCCAGCGATGACAGTGCCGCGGTCAAGGGATCGGTGTACGACCGCGACGCCGCGAACGAGGACCTCGAATCCTGGCTGATCACCTACGAAGACAGCCTGCGCCTGGCAAATCGCTGGCGCCTGGATCTGCGCGCCGGTTGGGCCTGGGAGCGCATCGAAACGGAACTCAGCCATTCCCGAACGACGAACGGCGACTGCCAGATCCTCACCCAGCAAGGCGCGCAGCGACCCTGCGCCGCCGACTACCCAGAGACTCTGTCTAGCCAGGCCTCCGCGCTGAGCAGCCAGTTCGCGCTGCCGGCGGTCGCCCTGGTCCACAGCGGCGCACGCCTGACCCAGAGCTTGCAATGGCGACGCGGTTACGGGCGCAGCCGCGCCGCGCTCGATCTGTTCTCGGGCGAATACCGCGTCTATGCGCCGGAGCGCATCGACGCGGTCGAATTGAGCGTGCATGCCAGCACCCCGATACCCAGCTGGCGCCTCGACCTGTTCGCCTATCGCTGGCTGGATCGACGCCTGATCCGGCGCAACTTCGGCGGTGTGGGCTCTCTGGTGCTTGATGCGAGTCAAGACAGCAGCGTGTGGGCGCACGGCGCCGAGTTCAGTGTGCAACAAGGCGGCGAGTACTGGGCGGCCAGTGCGTCCGTGGGCTGGCTCAACGCACGTTATCGCCAGCGCAACGCAGGTTCGCTCGACATCGACGGCAATCGTCTGGAAGACGCGCCGCGCTATACCGCCAGCCTGCAGGCGCGCGCGCAGAGCCCTTCAGGCTGGTTCGGAGAGTTCAGTGCGCAATTCGCGGGCAGAACTTTTCTCGATGCCACCAACACCACCGATGCCACGCGTCCCGCCATGCGGCTGCTGGATGCCAGCGTCGGCCGCCGCCTGGGCGACTGGGAGATCTTCCTGTACGCCCGCAATGTGGTGGATGGCGGCGCCTATGAGACGGTCATTCCGCGATCAGGCCTGAGCGAACTCGGGAGCAGCTACAAGATCGTCGACGGCCCCAGCGCCGGGCTGGGCGTGCGCTGGCAATCGCCGCGCTGATCCGAAGGCGCCGTTTAGGGAACCGCTTGCGAAGCGTGAGTGCGTCCGGGGAATAAACGGGACCCGGGACCCGGGACCCGGGACCCGGGACTCTGGCGCCGGGACTCGGGACTCGGGACTCGGGACTCGGGACTCGGGACTTGGGACCCGGGACTCGCCGGTTTGCAGAACGAGTTAGCGCGCCAACGGCGAGACAGGGACTCTGAACAGGTACCGTGGCCGCGACGGCCTACACAAACTCGCGGATCTGGAAGATGTTCCCTTCCGGATCGACGGCATTGCGGACGTTGAATCCGGGCCCGCGCCATTCCTCCGGCCATACGCTGCCGCCCAGGCGTGAAATCGTGGCAATCGCATCGCGCATGTTGGGCACGCTGAAGAACAGCTTCAGCGCCACGTCTTCACGCGGCACTGGCGGCGTACTGATCGTGAACGTACTGGCGATGTGCTCGGGGATCGCATGGATCAGCAGCTGCGCGTCCGCCGACGCCAGGACGTGCAGATCCTCGTTGCCCTTGAGCAGCCGCATGTCCAGCACCAGCCGGTAGAAGTCGGACAGTCGCGCGAGATCCTTGGCGTAAATCAAAGCGCCGAAACGAGCAGGTCCAGACATCAGGCGTCTCCGAACAAGGATGGGGCAGGACGGAAGGCATCGCGGGCTTGCTGCGCAATGTCCTGCGCCCTCGCGTTCAAGCGCTCGACGCGGCGACGAATTGCGGCGCGGCGCAGCGCGTCGGCGCTGCGCTCGATGTCACGGCAGCTGCCGCTCAGCGTTCCCAGGTACAGATTCCAGTCGCCCAAAGTATCGGTGGCGCGCCACAACATGGCCCACCAGCCACCCAGGCGCGACTGCAGGCGCGCGGCCGCAGCAGGGGTGTAGTCCAAACACAGATAATGTGCCTTGTCGCCGCGACCCAGGCGCACGCGCTGAACATCGTCCCAGGCCAGGAAAGGATCGCGCTTGCGGCGATCATGAATGCCATCCAGATCCAGCACGACCACCGGCTCGCGTTCCGTCAGTGCGCGCAGCACATAGCGGAACACCCACGCATACAGCGGCGCGACCAGCGCCAGAGCAATCCATGCGCCGACCTGTACACCGCGCAACAGGGACAGCCCGAGCAGCGCGGATCCTTGCACCAGCAGCAGGGCCGAGGCCAGCACCAGCACGCTGATCGCGACCGGCCTCGAGTAATGCAATTCCAGCCGTGTGCTCATGACCGGGGCGCGCCGCGTCACGGCAACCAGTCCTTCATGCGGTACCACAGCATCGCCAGGACCAGCGCCGGGGTGCGCAAGGCGCGCCCGCCGGGAAAGCGCCGATGCGGAATGCGGGCGTAAACGTCGAGGCGCGTGGACTGCTGATGGATGCACTCGGCAATGATCCGACCCGCCAGCCCCGCAGCAGCGATGCCGTGCCCGGAGAATCCCTGGGCGTAGTACAAATGGCTGCCCACGCGGCCCCAGTCCGGTGCGCGACTCATGCTGATGTCGACGTAGCCGCCCCAGACATAGTCGATCTCGACATCCGCCAGTTGCGGGAACACCTGGCGCATGCGCATGCGCATCCGCGGCCCCAGGGCGGGCGGATCGATGCCTGAATAGCTGACTCGCCCGCCGAACAGCATGCGGTGGTCGCCGGAGAGCCGGAAGTAATCGAGCACGAAATTGATGTCGGCCACCGCCATGCCGTTGCGGATCAGGGCCTGCGCGCGCGCCGGATCCAGCGGCTGACTGGCGGCAATATAGGTGCCCACCGGCATGATGCGATCTTCCAGGCGCGGCATCACCCCGCTCAGCCAGGCATTGCCGGCCAGCACGCCGGCACGCGCGCGCACCAGGCCGGCTTCGCTGTGCATGCACACCTCGCCGGCATGCTCGACGCGCTGCACGCGACTGCCCTCGTAGATGCGCACTCCGCGGTCACGCGCGGCGCGCGCCAGTCCCAGCGTGTAGTTGAGCGGATGCAGGTGTGCGCTGCGCGGATCGTAGAGCAGGGCGCGATAGCGCTCGGTCGCCAGCGTCTGCTGCAGCCGTCCGCGGTCCCACAACTCGGTGCCGGCGTAGCCGTAGTTGCGCGCCAGATCCTCCTGCCAGCGCTGCAACTCCTCGACCTGCCGCGGCTTGATCGCCGCATGCGCATGCCCGGGACGGAGCTCGCAATCGATGCCGTAGCGTGCACAGCGCTCGGCGATCATCGCCACGCCTTCCACGGACCAATCGAACAGCAGGCGCGCGTCGGCGAGACCGATCTGGTCGGCGATCTTGCTCATCTCGCAGCCATAGCCAAAGATCGCCTGGCCGCCGCTGCGGCCGGAGGCACCCCAGCCTACGCGCTCGGCCTCCAGCACAATGACCTGATAGCCGCGCTCAGCAAGCTCCAGCGCAGTCGACAGTCCGGCGATACCACCGCCGAGCACCACCACATCGGCGCGCGCCTCGCCCTGCAGACTCGGAAACTCGGGCAGCGCGTGGGCGCTGGCGGCGTACCAGGAATCGATATGCGGCGCCGGCATGGGCGACGCGTCAGGCGGCGACGGCGCGCACGGCGGCGGCCATCTGCTGCGCCAGCTCATCGACCTGCTCGGCGCGCTCGGCTTCCACCGTCACCCGAATCAGCGGTTCGGTGCCCGAGGGACGCAGGATCAGCCGCCCCTGCGTGCCCAAGGCCGCCTCCACCGCCGCACGCGCACGCTGCACCTCCGCATGCTGCACCAGCGCGCGCGCGCCGCTGGCGACGCGCACATTGATCGTCTTCTGTGGATAACGATGCAGATCGGCCACCAAAGCGCCCAGGCTGGCGCCGGTCTGCGCCAGCACCTCCAGCAGCAGCAGCGCCGACAGCAGTCCATCGCCCGTACTCGCCTTGTGCAGGCACAGCACATGGCCCGAGGCCTCGCCGCCGAGGATGCCGCCGGTGTCGACCAAACGCTGGTGCACGTAGCGATCACCAACGGCGGCGCGTTCGAATCCGATGCCCAATGCCTGCAGCGCGCGCTCGATGCCGAGATTGGTCATCACCGTTCCGACCACCGGCCCGCGCAATGTGCCTTGCGCATGCCAATGCCGCGCCAGCAAGTAGACGATGTCATCGCCATCGACCAATCGGCCTTCCGCGGTCATCGCCATCAGACGATCACCATCGCCGTCGAGCGCCAGACCCAGATCGGCGCCGGTGCGCTGCAGCTCGGCGCGCAAGGCGGTTAGATCGGTGGCGCCGTGACCGGCATTGATGTTGTAACCATTGGGCTCGACGCCGATCGCGTGGACCTGCAAGCCGAGCTCCTCGAACAGCCGCGGCGCCACCCGATAGCCGGCGCCGTGCGCGGCATCCACCACGAGGCGCATCGACGCCAGCGGATCGAGCGTGCCGGACAGACGCGACTTCAGGAACTCGAGATAGCGGCCATTGGCATCGCCGAGGCGCGTCGCCCGCCCGAGGTCACGGGCCGCCGGCATAGGATCCGGATGTTCCAGGGCGGCCTCGATGGCCAGTTCCAGCGCGTCATCCAGCTTTTCGCCGGCAGCGGAGAAGAACTTGATGCCATTGTCTTCGAAAGGATTGTGCGAGGCGCTGATGACGATGCCGGCATCTGCGCGCTGGCTGCGCGTCAGGAAGGCCACGGCCGGCGTGGTCATCGGCCCCAGCAGCACCACATCGGCGCCGGCCGCCGCCAGCCCCGCTTCCAGTGCCGATTCCAGCATGTAACCGGACAGCCGGGTATCTTTGCCGATCAACACGCGCGGGCGTTCGCGCATGCGTCGCAGCACGCTGCCGGTCGCGCGCCCCAAGCGCAGCGCAAACTCCGCGGTGATGGGCTCGCTGCCCACGCGACCACGGATCCCATCGGTTCCGAAATAACGACGTTCGTTCATGCCGCGGATGCTGTGCCAGCAGGCCCCACAGAGCAAGCGCCGGCGATGGCGGCGTGAGGATTTGTGCCGATCGGCTCAGTCGTCGTCGAACAGGCTGGCGGCGGCGGGCTTGCTGCTGGCCTTGGCGGGCGCCTGTATGCGCGGGCGGACGGCATTCCAAACCGCCAACGCGTCGCGAGTGGCGGCCACATCGTGCACACGCACGATTTGCGCGCCCTGCTGCACCGCGATCAGCGCTGCCGCCACCGAACCCGCGACGCGCTGCTGCGGCGCTTCGCGACCGGTCAGCGCGCCGATCATGCGCTTGCGCGACAGACCCGCCAGCAGCGGGCAAGCAAGCACCTGGAACTGCGACAAGCGTCCGAGCAGCTCCAGATTGTGTTCCAGGGTTTTGCCGAAGCCAAAGCCGGGGTCGATGACGATGCGCTTCTGGTCGATGCCGGCAAAGCGGCAGGCAAGAATGCGATCGGTCAGGAAGCGCTGCACCTCGGCGACGACCTCGTCGTAGGCGGGCGCCTGCTGCATGCTGCCGGGCTCGCCCTGCATGTGCATCAACACGATGGCGGCACCGCTCTCCGCCGCGGCGTCCAGCGCGCCGGGCAGACGCAGCGCGCGCACATCGTTGATCAGGCCGGCGCCAGCGGCCACCGCTGCGCGCATCACCTCCGGACGACTGCTGTCGACCGAGATCGGCACGCTGCAGCGACGCGCCAAGCCCTCGATCACCGGCAGCACGCGCGCCAGTTCGACCTCCAGCGGCACCGGCTCGGCGCCCGGTCGGGTGGACTCGCCACCCACATCCAGCAGATCGGCGCCCTCGGCCAGCAACTGCAGACCGTAGTCGATGGCCGCCTGGGCGTCAGCGAACTGACCGCCATCGGAGAAGGAGTCGGGCGTGACGTTAATCACGCCCATGATGCGCGGTTGATCCAGCAGCAGCTCGCGCCCGCCGCAGTTCAGTACCGGTTTGGGCGCGGCGAACACGCTGCAGGACTCAGGTCTGCGGTGCCGGCGTCACGCTCGGACCCACCGGCGTGGACGGCTTGCTGCTGACCGAGGGACCATCCGACTCGGTCCAGTCCGACGGCGGCGGCGGCTCGCGGTCCTGCATGATCGCGTCGATCTGCGCCACGTCGATGGTCTCGTACTTCATCAGCGCATTCGCCATCGCGTGCAGCTTGTCGAGGTTCTGGCGCAGCAGATCGCGCGCCGAGTTGTAGGCCTCGTCAAGCAAACGACGCACTTCGCCATCGATCTGACGCGCGGTCTCTTCGGAGGTGCCGCGGGTCTGCGTAACCGAGCGACCGAGGAACACTTCCTCTTCCTGCTCGCCGAAGCGGATCGGACCGAGGTTCGACAGGCCCCACTGGGTGACCGCCGTGCGCGCCAGACGGGTGGCGTAATCAATGTCGGAGGAAGCGCCGTTGGTAACCTTGTCGGCCCCGAAGATCAGTTCCTCGGCGATACGGCCGCCGTAGGTCGAGCACAGCTTGGAGTGGATCTCGCTCTTGTTCAGCGAGTAGCGATCGCCCTCGGGCAGGAACATGGTGACGCCCAGCGCCCGACCACGCGGAATGATCGTGACCTTGTACACCGGGTCGTGTCCCGGCATCAGCCGGCCGACGATGGCGTGACCGGCCTCGTGGTAGGCGGTCAGCTTCTTCTCCGCCTCGCTCATCACCATCGAGCGGCGCTCGGCGCCCATCATCAGCTTGTCTTTGGCGCGCTCGAAATGTGCCATCGACACATCGCGGGCGTTGTCGCGCGCGGCGAACAGCGCGGCCTCGTTGACCAGATTGGCCAGATCGGCGCCGGAGAAGCCCGGCGTGCCGCGTGCGATCAGGGCAGGACGCACATCGTCCGCCAGCGGCACTTTGCGCATGTGTACCTTGAGGATCTGCTCACGACCGCGGACGTCCGGCAAGCCAACGACCACCTGGCGATCGAAGCGACCTGGGCGCAACAGCGCCGGATCGAGCACGTCCGGGCGGTTGGTCGCGGCGATCACGATGATGCCCTCCGAGCCCTCGAAGCCATCCATCTCGACCAGCAATTGGTTCAGGGTCTGCTCGCGTTCGTCATGACCGCCGCCGAGCCCGGCGCCACGATGACGGCCGACGGCGTCGATTTCGTCGATGAAGATGATGCAGGGCGCGTGCTTCTTGGCCTGCTCGAACATGTCGCGCACGCGGCTGGCGCCGACGCCGACGAACATCTCGACGAAGTCCGAACCCGAAATGATGAAGAACGGCACCTTGGCCTCGCCGGCGATGGCCTTGGCCAACAAGGTCTTGCCGGTACCTGGCGGACCCACCATCAGCACGCCGCGCGGAATCTTGCCGCCCAGCTTCTGGAACTTGCCGGGATCGCGCAGGAATTCGACCAGTTCCTTGACCTCTTCCTTGGCTTCCTCGACGCCCGCCACATCGGCAAACGTGACCTTGACCTGGTCCTCGCCCTGCAGGCGCGCGCGGCTCTTGCCGAAGGACATCGCCCCACGGCCGCCGCCGCCACCCTGCATCTGGCGCATGATGAAGATCCAGAAGCCGACCAGCAGCAGGAACGGCAGCATGTTGAGCAGCAGCCCGAACAGCGAGAAGCTGCTCTCCGGCGGCGACTGCACCACCTTGACGTTGTTGGCGAGCAGGGTCTCGACCAGCTTCGGGTCTTCCGGCGCGTACAGCTCGAAGCCCTTGCCGTCCTGCAGCTTGCCGGTGATCCGCCGATCCGCGGCGATCTTGACCTCGGTGATCTGCTCACGCTCGACGCGCTGCAGGAACTCCGAGTACGACATGGCCGTGGTCATGTTCGTCGCCGGACCAAAACTGCGGAACACGCCCAGCAGCACCAGCGCGATGACGGTCCACAGCAGCAGATTTTTCACCAGATCGTTCAAGACCTCTCTCCTGAAACCTGCGGCACCCCAATGGTGCACACAGTTACGCCCCTACGTCTGTACTAAAGCTTAAACCCTGTCGCCAGAGCGTATATCTCACGACTACGCCCCCGTGAAGCTTTGGGCTTGCGCAGCAGCACCTTGGTGTAGGCCTGCCGCATCTGCTTCAAGTAGGCATCGAAGCCCTCGCCCTGGAACAACTTCACCAGATAGGCGCCCCCCTTTTTGAGATGCGCATTGGCAAAGTCCAACGCCAGCTCAGCCAGAAGCATCGAACGTGCCTGATCCACCGGCGCCACCCCGCTCATGTTGGGGGCCATGTCGGACAACACAAGATCGACTTTCGCATCCCCCAGGCGCTCCTTCAGCTGCGTCAACACGGCGTCGTCGGTGAAGTCGCCCTCGATGAACTCCACGCCGGGCAGCGGGTCCATCGGCAGGATATCGAGCGCTACCACGCGCCCACGCCCTTTCAGCCAGTCCTGCGCCACCTGACTCCAGCCGCCCGGCGCAGCACCGAGATCCACCACCACCATGCCGGGCCGCAGGACCAGATCGCGTTCCAGCAGCTCCTCCAGCTTGTACGCCGCCCGCGAGCGCATGCCCTCAACGTGCGCCTTGCGCACAAAGGGATCGGAAAAGTGCTCATTGAGCCAACGCCCGCTGCTCTTGCTGCGCCCCATCGCCGGGATTGCTCCAAATCGGTGTTCAGATTGCCCATGATAGCCTTCGCGCCCTACGTCGCCCGGAGCACAAGTCATGGCCTTGAAAAACGAACAACGCCGCTATCTGCGCGGCCTGACCCATGGATTGAATCCGGTGGTGATGGTGGCGGACCGCGGCCTCGCGCCCAGCGTGATGAAGGAGGTCGAGCTCGCGCTCGACCACCATGAACTGATCAAGGTGCGCATCAGCGTCGAGGATCGCGAGCAGAAGAACGCGCTGATCGATGAACTGCTGGCGGCGACCAAGGCCGAACTGGTGCACAAGATCGGACACGTGGTCAGCATCTACCGGCGCAACCCGGACCAGCCCAAAGTGGAATTCCCCTGATGCAGATCAGCTGGCAGCGCGACGAGAGCCCCTACGCCGTCAGCGGGATCGACGGCATCCGCGTGCGCATCGGCGCGGAATGGCGCGAGCACAGCCTGTACGTGCACCCGCGCAACATCAGCCCCTGGCGCCCGCAACTGCCCGCCGAGATCACGCGCGAGGATCTGGACGTGCTGCTGGCAGAGTCCCCCGACGTGATTCTGATCGGTACCGGCGCTCAGGTGTGCCTGCTGCCGCCGGCGCTGCAGGTGCACGTGTTGCGGCGCGGCATTGGCGTCGAGTGCATGAGCAACGCCGCCGCCGCGCGCACTTACAATGTGCTGCTCGGCGAGGGCCGCGCAGTCCTCGCCGCCTTCCTGATCACGCCTGCGCAGTAACGGGACGGCCTGCCGCCCCGTCAGCGCAGTCAAGCCTTCAGCGCATCCAGCAGTCGCTGGTGCTCGTTGCGGAGTGCCGCCGGCACCCGCTCGCCGAAGCTGTCCAGATAGGCGCCGATCTCGGCTGCCTCGCGGCGCCAGCCGTCGGCGTCGACGCGCAGCAACTCGTCCAGCGCGGGCTCGATTCCATTCAATCCGGCCAGATTCAGATCCTGCGCCCGCGGCAGATGGCCGATCGCCGTCTCGGCGGCGGCCGCCTGCCCCTGGCAGCGCTCGATGATCCACTGCAGCACGCGCAGATTGTCGCCAAAGCCCGGCCACAGGAATTTGCCTTCGGCGCCCTTGCGGAACCAGTTGACGTGGAAGATGCGCGGCAGGTGGGTCAGGCGCTCGCCGAAGGACAGCCAGTGGCCGAAGTAGTCGGCAAAGTTGTAGCCGCAGAAGGGCTTCATCGCCATCGAATCGCGGCGCACCACGCCAACGGCACCGGTCGCGGCAGCGGTGGTTTCCGAGGCCATCGCGGCCCCCACCAGCACACCATGCCGCCAGTCGCGCGACTCGAACACCAGCGGAATCAGGGACTCGCGCCGGCCGCCGAAGATGATCGCCGAGATCGGCACGCCGGCCGGATTGTCGGCCTCCGGCGAGAAACTCGCGCACTGGCGCATCGACACGGTAAAGCGCGAATTGGGATGCGCCGCCGGGCCGTTGGCCGGGTCATAGTCGCGACCCTGCCAATCTTTGACCGGTACCTCGTCGGACAAACCTTCCCACCAGGGCTGGTTGTCGGCGGTGACCGCGACATTGGTGAAGATCGCATCTTGGTTGAGCATGTCCACCGCGTTGCGATTGGTCTTGCGGCTGGTGCCCGGGGCCACGCCGAAGAAGCCCGATTCCGGGTTGATCGCGTACAGCCGACCGTCCGGTCCCGGATGCAGCCAGCAAATGTCGTCGCCGATGGTCCAGACCTTCCAGCCCGGCATCGAGTCGGGCGGAATCAGCATGGCCAGATTGGTCTTGCCGCAGGCGGACGGGAAGGCGGCCGCCACATAGTGGGTCTCGCCGGCCGGATTCTGGATGCCGACGATCAGCATGTGCTCGGCCAGCCAGCCTTCCTCACGCGCCTGCCAGCTGGCGATGCGCAGTGCGTGGCACTTTTTGCCCAGCAGCGCGTTGCCGCCGTAGCCCGAGCCATAGCTCTGGATCAACAGCTCTTCCGGGAAGTGCATGATGTATCGGCGCTCGGGATCGAGCTCGCCGATCGAATGCAAGCCGCGCACAAAGCGGCCCTCGCGCTCGATGCGGGCCAGCGCCGCGCTGCCCATCCGCGTCATCAGCCGCATATTGGCGACCACATAGGGGCTGTCGGTGATTTCCACGCCGCAGCGGGCATAGGGCGAGTCGATCGGCCCCATGCAATAAGGCACCACGTACAGCGTGCGACCGCGCATGCAGCCGCGGAACAGCGCATCCATCTGCGCGTGTGCGGCACCCGGTTCCAACCAGTTGTTGTTGGGACCGGCGTCATCCGGATGGCGCGTGCAGACAAAGGTCAGATGCTCCACCCGCGCGACGTCGCCCGGATGCGAGCGATGCAGGAAGCAGTCAGGATGCGTCTCTGGATTCAGCGGCAACAGATCGCCGCGCTCCACCATCAGCTGCTCCAGTTCCCGACGCTCTGCTTCGCTGCCATCACACCAGCGAATCTGATCCGGTTGCGTCAATTGCGCGACTTCCTGAACCCAGGCGTTCAGGATCGCGAGCTGCGAAGCCATACACGTTCCTTATAAATCAACGATTTAGATCGGCACTGCTGTACCGGACGCGCGGAACATAGCCGCTGCTGCAATCGAATTCAATGAAACCAAAGGCGCGTGGGTCTTGACACGGAAAAATGCCACCGGTGTCAGTCGACAGGGGGTCGCAGGCGGCTATGGGCCAAGACGTCCGTCCAGCGCCGCTCGCGTCTGCGCGCCGCGTGCGAGTGCGAGCAGGTCGCCCAGGCACCGGAGGACCGGCGCCCTCCTCGAAGCCACAGCGCTCTGGCCTCCTGCGCTTCTGCGCTTCTGCGCTTCTGCGTGCCCTCGTGCCCTCGATCCGGCGCGGCGGTGCCGCGCGGGCGCTGCCCTTCGCCCCTCGGTCGCCTGCCTCAGGCTGAGGGAACCAGGGTGTCGATCACGTGGCCGACATAGGCGTCGAACACGTCCGAACTGAGTCGGGAGGAGCGAAATTGC
Source organism: Lysobacterales bacterium (assembly GCA_046346965.1). Taxonomy (GTDB): domain Bacteria; phylum Pseudomonadota; class Gammaproteobacteria; order Xanthomonadales; family SZUA-5; genus JAXMHB01. The sequence goes on from JAXMHB010000005.1 coordinate 249,861, forward strand.
AACGTCAGCTGCAGGAAGCCGACGTAGGCAGAGTAAGCCAGTCGGGCGCGATGCTCGGCATCGGCGGGGGCCATGCCGGCCTGCTGGAACACCCGTGCCAGATAGGCCATGCGCTCCTGCGAGACGCGGTCCATCACCGGCGCCACTACCGGGTGGTCGGCAGCCTTGAGCAGCGCCGCGTAGATCTTGTGCGAGCGCATCTCGCGACTGGTCAGGCGAAACAGCTCGCGCAGACGCTTGGCCGGGTTCTCGATGGCATCGACGCGGGCGATCAGATTGTGGGTGTCGGTCTCTTCCCAGCGCTTCAGCGCCGCCTCGATCAGGCCGTCACGCTGGCTGAAATGCCAGTAGAAGCTGCCTTTGGTCACGCCGAGCCGGCGCGCGAGCGATTCCACGGCAACCGCGGCAACGCCCTCCTCGGCCATCAACTCCAGCGCGGCGATTTCCCAGTCCTGGGCGGACAGGCGTTGTTTCTCGGCGCGCTCCGGTGCGGAGGCGCTGGCGGTCAGGTTTGTCATGGGGGCGTAGCAAAGAGGCGAAGGGCTTCCATACGCAAGCGTATTGACAGCACGAGACCCCGTCAACATACTCAGCCGTATGGAGCCATCTCGCGTTCAGTCTGAATCCGACGTCGCCCGTTCGACGGTGCGACTGCTGCGCGGCCGTGGCGATCTGGCGCTGGCGGTGGAGCACTACGGCGACGCCGCGCCGCGCCTGCTATTTGCCCATGGCTTCGGGCAGAACCGTCAAGCCTGGCGGGTGGCGGCCCAGCATCTGGCCGACGCTGGCTGGTCGGGCCTCGCCATCGACGGTCGCGGGCATGGCGAATCCGAATGGGCGGCGGATGGCCACTACGAGTTGGAGCATTTCGCCGAGGACCTTGCGGCGATTGCCCGCTCGCTGCCACATAAGCCGGTGCTGATCGGCGCGTCGATGGGCGGCCTGCTCGGTTTGTTGACCGAGGGCGAGAGTCCGGTGTCGCTGTACTCGGCGCTGGTGCTGGTCGATGTCACGCCGCGCTGGGAAAGCGCCGGCGTGGATCGCATCCTGAGCTTCATGGCCATGCATCCGGAAGGCTTCGACAGCCTGCAGGCAGCCGCCGATGCCATCGCCGACTATCTGCCGCATCGCGATCGCAAGAATCCGGAGCGGCTGCGTACGCAGTTGCGCCTGAGTCCGGATGGCCGCTGGCGCTGGCACTGGGACCCACGTCTGCTCGGTCCGGTTGCCAGCCAGTCGGCCGGCTACATCCCGCGCCTGCAGCGCGCCGCGGCGCAGGTACAGATTCCTGTGTTGCTGCTCAGCGGCGAACGCAGCGATGTGGTGTCCGAGCACACCATTCGCGAGTTCCTGCAACTGGTGCCGCACGCCGAGCACATTGCGATAGAGCGCGCCACGCATATGGTGGTGGGCGACCGCAATGACGCTTTCACCCGGGAAATCCAACGTTTTCTTGATCGGGTCTGCGCTTCCATGCAGACCCAGAAGCCGGTCTAAACCCTGGGCGCATAGCGCCCACGTTTGAGCAGGAGTTGCGCCATGGCTGCTTTGCTTCCTTTTCTCGCGCTGATCGTCGTCGGGCTGGCCTGTGGCTTCATGCGCACTGGCCTCAAGACCTGGACCGTCGCCAGCGTCGCCGCGCTGACGCTGGCCACGCTCTACAGCGGAGCCTCCTGGATCACGCTTGGGCTGCTGTGGGTGCTGCTCGGCGGCGTCGCCATCGTGCTGAACTACCGCCCGCTGCGCATGCAATGGCTCAGCCAGCCCATGCTCGACATCTATCAACGCATCGCGCCGCAGTTGTCGGATACCGAACGCGTCGCGCTGGAAGCCGGCACGGTGGGCTGGGAAGGCGAGCTGTTCTCGGGCCGCCCGCAGTGGAAGAAGCTGCTGGCGCAGCCGGCGCCGCAACTGAGCGCGGAAGAGCGCGCTTTCCTGGACGGTCCGGTCGAGGAGGTCTGCGCGCTGATCAACGACTGGGAAATCACCCACGAACGCAATGATCTGCCGCCGCAGATTTGGGACTTCCTGAAGCGCAACCGCTTCTTCGGCATGATCATTCCCAAGCAGTACGGCGGCCTCGGCTTCTCGGCGCACGCACATTCCGCGGTGCTGCAGAAGCTGTCCAGCATCAGCCCCACGGTCAGTTCGACGGTGGCGGTGCCGAACTCCCTGGGCCCGGCCGAATTGCTGCTGCATTACGGCACCGAGGAGCAGAAGAATCACTATCTGCCGCGACTGGCCGATGGCCGCGAGATCCCCTGCTTCGGGCTGACCAATCCCTGGGCCGGCTCCGATGCCACCTCGATTCCAGACTATGGCGTGGTGTGCAAGCAGATGGTGGATGGCAAGGAAGTCCTCGGCATCCGCCTGACCTTCGAGAAGCGCTACATCACGCTGGCGCCGGTCGCCAGCGTCATCGGGCTTGCCTTCCGCATGCTCGATCCCGAGCGACTGCTGGGCGAGCGCGTCGAGATCGGCATCTCGCTGGCGCTGATTCCGCGCAGCACGCCGGGCCTGGAAATCGGCCGCCGCCACCTGCCGCTGAACATTCCCTTCCAGAACGGCCCGATCGCCGGCAAGGATGTGTTCGTCCCGCTCGACTGCCTGATCGGCGGCCAGGCCTATGCCGGCCAGGGCTGGCGCATGCTGGTCGAGTGTCTGTCGGTCGGCCGCTCGATCTCCCTGCCCTCCGGCTCCACCGGCAGCGTGCGCATGGCGGCGCTGGCCACTGGCGCCTATGCACGCATCCGCAAGCAGTTCGGCATGTCGATCGGCCGCTTCGAGGGCATCGAGGAATCGCTCGCGCGCATCGGCGGCCTGAGCTACGCGGTCAGCGCGGTGTCGCGGATGACCGCGGCCGCCGTCGACCAGGGTGAGAAGCCCGCCGTGCCCTCGGCCATCGCCAAGTACCACGCCACCGAACTCGGCCGCGCCATCATCCAGGACGCCATGGACGTGCATGGCGGCAAAACCATCATTCTGGGACCGAAGAACTACCTCGGTCGCCAGTGGGAAGGCTCGCCGATCAGCATCACCGTCGAAGGCGCCAACATCCTGACGCGCAACATGATCATCTTTGGCCAGGGTGCAGTGCGCTGCCATCCTTATGTGCTGAAGTTGATGCAGGCGGCGGCAATCGCCGACCCCGGCCGGCGCATCGAGGAGTTCGACCGCACGCTGTTCAAGCACGTCGGCTTTGCCGTGTCCAACGCCTGCCGCGCCTTCCTCTACGGCCTCACCCACAGCCGCATCGGCGGCGCGCCGGGCGAACGCTATCTGCAGCGCTACTACCGCAAGCTCAGCCGCTACAGCGCGGCGCTGGCGCTGGTGGCCGACACTTCGATGCTGCTGTTGGGCGGCAAGCTGAAGCAGAAGGAGCGCCTGTCGGCGCGTCTGGGCGACGTGCTGAGCTATCTGTACATCGGCTCGGCAATGCTGAAGCGTTTCGAGGACCAGGGCCGGCCGGAACTGGATCGCCCCTTCCTCGCCTGGGCCATCCACGAGTGCGTGTGGCGCATGCAGGTGGCGCTCGATGGCGTGCTGCGCAACTTCCCGATCCGCCCGGTGGCCTGGGCGCTGCGGGCACTGGTGTTCCCGATCGGTCGGCTGGAAGCACAGCCCGGCGATCGCCTCGGTCGCCGCGTCGCCACGCTGCTCATGTATCCGAACGAAGCACGCGATCGCCTCGGCGAGTTCTGCTACCTGAGCGCGAGCGCCAACAACCCGGTCGGTCGCATGAATGCCGTACTGGCGCAGATCATCGAGGCCGAGCCGGTCGAGCGGCGCTTCGCCAAGGCGCTGAAATCCGGCACGATTTCGGCTTCCGATCCGCAGGCGCAACTCGACGAAGCAGTGCAGTACGGGGTCATCAACGAGACCGAGCGGCAACTGCTGCAGCGGGTGCGCGCGGCCACGGCCGAGATCATTGCGGTCGATGATTTCGACAGCGCCGACCTCGTTGCCGGTCGCCGTCACGAGGGCGCCACGCGCCCGACCCTGCGCACGGCGGCCTGACGCCGATGGCCAGCGCACTCAGCCTGTGGCGGTCTTGGGGCGGCAGCGGCATCGGGCGTTGGTTGTTTGCCCGCGCGATCTGCTTCAAGGCGCCCTACTTCGCCACGATCGCGCCGCGCTTTCTGGAACTGGCACCGGGCCGCTGCGTGGTGCAGATCCATGATCGCCGGCGCGTGCACAACCATATCGGCACCGTGCATGCGATCGCGCTTTGCAACTTGGCCGAACTGACCGCTGGTCTGGCCACTGACGCCGCGGTGCGCCCGGACCAGCGCTGGATACCCAAAGGCATGACAGTCGCTTACTTGAAAAAGGCCACCGGCACGCTGACTGGCACCGCCAGCATCGCGGGGATCCGTGAGTTGAATCAGGCCGGCGAGGCGATTGCCGACGTGCAGGTTGTCAACGCCGCGGGCGAACCCGTGTTTAGCGCCCGAGTGACCATGTGGGTGTCACCCAAAGCACCGGCAGCCTGAGCGGCGCCGATGGCGAATCGGCATTTGTTTGCGTCGCCCCCGTGCACGCCACGCCACGCGGCTGCTAATGTAGATGCATGTCAACGGACTGCTGAGGATGCTGCCATGCTCGCGACGCGCTTGCGCCCTGCCCTGCTGATCGCTTTGTGGCTGCCTGCGGCGGCCACTTGGGCGCAAGGCACCGACGCCCCGCCGCCGGAATCGACGCCGAGCACGCGCTTTGTCGCCAATGCCGATGGCACCGTCACTGATACCGAAACCGGCGTCGTCTGGGCCGGCAAGGACAATGGCAGCGACATCAACTGGGCCAATGCCCAAGCTTACTGTGCCAGCCTGGGCACCGGTTGGACGCTACCCACCGCCGAGCAGTTGATCAAGCTCTACGACACGCGCGACCCCGGTCAGCCGTGCATCGGTTTGCTCACCTGCAAAGTCACCCAACTGATCCAGGTCAGCGGCTTGACGCCGTGGACCAGTCAAGCCAACGGCGAGGCCGAGGCTTGGTACGTCTATCTGAACGACGGCAAGCCTTACGCTTACAAGGTCAGCGACACGCCGGGCAAGCGCGCGCTGTGCATGCGCGCGGGCTGAAAGCGCTGGCTTAGCTCACAGCGTTGGCCTTCTTCGGGCGACCGCGGCCGCGGCGCAGGCGGGCCAGCGGCTGCAGATCGAGTTCGGCGATACCGGCGGTCTGTGACGCGGCCGCCCGCTGCAATTGCGAGCGCAATTCGGCCACGCTGAGCTCCAACTGCGGTGGCCATTGCGTGATCGCGCCGATCAGGCCATAGGGACGCAGCAGGCCAATCAGACGTTCGACCGGATCGGCACCGACTTTGGCATCCGCCAGCACACCGATCTGATCGGTCCCCAGTCGCGCCACCAGTGCCCCGGCGCGTTCCAGGTCGCGCTGCACGCTCGCCGCGAGCCGACGCAGGTTCTGTCCGGGTTGATCGTTCGGCAGCGGCGGCACCGTCAACTCGGCCACAACCAGGGTATGGCGATCGATGCGCGCACGGCGCACCCGACCCAGCACCCTGGACTCGAACACCACGGCGTCGGCGAGGCCGGTTTCCTGATCGACGCCCGTGCGCCGCTGCAGCTTGCCCACCGCGCGTTTGAGGCTCTCGCGCGTGTGGGTCAGCGAGTGGTTCTGCTGATCGATCAGCTGCGCCTGCGCTTGCAGCCGCCTGTTCAACGCCGACAAATGTATGGCGCCGCCGAGTTGGTCAGCCAGCATCTGCAGCATGTTGCGGCTGAGCGCATCGAAGGCGTGCGTCTGCTGGCTCTCGAGGTTGAGCACACCGAACACGCGATCACGGAAGCGGATCGGTACCGCCACCTCGCTGGCAACCGCCACGTTGACCACCGAGTAGTCGGGGTCCAGGCGCACGTCCGGGCTGTGTTGCATCTGACCGCTGCGATAACAGCGACCCACCAGGCCCTGAAACACCGGCCACTGCTTGCCCAGATAGGTGATGTGCGCGGACGCACCGCGGTGCGCCATCACTTCCAGGTGATCCTTGATGTCGCTCTCCAGCAACACGGTGGCCTCGGCGGTGTCGAACTGGCGGTCCAGATGGCCCAAGACCTGGGACAGCAGCGCGTCCAGATCCGGCGCAGCGAGCGCGTCGCGGGTCACCGCGGCGGCGAACTCCAGCCACTGATAGCGCCGGCTCAGTTCGGCGTGACGGTGCGCAGCCTGGATCGCGCCGGCAATGTGCTCGCACACGATGCCGAGCAGTTCCACCTGATCGTCAAAAGCATGCGCGCTGCGACTCTCCAGGTTGAGCACGGCGATCACCTGCTGCCGATACAGCACCGGCATCGCCAGCTCGGACTGCCCGCCGGGCAGCGTATGGACGAAATCCGGGTACTGCGCCGCATCTGCAACCAGCACCGGCTGGCCGCTGGCGGCCACCTGGCCCACCACGCCGCTGCCGAGCGGTCGCGAATAGCCCACATGAATGGCGGTCGGCAACGCCGTCGACACCGCCTCGCAGACGAAGCGCTGGCGGTCCTGGTCGATGCTCACCAGGGCCACGAACTCCCAACCGAAATGCCGCGCCAAGGCATCAGTGATGCGCTGCTGCATGGCGCGCGGATCCAAATCCTCCATCGCCAGCTGCACCAATTGGTTCAGCACCGGCAGCAGCTGGGGATCCGAGCGCCGCTGGGAAGCATTGCGTGGCATTGCGCACCGCCATCACGGAGTGAGCAGACGAGGCTAGCAGCTGCGCGTCGGCGGCGCGTGCGTCAGGGCCTGGGCGGCGACGCCCTGCCAGACCCAGCTCGGCCCAGGCGGTCGTGCAGGCTCAGAACACCCGTTTCAAGCTCAGCCGCCAGGCGCGTGGTTCAAAAGCATGAAAGTGCTCGTCGAGGACGCCATCCGCGGGTTCGCCCGACAGTCTGGACGTGTAGTAGTAGCTGATGTCGCGATCCTCCGATCCGAACAGATTCAGGACTTCGAGATCGATGGCCCAGGATTGGAACTCGCGGCCCACGCGCAGATTGACCAGGTCCGACCCTTGTGCTTCCACCGAGCCGTCCTCGATCAGCGGATAGCGATTGACATGGCGCCAGCGCAGGGTCGCGTTCCAGCCGTCGTCCCAGCGCGCGTTGACGCCGGCGGCGATGGTCAGAGGCACGGCCCCGGGGATCTTTCGGCCAGCAGGATCCTGGTCAGCGAAGCGCGAATGCGTGTACTGGGCTTCGAGCTCGGCACTGTACCGATCCGACGCGAACCAGTACCAACCTGCCTCCAAACCATGGCGGTCGCTGGGGCGGTTCGCTTCGGTGGTGCCGGCATCACCGACGTACAGCAGCTCGGACGCCAGCTGCAAACGCCACCAGGCCACGGTGGCATGCATGCGCTCGCTCAAGTACAGACGCGCGCCCAGCTCGCGCCCCGATGATCGCGCCAGCGGTGTGACCGCCTCGGCCGGCTCACCGCTCAAGGGATCGCGCGCCAGCGTGGTCCCGCGCGCGTCGTTGGAATGAAAACCGCGGCCCCAGGACGCATACAGCTCCCACTCTTTGCTGGGCGTGTACACCAAACTCGCTTTGGGGCTGTGGATCGCGGCCGAGGTGCGCCCGGAATTCTCTGGTTCCAGGGCATCGACGTCGAAGTCAAACTGGTCTCTGCGCACACCGAGGTAGCTGCGCACACTGGGACTCCAGCGATACTCGAGATCCGTCCAGATGCTGAGGCTGCGTTCGTCGACCTGATCGTCGCGTATGGCCAGGCGACACTGGCGAGCCACGCTGCGACAGAGCCCGACCGCGCGTATGTCATCGCGTTGACCGCTGACGCCGACGCGCACGCGCCAACGCTCGCGCTCGATGCTGTCCTGCAGATCGAAGCCCAACACCTGGCGCCGATCGCGCTGGCGAAACTCATCGCCATTGACTGGATCGTCCAGCAGGTAGGTGAAGTTCGACCACAGATCTAGCTCATAGTCGATGGCATAGGCGCTCGCGCTCAACGATCCCAGTGCGGAGTCGCCTTCCAGGCTGCCGGACAATGAGCTTCTTGCACTGTCTCCGCCGAGATCAGTGTCCAGCGAGCCCAAACGGTCGATCAGCCCCTCGGCCACTGCGCGAGCGGGTATCTGATCCGGCGAGTTCCAGCGGTTCCGATACACCATCAGCGCGGCGCGAGCCTCGACCTCGCCGAGATCGAAACGCGTCTTCAGTTGCAGATTGCGCTTGCGCACGGACTCGTCGAGATCGGTCCACGGCCCCTGGTAGCCCTGGAGTTCCAAACCGTAGATCAGGTCAGCGCCGGACAGTCTGGTGCCGCCGCTCGCCAGCGCGCGCGCATAGCCGAAGCTGCCTGCACCCAGCGCCAGTTCTTGATGGTCGCGCTGATCCGCGAGCGTGAATTCGGCGCTGCCAGCAGACGAGAAGTCGCCCACGTCGGCGTAGTAGTTGCCCTTGCGGTAGCGCAGCGACTCGACCAGCTCCGGGATCAAGAAGTTGAGATCCGAATAGCCCTGACCATGGCCGTGGCTGCGCAGATTGACCGGCATGCCCTCGACGCGCGTCGCAAAGTCGGTCCCGTGGTCCAGATTGAAGCCCCGCAGAAAGTACTGATTGGCCTTGCCCGAGCCCGAATGCTGGGTGGCAATCATGCCGGGGACGTACTCCACCAGATCGCCGGTGCGCAATCGCGGGCGCTCCGACAGCTCTACCGGTCCGATCTCGCCCTCGGACGCGCTGATGGCGGCGCCGATGAGATTGGCGCGCCGTCCCAGCACGGTAATGGCATCCAGGGCCGATTCGGCCTGGGCAGGATCGCCAGCGGGTGGCGCCATCCACAGCGACAGCAAGAGCGGACCTATCGTCAGCACTGCAAGTGCTCCTCGAAATTGTGTTTCAGCATGGTTCAATGGCCAGACGGCGACTTTGATCGATCTCAGGCGAGGCGCTGCAGCAGCCAATAGCTGCCCAGCGCCCCGACCAACAGCGATGCGGGTGCCATCAGCCGCCGCGGATACGCCGGCCAGCGCGCCAGTGCATGCAACAAGGGCAGCAGCAGCGCGACGATCGCCAGCTGTCCGCATTCGACGCCGAGATTGAATCCGAACAGTGCGCTCAACTCGGCGCCCGGCGGCAATCCGAGCTCGCTCAGCGCGCCCGCGAAGCCGTAGCCATGGACCAGCCCGAAGCCAAAGGCGAGCGCCCAGGCGCGCCGATGCACCACGGGATACAGGTTGTTCAGCGCTGCCAGCACGATCGACAGCGCGATGGCCGGTTCGACCCAGCCGGCCGCGGGCGTCGCCCAGTGCAGCGCGCTGGCGCTCAGGGTCAGCGAGTGCGCCAGCGTAAAGGCGGTGACCAGCAGCGCCGCGGCGCGCGCGGAATCACCGATTCGCGGCAAGGCCTGCCAGCGTCCGTCGCTGCGCCGCAACACCACGACGAGCAACAGGCAGATCAGGAAGGCCAGATGGTCGTAACCGATGAGGATGTGGTGCGCGCCTTCGAGCAGGAAGGCGGCGAACACGCTGCTGCCGGCCGCCAGTTCGACGCTCGCCTCGGGCTGCTCGGCACTGAGCACGATGACCTGAACCTGCTGATCGTCGCCCAGATGCACCAGCGTTCGATGGCGGGCGTCGACGTCGAGCAGCAAGTTGGACTGCAACTGCAGCCGGGTGATCGACTGCCCACAGTCCAGCGCACCCGCCCAGGCCAGGGCCGGGCCGTCGTCGTACTGGGCCAGGCCGATGTTGCCCGCAGTCAGGGCGCATGGCGCCTCGGCATGTATGCGCAGTCCACGCCGCAGCAGGCGCTCGATCTGTGGCTGCATGGCCGCGACCTCGCGCCAGCGCAGCTGACCATCGCCATCGGCATCGAGCGGCAGCGCCAAGGCCAGCTCGCGCAGTGGCAGGTCGATGCGGATCGCGGCCGGCGCATGCGCGAGTTCGCTCAGTGCAACGCGCGTCAGGCTGAGAGTGTGCGCGCTGGCGTCGCCTGCCCAGATCAGCAAAGCCCACAGCAGCGCCCTCATTGCAGTGACTCCGGCAGGCCTTGCGATCGACGCCAGTCATTCAGCGCCGACAGCGCAACGCGATCATCGAGGACCTCGGCCAAGTCCCGCAGCAAGCGCTCATCGCTCTCGCTGCGCTGGGTCTCAAAGTTCCGCTTGGCCAGGGCCAGCGCACCGTTGAGGTCGCGCTGCCATTCCGCGCGCCAGCGCGCCCAATCGGCCAGCTCCAGCCCGCTCCCGGCCCACTCGGCTTCCTGGAAGCGCGCTTCCAATCGCGCCGCAATCGCCTGCGCCTGCTGCATCTGACCCCTGGCGCGCGCCAGCCAGGCACGCTCCATCAGCACCGCGTCGGACTCCGGCATGTCGACGAGCAGGCTGTCGATGCGCTCGAGTCGTCCCTGCGCACGCCACAAGCGCAGCAAACGGAGACGCGCGCCGGGATCGGCCGGGTCGCGTGCGAGCGCTCCTTCCCAGGCCGACTCGGCGCCGACCAGATCGCCCGCCTGCAAAGCCACATCGCCGGCCAGACACCAGGCGTAGCGCTGCAGCGGCGCTGCCAGCGTCGAATCGTCGAGCAATGGCCGCAACACCGACTGCGCTGCGCTGGTCTGGCCGCGTCGCGCTGCCAGCGCGGCCGAGCACAGGGTGCCGCGCAGTCCATCCAGGCCCAATGCCAGCGCTGCACACTCGGTAGCAGCGCGCCGGATCTCGCCCTGCGCCAACCACACGTCCACACGCACATGGCGTGCGACCGCATCCCGAGGCCGCCGCAGCAGCAGTCGGTCGAGCAGCGCCAGCGCCTGCGCGTAGTCGTGTTGGTGTTGAGCGATGTAGGCGCGCAGCAGCAAAGCCTGATCGCCCTCGTCGGCCTGCAGGCGCGCTTCGATCAGCCCCAGCGCACGCGCATCGCCGCTGCGCAGCGCCTGTTGCAGCGCCTGCGCCGGATCGTCCGGCAGCCGCGCTGGCAACTGCAGCACCCACTGGTCTGCGGCGGGCCGCTCCATCGTCGGCAATGCCGCACCGCACGGGGTGCCGAGCAGCAGCCAGACGGCGGCCGCCATGGAAATACAGTGACGCATGGGATCGTCCTTCGGCCGGCCAAGGCCGGGCTCGTGAGAGCCCGGCCCCAGCGTTGCGGCTCAGTTGGGTGAACCGGCCAGCGGTGCGTTCAGGTAGGGAAAGCGAGCCGGGAACTGGGTCGCGTCCACGGTCGCGCCGTCGGTGATCGGCAAGGCGCCGGCCGGTGCAACACTGCTGGGCAGCAGTGCGCCCATGGCGACGCGCAGTTCGATGTCGACGACGTCATCGCCGGGTCGGCGCCCGTTCGGGAAACCGGCGGTGTCGCCCGCGAGCGCGCCGAGGCGCGCCTGCTGCGCGGGCGGCTTGGGAGCGATACCCAGATTCAATCGCATCATCTCGGCGGGACGCACGTTTGCGGGCTGGTTCAAACCGCTGAGACCGGTCAAGAACGCCGCGACCAGATCGGTGCGCGGGTACTGATTCGGCGCCGGCGCGTTGAACAGAATCTCGATCAGCTTCGGCAGCGTGGGATTGGTGACGTAGCGCGCGAACTGTCCGTCATCGACGGGTTCGGAGGCATTGAAGCGGTCCTTGTCCGGCAGTCCGATCACCACCTCGTTCACCAGCGGCGCCGACAGCCGTGACACCTGGGTATACGCACGGCGACCGCGCTGGCCACCCGCACTCGGAATGCTGGCGGTGGTCCACGCACCGATCACCGACTGGTCGTTGCTGCGCAGGCAGCTGATCGGCACTTCGAGCGCCAGTGCCGTGACGTTCTTGTCGTCGATGGTGTTGGCCTCGGCATCCTCGCGACCGAGCGGGTTGGTGTTGATCAGATCGAAGATCTCGCCCAGGTTCACCGCAAACGGGTCCTTGCGCTGACCGACGAACACGCGACCACTGCCGCAGCCAGGCAGATCGAAATCGTAGATGTGGCTGTCGGCGTAGCGCGCGTAATTGGGGAAGCTCTTGCCGCCAATGTTGTCGAATGGCTTGCGGAAGCGCGTGGTGCCGCCCATCGAGGTGTTGGCGGCCAGCACCGGATCGCCGAAAGCGCGCGCGCCGCGAATCAGACCGAGGGTATAGGTCTCTTTGACGTTCTTGACGGCGTCGTTGGCAGCCGGGGTATCGCCAAAGGCGCCGATGTTCACCAGCGGCACGGCCACGTCGACGCCGCCAACCGGAATGGTCAGGTTCTCGACGAAGGTCTGGAAGCGAAACTGAAAGGTCAGATCCTCGACCGCGTCGCCGTTGTTGTCGATGTGAATCTCGTAGAGCGCGTCGGGATCCAGCGTGAAGTAGTTGGGCCCACCGTAGGCGTCCTGCAGCGGCAGATAGTTGGCGATCAGCGTCACATAGCCCTCGCGCCCGGGCTCGTAGCTGCGGAACAGGTAGAAGTCGGTCGCATCCACTTTCGGGGTACGCGTGATCAGCGGCGCTTCGCGATGACTGGACGCGTAGGCGGTGTGGGCAAGCGCGACGGCGACGAGCGCTGCGGCCAGCGATGTGCGTTTCATGGTGTGTCCCTGCATTCGATGAGAGGAGGTCGGCGCTCTGGAAGCCGTCGACCGCCGCAGCATTGGGCGCTTTATGTGAAAACGAAGTCGTTTTTTTGTTAGTTGTCTTTTTACATCGTCACACTCAAGCACATTGAAGGCCCCAACCAGCGACCACGTCGCAGTTTTGCGATCCCGCCAGCGTGCGCGTAGGCTCGACCCACCCCATCAGGAGCCGCCCTCGTGCGCTGCATGCTGTTGACGCTGACCCTGCTGACCGGAACCGAAGCCATGTGTGCCGACCGCTTGATCGACCGTTCCTTCGCCACCCGTTCGGAGGTGCATGCCACGCACGGCATGGCCGCTACCAGCCATCCGCTGGCGACGCAGATTGCGCTCGATGTGCTCAAGGCCGGCGGTACCGCGGTGGACGCGGCCATTGCCGCCAACGCGGCGCTGGGTCTGATGGAGCCCACCGGCAATGGTGTCGGCGGCGACCTCTTCGCCATCGTCTGGGACCCGAAAACCGGCAAGCTGCACGGCTACAACGGCTCCGGGCGTTCACCCGCTGCGCTGACGCTGGAGTACTTCGAAGCGCAGGGACTGAAGGCCGTGCCCTCTTTCGGGCCGCTGCCGGTGACGGTCCCGGGCGCCGTCGACGGCTGGTTTGCATTGCATGAGCGTTTCGGCAAGTTGCCGATGAAAGAGGTGCTGGCGCCGGCCATTCGCTATGCGAAAGAAGGTCACCCGGTGGCGCCGATCATCGCCTGGTACTGGCAGCGCTCGGTGCCGCGACTGAAGGAATATCCGGGCTTCCTCGAACAGTTCACCATCGACGGACAGGCGCCGCAGAGCGGACAGATCTGGAAGAACCCGAATCTGGCGCACACGCTGGAGGCGATCGCCAACGGCGGCCGCGACGCCTTCTACCGCGGCGAGATCGCCGCCACCATCGACGCCTACTTCCGCGCACAGGGCGGCTTCCTGCGCAAGGAGGATCTGGCCGCCCATTACGGCGAATGGGTGGAGCCGGTCTCGGTCAACTACCGCGGCTACGACGTCTGGGAACTGCCACCCAACGGCCAGGGCATCGCGGCGCTGCAGATGCTCAATATCCTGGAAGGCTTCGACCTGGCCAAGGCCGGTTTCGGCAGCCCGCAGCACCTGCATTGGTTCATCGAAGCGAAAAAACTCGCCTTCGAGGATCGCGCGCGTCTGTATGCCGACCCCGATTTCGCCAAGGCTCCGATCGCGGGTCTGCTGTCCGACGCCTACGCCGACACCCGGCGTCAACTGATCAATCCCGAACAGGCCGCGCGCAGCATCGAGGCCGGCCATCCGCCGCTGGAGGAAGGTGACACCATCTATCTGACCACCGCCGATGCCAGCGGCATGATGGTGTCCTTGATCCAGTCCAACTATCGCGGCATGGGCTCGGGCATGGCGCCGCCGGGGCTGGGCTTCATCTTCCAGGATCGCGGCGAGCAGTTCGTGCTGGCGCGCGGCCATGCCAACAGCTACGCGCCGCGCAAGCGGCCGTTTCACACCATCATCCCGGCCTTCATCACCAAGGACGGCAAACCGTGGATCAGTTTCGGCCTGATGGGCGGCGCCATGCAGCCACAGGGCCATGTGCAGATCGTCCTCAATCTGATTGATTTCGGGATGAATCTGCAGGAAGCCGGCGACGCCCCGCGCATCCACCACGACGGCTCCACCGAGCCGGCCGGTCAGGCGCTGCCGATGAACGATGGCGGCGTGGTCAACCTCGAAACCGGCTTCCCTTACGAGAGCATCCGCGCGCTGATGCGGATGGGGCATCGCATCGAGTACGCCGACGGCCCCTACGGCGGCTATCAGGCGATCCGCCGCGATCCCCACACGGGTGTCTACACAGGTGCCTCGGAGTCGCGCAAAGACGGCATGGCGGCCGGCTATTGAGCTCGACGTCCATCGGGGAATCTCTGTAAATTCCTGCAACCCGCGCAAGGCTTCGTTCAGCTCCCGTTACACTGCGCCGCCGATTCCACCTCAGGGTGGAGTCAGCTCGACTTTGGGAGGAGTCGCGCGCCGCGGCGGTGGGGATACCGTCCGGGTTCCGCGTGCTCCTGACCGATTCCATCACCTCAGGGGAACATTGAATGACTCGTCTTCGTCTCGCGCCGCTCAGCGCCACGCTCGCCTTGTTGCTGTGCACGCAGATCGCCTTTGCCAGCGAATCCACCAAAGCCGGCGTGTTGGGGCCCGATGGCGGCCCGGTCGCGGAAGCCCAGGCCTCGGAAACCGACAGCCCTGAAGTGCGTCGCAACGGCATGCAGCAGTGGTACGAAACCGAGTACGACGCCAAGTTCCGTCGCTTCATGAACGAAGCGGCCGCGCGCGAGCGTTACCGCTACCCGAACCAGATTCCGCAGGCAACGCAGGTCGATCCGACCGGCGGCTATGGTCCGATCGGTGCGGTGGTCGGCAACACCTGGACCAACATCGGCCCGACGCGCGCCAATGTCACCAAGAACGGCTCGGTCTCGCTGGCCGTCAGCGACTCCGGTCGCCCCGCGGCGATCGTGACGCACCCGACGCTGGCCGGCACCATTTACCTCGCGTCCGCCGGTGGCGGCGTCTGGAAGACCACCGATGGCGGCACCACCTGGGTGCCGAAGACCGAGGCGCTCGGCAGTCTGTCGGTCGGCCACCTCGCCATGGACCCGAACAACCCCAACAAGTTGCTGCTCGGCCTGGGTGACGCTTTCGACGGCACCGGCATTGGCCTGTACATCAGCAACGACGGCGCCGACACCTGGAACGGCCCGCTGTATATCGGCAGTTCCACTGTGATCAACGACATCGTCGTCGCGCCGGGCAACAGCCAGATCGTCCTCGCCGCCACTGATGCCGGCCTGTTCCGCAGCGCCGACGGTGGTCTGACCTGGAGTCCGGTCAGCCTCGCCACCGGCTTCGCAGCCGCGCCCTACGTCTGGGATATCGCCTCCACCGGCGCCACCAGCTTCGCCGTGTCTCTGGAAGCCAACAAAGCCGCCACCACCGGCACCACCAGTGGCCAGGTATTCACGTCCACCAATGGCGGGACCAGCTGGGCGCTCGCGAGCGGCATGACCAACAGCGCTGGCGTCGGCCGCATCTCGCTGGCTGCCGCGCCGACCAATGGCAGCATCGTCTATGCGATGGCCGCCAAGCCGAATGCGGCGACGGCGACCGATCTGGCCGACCTGTACAAGTCGGCCAACGGCGGCGCCACCTGGACGGCGATGGGCGCCACCGCCAACAAGGTGCGCTACACCAATACCAATACCGAGAGCACCGGCCCGAGCACGATCCTGAACGGCCAGGGCTGGTACAACCACATGATCATCGTGGATCGCACCAACCCGAACGTCTTCTACTTCGGCGGCGCGCTGCTGATGGCCAAAGCGACGGTGTCGACCAGTTCCGCCACCTACACGCAGCTGACCAACTGGCTGGCCCAGTACAGCCTGCCGTACGTGCACGCGGACTTCCACACCGCCGCCTATGACGCCGCCGGCACGCTGCTGGTCGGCACCGACGGCGGCATCTTCAAGGCCACCAACGCCACCAACACGGCGTGGACCTCCAGCCTCAATGTGGGCATCACCTCGCACCTGATCTACTCGGTCGGCTCCTCGACCAACAATCGCGCGGCGGTGATCGGCGGCTTCCAGGACAACGGCACTCGCGTGCGTTCGGGCAGCACCTCCACCTTCGACCAGTACATCGGCGGTGATGGCTTCGGCGCCGACGTCAACCAGAGCAATGCCGCCTCGATGCTGGGCAGCCTCTACTACACCCGCATCTACAAGAGCACCAACGGCGGCACCACCTTTGCGACCGCCAGCACCGGCATCACCGAGTCGAACAACACCTCGTCGGCGCCGTTCAACACCCACATCGAGCGCTGGACCGGCGATGCCACCGGCAACACCGTGTACACGCACGTCAATCTGAAGGTCTACAAGTCCACCAATTACGCCACCTCGTGGACGGCGCTGCCCACCACCGGCTTGCCGACCACCAGTTTCGTGATCCGCAACATTGGCGTGGCGCACAGCAATGCCAATGTGGTCGGCATCGCTGCCAGCGGCGGTCGCGTGTATCTGACCTCGAACGGTGGCACCAGCTGGGTGCAGTCGGGCGCGCTGCCGAACAACGGGCTCAGTATCTCGGACGTCTACTTCGACCGCACCAACACCAACATCGTCTACGTGTCCTCGGTGGCGCCGCAGTCGACGGTGACGCATCTGTGGAAGTCCACCAACTTCGGCAGCACCTGGACGGCCATCGATGGCGCCGGTTTCCCGACTGGCGTGCCGGTCAACACGGTCACTTCCGATCCGTCGGCGCCGAACACGCTGTTTGCCGCCACGCACCTCGGTGTCTACAAATCCACCGATGCGGGTTCCACCTGGGCGCGCTTCGGCACCGGCTTGCCGCTGGTGAACGTCACCGACTTCTACATCTCGGCCGACGCCTCGCTGATGCGCGCGTCCACCTTCGGTCGCGGCTTCTGGGAACTGATCCCCTGATCGCGGCTTGATCATCCTGCCCATCCGGGCAGCGCAACACCGGCGCCGGCACTGACGACAGTGCCGGCGTTTTCTTTGGCGCGTCCGGCACGAGCGGTTCAGCCGCCGCGCCTATACTGCGCGCCAGTTTCAGGGTCCGAGGGAGACGGTCATGCCGCAGATGATGAAGGCGCTGGTCAAGCGTGAGGCGGGGAAAGGCATCTGGATGCAGGAAGTGCCGGTGCCGGAAATCGGCCCCAACGACGTGCTCGTCAAGCTCGAAAAGACCGCCATCTGCGGCACCGATCTGCATATCTACAAGTGGGACGAGTGGAGCCAGCGCACCATCAAGCCGGGCCTGGTGATCGGCCACGAGTTCGTCGGCCGCATCGTCGACATGGGCGCCGGCGTGCGCGGCTACAGCGTCGGCCAGCGCGTCTCCGCCGAAGGCCATATCGTCTGCGGCGTCTGCCGCAACTGTCGCGCCGGACGCCCGCACCTGTGTCCGCATACCGTCGGCATCGGCGTCAACCGCAACGGCGCCTTCGCCGAGTACATCGCCGTCCCGGCCTCCAATTTGTGGCCGATCCCGGATCAGATCCCCAGCGAACTCGCGGCCTTCTTCGACCCCTACGGCAACGCCGCGCACTGTGCGCTGGAGTTCGATCTGATCGGTGAAGACGTGCTGATCACCGGCGCCGGCCCGATCGGCATCATCGCCGCCGGCATCTGCAAGCACGTCGGCGCCCGCAATGTGGTGGTCACCGACGTCAACGATTACCGGCTCAAACTGGCGGCCGACATGGGCGCCACGCGCGTCGTGAACGTCTCCAAACAGTCGCTCAAGGACGTCATGCGCGATCTGCACATGGAAGGCTTCGACATCGGCATGGAAATGAGCGGCAATCCGCACGCCTTCAACGACATGCTCGATTGCATGTACCACGGCGGCAAGATCGCCCTGCTCGGCATCCTGCCCAAAGGCGCCGGCATCGATTGGGACAAGGTGATCTTCAAGGGTCTGGTGATCCACGGCATCTACGGCCGCCGCATGTACGAGACCTGGTACAAGATGACGCAGATGCTGCTGACCGGCTTCCCGCTGCAGAAGGTGCTCACCCACCAGATCCACATCGACGACTTCCAGCGCGGCTTCGACCTGATGGAAGCCGGCAGCTGCGGCAAGGTGGTTTGCAGCTGGAATTGAGCAGCGGTACGACCCGATAGCCGCCGCGCTTGATGGACGCTTGCTAGACGCATCCCGCCCTCGCATGATGCCGGCCCATCTCGGGTCGGATGGGACACACCATGGCACGCACCGCAGTACGCGCTGTATCCACGCTGGCGGCTGCGATCGCCGTGCTCACCGGCTGTGCCGGCACCCATCAACTGGCGCAGAACGCCGACGCACCGGCGACGCCAGCGTATCGCGGGCCGCTGGCGCAAGAGGCCTACATGGGCCCGTATTGGCAGGATCGCGCCACCTACCCGACCGGTCATTTCAATCCGCGCTGGCAGCTCGATGCCGCCGCCGACGCCGCCAAGATCGCGCCGGGCGTGCCGGCCGGTGCGGATGACCGCCGGCGCAGCAGTCGGGCGCTCGATCCGCAGCTGTTCACGCCGCTCGGTCCGCGGCCGCTGGGCACCGGCGGCGGTATCGCCGGGCGCACCAACGTCATCGTCACCCATCCCACCGATCCCACCATTGCCTGGATCGGCTCCGATGGCGGCGGTGTGTGGAAAACGACGAACTGCTGCGACGCCAATACCACCTGGACCAATACCACCGACAATTCGGCCACGCTGGAGCCCATCCAGAACAGCGCCATCGGCGATCTGACGCTCGACCCCAACAATCCGAACGTGCTGTATGCCGGCACCGGTGATCTGCGCTTTGGATCATTCTCCTTCGGCTCGAACGGCATTCTGAAGTCCGTCGACGGCGGCAATACCTGGACGGTCAAGGGCGCCGATGTGTTCAACCCCTTCTATCCGCCCAACGCCAATCTGCCGCCGCAATACCAGGCGATCGGCAAAGTGGTGGTCGACCCGAACAACTCCAACATCCTCATCGTCGGCGCCAAGACCGGTGTGTACCTGTCCTACAACGGCGGCGACACCTGGACCGGTCCCTGCCTGACCAACACCTTCCCGGATCAGCGCCAGGACATCACCGGGCTGATTGCCTCGGACATGGGCAGCAGCACGCGGCTGACGGCCGCCATCGGCACCCGCGCCTTTGCGACCACCGTGCAAACCGGCCTGGAAAAGAACGGCGCCAACGGCATTTATCGCGCGACCGTGCCCGCCAGCGGCTGTCCGATCGACTGGACGACGGTATCGCGCCCGGACAACGGCTGGCCGGCCGGCACGGCGCAAGGTACGCCGCTGCCAGGGAATCCGCTGGGACGCATCGACATCGCTGCGGCACCCTCGGATCCCAATGTCATCTACGCGCAGGTTGCGGCACCGGTCTCCACCAACCCGGTGATTCTCGGCGTCTGGCGCAGCGCCAACGGCGGCGATACCTGGACCCAGGTGCAGAATGGCACCATCAGTGGCTCGGGCACCCAGAGCTGGTACAACGCCGGCATCACCGTGCACCCGACCGACCCGAACACCTTCGTCCTCAGCGCCTTCAGCACCTTCCGCTCGACCACTGGCGGCAGCAGCTACAGCAATATCGCGTCGGCGCCGCATGTGGATCACCACGCCCGCGCTTTCGTCGCCAATGACCCCAACAAGCTGCTGATCGGCACCGATGGTGGCGTGTACTACAGCAGCAATGCGATGGCAGCCTCGCCGACCTGGACCTCGCTGAATGCCACGCTGAACACCATCGAGTTCTATTCCGGCGGCATCACGCCGAACTTCGCCACTGCGCCCAGCGCCAGCGCCGTCGGCGGCGCCCAGGACAATTCCTGCATGGTCGCCACCTGGTCAGGCGGCGCCATCGCCCCGGCGCGCTGGTCCTCGCGCAACGGCGGCGACGGCTTCTGGAGCACCATCGAGCCGATCCTGCAGCAGCGCTGGTATTACTCCAGCCAGAATGGCGCCATCGTGGCGACCAGCACCGCCACGGGCGGCCTGGGCAGCACCAGTGCGTCGAGCGCTGCACCGAGCGGCTGGAGCGGTGACCGCAAGAGCTTCGTCACCAATTTCGATCTGTACCGCTTCGGTGGCGAGACCACCGGCTGCCCGGCGGCGACCGGCTGTGGCCGCATCATTGCCGGCAGTTATCGGGTGTGGGAATCGGTCACCGGTGGCGTGCCGACCACCAGCTGGAAGTCGAACAGCCCGGATCTGACCAAGGGCACGCTGGGTGATCGCTCCTTCATCAATCAGGTCGCCTATGCCGTCAGCACGCCGACCATCGCGATCGCCGGCACCAATGACGGCAACGTCTGGTTTGGCTTCAACATGGGCCAGGACATCACTGATTCGGCCACCTGGGTCAATGTCACCGGCGGCAATGCCGTGCTGCCCAATCGCTTCGTGCTGGATGTGGCCACCGATCCGGTCGACCCGCTGATCGGTTACGCGGTGATGGCGGGCTTCGACCAGAACACGCCAAGCACGCCGGGGCACGTGTTCCAGGTGAAATGCACCGCCGGCTGCGCCAGCTTCAATTGGCGCGACGTGTCCGGCAACCTGCCCAATATCCCGGTCAACAGCGTCATCGTGAACCCGAATCGGCCGCGCCAGGTGTTCGCCGGTTCGGACTGGGGCCTCTATTACACGGATGATGTCGAAGCCAATCCGGTGGTGTGGCAGAAGCATCTGGGGCTGCCGAACGTGATGATCTGGGATATGACGATCGACCGTGGCTTCACCACGCTGGCGGTGTGGACGCGCTCGCGTGGGGCCTGGGTGTGGCCGCTGCCGACCGGCGACAGTCTGTTTGCCAACGGCTACGAATGAGCCACTGATGCCGGGCCCGAGCCCGCTTCGAGGACGCTGATGCGATGCCCGAGATGATCAACAACCGCGATTGCGCGTGGCTGGCTGACACTCGGGCGCGCTGGCCGCGGGCGTGGCGACTGCTCTGCGGCTTGCTGCTGGTGGCGCTGCTGGCCGCCTGCGCGCAAACCCGCCACGTGCGCCCGGCCAATGTGCGCGCCGATGCCGCGCTCGGCCGTGGCGCCGAGATCCTGGTGGTCGAGCCGGATGTGGAGATCAGCGAGCTGCTGGCCAGCGGCCTGCAGGAAGTGCGTGCCGACTGGACCGCCGCTGCGCGCACCCATGTGGCGAATGCGATCAACGAGCGTCTGGCCGCGCGCGGCGCCGATGCGCGGCGCTTCGAGTACGCCGAGGACGCCCGGCAGGCGGATCAGCAGCGTCAGGTGGTGATGCTGCATGAGGCGGTGGGCCAGAGCGTGCTGCTGCATCGCTACCTGGGCGTGCTGTTGCCGAGCAAGGGCGAGGTCTTCGACTGGACGCTCGGCCAGCAGGCGCGCGTGCTCGATCCGACGGCGCGCTACGCGCTGTTCGTCTATCTGCGCGACAGTCACGCCAGCGCCGGCCGCAAGGCCATGCTGGCGCTGTCGCTGATCGGCGTCGGTGTGTCTTTGGGCCAGCAGATTGGCTTCGCCTCCTTGGTCGATCTCAACGACGGTCGGCTGGTCTGGTTCAATCTGCTGAGCTCGCCCAGCGGCGATCTGCGCACACCAGCAGCAGCGCGCGAGGCGATCGACCTCTTGCTCGACGGAGCGCCGCTGTGAGATGGGCGGCGCTGTGCCTGCTGGCGGCGCTGCTCGGCGGCTGCGCCGGCGCACCGGTGCCACGTGCCACGCCGGACCAACCGGCGCCGCGCGACGACAGCGACGAAGCCGGCCTGATCCTGCAAATGCAGCGCTTTGAAGAAGAGCTGGCGAACTCGCCGCTGCGCGTGCGCGATCCGGCGCTGAATGCCTATCTGCGCGAATTGACTTGCAAGCTCGCGGGCGACTACTGCGGCGACATCCGCGTATATCTGCTGCGCCAGCCCTATTTCAATGCGGCGATGGCGCCCAACGGCATGCTGGTGATCTGGACCGGGCTGTTGCTGCGCGTCGAGGACGAGGCGCAGCTGGCTGCGGTGATCGGGCACGAGGTGGGCCATTACGTCGCGCGCGACTCGCTGGCACGCTGGCGGCGCATGAAGGCAGCCGGCAACCTCACGGTCGCATTTCAGGTGCTCGGCGGCAGTATCGCCGGCGCGGCCGTGGGGCTCGGCGCCTACAGTGGTCTGTACGCTTTCTCGCGCGATCAGGAGCGCGCTGCCGACCAGTACGGCATCGAGCGCATGCGCGCGCTAGGCTACGACGATCGCCGTGTCGGCGATCTGTGGGCGGCGATCTGGGACGAGGAAAGCCAGCGTGATCGCGACCTGATGTCGGCGATCTTCGCCAGCCATCCGGCCAGTACCGAGCGCCGTGATCGCTTGCGCCGGGCGGCGCAGAGCCAGGGCGGCGAGACCGGCGTCGAGCGCTATCACGCGGTGGTCGAGCCACTGCGGGCCGACTGGCTGGAGGACGAGATCGGCCGTCGCCATTACAGCCAGACCGAGGTGTTGCTCGCCCGACTGGCGCGTTTGCCCTACGATCAGGCGGAGTTGGCCTACTACCAGGCTGAAATGTACCGGCGGCGCGCGCGCCCGGCGGATCTTGCGCTGGCCCACGCGGCCTACCAGCGCGCCACTGCGGCCCCCGGCGCACCGGCGGGCGCCTGGCGCGGCCTGGGCTTGGTCCTGCAGAAACTGGGACGATCGGAGGACGCCCGCGCCGCCTTCGCCGAGTACCTGAAGCGCGCGCCGGACGCGGGTGACCGCGCGATGATCGAGAGCTGGCTGCAATGAGTACCTGGATGCGACGCCCTGCCCTGTGGATCTTTGTGCTGCTGCTGGCCGGATGCGCCAATCTCCTGGTCAAACCCGGCCCACAGACGGTGGACGGGCTGACGCTCAATACGCCGGTGGCCTGGACCGATTACGGCCTGCGCGGAGAACGCCTGTGGACGCGCGATGGCGTGCTGCTGAACGCGCTGCGCATCTACACCGACATCCGCCCCGGCGAGCACGTGTTCCGCGAGCGCCAGCGCAACAGCAAGCGCGAGGAAGGCGCGCGCTATCGCGCAGCTTCGAGCGCCGTCGAGATCCAGGAAGTGATTCTGGAAGCGCTGCGCGCCGATGGACTGGCCAATGTCGCCGCCGAGGACTTGCGTCCGGCCACGCTGGCGGGCCGCAGCGGCTTTCGCTTCCGCCTGCGCTTTGACTCCCAGGCCGGTCTGCACTACCAAGGCCTGGTGCTGGGCGAGGGCGCCGACGACACGCTGAGCTTCCTGATCTTTACCGCGCCGGCCGGTCACTACTACGAGCACAATCAGGACACGGTGGAAGCCATCTACAGCAGTCTGCGCTAGGGAACGGCGCGCATGGACTATCACGCGCTCAACTGGCTGCACGGTCTGTGCGCAGCCCTGGCGATCGGTGGCGATCTGGCGCGAGTGCTCGCCAGCCGCTGGCTGATCGATGCGCGTCTGGCGCCGGAAGCGCGTGCGCTGGCCGCGCGTCTGCTCGATCTGCAGAGTCGCTGGCAATGGGCCTGCGTGGTACTGCTGCTGCCGAGCGGACTGACGCTGGCCTGGCGCAGCGGCTGGCTGGTCCAGGACGCGCAGGGCATCCTCGCCTTCTGGGCCTATTGCGCGGGCTGGGGGTGGATCGCCCACCGCGTGCACGTGGGCCCCGCCGCGGTCAGCGAGCGCATGCGTCAACTCGATACGCTGCTGCCGCTCGCGCTGATGCTGGGCCTCGGCTGGATGCTGCTGCGCAGCGCGCTCGGCCATGGCCCGATCGTCCACGCACCCTGGCTCTGGACGAAGACCGCCATCTACCTCGGCGTTCTCGGCCTGCTGCTGTGGAATCAGCGCCAGTCGCCGACGATCACGGCGCTGGTGGCCCGACTGCAGGCGAGCGCGCTGGACGTTGCCGCCGAAACCGCGTTGCGCCGCAGCGTACGGCAGCAGATGGCGCGCAGCGCGGCGATCTGGCTCGGTCTGGCGCTGTCCATGCTGTTGGGCCTCGGCAAATGGCCCGCATGAGGCGCGGCGAGGCGACAGCGAACCCGATCAGGAGCGCGCATCGTGTATGAATCCCGACGCGAACGACCGCTCGGCCGTCCGAGCTTCTATCGCCGCATGTTCTGGCATTTGGCCGGCGCCATGGGCCTGCTCGCGGCCTCGCTAGGCATCGGCATCGCGGGCTATATGGTGCTGGAGCAGCTCTCGCCGCTGGATGCCTTCCTGAACGCGGCGATGCTGCTCGGCGGCATGGGCCCGGTGCACCTGCCGGCCACCGCCGGCGGCAAGCTGTTCGCCGGCTGCTACGCGCTGTATGCCGGTCTGGTGTTCATCGTGACCGCAGCCATGATCCTGTCGCCAGTGGTGCATCGCATTCTGCACAAATTCCACTGGGAGACTGATTAGGGAAGCTCTTGCCAAACATGCGTGCGTAGAAGCGAAAGCGGGGCGAGGGTCAGGGGGCGGGGGAACAGCACTGCCGCGCCTCCTTGCACTGTCGCAGGTACGATCTGCTGCCATGACACCCGGCACCCTGCGACCATCCGAGCATCTTTTCGTGCCGGCGCGAGAATTGCCGGCTAGTCTGTGGCCCCGCGCTTGCTCGACGGAGGCACCTTGGACAACCCTCTCTACGGTGTATTGGGCCATCTGACGGTTCCGCTGGGACTCGGCCTGCTGCGGCTATCCACCGAAGGCCGTCCCGATCTCGACCAGGCGATCACCGTCATCCACCGCGCGCTGGATCTCGGCATCCGGGTGCTCGACACCGCCGATTCCTACGCCCTCAGCGACAGCGAGCCGCACTATGGCGAGCAACTGGCGCGGCTGGCGATCGAGCGCTGGCACGGGCCGCAGCAGGAGGTGCGCGTCGTCACCAAGATCGGCATGGCGCGACCCAAGGGCCGCTGGGTACCGAATGCGCGGCCGGAACACCTGCGTCAGCGCGTCGACGGCAGCCTGCGTGCGCTCGGGCTGGAACGCCTGCCGCTGCTGTTGCTGCACGGCAACGATGCCGGCTGTCCTTTCGAGGACCAATTGGCGACGCTGGCCGAGTTGCAGCGCGCCGGCAAGGTCGAGCATCTGGGTTTGTGCAATGTTGATGTTGCCGAGATCCGCCAGGCGCAGCGGCACTTCACCGTTGCAGCCATCCAGAACGAACTCAGCGTGATCAACCGCAAGGCCGCCGCCGAGGGCACGCTGGCGCTGGCGCGCGATCTCGGCATCCCCTTCCTTGCGCATCGACCGCTGGGTGGCCATGCCAAGGTCGACACGCTGGAGAAGAATCGCGCCATGAAGCCGATCGCCGAGCGCTATCGGATCACCCGTCCGGAGGCCGCGCTGGTCACCTTGCTGGACGCCGGTCATCCGGTCGTGCCGCTGATCGGCGCGACGCGCATCGAGAGCGTGGAATCCTGCGTGCGGGCACTTGCACTGCGGCTCGACGCGCAGGATCGCGCCGGGCTGGAAGGCAAGATCAGCTTTGAGCCCTCTGCCGACGGCGCGGCGCTGATACGCGAGCAGCCGCAGCCGCCGGATCTGCCCAGGCTCAGCCCGGGCGCCGAACCGGGATCAAGGCCCGAGGTGGTCATCGTGATGGGCGTGCAGGGTGCCGGCAAATCCACCTTGGTCGATCGATACGTCGCCGCCGGCTACGAGCGCCTCAATCGCGATCTGCAGGGTGGCTCGCTGGAGGACCTGATCCCGCTGCTGACCCAGCACCTGGCCGCGGGTCGATCGCGCGTAGTGCTCGACAACACCTACGCCACCCGCGTCTCGCGCTGGCCGGTGATTCGCGCCGCGCACGCGGCCGGCGTGCCGGTGCGCTGCGTGCATCTGGCAACGCCGGTGCGCGAGGCCTTGATCAACATCGTGCTGCGCATCCTCGATCGCTATGAGCGCCTGCTGGGGCCGGAAGACCTGAAGGAGCTTGGCAAGACCGATCCGAATCTGCCGCCGCCGCTGGCACTGGCGCGCTACGGCAACGCATTTGAAGCACCGCAGGCTGACGAGGGCTACAGCGCCATTGACGAGATCGCGTTCGAGCGCCGGGCCGGCAGCGTGCTGGCGGGCACGCGCAAAGCGCTGCTGCTGGATGTGGACGGCACGCTGCGGCGCACGCGCAGCGGCGAGATCTATCCCACCACGCCGGAGGACATCGAGATCCTGCCCGGTCGACGCGAGCGCCTGCAGCAGTGGGTGGACCAGGGCTGGACGCTGTTCTTGGTCTCCAACCAGAGCGGCATCGCCTCGGAAAAGGTCAGCGCCGAGGCGGTACGGGCCTGCTTCGACTACACCATCGCCCAACTCGGCGTGCCGATCGCCGACGCGCTGTGGTGTCCGCACCCGGCCTTCCCGGCCGGCTGCTTCTGCCGCAAGCCGATGCCGGGCCTCGGCATTGCACTGGCGCGCAAGCATGGGCTGGCGCTGTCCGAATCGGTGATGGTGGGCGATATGGACAGCGATGCGCAGTTCGCCGCGGCGATCGGCGCACGTTTCATCCATGCGGAGGCCTTTTTTGCCTGAGCTGCCCGCCAGCGCGATGGAACTCCAGTCCGGCGTGCTCAGTTCGCCGGCCGATGCCCTGCTCGCCGAGGCCGTGGCCGCCACGCTGGCCAGCGCACCCGCACAGCGCGCCGCCGTGTTTCACGCGCGCGTGTTGGCCATCGAGGCCTACATGGCGGCGCGTCCCAGCGAGCGTCCATGGACCTGCCAGCGCTACACCGGGACCGATGGCTCGCACATCTTTCGCGGCGGCGTCGGCCATTCGCTGGTGATCGATCCGCACGGCCGCCTGTGGCGGGCGCGCAGCTACGAGGACTTCGATACCGGCTATCGCTTCCTCGGCGGCGATTGCCAGATCGACACGCTGACGCCGCGCTATGCGCAGATGCGCGAATACCTGCCGCGCTGAGCCGTCGCGCCGGCCGTTGCTCATTCCGGCAACAGAGTTTCCCCATGCAATAGATTGATCGGAATTATTGCGCCAGTGACGATGGGCTTCCCTCGAATGGAGCCCGTCCATGAGCCTCAAAGATCCCAACGTGGTGAATCCGCGCTCGCGCAAGCGTGTCGCCATCGTGATCGCCAATCCTGCCGTGTCCACCACCACTGGCTGGCCGGTGGGCTTCTGGTGGAGCGAACTGACCCATCCCTACTACGTGTTCCAGGAGCAGGGTTACGCGGTCGAGATCTGCAGCCCCGACGGCGGCGCCTGCGTCGCCGACGCCATGAGTGATCCCGGCGATGCCAGCGGCTACAGCAGCACGGACCTGATCAGCCAGGGCTTCATCCACACCCCGGCGCTGCGCGCGCGGGTGGACGCCACGCGGCCGGTGAGCGAACTCGAGGTCGCCGACTTCGATGCCATCGTCGTGGCCGGCGGACAGGCGCCAATGTTCAGCTTCGACCGTGCGACGGCGCTGCAGCAGCGCTTCGTCGAGTTCTACGAGGCCGGCAAGATTGCCGCCGCGCTGTGCCACGGCACTGCCGTGCTGGCCCACGCCCGGCTCAGCAACGGTGAGCTGCTGGTCCGCGGCAAAACGGTCACTGGCTTTGCCAACGTCGAAGAGGACTATGCCGACGAAGCCGTCTGGTCCTACGGCCTGCTGCCGCGCGGTCAGCACCTGATGCCCTGGCGCATCGAGGATCGGCTGAAGTCGCTCGGTGCCAACTACCTACAGGCCGGGGCCTGGCGCAGCTTTGCCGTGCGCGATGGCAATCTGATCACCGGCCAGCAGAACTTCTCGGGCGAGGAAACGGCGCGACTGGTCGTGCGCGCTTTGGGTGAATGACAGGCCAAACAATCTGAAGGAGTCTCACCATGAAACGCAACGCAAGCGCCCACTGGCAGGGCGACGGCAAGACCGGCAGCGGCCAACTGAGTCTGCAAAGCGGTGTGCTCGCCCAGCAACCGTATTCGTTCAACACGCGCTTTGTCAGCGCCGACGGCAAAGCCGGGACCAATCCGGAAGAGCTGATCGCCGCCGCGCACGCTGGATGCTTCTCAATGGCGCTCGCCTTTGCGCTGAGCGCGCAAGGCCATGTGCCGCTGGCACTCGATACCCGTGCCAGCGTGGAACTGGCCTTGGTGGACGGGCATTTCGAGATCGTCGCCATTCAACTGGACCTGAGTGCGCAGGTGCCAGGGCTGGATGCCGCGCAGTTTGACGCACTCGCGCAAACTGCCAAGGCCAACTGCCCAGTCAGCAAAGCACTGGCGGCGGTGCCAATCAGTCTCAACGCCCAGTTGGTCTGATCCGCATCCGGTGTGCCGGACTTGCGCGGCATGATGCTGCGACGCTGCGCCACTCCAGGGCATCTATGCTTGCACGGCGCCCGGAACTTCCGGGCCCGGCGCTGGTCACAGCGCTCCGCCACTGCCACGCAAGCCGACCATGACCTTGAGCGATCCTGCCGCCGCCCCCGCCGACTCCACAGCCTCGCCCACCTCGACGACCGCCTTGCATCAGCGCTTCAGTCAGTTGCGCGAGGCGCTGACGCAGCAGGTGATCGGCCAGGCGGCGCTGGTCGAGAGCTTGTTGATCGCGCTGCTCGCCGATGGTCATCTGCTGGTGGAGGGCGCGCCGGGATTGGCCAAAACCACCGCCGTGAAGGCGCTGGCTGCACGCATCGAGGCGGATTTCCAGCGCCTGCAGTTCACCCCGGACCTGCTGCCGTCCGATCTGACCGGCACCGACATCTGGCGGCCGCAGGAAGGGCGCTTCGAGTTCCAGGCCGGTCCTTTGTTCCACAACCTGCTGCTCGCCGACGAGATCAATCGCGCACCGGCCAAGGTGCAATCCGCTTTGCTGGAGGCCATGGGCGAGCGCCAGATCACCGTCGGCGGACGCACCTATCCGCTGCCGCCACTGTTCCTGGTGATGGCGACGCAGAACCCGATCGAGCAGGAGGGCACCTATCCGCTGCCGGAGGCGCAACTCGATCGCTTCCTCATGCACGTGCGCGTCGGCTATCCCGAAGCCGAGGCGGAGACCGAGATCCTGCGGCTGGTGCGCGATCAGGCGCGCCATGCGCTGCAGCACAAGACGAGCGCGGTCGAGCGCATCAGTCAGGCCGACATCCACGCCGCGCGCGCCGCGATCCTGGACATCCACATGGCGCCGCCGCTGGAGCGCTATCTGGTCGAGTTGATCCTGGCCACGCGCGACGCCGGCCGCTATGACGCCACGCTGGCGCGCCGGATCGCCTGGGGCGCCAGCCCGCGCGGCTCGATCGCGCTGGAACGCTGCGCCCGCGCCCGCGCCTGGCTGCAAGGCCGCGACTACCTGACCCCCGAAGACCTCCACGCCGTCGCCCCCGACGTCCTGCGCCACCGCGTACTGCCCAGCTATGAAGCCACCGCCGAAGGCTGGGACGGCGGCAAACTGGTCGCCGAGGTGCTCAAGCGCGTGCCTGGGCCGTGAAGGGGCGGGAAAAAGGAAAAGGGGAAAGGGGAAAGGGAAGAGCGGCGAGCGGCCGTTACCTGGTCGCGAAAGCATTCCGGCTGACGGCGCCGGAAAGTAAAAGGGAAAACGGGAAAAGGACAATGGAGCAACTGCGCAAAGTGTGGCTATCTGATCTCACGGCGCAGCCTGGATGGCTCCGCCGATCAGAGCGCCGAGTCACCGCGCCCCACCCACGGTCGCGACCCTTTTCCTCTTTTCCTTTCCCCTTTTCCCCAACCCAGACACCCGCGCCACGCTACTCGAACTAGTCGCACAGTGCCCCGACCAGCGCACAAAATCTCCCCGCCCCGCCAACCGTCCCAACCCTTTTTCCATTTCCCCTTTCCCATTTTCCCCAAACCATGCCCGGCACCCACCCCACGCTACCCGAGCTGATCGCCCTGCGCGCCAAGGTGTTGGCGTGGCCGCCGCCAAATCGGGCCAGCGGTGCCAGTGCCGGACCGGCAACGGCGCCGGTGCGCGGGCGTGGGATGGATTACGCGGAATCGCGGCCCTATGTGCAGGGCGACGATGCGCGCCATATCGACTGGCGGGTGACGGCGCGTACCGGGCGTACGCATACCAAGGTGTTCCACGCCGAGCGCGATCGGGTCACCTGGCTGGTGGCCGATACCGCGCCCACGCTGTATTTCGGCACGCGCTGCTGTTTCAAATCGGTGCAGGCGGCCTACGTGGGCGCCTTGGCGGCGTGGGCGGCGCAGCGCTCGGGCGACCGCATCAGCGCGCTGCGCGGCACGCTGAGCGAAGCGCCACTGCCGCCAGCCGGCGGTACGCGCGGCGCGCTGCGGGCGCTGGACGCCTTGAATCGCTGGTACCAGCACGCGCCGGCGGAAGACGCCGGTCTGAATCAGGCACTGGCCAGCGCCGGGCGCCTGGCCAAACCCGGCGCGCGACTGTGGGTGATGGCCGATCCGCGCAGCGTCGAGACCTGCAGCGACGCCCGCTTGCGCGCGCTGTCGGCGCACCATGACGCGATGATCGTGCTGCTGAGCGATCCGCTGGAGCTGGCGCCGCCGGCGGCGCGATTGGCCTTCGCGCACGCCGGACTGCGCGTGGAGCTGGATCTGGAACGCAAGTCCGCCCGCCAGCGCTGGCTGGAAGCCTTTGCCGAGCGCTTCGAGGACACGCGCATGCGGCTGCGTACGCTCGGCTGGCGCGTGCTCAGCCTGCGCACCGACGAGGCGCCGGATGGCGTGCTCGCCAGCCTGTTGCCACACCGCCGCGAGGCCGCATGAACGCCCCGCCGCTGCAGTTGCGCGATATCCATCTGCCGGGCGAGCCCTCCTGGTGGCCACCGGCGCCGGGCTGGTGGCTGCTGGCGCTGCTGCTGGCCGCGCTGGCCTATGCGCTGCTGCGCTGGGCCCTGCGTTGGCGGCGCACGCGCAAGCGCCGGCGCGAACTGCAGGCGGAGTACGCGGCGGTGGCCAGCATCGCCGACCCGTTGACGCGACTGCAGGCGCTATCGGCGCTGCTGCGGCGCGCGGCGCGTCTGGTCGACCCGCTGGCGGCGGCGCTGCAGGGCGAGGCCTGGTTGGCCTTTCTCGATCAGCGCTGTGGCGATCAAAGCTTCACGCGTGGCCCCGGCCGGGTCCTGCTGGACGCGCCCTATCGGCCGACCGCGAGCGCATCGGAGGTCGAGGCCCTGATGGCGCCGGCGCGGCGCGTGTATGACGCCATGGTGCAAACGCGATGATCGAGCAGATGCTGCAATGGCAATACGCCTGGCCCTGGGCCTGGTGGCTGCTGCCGCTGCCGCTGCTGGCCTGGCTGCTGCCACCAGCGCGATCGGCGCAGTCCCAGGCGCTGCGCGCGCCCTTCGCCGCCGAGTTGACCGGCATGGCGCAGCAGGACAGCCGCCGCCCGCGCCTGAAGCTGCCATTGCTGCCGCTGCTCGCCTGGCTGGCGCTGTGCACGGCGCTGGCGCGTCCGCAGGAACTCGGGGATGCCATCCAGCCGCCGCAGAGCGGCCGCGATCTGCTGCTGGCGGTGGATCTGTCCGGCAGCATGCAGGCGCGCGACATGCAACTCGGCCGCCAGATCGTCGATCGCCTGACCGCCGTGAAAGCGGTGCTGAGCGACTTCCTGGATCGGCGCGTCGGCGATCGCGTCGGGCTGCTGCTGTTCGGTCAGCGCGCCTATGCGGTCACGCCGCTGACGCTGGACCGTGACAGCGTGCGCCAGCAGTTGATCGACAGCGAGGTCGGCCTCGCTGGCCAGGAGACCGCCATCGGCGACGCCATCGGCCTCGCCGTCAAGCGCCTGCAGCAGCAGAGCGAGGCCGCCGCGACCAGCAGTCCGCCGGCACAAAAGGTGGTGATTCTGCTGACCGACGGCGTCAACACCGCCGGCGCGATCGCGCCGCTGCGTGCGGCCGAGTTGGCCGCGCAGGCCGGGGTGCGCGTGCACACCATCGGCTTTGGTGGCGATCAGGTGGACAGCTTTTTCGGCGTGCAGATGACGCGCCGCGCGGAGATCGACGAAGCCACGCTGCAGCGCGTCGCCGACACCACCGGCGGCCGCTACTTCCGCGCCCGCGATACCCGCGAACTGGTGGAGATCTACGCCGAACTCGATCGCATCGAGCCGGTGGCGCGCGCGGGCATCGTGGTGCAGCCGCGCTACGAGCGCTACGCCTGGCCGCTGACGCTCGCGCTGATGCTGGGACTGCTCGGCGCCCTCTTGCCACGCCTGCCGCAACTGCGCACGCCATGAACGCGCCCGAGACGATTGCTGCCGATTTCCTGCTGCTGCGCCCCGCCTGGCTGCTGGCCTTGCCGCTGATCGCCCTGGTGTACTGGCTGTGGCGGCGCGCGCGGCAGGCGCCCGGGGTATGGGCACAGCATGTCGATGCGCACTTGCTGCCGCATCTGCTGGTCGACGAGGCGGCGCAGCCCGGCACGCGCGGCGGCGGTCTGCTGATCGCGCTGGCGGCGGTGCTGGTGGTGCTGGCGCTGGCCGGACCCTCCTGGCGCCAACAGGCGCTGCCGCTGTGGCAGCAGGATGCGCCGCTGGTGATCGCGCTCGACCTGTCGGCGGCGATGCGTGCCACCGATCTGGCGCCCTCGCGCCTGGCGCAGGCGCGCGCCAAGATCGCCGCATTGCTGAAGGCGCGGCGCGCGGGTCAGGTCGGGCTGCTGGTGTATGCCGGCGAACCCTACACCGTCGCGCCGATCACGCCGGATGGCAGCACCGTCGCCGCTTTCCTCGATAGCTTGAATCCGGACCTGATGCCGGTGGAGGGCCAGCGCGCGGATCTGGCGATCGCCCATGCGTTGGAACTGTTGAAGAACAGCGGCGCCGCGCGCGGCGACATTCTGCTGCTGACCGACCAGACCGACGCGAGTGCGGCGAGCGCCGCGCAGCGGGCGGCCGGCGCCGGCATGCGCGTCTCGGTAATCGGCGTCGGCACACTCGCCGGCGCTCCGCTGGCCGGCGCCCAGGGTTTCATCACCGACAGCGCCGGCAAACCGCGGCTGGCGCGGCTGGATCCTGTCAGCTTGGGGGCGCTCGCCAGCGCGGGCGGCGGCGCCTATCAGCCGCTCAGCATCGATGACAGCGATCTGCGCGCGCTCGGCGTGCTCGATCCGCAGTCCGGTGCCAGCGCCCGGGCCAGCGACGCCAGCGCCAAGGCGGGACTACAGCGCAGCGACGACGGCTACTGGCTGCTGCTGATCGCGGTGCCGCTGCTGGCGCTGGCCTTCCGGCGCGGTTGGCTGATGTCAGTGCCGCTGCTGCTGTGCCTGACGCTGGTGCCAGATCGCCCGCTGCGCGCAGCCGACGCGCCGACCGCCGCAGCACCGCCAGCGGAGCCGTCGACCACGCCGGCTCCGACGCCGCCGCCAACGCCGAGCGCACTGCAGAGCTTTTGGGACGGCCTGTGGCAGCGCAGCGATCAGCGCGCCTGGCAGGCGCTGCAGGCCGGCGACGCCGCCAGTGCGCGGCGTCTGGCGCAGGATCCGGCCACGCGCGGCGCCGCGGCCTTTCGTGAGCAGGACTATGAGGCCGCCATCGACAGCTGGTCCGGCCTGGCGGACGCCGACGGTCACTACAACCGCGGCAATGCGCTGGCCAGCAGTGGCAAGTTGCAGGAGGCCTTGGCCGCCTACGACGAGGCGCTGAAGCTGGCACCGGGCATGGAGGACGCCATCGCCAACCGCAAGGCCGTGGAGGATCTGTTGCGCCAACAGCAGCAACCG
>JAXMHB010000006.1:0-273906 GCA_046346965.1 Lysobacterales bacterium
GCCCGGTCGGACGAAGTGGTACAGCGTGGCCAGCGAGCGCACCTCGTTGCTGGAGACGCGTCGGATGATGTGCTCGGGGCCGAGTTCGCCCGGATGCTTGAGCCCGGCGGCGGCGATCAGCTCCTTCAGCGCACGCAGCGTGTTCTGATGGAAATTCTTCACACGTTCGGCCTTGTCCGGCACATCGAGCGC
This sequence comes from Lysobacterales bacterium, assembly GCA_046346965.1. Lineage (GTDB taxonomy): Bacteria > Pseudomonadota > Gammaproteobacteria > Xanthomonadales > SZUA-5 > JAXMHB01. The sequence goes on from JAXMHB010000006.1 coordinate 193, forward strand.
CTGCCAGCGTTTGCGATCCTGCGTGGCCACGCCGGTCGGGCAGTGGTCGGTATGACAGGCCTGCGACTGGATGCAACCCAGCGCAAACATGAAGCCGCGCGCCGCATTGCACCAGTCCGCGCCCAGCGCCAGCGTGCGCGCGATGTCGAAGGCACTGATGATCTTGCCGGCCGCGCCGATGCGGATCTCCTGACGCAGATTGAGCCCCACCAGCGTGTTGTGCACCAGCAGCAGCGCCTCGCGCAGCGGCGCACCCACATGGTCCGAAAACTCCATCGGCGCCGCGCCGGTGCCGCCCTCGCCGCCATCGACGACGATGAAGTCCGGGCGGATGCCGGAGCTCAGCATCGCCTTGGCGATCCCGAACCATTCCCACGGATGGCCGATCGCCAGCTTGAATCCCACCGGCTTGCCGCCGGACAACTCGCGCAACTGCTGCAGGAAGCGCAGCAAACCTTCGGGGGTGTCGAAAGCCGAGTGGCGCGGCGGCGACACGCAGTCCTCGCCCATTGGCACGCCGCGGGTATCGGCGATTTCGCGACTGACCTTGGCGGCCGGCAGCACGCCGCCATGGCCCGGCTTGGCGCCCTGGGACAGCTTTACCTCGATCATCTTGACCTGATCCAGCTGCGCGCGCTCGGCAAACTTCGCCGGGCTGAACACGCCAGCGCGCTCGCAGGCGCCGAAGTAGCCGGAACCCAGTTCCCACACCAGATCGCCGCCGCCCTGACGGTGGTACGGCGAAATCGAGCCCTCGCCGGTGTCGTGGTAGAAGCCACCGCGGCGCGCCCCTTCATTGAGCGCGTGGATGGCGGCGGGCGACAGCGCGCCGAAACTCATCGCCGAGATATTGAACACGCTCGCCGAGTAGGGTCGCGCGCACTGCGTGCCGCCGACCGGCACGCGGAAGTCGTGGCTGTCGAGATGGGTAGGTGCGATCGAGTGATTCACCCACTCGTAGCGGGTCGCGTAGACGTTGAGTTCGGTGCCGAAGGGCCGCGTTTCGCGCTCCTGCTTGGCGCGCTGGTAGACGATGGCGCGCTGCTCGTGCGAGAACGGCACTTCCTCGTTGTCACCCTCGACCACGTACTGCCGCAGCATCGGCCGCAAGGATTCGAACAAGTAGCGCAGACGCCCGATCACCGGATAGTTACGGCGCAGACTGTGGCGCGTCTGGCTGAGATCGATGATGCCGACCGCGATCAAGCCCAGGCAAATCACCGCCAGCAACTGCCAGCCGAGGCCCTGTCGCCACTGCGACAGCGCCAGCGCGAGGCCCGCCCAGCAGCCGAAAAAGGGCAGGAAACGCAGCGTCATCCAGGCGCTCATCGTGAACCTCCGGCTTTTCCGTCGATTTCGGCATAGAAGTCCAGCAAGGCCTGATTGACCGCCGCCGGCGCCTCCACGGCGCTGGTATGGCCACAAGCCGGCAGCCGGAGCAGCCTTGCGCCGGTGACCAGACGGGCGATGCGCTCAGCCTCGGCCGGCGGCGTGGTTTGGTCCTCGTCAGCGGTTACCACCAGCGTCGGACAGCGGATGTACTTGAGCTCGCCCACCACCGAGTCGCGGGCAATCACGCCGCCCACCGGACCGACGATGCGCCTGGGCAATGAGCGCACGTGATGGACCCAACGCTCGCGCACGTCGGCCCGCGCCGAGTCAGCCAGGAAGCTCCGTCCGAACATCACCGGCAGCACCTGCCCGATCACGGGGCCGGGACCGAACAGACTCACCACCGCCTGCATCGCCCGGTAGCGCAGACGCTTGCCCCACGGCTCCGGACTAGCACTGGTGTTGAGCAGGGTCAGCGAGCGCAGCAGTTCCGGGTAGCGTGCGGCCAGACGCAGTCCGACGAATCCCCCCATCGACAGACCGACGAAATGACAGGGACCAGCCTGCGTGGCCTGAATCAGGCCGGCGGCGTCCTCGGTCAGCGTGTCCATGTCGTAGGGTGCCGCCGGCGCCGAATCCCCCTGGCCGCGATGGTCATAGCCGATCACCCGATAACTGGGCTCCAGCGCATGGCGCTGCGCATCGAACATCTGCTGGTTCATCAGCAGGCCGTGGCTGAACACCACCGTCTGCGGCCCGGCGCCGCTCTCCACATAGGACAACTCGGTACCGTTGGTCGCAGCCACAGGCATAGCAATCTCCGCTCACGCAGCGCGTGGAATGAGGTGTGCCAGCGCGCGATCCATCACCGCCAGCGGCGCGCCGGGTCTGGCTTCGGACAGCACGCGCCGATACGCGCGTGCACCCGCACAGCCTTGATACAGCCCCAGCATATGCCGGGTCACGTGTCGCACTTCGCCGCCAGCCGCCAGATGCGCAGCGACGTAGTCGCGCATGCGGGCATAGACCGACTCGCGGGTCCTCGGATTGCAGGTCTGGAACAACTGCTGCTGCCAGGCACTCAATAAATACGGCTCGTGGTAGGCCGCGCGTCCGATCATCACGCCGTCCAGCGTCGCAACCGCCGTGGCGATGTCCTCGGCCGACCGCAGTCCGCCATTCAGCACCACCGTCAGCTCGGGCCGATCCTGCTTCAGCCGCTGCACCCGCGCGTAATCGAGCGGCGGGATCTCACGGTTCTCGCGCGGCGACAAGCCGTTCAACCAGGCCTTGCGCGCGTGGACGATGAACACCTGGCAGCCGGCCGCCGCCACGGTATCGACGAAGCGCCGGAAGAAGGCCTCGCTCTCGTGCTCGTCCACGCCCAGCCGGCATTTGACCGTTACCGGTACCGACGCCGGCACCACCGCGCGCATCGCCGCGACGCACTCGGCGACCAGCGCCGGCTCCAGCATCAGACAAGCGCCGAAGCGACCGGACTGCACCCGATCCGACGGGCATCCGCAGTTCAGATTGATCTCGTCGTAGCCAAAGTCAACGCCGATCCGCGCCGCCTGCGCCAGCAAAGCGGGATCGGAACCGCCCAACTGCAAGGCCAGCGGGTGCTCGCTAGGATCGAAACCCAGCAACCGCTGTCGATCACCAAAGATCGCCGCCTGCGCCACCACCATCTCCGTGTACAGCCGCGCATCGGGCGCCAACAAACGGTGGAAATAGCGGCAGTGCCGATCCGTCCACTCCATCATCGGGGCCACGCACAGGCGCCAGGGGCTGTACGGCGTGGGAACTGCGTTTGCGATGGTCATGGTCACGAAGGCCGTCCCTGGCTGCTATGCTCGCGGCCCGCAGATTGCTGGCCGAATGCACATTGTGCGCTGGAACGGCCGCCCGACCCAACCGCAGGCCTGAACGATCGCCGACCGGGTGGCTTGTGTTCTGCGCTGCGCTTGGCTATAAAGCACGGCTCTTTCGGCCCCAGCCGGGGCATCGCTCAACTTGGACGAGGTGAACCATGGCGCGCGTATGTGCAGTGACCGGGAAGCGCCCCCTGGCTGGCAACAATGTGTCGCACGCGAACAACAAGACGCGTCGTCGCTACTTGCCGAATCTGAAGTGGCACCGTTTCTGGGTCGCTTCTGAAAAGCGCTTTGTGCGTCTGCGTCTGTCGATGGCAGCGCTGCGTACGATCGACAAGAACGGCATCGAGGCGGTGATCGCCGACATGCGTGCCCGCGGCGAGAAGGTCTGACAGGAGCCTTAGCCATGCGCGACAAGATCAAGCTGGTGTCGACGGCCAATACCGGTCATTTCTACACCACGACGAAGAACAAGAAGACCACGCCGAACAAGCTGGAATTCAAGAAGTACGATCCGGTGGCGCGCAAGCACGTCGCCTACAAAGAGTACAAGATCAAGTAAGCCGGTCGCGCCCTGCTGATCGGTATACGCAAGACCCGCCCTGGTGGCGGGTTTTGTCGTTTATGGCCTTGGCGACTGCCAACGCTGCGCCTCCCGCATCACCGCAGACCCTGGCGACAGATGTGTCGATCGCCGCGCAGAATGGCGCCTGCCCACTGCTAACATTTGCGACGCACACACAGGGGATCAGCCATGAGCACAGCCAAGTCCGGGCCTTTCAGCTGGATCAGCGACACCTTGGGCGGACTGTTCCGCAACGAGTCGCTGGATCCCAAGGAAGAGGTGTTCATCTCGGTACTGTTCGCCCTGCTCGGCTCGCTGGCACGCGCCGACGGTGTCGTCACCACCGAGGAAGCCGATCACGGCGAAGACCTGATCGACCGCATGCAGCTGTCCAAACTCGGTCGCAAGCTGGCCGTCCAACACTTCGAACGCGGCCGAGCAGGCGGACTGGATGTAGAAGCCGAAGTCGAGCGCTTCCTCGCCGTCTATGCCAAGCAATCCACCCATGCGGAGGAGCTGCTGGAGGCGCTGCTCAACCTCGCGCGTGCGGATGGCCGCATGCGCATCCCCGAGAAGTCCTGGCTGACCCGCGTCGGCCGCGCGCTGGGCGTGGACGCTGAAGTCATGAAGAACCGGATCGGCCACTGACCCCGGCACTCCTGCGCGAGATGGCGGTCCATGCACCGCCGTCCGCCGTTCGTCGGCTCATCCAAAGTCTATGTTGCAGTGCAGCAATTCTCGATTTATGCTGCACCGCAACATCGGGCACACATCGTAGGAGTTGAGCCATGTACGAACAAGCGAGCAATCAGTTCCTGGCCCTGTCCAAGCAGGCGGCGGAGACCTTCCTGAAGGCGAACGCGATCGCCGTCGACAGCTTCGAGAAGCTGGTCGACATCCAGCTGAAGACCATCGAAGACCGCGTCAAGGTCGCCAGCGACCTGCTCGGCCAGGCGGCCGAAGTGCGCGATCTCGACGCAGTCCGCGCCAGCTGGCCGAAGAGCGTGAGCCTGGTGAAGGAATCTGCCGAGAAGTTCTACGCCACCACGCAGGAAGTGTCCGGCGTGCTGGTCAAGACCGGCGAAGCCTACGGTGCGCTGCTCAAGGGCACCTTTGAAGCGGCCAACGAGTCGGTTAACAAGGCCAAGACGGCCAAGGCGCGCGCCAGCGCCTGACGGTCCACGGGAAGGACTGCTGCACGATCGGCGCGGCAAACAGAACCCCCTCCCCTCGGTTTCCCGCGTCGAGACTGTCCCCGGCTGGCCCTGCCAGCCGGGGTTTTCTTTTGCTGCTCCAGCACGCGCTCCAATCGGGCCCGCAACTGCCCAAAGCGGAGTTGAAGCGGCTATTCTCGGCGCGATCTTGAGCGGAGCGATGCAATGGAGAAAGGTCACGCCTTGGTGCTGGACGATGAGGCGGACATCCGCGAACTGCTGACGCTGACCTTGACCCGTCTGGGGCTCACTGTGCACGCCGCAGCCAACCTGGCAGAAGCAAGAGCACTGCTGGGAACCCGCAGTTTCGACCTCTGCTTCACCGACATGCGCCTGCCCGATGGCAACGGCCACGAGTTCATCGAGCAGATGTCGCGGCAGCACCCGGAGACACCGGTGGCGATGATCACCGCCTATGGCAATGCCGAAGCAGCCGTGCAAGCGCTGCGCGCCGGCGCCTTTGACTGCGTCTCCAAGCCCGTCGACCTCAATGTCTTGCGCAATCTCGTGAAGACAGCGCTGCGACTGCGCTCGGAACGCGCGCCGGCCCCGCCGAGCGAGCATACGCGCCTGTTCGGCGATTCGCCGGCCATGCAGCGCGCCCGCATGACCATCCAGAAGCTGGCGCGCAGTCAGGCGCCCGTCCTGATCTCGGGCGAATCCGGCGTCGGCAAAGAACTGGCCGCGCGCTCCATCCACGAACTCGGCCCGCGTGCAAGCGGCCCCTTCGTCCCGGTCAACTGTGGCGCTATTCCTACCGAATTGATGGAGAGCGAGTTCTTCGGCCACAAGAAAGGCAGCTTTACCGGCGCGCACAGCGACAAGGATGGCCTGATCCAAGTCGCGCACGGCGGCACCCTGTTCCTGGACGAGATCGCCGAACTCCCGCAGCACATGCAGGTCAAACTGCTGCGCGTCATCCAGGAGAAGTCGGTCCGGCCGATTGGCGGTCGCAGCGAAGTCCCGGTCGATGTGCGCATCGTCAGCGCCACGCACAAGGATCTGGCGCGTCTCGTGGACCACGGCGATTTCCGCCAGGACCTCTACTACCGCATCAATGTCATCGAGCTGCGCATGCCACCGCTGCGCGAGCGCCGCGAGGACATCCTGCTACTCGCCGACCGCTACCTGGACCGACTGGCACCGGAGTGGTCCATCACCCGTCCGAAGCTCTCCCCGGAAGCACAACGCGCGCTGCTGGACTACGACTTTCCCGGCAACGTCCGCGAACTCGAGAACATCCTCGAGCGTGCCGTCGCGCTGAGTGACGGCGACGTCATCCTGGCCGATGACCTGCAACTGGCGCCGCGCGCGATAGAGGCGGGTAACGTCGGAACGCAGGCGCAAGCGAGCGCTGCAGCAGGGAATCCTCTGACCGGCGCCCAGCGCGTCGGCCTGGAAAACTACATCGACAGCCTTGAGCGCGAAGCGATCCACAAAGCGCTCGAAGAATGCCGCTACAACAAAACCGCGGCCGCCAAGAAGTTGGGAATCACCTTCCGTGCGCTGCGCTATCGCCTGAAGAAGCTGGGGATCGACTGACGTGACCCGTTACCGCGCGGCAGCCATACACCTATCCATTAGCGCCGTCATCGGTGCATCGACGTTGGCCTTGTTGTACTTCCTCTGGTATCCCGCACCCTACTTCGAACTCTCGGGCGGCAGAGACCTTGCGCAACTGCTTGTGTCAGTCGACGTCGTCCTTGGGCCATTGTTGACGCTGATTGTCTTCAGTCCGGGCAAGAAGACCTTGCGGATGGACCTGTCGATCATCGCCGCCATCCAACTCAGCGCGCTGGCCTACGGGCTCTGGGTCATGGCGCAAGCCAGACCGGTCTACGCTGTATTTGCCATCGATCGTCTGGTCATCGTCGCGGCGAACCAGATCGACGCGGAGGATCTGCACAAAGCCAAGCCGCCGTTCGACCGACTGTCGTGGTCCGGCCCCCAGTTCGCCTCTGTAGAGATGCCTACCGATCCTCAAGCGCGAAACGAAGCCATGGATGCGGGCCTGGCAGGCAAGGAACTGGAGCACATGCCGCAGTACTTCCAGAGCTACGCCGCCGCGGCAGGCACTGCATTGCGGCGTGCAAAACCGCTGGCCGAGCGGCTGCAAGCCTCCGCCGATGCACGCGCCATGATCGAACCTTGGCTGAAGACGCGGGGCCTCGACGCGGCACAGGTCCACTACCTGCCCGTCACTGGCCGCAAGGGATCGATGACGGCGCTCCTGGACGGCGCGACCGGTAGCCTGCTCGGCGTGATCGACACGCCACCCTGGGACTGAGCGCATCGCCTGAGATCCGTGGCACGATTGGTGCATTGTTGCGCATTGGAACAGCCGTAACGCAGCGTACGGCGCCAAGCAAGCATGTGCCGGGGGCGACAGTGGACCAAGTGCAGCGCGGATTTACGCTTATCGAGTTGATGATCGTCGTCGCCATCATCGCGATTCTGGCCGCTATCGCCGTTCCCGCCTATCGCGACTACAGCATCCGCGCCCAGGTGGGTGAGTGCGGGACGCTCGGAAGCGGCGCCAAAGCCGCGATTTCCGAGACCTTTTTGAACTCCGGCGTGTTTCCGAACAGCAATGCCAGCGCCGGACTGCCGGATCCCACACAGATCAACGGCAAGTATGTCTCCCAGGTTGCCGTGGTCGCCAACGGCGTCATCGAGTGCACCTACTCGAGCACCGCACCTCAACGGGCGAACCAGCAGATCGACGGGACTGTATTGCTCCTGACGCCTGCCTCCACCACGACAGCCGGATCCGTCGGTTGGACGTGCAGTTCGACGACTATCCAGCAGCGCTATCTGCCCACGATCTGTCGCAGCGGCACCAACTAACCGTCCGCATCAGACGCTTCGCTCCGACCCCACCGAAGCCCCGCAGTGTCGGGCGCCTGGCGCGAGCGTGCCCCGCGGCTCTGGGATGCCTCCCGTGTCCACTGGCGCCGTGCATCGCGGAGCGGCGGGGCAGGTGGTGCACAGCCGCCGAGTCCGCCCCAATGAGCCAGCGAGGCCGCACTGCTGGCTGCGAGCTCATCGCCGGGCGCGACACACGCCTCACGTAGCCCTGGCGTCCCCTACTTCCCAATGCGCCGACGCGAGCCGCGCCGCTGAACCCCACCTGTCAACTGCCGACGCGCCCGTCGTGCCGGAACGTCCTCGCAGAACCCGGACCACACCCAAATGCACCCATCTGAACTCACCAAAGCACTGACCTTTTCGGGCACTTAAAAACAAAGACTGACACATGCCGTCTGTGCCCCCATACGTCATTGGACCCCGCGAGTGCCCAAGGTCGAGAGTAGAGACGCAATCCCAGGAGATCGGAGAGCGACTGGCCTTTGGCACAACGTTTGCATCAAATCCAACGACCTCGGCGATCCACGGACGGCGCTGAGGCACAGACTACCGATGTCATCCTCATGAGGAGCTTCAAAATGAGCAAGATCCAGAAAGGCTTCACCCTGATCGAACTGATGATCGTCGTCGCGATCATCGCCATCCTCGCCGCAATCGCGATCCCGGCCTACCAGGATTACACGATCCGCGCCCAGGTCGGTGAATGCACCACGCTCGCCGCTGGCGCCAAGACCGCCATCGCCGAGACCTTCCAGAACACGGGTACTTTCCCGGCCACCAATGCGGCTGCCGGCTTGGCCGCGGCGAACGCCATCACGGGTAAGTACGTCTCGCAGGTCGCAGTGGCCGCTGGCGGCACGGTTAACTGCACGTTCGCGGCAGCCGCCCCGCAGCGCGCGAACGCCGCCATCGACGGTCAGATCCTGACGCTGACGCCGGCCGCTACCAGCACCTCGGGCAGCGTGACCTGGACCTGCAGCAGCGCGACGATCAACCAGCGCTACCTGCCGACGATCTGCCGCACCGGTACGAACTAAGCGCTGAGTCGTCAGTCTCCCTGGGGCGAATCTGAACGGGCGTAGACGCTAGCCCCCCCGATTCGCCTCAGCTTTGAGAGATCTGCCAACCGTTGAATGGGCCCAGAGCTGTGCTCGAGTCACCGCCAACAGACACTATCCGTCCATATCGCAGGAAATTTTCCATGAACACGCTGCAGAAAGGCTTCACCCTGATCGAACTGATGATCGTGGTTGCGATCATCGCCATCCTCGCCGCGATCGCGATCCCGGCCTATCAGGACTACACGATCCGCGCCCAGGTCGGTGAATGCACCACGCTCGCCGCTGGCGCCAAGACCGCCATCGCCGAGACCTTCCAGAACACGGGCACCTTCCCGGGCGACAATACGGCCGCCGGCTTGGCCGCGGCGAACGCCATCACGGGTAAGTACGTCTCCCAGGTGGCGGTACTCGCCGGTGGCACGGTGAACTGCACGTTCTCGGCAACCGCGCCGCAGCGTGCGAACGCCGCGATCGACGGTCAGATCCTGACGCTGACGCCGGCCGCTACCAGCACCTCGGGCAGCGTGACCTGGACCTGCAGCAGCGCGACGATCAACCAGCGCTACCTGCCGACGATCTGCCGCACCGGTACGAACTAAGCGCCAAGGTGCCAGTCTCCCTGGGGCGAATCTGAACGGGCGTAGACGCTAGCCCCCCCTGATTCGCCTCAGCTTTGAGAGATCTGCCACCCGTTGAATGAGCCCAGAAATGTGCTCGAGTCACCGCCAACAGACACTATCCGTCAATATCGCAGGAGATTTTCCATGAACACGCTGCAGAAAGGCTTCACCCTGATCGAACTGATGATCGTCGTCGCGATCATCGCCATCCTCGCCGCGATCGCGATCCCGGCCTATCAGGACTACACGATCCGCGCCCAGGTCGGTGAATGCACCACGCTCGCCGCTGGCGCCAAGACCGCCATCGCCGAGACCTTCCAGAACACGGGCACCTTCCCGGGCGACAATACGGCCGCCGGCTTGGCCGCGGCGAACGCCATCACGGGTAAGTACGTCTCCCAGGTGGCGGTACTCGCCGGTGGCACGGTCAACTGCACGTTCTCGGCAACCGCCCCGCAGCGTGCGAACGCTGCGATCACTGGGCAGATCCTGACGCTGACGCCGGCCGCCACCAGCACCTCGGGCAGCGTGACCTGGACCTGCAGCAGCGCGACGATCAACCAGCGCTACCTGCCGACGATCTGCCGTACCGGTACCAACTAAGCGTTTCGTTGGCAGTCTCTCTGGGGCGAATCGGAACGAGCGCGGAAGCTAGACGCGCTCCCGATTCGCCCCAGCTTTTGGAGACGGCTCAACAGTTGATTGAGCCAGAAATGTGCTCGAGTCGCCGCTGAAAGACACTGTCCGCCAAAAATCGCAAGAGGGCATCCATGAATACGGTGCAGAAAGGCTTTACCCTGATCGAACTGATGATCGTGGTTGCGATCATCGCCATCCTTGCCGCGATCGCGATCCCGGCCTATCAGGACTACACGATTCGCGCCCAGGTCGGTGAGTGCACTACGCTCGCCGCTGGCGCCAAGACCGCCATCGCCGAAACCTTCCAGAATACGGGCGTCTTCCCGAGCGACAATGCGACCGCCGGCTTGGCCGCGGGGAACGCCATTACGGGCAAGTACGTCTCGCGAGTCGACGTGACCCCTGGTGGCATTATCAACTGCACGTTCTCGTCAACGGCGCCGCAGCGTGCGAACGTTGCGATTGATGCCCGGATCCTAACGCTGACGCCGGCGGCCACCAGCACCTCGGGCAGCGTGACCTGGACCTGCAGCAGCGGGGCGATCGACCAGCGCTACCTGCCGACGATCTGCCGCACCGGTACGAACTAAGGGTCATTTGGCGGATGTCTCGCGGCGGAGCAGAGCGAACACTCTGCTCCGCTTTTTTCACTGGATCGCCTGCGTCTGGTCAAATCTGCGCCACTGAGCGGAAGAGTGGCCTCAAGACCGGGCTTGCGATTGGGTCGCTGAGTTGTTCGCTGCATGCTGGAATCGCGACTGCGACGACAGCGCGCGCGGGTCGTCGTGAATTTCCGGGCGAACTGCACCGATGTTTCCGGCTCGCTATGCGCTGGCAAAGTCAGCTCAGTGCCTTAAGTTCTCTCGTGGTTGTACAAGCGGTGAGGCGCGTGAGCCGCTAGATCAACCTGCATTGGCTGATCAGAATCGAGGCACAGGCGCTCATGGATCTGCGGAGTCCAGCATTGCAAGCAACCGACAATGGCGTCGAGGGTGAGCCTACCCAACACGCTCCCGAGCCTGGAACAACGGATCTGGATGCGGTTGCCGCCGCGTACAGGAATTACGCGCCCTTCTATGACGTCTTGTTCGGTCGCCTGCTACGCCCCGGTCGAGAGGCGCTCTGCACGAAAGTGCAGCAACTCCAGCCCACCTCACTACTGGAAGTGGGCGTCGGTACCGGCCTGACGCTTGAGAGCTACCCGAAGAGTTCGCGCGTAGTGGGCATCGATGTGTCGGCGGAAATGCTCGAACGCGCGCGCGCGCGCTTGCACTTGCTCAAATGCACCAATATCGAACTGTTCGAAATGGATGCCGAGCAGACCTCCTTTGCCTCGGATTCCTTCGAGTGCGTTACGCTGCCCTACGTGCTCTCGGTTACGCCAAACCCTCATGCACTGTTGGCCGAGGCCCGCCGGCTCTGTCGGGCGGGCGGGCACATCCTCGTACTGAATCACTTTGGCGGATCCAGTTTCTGGTGGATGGCGGAACGTTGCGTCGCGCCCTTTGCAAAGAAGGTGGGATTTCGCTCCAGCTTGCTTCTGGAAGAACAGATTCCCAGCCGCGACTGGACCATCGAATCCGTCACAAGCGTGAACCTGTTCGGCTTGTCGAAGTTGGTCGTCATTCGCAACGACAAATAGCAGCGCTTCGTCGCCTCGATTCACTCATCTCTGTTGTCGGTCACCGCTGTCAATGCCGGTGCCATGAAGGCTCGCCAAGCAGCCAACTGGGCCCGCGCCGGGGGGGTGGCATCTCCGTCCAAATGCTCCACGCTCTCCCGCGCCGTAGCTGCCTCATAAACGAGTTTCCAGGTCGCACTCGGCGTACTGCTGACAACCCCCACGGCGGTGCCCTGCTGCAGCCACATCAAACGCTCGTCCGCGCGGGCAGCCGATGACAGCGGCATACCCATCCAGGTACTGGGGATCGGGACGCCCAGCACGCTTGCGATCGTAGGCGCAACATCCACCAGATTGGCCACCCGATCCACCTGCTGCGACGCGCCCACATCGCCAGCGAAGTCGATGACCAAGATCGGCACCCTCACCGCCTCTTCGGCTAGCCCCTTGGCGTGCCCGAAAAGCCCGTGCTCACCCAACATCTCGCCATGGTCGGCGACAATCACAACCACGGCACGGTCCAACCGCCCGCGCGTTTTGATGACATCGAGGATCCTGCGTACATAGTCATCGAATTGCAGTACACCGTTGTCATAGAAATTGGTCGTGGCCGCACTGGAAGCGCTCTCGCGCACCTTCGCCCGGCCCGCCGTTCGATAGTAGTTGTCGACTGGTGTCCAGCGCTGGAACTCCGCTTTCTTCCGCCCCAAACCATGCGTCGACATCAGGTGAAACTGCACGAACAAGGGTGGCGCCTGCGCCTGCACGACCTCTTCCGCCCGCTTGACGACAAAGTCGTCGTCATTCATGTAATAGCCGACGGCGCTGGCGCCATCGTAATACGAATCCACCTCGCCGTACGCATCACGCAGTCCGTAGAAATTCGTATGGTCGCCACCCAAAATGAAGTGCGCCTGATATCCGTGCATGCGCAGAACGTCTACCAATGAGAAGGAGACAGTAGAGAGCTGATGCACGAATTTTGATCGAATCATCGCCAACAAGCCGCATGACGACTCTGAACACGTCGAGTAGGCATGGGTGGCGATATACGACTTGTGCGCAGCAACCAGCTCGCGCAGAAACGGGGTGGTGTCGCGAGCGTACCCATACACGCTCATGTGATTCCAACGCAGCGCGTCCCCCACGATCAAATACACATCGCGCGTCGGCGGGTTCGCCAGAGGCCGGTAGGCACGCTTGGCCTCGCGCTCCAACTCATCCAGACGCTTTGAGCCAGCGGTATTGAACGACTGCAGCCGAGTGCCCACTTCCTCCGGAAAAAAGGTCAGTTTGAAGGGTTCGCCGTCGCTCGTGTCGTGCAGCAGCGCAAACTTTCCAAATTGCAGCGCGGTCAACGCTACTAAGGCCGGGAATGCCACCACGACGACCCTGCCGCGTATACGCCGGCGAATCCCGTTCGTCCACGTCGCCCCGTGGACGGCGACCACACACAATGCATGCGCAGTGACCACACTGGCCACCGCTGCGGCGATCGCGAGACCGGCGCCGACACCCAGCACGTCCATCAGCGCGTCAGATTGCGCCGCGTAGGTCTCAATCAAGCGCCACGTCACTACGCGGCCCCAAGATTGCAGTCCGATATACGCCGCCAAGTAATAGGCCGTAGCGGCCAATACATACAGCGTCAAAACGAACGCGCATCCATAACGCCAAACAACGCGCACAGTCGGGGAGCAGTACTCACCAAGCAAGCGCGCGCTCGTGTAACAGATCAGCAGCGGCACCACGAGGCTCAAGTGCGAAAGCGCATCCTCATAGCGCGCACCAAACGTCGAGTAGGCCAACAGAAAAGCGGCCGGCGGCGCCCATAACAGAGCGACCTCTGCGAAGTTCGCGATCAGTCCCCGTGCAGGCGCGGCGGCGCCTGCTGCTTCATTTGCCACGAGCGTCTTGGATCAGACCACCGCCGCGAGCTTGAAGATCGGCAGATAGAGCCCGATCACCAATCCGCCGACAAACACGCCAATGACAACCATGATCATGGGCTCCAGCAGACTGGAGAGTGCGTCTACTGCGTTGTTGACCTCTTGCTCATAAAATTGAGCAGCCTTCAGCAACATGGTGTCCAACGCACCCGACTCTTCACCGATGGCTGTCATTTGAACCACCATGACCGGAAAGAGGTTCACCTGGCGCATCGCCAGATTGAGCTGATGGCCCACCGACACGTCGTCACGAATGCGCTTGACCGCCTCGTCGTAGATGATGTTTCCGGTAGCGCCGCTGGTGGTGTCTAGTGCCTCCACCAAAGGTACACCCGCTTTGAAAGTAATCGACAGTGTGCGTGCAAAGCGAGCAACGGCCGATTGATGCAAAATTTTGCCGATGACAGGCAACCTCAACATGGCGCGATCGACGATACGGGCGAAGTTCCTGGAACGTTTGATGCCTTCAACGAAGCCGAAGATTGCACCACCGACCACACCAAAGACCAACCACCAATAACTGACCATAAACCGCGATGCTTCTACAATCATCTGCGTGAACGACGGCAGGTCGGCGCCGAAACCTTTGAATAGCGCTTCAAATTGAGGTACCACGTAGATCAGAATTACCGAACTCACCAGCAGCGCAACCGCGATGACGGCCGCCGGATAGAACAGCGCTTTCTTGATCTTGCCTTTCAGCGCTTCCGTGTTTTCCTTGTACGAGGCAATGGTGTCGAGGACCACATCCAAAACGCCTGCTGATTCACCCGCACGCACCAGGTTGACGTACAACTCGTCGAATTGCACCGGAAACTTGCCGAGCGCCTCCGACAGCGACGAGCCGCCTTCAATGTCCGTCTTGATCGCGTTCAGCATGTCCTTGAGGCGCGGATTGGTCGCGCCACCGGAGATCATCTCGACGCTCTGCACCATCGGCACGCCGGCCTGCATCATCGTCGCCATCTGGCGCGAGAAGATGGCAATGTCTTGCGACGAAATCTTCTTGCCGGCCTTGCCGAACAGCGCGGCTCGCTTTTGCGAGATCTTGTTGGCGTTGATGCCCTGCTTGCGCAGATGGGCCTTGACCAGATTGGCGCTCTTTCCGAGCTCCTCGCCCTTGATCTTGACACCGCGCTTGTCGGTTCCTTCCCAAACGAAGGTCTGGAGTGCGCTCGTGCTTGCTGCGCGTGCCTTCGGGGCTGCTTTCGCGGTTGCCATGCTGTCCGTCCTCGCTGTCGAGCGGTCGATCACCCCCGGAACTACCCAAGTGGCCGCAATCCAAGCGGCATGGGGGCCGGAAGATTGTGCCACAGCTGATCGCCACCCGGTGAACCATAGTGCGGAGAATCATCGGGTTTGCGCTCGTTCTTGTGATCGCTTCGAGCATTGTGCGGCCGGATGTCCTGCTTCGGGCCAGCGCCATACGCCAACGGCAACTCGCTTGCTTGAGCGACCGATAGGCGCGAGCATCGGGGTTGGTTTGGGCGGAGGCGCAAGCGATGGCAACGACCACTTCTCAGTTTGCTTTGACCGGGCTCTCGGGTGTGGCGCGGCGCATGGTGATGGAGGGCGCGCTCTCGGAAGCGGATGCTCGCAAGGCGACGGAGGCGTCGTCCAAGCAGCGCGTATCGCTGATCGCCTATCTGACCGAAAATGGCATGGCGGATCCGCGCGCGACTGCGGCGGCGGCCAGCCACGAGTTCGGCGTGCCGCTGTTCGATGGCTCCTCGATCGACATCCGGCAGTGCCCGATCAAGGCCATCGAGCCTGGGCTGATCGAGAAATATCGCGCGGTGCCGCTGTACAAGCGCGGCAACCGGATGTTCATCGGCATCGCCGATCCGACCAATGACCGCGCGCTCGAGGACATCAAGTTTCAGTCCAAGATGCTGGTAGAGCCGGTCATCATCGATGACAACACGCTGACGCGACTGATCGAACAGGCACTATCGCAAGGTGACACCATGCCGGAGGGCATGGAGGACGCCGAAGGTCTGGAAAACCTCGATACCGTCGGTGGCGATGACGACATGGAAGGCCCGAGCACGGGTGTGGACGTGCAGGGCGGCGACGACACGCCGGTGGTGCGCTTCGTCAACAAGGTGCTCGTCGATGCCATCAAGCGCGGCGCTTCCGATATCCATTTCGAGCCCTATGAGCACGCCTTTCGCGTGCGCTTCCGCATGGACGGCATGCTGAAACAGGTCGCCACAGCACCGATCAAGCTGAGCACGCGCATCTCGGCGCGTCTGAAGGTGATGTCGGCACTCGACATCGCTGAGAAGCGCGTGCCGCAGGACGGCCGCATCAAGCTGAACCTGTCGAAGACCAAGGCGGTGGACTTCCGCGTCAGCAGTTGTCCGACCCTGTTCGGCGAAAAGATCGTGCTGCGTATCCTGGATGGTTCCGCGGCCAAGCTCGGCATCGACAAGCTCGGCTACGAGGAAGATCAGAAGCGCTTGTTCCTCGCTGCCATCGCCAAGCCCTACGGCATGGTGCTGGTGACCGGCCCGACGGGCAGCGGCAAGACGGTGTCCCTGTACACCGCGCTCAACATCCTGAACACCGATGAGCGCAACATCTCGACGGCCGAGGATCCGGTGGAAATCCGTGTCACTGGCATCAATCAGGTGCAGATGAACAACAAGGCAGGCATGACCTTTGCCGCCGCGCTGCGCTCCTTCCTGCGCCAGGATCCCGACGTGATCATGGTCGGCGAGATTCGCGACCTGGAGACGGCCGAGATCGCGATCAAGGCGGCCCAGACCGGTCACATGGTCTTGTCGACGCTGCATACCAACGATGCGCCGCAGACCATCTCTCGCCTGATGAACATGGGCATCGCGCCCTACAACATCACCTCCTCGGTGACGCTGGTGATCGCGCAGCGTCTGGCGCGGCGACTGCATGACTGCAAACGTCCGCTGGCGCTGCCGAAACATGCTCTGATCGCAGAGGGATTCACCGAGGAGGACCTCGGCAGCATGCAGTTGTTCGAGCCGGCCGGCTGCTCGGGCTGCAATGAGGGCTACAAGGGCCGCACCGGCATCTATCAGGTGATGCCGTTGAGCGAAGAGATTGCCAAGATCATTCTCGGCGGCGGCAACGCCTTGCAGATCGGCGAAGCGGCGCTGCGCTCGGGCATACCCGATCTCCGTCGTTCGGCGCTGATGAAGGCCAAAGCCGGGATGATCTCGCTTGCCGAAATGAATCGAGTGACCAAGGACTGATGGCCATCGTGCTGGTGGAACCCTGGATCCAGTGGCTGTGCGCAGCGGCGCTGGGCCTGATCGTTGGCAGCTTCTTGAATGTGGTGATCCTGCGGCTGCCGCGGCGCATGCAGCACGAATGGGAAGTGGATGCGCGGCAGATCCTTGGGATCGAGGCCGGCGCCGATCCGGCGCCGCCGGGCGTCGTGCGCGAGCAATCGCACTGTCCGAAATGCCTGACGCCGATCCGCTGGTACGACAACATTCCCGTGCTCGGCTATTTGATGCTGCGCGGCCGTTGCCGCGCTTGCGGTGTCCGCATTTCCCCGCAGTATCCGCTGGTGGAGTTGGCCACCGGCGTTGCAACCGCCTTGTGTGTCTGGCGCTTCGGACTGACGCCGCAGGCGGGTGGCGCAATCGTGCTGACCTGGACCTTGATCGCGCTGGCCGGGATCGACCTGCGCACCCAGTATTTGCCCGACAAGCTGACGCTGCCGCTGTTGTGGCTCGGTTTGCTTGTCAGTCTGTGGCCTTTGCTGGTGGGGCCCGAACAGGCCATCGTGGGCGCGGCCGCCGGGTACCTGAGCTTGTGGAGCGTGTACTGGCTGTTCAAGCTGCTGACCGGCAAGGAGGGCATGGGCTACGGTGACTTCAAGCTGCTCGCGGCGCTCGGCGCCTGGTTCGGGCCGGCGTCCCTGCTGCCGATTATCCTGCTGTCCTCGGTCGTCGGCGCCCTGCTCGGGAGCATCCTGATCCTGACCAGAGGTCGCGATGCGCAGCTGCCAATGTCCTTTGGCCCCTATCTCGCCGCAGCGGGATTCGTCTACATGATTGCCGGTCCGCAGTTGCGCACGCTGCTGCCGATCTTTCCGGGCTGAGGCATGGCCGCCTTCGTCGTCGGCCTGACCGGTGGGATTGCTTCGGGCAAGTCGGCCGTTGCCGCTGCGCTGGTGCAACTCGGCGCGACGCTGGTCGATACCGATGTGATCGCGCGGGAGGTGGTCGAACCCGGCAGCGAGGGCCTGGCAGCAGTCTGCGCCCGATTCGGGCCTGACGTGCTAACGGCCGACGGCAGCCTGGATCGGGCTGCGCTGCGCCGCCGCGTGTTCGAGGATGCGCCGGCGCGTCAGTCGCTGGAGGCGATCCTGCATCCGCGCATCCGCGCAGTGGCCGCAGCGCAAGTTGGCGCTGCCGCGGGCCCGTATGTGGTGCTGGCGGTGCCGCTGTTGGTCGAATCAGCTCAGTACGACTGGGTGCAGAGGGTGCTGGTGGTCGATTGCGATCCGGCATCGCAACGCGCGCGACTGCAGGCGCGCGATGGGATCAGCGTCGATTTGGCCGATCGGATGCTGGCGGCGCAGGCCGACCGTCCGGCGCGTCTCGCCTGCGCCGACGAGGTGATTCGCAATACCGGCAGTCTGGACGCGCTGCAGCGCCAGGCCCGGTGCTGCCATCGTCGCTATCTGACCCTGGCAGCCCAGTAGCCACGAATGGCGGCGATGCCGAAGGCGCCGTGCGCCTGCGCCTCGGCGAGTTGCTCCGGGCGCACGCCGCCGAGCGCGTAGATCGGCATCGCGCCGCCACGCGCCAGTCGGGCAAAACGTTTCCAGCCCAAGCCCGGCGCCCCGGGATGCGTGGCGGTCGCGGCCACCGGCGCGAGCACGGCGGCGTCCACGCCCAGTTGGGCGGCGGCCATGAGCTCCGCGCCATTGTGGACCGAGGCCAGCACCCAGAGCGCAGCGGGTGGACGACCGGTCTGCTCGCGCAGCGCCGCGCTGCTCAGATGGACGCCGTCGAATCCCAGCGCCTTGGCCTCAGCCGGGTCGCCGTGCAAGAGCGTCCACACCTCGGGCCGTTCGGCGCGGACGACGGATAGGAAGATCTCGGCCTGTCGTTGCAGGGCCTCCGCATCGGCGCGGCGCATCCGCAGACTGATCATGCCGAGCCCGGGCCGGGCCAGCGTCGCACGCAGTTCTGCCGCGAAACTCGCACAGGCGTCGGGTTCTGGCGTGATGGCGTACTGCGGCGACAGCGCGATGCGCGCGCGTAGCGGCCAGTCCGGCCGCGGCATCGGATAGCGAATCAGCTCACGCGTCTCGACCCAGCGCAGCGCTTGGTGCTCGTGCGCCGCGGGATCGCCGCGCCAATGGCGGATAACCCGTCCATGCAGGCGCAAGCCACGTTGGGCATACGTCGGGGTGACGATCGCCAGCGCCTCGCTGCCTTCGATCGAGATGCCCAACTCTTCGTGCAGTTCCCGGCCGAGCGCGCGG
Organism: Lysobacterales bacterium; assembly: GCA_046346965.1. Lineage (GTDB taxonomy): Bacteria > Pseudomonadota > Gammaproteobacteria > Xanthomonadales > SZUA-5 > JAXMHB01. Next base: position 19,424 of record JAXMHB010000006.1, read on the forward strand.
TCAGCGCTCTCGCCCGGCTTCAGCTTGCCGCCCGGAAACTCCCACAGTCCGGCGTCCGCCTTGCCGACCGGGCGTTGCGCCAACAGCCAGCGCCCGTCGGCCCGCTGCAGCAAGCCCGCAGCAACCGCGACTGCTCGCGGCGCTGCGCTCAAGGCTCAGTCCAGCCGCCCATGGCATTGCTTGTATTTCTTGCCGGAACCGCAAGGACAGGGATCGTTGCGACCGACCTTGTCAGCGGCGGCGCGCACGGTGGCCGGGCGCTGCTGCGCGGCGGCATCCCAGCCTTCCGGCGCCAGTCCCTGCGCCTGCGCGGCTTCGTCGTCGACGCCCAAGGTGCCGACGTCTGCGTGCTGATACTCCATCGGCGCCGGACGCCGGCGCTGCTGCTCGGCTTCTTCCAGCTCGTTCTCGCTGCGCACGCGGACGCGCGCCAGCATGCGGATGGTCTCGCTCTTGACGCGACCCAGCATCTGCTCGAACAGCTCGAAGGCCTCGCGCTTGAACTCCTGCTTGGGCTGCTTCTGCGCGTAGCCGCGCAAATGAATGCCCTGACGCAGGTAGTCCATCCGCGCCAAATGGTCTTTCCACTGGCTGTCGAGCACGTTCAGCAGAATGGCCTTTTCCGCCATACGGGTGATCTCGGAGCCCATCACCGTCTCGCGCTCGCGGAAGTGGCGATCCACCGCCTCGATCACATGCTCGGTAATGCCGTCGGCATTGATGTCCGGATTTTCCTTGACCCAGCTGCGCGGTTCCATCTCGACTCCGAGCTCGTCTGCGAACACGCGCTTGAGGCCATCCAGATCCCACTGCTCGTCGATCGAATCCGCTGGCACGTGGGTCTGCGTCATCTGCCGCACCACGTCGTGGCGTACGGCGGTCAGCGTCTCCTGGATGTCGGCCGCATCCATGATCTCGTTGCGCTGCTCGTAAATGACCTTGCGCTGGTCGTTGGCGACGTCATCGAAGTCGAGCAAGTGCTTGCGGATGTCGAAGTTGTGGGCCTCGACCTTGCGCTGCGCGTTCTCGATGGCACGGTTGACCAGCGGATGTTCGATCGACTCGCCTTCCTTCATGCCCAGACGCTGCATCAGCGCGGCCAGACGGTCGGAGGCGAAGATGCGCATCAGATTGTCTTCGAAGGCGAGGTAGAAGCGGCTGGAACCGGGATCGCCCTGGCGACCGGCGCGACCGCGCAACTGGTTGTCGATGCGGCGGGACTCGTGACGCTCGGTACCGATGATGTGCAGGCCGCCGGCCTTCAGCACTTCCTCGTGGCGCAGCTTCCACTCGGCGCGCACGGCGTCGCGCTGGGCGTCGGTGGTATCCGGACCCAGCGCATGCAGTTCAGCCTCCAGGCTGCCGCCGAGCACGATGTCGGTACCGCGACCGGCCATGTTGGTGGCGATGGTGACCGCGCCCGGACGTCCCGCCTGGGCGACGATATGGGCCTCACGCTCATGCTGCTTGGCGTTCAGCACTTCGTGCGGAATGCCCTCTTTCTTCAACAGACCCGACAGCAGCTCCGAGGCCTCCACCGAGGTGGTGCCCACCAACGTCGGCTGATGCTGGGCGCGGCGCCCGCGGATGTCTTCGATGATGGCGGCGTACTTGTCCTTGCGCGACAGGAACACGAGGTCGGTCATGTCCTTGCGCACCATTGGCCGGTGCGTCGGGATGACGATCACTTCGAGGCCGTAGATGCTCTGGAACTCGAAGGCCTCGGTGTCCGCCGTGCCGGTCATGCCGGCCAGCTTCTTGTACATGCGGAAGTAGTTCTGGAAGGTGATCGAGGCCAGCGTCTGGTTCTCGCGCTGGATCGGCACGTTTTCCTTGGCTTCCACCGCCTGATGCAGGCCGTCCGACCAGCGCCGGCCCGGCAGCGTGCGGCCGGTGAACTCGTCGACGATGATCACTTCGCCATCGCGCACGATGTAGTCCACATCGCGCTGATACAGGTGCACCGCGCGCAGCGCGGCGTTCAAATGGTGAACGACAGCGAGATTCTGCACGTCATACAGGCTCTCGTCGGCCTTGATCACGCCGTTCTGGGCGAGGATCTGCTCGACGTGGTGCATGCCACTCTCGGACAGGTGCACCTGCTTCTGCTTCTCGTCGACCCAGAAATCGCCTTCGTCTTCCTCGGACTTCTGGCGCTTCAGCAGCGGCGCGATGCGGTTGATCTTGACGTAGAGCTCGGGCGACTCATCCGCCGGGCCGGAAATGATCAGGGGCGTGCGCGCTTCGTCGATCAGGATGGAGTCGACCTCGTCGACGATGGCGTAATGCAGGCCGCGCTGCAGGCGGTCGGCCGACGAGAACGCCATGTTGGTGCGCAGATAGTCGAAACCGTATTCGTTGTTGGTGCCGTAGGTGATGTCGCAGGCATAGGCCTGACGCTTCGATTCCATGCTCTGACCGGGCACGATCACGCCGACCGTCATGCCGAGCGCGGCATACACCGGAGTCATCCAGGCGGCGTCACGCTTGGCCAGGTAATCGTTGACGGTCACCACGTGCACGCCCTTGCCGGGCAGCGCGTTCAAATAGACCGGCAGCGTGGCCACCAGCGTCTTGCCTTCGCCGGTGCGCATTTCGGCGATCTTGCCCTGATGCAGCACCATGCCGCCGATCAGCTGCACATCGTAGTGACGCAAACCGAGCGCGCGTCGCGCCGCTTCACGCACGGCGGCGAAAGCTTCGGGCATCAGCTGGTCCACTGTCTGGCCGTCCGCCAGCCGCTTGCGGAACTCCTCTGTCTTCGCGCGCAAGTCGGCATCGCTCAACGCCTGAAAGCTGGGTTCGAGTTCGTTGATGCGGGCGACGGACTTGCGCAAGCCGCGGACCACGCGGTCGTTTCGACTGCCAAAGATCCGGGTCAGTAGTGCATTGAGCATGGGATGTGAAGCCGAAGTGAGAGGATAGCGGGGGCGGCGAGTCTACCCGATTCGCCCAGTGGCGACTGCCGTGTGCCTGGGCAGCGGCCGCGTCGTTCTGCGGCAGCGCGGGTAATGGAGGTCTGCGCTGGATAAATCAAGGGCCGCTCGATGGCGGCCCTCGGGTCACAACCGATAACGCTCGCGCTCAACGGATGGCGCTGACGTACTTCTTCGGATTGATGGCTTTGCCTTCGTACCAGACCTCGAAGTGCAGATGCGAGCCGGTCGCGCGACCCGTGGCGCCCATCTTGGCGACCAGCTGTCCCGCGGTCACCACATCGCCCACCTTGACCAGATTCTTGTCGTTATGGGCATAGCGGGTGGTGTAACCGTTGCCGTGATCGATATCGATCATGTTGCCGTAGCTCGGGTGGCGACCGGCGAAGATGACCACACCGCTGGCCACCGAATAGATATCGGTGCCCTTGTTGCCGTCGAAATCCACGCCAGCGTGGAAGGCACGCGCCCCGGTGAAGGGATCGATGCGTTCACCGAAGTTGGACGCCATGAAGCCGGTGCGCACCGGCATGCCCGAGGGCATGAACTCGGCTTCCAGATCGCGGTCCAGCAGCAGCGTTTCGAGCACACCGAGTTGCTCGGCCTGCAGTTCGAACTCCGAGCGCAGGCGATTCAGCGTGGCATTGAACTCCGGCGCCAGGAAGTTGCTGTCGCTGGGGCGGTGCTCTTCCGGGCCGCCGATGCTCGGTGCCTTGTTGAAATCAAACTCACCGTCGTCGAGCTTGCCCATCCGGGTCAGTCGCTGACCGAGGGCGTTCAGTCGCGCCGCTTGCGCCTGCAGATCGCCCAGCTGGATTGCCAGCGCATCGAGGTCGCGCTTGGAGCGCGATTCGGTTTCATCGAGCTGCGCCTGCTGCGTGAGCAGCTGTTGCCGCAAAGCATCGACTTCCGAGCGCGTCAGCCCTTCGACCGTGCCGAAGTCGCGGCCAATCAGAAAGCCGAGGCCTACGACCGTGCTCAGGATCACCACGGCGGTACCGGCCATGAGCCAGCGCATGCGCGTGCATGCGAGGTTGATCGACCTGGAACCCGAACGCGGACCACCAATCAGTATGATGTTCATCTCGCCTGACCCTCATTCACCTTCGCCGGTGCGCCCAGAGATACGCGATGCCCCGCTACCCCAAGCTTGGTGACACGCTGCAGGAACTGAGTGGCCTGTCGGCGCTGGTTTCCCATGCCCAACATCTGGACAGTCTGGATCGGCGTCTGCGTGCCGTACTCCCGCCTGCCCTTGCCGCCCAATGCCGTCTCGCCAACTGCCGCGACGGACATCTGGTGTTCCTGGCGCGTACGCCCGATTGGGCGTCCAAGCTGCGCCTGTCGAGCCGACAACTCCTCCTCGAGGCCCAGAAAGTCCTCGGTTCGGAGGTATTGCGACTCACCGTGAAGGTCGCCCGCCCCGACGCGAATTCCCCGTTCGCGTAGACACGTACGACCCTGTTTCCGCGGTACCTCACCGGCTACCGTTGAAACCGACCGACTTACGCCGGCCGTGTCGTGGCCCGTGGGCCTTCAGCATCCTGCTGATGTGTAGCTTTGGTCCTGCTTGTTCTTCTAGACGCCGACCGGGGCAGTGGTCGGCTGCCCTGCGCGTCACACCGCTTGAGCGGGATGCGCGTAGGAAATCGGTACCTCTTCCGGGCGGTCGAATACGACTTCTTCCCAGGCACTCTCGTCGGCCACCAGGGCTCGCAAGAGCTTGTTGTTGAGGAAGTGACCGGATTTGTGTCCATAGAACGCACCGATGAGGCTGCGGCCCAACAGATACAGATCGCCGATCGCGTCCAGAATCTTGTGCTTGACGAACTCGTCCTCGTACCGCAGACCGTCTTCGTTGAGCACGCGGTAGTCGTCGAGGACGATGGCATTGTCCATCGAGCCGCCGAGTACCAGATTGCGTTCACGCAACATCTCGATGTCGCGCATGAAGCCGAAGGTGCGGGCGCGGCTCACTTCCTTGACGAAGGAGGTGGTCGAGAAGTCGATCTCGGCGCGGCAACTCTTCTGGCTGAAGGCGGGGTGGTCGAACTCGATGGAGAAGCCGACCTTGAAACCGTCGAAGGGCTCGAAGCGGGCCCACTTGTCGCCATCACGGACGACGATTTCCTTGCGAATGCGGATGAAGCGCTTGTGTGCGTTCTGCTCTTCGATGCCCGCCGATTGCAGCAGGAACACGAAGGGACCGGCGCTACCGTCCATGATCGGCACTTCCGAAGCCGACAGGTCGATGTAGGCGTTGTCGATGCCGAGGCCGGCGAAGGCCGACAGCAAGTGCTCGATGGTGGCGACGCGGACGCCGTCCTTGACCAAAGCGGTGGACAAGCTGGTGTCGCCGACGTTCTCGGCGCGCGCATGCAAACAAACGGGCTCGGCGAGATCCGTGCGACGAAACACGATGCCGGTGTTGACCGCCGCCGGCCGCAGCGTCATGTACACCTTCTGCCCTGAGTGAATGCCTACGCCCGTTGCGCGGATGACGTTTTTCAACGTGCGCTGACGAATCATCGTGTGTGGTCTCTGCTGCGATCGGGCAATACGGCCGAAGGATCGTAGCACACGACCTTGACCGCGCAAAGACCAAAGTGGCGATTCTCGCAACACTGTGTTGCGCGCCTGCCACAACCCTCGGCATTTTCGCCGCGTTTTTGCCCTTGGCTGCCACAAACGGCACACGCCACCGCCGGGGGCCATCCTGGCGCCCCGGCGGTGCTGGCTGGTCTGTTCCGCGCTTCTGCGCTCAGGCCGACTTAGTCAGCCTGGCGTCGCAGGAAGGCCGGAATGTCCAGATAGTCGTACTCCGACTCCGGCGTCGCTGCCGGTACTGCGGCGGCTGCTGCGCCACCCGCGCCAAAGCGACGCGCCGGCTGCGGCCGCTGCGTGGGCTGCGGCTGCGCAGCCACCACCGGCTCGGCTTCGACCTGCGGACGCACCACGCGGAAGTTGTTGCGGGCGGGTGCGGCGTTGGTGAAGCTGTCGACCACCGGCGCGCGCTGCGCCTGACGGTTCAAGCCGGTCGCGACCACAGTGACGCGGATCTCGTCTTCCAGATCCATGTCGAGCACGGTGCCGATCTTGATGTTGGCGTCATCGGCGGCGAACTCGGCCACCGTCTGGCCAACCTCGTTGTACTCGCGCATGGTCAGATTCGGACCTGCGGTGATGTTGACCAGGATGCCGCAGGCGCCCTTCAGGTTGATGTCTTCCAGCAGCGGGTTGCCGATGGCCGACTCGGTGGCTGCGACAGCGCGGTCGTCGCCGCGCGCGCGTCCGGTGCCCATCATCGCCAGGCCCATTTCGCTCATCACGGTGCGCACGTCGGCGAAGTCGACGTTGATCAAGCCCGGACGGGTGATCAGGTCGGCAATACCCTGCACAGCGCCGAGCAGCACGTCATTGGCCTCGCGGAAGGCATTCAGCAGCGAGACTTCGCGCCCGAGCACAGTCAGCAGCTTCTCGTTGGGAATGGTGATCAGCGAGTCGACGTGCTGCGCCAACTCTTCGATGCCCTTCATCGCCACCTGCATGCGGCGGCGCCCCTCGAAGGGGAAGGGCTTGGTGACCACCGCGACGGTCAGAATGTCCAGATCCTTGGCGATCTGGGCGATGACCGGGGCCGCACCGGTGCCGGTGCCGCCGCCCATGCCGGCGGTGATGAACACCATGTCGGCACCGCGCAGCGCTTCGCTGATGCGCTCACGGTCCTCGATCGCTGCCTGCCTGCCGACCTCGGGATTGGCCCCTGCGCCAAGTCCCTTGGTGACATTGCCCCCCAATTGCAGCTGGGTGATGCCCTCGACGCGCTTGAGCGCCTGGGCGTCGGTGTTCGCGCAGACGAACTCCACGCCCTCGATGTTGCCCCCCAACATGTGGGTAACCGCATTGCCACCGCCGCCGCCGACGCCGATGACTTTGATCACCGCGCTGGGAGTCGCACTCTCCATAAGCTGAAACATGGTCATAACCCTCTCGTATAGCCAGCCAGTTGTCGTCCTTTGCCGATCCGCGCATCCATGCACGAGTCGGCGTCCCCCGGTGGTCACTCCCCTGGTGACCCACCGCCCTCACCTACTCCGGCGCACGCCCTCTGGCGCCGCCGGATTTCAAAACTCGCCACCCACCCAGTGCTTGACCTTCTCCCACAGACTGCGCGCGCCGCTCTGTGGTCGCGTCGCGGCACGTGGGCGATCGACATGGGCGCCGTAGATCAGCAGCCCAACGCCGGCGGCATGGATGGGATTGCCGACAATTTCCGCCAGTCCGCTGACGTGCTGGGGCACGCCCAGACGCACCGGCATGTGGAAGATCTCTTCAGCCAGTTCGACCGCGCCTTCCATGCGGGCAGCGCCGCCGGTCAGCACGATGCCCGCCGCGATCAGATCCTCGAAGCCGCTGCGGCGCAGCTCCGCCTGCGCCAGCGAGAACAACTCCTCGTAGCGCGGCTGCACCACCTCCGCCAGCGTCTGCCGCGCCAGCCGGCGCGGTGCGCGGTCGCCCACGCTCGGCACCTGGATGCTCTCCTCGGCGGTCGCCAGATTGGCCAGCGCGCAGGCGTACTTCAGCTTGATTTCCTCGGCGTGCTGGGTCGGCGTGCGCAAGGCGACGGCGATGTCGTTGGTGACCTGGTCACCGGCGATCGGCAGCACGGCCGTATGTCGAATCGCACCCTGGGCAAACACCACGATGTCGGTGGTACCGGCGCCGATGTCGATCAGCGCCACGCCGAGCGCGCGCTCATCGTCGGTCAGCACGGCGTGGCTGGCCGCCAGCGGCTGCAGGATCAGATCATCGACCTGCAGGCCGCAGCGGGCGATGCACTTGGTGATGTTCTGCGCCGCGCTGGCCGCCGCCGTGACCAGATGGACACGCGCCTCCAGCCGCACACCACTCATGCCGATAGGAAAGCGGATCCCTTCCTGCTCGTCGATCACATACTCCTGCGGCAGCACATGCAGGATTTTCTGGTCGGCCGGGATCGGCATTGCCCGCGCGGCATCGAGCACGCGGTCCACATCGAAATCGGTCACTTCCTTATCGCGGATGGCGACGATGCCGTGCGAGTTCAGGCTCTTGACGTGGCTGCCGCTGATCCCCGCGTAGACCGAGCGGATCTCGCAGCCGCTCATCTGCTCGGCCTCTTCGATGGCGCGCTGGATCGATTGCACGGTGGACTCGATATCCACGACCACGCCGCGCTTGATGCCGCGCGAGGGATGCGAGCCGAGGCCGATGACGTCCACCGCTTCGCCGGGCACGTACTCGCCGACCATCGCCACCACCTTGGAGGTGCCGATGTCGAGGCCGACGATCAGGGACTTGTCAGACTTGCGGGTCATGGGCGGCTTTCAGGGCTGGTGTCGGTAGAGGGCGGCGTGCTGTCGGCATAGCGCACGGCGAATCCGTGGGTGTAGCGCAGGTCAGCCAGCGCAATCGGGCGCGGATCCAGCGTGGCCAGATTCGGCAGGCTGCGGACAAATCGGTTCCAGCGCGCATCCACATCGCGGCTGCCGAGCTGCACGGTCAGACCGTCGTTGAGCTGGAACTCGAGCGCGCCGCGCGGCGACAGACGTGCGCCGACGATGGTGCGCCCCATGCCTTCCAGATCGTGCTGCGCCCGGCGGTAGTGTTCGGTCAGCGTCGCCATCTGCGCCGGCGCGGCGTCGAGCTGCGGCAGACCGCGGGTCTCGCCGGCGCCACGCGCCTGGAACACCGCACCGTTGACGTCGATCAGCTGCTCCTCACCGAGGTGACCGAGCACCTCGCGCTCACGGACGCGCACGTACAGCGTATCGGGCCACTGCTTGCGCACTTCGGCCTCGGCCACCCAGGGCAAGGCCAGCACGCGTTCGCGCGCGGCTGCCAGATCGATGCTGAAGAAGCCACTGGAGGCCGCCGGCGCGACCGCGGCGCGGATCTGCTCGGCGCTGACGCGCTCGAAGGGCGCGCTGACATCCACCCAGCGGAAGGGCAGCAAAGCACCGCCGTTGCGCGCCATCACGGCGCCGGCAATCAGGACGACCAGCGCCAGCACGGCCAGAATGGCCGAGGCGCTCATCACCCAACTGCGGCGCACGAAGGTGCTCATGGGCGCGCGTCCCGAACGCTGGTTTCGAGAATGCGCCAGCACAGCGATTCGAAATCGAGGCCGGCCTGACGCGCCGCCTTCGGCACCAGGCTGTGACTGGTCATGCCGGGCGTGGTGTTGACCTCCAGCAGATAGAACTGGCAGGCGCGGTCCTGCATCACGTCGATACGCCCCCAACCGGCGGCGCCCACCGCAGCGAAGGCGCGCTCGCACAGGGCGCGCAATGCGTCCTCCTGCGCCGGCGCGAGGCCCGGGCACAGGTACTGGGTGTCGTCCGACACGTACTTGGCGTGGTAATCGTAGAACTCGCCGGGCGGCACGATGCGGATGCTGGGCAAGGCCTGGCCATCGAGGATGCCGACGGTCAGCTCCGGCCCCTCGATCAGTTGTTCGACCAACAACTCGCCGTCGTAGCGCGCCGCCAGTTCGATCGCTGCCGGCAGATCGGCCGGCTGGAACACCCGGGTCACACCAACGCTGGAGCCCTCGCGCGAAGGTTTGACGATGGCGGGGAATCCGACCGCGGCGATGGCGGCAGCGACGTCGTCGCCCGGATGCAGCACCGCCGAGGCCGGTGTCGGGATGCCGAGCGCCTGCCAGACGCGCTTGGTGCGCACCTTGTCCATGGTCAGCGCCGAACCCAACACGCCCGAGCCGGTATAGGGCACGCCGAGGGCTTCCAGCGCCCCTTGCAGCACGCCGTCCTCGCCACCGCGCCCGTGCAGGATGTTGAACACGCGATCGCAGCGGCCCGCCTGGATGTGCGCGATCAGCGCCGGGATCCCGTCGATCGGCGTGGCATCGATGCCGCGAGCGCGCAGCGCCGCCAGCACATTGCTGCCGCTGTTGAGCGAGACCTCGCGCTCGGAGCTGGTGCCACCCAGCACCACCGCGACGCGGCCAAACTCGCGCGGGTCGTGGATCCGCGTCATGCCTGCGCTCCCGTGTCTTTGAGTCCCTGGGTTTCCAGTTCCTGCGCGACGGCGCCGATGTCACCGGCGCCCTGCAGCAGCAGCAGATCGCCGTCGCGCAGCAGATCCGGCAGCACCGTTTTCAGGTCGCGCGGATGCTGGATGAACACCGGATCCACGCGCCCGCGGGTGCGCACGGCGCGCGCCAGCGCGCGTCCGTCGGCACCGGCAATCGGCGCCTCACCGGCGGCATACACCTCGCTCAGCACCACGACGTCGGCGAGGCTGAGCACTTCGGCGAAGTCGTCGAGCAGATCGCGCGTCCGCGTGTAGCGATGCGGCTGGAAGGCCAGCACCAGACGCCGCTGCGGCCAGCCGCCGCGCGCGGCCTCGATCACCGCGCGTAGTTCGCGCGGATGGTGGCCGTAGTCGTCGACGAACATCGCCTGCCCTTGGCGCAGCGCCAGCGGCGGATGGATGTGGAAACGCCGGCCGACGCCGCCAAAGCGCGCCAGACCGTCGATGATGGTTTGCGGCGCGATGCCGATTTCCAGCGCGATCGCGGCGGCGGCACAGGCGTTCTGAACGTTGTGGCGGCCGGGCAGCGCCAGGCGCGCCGCCAGCGGCGGCTCTTCCGGCAGATGCAGCGTGAAACGCATCTCGCTGCCGTGCTGCACCACCTCACTCGCGCGCACATCGGCGTCGGCGGCGAAGCCGTAGGTACGCACCGCACGCGGACTGCGCTCGGCCAGCGCGCGCGTCTCGGGGTCGTCGGCGCACAGGATCGCGAGGCCGTAGAAAGGCATCCGGTGCAGGAACTCGTCGAAGGCGCGCTTCAGCCGATCAAAGCTGCCGCCGAAGTTCTCCAGATGGTCGGCGTCGATGTTGGTGACCACCGCCATCACCGGCTGCAGCAGCAGGAAGGAACCGTCGCTCTCGTCGGCCTCTGCCACCAGGTACTCACCGGCCCCCAGGCGCGCGTGCGTGCCGGCGCTGTTGAGCAGTCCGCCAATGACGAAGGTGGGGTCGAGATCGCCCTCGGCCAGCACGCTGGCGATCAGGCTGGTCGTGGTGGTCTTGCCGTGGGTGCCCGCCACCGCGATGCCGCGGCGGAAGCGCATCAGTTCGCCCAGCATCTCGGCGCGCGGCACCACCGGCAGCCGTCGCTGACGAGCAGCCACCAGTTCCGGGTTGTCGGCGCGGATCGCGCTCGACACCACCACCACATCGACCTCGGCGACGTGCTCAGCGGCATGACCGCGATCGATGCGCAGACCGAGCTCGGCGAGCCGGCGGGTGACGGCCGTACTGGCTTGATCGGAGCCGCTGACCTGATAACCGAGGTTGTGCATGACCTCGGCGATGCCGCTCATGCCGGCGCCGCCGATACCAATGAAGTGCACGCGCTTGAAGGCGCGCATCAGATCCTGACCGGGACGAAAACGGGCTGCGATGCTCATGCGCCGGCCTCCAGGCAGGCTTGCGCCACCACGTCCGCCGCATCGACGCGAGCCAGCGCACGCGCCGCCTCCGCCATCCTCAGCAGCCGGGTACGATCGGATAGCAGGCGCGTCAGTTCAGCGCCGAGGGCAGAGACAGTCATTGCGGATTCCGGCAGCAGCTGCGCGGCGCCAGCCTCGGTCAGCCAGCGCGCGTTGGCGGTCTGGTGATCGTCGACCGCGTGCGGATAGGGCACCAGCAGCGCCGGCAAACCGGCGGCGGTGAGTTCGGCGATGGTCAGCGCGCCGGAGCGGCACAGCACCAGATCGGCCCAGGCGTAGGCCGCGGCCATATCGTCGATGAAGGGCGTGATCTCGGCCGCGACACCGACGCGGGCGTAGCTGGCGCGCGCCTCGTCCACCATCTTGGCGCCGCACTGATGACGCACCAGCGGGCGCGTCTCGGCCGGCATCGCCGCCAGCGCTTCTGGCAGCCGCTGGTTGAGCGCGCGCGCCCCTTGGCTGCCGCCGATCACCAGCAAACGGGCGGGGCCGCTGCGCGCAGCGTAACGTTCGGCGGGCGCTGGCAGCGCCGCGATCGCCGCCCGTACCGGATTGCCCACCCAGGCACCGCGGCCGGGGAAAGCGTCGGGGAAGCCGGTCAGTACGCGTCGCGCGATCCGCGCCAGCACCTGATTGGTCAGTCCTGGAATGCGATTCTGCTCATGCACCAGCAGCGGCTTGCCGATCAGCCAGGCCGCCAGTCCGCCCGGTCCGGCCGCATAGCCACCGAGGCTGAGCACGCTGCGTGGCTGCACGCTGCGCAGCACGCGGCGCGCCTGCAGCAAGGCGCGCAGGAGGTCGATCGGCATCCGCAGCTTGCGCGCCCAGCCTTTGCCGCGCACGCCGCGCACTTGGATGGCGCGGAAGGGAAGCCCGTGCTGCGGCACCAGCGTTGCTTCCATCCCGCCCTCGGCGCCCAGCCAGACCACCGGCACATCGCGTGCGCGCAGCGCTGCGGCCACCGCCAAGCCGGGGAACACATGGCCACCGGTGCCGCCCGCCATCACCAGCACCGGGGCGCTCATCGGCTGGCTCCCGGTGCGACGCCTTCGAAGGCGCCGACGCTGCGCGGCTCGCGCAGGGCCGCGCTGACGCGCAGCAGCAGCCCCACCGCCATGCAACTGACGATCACGCTGGAGCCGCCCGAACTGATCAGCGGCAAGGTCAGGCCCTTGGTCGGCAGCGCGCCGATGTTGACGCCGATGCTGATCGCCGCCTGCATCGAGAACCACAGCGCCAGTCCATAGGCCAGATAGGCCTCGAAAGCGCGTCCCTGACGCAGTCCCTCGATGCCCAAACGGAAAGCGCGCCCGGTCAGCACCGCAAACAACCCCATGATCGCCAGGATGCCGAAGAAGCCGAACTCCTCGGCGATCACCGCCAGAATGAAGTCGGTATGCGCCTCCGGCAGGTAGAACAGCTTCTGCACGCTCTCGCCGAGTCCCACCCCGAACCACTCACCACGGCCGACCGCGATCAGTGCCTGCGTCAGCTGGAAGCCGCCGTCGAACGGGTCCTTCCAGGGATCCATGAAGGAGAACAACCGGCGCATCCGGTAGGGCTCGGCGAGCGCGGCGATGACGATCAGCGGAATGGTGACCAGACCAATGCCGATCAGATGCCGCGCAGAGCCGCCGGCCAGCCAGATCATGCCGCCGGAAATCGCCAGCAGCAGCATGGCGCCGCCGAAATCGGGCTGCACCAGCAGCAGGCCAATCAGCGCACCGGCGACCACCAGCGGCTTGACCACGCCCAACAGCGTGTGTTGCAGCGTTTCCTGGTGGCGTACGAAATAGCCGGCCAGATAGACGATCAACAGCAGTTTGACCGCCTCGACCGCCTGGAAGTTGGAGACGCCGAGCCAAATCCAGCGTCGCGCGCCCTTCACCGACACGCCGAGACCCGGCACGAACACCAGCAGCAGCAGCGCGAAGGCGCCCAGGATCAGCAGTTGCGAATAGCGCTTCAGCCAGTCGAGATCGATCCGGTAGCTGAGCCAGGCCATCAGGCCGCCGAGCAGCAGGAAAATGGCGTGGCGCGTCAGGAAGTAGAACGGCCCGCGACTCATGTCCTCGGCGACCGCGATGGAGCTGGACGCCACCATGACCACGCCGATGCAGGCCAGCGCCAGCGCGCTGATCGCGATCCAGCCATCCAGCGGCACGCCCGGTGCTGCGGGTAGTTTGCGGGCCTGGAGCACGGCTGCCATCTCAGCGCACCTTCAAGGTAGCGAGGCCGAGCAGCACCAGCACCACGCTGATGATCCAGAAACGCACGATCACGCGCGGTTCCGGCCAGCCTTTCAGCTCGAAGTGGTGGTGCAGCGGCGCCATCCGGAAGATGCGCTTGCCGGTCAGCTTGAAGCTGGCGACCTGCAGCATCACCGACAGCGTTTCCAGCACGAAGATGCCGCCCATGATGACCAGCACCAGTTCCTGACGCACGATCACGGCGATGGTGCCGAGCACGGCGCCGACCGCCAGTGCGCCGATATCGCCCATGAACACCTGGGCCGGATAGGTGTTGAACCACAGAAAACCGAGCCCGGCGCCAGACAGTGCGCCGCAGACGATCGCCAGCTCACCGGCGCCCGGGATGCGCGGAATGCCGAGGTATTTGGCGAACTCGGCGTGGCCCGAGGCATAGGCAAAGATGCCGAGGGCGCCTGCCACCAGCACGGTGGGCATGATCGCCAGACCGTCGAGGCCATCGGTCAGGTTGACCGCGTTGGAAAAGCCGACGATCCAGAAGTACGCGACCACCATGAACAAGGCACCGAGCGGCAGCGCCACGGTCTTGAAGAAGGGCACGTACAGCGCCGTGGCGGCCGGCACGTCGGCGGTGGCGTAGAGCACGACCGCCGCCACCGCGCCGAAGATCGATTGCAGCAGGTACTTCCAGCGCGCCGGCAGACCGCGGCTGTCCTTGAGGATCAGCTTGCGGTAGTCGTCGATGAAGCCGATCAGACCAAAGGCGAGCAGCACCGCGAGCACGATCCAAACGTAGCGGTTGTGCCAGTCGGCCCAGAACAGGGTGGCGACCGCGACCGCGAGCAGGATCAGCAGTCCGCCCATGGTCGGCGTGCCGGCCTTGGAGAAATGCGATTGCGGGCCGTCTTTGCGAATGGTCTGGCCGATCTGCTTCTCCGCCAGCGAGCGGATCAGCCGCGGGCCGAGCAGCAGCGAGATCGCGAGCGCGGTCAGCGCGGCCAGGATCGTGCGCAGCGTGATATAGCTGAACGCATTGAAGGCGCTGACAAACGTCGACAGCCATTCGGTCAACCACAACAACATCAGTGTGCTCCCCCGTGGCCGCCCGTCAGGGCCTGTACCACCCGTTCCATGCGTGCCGACCGCGATCCCTTGACCAGCACGGTGACGCCGGGCGCCAAATCGGTCTGCACGGCGGCAATCAGATCCTCGATGCGCTCAAAGTGCTGCGCGGCGCTGCCAAAGGCTGCGGTCGCATGCGCCGACAGCGGGCCGATCGCATACAGGCGCTCGATGCCGCGCTCGCGCGCCAGCGCGCCGCAGCGCGCATGCAGCGCCGCGGCATCGGTGCCCAGTTCTGCCATGTCGCCGAGCACCAGCCAGCGCGGCGCCGCATCCAGCGCCAGCGTCTCGATGGCAGCAGCCAGCGAGCCCGGATTGGCGTTGTAGCTGTCGTCGTAGACCACACTGCCGGCGACCTCGATGCGCCGCCCGCGGCCGTCGACGGCCTCGGCGCTCGCCAGACCAGCAGCGATCGCCTCCAGCGGCGCACCCACCGCCAGCGCCAGCGTCGCCGCTGCCAGCGCGTTATGCACATGGTGGCGACCGGGCAGGCGCAGTTCGATGGCCGCGCTGCCGGCGGGCGTGCACAGTCGGAAGCTGGAGTGCAGTCCCACGCGCAACGCTTCTGCGCGCACATCCGCCGCCAGGTCAACCGCGTATTCCAGTCGCCGACGCGCGCCGGCCTGGGCGCGAAAGTAGTCGGCGTAGCGGTCCTCAGCCGGAATCACGGCGATACCGTCGGCGCGCATCTGCCGGTAGATGCCGGCCTTGGCGATGGCCACGCCCTCGACGCTGCCGAGGCGCTCCAGGTGCGCCGGCGCCACATTGATCACCGCGGCGGCGTGTGGCGGCGCGATCTCCGCCAGCAAGTCGATATCGCCCGGCTTGCCGCAGCCCATTTCGATCACCGCATAGCGATGGCTGGCATCGAGGCCCAGCACCGTCAGCGGTACGCCGATCTCGTTGTTGTAGTTGCCGGGCGTCGCATGCGTGGGCCCGACCTGACGCAGGATCGATGCCGTCAGCATCTTCGTGGTGGTCTTGCCATTGCTGCCGGTCATCGCCACGCAACGCAGATCCAGCGTTTGCAGCCAGGCTTGCGCCAACGATTGCAGCGCGCGCTCGCTATCAGCCACGACGATCTGCGGCAGCGCCAGCGGCAACTCGCGCTCGACCAGGGCCGCGCCGGCGTGTCCCTGCACCTGGGCAGCGAAATCATGGCCGTCGGCGCGCTCGCCGCGCAGCGCGACGTAGAGCGCGCCGGCCGGCAAAGTGCGCGTGTCCTGGCCGGCGGCCGTCAGCCGCACATCGGCGCCGACGAGGCGCCCGCCGGTCCAGCTGGCGATCTGGCTGGCGAGGACGTTCATGCCGCCCTCCGCGCGAGGCACTCGGCCGCCACCCTGCGGTCATCGAAAGGCAGCTTCTGGCCGGCGATTTCCTGGTAAGGCTCATGGCCCTTGCCGGCGATCAACACGATCTCGCCCGCGCGCGCGGCCGCAATGGCCGCTGCGATCGCCTGACGCCGATCGCGCAAGACCTGCACGCGCTCCGGGTGTGCGAAACCCGGCAGCACGTCGGCCACGATCTGATCGCCGTCCTCGCTGCGCGGATTGTCATCGGTCAGGTACACCCGATCAGCGCCCCCCTCTGCGGCCGCGGCCATCTGCGGACGCTTGCCGCGATCGCGCTCGCCGCCACAGCCAAACACCACCGACAGCCGGGTCGGCGCGTGCTCGCGCAGCGCCAGCAGCGCCTTCTCGATCGCATCCGGCGTATGCGCATAGTCGACGACGACCAGCGGATCGCTGCCGCCGCCCAGGCGGTTCATCCGCCCCTGAACCGGATCGACGCCCGCCAGCGCAGCTGCCGCGGCGGCCGGGCTGTGGCCCAACGCGATCAGGCTGGCGGCGGCGGCCAAGGCGTTGTCGACATTGAAACGTCCCAGCAAGCGGGTGCGCACCGGATGGCGTTCGCCATCGCAGCGCAGCGTGAACCGCAGCCCCTCGTGATCCAATTGCACCGCCTCGGCGGCCACGCGGGCCTCGGCATCGGCGCGCGCACTGTAGGTGTACAAGGCAGCGCCCGGGTGGGTCTGCGCCGGCAGGCGCCGACCCCAGGGGCAATCGATGTTGATGACCGCCGCGCGCAGCGCCGGCCAGGCGAACAAGCGCGCCTTGGCGGCGAAATACGCCTCCATGGTGCCGTGGTAGTCCAGATGATCGCGGGTCAGCTGGGTAAACACGGCGACGGCAAAACGCACGCCATCGACGCGGCCCTGATCCAGGGCATGAGAAGACACTTCCATCGCGGCCAGCGTGCAGCCCTGAGCACGCATGGCAGCGAGGAAGCGATGGGTCGCGCACACATCCGGTGTGGTGCGCTCGTGGGCCTGCAAGGCGCCGACCGGACCGGCACCGAGCGTGCCCTGGGTGGCGGCGCGCACGCCCAGCAGCTCGGACGCCTGGGCAATGAACTGCACGGTCGAGGTCTTGCCGTTGGTGCCGGTCACGCCGACCACATCCAGCGCGGCGCTGGGCGCGGCATACACGCGGTCGGCGAGCTCGCCGGCGCGCGCGCGCAGGCGATCGACGCCGATCAATGGCACGCCAGCGTGCTGCGGCAGCTCGGCGGGCCAAGGCTGTTCGACCAGCACGGCGCTGGCGCCGCGCTCGATCGCCGACGGCAGATGCCGCAGTCCGTGCTCGCGCGCGCCCTGCAGGGCCAGAAACACATCGCCCGGACGCAGCTCGCGCGTATCCAGCGCCAGCCCGCGCACCGGCAGCGCGCCGGCAGCGCCGCTGGCGGCTTCAGGCAGCAACTCGGCCAGGGTCAGGATCGCGTTCATGGGATCGCCGGCTCCCCGACCGATTCCGCCGCGTCCTCGAGCTCCTGTTCCACGCTGCGCTGGGCTTCCAGCAGCAGCGGGCTGTCAGGCGGGACATCCATCAACCGCAATGCGCCGCCGATCACGCGTCCGAATACCGGCGCGGCGACCACGCCGCCGTAGAACACCGAGCCCTGCGGATCGTTGATCACGACCACGCAGGCCAATCGCGGCGCCGACACCGGGGCAAGCCCGGCAAACAGCGACAGATAGCGCGACTGCTGGTAGCCGCCAGCGCCAGCCTTGCGCGAGGTGCCGGTCTTGCCGGCCACGCGGTAATAGGGAATGGCCGCCTTGCCGGCGGTGCCGCCTGGCATGGTCACGGTTTCCAGCATGCCGAGCAGCGTTTGCGCCAGCGCGGGATCGATGATGGCGGTGTCCGGTGTGGCGCCGCCCTTCACAAAGGTCGGCTCGCGCATGCGGCCGCCGTTGGCCAACGCGGTGTAGGCCGTCGCCAGCTGCAGCGCGGTCACCGACAGGCCGTAACCGTAGGACAAGCTGAGCTTCTCGACCGGGCGCCAGCGCTTGTAGTCGGGCAGCACACCCGGCGATTCACCCGGGAAGCCGGAGCCAGTGATCTTGCCGAAACCGAAGCGATGGAAGACGTCGTACAGGTACTCGTCCGGGATCTGCTGCGCCAGCTTGATCGCGCCGACGTTGCTCGATTTGGTCAGGATGCCGGTGACGGTGAGCGAACCGTAACTGTGCACATCTTTGATCGTGTAGCCACCGGCGACCTGGATCTGGCCGGGCGAGGTGTCGATGCGCGTCTCCGGCGTCACCTTGCCGCTTTCCAGGGCGGCGGCCACGGTGAAGGTCTTGATCACCGAGCCCGGCTCGAACACATCGGTGGCGGCGCGATTGCGCACATTCGAGCCGCGCTGACGATCGCGCTGATTCGGGTTGTAGCTCGGCTGATTCACCATCGCCAGGATTTCGCCGGTCGGCACATCCATGACCACCACCGAACCGCCGGAGGCGTGGTGCTCGAGCATGGCCGCCTTCAGCTCGCGATACGCCAGATACTGGATGCGCCGATCGATGCTGAGCACCAGATCCTTGCCCGGCTGCGCGGCCGCGATCAGGTCGACGTCCTCGACACGATGACCGCGACGGTCCTGAATCACCCGCTTGAGACCCGGCTTGCCGGCCAGCCAGTCCTCGAACGCCAGTTCCAGGCCTTCCTGACCGCGATCATCAATGTCGGTGTAGCCGATCACATGCGCCAGCGCTTCGCCGGCGGGGTAGTAGCGGCGAAACTCGCGCTGCGCGTGCACGCCGGGGATGTCGAGATCGGTCACCGTGGCCGCCTCGTCCGGACTTATGTGGCGCTTCAGGTAGACGAATTCCTTGTCGGCGCGCTGGGCCAGCCGCTGCATCAGCGGCTCCACGCCGATACCGAGCGCCTCTGCCAATTCGGGGATTCGCTCGCGACCTTCCTGCAGCACCTCGCCCGGCACCGCCCACAGCGACACCACCGGCGTGGAGACCGCCAGCGGCTCGCCGTTGCGATCGCTGATCATGCCGCGATAGGCCGGCATGCTGATCTCGCGCAGATAGCGGGCGTCGCCCTGCTTCTGATAGAAATCCTTGCCGAGGATCTGCACGGCCACCGCCTTGCCGACCAGTCCGGTGGCGGCCAGCACGAGCACCATGACCACCACATGCAGGCGCAGCCGATAGTTGGGTGGGCGCAGACGTGGCTTCATGGCGCGATCACCACGATGTCCTGCGGCGCCGGGAAGGTCATGCCGAGATCGCGCGTGGCAATCTGCTCGACGCGATTGGCATCCGCCCAGGTCGATTGCTCCAGCTGCAGCTGGCCCCATTCGATGTTCAGCTCGTCGCGCTCGGCATTGAGTTTCTCCAGCGCGAAGAACAGGGTCCGGTTCTGATGGCGCGCGTAGACCAGAGCGATGGCGCTACCGACCACCGCCGCCAGCATCAGCACGAAGATCACCTGCAAGGGCTTCATGGCAGTCGCTCCGCGACGCGCAGCACGGCGCTGCGGCTGCGCGGATTGCGCGCCACCTCGGCAGCACTGGCTTTGTGTTTACCGAGATCACGCAGGGTCGGCGCGACCTGTGCACCCGGCGGCAGCCGGCGCGAGCCAGGCGCCGGGCGCGAGTGTCCTTGGACGTACTGTTTGACGCGGCGGTCTTCCAGCGAGTGGAAGCTGATCGCAACCAGACGTCCGCCGCCAGCCAGCAGCCGGTGCGCCGCCGCCAGTCCAGTGTCGATGGCGTCCAGCTCCGCATTCACCGCAATCCGGATCGCCTGGAACACGCGCGTGGCCGGATGGATGCCGTCATAACGGCGCGGCAGGATGCCGGCGACGAAATCTGCCAGCTGCAAGGTGCGCTCAAACGGCTGCTCCGCGCGCCAGGCGACGATCGCCCGCGCCAGCCGTCGCGACTGCGGCTCCTCGCCGTACTCGTGCAGCACGCGCGCCAGCTCGAACTCGCTGACCTCCGCCAGCCATTGCGCGGCCGACACACCGGAATCCGGGTCCATGCGCATGTCCAGCGGTCCATCGCGCAAGAAGCTGAAACCGCGCTCGGGCTGATCGAGCTGCGGCGAGGACACGCCGAAATCGAACAGCACGCCGTCCCAGCTGGCCGCGTCCAGACCGGCATCGATGTCGGCAAAGTTGGCGCGGCGGATTTCGAAACGGGCGTCGGCCGCTGCCAGCGCCGCGCCCACCGCTACCGCCTGCGGATCGCGGTCGAAGGCCAGCAGGCGACCGTCGTCGCTCAAGCCTTCCAGGATCAAACGGCTATGCCCGCCGCGACCAAAGGTGGCGTCGATGTAGCGACCCGCGGGCTTCAACGCCAAACCGGCGAGCGCCTCGGCCGCCATCACCGGCTGGTGGCCGGTCGCGTCACTGACCGCCGATACGGTTGCTGCATGCGTCATCTGCGACCTCCCTTAGAATCGCAGTTGCCGCATGTCGTCGGTGATGTCTTTCTCCTCGATCGGGAGCTCCAGCCGCGCGCGCTGCGCCGACTCGCTCCACAATTCGAACTTGGCGCCGATACCGAGCAGCACTGCCTGCCGCTGCAATCCGGCGGTCTGGCGCGCCGTCTGCGGCAACAGCATGCGGCCGTGGCCATCGAGTTCGACGCGGCTGGCCGCACCGACCAGCTTGCGCTGCAGATCACGATGCGCGGTATTGAAGCTCGACAGCTGCATGACCTGATCGCGCATGCGCTCCCACTCCGGCAAGGGGAACAGCCACAGGCATTCACGTTCGAAGGGGTTGTAGGTCACGACCAGGCAGTTGCCGCACAGCGCCGACAGTTGCTCACGGTACGAGCTGGGCACCGCAAGGCGGCCCTTCTCGTCGATCGCAACAGTGGACTCGCCGTAGAACATCTGCCACGTTCCCCCACAAAAACCCACAATTCACCAAGTATTCCCACTCTACGGCCCCACGCTGCAGTCGGTCAAGGAAAAGCCCTTGCACAACAAGGACTTAAGCGCACCTCATACTTCACATGAGGTTTCTGCGCTTAAGAGCTTGAAAGACAAGGAAAGATTGACTCGTGCGGCGGGGCGGCGCCGCGCCGGCGCGCACCGATTGCCCCAGGAAGGGCCGGAATCGGCTCGCGCGATCTGTGAACTAGCCGACGAACGGGGGGCGAGGCCGGTGCGGCCTCAAGCGGGCGGGATCGTGCACCGCCGCTGCGCCGCCGGGCGTACCGGCGCAGCGCGGGTAGACGCGGCGGATGGGCTCCGCCTCAGCGCCCTTTCCAGGAATCCACGTAGCCGGTCCATTCGACCGACTCGGCGACCTCGCTGACGATCAGCTCGTCGCGGGTGTCGATCATCACCGCGTACTCGTCGGTGGCGTCCTTGGTCTGCTTGAAGGCGCGGGTCAGCGCTTTCGGGTGCGGGCCGTGGGTGAAGCCGCAGGGGTGCAGCGTGATCATGCCGGGATGAATGTTGTCGCGGCTGAAGAACTCGCCGCGGTGGTAAAAGATCACTTCGTCGTAGTCGTCGTTGTTGTGGAAGAAGGGAATCTTCAGCGCATCGGGATCGGTTTCGAAGGGGCGCGGCACGAAGGTGCAGACCACGAAGCGGTTAGCGACGAAGGTGGAGTGCGCGCTGGGCGGCAGATGGTAGCGATGGCTCATTAGCGGACGGATGTCGCGCACATTGATGCGCACCGGGAACAGATCGCCGTGCCAGCCCACGGCATCCAGCGGATTGAAGGGGAAGGTGATCGTGGTCAGCGCATTGCGGCGCTTCACCAGCACCCGCCACTCGCCCTGTTCCTGTCGCTTGAACAGATCGTCGATCGCCGGCGCGTCGAGCATGGCCTGATCGAAGATCGCGTGCGGGCCTACGAGGCCCTTGTCCGGCAGCATGTAGCTCGAATTGGTCGCCTCGATCAGCAGCAGATCGAGCGGCTCGGTGACTTCCAGGCGCCACGAGGTCGAACGCGGCAGCACGATGTAATCGCCGGCCTCGATGGCCAGATGCCCGTAGTCGCAGTACAAATGCCCGCTGCCGTTGTGCACGAACAGCAACTCGTCACCGTCGGCATTGCGCACCAGATGATCCATGGACTCGCTGCAGCGCCAGGCGCGCAGGCGCACATGGGCGTTGTGCATCAACTCGTGCGCGCGCCACGGGCTCTGGCCATAACCGGCGAAGCAGGTGGTGTCGAAAGCGCGCGGGCGCAGCGGCCCCTCGAAATGCGACCACGCCGTCGGCGGGTTCGGGTGATACATGTGGCAAGCCGGGCCAAAAAAACCCTCCTTGCCCATCTCGCGCTCGTAAGTGCCCTCCGGCAACGCGCAGTGCGCCTGGCGGGAGGCTTTGCCTTCGACTTTCGATACGCCGATCCATCGCTTCGACACTGCGTTTCTCCTCAAACGAAAGCGGGGCAAGGGGCAGGGGGCAGGGGCCGAGCACCGTGCCATGCAAGTTGCTGCAAAGTGTACTCAGGGCGATAGGCGGGACCCCTGCCCCCCTTTCGCCTGCCCCCCGCTACTCACAGCACGCCACGCCGCATCTGGTCGCGCTCGATCGATTCGAACAGGGCCTGGAAGTTGCCTTCGCCGAAACCCTCGTTGCCCTTGCGCTGGATGATCTCGAAGAAGATCGGGCCGATGTTGGTCTCGGTGAAGATCTGCAGCAGTTTCTTGGTCTTGGTCTCGGGATCGGCGTCGATCAGGATGCGGTTCTTGCGCATGCGTTCGACGTTCTCGCCGTGGTTCGGCACGCGCTGATCGATGACGTCGAAGTAGGTGTCCGGCGTGTGCAGAAAGCTGACGCCCGCCGCGCGCATCGCCTCGACCGTCGTGTAGATGTCGTCGGTGAAGCAGGCGATGTGCTGGATGCCCTCGCCGTGGTACTGGTCCAGATACTCGTTGATCTGCGACTTCGGATCGCTGGACTCGTTGAGCGGGATGCGGACGATGCCATCGGGCGCGGTCATCGCCTTGGACACGAGACCGGTCTTGGCGCCCTTGATATCGAAGTAGCGAATCTCGCGGAAGCCGAACAGGCGCTCGTAGTAGCCAGCCCAACGCTCCATGTTGCCGAAGTAGAGGTTGTGGGTCAGGTGATCGATGAAGGTCAGGCCAAAACCGACCGGCTCGCGATCGACGCCGTCGAAAAAGACGAAATCGGCGGCGTAGGGATCAACGCCGTCGGTGACCAGATACAGCATGCAATCGCCGATGCCCTTGATCACCGGGCTGGCAATCGCACGGGTGTCGGCGCGATCCGCGAAGGGCTCGGCGCCGCGCGCCACCACTTCGGCGTACACCTCGTCCTCGTCGCGCACGCGGATGGCAAATCCGCAAGCGCTGGGGCCGTGCAGCGCGGCAAAGCTGGCCGCAAAAGAGTCTGGCTCCTCGTTGACCAGGAAGTTGACGCCGCCCTGGCGATACAGCGTCACCGCCTTGCTGCGATGACGCGCCACCGCGGTGAAACCCATCTGGCGGAACAGGGTGTGCAGCAGCGCGGCATCCGGCGCCGCGTACTCGACGAACTCGAAGCCATGGATACCGAGCGGATTGGGCATGCCGGTCGGCGTCGCTGCCGCCTGAAGTGCGCTCATGGGTGTCTTTCCTTGCTGCAGTGCAGATTGCCTGAGGATGGCGCGCAGTATAGTTTCATTTGAAACGATTGCATCTGGCGGTGCAGCAAGAGCACGAGGGCTCCCCCACCATGACAGCAACCATGACGCCCGCACCGACGACTCTGGATCTCGAACGCTTCCTGCCTTACCGCTTGTCGGTGCTGTCGAACACGGTGAGCCAGGCGATTGCGGCGCTGTACGGCGAGCGCTTCAACCTCAATGTGACGCAGTGGCGGGTGATTGCGGTGCTCGGGCGCTATCCGGACTTGTCGGCGGTGGAGGTGGCTGAGCGCACCAAGATGGACAAGGTGGCGGTCAGTCGCGCGGTAGCCGAGTTGGTTGATTCGGGTCGGCTGGATCGGCAGATCGATCGCCTGGATCGACGCCGCTCGGTGCTCAATCTGAGTCCGGCCGGGCGCCGCGTCTACGAGGAGATCGCGCCGCTGGCACTGGCCTGCGAGGCGCGATTGCTGTCGACGCTGAGCGACAGCGAGCGCGCGGCGCTGGAAGGCATTCTGGACAAACTGACGACCGCCGGCGTGGCGATGCTGCTGACTGGCGCCGATCTCGGCATGCGTCAGCGCTGAGCCATCGCCTGCTGCGCTTCCAGCGGAATCGCCGACTTGCCGCCCTTGCCGGTGTACTGGCGATAGTGCTCGTAGAGCGCGCGCAGATCGGCCTCCTTGTCGCCGGTGGGATGGAATAGCGGCCCCACCACGAAGCGTTTGCTGGCGTAATCGATGCCAACCAACAAGATCGGCACGCCGGCTTCCTGCGCGATGTGCCAGAAACCGGTGCGCCACTTCGGTACCGGTTTGCGCGTGCCTTCGGGCGCCAGAAACAGCCACAGCCGTTCGCGCGTGCGGAACAACTCGACCATCTGGCCCACCGCGCCGCGCGGGTTGCTGCGATCGGTCGGGATGCCGCCCAGGCCGCGCATCAGGCCGGCCAGTCCGTGTTTGAACAGTGAGTCCTTGCCCATCCAGGTGGCGCGCACGCCCATCGCGTAGGCGGCCGAGATGCCGATGATGCCGTCCCAGTTGGAGCTGTGCGGGGCGGCGATTGCCACCAGCTTCGGCACCTCGGGAAACTCGCCCACCACGCGCCACGGCGACAGCGCCAGCACGCTGTGGCCCAGCGCCCGAATCAGCCCCTGGCCCTGGATGCGCGGCGCGGCGGCGCCGATGGTGATCAGCTTGCCCTCGTTCATTCGTCCAGGCCCCGCTTGCTGCGCAATTGCTTGACGCCGGCACGCGCCTTCTTGGCATCGACCCGACGCCGCTGGGCGGCGCGCGTGGGCGCGGTGGCGATGCGCTTTTTCTGTTCCACCGTGTGTGCACGCAGCAAGGCCAGCAGGCGCTCGCGGGCGTCCATGCGATTGCGCTCCAGCGTGCGGAAACGCTGCGCCTGCAGCACCAGCACGCCCTCGGTGGTAAGCCGGCGATCGCGCGCGCCCAGTACACGCTCTTTCAGCCAGTCCGGCAGCGTGGTGGCGTTCTTGACGTCGAAGCGCAACTCGACCGCGGTCGAGACCTTGTTGACGTTCTGACCGCCCGGCCCGGAGGAGCGCACGAAGCGTTCGACCAGTTCCGATTCCGGCAGCAGCATGCCCGGCAGGATTTCGAGCTCGCTCACGGTCAGTCCCGGAAGTTCTCGAACTGCAGCGGCAGTTCCAGTTCGGCGGCACGCAGCAGCGCAATGGCCATCTGCAGATCGTCGCGCTTCTTGCCGGTGACGCGCAGCTTCTCGCCGTTGATCTGCGCCTCGACCTTGAGCTTGGCGTCCTTGATCCGTTTGACGATGTCTTTGGCCGATTTCTGGTCGATGCCCTGCTTCAAGGTGACTTTCTGGCGCGCGGCGGCCAGGTTCACCTCGGGATCGGCCACTTCCATGCAGCGAATGTCGATGCCGCGCGCGACCAGGCGCGGCTTCAGGATTTCCAGCATCTGCTTGAGCTGGAAGTCGCCCTGCGCCTTCAGCGTGACGACGTAATCCTCCAGTTCGAAGGTGCAACCGGTGCCGCGAAAATCGAAGCGATTGCCGAGTTCGCGATTGGCCTGATCGATGGCGTTGCGGACTTCGTGCTTGTCGAGTTCGGAAACGATGTCAAAGGAGGGCATGGCGGCGCGGCGACTCGGCGAGGGCGGCGATTGTAGAGGAGATTCCGCCCGCCGCCCGCATGCCTCAGCCCGCGGGCGGCGCGGCCGGCGCCGCCTCCGTGCGCTCACGGCGTCCGCCACGACCGCGCTCCAGGTGCTCGGCGATGCGCACGCGCCCGGCCGCACTGATTTGTGGCGCCAGATCGCGCATGAAGGCGTGCATGGCGTCGGCGCCGCCGCCCTCGGCAGCGCGCATCTGCGCGTAGGCGGCGTCCATGCGCGCCGGGTCGAAGGGCTCGCTGCGCAGCGCTTCCGCCAACTGGCGGCGCGCCTGTCCCAGCGGCCGGAACTGCTCGACCAGTGCCGCTCGGTGACGCTCCAGCACTTGCTGCAGAATCTGCCGATCGGCGTCGTCCAGCGCGTGGGCCAGCGCGCGCGGATCGGGCACCCGCGCCCAGCGGCGATCAGCGTGATCGTGATCGCGGAAGGGTTGCCAGTGACACATCAGCAAGGCCGCGCTCAGCGCCAGATTCAGCGCCAGCGACAGCAGCAGCAAGGCGCGGAAGCGCCCGGACAAAGCACTCATGGCAAGCTCTCCGGCAAATCGTCGACCCATTGCACCGCCGCCAGCAGGTCCTCGGACGGCAGATCGGTGGCGCCCTCGTCCCACACCAGCGGCAAGCCCACGCCCAGGCTCAAACTCAGCGCGCAGGCGGGCAGCACCAGACGCCAACCACCCAGCACCGACCACAACTCGCGCACGAACTCGCGCCAGTCCGCCGGCGTCGGCGTGCTCGCCAGGATGCGCGCGCGCAGCACATCGCCGGGCGGCGTCGGCAGATCGGCCGCCAGCCAGTCATCCAGCGCCCGCGCCTGCGCCTGCATAGCGCGCGCCCTGGCATCCGCTGCCAACAAGGCCAGCGCCGCCGCGCGCTCGTCTGCCGGCCAGCGCGCCGGATCGGCGCCGTAGGCGTCCAGCAATTCCGCAAGTCGTTCCAGATTCACGTCCAAGCTCCCGCAGGGTGTGCCTGCAATGCGGCGCGCAGACCGCGTCGGGCCCGCGCCAAAAGCGATTCCAGCGCCTCCACCGACAGCTGCAGCAGCGCCGCCGCCTCGATATTGCTGAGTTCCTGGTAATGACACAGCACCAGCGCCTCGCGCTGGCGCTCCGGCAGACCTTGCAGCGCCTGCTGCAGTATCCGACTGCGATCGCGCTGCTGCTGCGCGCGTTCCGGGTCGTCGGCCGCGACCAGCGCGTCCGCGGCGTCCAGCGGTTCCGCTGCGCGCCGCGCGCGCAGCCGATCGCGGCTCAGGTTCAACACCACCTGATGCAGCCAGGTGGCAAAACGTGCCTGCCCACTGCGCCAGTCGCGCGCCTGACGCCAGGCGCGCACGAAGGCGTCCTGGCAGATCTCGTCGGCGTCGGCACTGCTTCCGGTCAGCCTGAACGCCAGCGCGTGCAGCCGCGGCAAATGGCGATCGACCAGCGTCCGGCAGGCGCGCGCATCACCGCTGGCGATGCGCGGCAGCAGTTCGAGATCAGGATCGTGATCGGCAGGACTGGGGACGGCCAGCACGGAAACATCCGGTCAGTGTGAGGGCCGGCGGCGCCAGGCTCCGCCGGTCGCAGCATGCCGCAAAATCAGCGCGGTTCGTGGAAGCCGCGCTGCGGCCGATCCTGCTCGTCGAGCACGCCATCGTGGTTGCGGTCCAGGCGCTGGAT
Organism: Lysobacterales bacterium; assembly: GCA_046346965.1. Classification (GTDB taxonomy): domain Bacteria; phylum Pseudomonadota; class Gammaproteobacteria; order Xanthomonadales; family SZUA-5; genus JAXMHB01. Next base: position 46,951 of record JAXMHB010000006.1, read on the forward strand.
GCGCGCTTCCTGCGCGGCGCTGAACTCGGCACTGCTGACGCTGCCGTTCTTGTCGGCATCGAGGGCGGCGAAGCGGGCGGCCTGACGCGCCTGGCGCTGCTGCGCGCGAAAAGCCTGCAGCTCCTCCAGCGTGATCTGACCGTTCTTGTCGGCATCGATGCTGGCGGTGTGCTGGGCGATCGCTGCCTTGGCCTCATCGACCGTGGTGGTGCCGTCGGCGTTGAGGTCGGCGCGCTTGAGCATCTCGCCGTGACCCGCCTGACCGTGTCCGCCGCGCCCGTGGCCGCTGGCTGCGGACACCAGGCCCAGTGTGACGATTGCCGACACCGCGACCGCCATGCCGAGCTTCCTGCGATTGGCTTTCATGTTGCACTCCTGTCCTTGAGGCGGTGTTGCCTCATGCACTGGAACGACCGCAGCGAGCGCCTTCCGTCGCGCCTACGCGGCGCGTTCAGTTCGCCCTAGCGAATCCGAGCCGCCGTTGCCGAAACCGACCGCAGCCCGCAAACTGGCACGCCCCGCCAGCGTGCCAGCCCGTGTCCGCACCGGATCAACCGTCCTTGTTTGCAACAGACCTGCCGCTGGCTCCCGGCGCCGTGCATATCGTTGGCAGCGCGTCGCGCTTGCGACCCGAGCAGCGCAGCTTCAACAAGCTGATCAGCGATATCGACCGAGCCAAGGCCGATCTGGCCGCGTGGCGCGCGCTGGCCGATGAGCTGTACCAGCGATTGGAGGCCGAGTGGTTGCCGGCGCTGCGCGCCAAAGATGCGGCGACCTGCGATCTGGTGATCGCGCTCGACCAGATGCTGAGCCGCCCGCAGAAGCCCGCACTGGGGCGGCTGCAGCGCCAGCGACTCAGCACGATGATGACCGAGATGCTGCGCGGACAGTACCCTGGGAAGGACGCCGCGCGTTTCGACGAGATCCATCGACGGCACCACGGATGCACCGTCCCGGCGTGGCAACAGCAGCAGCAACGCCTGGCCGACGATTTCCGCCGCGAAATCTTCGGCGAGCGCCCGCCGGCTGTCGATCCAAGGCCGGCGCCGGAGCCCGAGGCGCCACGCGCACGTCGCGGCGATGGCGGCGACGAACTCGGCGACGGCAAGCGCGCGCAGCAGGCGCGCGAGGCCAGTCAGTCATTGCGCGACACCTATCGGCGTCTGGCCAGCATCCTGCATCCGGACCGCGAGACCGATGAAAGCGAGCGCGAGCGCAAGAATGCGCTGATGCAACAAGCCAATCGCGCCTATGAGGAACGCGATCTGCTGACGCTGCTGTCCATGCAGTTGGAGCAGGAACGCTTTGACCCCAGCCGGCTGCAGTCGCTGCCTGGCGAACGCGTCAAGCAGTACAACCAGGTGCTGCGCGAGCAGTTGGGCGGCCTGCAGGGCGAGATTCGGTCGATCATCGACGCGCTGGCGGAGGTGGTGTTCCCGGGCATGCGCCTGCCGCCTGCGGACCGCACCCTGTTCCGCCAGGGCATGCGGGACAACATGATCGACGTCGCCCGTCACACCGCGCGCGTGCAGGCGGTAGTCGCCGACCTGAGCGATCCCGCCCGCGCCCGCAATGCCCGCCAGGAGGTGTTGACGATGGCAACCGAGTTTCTGGAAAGCTTGGGGCCCTCCGAACTGGAAGACGAACTTCTCTCTGAGATGCTGGACGCCATGGCGGCCAGCGCGCGGCGCGCCCCTGGGCGACGGCGCCGTCGCTAGCGCGTCGTAGCGCCAATGAGCACTGCCCTGCTGCGCGCGCTGCTGATCGCACTCTGCGTAATGCTCGGTGCGCAGAGTGCGGCCGCGCCGGTGCCGGCCGAGCTTGGCGCAGCGGTCGCTGCCGGTCGTGCGCGCGTGCTGGTGGCGCTGCAGTTGCCGACCGATCAGCCAGCTGACAAACGGGCGATCGCAGACCTCGCCAGCGATGTGCTGGCGGCCCTTCCGGCCGAGCACTACACGCTGCGGCGGCGCTACAGCAGCCTGCCGGCGCTGGCCTTGGAGATCGACGCCCAGGCGCTGGAGCGGCTGGCCGCGCATCCGGACGTGGCCGGACTGGCGCTTGATCTCGGCGGCACCGGCGCCATGCTGGAAGCCGCGCCGCTGGCCGGCGTAGCCGGGCTGCGCGCGCTTGGTCTCGATGGTCGCGGCCTGCGCGTCGCCGTGATCGACAGCGGCATCACCCGGGTACACGCGGACTTTGCCGGGCGCATCGTGGCCGAGCAGTGTTTCTGCTCGGCCGCCAGCGGCAGCGGCGGTTGCTGCCCGAACGGGCGACCGACGCAGTCCGGCAGTGGCGCCGCCACCGACGAGCACGGTCACGGCACCAATGTCAGCGGCATCCTGGCCGGCGCCGGCGTGGTCGCACCGCCGGGCGTGCTGCCGGCTGCCGAGATCGTCGCCGTGCGCGTGCTCGATCGCAACAACCGCTTCTGTTGCCTGTCCGACGTGCTGGCGGCGCTCGACTGGGTACGCAACGAACAGCCGGGTGTGCGCGTGATCAACGCCAGCCTGGGCACCAGCTCGCTGTACGCCGACGATTGCGACAGCGCCAGCGCGTCGGCGACGCTGACCGCCAGTGCGGTGGCACAACTGCGCCAGAACGGCACGCTGCTGGTGGCCTCGGCGGGCAACCAACGTGATGGCAATGCCATGGCCCTGCCCGCCTGTGTGCGCGACACCGTCAGCGTCGGCGCCACCTGGGATCTGAACGCCGCCACCTTGACCGTGCTGCAGTGCACCGACGCGCCGGTCAGTCCGCATCAGGCCACCTGCTTTGGCAACAGCAGCGCCACCACCGATGTCTACGCCCCCGGCGCGCTGATCACCTCTAGCGGCATCAGCGGCGGCACTGCCACCTTCGCCGGCACTTCGCAGGCCAGTCCGATCGTCGCCGGCTGCGCCGGCGCGCTGATGCAGGCCGCGACCGGCGCCAGCCTGGATCAGATCCTGGCTGCATTGCGACACACGCCGGCGCGGGTGACCGAGCCGAAGAACGGCCGCAGCTATCCGCGCCTCGATTGCGCCGACGCACTGAGCGCCGTGCGCTTTCTCGATCAGGCCAATCACTCCGGCTTCTACAGTGCCAGCGCCCATCCCGGCTACGCGCTGTACCTGACGCATCAGGACGACACCATCGCGGTGGCCTGGTACACCTACGCCGAGAATGCCCGCCCGGTCTGGTTCACGGCTGCGACCACCCGCCAGCCGGACGGCAGTTATCGCGGTGACTACCTGCAGAGCAGCGGGACGCCGCTGCCCTTGATCCAGGGCAGCCCGGCGCTGCTCAGCAGCCGCGTCCGCGGGCAGCTGAGCCTGCACTTTCGCGACAGCGGCCTGCTGGATGTCGGCTTCGTGCCGACCGGCGGCGCGCCGCAGCAGCGCGTGCTCGAGGCGCTGGCCTATGCGCAGCCGACGCCGGTGTGCCGCTACACGCTGGATGCACGCGAGGGCGCGAGCAATCACACCGATCTGTGGTGGAATCCGGCCGAGAACGGCTGGGGTCTGGGGCTGGCCGAGCAGGGCGAGGCGATCTTCCTGGCCTGGTACAGCTACGCCGGCGATGGCGAGCCGCAGTGGCTGACTGGCCTGTTGGCGCGGCAGGCCGACGGCAGCTTCCAGGGCGCGCTCAACCGCGCGCTCGAAGGCACGCCCTACACCTTGCTGCCCGATGGCGCGCTGACCAGCTTCCCGCTGCCGGTCGTGGGCCAGGCCCGGCTGCGCTTTGCCGATGGCAGCCACGGCAGCTTCGACTACCAGGTGGACGGCCACAGTCGCAGCGTCGCGATCGAACGCTACGCCTTTGGCGCCGTGCGCCAACTCTGTCAGTAAGGCAAGGCCCGTCAGCCGCCCCGCGGGCGGATGCCGGTCGCAGCCTTCCTGCCCTATTCTAGTCAGCAGGTCCACCCCGGCCGCTCTGAGGCAGTGCATGAATCCGCGCCCCCAAGTCACGCATTTGCTGGATGCCGCCGGCGGCGGAGATGCCGCGGCCCAGCGCGAGCTGTACGACCTGGCCTACACCGAGCTCAAGCGCATCGCGCGCGCGGCGCTGCGGCGGTCCGGCGGCCAGATGACGGTCAATCCGACCACGCTGGTCCACGAGGCCTACATGAAAATCGCGCGCGGCGCGATCGAATCGCTCAATGACAGCCAGCACTTTTACAGCCTGTTTGCCCGCGCGATGCGCCAGGTGCTGCTCGACATCAGCCGGCAAGGCTCGACGGTCAAACACGGCGCCGGCCAGCTGCGTGCCGAGCTGACCGAGCGCATCGCCGACGAGGCACGGCCGCTGGACGAGTTGATCCAGATCGACGCCGCGCTGCGACAGCTGGAGAGCGCCGACGCCGAACTGGCCGAAATCGTCGAGTGGCATTTTTTCGCCGGCCTCAGCTTCGTCGAAATCGCGGCCGCCCGCGGCGTCACCGAGCGCACCGTGCGCCGCCATTGGGAGATGGCGCGCGCCTTCCTGCTGGACGCATTGCCGGGTCTGGCCGACACCGCAGGCGAGAGTGACTGATGGCGGTCGCGCTGGCGCCGGATCGCTGGAAGCGGATTCGTCCGCTGCTGGACCGCGCGCTGGATTTGGACGCCGCCGCACGCGCCAGCTTTTTGTCGGAGCTGGCCACCGAGCACAACGACTTGCGCGAGGATCTGGAGCGGCTGATCCGGCGCCATGAAGAAACCGCGGAAGTCGATCTACCAGCCGCGGCGCTGGCTGGCGCCGCGCTGGCGCAAACCGATCCGCGCGAGCGTCCGGCGCCGTTCATCGGCAAACGCGCCGGGCCGTTCGAACTCACCCGGCTGCTCGGCGCGGGCGGCATGGGCGCGGTGTACGAGGCGCAACGCGTCGAAGGTGGCTTCCGGCAGACCGTGGCAATCAAGCTGGTGGCCGGCATCCATCCCGGCCTGAATGCGCGCTTCGAGCGCGAGCGCCAGATCCTGGCCGATCTGCGCCACCCCTGCGTGGCGCAATTGCTGGACGGCGGCGAAACCACTGACGGCATGCCCTATTTCGCCCTGGAGTACATCGAGGGCCAGCCGATCACCGAATACGCCGACCAGGCGGGCGCCGATATCGATCAGCGGCTGCGGCTGCTGATCGAGGTTGCCGAAGCGCTGGCCTACGCGCATCGACGTCATGTCATCCATCGCGACATCAAACCCAGCAACATTCTGGTCAGTCGCGACGGGCATGTGAAGCTGCTCGATTTCGGCATCGCCAAACTGTTCAAGGGACACAGCGGCCCGGCACTGACGCGCCAGCAACTCGGGCCGATGACGCCCGAGTACGCGGCGCCCGAGCAGTTCCGCGGCGGCGAGCTCGGGCCGGCGACCGACATTTACCAGTTCGGCGTACTGCTGTTCCGGTTGCTGACCGGTCGCCTGCCCTACCGGGCGAATGCCGATGATGGTCTGGCCTGGGCGCGCGCCGTCAGCGAGGACGAGCCGATCAGCCTGACCGAGGCACTGCGCGAGGGTCGCCGCAGCCCGGCGCTGTCCGGAGAAACCACCTTGCGCCGCATTGCCGCGCGCGGCGGTGTCGACCTGAACGCCGTGGTGCGCCGACTGCTGGCCAAGCAGCCGGATCAGCGCTACGCCAGCATGGATGCGGTGATCGCGGAGCTGCAGGCCTACCTGACGCCGGGCGCGCGCGGGGCCTTGCGCGCGTCGCGCTGGCGCTGGTGGCTGGCCGGACCGCTGCTGGTGCTGGCCGCAGCCGCAAGCGCGCCGTGGTGGTGGACGCCGCTGCAAGAAGGCAATCTGTGGATCTCGCACGAATGGGACACCGACAGCTCGCTGCAGGGTTTGGGCCTGCGCTCGGAGCAAATGCACGCCACCCATGCGCAGACCGAATCGATGCTGCAACAGGCGCTGCGCGCCGAGGCCGCGGGGGATGCGCGGGCCGCCATGGCGCTGCTGGAAACCCTGCACGACTCCGATCCCGGCACCCCGATCCCGGCCATCCTGTTGAGCTATTGGAGCAGCACCCTCGGCAGTCAGCGCGATGTGCAGCGCTGGCAGCAGGCGGCGCAGCAGCGGCTCGCCAACGTCGATGACCCCTATCTGCAGCTGCTCAATCGCTTCGTGGTGGCCGACGTGGCCGACGATGGCGAGGGCGCGCTGCGCTACTCGGCGGCGATGCTGCAGATGCGGCCAGACGCCTGGTTCCTGCATCTCGCGCGTGCCCACCGCCTGAGTCAGCTGGATATGCGCGAGGCGGCGCTCAAGGAGTTGCAGGAAATTGACGTGGATACGCTCGGGCATCGTCGGCTGGCCGATGCGATCGCCGATCGCGCCTCGTTAGGCGATCTGCCCGGCGCCTGGGCACAGCTGGAGCGGCTGGGCGGTCGTGGCGGCGACGATCCGCAGCGCGCCTATCTGGTCGCGCGGCTGCTGTACACCGCCGGCGATCTGCGCGGTGCACGCGACGAGTACCTGCGCGCGATCGAACTGGCGCGCCGTAATGCCCGCTTCGATTTGCAGTCGCGCTCACAGCTGTGGGCTGGCATCTACAGCGGCGCCCTCGGCGAGTACGAGCAAGCCGTTCCGCTGCTGCGCGATGCGCGCACCCTGCTGTCCTCGCGCCAGCAGCACTGGTATGCGGCCGACGCCTCGCTGGCGCTGGCGCAAATCGCCGCGATGCAGGGCGACGCCACCCAGGTGCGCCGCGAGATCGATGCGGCGCGCGCCGAACTGCAGGGCGTCTACACCGAGTCCGGGCGCACGCTGGTCGTCCTGATGGCCGCGCGGCTGGCGGGTGATGCGATCACCGACGCCGATCTTGGCGCCGCCACCGACGAAGTCGAGGAAGCCCTGCTGAGCGCCCGGCGTGCGCTGGCCGGCGGCGATCCGGCGCAGGCCCGACAGCAACTGGCGCGCGCTGGCGATAGCCGGCTGGCCGGGCATCCGCTGTGCGAGGAAGCGGCGTGGCTGGCGCGCGAGCTCGACGTCGCCGGATGCCCACTGCAGCCCATCGACCCGCCGTTCGGACCTTACGCACGCTATGCCGCGCGCTGGCCGCTGGGCCAGGGCGCCAGCATTGCGCCAGCTGCGCGCAGCCGATGACACATCCCGACCAGGCATCGACGGCGCGCGACCACCGCGATCCCGAGTTGGACGCCTGTCTGTTGGCGCTGCGACACCAGGACGCCGCGGCGCTGGCGCGTTTGTACGATGCGGCCGGTGCGCGCCTGTACACGCTGGCATTGCGCATCACCAGTTGCGCGGCAGACGCCGAGGAAGTGGTGGTGGATGTCTTCCAGCACGCATGGACCCACGCCGATGACTACGATCCCGCGCGCGGCGGAGCACTGACCTGGCTCAGCATGCTCGCCTGGAGTCGGGCGGTGGATCGCCGCCGACGCCAACGCCCGGAACAGAGCACCACGCATCCAAACGCGGATCCGGACACGTATGCCGGTGCACAGGCGGAGGAAGACCCGTTGTCTGCCTTCGTCGATGGCGCGCGCGTCCGGCAGGCGCTGGCGCGCCTGCGCGAGGAGCAGCGGAGCTTGATCCTGATGGCATTTTTCGAAGGCGCGAGTCACGGCGACATCGCGACGCGCACCGGACTGCCGCTAGGCACGGTGAAATCACATATCCGCCGCGGCATGGACGCGCTGCGCGCAGCGCTGGGAGGACCGCATCGTGAATGAGCCCATCGACCTTTGCGCACTGGATGGCGAGCTGGCCGGACAGCTCGGCGCTGCCTTGGCGGCCGCCCCGATGCCGGCGGCGCAGCAGGCGCGCCTGCGCCAGCGCGTGCTCGACCTGGCGACGCCAGCGGGCGTGCGCGTGGTGCGCGCCGACGCCGGCCACTGGCAGCTGCTGCTGCCGGGCGTGCACATCAAGCGCTTGCGCGTCGATCCGGCGGCCGGGACCGAGACGACGCTGTGGCGGCTGGAGGCCGGCGCGCGCATACCGGCGCATCCGCACGGCGACGAGGAAGAGTGTCTGGTGCTGGAGGGCAGCGTGCGGCAGGGCGGGATCGACTACCAGGCCGGCGACTATCTGCATGCCGCCGCCGGCAGCGTGCATCTGCCCATGGACGCGCCGACCGGCGCCCTGCTGCTGATCCGCTCGCAGTGCGTTCACACTTACTTGCATCGCTGAAGGCAATCCGCGCATCCACGCCGCGCGCCGCGCGCGTACATCGTGCACTTCCCGCCGCTCGTAAGCGCGCGGGCTCCTGCGGCCACCAAGGATTTCGCCGATGCCATTGTCAGCCATTGTCCACCCTAGCCCTGGAAATGCCCTGCATGCGCTGGATTGAGTGCTACGCACAGACCGCGCGTCTGGCCTGTACGCTGCTGCTGTGCGGCGTCGCTGCCACTGCCGAGGCCAGCGCCGGCACCAGCGGCAAACTGCTGCTGACCGGCGGCGTCACACAGATCGAGGGCGCCGCCGGCGGCGGGCTGACACCCTGGGCGCTGATCGGCGGCTACGGCAGCCGCGACCAGATCGGTGCCAATGCCTTCGCGACGCGCGTCGACACCGGTGACTACGCGCTGAGCAGCGAAGGTGCGCTGATCGGCTTCCATGACCGGCTGGAGCTCAGTTACGCACGCCAGCGCTTCGACACCCGCGCGATCGGCGCCACCCTCGGCCTGGGACGCGGTTACACGCTGGAGCAAGTCATCTACGGCGCCAAGTGGCGACTGGCCGGTGACGCCGTGCTGGACCAGGATCGCTGGCTGCCGCAGATCGCGCTGGGCGTGCAGTACAAGCAAAATCGCCGCGGCGATCTGGTGCGGGCGCTGGGCGCCGACGACGCCAGCGGCTACGACCTCTATTTGGCCGCGACCAAGCTCTATCTGGACTACAGCCTGCTGCTGAACGCGACGCTGCGGTACACCCGCGCGAACCAGACCGGGCTGCTCGGCTTCGGCGCCGATGGACAGGACGGCAAGTTGGCCCTGGAAGGCTCGGCAGCGTGGCTACTGACGCGCAAACTGGCGCTGGGCGCGGAGTTTCGCAGCAAGCCGGACCAGCTGGCCATCGCTCGCGAGGATCTGTGGTGGGATCTGTTCCTGGCCTGGGCGCCCAATCACCATCTGTCGATCACCCTGGCCTATGTGGACCTCGGCAACATCGTCATTGCCGACGACCAGCGCGGCGCCTATCTCTCGGTTCAAGTCGGATTCTGAGGCATGCACATGCGCTACTGGATGTTGATCGGCGTACTCCTGGCAGGCAGCGCGGCCGCCCAGACACCGACCGAGCCTGCGTTCGCCAATCCGGCACCGCCGCACCCGGAACTGCGACCGGTGCTGGAGGAGTTCGGCGGCGTTGCCGGGCTGCAGGCGTTGATGGAGGACTTCATGCCCATGCTGGTGGCCGATCCGCGCACCGGACCGTTCTTCGCCGAGGTCGATACCGAGCGCGTCAAACAGCGACTGGTGGAACAGTTCTGCGTGATTCTCGGCGGCGACTGCCAGTACGAGGGTTTGGACATGGTCGCCGCGCATGCCGACATGGGCGTGACCCATGCCGACTTCAACCGACTGGTGGAGTTGCTGCAGGTGGCGATGGACAAGCGGCACATCCCCACGCGTGCGCAAAATCGCCTGCTGGCGGTGTTGGCGCCGATGCACCGCGAGATCATCGCAGCGCCCGAAGAAGAATGAGGCCGACGGTAGAGTAGCGCCGCCGGCTGCAGTAGCCTGCGCGGCTCTCTGTTATCGAGCTCGCCGATGCCGCTACGCATCCTCACGCTGAACCTCAACGGCCTGCGCTCAGCCACGCGCAAGGGCCTGCTGCCCTGGCTGGCCGAGCAGGAGGCAGATGCCATCTGTCTGCAGGAAACGCGTCTGCAGGAACGCGAACGCCTGGCGGAGGATTTCGGCATCGCCGGCTACACTGGTTACTTCGTCGACGCCGAGGCCAAGGGCTACAGCGGTGTAGCGATCTATTTGCCGCGGCGTCCAGAGCTACTGACGGCCGGGATCGGTGTGCCGGACTTCGATCGCGAGGGCCGTTGGCTGCAGGCCGACTACGGCGAACTCTCGATCGTCTCGCTGTACCTGCCCTCGGGCTCCTCCGGCGAACACCGTCAGGCCTTCAAGTTTCAGGCGCTCGACTGGCTGGAGCGCAAGTTCGCGGCGCTCAAGGCCAGCGGGCGGCGTTACATCGTCTGCGGCGACTACAACATCGCCCATCGCGCCATCGACCTGAAGAACTGGCGCGGCAATCAGAAGAATTCCGGCTTTCTGCCCGAAGAGCGGGCGTGGATGGATCGCCTGCTGGATGGCGAGTCCTGGGTGGACACCCATCGCCAACTGAAGCCGGCGCAGGCGGAATACACCTGGTGGAGCAATCGCGGACAGGCGTACGCCAAGGATGTGGGCTGGCGCATCGACTACCAGATCGCCTCGCCGAATCTGCGCACGGCGCCCGGCAGTGCACGCGTCAGTCGCGAGCCGCGCTTCTCCGACCACGCGCCCTTGATCGTCGACTATGACCTGCCCGGCTTGCGCTGAGGCGATCCCGGAAACGACGAAGGCCCCGTTTCCGGGGCCTTCGACTCACGTTGCCGAACGGGTCGGCGACGTTATATGGCTCAGGCTTTGCCAGCCGCCGGCTTGGCCGCCGGGGCCTGCACGCGCGTGGTCGGCTGCGGGCCGCCGCCGACGCGGGCGCCAGTGGCGAAGTAGTCGTGCAGGTCGTGCGCGAACTCGTCGAACTGGCTCAGCGTGACGCGGTTGGCGCGCACGAAGAAGTTGTAGGACAGCACCGAGGGAATGGCGACGCCCAGACCGATACAGGTCATGATCAGCGCTTCACCCACCGGGGCGGCCACCACGTCCAGCGAGGCCTGGCCCGTGGCACCGATCTTGATCAGCGCGTGGTAGATGCCCCACACCGTACCGAACAGACCGACGAAGGGGGCGGTCGAACCGACCGAGGCCAGCCAGGTCAGGCCGTTCTCGAGCTTGGCGCTTTCGCGGCTGACGGCCTGACGCAGGGCGCGGTCGATGAACTCGCTGCGGTTCAGCGCTTCGACCAGACGGCTGCCTTCGTTCTGCGCGTGGTGAGCGGCAGCGTTGGCGCAATCGAGCGCGATCTTGGAGAAGGGCTCGCTCGGCGGCTGCGCTTCCATCGCGCGCTTGGCTTCATTCGGATTGGTCGTCTGCCAGAAGGTTTCGATGACCTTCTGAGCGCGCGAACGGATCGAGAAGTTCCGCATCGAATTGGTGATGATGAACCAGAAGGTTCCGACAAACATGATCGCCACGATCACAAACACGAACTTGCCGACGTAGTCGGAAGCTTCCCAAAGATGCGCAAACCCCATTTGTTCCATGATCAAGCCTCGTTTGATCTGAGCTGGTCCGTGGCACAGCGTGCGCCGCGGAGCGGGGTATCCTACACAGGAACCCTTGCGCGCTACCAGTGGGGGTAGCGTGGTACCTCGGGTCGATTCAGGCGGAGCTTGCGAAATGGCGCAGACGGTGTTGAGCGTCAACTTGAACAAGGTGGCGCTGCTGCGCAACTCGCGCGGAGCCGAGCTGCCGGCGCCGACCGAGGCAGCGCGCGTGGCGATCGCCGCTGGCTGCGGCGGCATCACGCTGCACCCGCGGCCGGATCTGCGCCATGCCCGGCCGGATGACGTCGCTGCGCTGGGTGCGCTGTGCACGGGCGTCGAGTTCAATCTGGAAGGCAATCCCTACTCCGGCGCCGTGGGTGCCTATCCCGGCTTCATGGCGCTGCTGCTGCAGCATCGCCCGGATCAGGCCACGCTGGTGCCCGACGGCGACGCCCAGCTGACTTCGGACCACGGCTGGGATGTGCGTGCCCACGCGGCACGGCTGCGTCCGCTGATCCGCCAGCTACGCGAGCTCGGCATTCGCGTCAGTCTGTTCATGGATGTCGATTCGCCGGATATCGAAGCGGTGGCGGAGCTCGGCGCGCAGCGCATCGAGATCTACACCGGACCCTACGCGCACGCGTTTGCCCGCGGTGATGCCCAGGCGGCGCTGGATGCCTGCGCGCGCACCGCTGAGCGCGCTCAGGCCGCGGGTCTGGGCGTCAATGCCGGCCACGACCTCGATCAGCGCAACCTCGGCCCGCTGTTGCGCCATGTGCCGCAAATTGCCGAGGTTTCGATCGGCCATGCGCTGATCAACGAGGCGCTCTACAGCGGTTTGGCGACCACCGTGCAGCGCTATCTGGCCATCATTGAGGACGCTCGCGCCAGAGATGCCGGCGCGAGCGAGAGCGGCGGCATGACGTCAGCGCGCTAGCGCGACTCACTGACCTCGAAGGCATAGCTGCCCAGCGGCGCGCCTTCGCCAGGCGCGGTCAGCACGGCCTGGTAGCTGCCGCTGCGCAGCAAAGCGGCAGGCAGTGTGATCAGCACGACGCCATCCGGTGTCGCCACGGCGGGATACACATCGGCGACCACGGCATCGCCGCTGAGTACTCGCACGCGGTAGGCCGGGATCGGATTCGGCCCTTCAGGCACTTCGACGAGCACGGTCCGCCGGCCCGGCTCCAACTGCAATCTCGGACGCTGCGGGTCGATCGAGCGCATGGCATCAAGCCGGAGCACACTGATTCCGCCCTGCGGCGCCTCGGCGGTATGCAGCGCCTGCTGCAGATGGTCGATGCGCTGCTCGGCGTTCCACAACAACGCCGCACCGCCGAGGGTTGCCGCCAATGCCCAGCCGCCGCTGATCCAGGTCGAGCGCGGCAGCCGGCGCTTCACTGGCAGCACGCTGACCTTCGGGGTTTCGGTGGTCGCGGCCGACGGCGCGCGCCACAGTCCAGGTTCGCTGTGCCCCAGCTCGCGCATGCCGGCGCGCAGCAACTGTTCGGCTTCCACCGCGTCGGCCCAGGCCGGATTGGCCAGCAAGGCCAGCTCGAAGCGTTCGTTGTCGCTGGCATCGAGGTCGCCGGCCACGTAGTCGGCAATCATCGAATCGAACTCTTCCGCCCTCAGCATCCTGGGAGTTTCCGGCCGCCGGCCTTTTGCGGGGATCGATGCCATGACGCTACTCCTGATCTCTGTGACTGATAAATGTCGCCAAGGCGTCGAATGTCTCACCTGAAACTGTGGCGCGAGACACAAGTTCACGGAGTCGACCGCGGGCGCGATGCAAAACCCGGTCGAAATGGCGCACATCGAGGTCCAGGGCCTGGCATATCTCGGTCTTCGACTGCTCGTGCACGTAGTAGCGCAGCAGCAATTCCCGATCGCGCGTGGTGCCCAACGCACGCACGGCGGCACGCACGGCCATCAGCACGTCCTCGCGCAGCAGACCTGCTTCAGGACTCGGCGCGAGCAGCGCTTGCGGCTGCTGCGTGAAATCGCTCATCAGGCGCAGCCGCCGATCTTCGGAGCGCAACGCATTGGAGGCCAGATGCACGGCGGTCGCGTGCGCGAACAGGATTTGCTGCGGAAAATCACTGATTTCCCCCAGTCGCCAGTTCTCGACGATCAACATCAGACCTTCCTGCAGGAGGTCTTCCACCAACAGGCTGTCCGGCATGCGCTTGCGCAGGATTGCGCGCAGGCCTGGCCGCAGGCGTTCGACCAGTGCGCGCTCCTGGTCGGGGTCACTGCGGCGCGGTTTGGAGGCCTGCGGATGGTAGCCAGCCTCTGGATACTCGCTGTCCATGCACCACGCCATGCCAAGTCCGGCAGCTATCTTACTGCGCGTCTGTGCTGCGGCAAAAGCGCGGCGTGCGCGAGCACAGAGCCGTGGCGGGCGCTCAGGCCCGCCGATTCAGATAGACGAAATACAGCAGCGGAATCACCACCAGCGTCAGCACGGTGGAGACCAGAATGCCGAAGATCAGCGATACCGCCAGCCCGTTGAAGATCGGATCGTCGAGAATGAAGACGCCGCCGGACATGGCTGCCACCGCCGTCAGCGCGATCGGCTTGGCGCGCACCGCGCAGGCTTCGATCACCGCATCCGCCAATGCCGCGCCCTGACCGCGGGCGTGATTGATGAAGTCCACCAGCAGAATGGAATTGCGCACGATGATGCCGGCCAGCGCGATCATGCCGATCATGCTGGTGGCGGTGAACTGGGCGCCGAGCAGCGCGTGGCCTGGCATCACGCCAATCACTGTCAACGGGATCGGCGCCATGATGATCAGCGGCACCACGTAGCTGCGGAACTGGCCCACGACCAGCAGATAAATCAGTACCAAACCGACCGAGTAGGCGATTCCCATATCGCGGAAGGTTTCGAAGGTGATCTGCCACTCGCCGTCCCACTTGATCGCGAACTCGGTGCTGTCCACCGGCGCCCGGAAGAAGTACTGCTGGATCGGCGTGCCCGCGATGCCCTGATCGGCCAGCGTCGACACGATTGAAAACATGCCATAGAGCGGGCTGTCGAGCGCGCCGGCTTCGTCGGCAAACACGAAGCTCACCGGCAGCAGATCCTTGTGATACACGGCGCGCTCCCAGCTCGCCTCGCGCACTTCCACCAGCTCGGAGATCGGTACCAGCGCGCCACCGGCCGTGCGCACACGCAGCGCCAGCAGGGCATCGAGTTCGGCTTGATCGCCGGCGGACAGCCGCAGGCGGATCGGCACGGCGTACTTGGCAGCGCCATCGCGCAGATAGCTGGCGTCATGGCCACCGAGCGCACTCGCCAGCGCCTGCGCAATGCTGGCCTGGCTAACGCCCAGCCGCGCGGCGCGCTGGCGATCCACCACCACCACCCGTCGCGGGGCAGCAGCCTCAACCGTGGTATCGATGTCGACAATGCCCTCGGTGGCCTTGAACACGCCGCTCAACTGCTCGGCCAATTCGCGCGCACGCTCGGGATCCGGGCCGTAGATCTCGGCGACCAGCGGCGACATCACCGGCGGCCCCGGCGGCACTTCGACTACCTTGAGTGCGCCGCCGTGGCGTTCGGCGATTGCCATCAGCGCCGGGCGCACGCTGCGGGCGATGTCATGCGATTTGCGGCTGCGGTGGTGCTTGTCGACCAGATTCACCTGCAGATCGCCGACGTTGGCACCCGAGCGCAGGTAGTACTGGCGCACCAGACCGTTGAAGTTGACCGGCGCCGAGGTGCCGGCGTAGCCCTGCAGACTGGCGATCTCGGGCAGCCGCGCCAACTCGGCGCCGAGTTCACCCAAGACCTGATTGGTGCGCTCCAGCGGCGTGCCCTCGGGCATATCGAGGACCACCTGGAACTCGGACTTGTTGTCGAAGGGCAGCATCTTCAGCACCACCGCCTCGATCAGCGCGAGCCCGGCCGACGCGCCGACCAGGCCGATGACGCCGACGAACAGCCAACGCCGCCGACGCGGCGCCGCAGCGCCGGCCAGGAAGGGTCGCAGCACCCGTTCGAAGGCGCGGCCCAGACGCGTCGGACCGCCCTCGCCAGCGTGGTGCTGGTGGCGGATCAGCTTCAGTGACAGCCACGGCGTGACGATCAGCGCCACTGCCAGCGACAGCAGCATGCCGACGCTGGCATTGATCGGGATCGGCCGCATGTACGGGCCCATCAAGCCGCTGACGAAGGCCATCGGCAGCAGCGCCGCAATCACCGTGAAGGTGGCGAGGATGGTCGGCCCGCCGACTTCATCGACGGCGCCGGGGATGGCTTCGCGCAGGCTCTTGCCGCCCAGCGCCATGTGGCGATGGATGTTCTCGACGACGACGATGGCATCGTCGACCAGGATGCCGATCGAGAAAATCAGCGCGAACAGGCTCACGCGATTGATCGTGAAGCCCATGAAATAGGAGGCCGCCAGCGTCAGCGCCAGCGTCAGCACCACCGCCGCGCCCACCACGATCGCCTCGCGGCGGCCGAGCGCGAACAGCACCAGCAAAACCACCGACAAGGTCGCGAACACCAGTTTCTGGATCAGCTTCTGCGCCTTGTCGGTGGCGGTCTGGCCGTAGTCGCGGGTGATTTCGTACTGCACGCCCTCGGGAATGATGACGCCGCGCAACGCGGCCAGGCGCGTGCGGATCGCCTCGGTGATGTCGGCGGCGTTGCTGCCGGGCTTCTTGGCCACGGCGATGGTCACCGCCGGCGCCGTTTGCTGGCTGCCGCCGGGCCGGTGCCAGACGTAGCGCGTCGGCAGGTCCGCACCCTGAGTCACCTCGGCCACATCCGAGAGATACACCGGCTGGCCATTGCGCAGCCCGATCACCAGTCCGGCCACCTCGCTCTGGTCCGCCAGGAAGCGCCCCGCCGTCAGCGGCAATTCCTGGCCGCCACTGACCTGATGGCCAGCCTGGGTGACCACGTTCGCGGCCGCCAGCGACTGCGAGAGCTCGTCGATGGTCAGCCCGTAGGCGGCCATGCGCGTGGCATCCAGCTCCACCACCACCGCACGGTCGGGCGCGCCGATCGTGTAGACATCACGCGTGCCCGGCACACGCTTCAATTCCGCCTCCAGCGTATGCGCCACCGCGCTCAACTCCAGCGCGCCGCGGTCGGCATCGTCAGTCCACAGCGTGACGCTCATGACCGGCACATCGTCGATGCCCATCGGCTTGATCAGGGGCTGGCCGACGCCGAGGCCGGCGGGCACCCAGTCCTGGTTCGAGTACACCTGGTTGTACAGGCGCACGATCGCATCACGGCGCGGCTCGCCGACGATGAACTCGACGGTGATCGCCGCCATGCCGGGACGGCTGATCGAGTAGACGTGCTTGACGCCCTCGATCTCGCTCAGCTTCTGCTCCAGCGGCACCGCCACCAGATTCTCGACATCGGCCACATCGGCGCCCGGAAAGGGCACAAACACGTTGGCGAAGGTCACCTCGATCTGCGGCTCTTCCTCGCGCGGCGTGATCAGGGTGACGCCAATGCCGAGCAAGAGCCCGGCGAGCGCCAGCACCGGCGTCAGCGGGTTGGCGAGAAAGGCGCGCGCCAGACGCCCGGAGAAACCGAGCGACTCACTCATGGCGGCCCGACCCGGCGCGCAGCGCGGCGCCTGCGGCGAGCGGATCGAGCGCGATCTGCTCGCCCGCGCTCAGGCCGGCGAGCACTTCCACCCGATCCCCAAAGCGATGCCCCAGCCGCACTTGTCGCAGCAGCAGGCCTTGCGGACCGGCCACGTACACGGCGTGGACTTCGCTGCGGCGCACCAGCGCCGCTTGCGGCAGCAGCAGACGTTCGCCCTCGCCCACCGCAAACGCGACCTTGGCGGTCATTCCCGGATGCAAGCCGGTCTCTTCCTCGGGCAGTTCCACGCGCACCTTGAAGGTGTGCGACTGCGGATCGGCATAGGGGAAGACGGTGACCTTGCTGGCCTCGACGCGACGGCCGTCGCCCAACAGCACGCTGGCTTTGAGTTCGGCGCGGATGGCGGCAATATCGCTCTGCGGCAACTCGACATGCACGCGCAGGCGCCCCAGCGACAGCCCGGAGATCAAGGGCTGGCCCGGGCGCACCGCCTCGCCCACCTGCACATGGCGGGCAGTGACGATGCCCGAGTACGGCGAGCGGATGACGGTGTAATCCACCTGTTCACCGGCGCTCTGCACGCCGGCCTGCGCGGCCTCCAGCGCCGCCCGCGTGGCATCGCGCCGCGCCAGCGCCTGATCCAGCTGCGCCTTGGCCACCAGCTTGCGATCGTAGATGTCCTGGATGCGCCGATACTCGGCCTCGGCCTCTTTCGCCGAAGCCTGGGCCGCGCGCAGCTGCGCCTCGGCCTGGCGGCGCGCCGATTGCTGCTCGACATCGGTGAAGCGCACGACCACCGCGCCAGCCGGCACGTAGTCATCGACGTCGTACGGCAACTCCACTACCCGACCGGCGGTCTGCGCCGACAGCGTGGCCTGATTCACCGCCTCGACCACGCCGTCCCACACGCGCTCGCGCGCCGCCTGTTCGGGCGCAACCGTCCACAGCTGCAAATCCGCGGGAACGGCCGCAGCAGGCGCCGGCGTGGGCGCCTCGCCGCCGCAGCCGGCAAGGGCGGACAGCAACAGCAGCACGCTCAGGGTCGATCGGTTCATGTCAGCGGAATGCCTGTCCGGCGGGGAGACCGGTCTTCTTCAGGATGATGGCCAAAGGACAGAAGCCCGTGAAGGCCGCCTGAAACAGATTGAGGCCGACGAAGGCCGTCAGCAGCAGCCACCAGGGCGAAACAAAGTGCGCCAGCGCCAGACTGATCAGCACAACAATGCCGGCAAAGGCCATGACGAAGCGATCGATATTCATAAGCACCTCTTGATGTAGGTGTTGCTAATATAAAGGCGCAAGCACCGGATGCAAGCCGCTGTGACCTGCTGTTACTTGAGCTTGTCGATGCCGAGCGCCTTCAGCACGTATTTCTCATAGATCGGCTCGGTGTTGCCGCTCTTCATCTTCGACAGGAAGTACTTCTCGAAGGCGATCTTGGCCAGATGCACCCACTTGCCCACCTTGGCCCAGGTGACGTTGCGCGGCGGGATCTGCGGAATGGCGACGAAGGCGGCCCCGGTGTCGCCCATGTCGGCGAGGCAGATGGCGTTCCAGGTGGCTTGCGCGGTCTGCGCTTCACCAGCAATCGCCGAGCGGATGTTGGCGACGATCGCGGTGACCATGGACTCAATCATGAAGCCGGTCTTCGGCGTCCCCACGGGTACCGGCGTGGCCTCCACCGGCGGAATCGCGACACAGACGCCGGCCGCGTAGATGTAGGGATACTTCGGGTTGGCCTGATGTTGATCAACCACCACGAAGCCGCGCGGATTGCACAGGTCCTTGACCGCCGCCACCGCCGGCACGCCGGTGAACGGCGGCATCAGCATGGCGTACTTGAAGGGCAATTCGTGCTCGCGCAGCACCTCGCCGCGCTCGCTGTGCTCGACCGCCACCAGCTTGCCCGACTGGCACTCGCGCACCTTGCAGTTGGTGAGCCACTTGATGTGGCGCTGGCGGAACTCGCTCTCCAGCAGTCCCTTGGAGTCGCCGACGCCACCCAGACCCATATGGCCGACGTAAGGCTCGCTGCTGACGTAGGTGATCGGCACGCGGTCACGCAGCTTGCGCTTGCGCAGATCGGCGTCGAGGATCATCGCGAACTCATAAGCTGGACCGAAGCAACTGGCGCCAGCCACCGCACCGATGACCACCGGTCCCGGGTCCTTCAGAAAGGCCTCGTAGGCCGCCCAGGCGCTCTGCGCGTGCGGCGTTGTGCAGATCGACTGCGTATGTCCCTGCACGGGCCCCAGACCCGGCACCTCATCGAAGGCCAGTCGCGGGCCGGTGCAGATGATCAGATAGTCGAAGTCGATGCGCTGCCCGTCGGCGGTGGCAACCTGTTTGCCGGCGGCGTCGATCTCGGTGGCCGCCTGCCCGATGAAGTCGATCTGCTTGCGCGCCAGATAACCGGCGACATCGACCTCGATATCGGCGGGCTTGCGCCAGCCCACCGCCACCCAGGGATTGGACGGGGTGAACGAGAAGCGCGGGCCGTCGCCGATGACCGTGATTTTGTGACCCGGTCCCAGCGCGCCGCGCAGTTCATAAGCGGCGCTCATGCCGCCGATGCCAGCGCCCAGAATGACGATATGTGCCATGGTGCTCCCTCCCAGAAGTGCCTGCGAGCCCACAGCTTACATCAGTTATCGCTAAATTAGTCTGATACGAAGGTCCAAACGGAAGCCAGCGCCCGCAATGGCGTGCCTTTTCGACCAGCGCCCGCTAGGCTACGGGCCCTTTTTGCGGCGACGCGTGGAGCCGGACGATGAGCGAACAGAGTCAGAACGTGGTGCGCTTTCACTACAGCGTTGCCGAGGTTGGTCAGGCGCCGGTGGAAAACTCGCGCGGCGGCGAGCCGCTGGCGATCCTGATGGGCGCCGGCAACATCATTCCTGGCCTCGAGAAGGCGCTGGAAGGCAAGGCGGCCGGCGATCAGTTCCAGGTCACGGTGCCGGCGGACGAGGCCTACGGTCAGCGCAACGAGCAACTGGTCCAGCGCATCCCGAAGAAGTACCTGCCGCAAAACGTCACTCTGCGCCCCGGCCAGTCGGTCGTGCTCAATACGCAGCAAGGCCCGCGCATGGTCACGATCCTGAAGATGGGCATGAGCGTGGTCGATGTGGACCTCAACCACCCGATGGCCGGCAAGGATCTGGTGTTCGACATCGAGGTGGTCGAAGTGCGCGCCGCTACCGAGGAAGAGTTGGCCCACGGCCACGTGCATGGCGAGGGCGGGCATCACCACTGAGCCAGACGGCCGAATCCAGAAACGCACAAAGCCCGGCTCGCGCCGGGCTTTGCGTTTCAGCCTTGGGAAGCAGACCTCAGACGACGCGGCGCAGCTTGGGGAGAGCGGCCGGTTCGCCAAAGATGTCCTGCAATTCGTCGCTGTAGACCTTCGCATGCATCTCTTCGAGCGTGCTGGCGAAGGTCGCCAGACGCTCCGCCGCCCGATCAGCGAGGAACTGGGGAATTTCCCCGCTGTCGAGCAACTGGCGCAGCAACGCGCGATGACCTTCGTTGAAGCTGGGGTCTTCAAACAGATCAGCCAGCGCGCAGAGGACGGCCGCTAACGGTCCCGATGACGGGGAACGCAGCGCAAATGCGAGTTCTTGAGAGGGTGATCGCATATCCGTCCTGTCCTTCTGGAGCCCGCTGGGGAGGTGGGCTCAGGAACGGATATGCAGAGTTTGTGCCAACTCCATCACACTCGCGGGCGATCAGCGCAGGCTGGCGGTCAGCAGCACTGCCGCCAACATCAGCAGATGCCCCGGCAGGATGCGCTGGTAGTAGGCCGCACCGCCACGGCGGGCAACCGCCAGTTTGGTTAGCAGGTTGGTGCTGAAGGCCAACACCAGCGCCCATTTCGCATCGGACAAGCCGAGTGTGCCGCCGGTCACCAGTTGCGCCATCGACAGCGCCGCGGCGTGCACATCGGCAAAGCCGGCGCTGGCGGCCGCGAGCCAGATCGCCTTCGGCCCCAGCCAGGCCTTGAGGCCGGCGGACAGCAGCAGCACGGCAGCAATCAGCGCGGCGAACATCAGCGCGTCACGCGGATCGAAGGGACGCCCATCGGCGAGCTCAGCCGGATCACCATTGGCATGCGCGCGCCGGGCCAGCCAGGCGGCCGCCGCGACGCCAATCAGCGCCGCCACCGCCAGCATCGGCCACACCACCCGCAGCAGCGCCAGCGACGTGCCGGCCAGCAACGCCGTCAGCAGGATCGCGGTGGCGATGCTGGAAGCCATGCCGGCGGCCGCCGCGGAATCCACCCGCTCCGGTTGACGCTGCGCGCGCTGGCCCATCGCGGCGATGGTGGCCGCGCTGGAGACAAAGCCGCCGACGAAGCCCGCCAGCGGCAGACCGATACGCGCGCCGAACACCCGCAGGGCAACGTGGCCGGCCGCGCCGATCGCCATGATCAGCACCACCAGCGTCCAAAGTTTGCGGATCTCAATCACGCCCCAGGGATCGATGGTGCCAGCCGGCAGCAGCGGCAGCACGATCAGGGCGGAGGCCAGCAGCAGCAGACCGTCGTGGATCTCCTGCGGGGTCAGCATTTGCTGGGCAAAGTGGTGCAGGCGCGATTTGCCCGCCAGCAGGATCGCTACCGCGACTCCGAGCGCACCGGCCACCAGCGACTCGTCCTTGGCCATCACGCCCAGCAGATAGGTCATCACCAGCGCGATTTCGGTGGTCAGGCCGGGATCGCTGTTGCTGCTGCGCACATAGGCCAACAGCGCCGCCGCGGCGACGAACACGCCGGCCAGCAGCATCGCCGGCACGCCCAGATGCGCTCCGGCGGCGCCCATCAAGGCCACCAGCGTGAAGGTGCGCACACCGGCGGCGCCGGCGCCATCGCTCTTGCTGCGTTCGCGCTCGATGCCGATCAGCAGACCAACGCCCGCCGCCACCAGAAACGCAAACGAGACATTCGACAGTTCGGACATCGGCATGCCGGCAGCGAGGGTGCCCAGTAGTTGACACCAGTCGATCGTCGCGGGCAACGCCCGGCGGCACGGTGTAAGGTATGGCCGGGCGCACTGGGGAGGAGCGATCCGATGCGGGCTTTGGGCATCCTGCTGGCGATCCTGCTGGCGATGAGTGCGGTCTACGGACTGGTGCAGCGCACGGGCGATGACAGCGCCCTGGCGCCGGACACGCCTTTGGCGTCCGCAGACACCGCCTCGACGTCCCTCACCGAGACCAGCGCCGAGCCCGAGGCTGCGCCGGTCTCACTGGCCGAGTTTGCCGCGCAGTGCGCCAGCACGGTTCGCGCCCGCAACCCGCGCGGCCGCGTGCTGCGCATCAATGCCAACCTGCTGGCCGAGCGCTGTTCGGTGATCGTCGAGACCGATGAGGGCAGCGCGCGCTGGCTGTTCGACTGGCGCGACGCTGACGACGGCTTTGTCCATGAAGGCGAACTGCGTCTGCCGGAGGCCTGGAGCAGCGAGACCCTGGGCACCACCATCACGGAGGTGGACGCCGCGCCGGCGCGGATCGCGGCCCATATCGATGCGGCCCACGCCACCTACGCCGAGCAATCCACCCAAGACTGGCTCTACGAAATCATTTACCTGCCCGCCCCGTTCAGCCGTCCGATCGCTTATGTGACGCTGTCGGACACCGGCCCGGAGGCCGAGCCCTACGATGCCTACACCGCCATCTACGACGGCGAGCAGGCGCTGCAGGACGCGGCCTACGATCAGGCGATGGCGCTGTATCCGATGACGCGCTTCGAGTTGCGCGAGGACCACAACTTCAAGGGCCCCTTGTACGAATCCACGGCGCTGGCCGAGGCCGCCACCTCACTGGAGACCGATCCGGATGCCGGGCCGCCGTCGCCGCTGGCGCGCACTGCCGAGGACTGCATGCACTGGGTGCATCAACTCAATACCGGCACCCGCCTGCTGCGGGTGGCCTGGAACCGCAAGCGCTGCCATTACCTGCTGGAAAGCGCGCAGCAACGTGACGACTTTTACCTGCTCACCAGCACCGGACGCGAGGACTACCGCGAGCATCCCAGCGTGGTGCTGGACGCCACCGGACTACCGAATCTGCTGCTCGATCGCAGCCGCCTGACGAGCGCGCGCGTGCGCGAGCGTCTGGCGCAGGCGATCGCCGCCGGCGCCCATCCTGAGCGCATGGCGGTGTTCTGGGTGCCGGCCGGCATGGTCTGGCGCTTCGAGGACCAGGACGGCCAGGCGCTGCACCTGGACGAGTCGGGCCAGGTGATTGCGGCACCGGATGCCGTGCCGGTCACCGCGCTGGAACGCGAGGCCGGCTTTGGCGGCGATCGCCTGCTGCCGCTGGTGAACTGAGGCGCTCAGCGGCGCGCCATGAAAGCGATCTTCTCGAACAACTGCACATCCTGCTCGTTCTTCAGCAGCGCGCCGTAGAGCGGCGGGATCGCCTTGCGCTGGTTCTTCTCGCGCAGGGTTTCGGCCGGAATGTCCTCGGCCAGCAGCAGCTTGAGCCAGTCGAGCAGTTCGCTGGTCGAGGGCTTCTTGCGCAGACCCGGCGTCTCGCGCAGCTGGAAGAAGGCGGTCAGCGCCTCGCGCAGCAAATCCTGCTTCAGGCCGGGATAGTGGACCTCGACGATCGCCCGCAGCGTGTCTTCGTCGGGGAAGCGGATGTAGTGGAAGAAGCAGCGGCGCAGGAAGGCATCCGGCAGCTCCTTCTCGTTGTTGCTGGTGATGATCACGATCGGCCGACTGGTGGCGCGCACCAGTTCTTGCGTTTCGTAGACGTAGAACTCCATCCGATCGAGCTCGCGCAACAGATCGTTGGGAAACTCGATGTCGGCCTTGTCGATCTCGTCGATCAACAGCACCAGCCGCTGCGACGCGGTGAAAGCCTCCCACAGTTTGCCGGGGACCACGTAGTTGCGGATCTCCGCCGCGCGCGGGTCGCCCAACTGGGCGTCGCGCAGGCGCTTGACGGCGTCGTACTCGTACAGTCCGTGCTGCGCCTTGGTGGTGCTCTTGATATGCCATTCGATCAGGGGCGCGCCAGCGGCGCGGGCGATTTCCTGCGCCAGCAGCGTCTTGCCGGTGCCCGGCTCGCCCTTCACGAGCAAGGGGCGTTGCAGCGTGATCGCGGCATTCACCGCCAGCTGCAGCTCGCGCGGCGCGACGTAGCGATCGGTTCCTTCAAAGCGCATATCGGTCCCCGGCGGCAAAGCCGCGATTGTGGCCCAGCGCTGGCGCGCCGGGTAGCGTGGCGGCGTGCCGGCCTACTTGCCGCTTTCCAGCGCGTCGACGATGTCGCGCACGCGGAACACCTGCTCCAGAAAAGCGGGCTCGCGCTGCATCTCGCGCGCCGGTCGATCCGGTGCCGGCATCGGCAAGTGGTGAAGGATGGTGCCCGGGGCGCGCGACATGATCAGCACGCGATCGCCGAGGTACACCGCTTCCTCGATCGAATGGGTGATGAAGAACACCGTCGCCTGCTGCTCGCGCCAGAGCTGAATCAGCAAGTCCTGCATGGCGTAACGCGTGCCCGGATCGAGCGCGCCAAAGGGCTCGTCCATCAAGATGATGCGCGGATTCAGAATCAGCGTGCGAGCGATCGCCACGCGCTGGCGCATGCCGCCGGACAACTCGTGCGGATACTTCTGCGCATCGGTCTTGGGGTTGAGGCCCACCTTCTCGATCCACATCAGCGCCTGCTCGCGCCGCGTCGACAGCGGCACGCCGCGGCATTCCAGACCAAAGGCGATGTTGTCGACCACCGACAGGTGATCGAAGCTGGTGTAGTCCTGAAACACCATGCCGCGATCAGAGCCGGCTCCACCGACCGGCCGACCGAAGACATGCACGGTGCCGGTGGTCGCCGGATGCTGCGGTGACAGCCCGGCGATCAGCCGCAGGATGGTGCTCTTGCCGCAGCCCGAAGGCCCGAGGATGGCGACGAACTCGCCGTGATCGGGGCGGTCGTCGACGACGAAGCTGACATCCTTGATCGCCGTATAGGCGCGCTCGCCTTCGCCGTAGGTCTTGGTGACCTGGTGGAACTCCACCACATGCGGCCGCGCCACTGCTGCGCCGCTGGCCGCCACCGGGACTGCTTCCGCCGGAGTGTTCATCCGCTGCTCGCCGCTTGCTCGATCGCCGGATGATCGTTGCCGGCGCGGCCCAAGGCTAGAGGGATATCGGATGCCAACCTCGCGCCGCCGGTCTCGAGGCGCCGGATTTTGAATGTCCCCAATCCGCCCGGCCTCAGGTCCAACAGCAGCGCCGCAGGAGCGGCGCCCTCCAGCGCGCGGTCCCACCAGCACTCACGCCTTTGCGTGCCCTCGTGCTCTTGCGTGCCCTCGATCCGGCCCGTCGGCATAGCCGCCGGGCGCTCTTGCCTGCCCTCGTGCTTCGGCCTAACAGCAGCGCCGCAGAAGCAGCGCCCTCCAGCGCGCGGTCCCACCAGCACTCACGCCTTTGCGTGCCCTCGATCCGGCCCGTCGGCATAGCCGCCGGGCGCTCGGCGCAGCGCGCGGCTGCGCCGCGCAAGCGCTGCTCCTCGCCCCTCGTGCCCTCGTGCTCTTGCGCTCTTGCGCTCTTGCGGGCGCTTGGATTCGTCAATTTGTAGACCGCGTCCGCATCGGGCTGCCCGCATTCGGTCAGAACTTGTTAAATTTCCGTCATCCGGCAGTCAGTGAACTGCCTTCATTCTCCGCTGTCATGGTATCGAGCTCCGGAACCTGTGATCCGGAGGGTGGTCGCAACGGCGACGAAGGAGTGGGTCATGCGTTGGGTCTTGTCGGTAGGCATCAGCGTGTTCATGGCAGCCCTGGATTGGGCCTCGGTCAGCTCGGGCGTCGAGCAGACCGATTGCTGAAGCGCCTGGGTGCGGCGGCGCGGCGCCGGTGGGCGCCACGCCTCGCCTGTGGCCTGGACGGGCCGCGGCATCAGTCTTCGAAACCCTGGCTGTAGAGCAGTTCGCCGACTTCCAGCAATTGGAAGCTCAGGCTTGCAGTCGACGACCAGCCGCCGGTGGCCGCCGGATCTTCTACGTACACCCGCAAGTACAGCGTTTGACCCTGCAGACTGGCGCCGTTGGGCAGCGCCAGGTCGAGCGCGGCGCTGCCGTCGGCGGCGATCGTCAGATCGCGCCGCAGCAGTGCGCTGGCGTTGGCGTCCTGGGGATCGTTGCTGGCGATCAGCACGCGCGCCACGGCGCCGGCACGCGCAAAGTCGATGCCGATGGTGTACTCGCTGCTGCCGGCGACCGCTGGCTCGACGGCGGTCAGCCGCGGAACCACCCCGCCGGTGCCGGCCACGCCGGCGCGTACGGTGCGCGGCGCGTAGGGCGATTCACTGAACAGCATCGGCCGTTCGAAGGGCCCGGTTTCGTCGCGGGCGCGCACATCGGTGAGCGGACGCTGCAGAAAGGTGACGATGGCCGCCTGCTGCTGCGGCGACAGTCCCAGCGGCACGATGCGCGGATCCTTGTTCGGTGCGGTGAAATCGCCGCCGCGGTTGTAGAAGGCCACCACCTCCGCCAACGTGCGGAAACGGCCGTCAGCCATATACGGCGCGCTCAGCTCCAGATTGCGCAGCGGCGGCGTGCGCATGGCGCCGCGGTCGCCATTGTTGCCGGTGACCGCGAAGCGCCCCGGGTCGGCGTTCTGCGGCCGCGCGCCGATGTAGTGGAAAGCGTTGTCGCTGAGCAGCGGCCCGCCGTGGCAGCGCGCGCAACCGGCTTGCTGGAAGGCCTGCAAGCCGGCGAGCTCCGCCTGCGTCAGCGCGTTCTGGCCGGCCGCCTGCAGATCGTGCGGGGTCTGGTTGGCGACCAAGGTGCGCTCGTAGCTGGCGATCGCCATCGCCACGCGCGCCGGCGTGACCTCGGCGCTGCCATACACCTCGGCAAACAGCTGCGGATAGCTGCGGCCGGCGATCCAGCTCTGCAGCGCGGCCGGAACCGAGGGCGACCAGCGCAGCGGGCGCACGCCGGCGATGCGCGTGCTGACGTCGGCCAGCGTGCGTCCCGCATGCGCCATTTCCACACTGTTGACCACCGGTCCGGTGGCCTGATTTTCCAGCGCGCCGCCGTTGGCAATCAGCGTGCTGCCGGTGCTGGGGTCCAGGAAGCTGCCGCCGGCGCGGCCGTCCCAGAACAAGGTGGTCGGAAACGCGGCGTTGATCGCTGACTGCGACTGCCGCGTGCCCACTTGCGGCGCCATTCCGAACAGCGCACTGCGCTGGTAGACGCCCGCGGCGTCGTGCGCCGGCACGCCCATCGAACCGACGATGTCGTCGGCGGTGCCGAACAGCTGATCGGCACCTGGATGCACGCTGGCCGGATTGGGCTGCGCCGTGCGCGGCTCGTTGCCACCGGCACGCGGCATATGACAGCTGCCGCAGGCGACGCTGCCGGTCAGTGACAGCTGCTCGTCCCAGAACAGCGCCTGACCCAGCGCGATCTTGGCTGCCGACTGCGGGTTCCCGGCCGGAATGGGCGGATTGCCAAGCGGTGGCAATGGCGGCGGTGGCGGCGGCGGACCGACCTGCGCCTGCGCTGGCTGCAGGCAGTCGGCCAGCAACAAGACCAGGGAGGCAAGGGCGAGTGGGCGGGTGTGGCGCATGGGCGGATGCTCCGGCGGTAGCTGTGGGAGACCTTAGAGCCAGAATGTGCAGAGAGGATGGAGAGATTCGTCAGCAATTGTGCGTCTGCGCCGCCTCGGCGGCGCTGTCGCCGGCCGGCGGATTGCCGGACAATCCAGCCCGGTCCCCGAGGAGCGCCGCCATGCCCACCGTCGCCAAACGGCAGTCCCGTCCCGCAGCCGCCCGCGCGCGCCTCAGCCTGAGTGCGGTGATGGAGCTGCTGGCGCAGGCCGGCTCCGAGCAAACCCGCAAAACCTACCGTCGTCACGGCGCGCCCGAGCCCTTGTTCGGCGTCAGCTTTGCCACGCTGAAGGCGCTGCTGAAGCAGATCGGCGTCGACCACGAACTGGGGCTGGCGCTGTGGGAGACCGGCAACTACGACGCCCGCAATCTGGCGCTCAAGATCGCCGATCCGGCGCAAATGGACGTCGCCACGCTGGATCGCTGGGCGCGCACGGGCGCCAGCCGCAGCTGCAAGGACTATGTCGCGGCGCTGGCCGGCGAGAGCGGCCACGGCCGCGCCTGCACCCAGGCCTGGCTGGGCGATGCTGCCGACGCAGTACGCGCGATCGGTTGGTCGATGGTCGGCGTGCTGGCGACGGGCGATGCCGGGGCCGGCGACGAGGCCTTCCTGACCTGGCTGGCCGACATCGAGCGCAGCATCCACGCGGTCGGCAAAGGCGAGCGCGAGGCGATGAATCTGGCGCTGATCGCCATCGGCTCACGCAATCCGGCGCTGCGAGTGGCGGCCACTGAGGCAGCCCATCGGATCGGCAAGGTGCAAGTCGATCACGGCGACACCGCCTGCAAGACCCCGGACGCCGCCAGCTACATCGACAAGACCTGGGCGCACTCGCTGGCGAAGGGCTACGCCAGCCCGGCCGAGCACGAGCGCGCGCGCGAGCCGCTGCGACTGCGTTGCTAGGGAGCCTCTTGCCGAACATGGGTGCGTAGTAGCGAAAGCGGGGCGGGGGTCAAGGGGCGAGGGACCAGCACTGCCGCGCTTCCGAGCACTGTCGCAGGTACCTGTTTGCCGCCCGAGCAAGCGCGCCAGGCGAGACAGGGACTCTTGTCAAACATGGGTGCGTAGTAGCGAAAGCGGGGCGGGGGTCAAGGGGCGGGGGACCAGCACTGCTGCGCTTCCGTGCACTGTCGCAGGTAACTGTTTGCCGAGCAAGCGCGCCAGGGGCGAGACAGGGACTCTTGCCAAACATGGGTGCGTAGGGACTCGGGACCCGGGACCGCCAGTTTGCGAAGCGACAGTGCCAGACTAGTGCTGCAGTGCTGGTCCCCCGCCCCCTGCCCCCCGCCCCGCTTTTGCCCACGCACCACGTTTGGCAAGCGCCTCCTCAACTACCAAACACCACACTCGCGTTGCTTGAGTTCCGCCGCTCGGGCAGGATCACAAAACCTTCACCCGGGAGTGCGCCATGAATCCATCCCTGCGCAGCGCCTTTCTGCGCCTGCTGGGACTGGCCTTGCTGGGCCTGTTCCTGTTGCCGGGCGTCACCTGGTGGTTCGTCGGCTACGCCGAGGGCCGCTACACCGAGGAAATGCGCACGGCGCTCGACAGTTCCTTGGCCGCCGAGCGCGAACTCAGTGCCGAGATGCAGACCGGACTGCGCGCGCAACTGCAGACGCTGACGGCGCGCGGCCTGTGCGCCGGCGACTATCCGATGTACGAGGATCTGCGCCACGAACTGTGCGCGCCCAGCGCCGATCTGGGGCAGTTCGGCATCGCGCGCCAGGTGTCCATCGCCACGCTGTGGCTGGGCATCGGAACGCTGGCGTGGATCCTGGCGCTGGCGCTGCTGGCGCACCAACGACCGCGCCTGCAGATCACGGCCTTCACCGCGGGCTGGTGGAGCCTGCGGCTGGTGTCGGCGCTGGAAGTCGTGCTGCAGGCCGCGATGCTGGTCTGGCTGTCGTATTGGCTGACGGCGGTGTTTTTCGAGGTCTATGTCGTCAAACTGATCCTGATCGCGGCGGCGCTCGCCGGCATGGGCGTCTGGGTGGCGATCAGCGCGATTTTCCGCAGCGTCCCGGCCGACAACCAGATCAGCGGCGCGTTGATCAGCGAGGCACAGGCACCCGCCCTGTGGTCACGCATCCGCCAATTCTCGCTGGCCTTGAAGACCGCCGCGCCGACCCAGCTGATCGGCGGCATCGACGCCAATTTTTTCGTCACCGAGGCGCCGCTGCGTCTGCAAGACCGCGCTTTGCAGGGGCGCACGCTGTTCGTCAGCTTGCCGCTGCTGCGCGTGCTCGGCCGCGAGGAAGCCGATGCGGTGCTGGCGCACGAGTTGGCACACTTCAGCGGCGGCGACACCGCCGCCAGCGCGGCACTCGGCCCCAAGCTGAATGCCTATGGTCAGTACATGGCGGCGCTGGGCCAGGCCGGGCTGACGCTGCTCGCCTTTTTCGTGCTGAACCTGTTTCGCGTGGCCTTTGAGCTGGCGCTGTCGCGCGACAGCCGTGAGCGCGAGTACCGCGCCGATCAGCAGGCGGTGCGACTGACCTCCGCCCCGGCGATGGCGCGCGCGCTGGTGAAAGTCGCCGCCTATTCCAGCTACCGACAGAGCGTGGAAGCGCAGCTGTTCGATCAGAACCAGCGTCACGAGGGCCCGCTCGGTCTGGCCGGTCGCGTGGCCGCAGGCCTCAGCGCCTTCGCGCAGTCGGCCGACTTCCAGACCGTGGTCACCCAGGCCTCGATCCCGCATCCCTTCGACTCGCACCCGCCGCTGCAGCAACGCATGCAGGCCGCCGGCGCGGCGATCCCGGCCGAGGCCTACGCAGCGATCGTCTCCGAGCCGCCGCAACAGAGCTGGATCGATTTGATCGAGCAGGCCGACGCGCTGGAAGCCCCGCAATGGCAGCAGTACGAATCCGGCTTCGCCGCGGAGCACGAGCAATCGCTCGCCGTTCGCTATGAGCCGGCCAGCGAGGCCGAGCGCCAGATCGTGCTGAAATACTTTCCCGATCAGGTCTTTGCGCTGAAAAAGGGCGGCCAGCTAAGAATCAGCTACGAGGGCATCGATACGCCCGAGCAGCCGCGTGTGAGCTGGGATGCGGTCAAGGCCATCCAGTACGACGACGGCAGTTTCGGTACCCGCGACACCCTGACCATCACCCATCCCACGAGCGGCACGCTGGGACTGGCGCAGACCACGCGTCTGCATCTGGCCATCGCGACGTCCGATCGCGATGCCATCAAGGAGGCGCTCGGTCGACATTGGCAGCGGCACCAGATCATGCGCAAGCTGCAGGCGGGCGCCTGACGGAGGACGGTGATATGCCCACGGACACGCTGTTGCAGCGACTGCAGAAGCGCTTTGAAGCCCATCCGGCGCGCCATCCCGGCGTCGCCTGGGCCGCGGTGGCCGCGCGACTGGCGGCACAGCCAGCCGCACTGACTGCACTGCAGGCGATGGACGACAGCGGCGGCGAGCCCGATCTGATCCTGCCCGCCGGCGCGACTGCGCTGCTGTACGTGGATTGCGCCGCCGAGAGCCCGGCCGGACGCCGCGGACTGTGCTACGACGCCTCGGCGCGGCTCAGCCGGCGCGAGCACGCGCCCGCCGGCAGTGCACTCGAATGGGCCGAGACGCACGGCCTGCGCCTGCTGACGGAAGCCGAGTACCATGGCTTGCAGACGCTCAGCCGCTTCGATCTCAAGACCTCCAGTTGGATCGCCACGCCGGCTGCGATCCGCGCGCTCGGTGGCGCCTTGTTCTGCGACTGCCGCTACGGCCGCGTCTTCACTTACCACAACGGCGCCCAGTCCTATTACGCCGCACGCGGTTTCCGCGGCGCAGTCGAACTGGCCTGAGCCGCGCCCGGCGCCGCAATCCGTCACACGCACGCCGCCCTGCATGCCGTTATCCTCGCGCGCTGCTGCTTTGCGCCTGGAGAGCTTGTGAACGCGCTGAAATCCTGGTCCCTGGCGGGACTGTTATGTCTGACCGCGTGCGGCGATGCACCGCCGCCCGCACCAGCGACGCCGGCCGCGCCGGCCACCGAGCAGGCGGCGACGCCGACCGCCGACGCGGTCACACTGCCCGAGGCACCCACCACCGACGCCGCCATCCGCGCCGAAGATCTGGCCGCGCAGGTGCAGACCCTGGCCTCGGACGCGTTTGCCGGGCGCCAGCCGGGCGGTCCGGGCGAGCGCAAGACGGTCGCCTATCTGGAGCGCGAGTTCCAGCGCCTCGGGCTGCAGCCCGGCAACGGCGATCGCTACGTCCAGGATGTGCCGATGCTGGAGATCTCCAGCGAGGCCAAAGGCCCGGTGGCGCTCAGCTATGCCGATGGCAGCAGCGATACGCTGGCGCTGGGGACGGAAGCGGTGATTCAGACGCTCTCGAGCGCCCCGGAATCGGGCGTGGACGCCAGTGATCTGGTGTTCGTCGGCTTCGGCGTCAACGCCCCCGAACTCGGGTGGAACGATTACGCCGGGGTGGACGTCAAGGGCAAGACGGTGCTCATCCTGATCAACGATCCAGGCTTTGAAACCGGCAACAACGCGCTGTTCCGCGGCAAGGCGATGACCTATTACGGCCGTTGGACTTACAAGTACGAGGAAGCGCTGCGCCAGGGTGCCGCGGCGGCGCTGATCGTGCACGACACCGCCGGCGCGGCCTACGGTTGGGAAGTGGTGCAGAACAGCTTTGCCGGCGCCGAGTTCGATCTGCCGCCGGCCGAGGGCGCGCCGGCACCGCTGGCGATTCGCGGCTGGATCACCACCCCGGCCGCCGAGCGCCTGTTCAGCAAGCTCGGCAAGGACTTCAAGGCGCTGCGCCTGGCCGCCAACGAGCCCGGTTTCCAGGCAGTACCGCTGGATGCCAAGGTCAGCATGGGCGTCAGCAGCCGCTCGCGCACCGCCAAGTCGGAGAACGTCGCCGCGCTCATCCGCGGCAGCGAGCGCCCGGACGAGTACATCATCTTCACCGCCCACTGGGACCACCTGGGCCGCAACTTCGCCAGCAAGGACGACGGCATCTTCAACGGCGCGGTCGACAACGCCACCGGCGTCGCGGCGCTGCTGGAACTGGCCGAAGCCTTTGCCAAGTCGCCCACACCGCCCAAGCGCTCGCTGCTGTTCCTCTCGGTCACGCTGGAAGAATCCGGCCTGCTTGGCTCGCGCTACTACGTCGAGCACCCGATCTATCCGCTGAAGCAGACGGTGGCGACGATCAACATGGACGCCATCCAGGTGATCGGCAAGACCCGTGATGTGGTGGTGATCGGCTACGGCAATTCCGAACTGGAAGACGTCCTGAAGCGTCACGCCGAGGCCCAGAACCGCATCATCGTGCCGGAACCGACGCCCGAGAACGGCTTCTACTACCGCTCCGATCACTTCAACTTCGCCCGCGCCGGCGTGCCCTCGCTGTACGCCAAGAACGGCATCGACCATGTCGAGAAAGGCGAGGACTACGGCCGCCAGATGGCCAGCGAGTACGTCGCCCAGCGCTATCACAAGCCGTCCGACGAGTACGACCCGAGCTGGGACCTGTCCGGCAATGTGCAGGACACCGAACTGCTGTACGCCGTTGCCCGCGAACTCGCCGACGGCAAGACCTGGCCGAACTGGTACGAAGGCACCGAGTTCAAGGCCGCCCGCGACGCCATGATGCAGTAAGCCCCCAAAGGGGGAGGTCAGCCTCCCCCTTTTCCCTTTTCCCCTTTTCCTTTTTCCCTCCCATGGCCCTCCACCAAGCCAGCGGTCGCTGGAAACTCGGCCTCGCGCTGGCGGTGGCGACGGCGCTGTTCTGGGCCACGCTGCCGGTGGCGCTGAAGGTGTCGCTGGAGCGCGTGGATGCCTACACGCTGACTTGGTTTCGCTTCGTGTTCGCCGCGCTGGCGCTGGGCGCCTTCCTGGCGTGGCGAGGCCAGTTCCAGCAGTTCCGCGGCCTGCCGGTGCGGGCGCGCTGGCTGCTGGTGATCGCGGCGCTGGGGCTGATCGGCAATTACCTGGGTTATCTGCTGGGCTTGAAGTACACGACGCCGGCGAACGCGCAGTTGCTGATCCAGATGGCGCCGCTGCTGATGGCGGCTGGCGGCGTGGTGGTGTTCAAGGAGCGCCTGAATGCCGCGCAGTACGGCGGCTATGTCGCAGTGGCAGTCGGCCTGCTGCTGTTCTTTGTGGAGCAGCACGGCCGCGCGCTGCAGCCCTCCACCTATGCCTTCGGCGGCTGGCTGATCGTCGGTGCCTCTGCCACCTGGGCCGCCTACGCGCTGGCACAGAAGCAATTGCTGCAGCGCCTGCCCTCGCAGGCGATTCTGTGGGTGATCTACGTGGCCGCCGCGCTATTGCTGCTGCCGCTGGCCGATCCTGCCAGGCTGCTCGCGCTGGACGGCGCGCACTGGCTGGCGGTGCTGTACTGCGCCGTCAACACGATCGGCGCCTACGGCGCTTTCGCCGAGGCGTTGGCGCACTGGGAGGCTTCGCGCGTCAGCGCCATCCTGGCCCTGACACCGCTGCTGACGGTCGCCACCGTCAGTCTGTTTGCCGCCTTCGTGCCGGGGCTGGTGGCGCCCGAGCGCATCGGGCTGCTCGGCTGGCTGGGCGCGCTCGCCGTGGTCGCCGGGTCGGCGGCAGTCAGCCTGCTCGGCACGCGTCGGGGCTGATCCCGCTGGCACGCGCCGAGGCGCTGCCATAACCATATTCCCGGCGCTCATTTCCGCGCTGCAGCAGGCCTCGTTAGCCTCGCGTTAAATGTCCTTTCGGACGTCTAGACGCCCGCTCATGAGCACCCTGCTTGCCACCCAGACCGCTGCGCTGCCGCTCTCCGACGAGCAGCGCAGCGGGCTGCGGTCCCTGACCGAAGGCGCCAGTCCCGAGGCCCTGTTGTGGATTTCCGGCTACACGGCGGGACTGGCCGCCGCGCGCGGCGCCAGCGCCGTGATCGAGGCGCCGGCGGCCAGCAAGGCGCAGCTGACGGTGCTCTACGGCAGCCAGACCGGCAATGCGCGCACCCAGGCGACGCGGCTGGTCGAGCGCGCGCAGGCGCAGGGCCTGGCGGCACGGCTGGTGAACTTGGCCAACTACACGCTGGCGGAACTGGCGCGCGAGCGCGCCGTGGCGGTGGTGATTTCCACCCAGGGCGACGGCGATCCGCCCGATGAGGCGCGCCTCTTTTTCAAGCAATTGCTGAGTGCGCGCGCTCCCAAGCTGCCGGAGCTGCGCTACAGCGTGCTCGGCCTCGGCGACTCCAGCTACGCGAAGTTCTGCGAGGTCGGCAAGCGCATCGACGCGCGGCTGGCAGAGCTCGGCGCACGCCGGCTGAGCGAGCGCGCTGACGCTGACCTCGATATCGAGACCGTGGCGCGGCCGTGGACCGAGGCCACGCTGGCCGCTGGCAGCGAGTTGCTGGCCAAGCGCGCCAGCGTGACTGCGCTGCGTCCGGCGGCCGTCGCCAGCAGCCCGGCGCGCGTGCCGGCCACGCTGCTGCTGAACCAGCGCCTCTGCTCGCGCGACAGCGCGGTCGATGTGCGCCACCTGGAGCTGGCGGTAGCCGCCGGCGCCCTGCCCTACCAGCCGGGCGATGCGCTGGCGATCCATCTGGCCACGCCCGCGGCGCTGATCGACGAGTTTCTGGCGCACACGAGTTTGCCGGCAGACATCGAGGTGGCACACGGCGGCCAAACGCGCGCTTTGCGCGACTGGCTGGCGCAGCGCGAGCTGACGCGGCTGTCGCGACCGCTGCTGCAGCGCCTCGCGCAGGCCGCGCCCGCGCACCCGCTGCTGGCGCGCGGCGAGGCGCTGTACGCCGAGCATCAGGTGAACGATTTGCTCGCCGCCGCGCCGATCGCCCTCGACGCCGCCGAATGGGTGGCCGCGCTGGCGCCGCTCAAGGCGCGCGCCTACTCGATTGCGTCGAGCGCCGATGCGGTCGGCGACGAGGTGCATCTGACCGTTGCCGTGCAGCGCAGCGCACCGGCCGGACGCACCCGGAGCGGACTGGCCTCGGGGCAGCTGGCACTGCTGGCCGAGGGCGCGGCGCTGGAGGTCTCGCTGGAGGCCAATCCGCGCTTCCGCCTGCCCGCTGACGACTCGCGCGATCTGATCATGATCGGCCCGGGCACCGGCGTCGCACCCTTCCGCGCCTTCTTGCAGCAGCGCATCGCCCAGGGCGCGCGTGGTCGCCACTGGCTGTACTTCGGCCATCGCCATCTGCGTCACGAGTTTCTCTACCAGACCGAGTGGCTGCAGGCGCTCAAGCAAGGGCAGTTGCAGAGGCTGGATGTGGCGTTCTCGCGCGACCAAGCCGAGCGCCGTTACGTGCAACACCTGATCGGCGAGCGCGCGCGTGCACTGGTCGAGTGGATTGATGGCGGCGCGCATCTCTACGTCTGCGGCGACGCCAGTCGGATGGCGCCCGATGTGGAGCGCGCGCTGATCGAGGCCATCGCCACGGTGCGCGCGATCGACCGCGAGCGCGCCAGCGAGGAACTCGACACCCTGGCCGCCAGCGGCCGCTACGCCCGCGACGTCTACTGAGGCGCCCATGACCGAGACCCTCTCCGCCGTCGAACGCATCAAGGCCGAGTCGCGCCATCTGCGCGGCACCCTGGTCGAGAGCCTGAACGACGCCTACACCGGCAGCCTGCGCGAACCCGATCAGACGCTGATCAAGTTCCACGGCAGCTATCAGCAGGACGACCGCGATCTGCGCGAGGAACGCGCCGAGCAGAAACTGGAGCCGGCCTACTCCTTCATGATCCGCACGCGCACGCCGGGCGGCATCGTCACGCCGGCGCAGTGGTTGGCCTTCGATGCGATTGCGCGTCAGTACGCCAATCACACATTGCGACTGACTACCCGGCAGGCCTTTCAGCTGCACGGCGTGATCAAGCGCGATCTGAAAACCACGATGCAGGCGATCAATCAGAGCCTGATCGACACCATCGCCGCCTGCGGCGACGTCAATCGCAACGTGCTGGTGTCGCCCAATCCGGTCGACAGCCCGGCGCAGGCCGAGGTCTACGCCGACGCCGTGGCCTTGTCCGAATACCTGCTGCCGAAAACGCGCGCCTATCACGAGATCTGGCTGGACGAGCAGCCGGTAGCCGGTACGCCCGAGCACGAGCCGCTGTACGGGCCGACGTATTTGCCGCGCAAGTTCAAGACCGCCTTCGTCACGCCGCCGCGCAACGATGTGGACATCTACGCCCACGACCTGGGCTTTGTCGCCATCGTCGAGGACGGCGTGCTGGTGGGCTACAACGTGCTCGCCGGCGGCGGCCTCGGCACCACGCACGGCGATGCGCGCACCTATGCACGCAGCGCCAGCGTGCTCGGCTACATCACCCGTGAGCAGGTGCAGGCGGTGGCGGCGGCGGTGCTGACCACCCAGCGCGATCACGGCCGCCGGGACGATCGCCGCCTGAGTCGCCTCAAGTACACCATCGACCGCCTGGGCCTCGGCGCCTTCCGCGCCGAGGTCGAGGAACGCAGCGGCGTGCGCCTGCAGCCCGAACGCCCGGTGCGCTTCGAGGCGCGTGGTGATCGCTTCGGCTGGGCGGAGGGCATCGACGGCCGCTGGCATCTGACGCTGCGCCTGCCGGCCGGTCGGATCGCCGACGGTGCGCACGGTGCACATTTGTCCGGCCTGCGCGCGATCGCGGCGATCCATCGCGGCGATTTTCGGATCACGCCGAACCAGAATCTGATTGTCGCCGGCATCGCTGCCGACCAGCGCACGCGCATCGACGCGCTGGCTGGCGAGCACGGACTGCTGGACGCGCTGCAGCACAGCGCCACCGAGCGCGATGCGCTGGCCTGCGTGTCGCTGCCAACCTGCCCGCTGGCGATGGCCGAGGCCGAACGCTATCTGCGCCCCTTCGCCAGTGCGGTGCAAGCCTTGCTGGCGCCCGCAGAAGCGGTGTCGCTGCGCATCTCCGGCTGCCCCAACGGCTGCTCGCGGCCCTATCTGGCGGAGATCGCGCTGATCGGCAAGGCGCCCGGCCGCTACAACCTGCACCTGGGCGGCGATGCCCTCGGCGCACGGCTGAACCGGCTGTATCGCGAGAACATCGACGAGGCGACGATTCTGTCGCTGCTTGCTGCCGGCTTCGCCCGCTGGCGCGCCGAGCGGCGGCCCGGCGAGGGCTTCGGCGATTACGCCGAGCGCGCGCTGTTCATCACCGAGGAGGCCGCATGAGCGCACTGGCCCACAGCGAATCGCTGGAACAGCTGCTGGCCGGCCTGCGCGCCGAGCAGCGCGTCGAGTACGCGCTGAAGCATCTGCGCGGCGCGCACGCGCTGAGCTCCTCCTTCGGCGCGCAATCGGCAGTGATGCTGCATCTGGTGAATCAGGTGGCGCCGGGGATCCCGGTAATCCTGACCGACACCGGCCATCTGTTCCCCGAGACCTACCGCTTCATCGACGAGCTCAGTGATCGACTGAAGCTCAACCTGAAAATCTATCGCGCCGCGCTGAGCCCAGCCTGGCAAGAGGCGCGCTATGGCCGCTTGTGGGAGCAAGGCCTGCCCGGCATCGAGCGCTACAACCGCATCAACAAAGTCGAGCCGATGCGCCGCGCGCTGGCCGAGCTGAAAGTCGGCACCTGGTTCGCCGGCCTGCGCCGGCAGCAGTCGCGCACCCGCGCCGACCTGCCCTTCCTCAGCCTGCGCGACGACCGCTACAAAGTGCACCCGATCCTGGACTGGAGCGACCGCGATGTCTGGGTTTATCTGAACCGTCATCAGCTGCCCTACCACCCGCTCTGGCACCAAGGTTATGTCTCCATCGGCGACACCCACACCTCGCGCCCGCTCAGCGCCGACGATGTGCCCGAAGACACCCGCTTCTTCGGCCTCAAGCGCGAATGCGGCCTGCATACGGAGGTGTAAAAGCACGAGGGCACGCAGAAGCACGAGGGCACGAGGGCACGCTCAAGCAAAGCGGAGGGCACGAGGGCACGTAAAGGCGCGCATGCCGTGAGTTTGTGGCTACACCACTTCCAAGATCGCGAATTGCTTCCGGCTCTAGGCTTCTGCGTGCCCTCCGCTTTGCTTGAACGTGCCCTCGTGCCCTCGTGCTCTTACGTGCCCTCGTGCCCTCCGCTTTGCTTAAGCGTGCCCTCGTTCATTTGCGTGCCCTCGTGCCCTCGTGCTCCTGCTTGCCTCCTCCACCCCGCGTTTACACCGGATACCTAGAAGAAGATCATGACGACCCTTTTGCCTGCCCGAGTTGAATCCCCTGTGTCCTCTTTGCCTGCCCCGCATGGTGGCGTGCTGCGTGAGCTGTACGTACCCGAGTCTGATGTTGCCGCCCTGACCCGCCACGCCGCGGGTTTGAAGAGCTGGGATCTGAGTGATCGCCAGTTGTGCGATCTGGAACTGTTGCTCAACGGCGCCTTCTCGCCGCTCACCGGCTTCCTGACCGAGGCTGATTACCGCTCGGTGGTCGAGCGCATGCGCTTGGCGGACGGCACGCTGTGGCCGATGCCGATCACGCTGGATGTGTCCGAGGCGCTGGCGGCCGAGCTCCAGCCCGGCCAGGAACTGGCGCTCAAGGATCGCGAGGGCGTGCCGCTGGCGATTCTGACCATCGCGGATCTGTATCGCCCCGACCGCGGCCTGGAAGCGGAAAAGGTGTTCGGTACCCGCGATGCGACGCACCCCGGCGTGGCCGATCTGATCGAGCGTACGCAGCCGGTGTACGTCGGTGGCACGCTGCGCGGCCTGAAGCCGCCGCGGCATTTTGATTTCAACCAGTTGCGCGACACCCCGCGCTCGCTGCGCGAGTGGTTGGCGAGTCACAACTGGCAGCGCACGGTGGCGTTCCAGACGCGCAACCCGATCCACCGCGCGCACCGCGAGCTGACCGTCCGCGCCGCGGCGCAGGTCGGCGCGAACGTGCTGCTGCATCCGGTGGTCGGTCGCACCAAACCCGGCGATGTGGACCACTTCACCCGCGTGCGCTGCTATCAGGCGCTGCTGCCGCACTATCCGGCCGGCCAGGTCAAGCTCTCACTGCTGCCGCTGGCGATGCGCATGGGCGGCCCGCGCGAGGCGCTGTGGCACGCGCTGATCCGCAAGAACTTCGGCGCCACCCACTTCATCGTCGGCCGCGACCACGCCGGTCCGGGCAAGGACCGCAACGGCAAGCCCTTCTACGGTCCGCTGGAAGCGCAGGAACTGCTGAAGCAGTACCAGGGCGAGATCGGCATCGAGATCGTCACCTTCCGGCGGTGGTCTATGCCGCCAATCGCCAGACCTACGTGACCGCCGACGAGCTGCAGCCCGGCGACGAGGTGCGGGATGTGTCGGGCACCGAACTGCGCGATCTGCTCACCCAGGGCCAGCCGATCCCCGAGTGGTTCACCTACCCCGAGGTGGCGGAGATCCTGAAGGAACGCCATCCGCAGCCGACCGCGCGCGGCGTCGTGGTGTTCTTCACCGGCCTGTCCGGCAGCGGCAAGTCCACGCTGGCGAATGCGCTGATCTCGCGGCTGGCCGAGCGCTCGGCGCGGCCGGTCACGCTGCTCGATGGCGATGAGGTGCGCAAGCATCTGTCCAAGGGTTTGGGCTTCTCGCGCGAGGATCGCGACGCCAACATCCTGCGCATCGGCTGGGTGGCGGCGGAGATCGCCCGCCATGGCGGTCTGGCGATCTGCGCGCCGATCGCGCCCTACGCGCAGACGCGCGCCGAGGTGCGCAAGCTGGTGACGGCCGCCGGCGGTCACTTCATCGAGATCCACGTCGCCACCGAGCTCGAGGTGTGCGAGTCGCGCGATCGCAAGGGCCTGTACGCGCAGGCGCGCGCCGGCAAGATCACTCAGTTCACCGGCATCAGCGATCCCTACGAGGCGCCCGAGACGCCGGAGCTGCGCTTTGACACCGGCGACGCCGATCCGGCGCTGCAGGCCGGCGAGATCCTGGCGCTGCTGGAACGCCGCGGCGTGCTCTGATCCCCAATGCGGCAGGCGCGCCCGCGCCTGCCGCAAGAGTCCATAGGGAACTTCGTGCCAAACATCAGTGCGTAGGAGCGAAAGCGGGGCGAGGGTCACGGGGCGGGGGACCAGCACGGCCGCGCTTGCGTGCACTGTCGCAGGTACCTGTTTGCCGCCCGAGTAAGCGCGGCAGGGGCGAGACACGGACTCGTGAGCCGCGTTGCGAGTCAGAATCGTCTGCCGCTAGGCGCGGTCCGCAGGCCGTTTGCTGTCGGTCCGGGCTGCCGCCGAAGGCAAAGGCGAGAACCTGGATTGCCACACCATTGCTGCGCCTGCCGGCGCGGCAACGGTTCGCAATGACGCCGAGGTGGAAGGGAGGCTGTGCGTAATCCCGGAACCCCAAAGGCACGGCGTCATTGCGAGGCCCGCAGCCGCGAAGCAGATGCGGGCCGCGGCAATCCAAGGGCATAGCCAGCCCCGCTTTCGCTCGCCGCGACACCGCCATGCAATCGCCGCATGGTGGGTCCCCCGCCCCCTGCCCCCCGCCCCGCTTCTGCGCGCCCTCGTGCCCCCCCGCCCCGCTTCTGCTCCACCGTATGTTTGGCAAGAGTCCGTGTCTCGCCTTTGGCGCGCTTACTCGCTTCGCAAGCTGGCGGTCCCGAGTCCCGAGTCCCGAGTC
This sequence comes from Lysobacterales bacterium, assembly GCA_046346965.1. Lineage (GTDB taxonomy): Bacteria > Pseudomonadota > Gammaproteobacteria > Xanthomonadales > SZUA-5 > JAXMHB01. The sequence goes on from JAXMHB010000006.1 coordinate 88,022, forward strand.
CCGAGTCCCGAGTCCCGGGTCCCGGGTCCCGGGTCCCGGGTCCCGACGCACTCATGTTTGGCAAAAGGTTCCCTAGAGATCGGTGCCCGGATACATGCCATCGATCACCGAGTAGCCCGAGGCATCCCAGCTGGCGGGCAGGCAGTCGGCTTCCCAGGCCTGAAAGTCGGCGTCGGACAGCAGCAGATCGCGATAAGCGGCCGCCACCGGGCCCAATTCCACGCCGTAGCTGCGCATGCGCGTGGCGACCGGCGTGTAGAAGGCGTCGGCGATGCTGCGCTGGCCGCACAGATAGGGCCCGAGATGGGCATGGCGGGCGCGCAGCGCGTTCCACAGCGCTTCCACGCGCACCAGATCCTCGCGCGCAGCCGGCGGCAGCTCAGGCTTGCAGCGGCGCCGGATGTTCATCGACAGATCGCGCCGCATGGCGGCGAAGCCTGAGTGCATCTGCGCCGTCGCGGCGCGCGCCAACGCACGGGTGTCGCTGTCGGCCGGCCACAGTTGCGCCGCCGGGGCCTGCTCGGCCACCCACTCGGAGATCGCCAGACTGTCCCACAGCTGCAGGTTTCCGGCTTTGAGCGCTGGCACCAGTCCGGTGGGTGACACCGCCAGCACTTCGGCGATCTGGCCCTGGCCATAGCCCGGCTGATCCAGACGAATCAGCTGTTCCTCGAAGGCGAGGCCAGACCAGCGCAGCACCAGCCACGGGCGCAGCGACCAGGAGGAGTAGTTCTTGTTGCCGATGTAGAGCGTGATCATCAAACAGCCTCCAAAGGCGGGACGGTCTGCCATGCTGGGCCGGGCGCTGGGGCTGCACCAGTGCGATGGTGTCCGCCACAGCCGCTTGCCCGCGTTTATCCCCGCACTCGCCTGCAATGGACCGCCGCCGTGCCCGCTCGCCGATCGCGCAACCAGGGTGTCACCACGATCAACGCCAGCGACGTGGCGCTCGCGCGCTCGCGTGGCGCGCAGACGCTGGACTACTACCGGCGTTTTGGCCTCGCCGAGGTGCGCGGGCGCACGCTGGCGCTGATCGGCTCGGGGCTGGCGCCAATCGTCGGCCTGAGCTTCCTTGGCTGGACCATGGCCTCGCTGCTGGTCTTCATGGTCGTCGACGCCGTCATCTGCCTGCTGATCGACTGGGTGCGCTATCCGCTGGCGCGGCGCTGGATGGCGGTCAGCCATCGCCTGGATCACGAAGCGAGCGAGGTGCTCGGGATCGTCGATGGGCTGGAGGACGGCAGCGGCACGCGGCCGGCGCGGAACAACAAGCCGGAGCCAGGGCTGATCCTCGGCATCAGTACGGTGATGACGCTGTTCATGGTGCCGGTGGTTGCTGCAGTCGTTGAACCTTTGGGCCTGGACTCGATACGCGCGGTCCTGGCGCAGCCGTACTTCGTCTGGCTTTTGGTTGGCGACCTGGGACTGCGTCTTCTCGGTGCATTGAGTGGCGTACTTCAGGTGCGCCGACAGCCGCCAGGTGAGGCGATGATCTTCGTTGAGTCTGGCGGCGTTGCAGTGCTCTACGCCGGCCTGCTGATCCTGGTCTGGCTGCCGATCAGCTTCGGGACGCTGGGCGTCGCGCTGATGTTCGCGGTGCTGGCGCTGGTCCGCATTGCCTTCGGCGCCTTCGCCTGGTGGTGGGTGCCACGCAGTCTGGCGGCATTGGAGCGGCGGATGGCGGCGGACGACTGGAGCACTCGCAAACGATCTGTCAGAGCCTGAGCAGCGCCGATGCCGTTCTGCAAGGCGTGCCGCTGAGGGTCGCGAGTGAACCCGGCAGTCGCTGCCCCTCAGACATTGAGGCGGTAGCTGATCTTCAGCAGCAGCTGTTGATCCTGTCGCAGCGAGAAAGCATCGCCCAACAACGCACCGACATCGCCGGGACGGTCGTCGGTGTGGAGGCCACCCCGGCTGTACACCAGGTACACATCGGACAGCGGCGCCAACTCGTAGCGGTAGCGCACCTGGAAGCCCAGATTGCTGAGGCTGAAGTCCTGCGCCGGCAGCGGACTCGGACTCGGCTCGCGATCGGCGCCCACACGGTAACTCGCCAGGGCGCGCGCGCTGAGGGCGATGGTCTCCAGCTTCACCCGCAACTCGCTGCGCGGTGAGATCACCCAATTGAGGTCGGCGCTCAGCGACAGCTGTCGGGCCGCGTAGCTGGCGACCTGATTGCCGCCGCGCCAGAGCAGCCAGTCCGGACTGTAGCGCAGCTGCACGATGGGTGTGATGGTGAAATCGTCGCTGCCATACCAGGTGGGGAACAGACCGAGCTCCAGGCTGCTGCGCCGCATGCCTTCCAGGCCCTCGTTGCGCGCCGCCACGCTGCCGCCCAAAGCCCAGCGGCCGACGCGCGGTCGCGTGCGCTCGGCATAGGCGATGAAGCGTGCCGGCAATCTCGCCACGCCATTGCCGCGCAGCAGGCGATCGTCGTTGGCAGCGGTCAACAGCGTCAGCTCGCCGTAGGCGGTGCCGCCGTCATCGAAGGTGGCGTAGCGGTACCAGGCCAGCGCATCAAAGAGGTGCATGCCGCCAGTGGTGCGCCGCGTTGAAGTAGCAAAGCGGTCGTCCAGTGAACTCAAGTGCGAATCAGCGCCGAAGTCGGTGCGGCGCATGCCAAACTCATAGCGCAAGTAATTGAGATCGTTGCGATCCAGATAGCCAAAGTCATTCAGCGCCAGATCCTCGCCCATGTGCAGGAAGTAGATCTGCTGGCGGTAACGGTCGCTGAAGTTCTGATCGAGCCGCGTCTGCCAGCCGAGGTCGCGCGTGCGTTGCCCGGACTGGTCGATGGCCGAGCCCACCGCCGTCGTGCGCAGCGACCAGTCGTCACCACGTGTCAGCGTGTGGTCCAGCGCATAGCTGCGCGCGTGACGGTCGAGAAAGGGCCGATCGACGTCGGTCAGCATCCATCCGAGCGCATGCTCCCCCAGCGTCTGGGTACCGCGCGCCGCCAGAAAGCGACGCCCGCTGGCCTCGCCCTCATCGGCCGCGAACACACCGTATTGCAGGCTGCCGACACTGCCGTTCAACTTCACAGCGGCGCGCACATCGCCGGCGCCCTCGCCGTCATCGGTGGGACCACCGACGCGCCGGGTGTACAGCAAGCGGCTGCCGCCGATGCCAAATGGCAAGTCGAACAGCGCCTGGTTCTCGGTGAAGAAGGGCCGACGATCGCTGAACAGCGTTTCCACGGCGCTGAAGTTGACCACCAGCTGATCACTTTCCACCTGACCGAAATCCGGATTCAGCGTGGCCGAGAGCTGGAAACGGCTGGAGGGCTTCCAGAACACGTCAACGCCGGCCTCGCTGCGCTGGCGATGCTGCGCCAGATCGCGCTGGGTCACGAGATAGGGTGTCAGCGCCAGCAATGAGGGCTCGAAAGCGGGGACCGTCAGCGGCTCCAGCTGGCTCAGGAAGCGCGGTTCGCTGAGATGGGTCACCGGCCACGCCACGCGTTCCCCGGTGCTGCCGATCACCCGTGATAGCCCGATCCGCAGCTCGCGCTCGCCGTCGGCCGCCGCTGCCATCGGTGCCAGATGCCAGGGCAGCAGCATCTCGGCCTGCCAGCCAGCCGCGTTCTCACTGACGGCACGCGTCCAGTCGCCGTTCCAATCCGGCGAGTACTGGTTCTCGTTGACCACGGTGCCATCGACGATGCTGCCGCTCAGGGACAGCGTGAAGGCCAGTGCGGTGCGCCCGGCACCTTCAAAGTCCACAGTCACCGAGACGCGGTCGACCGGGCCGGATTGATCGCGTGCCGCGCGCTCGCGGGTACGCGCCACGCTCGCAGGTTGTGCGCAATCGAAGGCCACCGCGAGGCCTTCCGGCGTCGGCAGCAGCCAGGCGCGGGTGGCGTAGGGCAAGGGCTCGCGAGTGCGTGGCTCGATCAGCCGGAAGTTCTCCACCATACGCGCCTCGCGCCATTCCTCGGCATCAACGTGGCCGTCGATCGTCGGCGCCGCGCATAGCGGCAAGCCCATCAGCAACAGTCCCGCGCCGATCACGCCTCGCATAGCAGATCCTCAATCTTCTGGAAGGCTGCAGACTGCGGTGCGCGCGCCGGTCCGGCTTGTACAGAGCAGCGGGGTTTTGTATCGGACGCAGGGTGCCAGAAGTCTGAGGAAGATTGGGCCGCCGGGAAAACTGCGTCTGGCAGAGATTGCTTTAGGCGTCGACCGACTGCCGCAAACGGCGCCAGCGGCTCGGCGGCATGCCGTAGCCGCGCTGGAAGGCGCGCGAAAAGTGGCTTTGATCCACATAGCCCAGGCTGGTGGCGATCTGGGCGAGCGAGGCCTCGCTGTGGATAAGCGACTCCGCGGCCCGCTCCATTCGCAGTCCGTGCACAAAGTCCGGGATGCGCTGACCGTAGTGAGTCCGGAACGCACGTGAAAGGCTCGCGGGCGCCAGACCCAGCACTCGCGCGTCCGCCGCGATCGACAGCGCTCGCCCGGGCTGGGCGCGCCAGTCCGCCGCGTAGCGCTGCAACCAGGCCGGCGCGCTGGCGTCCACCCGCGTGCGCATCAACAACATCCAGGCTTCCACGGCCAGTGCCTCCAGCGCCAGGCTGCTGGCGCCGTCGCTCCATCGCAGTTCATCGCGACAGCGCTGCGCCAGCGCGCGGGTGCGTGCATCGAGCAGCACGCGGCTGCCCGGCTGACGTTGCGCCAGCGGCAATCGGTCGAGAAAGCTGCTCGGGTACTCGATGTGCAGCACGCTGGCGACCTGTCCGCTGACGTGCACGGCGTGCGACTGGCCACGCGCCAGCAGGCTTAGCGTGCCCGCAGACAGGGTATGCGTCTGCCGATCACGTTCCTCGACCAGCGTGCCGTCCAGCACCAGATTGACGCAGTCCACGGGATGGCAGTGCGCCTGCAGATGGTCGCACGGTCGCGGCTGGTAGCGCTCGATCACCAGACCGAGCGGCACGCGCAGATGCTGCTCCGGAATGGCAAATGGGCGTGGCACGCGAATGGGCATGGGCATACAGCAAGCGGCGGCGCCTCATTGTCGGCCTCCGCCCGCCCGCACACATGCCCCAAAAGCTCAGTCCGGAATCGCCTGCTGCACGTTGGCGAAGTCGCGCCCGCACAGACCCAGCGGACAGCTGCCACCGGCGTCGAGCGGACCGAAGGTGATATTGAGGTAATAGCTCGCGCCGGGCCGCAGTTGGCAGGGGAAGCCATTGGCGCCGGTGATCCAGGAGATGCCCGGATACGGCGCGGGACCGGCGTAACAGCCCTGGCCCAGCCGCGTGGTGTCGAAGCAGCCTGGCACCTCGCTGATCGACATGATGGCCTCGCCACCGCCATCGCCCGGAAAGCCGCCGGAGCCATCAAAAGTGCCGTACTGGCCAATGCTGTTGGAGGCGGTAAAGTGCAGCGCCAGATACTGGCCGCTGCCGACCCAGAGCTTGGTGGTGAGGTTGTAGGCTGGCCAGGTTCCGACGCTGACGTTGAACTCGCCGGTCGAGCCGATCATGCCCACCGGCGGCGTGCACGCCGGCGGCGTTTCCAGGCCGTCAGTGAAAATCAGCGATTGGGCGTCGGCGCCCGCCGACAGGCAGAGGCCGATGCCCAGCAGGGCAACAGACAGACTAGAACGCATAGCCATCACAGAGTTCTCACACAGCTGCATAGTGTGTACCAAAGACGAGCTTGCGGGGGAGATCCCCCTAGTGAGGGAACCCTAGGCAAACATGGGTGCGTGGGAGGAAAAGCGGGGAGAGGGTTAGGGGGCGGGGGACCAGCCATGCGGCATCTGCATTGTAATGTCGCCAGTTTGCAGAACGCGTCCGCGCGCCAAAGGCGGGACCGGGACTCTTCCCAAACGTGGGCGCAGGAGCAAAAAGCGGGGCAAGGGGCGGGGGACCAGCCATGCGGCAGCTGCGTTGCAGTGCGGGTCCCGGGTCCCGGGTCCCGAGTCCCGAAAGCGCTCAGCGCGCTGGCAGCGCCGCCAGACTGGCTTGCAGCAGCGTGCGCAGCAGGGCCTGCGCCTCGCGCGCCAGCGCCGGCTCGTAGCGCTCCGGTTCGCGTTCGTCCAGATAAGCGGACTGCGCCATTTCCATCTGCACCGCGTGCACACCGTGGGGCGGTTGCCCGTAATGGCGGGTGATGTAGCCGCCCTTGAAGCGGCCGTTGATGACGTGGTTGGCGCCGTGATCGGCCAGCGCCCGGGCGATGGCCTCCTGCACCGCCGGTGCGCAGCTGTGGCCGTCGGCGGTGCCGAGGTTGTAGTCGGGCAGGCGGCCGTCGAAGAACATCGGACTGTGGCTGCGGATGGAATGGCCCTCCCACAGCAGCACGTGGCCATGCTCGGCGCGCAGCGCCAGCACGGTCTCGCGCAGCGTCTGGTGGTAGGGCCACCAATAGTGCTCGACGCGCTCGGCGATCTCGGCGGCGTCGGGCTCGGCGCCGGGCAGGTACACCGCGCCGCCGTCGAAGCGCTGGGTCGGGCACAAACCGGTTTCGCGGCGCCCCGGATACAACGCCGCACCATCGGGTGGCCGATTCAGATCAATCACATAGCGCGACCAGCGCGGCCGCAGCACATAGGCGCCGAGTTCGCGCGCGAAGTCATACAGCCGGGCAACGTGCCAGTCGGTGTCTGGACTGGCGAGTGCCGCTTCTTGCATGCGTGGCGCCAGTTCGGGGGCGATCTCGGACCCGTCGTGCGGCAGACTGACCAGCAGCGGCACGCTGCCCGGCCACAGCCGACAATGCTCACCCGAGGCCCACGGCGCCATCCAGTCCTTCGTCATCGCTCGTCTCCGCCAGGGCCCAGGCGTCCGCGGTACCTGCCGGTCAGACGCGCAATCAGGATCGCCACGAACAGCACGCCGACCACCTGCTGCAGCTGCGCCAGCGCCCGCGCCGCTGGCGCCACCGGCGTGATCTCGCCGTAGCCGGTCGAGGTCAGCGTGGTCATGCTGTAGTACACAAGATCCGACCAGCCGACGCGGCCGTCGGGGTCGTTGCTCGGGTTGATGTAGATCGCGCCAGGGTCGAACTGGATCAGGATCGCGTAGGCGCTGGCCCACCACAGGGCCATCAGGATGTAGATGCAGCCGAGCGCGTAAAGCTCGTCCAGCGTGACCACTTCATCGCGCAACACGTAGCCAAGCAACAGCAGCACGGCGTAGCCGTGAAACACCACCTGCAGCAGCAGCATGCTGATTTGCAGCCAGCCCGGCTGCGGCCAGATCAGATGCGCCAGCTGCAGCGCCACCAGCGGCAGCGAGATCAGCCAGCCGCTGCGCAGCCACAAGGACTGCACCCGCAGCATGCGCATCGCGCTGAGCACCACGGCGATGTCCAGGATCTGCGCCAGCGCGCGGACGCTGCGGGTTTCATCGGCAAAGGGGTACAGCACCAGGGTCAAGGCGAGCACCGCCAGCAGCGCCACCGAGGGTTGGCGCCACCAGCGAGCGTGCGCCGCCTGACGCATCAGGGCTCAAAACCGCCTTGGGCGATGGAGTCCGCCGCCGGGCCCGGGATGCCCAGGCTTTCGAGCTTGAGCTTGCGCGCCGCGGCGCCCTTCTCGCCGCCCACCAGCAGCGATTCCCAGGAGCCGTACATCGGATTCGGCAACACGATCCAGCGCGTGCCCAGCCAGGCCAGATGGTCCTCGACCGCCACATCGCGCTTCTCGCGCGTCGCCTGGGCCACGTCGATGAAGTCGTACAGATTGTCGCCCGCCATCATGACGATGCGGTGGGTCTTGGCCACTTCGGCGCGCCGCGGCGACTTCTCTTTCCAGCCGCGTGCAGCATCGCGGAACAACAGGGTGCGCGTGTCGGCGGTGTTCGGGAACTGCAGCTTGGCGAGATTGCGCCGGGTCGGCTCCACCTCATCCGCATAGCCACCCGCGGCCACCTCGCGATTGGACACGTAATAGACGGTCACGCCCTTGCTGGCGGCGTACTTGAGAAAGTCCAGCGCGCCCGGCAGCGGCGGCGCGTTTTCGCGCTGCACGTAGGCATTCCAGCTGGCCTTGGCGAAGGGCTCGCCGCTGCGGATCTGCTCGATCATGTAGTCGCTGGTGTCGAGCACGGTTTCGTCGATGTCGACGATCACCGCCGGCGGCAGGTCAGCAAACGCCGTCCCCACCTGTTCGGTCGCCGCGGTCCAAGTGCGATCGGCCAGCGCCAGATCCAGGCTGCGCTTGGCCATGCTGTAGGCCTGCAGGTACAGCGCTTCGGCCTCGGCCGAGGTCCGCGACCAGGTGACCGCGTTCAGCATGTCGAGCTGGTAGTTGTCGGGCGGCCGCGCCGCCGGTGCCGTCGGCGCGGGCGCACTCTGCGCGACCGGGGTGGTCGGCGCACTGGCGCAGCCAGCGAGTGCCAGGACGAGCAGTGATACTGCGAAGGTGCGCATAGGACGCATGCAGGGATTCCTCAGGTTGAATGCGGTGCGCAGCGATAGCCTGCACAGATGGCCGCCGGATGACCGCTACGCTACCGCTTTTGCGCGCCTCGTGGGACAGCCAGCCACGCGCTCACTGGCGCCACTGGCGACGATCGGCGATCTGCGCCGGGCCGGCGCTGGCGCGATAGGGGTTGATGTCCAGCCCGCCGCGACGGGTGTAGCGCGCCTCCACGGCCAGGAAGTCCGGCTGCAAGCGCTGCCAGAGATCGAGCCAGATGCGCTCTACGCACTGCTCGTGGAACTCGCGCACCTCGCGGTAGGACAGCAGATAGCGCAGCAAGCTGGCGCGCTCGATGCGCGGCCCGCGGTAGTGGATCCACACGCTGGCCCAGTCCGGCTGGCCGGTCACCGGGCAGTTGGACTTGAGCAGATGCGAGATCAGCGCCTCCTCTACCGGCTGGCCCGCATCCGCCTGCAGCAGGCCCGGATCGACGGCGTCGAGCGCATCGACCGAGAGCGCTTCCGCATCGATGCAGCTGCCCGGCAGCTCCACTGGCTGCAGCCGGGCGAAGTCCGCGGCCGGGATCACCTCCACCTCGACCTCACCGCCGGCCGCAGCCGACAAATCGGCCCGCAATTGCGCGCGGAGCGCATCGACGCTGGCGCAGCGCAGGCGTGCATAGCTGTTCAGGTACAGCTTCAGGCTCTTGGATTCGATCAGATTGGGCGTATCGGCCGGCACCACCAAGCGCAGGACGGCAATGTGTGGCTTGCCACCCGGTTCCAGCCAGCTGAGTTCGTAACCTGTCCAGCGATCCGAGCCGACAAAGGGCAATGGCGCGGACAGCCCCAACGCCGCCCGCGTTGCAGCGCGGCCGATCGGCATCAGCAGCTCGGGGGCATAGTCGGGTTGATGCTCGACGGCGCGGCCGAGCAGCGTGTGCTGCAGATCAGTCATGGTGCTCGCTCAAACGCGCGCGGGCTGCGGAGGATCGCAAATCGTGGGCGTCTCAGTCTTTGCGCGCTTTGCGTCGCGGCTTCGCGGCGGGCGCGGCGGCCGCCTTGCCGGCACGCTTGACCGCCGGTTTGGTCGGCTGCGCGGCTTTGCCAGTCTTGGCGCGCGCCTTGACCGACGGCGACGGCGCCGGCGTGGCGACGGCCGCCTTGCGTGGCGCTCGGCGGGCTTTGGCGGGCGCCGGCGCCGGCTCGTCACTGACCGCCTCCGGCTCCTCGCGGCTACCCGGCACCAGTCGCCGCAGATCCGGCAAGCTGGGCAACAGGCTGGTCACCCGGCCCACCCAGGAACGCGCCGAATCCTGCACCTGGTCGATGGCCGTGCGCGCCGCGCTGGTCGCCCATTCCACCAGCGTGCTCTCGTCGATATTGGTGACCTGACGCATCAGCTTCGGCCACTCGTCGAGTTCGGCATTGCGGAAGCGCGCCACTGCCTGCGCACGCATGCCGATGGCATAGGTCAGCGCGATGTTCTTGGTCGCCACCGTCGCGATCTTGGCGATCGGCAGCGCGCGCTTGAGGACGAAGCCACCGATCAGCGCGCCGGCATAGCGCTTCAGCAACTTGGCGACGATGCTGGAGGCGTGCGTGGCACCGACGTTGGTGGCGGCAATCGCCAGAATGGCGAAGCGCTCGCCGGCATCGCCCAAGTCCAGGTCGTAGAGCGCAAAGGTCTCCAGCACCAGTTCGGCCTGCAGCGCGGTTACGGTGGCGGTGTCGATCACCGGCCCCAGAAACACCCCCGCCAGCTTCCCCGCCCCCGGCACCAACTCCACCACCGCCGACAAGGCCCCGATCGCCCCCGCCTGCAGGCATTTGCTCTGCACCAGCAAACGATGCAATTCCTCCAACTCGGCATCCGGCAAGCGCTTGCGCAGCGCCGCCACGCGCTCCTTGGCGGCCTTGCGATCAGACTTGCGCATGGATTTCCACAGCGCTTGAGCGGCATCAGGCAACATGGGCGACTCCCGGTATCCGCGCCCGATCCTACGCCCAATGGCTGGAGCGAGGCAGTGGGGCGCTTGGCGGCACGACGGCCGACCCTGCCTCCGCGCACCGCCAGACTCCCAAAGCACGGCGTCATTGCGAGGCCCGCCGCCGCGAAGCGGATGCGGGCCGTGGCAATCCAGGTGTGGCTGTTTGCTGTCGGTCCTGGGCCCGGGCTGCCGCCAAAGGCAAAAGTGCAAACCTGGATTGCCACACCCTTGCCGCGCCTGCCGGCGCGGCAACGGTTCCCAATGACGCCGAGGTGGGCGGGAGGCACTGCGCGACGCAGGAAAACCCAAGAGCACGGCGGCACGACCATTCCACGCGCCGCGTCAAGTGTCCTTGGCGGGAGGTCAAGCGTGCTTGACATGACAAGGTCGCTTGACTAGCCTGATTGGCAGGTCGTCATGGGAGTCCATCGGCATGCGGGCGAGTCCACAGTCACCGGCGATGCGTCGCTATCTGCTGCGTTTTCCGCTGGCGATGGCGGTGTATGCGGTGACGCTGGTGCTGTGCCTGACCTGGATGAAGCAGGTCGATCCGCTGTGGAGCAAGGCCTTGCTGGCGCTGTTGCCGGTGCTGCCGGTGGCTTATGCGCTGGCGGAGATCCTGCGCATGGTGCGCTCGCTGGATGAGCTGCAGCGGCAGATTCAGACCGAGGCCGTGGTGATCGCGGCGGTGGTGGTGTGTATGGCCACCTTTGCCTGGGGTCTTCTGGAGAAGGCCGGGCTGCCGCGGATGCCGGTGGTGCTGGTGCTGCCCTTGTTCTGCGGCTGCTACGGCATCGCGGTCTGGCGGCTGGCGCTGCGTTATCACTGTGATGCCCATGAATAACCGACTGCGCGTGCTGCGCGCCGAGCGCAACTGGTCGCAGGCCGAATTGGCCGACGCGCTCGGCGTGTCGCGGCAGACCATCAATGCCATCGAGACCGGCAAGTACGACCCCAGCTTGCCGCTCGCCTTCAAGATCGCCCGCGTGTTTGGGCTGGCGATCGAATCCGTGTTTCAACCCGACGAGGAGTCGCTCTCACCATGAGACGCCTGATCCGTCCGACTATGTTGCTGTGCGTGACCGGCCTGTGTGCGCCGGCGCTGCAGGCACGCCAGGTCGGTGAACTGAGTTTTGAGAAGTGCGAGTTGCCGGTGGTCGGCATGCGCCCCAGCAATCCGCTGAATGCCGAATGCACCACGTTGAAAGTGCCGGAGAACCGGGACGATCCGGCCAGCCGCAGCATCGAGCTGGCAATCGCCCTGGTGCCCTCGCGCGCGCCGCGGCCGAAGGCCGATCCGGTGTTTATGTTGGCCGGCGGCCCCGGCCAATCGGCGCGCGAATCCTGGCGCGCGGTGGCCGGCGCCTTCAAGGACGTGCTGGCCGACCGCCATGTGATCCTGCTCGATCAGCGCGGTACCGGCGGTTCCAACCGCTTCGATTGTCCGCCGCCGAAGGACTATGACCCGCTGGCCACCACGGTCGATCCGGCGCTGGCGGCGCAGTCGGCGCGCGAATGCGTGGAAGCGGCCAAGGACACTCACGACGCCCGCTACTACACCACCGAGGATGCCGCGCGCGATCTGGACCAGGTGCGGCAGCTGCTCGGCGCGACTCAGATCAATTTGGTCGGCGTGTCCTACGGCACGCGGATGGCGCAGATCTACTACAAGCGCTACCCGGCGGCGGTGCGCACGATGGTGCTCGACAGCGTGGTGCCGAACGAACTGGCGCTCGGCACCGAGCACGCGATCAATCTGGACGCCGCGCTGCGCGCGCAGCTGGGCCGCTGCAGCACCGACGACGCCTGCAAGGCCGCGTTTGGCGACCCCTATGCCACGCTGATGCAGATGGCCAAGGATCTGGCCGTGGCGCCGCGCATGATCACGGTGCGCGATCCGCGCACTGGCGAGGCCGGTGAGCACCCGCTGTCGCCGTCGATGCTGGCCAGCGTGGCGCGCCTGTACTCGTATCAGACCGAGATGGTGGCGCTGTTGCCGGTGACGCTGAAGGAAGCCCAGGCCGGGCGCTATGAACCGCTGATCGCGCAGGCGCTAATGATCAACGACGACATGGGCAGCCAGCTCAGTACCGGCATGCACTGGTCGATCCTGTGCGCCGAGGACGCCCCGCTGTACCAGCCGCGCCCGCAGGATGCCGGATTGCTGCTGGGCGAGGAGTTCATCACCACGACGATGGCCTTCTGCGCCGAATGGCCCAAGCGGACGGTCGGTGCGGACTATCACGAGCCGGCCAGCGGCGACGTGCCCACGCTGATCTACTCGGGCGAGTTCGATCCGGTGACGCCGCCGCGCTATGGCGATCAAGTGGCCAAGGGCCTGCCCAAGGCGCGCCATCTGATCGTGCCGGGCCAGGGCCACAGCGTGATGGGGCGCGGCTGCGGACCGAAGCTGCTGGGCGAGTTCATCAAGACCGCCGATGCGAAGTCGCTGGACGCCGAGTGCCTGTCCACGCAAACCGCCGCACCTTTCTTCCTTACCTTGTCCGGGAGCGCGCCGTGATCGAACTGTCTGATCTGCGCAAGACCTTTGGAACGGTCAAAGCGGTCGATGGCGTCAGCTTCATCGCCCGCGATGGCGAGATCACCGGCTTGCTCGGTCCCAACGGCGCCGGCAAGACCACCACGCTGCGCATGCTGTACACGCTGATGAAACCGGAGACCGGGCATATCCGCGTCGATGGCATCGACATCGCCCAGGATCCGGATGGTGCGCGTCGTCGCCTCGGCGTGCTGCCGGATGCGCGTGGCCTGTACAAGCGGCTGACCGCGCGCGAGAACATCGAGTACTTCGGCCGACTGCAGGGCCTCGATGAGGCGCTGTTGAAGCAGCGCACCGATGCGCTGATCCAGGCGCTCGGCATCGAGGACATCGCCGGCCGCCGCACCGAGGGCTTCTCCAACGGCCAGCGCGTCAAGACCGCCATCGCCCGCGCGCTGGTGCACGATCCGCGCAATGTGCTGCTGGACGAGCCCACCAACGGGCTGGACGTGATGGCCACCCGCGCACTGCGCAAGTTCATGCAGCAACTGCGCGCCGAAGGCCGCTGCGTGCTGTTCAGCAGCCACATCATGCAAGAGGTGGCGGCGCTGTGTGATCGCATCGTGGTCATCGCCAAGGGCCATGTGGTCGCCCAGGGCACGGCGGACGAGCTGCGCGCCCAGGCCGGCGAAGCCAACCTCGAAGATGCATTCGTGAAGATCATCGGATCGGAAGAAGGACTCTCCCTGTGAGCGCCTGGAAGACTGTGTTCTGGAAGGAAGTGCGCGAGAACATTCGCGACCGCCGCACCATGCTGAGTACCTTCGTGTACGGCACGCTGATGGGGCCGGTGCTGTTCGCCGGCTTGATCGCGCTGATGATCTCGGTGCAGTTGGAGCGCGCCGAGAAGCCGCTGGAGTTACCGGTGGCGAATGCCGAGCAGGCGCCGCAGCTGATCGCCTGGCTGAAGAACCGCGGCACCGAGATCAAGGAAGCCCCGGCGAACCCGGAAGAGGCGATCCGCAAGCGCGATGCCGATGTGATCCTGCGCATCCCGGCCGAGTACGCCGAGCAGTGGCGCGAGGGCAAGCCGGCGACGCTGGAGCTGATCGTCGACCGCTCGCAGCAGAAGGCCGAGCAGAGCGTGTCGCGGGTGGAGCGGCTGATCAACGAGTACGGTTCGCAGACCGCGGTGCAGCGCCTGATCGTGCGCGGCATCAGTCCGGAGGTGGTGCAGCCGGTGCTGATCGCCGATGTCGACCAATCGACGCCGCAGAGCCGCGGCGGCATGTTGCTGGCGATGTTGCCTTACCTGCTGATCCTGACCGTGTTCGCGGGCGGCAGCTATCTGGCGATCGACTCCACCGCGGGCGAGCGCGAACGGCAGTCGCTGGAGCCCTTGCTGATCAACCCGGTCGGGCGCGGCCAGATCATGATGGGCAAGCTGATCGCGACGATGAGCTTCGCGATGGCCTCGCTGGCGCTCTCGCTGGTGGCCTTCAGCCTGAGCTCGCCGATGCTGCCGGTGGAGAAGATCGGCATGGTGGTGAAGCTCGGCCCGGCCGAGTGCGCGCTGCTGTTCCTGGTGGTGGCGCCGCTGGGGCTGATCGGCGCCGGCCTGCTGACCAGCGTCGCCGCCTATGCCAAGAGCTTCCGCGAGGCGCAGACCTACATCACGCTGCTGATCATCCTGCCGGCCATCCCGTCGATGCTGATGGCGCTGAATCCGGTCAAGCCGGCCGACTGGATGTACGGCATCCCGCTGCTCTCGCATCAGCTGCTGATCGAGCAGACCGTGCGCGGCGAGGCCTTGGTGGCATGGCAGGTGGCACTCTCGGTGGGCGCCACGCTGGCGATCGGCGCGCTGATCGCCGCCATCGCCGCGCGCCTGTACCACCGCGAGCACCTGGCCATCTCGGCCTGAGGCCGGGGCGCCGCAATGCCCGAGGGCGTACTGATCAGTCTGGATGCCGTGATCGTCGCGGTGACCGAGGGCCAGCCGCGCGTGCTGGTGGTCACCGAGGGCGTCGATGACGCCCTGCCCTCGGGCCCGCTGGATCTGGCCGGCCATCCGACGCTGGAACGCGGCATGCGCACCTGGGTGGCGCAGCAGACCGGTCTGGCGCTCGGGTATGTCGAGCAGCTGTACACCTTCGGCGACCGCTACCGCGATCCGCGCGAGCGCGCCGGCGGACCGCGGGTGATCTCGGCGGCCTATCTTGCGCTGGTGCGCGAGTCCAGGCTGGCTTCGTCCTTCGAGGCCGGCTGGGGCGACTGGTACGACTATCTGCCCTGGGAAGACTGGCGCGCCGGGCGCCCGCGCAGTGCCGATCTGCTAAGCGCCGCGCTGCTCGACTGGACGCGCGGCCACGGCGATCACGGCGAGCGCGTACGCCAGTGCTTTGGTCTCGACGGCCGCCCCTGGGACCCGGAGCGCACGCTCGAGCGCTATGAGCTCTTGTGGGAGGCTGGCCTCGTCACCGAGGCGCTGCGCGAGCGCGGCGAGGTCGGCGCCGCCGGCAGCGGCCGCGCGATGGCGCGCGACCACCGCCGCATCCTGGCCACCGCGCTGGGACGCCTGCGCGGCAAGATCAAATACCGGCCGGTGGTGTTCGAACTGCTGGCCGAGCGCTTCACGCTGGGTCAGCTGCAGCGCGTGGTCGAGGCGCTCACCGGCCAGCCGCTGCACACGCAGAATTTCCGTCGGCTGGTCGCCAATGCCGGGCTGGTCGAGGCCACTGGCCAGCTGACCCACGCCACCGGCGGTCGCCCCGCCGAACTGCACCGCTTCCGCCGCGAAGTGCTGCGCGAACGCCCGGCGCCTGGCGTCGGCCTGCCGAAGGCCGCGCGCGAGGGCTGAGGCATCGTCCTGCGCGAGCGAGGCTGCGCGCCCGCCGCGCACCGAACGCCCTCAGCCCACCCGCACCGCCTCAGTGACATTGCTCAAGCCGCGCAGTTTGGCCAGCACATTGGCCAGCTGGCCGAAATCGGCGACTTTGAGCGTGAGTTGCAGCGTGGCGAGGCCGCTGTCGGGGTCGTCGCGGCTGTCCATCGCGCCGATGTTGATCTGTTCGGCGGCGAGCACGGCGCCGACGTCGCGGATCAGGCCGGTGCGGTTGTAGGCGGACACGCGGATGCGCACCGGGTAGCGATCATCGCGGCGGCCGCCCCACTGCACATCGATCACGCGCTCGGGGCTGCGGCCGGCGAGGTTGAGCAGGCTCTTGCAGTCGGCGCGGTGCACGCTGACGCCGCGACCCTTGGTGATGAAGCCGCTGATGGCATCGCCCGGCACCGGCTGGCAGCACCCGGCCATGGTCACCAGCAGATTGCCGACGCCCTCGATGACGATGGCGTCCTTGTCGCGGCGCGGGCCGATCTGGCCGCCGAGGCGCTGGGTGAGGATCTGCGCATCGTCCGGTTTCGGCGCTTCCAGCTCGTGCAGCAGGCGCGCGATTTGCGCCGGCGACACATCGCCCAGGCCCACGGCGATATGCAGCTCGTCGACGCTGGGCAGATGCAGACGCGGCAGCAGCGCCTCCAGGCGGCCCGGTGTCAGCGCCACGCGCTTCAATTCGCGCTCCAGGATCTCGCGACCCTCGCGCAGATTCTGTTCGCGATCCAGTTTGTGGAACCAGGTGCGCACCTTGTGCCGCGCGCGGCTGCTGACCAGATAGCCGAGCTGCGGCAACAACCAGTCGCGCTTGGGCTGGCCTTCTTTGGCGGTCAGGATCTCGACGCGATCGCCGGTGCGCGGCGCGTAGCTCAGCGGCACGATGCGCCCGTTGACCTTGGCGCCGCGGCAACGATGGCCGACCTCGGTGTGCACGGTGTAGGCAAAGTCGAGCACGGTGCCGCCCTTGGGCAAATCCACCACCGCGCCCTTCGGCGTCAGCAGATAGACGCGATCTTCCAGCACATCGGTGGAGAAGCCGGCCAGCAGCGCGGCATCGTCCTGCGCCTCGTCGCGGCCTTCGAGCAGTTGGCGCATCCACTGGATCTTGCGCTCGAAGCCCGAGTCAACGCCGCTGCCTTCCTTGTAGCGCCAGTGCGCCGCGACGCCCAACTCGGCGTGCTCGTGCATCTGGTGGGTGCGGATCTGCACCTCCAGCGCCTTACCCTCGGGGCCGATCACCGCGGTGTGCAGCGAGCGGTAGTCATTGCCCTTGGGTTTGGCGATGTAGTCGTCGAATTCCTTCGGGATCGGCGTCCATTGCGCATGCACCACGCCGAGCGCGGCGTAGCAGGTGGGCACATCCGGCACCAGCACGCGCACCGCGCGCACGTCGTAGAGCTCAGAGAACTCGACGTCCTTGCGCTGCATTTTCTTCCAGATGCTGTAGATGTGCTTCGGGCGCCCGGCGACATCACCAGCAATGCCGGCCCGCGCCAGCGCACCGCGCAGCTCCTCCAGCACCAGCCGGATGTAGCGCTCGCGATCCTCGCGGCGCTCATCGAGCAAACCGGCGATGCGCTTGTAGGTATCGGGCTGCAGGTAGCGGAAGACCAGGTCTTCCAGCTCCCATTTGACCTGCCAGATGCCCAGGCGATTGGCCAGCGGACCGTGGATGTCGGCGGTGATCTGCGCCAGCCGTCGGCGCGTGGCATCCTCACCGCGTGCTGCCGCGCGCAGGCGCACCAACTGGCGCGCCAGCAGCACAAACACGACGCGCAAATCGCGGATCAGCACCAGCAGCAGCCGGCGCAGGCCCTCGGCACTGGTGTTGGCGGCCTTCTGCTCGTGCAGCGGCCAGATCTTCTCGGCTTCCAGCTGACCCAGCAGCAAGGGCTCGATCGCCGCGCCGTGCATCCGCACCGCCTCGGCCACCGCCTCGGGGTGCTGCTCGATCAGCGGAAACCAGGCCGCCGCCAGCAGCGTTTCGGCGTCCACCTTGAGCTCGTGCAGCACGTCCAGCGTGCGCACCACCTCGTCCTCGGCGCCGCCCAGCTGCGCCGCCAGCAGGCGCTGGCGCACATCGATCAAACCTTCCGACAGCAGTTCGCCCTGGTGGCGATGGTGGGCCAGCCAGTCGGTCAGGCTGCCGGCGGGGGCAGGAGCGCGCGTCTTCATGCGAACGATTATGGTGGATCGACCCCGCTCTGGCGTGGTCCGCTTGTCCTATCGATAGACCTGCGCGTGCAAGGGAAGCTCTTGCCAAACATGAGTGTGGCGGGAGAAAAGCGGGGCGGGGGTCAGGGGGCGGGGGACCAGCCTTGCGGCGCCTGCGTTGCACCGCCGCCAGTTTGCAGCGCGAGTAAGCGCGCCAAAGGCGAGCAAGGGACTCTGATCAAGTCTCGTGAGCCGCGTTGCGAGTCAGAATCGTCTGCCGCTAGGCGCGGTCCGCAGGCCTAGCCCGGCTCTCTGGCCAAGGACCGCAACAACGCGGCGGACGATTCTGGCCGCAACCCTTCGGGACGGGGCTGAATCGGCCTCCAGCGTCGTCAGCCGCCTCGGCCAGAGAGCCAGCTATGCCCTTCGGCGACTTCCTAGCTGGACACCGATTCAGCCGCCGTCGCGGCCACGATACTTGATCAGAGCTTCCCAAGCGCCGAGCTTGCCCCGGAATCGCCCGCAGCGTGCAATCGTATACACGGCCGCAGCGCGCGCGCCGCGCAGTAGGCTGACCCAGGATTCTCAGGAACTCGACGATGACGCGTGCGGCTTCTCTGTTCGTGATGTTCGGTGCCACCGGTGATCTGGCGCAGCGCATGCTGCTGCCCTCGCTGTACGGGCTGCTGCGCGATGGGCTGATGCCGTCGGAGCTGCGCATCCTGTGCAGCGGGCGCAGTGCGCTCAGCGCCGAGGAGTTCGCCCAGAGCGTGCGCGAGTCGATCGATAGACGCGTGGCGGCGGCGGAGCGCAAGCCCGGCGTGATCGAGGATCTGCTGGCGCGCATCCACTACCAGGCCGCCAGCGTGGACGATCCGGCGGCGCTGGAGGCCTTGTGCGCGCGCATCCGCGAGCTGCGCCAGGGCGATGTGGTTTATCACCTGTCGACCGCGCCGAAGTGGTACGCGCCGATCTGCGCGGCACTCGGCGCCGGTGGCGTCGCCGGGCCCGGTACGCGCGTGCTGCTGGAGAAGCCGATCGGCCACGATCTGGCCAGCTCAATCGCGATCAACGACGGCGTGGCGCATGTCTTCGATGAGGAACGCATCTTCCGCGTCGATCACTACCTCGGCAAAGAAGGCGTGCAGAACCTGCTGGCGCTGCGCTTCGGCAATGCGCTGTTCGAGCCGCTGTGGAACAACCGCCACATTGAGCAGGTACAGATCACGGTGGCGGAGACCGTTGGCGTGGAAGGCCGCGGCGACTACTACGACCATTCCGGCGCTATGCGCGACATGCTGCAGAACCATCTGCTGCAGCTCTTGTGCCTGACCGCGATGGAGCCGCCCAGCCAGTTCGATCCGAGCGCCGTGCGCAACGAAAAGCTGAAGGTGCTGCGCTCGCTGCGGCCGATCGACAGCGCCGACTGCAGCACGCACAGCGTCGCCGGCCAGTACACCGCCGGCGCCATCGAGGGCGTGGCGGTGCCGGGCTATCGCGATGAACTCGGCCGCGCCAGCAGCACCGAAACCTTCGTCGCGCTGCGTGCGCACATCGACAACTGGCGCTGGTCCGGCGTGCCCTTTTACCTGCGCACCGGCAAGCGCATGCCGCGCCGGCTGACCGAGATTTACCTGGAATTCCGCGACGTGCCGCACTCGATCTTCGGCGGCGGCGCGCGCATCCAGCCCAATGCACTGGTCATCCAGATGCAGCCGGAAGAACGTATCTCGATGATGCTGATGACCAAAACGCCCGGCCTGGATCGCAGTGGCCTGAAGCTGTCCCAGGTGGCGCTCGACATCGATCTGCAGGACGCCTTCGTCGAAGGCAGCCGCCGCCTCGCCTACGAGCGCCTGTACCTGGACGCCATCGAAGGCAACGGCACGCTGTTCGTGCGCCGCGACGAAACCGAAGCCGCCTGGCAGTGGGTCGACGGCATCTTCGCCAGCTGGCGCGCCGCCGGCATCACCCCCAAACCCTACCCCGCCGGCACCTGGGGCCCGACCAACTCCGTCGCCCTGACCGAAAGGCATGGGCACAGTTGGCGGGAGTAGCTGGGGAGGCGCCGCGCATTTGGCACCGATGCGCGGAGGCAGTGAAAAGTGAAAGGTGAAAAGTAAATTTCGCCCGACCAGACATCGCGCAACACTGCTTTTTCACTTTTCACTTTTCACTTTTCACTTTTCACTTTTCACTTTTCACTTTTCACTTTTCACTTTTCACTTTTCACTTTTCACTTTTCACTTTTCACTTTTCACTTTTCACTTTTCACTTTTCACTTTTCACACCCATGCCCACCCACACCCACCCTCACACCGATGCCCTGATCGCCGCCGTGAGTGCACACATTGCCAACGCGCTGGATGAAGCCTTGGCGGCGCGCGGGCGGGCGGTGTTGGCGCTGGCGGGCGGGCGCACCTCGCCGCCGGTGTTTCGGGCTCTGGCGCAGCAGCCGCGCGACTGGTCGCAGGTCACCGTGCTGCCAAGTGACGAGCGCTGGGTGGCGCACACGCACGCCGACTGCAATCTGCGCCAGATGCAGGAGGCCTTCGCCGGCGCGGCGGGCATCCGCTGGCAGCCGCTGGTGCCGGCGCTGCCGAGCGGCGAGGTCAGCGCGGCCTACGCCGAACAGCAGCTCGCCGCGCTGTCGGCGCCCTTTGACCTGACCATGGTCGGCATGGGCGCCGATGGCCACTTTGCCTCGCTGTTCCCCGGCGCGCCCACCTTGGCCGCAGCGCTGGATCTCGCGGGCACCGCCGCCGCAGCGGCCATCATCCCGAACCCGATGCCCAGCGCCGGCCCGCACCCACGTGTCAGCCTGACGCTGCCGCGCCTGCTGCGCGCCCGGCGCGTGCTGCTGGTGATCACCGGCGCCGACAAGCTGGCCGTTTTGCAACAGGCCAGCACCCAGAATGATCCCGCCCGTTGGCCGGTCGCTGCGCTGCTGCACGCGCCGCAAGCGGTGGAGGTACATTGGGCGCCGTGAGGGTGGCGGGCGATATCGAGGTTTGGACGCTTGAGAGTGAAAAGTTAAAGGTTAAAAGTTAAGGGAAAGCCGCAAGCCACCAGGTCAGCGTGATGAGATAGCGCGAAATTGGTGCGCAGGCGCCACGATCCCGATTCTGGCCGTGTCCCGCTACAACCGCCCCCGAGGCCCTTATGCATCCAGTCGTCGAACGCGTTACTGACCGCATCACCGAGCGCTCGCGCGGGCTGCGCGAGGCCTATCTGGCGCGCATTCGGGCGGCGCGGCCGCAGGGGCCGGCGCGGGCGCGGATGGGCTGCGGCAATCTGGCGCACGGCTTTGCCGCCGCCGGCGAGGACAAGCCGCTGCTGCGCGCGCAGCGCGCGCCGAATCTGGCCATCGTCAGCGCCTACAACGACATGCTGTCGGCGCATCAGCCGATGGAGCACTACCCGACGCTGATCAAGATGGCGGCGCGCAATGCCGGCGGCAGCGCGCAGTTTGCCGGCGGCGTACCGGCGATGTGTGATGGCGTCACCCAGGGTCGTGACGGCATGGAGCTGTCGCTGTACTCGCGCGATGTGATCGCCATGGCCACTGCGGTCGCGCTCTCGCACGAGATGTTCGATGCCGCCGTGCTGCTCGGCGTGTGCGACAAGATCGTGCCGGGTCTGCTGATCGGCGCGCTGTCCTTCGGCCATCTGCCAATGATCCTGATCCCGGCCGGCCCGATGACCTCGGGCCTGCCGAACCCGCAGAAGGCCAAGGTGCGCCAGGCCTACGCCGAGGGCAAAGCCAGCCGCGAGGAACTGCTGGACGCGGAAGCCGCCTCGTATCACGGCCCCGGCACCTGCACCTTCTACGGCACCGCCAATTCCAATCAGATGCTGCTGGAAATGATGGGTCTGCACCTGCCCGGCAGCGCCTTCGTGCATCCGAACACCCCACTGCGCGACGCGCTGACGGTGGCGGCGGCGACGCGTGCGCTGGCAATCAGCGCCTTGGGCGATGAGTACACGCCGATCGGCGAGGTCATCAGCGAGAAAGCCATCGTCAACGCGATGGTGGGCCTCGCCGCCACCGGCGGATCCACCAATCACGCCATCCACCTGGTCGCCATCGCGCGCGCCGCCGGCATCCGCATCAACTGGGATGATCTGGACGAGCTGTCGCGAGCGACGCCATTGCTGGCGCGCGTCTATCCCAATGGCAGCGCCGACGTGAACCACTACCAGGCCGCCGGTGGCTTGGGATACACGATCCGTGAGCTGCTCGATGCCGGCCTGCTGCATCGCGACATCCGCTGCGTGCATGGTGGGGATCTCTACGCGCAGGCGCAGGAGCCGTATCTGGACGATCTCACGCTGCGCTGGCGCGCGCCGCCCATGCAGAGCCTCGATACCAGCGTGCTGCGCGGTGTGGCCGAACCTTTCGACCACGAGGGCGGTTTGCACTGCCTGTCGGGCAATCTGGGGCGCGCGGTGGTGAAGATCTCCGCGGTGGCGCCGCAGCATCGGCAGATCGAGGCGCCGGCGCGCGTGTTCGACTCGCAGGACGCGCTGCTGGCGGCCTTCAAAGCCGGCGCGCTGAGCGGGGATTTCGTCGCCGTGATCCGCGGCCAGGGCCCGCGCGCGAACGGCATGCCGGAGCTGCACAAGCTCACGCCGACGCTGGCGCTCATGCAGGACCGTGGCCAGAAAGTTGCGCTGCTGACCGATGGCCGCATGTCCGGTGCCAGCGGCAAGGTGCTGGCGGCGATCCATGTCTCGCCGGAGGCCGTCTGCGGCGGTGCGATCGGCAAGGTGCGCGAAGGCGACTTGATTCGCATCGACGCCGACGCCGGCACCATGGACGCGCTGGTCGATGCCGCCGAATGGGCGGCGCGGCAACCAGCAGAACTCGATCTCAGCGGCAATCAGTACGGCCTAGGCCGCGAGTTGTTCGCCCACATGCGCGCGCAGGCCAGTGCCGCCGAGCTCGGCGGCTCGGCTCTGTTCGGAGACTGACGATGACTGTCCTGATTGCCGATATCGGTGGCACCAATGCGCGCTTTGCGCTGACCGACGGCAGCGACGGCGAGATCGTGCTGCGCGATCAGCAGTCGCTGCCGGCGGCCGAGTTTGCCAGCCTGCAGCACGCCGCCGAGCACTACCTGGCCAGCGTCGGCGTCAAACCCCGGCGCGCGGCCTTTGCGGTGGCCTGCCCGGTGGCGGGCGACGAGATCCGGCTGACCAATCGCGCGTGGTCTTTCTCGCAGCAGGAGCTGAAGCGCAGCCTGGGGCTGGAACAGCTCACCGTGATCAACGATTTCGGCGCCGTGGCGCACGCGGTGCCGGCGCTGACGGCCGCCGATCGCGTGCTGCTGCATGGCAGCGATGCGCTGCCGCCGCGCGGACCGGTCACCGTGATGGGCCCGGGCACCGGGCTAGGCGTGGCGCTGCTGGTGGGCGATGCCGAGTCCGGCTGGCGCGTGGTGGAAACCGAGGGCGGACACGTCAGTTTCGCGCCGCAGGGTGAGGAAGAATTGGCGATCTCGCGCTGGATCAGCGCGCGCTACGGCCGCTGCTCCACCGAGCGCCTGCTGTGCGGCGCCGGCATTTCCCACATCGATGCCGCACTGGCCGCGGGCGATGAGTTGTCGGTTCCGCACGACTGGGCCAAACACCTGCGCGACCCCGCCGCCATCGTCGCCGCCGCCCTCGACGGCCACGACCTCAACGCCCGACGCACGCTGGCACGCTTCTGCGCCGTGCTCGGCAGCGTCGCCGGCGACGCCGCATTGATCCACGGCGCGCGGACGGTGATGATTGCCGGCGGCATCGTCCCGCGCTTCATCCCTTTCCTGCGCTCCAGCGCCTTCCGCGAACGCTTCCTCGCCAAAGGCCGCTTCGCCGCCTACCTGGAGTCCGTCTCGATCCAGGTGATCACGCACCCGCAGCCAGGATTGCTGGGGGCGGCGGTGGCCGGGGGTGGATTGCGATGAGCATCGATGACGAGTTGAAAGTGAGGAGTGAAAAGTTAAAGGTTAAAAGTTAAAGGTAAAGAGTCGAGGCCAGACGGCAGTCGCGCGGCACGATTGCTTTTCACTTTTCACTTTTCACTTTTCACTACCGCCACCTGAACCCCTTTCATTCCCAACCGGCCCACCCATGTCCCCCCACCAGATTCTCTCCTCCGCCCCCGTCGTTCCCGTCATCAGCATCGAGCGTCTGGTCGATGCCATTCCCTTGGCGCGTGCGCTGGTGGCTGGCGGCTTGCCGGTGTTGGAGGTGACGCTGCGCACGCCGGTGGCGCTGGCGGCGATTGCCGCCATCGCGCAGGACGTGCCGGAGGCCATTGTCGGCGCCGGAACCGTGTTGACGCCGGCCGATCTCGATCGGGTGGCCGCGGCCGGTGCGCGTTTTGCGATTTCGCCGGGGGCGACGCCGACGCTGTACGCGGCGGCGCGGTCGATCCAGCTGCCGTGGATACCGGCGATCGCCACCGCCAGCGAGTTGATGCAGGGGCTGGAGCAGGGGCATGAGTGCTTCAAGTTCTTCCCGGCCGAGTCCTCCGGCGGTGTGGCGGCGCTCAAATCCTTCGCCGGGCCCTTTGCGGCGGCGCGCTTCTGTCCCACTGGCGGCATCGACGCGGCCAAGGCGCCGCAGTATTTCGCGCTGCCGAATGTGCTGACGGTCGGCGGTTCCTGGATGTTGCCGCCGATGGCGATCCGCGGCAGCGACTGGGGCGAAATCACCCGTCTGGCGCAGGCCTGCGTGGCGCTGAGGAACGCCGGGCGGAGCCCGGCTTGAGCGCCAGCCCCAACGACAATCTGCGCGGAATCCTGATGATGGTGCTGGCGGTCGGCGCATTCGCGCTGATGGACGCCGCGCTGAAACTGCTGACCCCGCACTATTCCGCGCTGCAGATCGCCGCGCTGCGCGGCTATGCCTCGCTGCCGGTGGTGCTGATCTCGGCGTTGGTGATGGGCACGCGGGCGCGGCTGTTCAAAGTGCGCTGGTCTTTGCACCTGCTGCGCGGCGTGCTCGGCATTTGCATGCTCGCCGGCTTTGCCTACGGCCTGCGCACGCTGCCCTTGTCCGAGGCCTACTCGATCTTCTTCGTGGCACCGCTGCTGATCACCGCGCTCGCCGCGCCGATCCTCGGAGAAAAAGTCGGCGCCAATCGTTGGATCGCCATCGTCGTCGGCCTGATCGGCGTGCTGGTGATCCTGCGCCCCAGCGGCGCCGGCATGCTGTCCTGGGCCGGGCTGGCCGTGCTGCTGTCGGCGCTCGGCTATGCGGTCGGCGCGATCACCGCACGCGTGCTCGGCCGCACTGACAGCTCGGTCAGCATGGTGTTCTGGCTGATGGTCTCGATGGCACTCGGCGGCACGCTGCTGGCCGGCAGCGACTGGAAGCCGGTGCAGTGGGATCACGCCTACATTCTGCTGGCCATCGCCGTTTTCGGCTCGCTGGGACAGTTCGCCGTCACCGCCGCTTTCAAACGCGGCCAGGCCAGCCTGATCGCACCCTTCGAATACACCGCACTGGCCTGGGGCCTGGGTCTGGACTGGCTGCTGTGGCAGGCGCTGCCCGATGCCGTGGTGCTGCTCGGCGCCGCCATCGTCGTCGCCAGCGGCTGTTATCTGGTGGTGAGCGAGCGGCGCAGCGCCTGATCGTCAACAAGTGTTTATGATTCGCGCTGGTTCTCAAGCCTTCGAGCCCATGCGCCTTCTCTGCCTGCTGCTGATGCTGTGTGTCGTCTCGTTTCGCGCATGGCCCGCTACCGTGTCCGGCAACATCAGCGACGCGCAGGGCAACGCGCTGAGCGATGTGACCGTAAGCTTCTGCGTCGATTTCCCGTTTCTTGATCTCGGAAGCGCAAGGACCAACTCGGCAGGCGAGTACACCTTTACGACGACACGCACAGGCCCCGCGAGCGCGCAAGCCTCGGCACCTGGGCTGCTAACGGTCACGCAGACGCTGGAGTTACCCGCCGGCAATGCGCCACTCCGTCTGGATTTTGTCATGGCACCGCCGGGGCGGATCAGCGGCACCATACGCTCCGCACCTGATGCACAGCATCCTGCCGGCGCGCCCATTCCGGGCGCCTATGTGCGTCTGGTGGGCAGCGAGAATCGGGAGACGACAGCTGCCGCGGACGGCAGTTATGCCTTCAACGACTTGCCTGCGGGCAGTTATGGGGTGTGTGTCGCCACGGGCGACGATGCCTATATCGATGAATGCTGGGGCGGCACGATACCGGACGATTACAACTACATTCGCAACTTCATTCCGGTAGTGCTCGCCGGCGGCGAGCAGCGCAGCGGCATCAATCTGGAACTTGACGTCGGCGCCACTCTGTCTGGAATCCTCAGAAATCGTGTGTCGCAGGAACCGATCCGTGATTTCCAGGCACTGATGTTCATTCAGGATACGCTTCGAGGCGAACGATACATCAGTGTCCAGACGAATGCGGAAGGCCGCTATCGGATCGCGGGTCTGGCACCGAGCATCTATCACGTGCAGTTGTTTAGCGCCGGAATACCCTACTACACTGGCCAAGCGTTCCCGAATATCGACTGCATAGGCACATCCTGTGCAGGACCGGTGGGCGCCGCCATCCAGATCACGGACCCGATCAGTAGCCGCAACGACGTCGATTTCAATTTGCACCCAGGCGGCGCCATCAGCGGGCGCGTGACCGACGCCAACACCGGCTCCGCTGTCGCTGGCGCCACGGTTGATCTGTATTCAGTCACTTTGCTTAGTTATCTCACCTGGAATGGCCGCGTCTTCACCGCGCCCGACGGTACGTACCGAATTTCACATGCGCCGACCGCTGACCTGATGCTGCTGGTCAGCTCGCCTGATCATCGGCAACAGCGCTATCCGGGCATCGAGTGTTTAGCGAATTGCCTGAACTGGGCACCTGGCATTCTGGTTCCAGCCAATGGCGCGGTGACGGGTATAGACTTTGCATTGAATCGCGGTGTCGTTATTCGCGGCAATGCGCACCGCCCTGGGTATTTTTCAGATCGCGCCACCGTCCAGCTGCTGGATGCATCCGGCCTGCAGATCGCGAATACGCTAAGCGATCTCCGCGGCGGCTATCGTCTGCCGGCGATGTATCCGGGTACCTATTACCTGCGTTCGTCGGCTTTCAGTTTGGGTTGCGAGGCCTACCGTGGCTTCCCGTGCAGTGTCGGCGCGACGTCGAGCACGCCGATTACCGTCGCGAACGACGGCGAGCAGGTGGTCGCCGACTTTGGTTTGTATGTCGACGGCATCTTTCGCGACCGCATGGAATAGCGTTCACACCGCCCCGCCCGCCGCGCGCACCGCCTCGCGTGCGTAGGTGAGCACCTGCTCGCCCTGATGCAATCGATGGACGACGATGTGGGCGACGGCGCCGCGCTCGGTTTCGAGGTCAAAGCGCTCGGTGCGGACGTTGTTGACGATGGTGATCACACGGCGCAGCGCGCGGATATCGCTCCAGCGATAGCGCTTGCCGGCGCTGGTGACAAAGCCGTCGGCGTTCATCAGCTTCGGCCAGCGGCGCTGCGTCCACCAAATCGCCAGCGGGGCGACGCCCAACGTGAGCACGCCGGTGACGACCATAAAGCAACCGGACAGCGGGATGGGGCGGATCTGGAGAACTTCGGGGGCGTTGGTCATTGACGGACTTGGGTGGCCGGAGATGACCCACAGCGTGCACCTCCGAGGGTTTGAGTGCTTGACCGTGGGCTGACCGCAAGCTGACATGCCGGGAAGGCGCTGATTTCACGGAAGCTGCAGTGTTTTCTGCACGCGCATCCACCGAGAATTGCGGCTTCGACGCCGCAACGAGTCGCCCATGTCGCATTACGCTTTGATGGTGCTGCACAGCCTGAGCATGGTGATCTGGCTCGGCGGCCACGCGCTGCTTTTGCTCGGTTGGTGCCCCGAGGCCTGGCGCAGCGGCGATCCGCGCTTGCTGGTGGATGCGCTGCTGCGGCTGTATCGGGTGGCGCTGCCGGCGCTGCTGGTCAGCATCGTCAGCGGTCTATGGCTGGCCTGGCACTGGCAGCCGGAGACGGCGCTCTGGTTCACGCTGGAGCTGCCGGCCTCGCAATTGATCCTCAGCAAGCTGGCGCTGCTGTTCGCGCTGCTGCTGGTGCATCTGTACGTGTGGATGCGCGTGATCCCGACGCTGACGCCCGATCGCATCGGGCGGCTGTGCCTGTGTATCGCGCTGCAGGTGCTGATCGCCGCCACGCTGGTCGGCGTCGGCACTGGCTTTCGCTACTCGGGTGCGTGATCAGTCGCCCATGAACTGCAGCGCCTCGAACTGGCGCTCCTCGCCGTAGCCGGAGTCGCTGATCCAGCCCAGCAGCCCGAAGCGGGTGCGCACCAGATACCAGTCGCGGCCGCTGTCGCTGTCTTCCTGGTGGGCGACGATGGTGACGGTGTCGCCAGCCGGCACCTGGGCGAGCACGGTCGCTCCCTCGGCCTGGGTCTGCCGCAGGGAGATGGCCTTCAGCGTGCGTGATGGCAGGCCCACGTAGCGCAGCGGTTGGGCCACCTCGACCAGCGCGCCATCGCGGATCTCCCATTTCTCGCGGCCCTCATAACTGCGGTTGCTGCGGCGAATCACGTACAAGTAGCCGTTGCCGGGGACGATCAACTGTTCGCCGCCGAAGCTGCCCAAGGGCTCCCTGGCGCCGTCGCGATAGACCGTGAAGGTGGGATCGCAACTCGGGCCATCGTCGTAGATCACCCGATAACGATCTGGCTTGCTGCGATCGATGCGGCCTACCAGCATCAGCGTTTCCCCGCCGGCGGGATGTTCTTCAATGGCGGTGTAATCCGCGCGGCCTTCGGCCAGCGTCGGATCAAAATGCACGCGGATGCCCGCCGCGCACGGACTCTCCAAGGCCTGCGTCTGCAGACCAGGGAAGCCGATATCGGGCGCGGCCTGGGCGGTCGCCGACCACAGCATCAGGGGAAGAAGTCGGATCACGGCGGCATCCAGAACGGGGCGGAAGCGCAGTCTACGAGCGCCGCCCCGCCATCGCGATCACTCGTAGCCGTTGGCGTAGACGTTGTCGGCCTGCACGATCACCACGCCGCGCATGCCACCGACGCCGGTGCCGTGCACCGTGCACTGGAAGTGGTAAGTCCCGGGCGTGTTGAAGGTGTGGGTGAAGGTGGATCCACTGGTCGCGGCGAAGCCGCCCGGCACCGCGGTGTTGGACGAAGGCCCGTCCACCTCGCGCAGCGGGTGCGGACCAAAACTGCCGTTCCAGGTGACGCTGTCGCCCGGCGCGATGGTGACCGTGCTTGGCGTGTAGGCGCAGCAGGTGAAGTTGATCGTCGCATTGGCCGCCGACACGGCGGCGCTGGACAGCAGAAGCAGCAGGCACAGCAAGGGGCGCACGGCATGACTCCGCTGTCATTGGTGCGCGCAGGATAACCGCGGGCGGCCTTTATGCCCATGGCGCGGCGCTTGGTCCCCGCCCGTGCGCTGCTTTTGCTCCACCGTCGCATGTTTGGCGAAAGTACCGGTCTCGCCTTTGCGCGCTTACGCGTTCTGCAAACTGACGGCAGTGCCACGCAAGCGCCGCGGTGTTGGTCCCCCGCCCCTGACCCTTGCCCCGCTTTGGCTCCACCGTGCGCATGGTTTGCACGCGCTTCCCTCAGTCGCCAATGCGCGCACGCAGGGCCGCCGCCAGGCGCTCGGCCTCGATTCTGGGCACGAAGGGGATGCGCGCGCGGCCGCCCGGACCGCGGGTGCGCAAGTCGATGCTCACGGTGGCGGTGCCGGCGCGGCGATCGAAAGGCGAGTGCTGCAGAGCAACCGACTCGATGCGCTCGACGGGCACATACCATTCCTGGCGGCTCAGCAGACCATGACGGAAGGCGAGGATGCCGGCGTCCAGCGCCCAGCTGCTGTGGCGCGCGTAGCTCCAGGCGTCGAGGGCGATCAGCAGCAGCGTCGGCGGCAGCAGCCACAGCAGCCAGGGCCACGACCAGGCGAGGACCGTCAGCGGCAGCAGCCAGAGCAGGTGCCGCGTGGCGACGCGACGTCCGGCGCTGGCGTGCAAGGGCTGCCAGCGCAGCGCCGCGCGATTCAGCATCGGCAACGCCGCTCGCATCAAGCCTTCCGCCTGCGCCGGCGCCACCACCGGGGCCAGCCAGCGCAGCGTGGATTCGGCATTCAGCGCTTCGCGCTGGCCGGCCACGCCGATCTGCAAGGCCTGTCGCCCGAAGGCGCGGTATAGCGGTCCATCCAGCAGCAGCAGACGCTGGATACGCTGACGCTGCGCCGAGCCGCGTACGCGGGTCAGCAAGCCGTGCTCGCTGCTGAGCTTCTCGCCATCCTCGCTGAGCTCGAAGCCGTGGTACAGCAGCAACCACCAGGCGATCGACAGCAAGCGCATCACCACCAGCAGCAGCAGGCCCAGCGCCAGGGTCAGCGCGATCCAGAACACCAGTCCGTGCGCGAGACCGATCCACTGCGCCAGCGCGCGCGCCCCGGCTTCGGCCCAATCGCGCACCGGCAGATAGTCGCCGGCCTGCCAGCTGGCGGCGATGACGGCGCCCGCCGCCAGCGCGCCCTGATTGGAAATGAGTCCGGCGCGGATCAACTCGGACGCCGGCAGCTTGAGCAGCACGTCGGCAACGCCACGCGCAGGCGCGGTCGCATCGGCGGGCGCCGTCTGCGAGACGCGAGCGCGCACCGCCTGCTCGAATGCTTGCGCCGCCGACCACGACAGCACGCGCAAATGCGCCTCCGCAGTCAGCGCACCGCCGGCTTCCACCACGACTTCGGTCACGCCGGTCCAGCGATGCAGCAGATTGCGTCGCAGGCTCACGTTCTCGACCCGCGCCCACGGAATGCGGCGCACGCGTCGCCCCCAGACGCCGCTGCGCAGCACCAGATCGTGCTCGTCCAGCCAGTAGCGAAAGCGCCAGGCGCCGACCACGCTGGCCACGGTCATGCCGAGGCCGAGCAGCGTCAGTCCGATCAGGCCCCACACGGCGTAGCGATCGCTGCCAGCTGCCAGCGCCATGCCGGCGATGGTCGGCGCCGCTTGCCAGGCGTTGTGCAGCAACTCGTACAGCGGCGACCCCGCGTGCAAGCGCGCACCTGGGCCGGCCGGCAGCGCCAGATCCGCCTTCATGACCCGCCCGTGCCGGCTTCGCGCCGCAGCAAGGCGTCGCGCAGTGCATAGGCCTCGGCCGCCGCCAAGCCGGACAAATCGGCGGCGTGCAGGTGCGCCCCTGCGGTGTGCAGCACCAGCGTCGCCAGCCCATAACGCCGCGCCAGCGGTCCCTCACTGACATCCACGTGCTGAATGCGCACGCGCGGCACGTACAGTTCCTGCTGCCACCAAATGCCCGAGCGGATCAGCAGCCCGTCATCCGCCAGCGCATAGCGCACGCGCCGGTAGCGCCAGCGCGCCAACCTGCGCAGCACCAGCAGCCAGGCCAGCACCAGCAAGGGCACGCACCAGCCGAGCGCCGGCTCATCGCTCAGGTGCACCGCCAGCCAACCCAGCGGCAGCGGGATCCAGGCCGTACCCAACGCACTGCTGACCCACCAGTACTGCGGCGCCGAGGGATCGACGCTGCGCCACTCCAATTCCTGCATACGCGACTCCTTGTGCGTTCGATCCTTGCGGCGCACCGCGTCAGCGTCCAGGGTCTTTAGTCATTGCGCGGGGCGGGCGTCGACCCGGCATCGGGACCGCGCCAGCGGGCATACGCGGCAGCGCAGCTCTTCCCCACCACCAGCGCAGCCACTAAGCTGGCGCGCTCCCCGGCAGAGGCCCACGCGTGAATCCGATCGTCTACGCCATTCCGGTGTTTTTCCTGCTGATGGCGATTGAATGGGTCTGGAGCCGCGCGCAGCGGCGCCCGGTGTACCGCTTGGGCGACAGCATCAACAGCATCGGCCTCGGCGCCATGTCGCAGCTCGTCGGCCTCTATTCCAAGCTGCTCAGCTTCGGCATCTATGTGCTGGTGTTTCAACAGTTTGCGCTATTCGAACTGTCGACCGAGGCGTGGTGGGTGTGGGTGCTGGCGCTGCTGCTGTACGACTTCTGCTACTACTGGAACCACCGCCTGGGCCACGAGGTCGGCGTGCTGTGGGCCTCGCATGTGGTGCATCACCAGAGTCAGGACTACAACCTCGGCACCGCGCTGCGGCAGAGCAGCACCGGCTTTCTGCTGGGCTGGATCTTCTATCTGCCGCTGGCCGTGCTCGGCGTGCCACCGCTGGTGTTTGCGGTGGTGGCGCTGATCGATCTTTTGTACCAGTACTGGATCCACACCGAACTGGTCGGCAAGCTCGGCTGGTTCGACCGCGTGTTCGCCTCGCCCTCGAACCACCGCGTCCACCATGGCGTCAACGATCGCTATCTGGACAAGAACTACGGCGGCATCCTGATCCTGTGGGATCGGCTGTTCGGCACCTTCGAGGACGAACGCGACGACGATCCGGTGGTCTACGGCACGCGCAAGCCGCTGCGCAGCCACGATCCGATCTGGGCCAATCTGGAGGTGTACGCGGCACTGGCGCGCGACGCCTGGCGTACGCGTAACTGGCTGGACAAGCTGCGCGTCTGGTGGAAACCGCCCGGCTGGCGTCCCGCCGACCTGGCCGCCGCCGAACCCGCCGCGCCCTTTGTGCTGGCCGCGCAGCGCAAGGAATCGCCAGCGCTGTCGACTGCAGCCAGCGCCTACGCAGCCCTCGCCTTTGTACTATTGATCGCCGCCGGCACCCACTGCCTGGCCCTCGCCGGCCGCGGCGGCGAGCACGCGCTGGACTACGCCGGCTACGCCGCCTGGATCGTCGCCACGCTGTGGACGCTGGGCCGCTGGCTGGACGCCCGCTTTGAGGCACGCTGGCTGCACGCCGCCTGTTGGCTGGCGCTGCCCGCGGCGGCACTGCTGCACCTCGGCATCAATCCCGGCGCCACCGCGATGTGGGGACTGGCCTCGGGCGGCGCCCTGCTGGCGATCTGCGCTTTCCTGCTGGCGCCGGCGCAGCCGCCCCAAGCCATGGCACTGGCGTAGGCCGGGTCCTTCGCGTCCGTACGTCTACGCCCGCCCTGTAGGCCGGGTCCTTCGCGTCCGTGATTCACGGAACACCGACCGTGTCGATACGCGAGGCGCCCGGCGCTCGCCTTGCCCCAATCGACCAGCCGCGGCCGCCGGCGCGATAACCTTTCGAAGGCAGCCGTAGCTCAGGGCGCGCACGGAGCCGCGCTACGTCCGCCCTGTGGGCCAGGTCCTTCGCGTCCGCGGTTTACGGAACGGCGACGGTGCCCATACGCGAGGCACCCGGCGCCTGGTGCAAGCCAGCGGAAGCCGCGGCCGCCGGCGCGATAACCTCTCGAACACAGCCGTAGCGCAGAGCGCGCACGGAGCCGCGCTACGTCCGCCCAGTAGGCCGGGTCCTTCGCGTCCGCGATTCACGGAACGGCGACCGTGCAGATACGCGAGGCGCCCGGCGCCTTTGTCTCGGATCGCCAAGGTGCGGCCGCCGGCGCGATGAAGCCAGCGGCAGAGCCCAGCCGCTCGGCCCGACAAAGGCCACTCAGCTGCCCGCATTCGCCACTCCCCGGCGCTTCCTTGTCACGGTTGCGGCGCACGCTGCGGATCGTCGGCGCCGAAGGCGCCTCCGTCCATGACTCACAGCCCAAACCCGGAGCTCCGATGTTGAAACCCATTCTGCTGATGCTGACCCTGATCCTGATCGCGCCGGCGGCCGCCGCGCGGGATCCCGGATTGCAGCTGGGCGACAATGATCTGGGCGCGGTCGCGGAGGGCACCACGCTCAGACTGACACTGCTGCGGCGAGACAACTTCAACGCCCATGGCTTTGATGTCGGGATGTTCTCGATCCTGAAGCCGGGCGGCGAGGAGCATCTCAGCCTGGTCCCCTTGCTGACGGAGGCGGGCGAGCGCAGCACGCTCTCGACTCGGGAGGGCGCCGACTGCCTGCTGCGGGACTTTCGTGTTCGTCGCGCCGCACCGCCAGCAACGCTGACCTTGATCGTCGCCGAGCGCCCCCTGGGCGACGATTTTGCTGCCGAAGAGCGCGTCGTCTTCACCACATACGCCTTGCGCCACAACGACGCGCAGGGGGTGGGTCAGCCGTACTTTTACTTCGAGCCGCTGTCCACACAAGAATCGAAGGCCCAGTACTGCGATGTCGGGGAAGCCTTCAATCGCGAGTTGGGCATGCCTTGACGAATCCGGGGCGACGGATGCGCCCTGTAGGCCGGGTCCTTCGCGTCCGCGATTCACGGAACGGCGACCGTGTCGATACGCGAGGCGCCCGGTGCTCGCCTTGCCCGGATCGATAAGCCGCGCTACCTCCGCCCTGTAGGCCGGGTCCTTCGCGTCCGTGATTCACGGAACAGTGACCGTGTCGATACGCGAGGCGCCCGGCGCTCGCCTTGCCCGGATCGATAAGCCGCGGCCGCCGGCGCGAAGGACGACACGGCAGAACTCGGCCACGGGCGCGCACGGAGCCGCGCT
The DNA here is from genome assembly GCA_046346965.1 of Lysobacterales bacterium. Classification (GTDB taxonomy): domain Bacteria; phylum Pseudomonadota; class Gammaproteobacteria; order Xanthomonadales; family SZUA-5; genus JAXMHB01. The sequence continues at coordinate 122,414 of JAXMHB010000006.1, forward strand.
ACCTCCGCGAGGTGCGCATCGCTCCTGCCGCTTTTTCCGCGCGACTCCGTCTATGGGGATCAGAACGGCACGACGTCCGCGTGCCGAGCCAGACCACGGAGTCCCGCATGAAAACCTCGCTGCTCACCACCACCCTCGCCCTGATGCTCACCCAGGCCGCCAGCGCGGCGCCGGGGGATCTCGATACCAGCTTCAACGCGCTGGGCTACGCCGTCGATACCAGCCATGTGCAGCCGCGCGCCGATGGTGTCTGCATCGACGCCGCTGGCCGCATTGCGGTGGCGGGCAGCCGGCAGGCCGGCAGCAGTGCCGGGCAGTGGCAGACGCTGCTCGGGCGCTACAGCAGTACCGGGGCGCTGGATCTGGGCTTTGGCTGGAAGACCCTCGGCTTTCCGGCGCCGATCAATCAGATTCCGAGCATGCTGTGCACCGGCAACAGCTACGCCGTGACCTCGCTGGACCAGATCAGCGGCAGCAACTACGGCGTGCGGCTGGACATCGTCCCGATCAATCCAGGGAGCTGGAGCTCGTTCTGGCTCGGTGGCCAGGGGCTGGTGAACAGCAATCCGCGCGTCGCGCTGGCCGCGCCGATCGCCAATCGCTTCCTGGTGGGCCCCAGCACCGGCGCCCCCGGTAGTCGCACCGCTACGCTGCAGCGCTGGGATGGTGATGGATTTCCCTCGCTGAGCTTTCAGGCCAGCTGGACCGGCCCGACCGGCAGCGTCAGCCAGTACACCGAGGCCTACACCGACGCCAATGGCAACACCTTCGTGGTCGGGCGTCGCGCTGGCAGTGGCACCCAGGGCATGGACGCCATGGTCAGCTCCTTCAACAGCAGCGGCGTGCTGCGCAGCAGCTTCGGCACTGGCGGCACCCTGAGCATCGCCACCGCCGCCGACGACTACGGCCAGCGCATCACCGCCAGTGCCTTCAATGGCTGGAGCTATGTGGGCATCACCGAAATCCCCAGCAGCGGCAACCCGCGCGTCCGCGTGCTGCGCATCCTCAGCAACGGCACGGTGGACACCGGCTACAACGGCAACGGCGTGCTGACTCTCGACGCGGAGCTCGGGGACATCATCGAGGACGGCCAGGGGCGCTTGCTCGTCGTCGGCAACAAGGTCGGCGGCGCTGCCTTCATCCGCCGACTGCTGTCGAATGGCAACCTGGACACCACCTTCGGCGGCGGCGAGCGCGTCTACGCCTTTGGCAGCCTCACGGCCCGCTTCGGCGGCGTCGCGCTGGATGGGCAGGGACGCATTGTCCTCGTCGGTCATCGCGACAGTGCGCAGCGCGGCGGCAACACCGTGCCGGAAGCGCTGATCGTCGCGCGCCTGCTGCCCTGAGCGTCACGCACTGTCATACGGCACCCGCTGTGGTGCCGTATGTCGGCGCCGCCAAAACCGCGACCAGCACATATCGCGAACCCCCGCGCAACCGGTCAACTCGGACGATCGATGGTCATGGAAAACAGGCAGACTACGCCCGCGTCTGCCCCGTGGCCTAAAACCGCACCCTCCGAGGAAAACCCATGTCCAAACGCCTCTATTTCAATCCACATCGCCGGGAAAACGCGCTGTGGGCCAGTGCCGTTGAAACCTATCTGCGCCGCAAGCATCCGGATCTGTCGCTGCATGCGGTGCGCAATCTGCCGATGATGCAGGGGGTTTATCGGCATCTGATGGCATGGGAAGCCGGCCGGGCGCTGGCATTTCCCGCGGATCCGGCGCAACTGGCGGAGCTCAGCGCGCCGGAGCGTCAGGCTTTGCTGTCGCAAGCTTTTCTCGGCCTGGGGACGCTGCATCTGGTCGCCGCCAGCGCTGGCGAGGACTACTACAACGACACCTTCATTCCCGCGGTTCTGGCGATCGACAACACCTTCCAGATTCGGCAGTTCAGCACCGATGATCTGCCGGGCTTTGCCAGCTGCCTGGTGATCTGGGCCTACTACTACTGGGCGGGCATCCCCGGTGTCGTGCTGCCGCTGATCTCGCGTTTGCTCGACGCCGTGGTGGAGTATCTGCAGCTGACGCCAGAACAGATTGCAGAGATTCGCGAGGCGCAGCGCGAGATCGAGTCCCTGTTGGGGCAGATCAACGGCACCGGCTACCGGACGGCCCCAGAGAACTACGGCGCCATCACCTTCCCCGACAACGCCCGCATCATCATCCTTGGCGATTGGGGCACCAGCCTGCCGGATGCACAGGCGCTGCTGGAGGCGGTCTGGGACCTCACTTACACCCACGACCCCAGCCGGCCGATCCTGTTTCTGCATCTCGGCGATATTTATTACTCCGGACTGCCGGTCGAATGCCAGCAGAACTTCTACGATGTGTTTGCGCGCGCGCGCCAGACCCTGGCCTCACGCTACGGTCAGGCCTTTCAGAGCAGCGCGGCGCAGAGCAAGATCTACGCGATCCCGGGCAACCATGAGTACTACAGCAAGGGCTACGGCTACTTTCAGCTGATTGATCAGCTGAACGCTGAACTCGGCACCGGCCAGCTGTGCAGCTTCTTTTGCCTGCGCAACCAGAGCCAGACCTTCCAGTTCCTCGGCATGGATACCGGCCAGGGCGATCACAATGCCTTCGAGCCCATCGCGCCGATCATTTTTGAGCACCTGCTGCCCTGGGCCGAGCGTCGCATCAACGAACTGGTGCCCTTCCCTTTGAGTATTTGGGTGGACCGCTGGCTGGAGGCCACCATCGAGGATTACACCGGCCCATTCCCGCCGCAGTTGCAATCAACCGAACTCAGCTGGCACCGGGCGCGCCTGGCCGAGGCCCCGCGCACGCAGACCATCCTGCTCTCACACCATCAGTTGTACTCGGCGGTGGAAGCCATCGACCACCGCACGCCGCAGTTCGTCAACACCCATTTGCTGAAGGACTTCCAGAGCTACTTTCTGAGTCAAGTGCCGATGTGGCTGTGGGGGCATGAACACAGCTACGCGATTTACGGCTTTGGCACCTTCGGTCTGGACCAGGGGCGGCTGCTCGGCAGCAGCAGCTTTGAAGCCAGTCAGGCTACCGATCACCCGTATCGGGTGGCTTTCCCCGAGATACCGTTCGACCCGGGCATGCCGGTTCCGCAGCAGAGCAATGGCTACTACGACCATGCCTGCGCCGTGCTCGACTTTGGCACCGACAACCCGCCAGTCATTGGGATCATGAACTACTACCAATACCCGAGCTGGGGACAGGAGGACGCACCGCCGGCTTCGGCGCAGCTGTCCTTGTTGTACAGCGAAATCCTGGGCCCGGCACGTGGCGGCGTGTTCAAGCCGCAGTGGAACGGCAATCTGGCGCTGGCGCCGGATTTGGTCGACAAGAAGGGCAACTACCTGAGCAACCCCTACCAGTCGACCTCGGCGCCAGCCATCGCCTTTGGCTCCGACCGCACCCAGCCACTGATGGTATGGCGCGATTCGTCCGACAACTCCCTGCATTGGGCGGTCGGCCTGATCGGCACGTCCAACGACGACATCCAGACGCCCACGCTGCAGTGGTCGCTCATGGGCAAGATCACGGCGACGACGAGCACCGGCACGCTGAACCTGTCGACCGATGCGGCGCCCGTGCTGGTCGGCTGCGGCAAGATCTTTCTGCTGGTGTTCAAGCGCAGCGGGGGTCAGCAGCTGTGTTCAAAGTCAAGCCGTTTTTGGCAAGTCATCGCCGCGTCGGCGCTCCCGCGCGTCGCGCAACTTGGCGTTGAGTCGCACCAAGAGCTTGCGCATGGCGGCGGTTAGCGCGACTTTGGATTCCTTGCCTTTGGTCTCCTTCAGGCGACGGTAGAAGGCGGCAATGTCGGGGTTGCAGGTAGTGGCGGAGAGGGTCGCCATGTACAGCGCTGTACGCGCCGCTTTGCGTCCGCCACGGATGTGGCGTTTGCCTCGCTGCTCGCCCGCTGTCGTTGGCTACCGGGGCCAGGCCGGCGAGCAGGCTGATCTGGCCGCGGGTGGCAGACCCGATCTCCGGGAGCAGGATCAGCAGACTGACGGCGGTGATCCAGCCGACCCCTTCTCCGCATCCAGCAACTCGGCGTCGAGCTTGAGTTCAGGGCCCGGTCTTTGATGCGCGCCTTGATCTCTTTCTCGACCTTGTCGATGGCCTTGTCCAGCTGCTTGAGCAGGAGAGTTGATCGAGCGTTGGACAAACTTGCTGGTCGCCATCTGCAGGCGATTCTTCTCCTGCGTACCACTTTCGACCAGATCGAGCGCCACTCCGCAGTTGGCGCAGTTCGTCGTCCGCCAGCGTGGGCGGCGCCCAGCGCGGGTGGTTGGGCCGTATCGAGGCGATCTCCGCGAGCACTTTGGCATCGACACGATCGGTCTTGGCGAGCAGCCCCATGCCCTTGGCCAGGTCGCGCGCCATTCGCGGGTCGACCTCAAGACATGCAAGCCCGCGCGGGCGAGCACATCTGCAATGCCGCGCTCATAGGCCCCGGTGGCCTCCAGCGCGACGCGCTCGCCTTCCATTCCTGCAGGCGCGTCAGCACCTCAACCAGCCCTGGGAGTCTGCGCCGCCTTCAGGAGATCTTGCGTTCCCAGTGAAACAGCACCAGTTCCTTCTTGCTGACATCGATGCCGACGAAGCTCATGTGCGCGCCCTCCGACTGTGTGGGTGAGAGCGGTTCTCCACCACGGCGTCCGCCTTGCATATACGTGTGTTGAACACTGGCAACTGTCCGAGCGATGGGTGGAGAATCAAGCGGCGGAGTGACCTGCTGACCCACGTGCGTGTGCTGTACAGAGGCACCAGGGGGGCTCGTCACTCCGCCACTTGCTCCCAAACCAAACCTCTCGCAGTTCGCAAAAGCAGACAAGTAATTGTCAGAAGCAAGAGCGAAGCAGGAGAGTCAGAAGCTAGATACAAGGGGCTGCGCTTCGCCACCTGGGTGCCGGGGGATCGCTGGTACTACTGGGGCGCGGTGATGGATCCCAATCAGCATGTCCCGATGACCAACAGCGGCCCGGGACTGACCGCCGCGCTAGAGGGTGCCTACCTCGCCTACGCCGACGCCAACGACAGCAACTACCTGAAATGGATGGTGTATACGCCGCCGTCGCCGGACACACTGGCCACGGCGGGGACCTGGGGGACGCCGGTCAAGATCAAGGATGCCAGCGGCAATTCGGTCGCGGCGAGCGGGCCACTGTCGATGTGCGCCAATGCGCAGACCGCGTTCCTGGCCTATCGGGCACCCGGCAAGCAGCTGATCCGCTGGGCGTGGCGCACGATGTGGACGCAAGACAACGCCAGCGATCCGCCCGTGGTCAATTCCGATCAGAACTGGACGGTGCAACCGGGCATCAAGGTCGGGTCCACGGCGCTCACCACTGGCGTCGGCATGGCGATTCAGGCCGACAACGAGTTCTTGTATTTGGTCTACACCGCGCAATCGACCTTTGTGCTGCAACAGGCGCTGGTGCCGCTGACCGATCTGAGCAACTGGCGTGGCAATGTGCCGATATCGATCGTGGACTCCACGCTGATTCCGAAATCCCAGTCCGCTCCGGGCTTCTTGATTGGACAGCAGATGGCACTGGTGGTGTACCCCGGGCAGATCCAGCCGCATCTGCTGGAGGCCTGGGTGTAGGCAGACCCGCACGCCTGCTCCGGCGTCATTGCGAACCGCCGCGGCGCCGGCAGGCGCTGCAGGGGTGTGGCAATCCAGGTGTTCGCCCTTTGCGCTCGCCGACGCTTTGGGCACAGAGGCCTGACAGCCACACCTGGATTGCCGCGGCCCACGTCCGCGCCGCGGACGTGGACCTCGCAATGACGCCGGACTCTGGGGAGGTTCGCGGCTGCTCCGCGTTTCGCCCGCGTGATCCGGGTTCCGTCGGCCGCGGCTGCCTGGGTGTTAGGGCGAAATGCTGCGGCAAGTTGCACGATGACCTCGGGGCCTTGGCGTACCCGCGGCAAACTGCACGCCCTCCACGGCGTCATTGCGAACCGCCGCGGCGCCGGCAGGCGCTGCGGGGGTGTGGCAATCCAGGTTCTCGCCCTTTGCGCTTGCCGACCGTTTGGGCACAGAGGCCTGACAGCCACAGCTGGATTGCCGCGGCCCACGTCCGCGCCGCGGACGCGGGCCTCGCAATGACGCCGGACTCTGGGGAGGTTCGCGGCTTGCGCTCGCCGACGCTTTGGGCACAGACGCCTGACAGCCACAGCTGGATTGCCACGGCCCACGTCCGCGCCGCGGACGCGGGCCTCGCAATGACGCCGGACTCTGGCGGCGGCCGCGCTTGCCGCCGCCGCGCGCCGCCGTCCCGGCAGCGCCGCCCACCCCACGTCACCGCCAACCCTTCACTTTTCACTTTTCACTTTTCACTTTCTTCGCTGCACCCTGCCTCCACCCCAGCCCGCCCTGGCCGCATGAATACGAATGCACCCCCTATCCGCTGCCCGTGCTCGCTCCTACGATGCGGCGGGCGCGGGCGGGGTCGGCGCATCATCTTGGACGGCGCACGGCCGTCGCCCTGGGAGGGGACATGAAGAGCAAACCGGAACTCAGCTTCTGGCAGATCTGGAATATGTGCTTTGGCTTTCTGGGCATCCAGTTTGCCTTCCAGCTGCAGAACGGCAACGTCTCGCGCATCTTCCAGACGCTGGGCGCGTCGATCGAGGAGATCCCGATCCTGTGGATCGCGGCGCCGCTGACCGGGCTGCTGGTGCAGCCGATCGTCGGCTACTACTCGGACCGCACCTGGAACCGCCTGGGACGGCGTCGTCCGTATTTTCTGGCCGGCGCGATTCTGACCACCATTGCGCTGTTCTTCATGCCGCACTCGCCGGCGCTGTGGGTGGCGGCGATCATGCTGTGGCTGCTGGATGCCTCCATCAACATCTCGATGGAGCCCTTCCGCGCCTTTGTCGGCGACAACCTGCCCAAGCGCCAGCGCCCCACCGGCTATGCGATGCAAAGCTTTCTGATCGGCGTCGGCGCGGTGATTGCAGGCCTGCTGCCGTGGATGCTGCAGAAAATGGGCGTCAGCAACACCGCGCCGGCTGGCGAGATTCCGGACAACGTGCGCTATTCCTTCTACGCGGGCGGCGTGGTCTTGCTGCTGGCGATGGGCTGGACCGTGTGGCGCTCCAAGGAGTATCCGCCGGAGGAGCTGCATGCTTTCGATGAGTCCGAGCCGACGCCGGCGCATGCGCAGCTGGCGCCGCTGACGGCGCGCAACGATGGCTGGGCCTGGTTGCTGGTCGGTGCCGGCGCCTTCTGGCTGGTGCATGTCAACGGCCTGCGCAACGATCTCTATGTCGCTGCCGGGCTGATTGCCGCCTATGGCGTAGCGCTGCTGCTGCAGACGCGGGTCTCGCGCAACACGCTGTTCGCCCATGTGATGGCCGACCTGCACGCGATGCCGGATGCCATGCGCAAGCTGGCGGTGGTGCAGTTCTTCAGCTGGTTTGCGCTGTTCTCGATGTGGATCTACACCACCGCGGCGGTGACCTCGGTGCACTTTGGCTCCAGCGACACCACCAGCGCCGCCTACAACGCCGGCGCCGACTGGGCCAATCTGCTGCTTGGCGCCTACAACGGCTTTGCCGCGCTCGCCGCCGTCGCCATTCCGCTGGTGGTGCGCCGCATCGGCCTGCGTTACACCCACATGCTGAATCTGTGGATCGGCGGCGCCGCGCTGCTGTCCTTCCTGTTGATCCGCGATCCCACCTGGCTGCTGCTGTCGATGGTCGGTATCGGCATCGCCTGGGCCTCGATCCTGTCCTTGCCCTACGCGCTGCTGTCGGATGCGCTGCCGGCCGACAAGATGGGCGTGTACATGGGCATCTTCAATTTCTTCATCGTCATTCCGCAATTGTTGGCGGCCAGCGTCCTCGGCGTGCTGGTGCAGAAGCTGTTCCACAACGAACCCATCTACGCGCTGGCGGTGGGCGGTGTCAGCTTCCTGATCTCCGGACTGTGCGTGCTGCGCGTCAGCGATGCGCGCGCCGCCCACGCGGTGGCGCATGCCTGACCCCTGGAGGCCCACGATGCGCACACTTGCCCTCAGCCTGGCACTCGCCAGCGCGCTCACCGCCTGCGCCCACGGGGGCGCGCCAGTGCCCGCGGCCGCGCCGGCCGAGATCGTCGGCACGCGCGAGCCCTTTGTCAGCGAGGCGGTGTACTTCCTGATGACCGATCGCTTCGTCGATGGCGATCCGGAGAACAACCATCGCGATCAGGGCGGGGTGAACTACAGCTTCGACCGGCCGACGCCGGGCCTGCCAGCGGGACTCGAGGACAACCTGGGCTATCTGGGCGGCGACTTCAAAGGTATCGCCAACAACGCCCAGTACCTGCGCGACATGGGCTTCACCGCCGTCTGGCTGACGCCGATCGTCGACAACCCGGACGAGGCCTTCACCGGCGGCGACCCGGCCACCTACGGCAGCTCGCTGCGCGATGGCGGCAAGAGCGGCTACCACGGTTATTGGGGCGTCAATTTTTACGCCCTGGATGAGCATCTGCCGAGCCCGGGCCTGGGCTTCAAGGAGCTCACCGCCACGTTGCGCGACGCCGGCCTGAAGACGGTGCTCGACATCGTCGCCAATCACGGTTCCCCGAGCTTCAGCATGCCGAAAGCGCAGCCCAAGTTCGGTCAGCTGTACGATCGGGACGGCACGCTGGTGGCGGATCACCAGAATCTGGCGCCAGAGGATCTCGATCCCGAGCACAATCCGCTGCACCGCTGGTATCTGCCCAAACGCGAGTTGGTGCAGCTGTCGAACCTCGATTGGCAGCGTCCGGAGGTGCTCGACTACTTCGTCGGCGCCTACACGCAGTGGCTGGACCAGGGCGCCGATGCCTTCCGCATCGACACCATCGCCTTCGTCGGCAATCCCTTCTGGAAGGCCTTCGCCGAACGCATGCGCGCGCATCGGCCGGGCTTGTTCATGTTCGCCGAGCACTTCAGCCCGGATGCCGAGCTGATTTCGCAACACACGCAGCCGGAGAACGGCGGCGTCAGCGTGCTCGATTTCCCGCTGCAGGGCGCGATGGCGCGCGTGTTCGAGCAGGCCGACAGCGATTACGCCGAGATTGCCAAGGTGCTCTATCTGAAAGACGGCCCGTATGCCAATCCCTACGAGCTGGCGGTGTTCTACGACAATCACGACATGAAGCGCCTGAATGCCACCGACCAGGGCTTCATCGACGCGCACAACCTGCTGTTCACCGTGCGCGGTTTCCCGGTGGTCTATTACGGCTCGGAAATCGGCTTCATGCGCGGCACCGCCGAGCACGGCGGCAACCGCAATTACTACGGTCAGGCGCGCGTCAACATGGCGCCGTCGCATCCGATCTACGCGCACCTGAAGCGCATCGCCGATCTGCGCCGCGAAACCCCGGCGCTGCAGCGCGGCGTACAGGTCAACCTGCTGTTCGCCGGCCAGCGTGCTGCCTTCCTGCGTGTGCTGCAGCAGGGCGAAACGGCGCAGACGGCGCTGGTGCTGCTGAACAAGGGTGATGCGCCGGCTGACTACGCGCTCGACACGCTGATCCAGCCGGGCGCCTGGCGCTCGGCCTTCAGCGGGGCAGTGACCGAAGTGGCGGCCGATGGACAGTTGCGCGCCCGCGTACCCGGCCACGGCGTCGAGGTGTTGCTGCTGGAGGGCGCCGTGACCTGGCCGGCGCTGCTGGCCGAACTCGGCCGGCGCTGAGCGCGGCCCGACGCGCTGCGGCTGCGGTGCTGACGCTGCTGCGCTGGGGCCTGGGCCTGTGCTCGCTGTTGGCGGGCGCCGGGTGGATCGCGCTGGCGGTGATCGGCGCGCGCTTCCGGCGCGCTTGGGGCGCCGCTGCGGCCCACCCAGGTTTGGTGTGGGGACTGCCCGCGCTGCTGGCTCTGGTGCTGGCCAGCGTGCTCTATCCCACGCCGACACTGCTGCACGCGACGGCAGCCGCGGTCGCGCTGCTGGTCGGCGCCTCGCTCTGGCTGATGCGCACCGACTGGCGCAGCGGCTTCGCCGGCTTGCTCTACGGCAGCGCCTGGGCGCTCTACTATCTGGCCTCAGTCTGAGGATCGGAGCGGCCGATGGAACCCGCGCTGCAGCTGTTTCTGGTGGCGGTCGAGGTGGACGCCGACGGCCACTGTCCACCCTACTATCGGCAGATCACGGTGAGCTGCGCACTGTGGGCGAGCGGCGCAACACAGGCGATCGAGTGGGCGACGACCGATCTGCAGCGCAGTGGCTACCGGCCGCTGCCAGGCCAGGCGCGCGCGCAGACCTGCGCACCCGCCCAGTGGGAGCACACGCTGCGTTTGCACTGGCCGGCGCGCTGTGGCCTGGCGCTGCCGCCGATACCGCAGCTCGGCGCGGCGCTGCCGGCGCCGGTGCAGCTCGGCCTGTATCCGCACGACTGAGGCCGCGCGGCCCTCAGTCCGCGCTGCGCCACAGCGTCGGCCAAAACTCCGCGGAGACGCCGCGGCAATCGTCCATCAGCGCATAACTCTGCAGCTGAAAGGCCTCACCGTCCCAGGTCCAGCTGGCGCTGCTGCCGCAATCGCCGATACCGCGGCCCAGCGCATAGCTGCTAATCGTGCCGGTCTCCGGCATGAATTCGGCATTGACCAGTTCGAGCTCTGTCTCCGGGCGACCCTCGCCGGAGACCGGCATCGGGAAACTGATCGCCAGCGGCGTCTCGCCGCGCCGCACCAGATACCAGCGGGAGATGAAGTTGTAGGCGCCGGCCGAGCAGCTTAGCTGCACCAGCGTGCGGCCATCCGGGAGCTTCCAGGCGTAGTCGCTCTGCGGCGAGTCGGGCTCCAGCGCCTCACAGGTGTCGGGCTCCAGCGTGCCGCGCACCTGGGCGCCCGCCGCCTTCGCCGCCGCTTCCGGCAAGGCACTGGAGCCCGGCGTGCTCAGCAGCGGCGGAGCCGGCGGCGGCAAAGGTACGCTGCTGGCCGGCTGCGGGCCCTTGCGCACCAGCGCCGTGGTGGTGCCTAGACGCTGCTGCTGCTCGTCCACCCACAGCATGATCGCGCTGGCGCCGGACAGGGAAATCGTCCCCACGGCACCTGAATCACCGACCAGCGTGACCGTCTGCGCGCGCCGCAGCGCCGCCAGGATGCGGGCGATCTCCTCAGGCCGGGTGAGCACCAGATCGAGCCGCTCCGGATCGTCCTCGGCGCTGCGCAGATGCGCCTGCTCGACCTCCAGCACACGCTCCTTTGCGTCGAGTTCGAGCGCGTAGTGGTCCTCGCGGGACAGCGGCACATCGACGCGCAGCGTGATCTGCTCGATCTCCGCCGAGGGCTCGCCGCTGCGCTCGAAGTGCAGCATGGCCGGACTGTCACTGTCGGCGCTCGCCAATCCGATCAGCGTGCAGTGGCGGGTGTTGTCGCAGCCGCCGATCCAGTCCTTGACCGCCTTGTAGCTCTGCGCCGACACCGGACTGACGACCACCAACAGACAAGCGAAAGACCATGCGCGCATTGGGCATCCCGGCAAGTGAGCAGGCTGCAGTATCGCGCGCCGCGACGCACAGGCGTAGTAGAAGCGCAGGGCACGGCGCGCGCGATTCCGACGCAGCGCCAGTCCTGATAGTGTGATCGCCTCGACAGAACCTTCACCGGGATCGCCATGCCGCATCGCAACGTCAGCTGGAAAGATCGCCTGCGCTATCGCTTCGAGAACACGCTGTCCAAGGGCACGGTGGCGATCATCGGCTGGCTGGCGCTGGTGTCGCTGGTGATCGTCCTGGTGGCGGCGCTGATCATCGCCATCGGCCAGATCGGCAGTGATCCCAACGATCCGGCCAGTCAGATCGGCTTCGTCGAAGGCGCCTGGCAGAGCCTGATGCACGCGCTGGACGCCGGCAATCTGGCGGGTGATGCGGGTTGGACGCTGCGCATCGTCATGGGGCTGGTGACGGTGGGCGGCATCTTCATCATCGGCAGCTTGATCGGCGCCATCACCAGCGGCCTCGACGGACGTCTGCAGGAACTGCGCAAAGGCCGCTCGCGCGTCATCGAGGACAACTTCACGCTGATCCTCGGCTGGTCCACCAAGGTGTACTCGATCATCGGCGAGCTGATCATCGCCAACGAGAACCAGAAGAACCCGCGCATCGTCATTCTGGCCGACCGCGACAAGGTCGAGATGGAAGACGACATCCGCGCCAAGTTTCCGTCGACGCGCAACACCCGAATCATTTGCCGCAGCGGCGATCCGCTGGACCTCGATGACCTCGCCGTAGTCGCGCCCAATGCGGCGCGCTCGGTGGTGATCCTGGCGCCGGAAACCGACAACCCCGACATTCACGTAATCAAGTCGGTGCTGGCGCTGACCAACAATCCGGACCGTCGCAGCGAGCCCTTCCACATCGTCGCCGAGATCCGCGACGAGCGGAATCTGGAAGCGGCGCATCTGGTCGGCAACGGCGAAGCCGTGTTCGTGCTGGGCGACGATCTGATCGCCCGCGTCACCGCGCAGACCTGCCGGCAATCGGGCCTGTCGGTGGTCTACACCGAACTGCTGGATTTTGACGGCGCCGAGATCTACTTCAAGGCCGAGCCGGCACTGGTCGGCAAGCGCTACCGCGAACTGATCGACGCCTTTGAGGAATCGGCGGTGATCGGCTTCATGCGCGCCAGCGGCGAGGTGCTGATCAATCCGCCGATGGACACGGTGTTCCAGGCCGGCGATCAGGTGATCGCGATCAGCGAGGACGACGACACCATCAAGCTGTCGGCCGCCGCGCCCCCGCAGCCGGTGGCCGCCGCCATCGTGCCGCCGCACGGACAGCCGGCCGCGCCCGAGCGCACGCTGATCCTGGGCTGGAATCCCAAGGCCGAGGCGATCATCCGCGAGCTCGACAACTATGTGGCCGCAGGCTCCGAGGTGGTGGTGATGTGCCAGCGCGAGGGCGCGCGCGACCGCCTGGCAGCAATGGCCAAGACGCTCAAGCGCCAGCGCCTGCGCTACGCCGGCGGCGATGTCAGCAGCCGCGCGGCGCTGGATGCGCTGAAGGTGTCGAGCTACAACCACATCATCTTGTTGAGCTACAGCGATCTGCCGGTGCAGGAAGCCGATGCGCAAACGCTGATCACGCTGCTGCATCTGCGCAATATCGCCGAGCAGGAACAGGTGGACCTCAACATCGTCAGCGAGATGATGGATGTGCGCAATCGCACGCTGGCGCAGGTGGCCAAGGCCGACGACTTCATCGTCAGCGACAAGCTGGTCAGCCTGATGCTGTCGCAGCTCAGCGAGAACAAGCACCTCGACAAGGTGTTCAAGATCCTGTTCACCGCCGAAGGCTCGGAGATCTTCATCCGGCCGATCAGCGATTACGTGCGCCCGGGCGTGGAGGTGGATTTCTACACCCTCAGCGAGTCGGCCGCCCGCCGCGGCGAGACTGCGCTCGGCTACCGCATCATGGCCCACAGCCACGACGCCAGTCAGGGCTACGGCGTGAAGCTGAATCCCAACAAGCGCGCCAGGCTGCGCTTCGCGCCCAACGACATGATCGTGGTGCTGGCGGAGGAATGACGCCGGCACGGCGGCTCGGGCGGGCGCCCGCATCGGCGCGCTCGCCCCGGAAGCGAGATGCCGCACGCAGGTGGGGCAAACCGGCGCCGTGGCCTGATAGACTCATCGGCTGACGAAAACGACAAGCCGTCGAAGGCAGACGATGCACGCCCTGGATAACAACTGGTTCTCCGAAGCCCATGCCGGATCCAATTCGGCGATCTCTTTCAAGATCAAGCGCTTGCTGCATTCGGAGAAGACGCCGTATCAGACCATCGACATCTACGAGACCACCGATTGGGGCAACCTGATGGTGATCGACGGCTGTGTGATGCTGACCACGCGCGACAACTTCCTGTACCACGAAATGATGTCGCACCCGGCGCTGTACACGCATCCGCGTGCCAAGCGCGTGGTCATCATTGGCGGCGGCGATTGCGGCACGCTGAAAGAGGTGCTGAAGCACGAGGAAGTCGAAGAAGCGGTGCAGTGCGAGATCGACGAGCGCGTCACCCGTCTGGCCGAGCAGTACTTCCCGGAACTGTGCGAGGCCAACGGCGATCCGCGCGCCAAGCTGGTTTTCGGTGACGGCATCAAGTACATGGCCGAGCACGAGCCCGACAGCCTGGATGTGGTGATCGTCGACTCCACCGATCCGGTCGGCCCGGCCGAAGGCCTGTTCAACCGCGCCTTCTACCAGTCCTGCCTGAAGGCGCTGCGCCCCGGCGGCATTCTGGTGCAGCAGAGCGAGTCGCCGCTGGTGCATCTGCCGCTGATCACGGCGATGCGCACGCAGATGAAGGGCGCCGGCTTCGGCTTCCTGCGCACGCTGTGTTTCCCGCAGCCCTGCTATCCCTCGGGCTGGTGGAGCTGCACGATGGCGCGCAAAGGCATCGATCTGAACAGCTTCCGCGAGCGCGGCGCCGCCACCAAGAAGTTCGAGACGCGCTACTACAACGTCGACATCCATCGCGCCGGTCTGGCGATGCCGGAGTTCATGAAGGCGGCCTTCCCGGAAGCCTGAGGCAGCGCACCGCCCGATGTCCGGAACGGCCCCGCGAGGGGCCGTTTGCATTTGTGGGACCAGAATCTGCCAGGGCGGCGGCGCGCTCGCGCCACCGCCGATAGGCGCGTCAGAGCCTGCGGCGCGCCCAGCCGGCCGCAAGCAGCAGCATGCCCATCAACAGCACCAGCGCCGGGGGCTGCACGGCCGGCACCGCGACGCTTTGCTCGTCGCCCAGGATCGTGCCGATGCCGTCGGCATCCGCCAGCGTCGCACCTGCCGGCGCGCTCAGCGTGATCCGGAAGTCCTCGTTCGGTTCCAGCACATCGTCGGCCACCACGTTGATGGTCAGCGTCGCACTGCTGGCGAGCGCCGGAATGGTCAGCGTGCCGCTGGCACTGGCGTAGTCAGACGGCGCGGTCGCGCTGAGGTCGCTGCTGAGGTAATTGACGCTGATCGGCGTCGCTGACGGATTGCTGGTGCTGACCGTGAACACGAAGGGCGTGGTGCCACTGCCATTGCCCTCGGCCTGCGTCACATCGCTGATGCTGAGCGCGGCGGCGTCGTCATTGACGATGCTGCCGAGCGCCGTGCTGGTCTGCAGCGTGGCCCCCACCGGGTTGCTCAAGTTCAGCCGCAACGTTTCGTCGGCTTCGACCAGAATGTCGGTGTTGACGCTGACGCTGACCGTGCGGCTGAGCTGACCGCCGCTGAAGGTCAGCGTGCCGCTGGTGGCGGTGTAATCGCTGCCGGCGTTGGCGCTGACATCGGCGGTGGCGTATTGCACCGAGACCGGATCCTTGGCCGGGGCTGTCAGGCTGATGGTGTAGACCAGCGCATTGCTGCCGCCGGTGCCTTCCACCACGCTGGTGTCGCTGATGCTGAACTGGGTGCTGTCGTCGTTGCCCAGGGTTCCGTTGGCGCTGCTGGCGGCCAGCGTCACGCCGGCCGGTGCCACCAGAGCGCTCAGGTTCACCGCGAAGCTCTGATCCGGTTCCACCTCGGTATCGCCCAGCCCGTTGACGGTCAGATTGGACGTCAGGGTCTGGCCTGGAATCGTCAGCGTGCCGCTGGCCGCCTGATAGTCGCCATCGGCCAGCGTCGCGCTGCCGTCCGCCGTCGCGTAGCTCACTTGCACATCCGCCTGCACCGGATTCGACAGCGTCAGCACGAAGCCGACCGGCGTCGTGCCGGCGTTCCCCTCGGGCACGCTGCTCCCGCTGATCGACAGGGTGGCGCTGTCATCGTTGCTGATCGTGGCGGTGCCGCTGGCAATCACCGGCGGCAGGCCGCGCGGCGGGTTGCCGCTGGCCAGGTTGAGATCGAAAGTCTCGGCCGCCTCGACCAGCGTATCGCCGTTGACGTTCACGCTGACGGTCTGGGTGGTGCTGAGCGGCGGGAAGTTGAGCAGCGTGGCCGGCGTCACCGGCACCGCGGCGTAGTCGGAGCCGGCGGCCGCCGAGCCATCGCTGGTGTAGATCTGGTAGCTGATCGGGAAGGCGGACGGGTTGCTCAGGGTGATGGTGAACTGCGCCGCGACGGTGCCGGCGTTGCCTTCACTGACGCTGATGCTGCTGACGCTGGGCGTCGGAGCGTTGTCATCGTCGATGATCGTGCCGACCGCTTGCGCGCCGCTGATCTGGGCGTTGACCGCGGCGCTCAGATCGAGCGTCAGGGCTTCGTCGCCCTCGTCGATGGCATCGCGCGTGACCACCACGCTGACCGTCTGCGTCAGGGCACCGCCGTTGACGAAGGTGAGCGTGCCGGAGGTCGCGGTGTAATCGCTGCTGCCGGCGCTGCCGTTCGCCGTGGCGTAGTTCACGGTCACCGGCTGACCCACGGCCGGCGGCGCCGACAGGGTGACGACAAAGCTCAGCGTGCTGCTGCCGGCACCGGTGCCCTCCGGAGTCGACGCATCCGCCACGCTGAGGGTCGGCAGCAGGTCATCGTTGAGGATGGTGACCTGCGCCTGCGCATCGCCCAGGGTGGCGTTGACCGGCGCGCTCAGGTTGACGGCGAAGGTCTCGTCGGACTCGACGCTGCTATCGCCGAGCACCGGCACGCTGATCGTGCCGACTTGCTGTCCGGCGGCGATCGTCAGCGTATTGCTGACCGCGGTGTAGTCGCTGCCGGCAGTGGCGCTGCCGTCGGCGCTGGCATAGGCGATCTGCACGCCACCGGCCGGTGCGGGCGCGTCCAGCGTGACGCTCAGCGTGGCATTGGTCGTGCCCGCATTGCCCTCGTCCAAGCTCAGATCGGCAATGGTCGCTACCGGCAACACGGCGTCATCGTCGATGATGGTGCCCTGCGCCGCGGCTGCAGAAATATCGCAGGCGAAGGGCTCGCCGTAGGCCGACACCACGAGGATCTCGTTGGGCTCGATCACGCTATCGCGCAGGATCGGCACGCTGAAGCTGGCGCTGAGGGTGTTCGCCGGGATGCTGACGGCGACATCGGTGCTGGTGTAGTCGACACCGGCGGTAGCTGTGGCATCCGGCGAGCTGTCAAAGGTCTCGACGCGGAAATCGCAGCTGTCGGGGATGTCGCCAGCGTGGCGGTGAAGGTCATCGTCGTCGTGCCGGGCGGGTTGCCTTCGGCGACGCTGACATTGGCGATGCTGACGGCCGGCGGCGGCGGCAGACCGCCAGACACCAGAATGTCGTCGATGCCCACCGGCTCATCGTTGCCAGTGGCGTTGACCGTGATCATGCGGATCTGCACCAGCGGCTGGTTGTCGGCGGCCGCCGGCAGGAACACGGACACCGGCGTGACCTGGGTAGCGGCGTTGGCGGTGGTGGCGTCGGCGATGTACGCCTCCGGGATGTTGATGAAGTTGCCGGTGTTGCCGATGCGGTATTGCAGGGCCACCGCCTGCACGGCGTTGTCCGCCGAGCTGTCCAGGTCGCGCACGTTGTACTCGACCAGGATGTCGTAGCGCCCGCTGGTGTCCAGATTGATCAGCAGCGAGGGCGCGTCGGCGGTGGCGCTGCCGGCCAGCGCGACGGCGGGATTGGCCAGCTCGAACTCGGTAACGCCGCCGGTGTTGAAGGTCACCGGGTTGGTCTGATTCGCGTTGATGTCGAGGACCACCGTGCCCTCGCCCAGCAGCGTCTGTGGATCAGCGCCGACCACAGTGGTGACATCGTCTCCGCGATAGCCCAGCACCGCCGGCACGCCGCTCCAGTCGTCATTGGTGGTGATCAGGCCGGTATTCGTCCAGTCCTGGACAAAGTCGCCCGAGGCCAGCACGTGGGGCGTCGCGTTGGCGGCCGCTGCCCCCGCATAGATCAGCGTCGCCAGGGTCAGCGTCAACAATGAAACCGATCGCATGCAGTCGATATCCACAACCATCAAGGAACTCCGGATTGTCGCGGCGGGCGACAGACGGTGCAAGCGGGGCGCCTGGACGCGTTTCGGCCCGCACGACAGACCCGTAGCGGGCGCCGCGCCTGGCCGCGGATCAGGGCCCCACGAGCGCGCGCAGTTCGGCGATCTCGTCGCCGGCGGCCAGACCCTGCGCCTGCAGCGCGGCGATGGCGTGATTCAACACCGGGGCGGCACTGGGGCCGCCGTCGTGCGCCTGCGCGTAGGCGGCGAGCGCGCCGGCGTGCAGCGCCAGCGGATGCTCCTCGCCCGGCGCCAGACTGGCGTAGTAGGCCGCCGCCTGCTGCAGATCTTGCTGTGCCGGCCGCCACTGCGCCAGCGCCAGCTGGAGGCGTCCGCGCTCGTAGCGGTACTCCGGCAGACGCGGATCGTCGGCGCGTGCGGCCTCGACGATCGGTTGCAGCAGCGCCAGCGCCGCGGCGGGCTGGCCGCGCAGGCGCAACAACTGGGCGCGGGCGTACTGGGTATCGATTTGGTCCGGATGTTCGCCCGGCAGCCCGGCGCTGCGCAGCGCGCGCACGCGTTCGAGCAGACGATCGGCCTCCTCCGGGCGACCCAGCCGCTGCATCAGCAGCGCGCGACCACGCTCCACTGCGGCGGCGCGCAAACCTTGGCCCTGTCCGCTGGCGGCCAGCAGCGCCAGACAGCGATCGTAAGCCGCCAGCGCCGCGGCGTAGTCGTCCATCCGGGTCAGTGCCACGGCGAGATTGTTGTAATCCACCGCCAGCCCCGGATCGTTGGCGCCGAGCAGATCCATGCGATCGGCCAGACGCGCGCGGTTGTTCGCGAGGGCCGCCACGTAATGCCCGCGCAGCGCCAGCACGTAGTCCAGCACGGTACGGTTCTGCAGACGCAGCAAGCGATGGTCGCCCGGCAGCTGGTCGAGCATGGCCATCGACTGCTGGATCGCCGCCTCGGCGCCCGCCAGATCGCCCGCTCGGCGCCGCACCAGCGCCAGACTGTTCAGCATCTGCGCGCGCAGCAGCGAGGTGCCCGGATACAGCTGGGTGAGTTCGACCGCGCCACGCTCGGCCAGCGCGCGACCGCGCTCGGTCTGGCCGATCGCCACCAGTGAGTGGCCGATGACCACGCGCAGCTCCGCCTGCGAGCCCGGATGGTCCTGCAGCTCGTCGATGCGCTCGGCCAGCGCGCTGACCCAGGCTTCGGCCGTGAGCGGCGCGTCCTGCTGCTGCAGACTGCTGAAGTCGAGGTTGCGGATGAGGAAATCCTTGGTCGCCTCGGAACGCTCGTACTCGCGCTCCGCCTGCGCGCGCGCCTCGTCGGCCAAATGCGCCGACCAGCGCGCCTTCTCCGCATGCCACAGCGCCAGCGCGAGCCCCACCAGCAAGCCGGACAGCGCCACCGCCGAGGCGATCACGCCGACGCGATGGCGCAGCAGGAATTTGCGCAGCCGATAGCTGCGGCTGTCCGGGCGCGCGCGGATCGGACGCCCGCCCAGATAGCGTTCGATGTCCTCGGCCAGCAGCGCCGCCGACCCGTAGCGACGCTCGGCTTCCGGGTGGATCGCTTTCAGGATCAGCGTGTCGAGATCGCCGCGCAGCCGCCGCCCCCAAGGCACGCGCTCAAGGTTGTCCGGCAGCAGCTCATTGGCCTCGTTCTCGATCGCCGCGATGCTGGGCCGGGTGGCGCGCTCGTCGGTGATCTCCTGCGCCAGCATCTCCATGCGACCGCTGCGCCGGTGCGGCAGGCGGCCGACCACCAGCTCGTACAGCAACACGCCGAGGCCGTAAACATCGGCCGCCACGCCGACGTCCTCGCCGCGCACCTGCTCGGGCGCCGCGTAAGCGGGCGACAGCACGCGCACGCCGGTCGCCGTCAGCACCAACTCGTCGGTGTCATCGCCGAGCACTTTGGCGATGCCGAAATCGAGCAGATGCGGCAGACCGTCCTCATCGACCAACACATTGCTGGGCTTCAGATCGCGGTGCACGACCAGTTGGCGGTGCGCGTAATCGACCGCCCGCGCGACTTGCGCCAGCAGCGTCAGACGCGCCTCCAGCGGCAGCTGACGCGCGCGCGCCCAGGCGGTCAGCGGCTGCCCGCAGATGTAATCCATCGCCAGAAAGGGCCGGCCGTCACTGGTGACGCCGGCGTCCAGCACACCGGCGATGGCCGGATGGTTGAGCCGCGCCAGAATGCGTCGCTCCTGCAGGAAGCGCTGCAGCAGCGCCTGGGTGTCCATGCCGCGCTTGAGCAGCTTGACCGCCGCACACTGCACCACATCGCCCTGATGGCGTTCCGCCAGCCACACCTCGCCCATGCCACCGCGCCCGAGCAGGCGCTGCACCTGCCAGCCGGGGCCCAGTTCCGGGCGGGTGTCGGCGGCGATCGGCGCCAGCACTTCCTCGCGGCGATCGAGCAGGCCCTGCGTACGCGCGTCGGCATCAAGCATGGCGCGCACCTCGGCGGCCAGACCCGGATCCTCGATCGCCAGCGCCACCAGCGCAGCGTCCTGTTCGGTCACCGGCAGGTCGATCAGCTGATCGAACAGCGCCGACACCCGCGCCCACCGCGCCGGATCGAGGCTGCCGCTCATGACTCCGGCAGCGGCGTGCCCGGACAGAGAACCTGATAGAGAAACGCCCGCGCGCGGCGCCAGTCGCGCTTGAGCGTGCGCTCGGACACTTCCAGCAAGGGCGCGATCTCCGACAGCTCCAGGCCGCCGAAGAAGCGCATCTCGACCACCTGCGCGAGGCGCTGGTCGAGCTCGGCCAACTGGTCCAGCGCCTGGTTCAGCGCCAGCAATTCCTCGTCATGACCGTCGGCCGACACTTCCAGCGCCACGCCTTCCAGGGTCTGCGCGCGCATGCCACCGCCGCGACGGTCGGCCTGCCGCTCGCGCGCGCGGTCGATCAAAATCTGCCGCATCGCGCGCGCCGCGGTGGCAAAGAAGTGCTGGCGATCATTGAACTCGGTGGCCGCCCGCGACAGCTTGAAGAAAGCCTCGTGCACCAGCGACGTGGCGCCGCCGTGCTCGCGATCACCACGCAACTGGCGCTCCGCCAGCCGGTGCAGCTCACGATAGACGTGGCTGTACAGGCGCTCCTGCGCATGCGCACTGCCACGCCGGGCATCGCCCAGCAGCAGCGTGATTTCCTCGTGAGGGTCTCGGGCTTCCATCACGCCATTGTCGGAGATTGCGCGCCAACTGGCGAGCCCCGCGCACGCTGCAGACTCCCTCTCGCGAGCGATTTCTGCGCGAAGCGAAGACCAAAGGCATCCTCGCGGGCGCCCAGTGCCGACGCGAACGCCGGGGCGCACCCGGCGGACACTACGCGCCGCTGCGTGGGCGCACCGAGGTCGATCAGTGCAAGCCGTCGTCAGCGGTCGCAGCGCGGATGCCGATACTGCTCCGGGTCTGATCCGAACGCCTCGGTGTCCGCCGCTGGCTGATTGCGCCAAGCAATGGCTTCGCGGCGAACGTCTTCCTGAATTGCCCGCAAGGTTACGGGGTCAATCGTCTGCATCACATTGGCCACCGTTTGCGACACGATCGGTCCAAGTGCCTCGGCACCATAAACTTCCGACATCAGGATGGCGTAGCCTAGAAACAGCTTGGGATTGGGCATGGCGAGGCGAATTCCCGGGTGGAAACCCGGCACATCGCTCGGCACATGGACCATAATCATCCCCTCCAATGCCAATGGATCGCGCTGCTGATAGCCTTCCTGAAGGAAGCGCATTGCGTGGTCTGCCTGAAACTGTGAGTAGACGTACTGAGTTGTCGCGCTGCCGATGGAACCACGCGGGAGATCGCGGGGAATGGCCAGCAGGCTTCCATCTGGCTGCACGAGCGCCATCAGGACTTTTTGACGTATATTGAAGTGGTCTTGATTGCGCACCAGCAACTGCTCAACTTCCCCCACCGAGGCGGCATCAAAACCCACGCACATAGCGGCACTTTGCCTAGACTCTGCGCTGATTTCGCCCGATTGCGCCAAAGGATCCCGCTGCAACCGGCTGCTGAACTGCGAAACAAGCGCGTGCGCGGTACACCGAGATGCGCCGATTGCCAGCCTGCAAGTCGCAACCGGATCTCCAGCGCGCGCCCTTTCCAACAGTGACGCCAACTGCTGTGCCAGAGGCACATCCTCTGGCGGCAACGGCGGCAGCGTAGCAGGGGCTTGCCAACCGAGCGGCGCGGTTGCCGGTTCCCGGATGTCCACCCCCTCGGAAACTATAGGCTTCAGGCCCGATGGAGCGCCCAGATCTTCCGGCTCTGGTTTCGACCAAACTGGCGTCGGCGTGGGTTTCGGTGTATCCACGTACCAATAACCGACGCCACTGACCAGAATGCCCAAGATCAACAGGGTAACGACGACATGCCGGCGCCTGCGCAATCGCCCAAGTCGCGCCCCGTCGTGCGATGAACTAGGGCTCAACGCGCACCTCCAACACGAGGAATTTTATTTTTGACCGAAGCTCGGCGAACTTCAAAAACTCGTCTTCCATGGCAGCGCATGGATCACAATGCCGAGAAAGCGTAATAAGCACGAACGCTTCATTTTTGACAAAGGAGAGGGCCTCGGGCTTCCATCACGCCATTGTCGGAGATTGCGCGCCAACTGGCGAGCCCCGCGCAGCGCCCGAACGACATCGTCATTCCCGCGAAAGCGGGAATCCAGGCTTCTGGAGCCGGGTCGTGCATCTGGATAATGTGCCGCCCGCATCGCCCATCCTGCAACGCCACGCCGATAGACACGCGCAGGAGCCGTTCCCGCTGCCGCGTGCACGGCCAGTGATTGGACTGGATTCCCGCTTTCGCGGGAATGACGAGCTGGCCGACCTGCGCTGCCAGTTCGGCTCGACCGCCAAGGCGTCGAGCCGCGCGGACGGTCCTCGCAAACCGAAACAACTTGCAACTCCCGGAGCGGCCCGCCGTTGTGCAGACGTTGCCCCCTGACAACGCCACATCGTCATTCCCGCGAAAGCGGGAATCCAGGCTTCTGGAGCCTGATCGTGCAGCTAGACCACGCACCGCGCGCGTCGTCCGCAGAGATTGCCCCGCCACACCGTCAGCGCAACTGGCCTACCCTGGCCAGTGCGGCGCCGCGATCTGCAGGCGACTGCGGCAGTACGCGCCAGCGCACCGGCTGCCGCGTGTCTCGGTCGCAATAGCCACTGAACTCAACGACTTGCCCGGTGTCGCGAAAACCAAACACCTGTGTATTGAGGGCCAGGGGCTCGGCGCGCTTCTCGTCGACCACGCACAGGCAATCGCCCGCTTGCCGATGCTCAAGATCCAGCAGGATCTGCATCACCAGCTGCACGGCCAGCAGCTGGTCCTGAGGTACTTCACATTGGGACGACCGAGATGCCCTAGCCGGCGACGCCCGGTCGCGGCAAGGACTCGTGGACCTGGCTAGTAAGTGGTGGCGACACCGTGCGCGTCAGGCAACTTGAAAAGCCTCGTGCACCAGCGACGTGGCGCCGCCGTGCTCGCGATCACCACGCAACTGGCGCTCCGCCAGCCGGTGCAGCTCACGATAGACGTGGCTGTACAGGCGCTCCTGCGCATGCGCACTGCCGCGCCGGGCATCGCCCAGCAGCAGCGTGATTTCCTCGTGAGGGTCTCGGGCTTCCATCACGCCATTGTCGGAGATTGCGCGCCAACTGGCGAGCCCCGCGCACGCTGCAGACTCCCTCTCGCGAGCGATTTCTGCGCGAATCGATGTCGATACACTCACAGATTCTAGACGCAGCCAGGAATGGGACGATGACACACAGGAAACGCACTGCGCTTGCCCTCGCCGTCGGCGCATGCGTGCTCTCGGTGGCGTGGGCCACGCCGCTGAGCACCACCGCGCGCGTACGCAGCGCCACCGCGCCCGATGCCTACGCACAGGCCTCGGGCTCCCGGCTGCTGGCCCTGTCAGCGGGGGTGTTTGATCCGCGCAGTGAAACGCTGATCCATCCCTGGGCCACGCTCAAACCGCCCGGCGGCGGACGCTATGCCATCGTCCAATTCGCCGACGACCGCGTGCCGGATGCCGACTGGCTGCGCGCCCAGGGCGCGCGAGTGGTCGGATATGTGCCGAACCATGCCTTTCTGGTCGAAGCGCCGGCCAGCCTGCGTACCCAGCTGCGCGCGGACGCCCGCGTGCGCTTCGTCGGCGCCTGGGAACCCGCGTTCAAGGTCGCCGAGGGTCTGGACCGCGTCACCGAGGCCGAGGTGGCGCTGGATGTGTTGCTGTTTCGCGGCGAACGTGCCGCAGCGCTGGCGTCATCGGTCGCTGCCCTGAGCGGAGACACCCGGCCGGTGGTGCTGGAGAACTCGGGCTGGCCGCGCCTGCGCATCGCAGTGCCGCAGAGCCGTCTCGCCCAGGTGGTGGGGGCGCTGGCGGCACTTGATGCGGTGCAGTGGATCGAGCGCTACGACATGCCTCATACGCACAACGCCAACGCCGTGTGGCCGATCCAGGCCAACCAGGCGGCCGGCGCAAACCCGATAGGCAATGCCCCGATCTGGGCCCAGGACATTACCGGCACCGGGCAGATCGTCGCCGTTGCCGACTCCGGGCTGGATCGCAACGAGGGCTGGTTCACCCAGCTCAACGGCAACACCGAAATCACCAATTCCGAGAACACCAACCCGCCCACGCCCGGCACGGTCTACCCGGCGCGCAAGATTTACGGCTATTTCAGCATGCCGGGCGCCTCGCCGTACGACGACAACGCGACCTGCCCAGGCGGCTCGCCCACCTCCTTCCACGGCACGCATACCAGTGGCAGCGTCGCCGGTGACTCCGGGACCGCCTCGACGCCGACCGACCCTGGCCAGAACACGGGTGATGGGATGGCACCCAATGCGCAACTGCTGTTCCAGGATATCGGCAACGACAGTTCAGGCTGTCTGTCCGGACTGGGCGGCCTGCCGATGTGGCAGCAGGCCAAGGCGGCTGGCGCGTACATTTCCAGCAACAGTTACGGTTCTGCCTATGCCAACGCACCGTTCTATACGGCCGGCGACGCGGAAGTCGACCAGACGCTGTGGTTGAACGAGGACATGCTCATTGCCTTCTCCGCCGGCAATGAGGGCTCTGCCGCCACCACCATCGGCCACCCAGGTCACTCCAAACATGCGCTCACGGTGGGCGCCCTCGGCAACGGCAACTCGACGACGGTCGCCACCTTCTCGTCGCGCGGGCCTACCAGTGATGGCCGGCGCAAGCCGGACATCATGGCGCCGGGCTCATCCATCGTATCGGCCGCGGGCGACGACAACGACACCACCGTGGACGCGCCCACCACAGCCACGCTGAGCGGCACCTCGATGTCGACACCCATCGTTGCCGGCGGTGCCGCACTGATGCGCCAGTACTTTGTCGACGGCTTCTATCCCACCGGCGTCAAGACGCCGGCCAATGCGCGGCGCCCGCTCGGCAGCGAACTCAAGGCGCTGCTGCTCAACGGCACCGCGTTCATCACGACTACGCCCAGCAACAACTACGGCTGGGGCCGCATCTGGCTGGACAACAACCTGTACTTCCCGGGCGACGCCCGTGACCTGCGCACCTTCGCGCGACGTCAGGAGAGCGGCCTCAGCACCGGACAGCAGCATGAGTATCAGGTGCAGGTCGGCGCGGGACAGGAGTTCCGGGCCACGCTGGTCTGGTACGACCCGCCCGGCACGCCGGGCGCCGCCGGTACGGCGCTGGTCAACAATCTCGATCTGGAAGTCAGTGATGGCGTCAACCTGTACCGCGGCAATGTGCTCTCGGGTTCTGGCGCCGCCGCAGTGTCGGTCACCGGCGGAACGGCCGACGTCTTGAATCCGGTGGAGCAGGTACGCCTGACCGCCCCGACTGCCGGCGTCTACACCGTCCGCGTCAAGGCAACGGCTGTCCCGGGTGACGGCCAGGCGTATTCCAATCGCCAGGGCTATGGATTGGCGGTCTCCGGCGCGCAGTGCGCCACGGCGGTGACCGCGGCGCCGGCGACCCTGGGCGCCAGCAACAGCGGCGGCGCGGTGCAGTTGACGGCAGCGAGTGTGGCCGGCGCTACTGCTTACCAGGCCTATCGGGCGAATGGCACCTGTGCCAGCGCCAATGCCGGCGATTTCCAGTTGGTGGCGCACGGCAACGGCCCGACGCTGACGGACGATCGCGCGCAGGGCGGATACACCTACGCCTACAAGGTGCGCGCCGTGGACGCCTGCGGCGAGGGCCCGATCAGCAGCTGTACGGACATCGCCTCCACCGCGCTTTGCACCTTGTATCCCACCTTCAATCAGGCCTCGGTGACC
Organism: Lysobacterales bacterium; assembly: GCA_046346965.1. Taxonomy (GTDB): domain Bacteria; phylum Pseudomonadota; class Gammaproteobacteria; order Xanthomonadales; family SZUA-5; genus JAXMHB01. The sequence continues at coordinate 148,545 of JAXMHB010000006.1, forward strand.
GCCGCAGCGGCATCCCCGGGCGACTGTGCGGTGCGCATCCAGTGGAGCGCCGGCGCCAGCAATTGCCCGCTCGGCACCAACATGCGCTACAACATCTACCGTTCAACCGACCCCTTGTTCGTCCCCGCGGCCGCCAACCGGATTGCCACCGGCGTCAGCGGCACTGAATTCGTCGACAACACCGCCGCCTCCCTGACCACCTACCACTACGTGGTGCGTGCCGAGGACAGCACCTCGGGCAATGGCGGCCCCTCGGGTGGCAACGAAAGCCTGGGCAGTGTGCGCGTGAGTTACACCCCGGCCGGCACCAGCTCGCCCGGCACCTTCGTCGACGGCGCCGATTCCCCGGCTTTCCTGTCGCTCGGCGCGCCCTGGGCCTTCAGTAACGACCGCGCCGCCACCGGTACCTACAGCTATCGCAGCGCAGCAGATGGCGCCAGCACCTATACCCCGGACACCTGCGGCGCCATCACCTCACCCGCGCTCACGCTGCAGGCTGGCGCGCCGGTGCTCAGCTTCAAGGCGCGTTACAACCTGGAGTCGACCTGGGACGGCGTGGTGGTCGAGATCTCGACTGACAACGGCAACAGCTGGTCCGACCTGCCGCCGGATGGCGGTTATCCGTCCTCCTTCTCCTCCACCGGCTCACCGCCCCTCAACGCCTGCGGATATGCAGCCAGCCATGGCGCCTTCTCCGGGACCTCGGGCGGCGTATTCAGCAACTACACCCGCACGCTCGCGGCCTTTGCCGGCCAGACCGTCCGCCTGCGCTGGCGCTTCTCGTCCGATCCGGGATCGGAGGAAGAGGGCTTCTATCTGGATGACGTCCAAGTCACCAACGCCAGCGCGCCCTCTGCCTGCAGTGCAGGTGGATTGTTCGCGAATGGCTTTGAGTGAGCAGGGCTGCACCCCACAGGGACGAAAATTGTCGTTGTGGGGTGCCAACCGGCCAGACACGGGTGCTTGGCGCCCGTGTCACGTGGTGACGAGCGGTGCCCCAATACCACCGCACCGGCCCGAGCCTCCCTGCTGCGCCCTCAATCGCGTTGGCGTCAGCGAGCATCTGTCCCGGTAGCCTGTCGGTAGAAGCTGAGGAATCGGGGAGCCATTAGGCGCGACTCCATGCGTCGGGAGCCGTTGCACCCCGACAACGCCACATCGTCATTCCCGCGAATCCAGGCGTCTGGAGCCGGGTCGTGCATCTGGACCATGTGCCGCCCGCATCGTCCATCCTGCAACGCCACGCCGATAGACACGCGCAGGAGCCGTTCCCGCTTTCGCGTGCCCGGCCAGTGATTGGACTGGATGCCCGCTTTCGCGGGAATGACGAGCTGACCGACCTGCGCTGCCAGTTCGCCTCGACCGCCAAGGCGTCGAGCGCGGACGGTCCTCGCAAACCGGAACTGGCTGCAACTCCCGGAGCGGCCCGCCGTTGTGCAGACCTTGCCCCCCGACAACGCCACATCGTCATTCCCGCGAAAGCGGGAATCCAGGCTTCTGGAGCCTGATCGTGCAGCTAGACCACGCACAGGTCGGAGGCGTCGCCTTGCAGTTCGACGGCTTTGCCGGCGGCGAGGCGGAAGAGTTTGATGTCGCTCATGGGTGTCCTATGGCAGCGCCAGCAGTTCTGCTTGCAGCTTGCGAACCGCCGCGAGCAGTTGCCGGAAACTGGATGAGCGTGGGTTGTCCAGTTGCAGGACCTTGCCGAGTTCGCGTGAGCTGCTGACCTCCTGGTATTTGCCGCCGGTGAGCTTCTTCAGCTCCTCCTTCGAGTTCCCCAGCGCATCCGGGTCGCGGTACTTGCTCTTGGTCTGGTGCCTGGCGAGGCCGCGGATGCCGGTGACGGATTCGACCGCTGCGAGGTCGGCGAGGTAGATCGCCTCCAGTTCGCGACAAGCGATCCTCACCAGGCAGTCGGCGGCGCGGCCGGCAGTGTGGCAAAGTTGCATCAGCTTGTTCTTCACTTGCCTGCAGTCCGGCGCGCTGTCCTGGTCACGCACCACCAGGAAGCGCGCCTGCGGGTTCATGTAGCTGCGGACCTTGCGGGTGAGTTGGTGCTCCAGATCCTGCTTGCCCTCGAAGGCGATCAGCCGGCAGCAGATGCTCGGATCCAGTACGCGTGGCAGCAGGGATTCCAGCATGGCCCTGGCCGATTCCTCTTCCAGCAGGCAGACCAGTTCCCTCATCGTGGATCTGCGCCCTCGAAGAATCCCTGTTTCCACAGGTAGCCCATCTGGTCGCCGTCTTCCATGTAGGCGCGGATTTGCGGGTTGTCGCGCGCGCGGTGGATCAGAGTGGCGCCGTCCTGCTTGACCAGCCAGCAGACTTCTTCCAGGCGGGTGGCGTTGAGGAAGTCGGGCGAGTGGGTGGAGACCAGCACCTGGCCGCCGCGGCTGGCATACAGGCGGAATTCCTCGGCCAGCTCGCTCATCAGCGTGGGGTAGAGCTGGTTTTCCGGCTCTTCCACGCACAGCAGCGGGTGTGGCCGCGGATCATGCAGCAGCACCAGGTAGGCGAACATCTTGATGGTGCCGTCCGAGACATAGCGGTCCAGGAACGGGGTCTTGAAGCTGCCGTCCTGGAAGCGCAGGGTCAGGTAGCCGTCTTCGGTCAGCCGGGGCTCGATGCCGGCCACGCCGGGCACACGGCGCTGCATCGTCTGCAGGATGGTGGCGAAGGTGTCCGGGTGCTGCTCGAACAAGTACCTCGCGACCAGCGGCAGGTTGTCGCCGGTGGCCGACAAGTGCTCCGAGCTGCCCGCGGCTTCTTTGCGCCCGCGCGCCGCGCTGATGTGGAAGTCCGACACATGCCAAGACTCGATCAGCCGGCGGAAGGCAGAGGCGGCCTTGAAGCGGTCGAACTGGCCGAGGCCCTTGATCGCCAGCGTGTCGGGGGCGACCTTCTGCACCTCGCGGGTCAGTTCCTCGTCCGACTTGCTGAAATGCTCCTCGTTGGTGATGGCATAGCCCTCACCGCGTTTGAAGTCGAGGAAGCGGAAGGGCGAGCCGTGCCGGCCGCGCTTGTAGCGCAGGATCTCGCGCTCCACCACCGGCGCGCCCTGGTGCTCGCCGATCTCCAGCGAGTAAGTCACCAGCCGCTCCACGCCGGTGATCTCCATGCGGTACTGGATCTCGATCAGAATGGTCCGCTCGCTGGCATCCCGGCTCAGCACCTCGGCAAACCGGCCACGGCTGTCCAGCGCCTGGCGCACATTGCCGTGCAGGCAGTCGTGCAGGAAGCCGAACACATCGAACAGCGTGCTCTTGCCCGAGCCATTGGCGCCCACCACCACCAGGAAATCCGGGATGTCGGTCAGGTGCACATCGCGGAAGACACGGTAGTTCTTCAGGCGGATCGATTCGATCTTCATGGACGCTTCCCGGAGGCGACTTTACAGCGACCGCGCGCAGCGGGCGTCGCATGATCGCGCTGCGCGGCGATCCGGGCCAGCAGCGCGGCGGCGGGTTCGTCGTTGGGGTCCTGCGAGACCAGTTCGCCGCGGAAGGCTTTGGCGAGGATGGCTGGAGTGCACTGGTCGTTCGTTTGGATGGCGTCGTTCACGAGGCGCTCCATTCGGTCTGCCAAGTCAAACAGTCCGGAGACTCGCCGAGTAACTTCTTTTTGTTCTGCGAGCGAGGGTAGGGGGAGCACCATTGTGCGGAAGCGTTCGAGACTGATTTTCTGTTGGGCGACGCCTGCGGTGATTTCCATGATTCGCTCGCGTCCTAGCGGGCTTTCTATCGCGAATCCGATGAATTTCGAATCCGCGATGTTCGGATCGACGCGCATGCAGACGACATCGGCGGTCATTACAGCAGGTGGCCGGTCCATTGGATAGATCGCCGTGTCCCCTGGTGGATCGCCCATCTTCGTAATCAAAAGATCGCCGGGCTGAACAGTGTGTGCGTAGAGTTCTGCCGCTTTTTCAGGCGAGACGTATTTGGTCCCAGTTGCCCCAAAAGATCGAGTCCGAATTTCTCGCACAAAAACTAACGGAACGCCCTCCTCTCGGTAATCTGAAACCTTGAGATTGCTGCCAAATGGACCAATTGCAAGGGAGTGCTTTTCAGTGCGACAAATTTGAGAAATATTTTGCTCTGTCAGTTCGACGTCTGCTCCACCCCTCCAGTCGCGCGTCAGTTCGCCGCTGGTGGCGGCGGCGAGGACGGATTGGCGGAAGCGTTTGAGGATGGCGGGGACGCGGTCGAGGCGTTCGCGGCAGGCGTCCACGCGCGCGAGCAGGTCATCGAGTTTGTCGGCGATGCGTTTTTGTTCGGGTAGCGGCGGCAAGGGAAGTTGCAACATTGCCAGCTTTCCGCGAGAGATTCTTCGGCGTGTTGTTCCGGAAGCCTCCGACTCGATCGTTTGGCGAATCCACTGAGAATTCAGGAAGTGCATCAGCCAGCGCGGATTTGCTGAAGCAGTACCTGGCCTGACAATGGCGACGTCGACCACAGTAACGCAGCGCTGATTCAAGGGAGGAGCAACACAGGCGCGCCCCAAAGGGTCAGGCATCCGAGCGATCAGCACATCGCCGGCTAATACTTCAGTACATCGAAGCCGCTCGAACTGCTCGTCGTTGAGGAATCGTCGGGACTTGTCGAGGAACTTCCCATCGCCCACGTCCGCCAGTTGGAGGAGACGAATAGCGCCTGAAGGATCCTGATCCTTGCTCTCGACCCAATCGCCGTCGGAGAAAAGTCCATCGAATGCTACGAGGCTTTCGAGTGTGGTCGAAGTCCATCCTCGCGGCAACTCACTCACAACCCCACCTCACCCTCAATCTCTTCCCCCAGCTCCGCCAGTATCCCCCGCAACTCCTCCATCGCCCCCTCCAGCTCCACCATCGCCTCGCGCGCCAGTGCTGCCGGTTCGGGCAGATCGTCGCTGCTGCCGGTGCTGTCGTCCTTGAGCCAGCTGATGTCGAGGTTGTCGCCGCGCTCGGCGATCCATTCGCGGGTGTATCGGCGGAAGCGGCCGGTCTCGCCGGTGTCCTGGCGGCGGGCCAGGGCGGAGGCGTCGCCGTAGGGGTTGGGGCCGAAGGCGGCTTCGAAGTCGGCGAAGTGGGCGCGGGTGAGCTGGGTGCGTTTGCCGAACTGGGCCATGTTGGCGCGCAGGTCAAAGACCCAGACCTCGCGGGTGTTGCCCTTGTCGCTGTGGCCGCGGGTGAAAAACAGCACATTGGTCTTGACGCCCTGGGCGTAGAAGATGCCGGTGGGCAGGCGCAGGATGGTGTGCAGATTGCACTTGTCCATCAGATCGGCGCGGATCTGGCGGCCGATGTTGCCCTCGAACAGCACATTGTCTGGCAGCACCACGGCGGCGCGGCCGCCGGGTTTGAGGCCGCGGTAGATGTGCTGCAGGAAGGCGAACTGCTTGTTGCTGGTGGGGTAGGTGAAGTCGTCCCGGCTGGGCAGCCCGCCGCCTTTCTTGGTGCCGAAGGGCGGGTTGGTCAGGATCAGCGTGGCTTTGGGCAGTGCGGCGCCGTCCGGGGACAGGGTGTCGCCGTAGCGGATGCCGGCGGCGTTGGGATCCGAGTCCAGGCCGTGCAGCATCAGGTTCATCAGCGCCAGCCGGTGCGTGTCCTGCACATGCTCCATGCCGTAGAAGGTGCCGCGACGGTATTTGCGCTGCTGCGCCTCGGTCCAGGCGTCGGTGTCGGCGTGGGCGCGCAGCCATTGGTTGGCGGCGATCAGGAAGCCGCCGGTGCCGGCGGCCGGGTCCTGGATCACATCGTCCAGGGTGGGCTGCATCAGCGCCACCATCGAGTCGATCAGCGCGCGCGGGGTGAAGTACTGGCCGGCGCCGGACTTCTTCTCGTTGGCGTTCTTCTCCAGCAGCCCTTCGTAGAGGTCGCCCAGGCCCTCCTGGCGCGCGCTGTACCAGTCCAGCTTGTCGATCTCGACGACCAGGGTAGACAGCGTGGCCGGTTTCTTGATGAAGGAGCTGGCATTGCCAAAGATCTCCTGCACCAAGCGCGAGCCATGAGCGCCCAGATGGATCAGCGTGTACTTGTAATGCTCCAGGCGCTCCGGCGCGTTGCGTTGTTCCAGGTCATCCCAGCGGTAGCCGGCCGGGATCTGGTCCTCGCTGCCGGTTTCCTTGGCCATCTTCAGGAACAAGAGGTAAGTCAGCTCGGTCACGTACTGGTGGTAGGTGACGCCGTCGTCCTTGAGGACATTGCACAGGTTCCAGAGCTTTTGGACGATGTCGGTGGTGATCATGGTTTTGCTTGCGCCAGCCAGGACAGGGGAAGGAACAGGCAACGGGCGTCATCCAGGGTGGGGATGAAGCCGTGGCGGCGGTAGAAGCTGGCGGCCGTGTCGTCCTTGGCATCCACGACCACGGCATACAGTCCGATGCGCGCGGAAACGTCCAGCGCCAGGTGCAGGGCGAAGGACAGCAGGTCCATCCCGATGCCCTGGCCGCGATGGCGCAGGTCCACGGCCAGCCGGCCGATGCGCATGATCGGGACCGGATAGCGCGGCAGCTTCAGCGTGGATGGCAGGGTGGCGGTCGAGACGCCGCCGGCGCTGACGGTGACGAAGCCCAGCACGGCCAGCCCGTCGTCCACGGCCACCCAGGTCTTGCCGATGCCACGGCGCTGCTGTTGCCCGGCGTGACGCTGCAGGAACTCGTTCAGCGCGGGCACGCCGCAGTCGAAATTGGCGCGTGGGTGCTGCCCATCGAGCAGTTCGATGCGCGCAGGCATTCAGCGCCGCGCCAGCAGCTTGCGCAGGTCCTCGTTGGGCGCCGGCAGCTGTTCGCCCGCGGCGATGAAGGCATCGAAGGCTTCCGCCGAGAGGATCAGGTTGTCGTGATCGGCCACCACGCGCCGCGCCGTCTCGTAGGCGTTCTGCAGCAGGAAGCTCGATACCGTGGTCCCCATCAACGCCGCCGCGCGCTCGATCAGCGCCTTGGCCTCAGGACTGGTGCGAAGGTTGATCCGGGCGGAGTCGCCACGCGGATTCAGCACGTCGGAGGGGGCGGACATGGCGGCAGGACTCGGGTGTGATGGGTCCATTGTACGTCAGATTGACTTACGCCAGCTTGCGCCGCGCACGCCCGGCGCGTCGTGGGGCGGTGTATGGCGCAGCGATTCACCGCCGCGGGGCTCGCGGCAAGCACCCGGGGAAGGCGCGAGGCGCGTACCCCGAGCTACGTTTGGCCATTCACGCCGCAGGCTGGGTCCAGATGGCGTCGTTGAAGGCTTCCAGGGTTTGCAGCAGCTGGCCGTCGAACACGCGGTTGATGCGCTCGAAGCCACCGCCCTGGGTGCGGAACAGCAAGTCGGGGTCGTCCAAGGCGGCGCGATCAACCAGCGTGTTGGCTTTGGTCTGAGCGGCGATGCGCTTGAGCCAGTCGCGCTGGGGGCCGGTCCAGGCGCGGCTGGCGAGCAGCGTTTGCAGCGCGCGATCGACGCGCTCGTCGTAGGGAATCAGCGCATCGCCCAGGGCCGCCTGACGGACAAAGCCGACGATGCGCGCGGCGATGTCCTGATTGGTCAGTTCGCGCCAGGCGGTGTGCAGACTGGCTTCCTGGAAGCCGGCGCGGTCCAGCGCCAGTGCCAGTTCGCGCAGTTGCTGGCGCGTCAGCTCGCGTGGACGCGTCAGCACCGTGATCAGCGCCGGCAGCGTGTTGCTGTGGCTGCGGATGAACTCGGCGAATGCCTGCAGATAGTCCGCCGGCTTTTGCGCTTTGCCGTAGCCGTGACCGGCGTCGAGCAACTGGTCCGCGTGCGTGGACACGTAGGGTCCGCGCCCTGCCCCGGCGCTGTCGTCGCTACGGTCCAGAATGTCGCCCAGGTCGGCGCGCTCGGCGATCCAGGCTTTCCAAGCCGGCAGCGGCAAATGACGCAAATGGGCGATCAAGGCGTCCGGTGCCATGCCGGTGCGGGTCTCCACGTCCTGTGCCTGGCGCTGACTCAGATGGCGCTTCTTGCGCTGCAGCTTGGCGATGAACTGATCGCGCACCAGCGCGCGCTCGCTGTCGCTCTGTACCTCCAGCAGCTCGCGAACCAACTGCGCAAAGGGAATGGCCGGATTGACCACCACCGGCTGCATCGCCGTGAAGTCCTTCAGCGCCTCGTACAGGCGCACGGCGTCGAAGATCCGGAAAGCCTCTTTGCCGATGTCCGGGCACAGGCGCGTGGCGCGACCCAGCATCTGGTCGTACAGGATGCGGCTGGCGACCCGACGCAGGAACACCAGATGGCAGATCTCCGGCACGTCGACACCGGTGCTCAACAGATCCACGGTCACGGCGACGTTGGGCAGACGCTCGTTCTTGTAGCGTCGGATCAGGTCCAGCGGCTTGTCCGCGACACCGGTGATCTTGATCACGGCATCGTCGTCCACACTGCCGTAGCGCTCGGCAAAGGCGCGCTTGAGCAAGTGCACCACCAGATCGGCGTGGCCGTTGTTGACGCAGAAGATCAGCGTCTTCTGACGCGATTGCGGATCCAGCTCGCTCGCCAGGTACTCGCAGACCACCCGATTGAAGTCCTCGGTGATCACCTTGCGATTGAACTCGTCGATCTCCAGACGGATGTCGTCCGGCGTGCGGAACAGCTCGATCTGCTGCTGCGCGTTGTACACCGGCACCTCTTCGCCGGCGCGCCAGCGTATGCCCTCGGTGGCGAGCTGGGTACGGATCTGCACCGGCGGCTCGTGATCCACCAGATAGCCGTCGATCACCGCCTCGCGATAGCTGTAGCTGTAGATCGGCGCGCCAAAGATCTGCGTGGTGTGCAGCGCCGGCGTGGCAGTCAGCCCGATCTTGACGGCGTCGAAGCGGTCGAGCACGCGTCTATAGCTGGACAGGTAATCGTCGTAGCTGCGGAAACCGAGCTCGGTGTCGGAGAGTTCGCGATCCAGCAAATAGCCACGATGGCACTCGTCGACGATGATGCAGTCGTACTGATCCACCGCCGGCGGCAGCGCCTCGCCGGCGGGGTACAGCACGCGCCGGACCATGCCTTGGACGGTGGCAAGGTGGACCTTGGTGTCGGCATCCGGTGTCTGCGCCTCCAGTTCCTGGATGCCAAACACATCGGCGAAGGTCTGCAGGCCTTCCATGCGGGTGTCTTTGAAGGCATTGGCGGCCTGCTCACCCAGCGCCGAGCGATCCACCAGGAACAGCACCCGGCGGAAGCGTTGCGCCTTCAGCAGGCGGTAAACCAGCGCGATGCAGGTTTTGGTTTTGCCGGTGCCGGTGGCCATCGCCAACAGGATCTCGCGCTGCCCGCGACCGATGGCGGCCTCCACCGCCTCGATGGCCGCCTGCTGGTAGTCACGCAGCGGGAAACCGTAGTTGAAGCCCTGCGTACGCAAGTGCGCGCTGGCGCGCCCTTCATCGCGACGCAGCAGCTCGGACAGGCCCTCGGGCGTGTACCAGCCATCCAGCGGATGGCCCAGGTTGGCGGAATGGCGCAGATCGCAGAACCAGATGCCGCTGCGGGTGGACAACTGACGCAGGAAGGCGCGGCCATTGGACGCGAAGACAAAGGGAATGCGGTACTCGCCCCAGAGTCCGGGCGCCGGCCATGCCGGGTCCGGCTGGAAGCTGCGACTGTAGCGCTTGGCCTGCTGCAGCGCAGCGGATACATCCAGGTGGCGGCGCTTGGCCTCGACGGCCGCCAGGGGCGTCAGCCCGTCGAACAGCAGGTAATCCACCGGGCCGCTGGCCGTCGGCCACTCGGCAATCGCCAGATGCTGGCCTTTGACCGGGCGTGCGCCCTTGCCGTAGCTCAGCGTGGCGGAATCCACGGTCCAACCCGCGGCGCGCAACTGCTCGTCGATCAACTTGCGGGTGTCGGCCTCACTGAGCTGAATGTGCGCCGCCGCCGAGTTGGCGGAGGACACCAGTTGCGCGAGCGCTTGCGGGGTTGCCACGCTGGCCTGTGCCTGTGCGGCTTGCAGGCGCTGCTCCAGCGCCGCCTTGGCAGCTTCTGCCTCGGCCGCCATCGACTCCCAGAATGCGCGCTCGCCCTCGGCCTGCGCCGCCTGCGTCTGAACCTGATTCAAGGTTTGCGCGGTCTGCGCATGAGCGGCCTGGAAACTGGCCAGCTCGGCCCGCAAATTCTCCAGTTCTGCCTGCAGCTCGGCGCTCTGATCCAGCGGCGCGGCCGGCGGCAAGAACGGGCCGGACTTGAACGCCGCGTCCTTGAAACTGCGGTGGAACCACACACCCAGCTGCCAGCACAGACGCAGTGCGAGCAGCGCGCTGCGATGGTCGCCGTACAGCCGGTGATTGGCGTCGTTGCCGACTTTGCGCACCTCATGGAACAGATCGCCCACTTCACGCGGCACGATGCCCTGCAGCTGCAGTCGGCGCAGCAGGTCCACCTGCGTCTCCTCGCTGCTGACGTACAGGCCGACCTTGGACGCGAGCAATTGCGCCAGCAGTTCAGCCAGCTGACGTAGTTTCAGCAGGCAGGTGTTCGGATCGTCGGCGAAGTAGCGCTCGGCCAGCATGCCCAGCCGCACGAGTTGCTCGTCGTGGACCTTCAGGTGGGCGAAATTGCTGGGCCGCGCGCGTACTGACATGCACTCCCCCGCATTCAAGCGAAGTGTCCAGGATGCCGCGATTACCCTACCACTATTGAGCCTGCATCCAGCGCGGCTCCCTTACTCCGCCGCATAGCGCCGGGCAGCGCGGCTGAGCAGGGTTTGCATCTCGCTGCGCAGGGTTTCGGGGGCGAGGATTTCGGCTTCGTCGGCGTAGCGCAGGATGTCCATCAGCAGCTCGCGCGGGTTGCTGTAGGGCAGTGTGAGTTCCAGGCCGCCGCCTTTGAGGTGGCGCATGCGCTGTTTGGCGTGCCAGTGTTCGTCGGCGACCCAGCGGGCGGCGTGGGCGCTGAAGTGGATGACGGCGGTGCCGACGTCGGCGCCGGCGAAAATGCCGTAGCCGGCGTCGAAGTGGGCGTCGAGTTGCTCGGCGGGGACGTCGATGGCGCGCTCGGTGGAGAGCGCCGGGTCGTTGATGCGATCGAGGGCGAAGCGCCGCAGCGTTTCGCGGCCGGCGTCCCAGGCGTCGAGGTACCAGTTGTCGCGATGGTGGATCAGTCGCTGCGGGGACACCCGGCGCAGGCTGGCGCGGTCGCTGGAGCGCGCGCGGTAGCTGAAGTGCAGTTGGCGCGCCGACAGCACGGCTTCAGTCACCAGTCGGAACACGCTGGGGTCGCCTTGACGGGCCTGGGTGCGCAGCACGTGCAGGCGGTCGAGCCGAAAGGCGCGCTCGCCCAGCAGCGCGTGGATGCGGGGCTGCAGCGGGCCCAGCGCCTGGTTGAACACGCCCTCGCCGCTGCGTGCCAGCACCTGACGCGAGAGCAGCAGGGCGTACAGCTCGTCCGCATTCATCCACATGCCGGGCAGCTGAAAGGTGCCGGCGGCCTCGCCGCTGTAGCGCCACAGCCGCACCGGATCGCCCTCGCGCACCAGCGGCGCGCCGAGGTGATCGCGCAGGAAGCCCAGGTCCCGATACAGCGCCGAGCGCGAGCAGCCCGTCTCGCGCATCAGCTGCGCCTGGCTGACGCCCAGACGATGCGTGCTGAGCAGTCGATGCAGCACGGCGATGCGTTCCGTCCGATCCACGGGAGACTCCAATCGTTCTGGGTACGATGCTCGGTGCTGCCGAGATGGCAGGCAAGCACCTCGACCCTGACGATCCGCGCTGTGCTCGGGCGGGCTGACGAGTACGCCCGAGTTGGCTGACGACTGTGCCCGGGTCGGCGGATCGCTGCGCCCAAGTCGGGGAATGACTACGCCCGAGTCGATGGACGACTGCGCCTGAGTCGGCGGACGACTGCGCCCGGGTCGGCGGATCGCTGCGCCCAAGTCGGGGGATGACTGCGACCGAGTCGCCGGACGACTGCGCCCAAGTCGGTCGACGACTGCGCCCGAGTCGGCGGACGACTGCGCCCGAGTCGATGGATGACTGCGCCCGAGTCGGACGACGACTACGCCCGAGTCGGCGGACTGCTGCGCACAGGTCCGAGGACTGCTCCACATCGGTGCGGCGACTACTCCGCATCGGTGCGACGACTACTCTGCATCGGTGCGAGGACTGCTCCGCATCGGTCCAGCGACTACTCTGCATCGGTGCGAGGACTGCTCCGCACAGGTCCGGCGACTACTCCGCATCGGTCCGAGGACTGCTCCACATCGGTGCGGCGACTACTCCGCATCGGTGCGACGACTACTCCGCATCGGTGCGACGACTACTCCGCATCGGTGCGAGGACTGCTCCGCACAGGTCCAACGACTGCTGCGCATCGGTCCAGCGACTACTCCGCACAGGTCGGCCGTATGGTCCGGCGGCTACGCACAAGGCAGCGCTGAGGTCGATCCGACGATCGGCACAAATACGTCCCAGCCGGTGGGACGGTGGTCCGTCATGATGGTTCTCGTGCCGACGACGGCACAGCGGAGCGGCAAGGGCCGCAACCGTTCTATTTCCCAAGGAGAATCGCAATGCCTCAGAACAACATCCCCTTCACCCTCACCTCCGAGCAGATCACGGCCGTCGATGCCGCGCTGGAGACGCTCGAAACCCAACTGGCGGATCTGATCGTGCTGCAAGCGGCCAGCAAGCGCCGGATGATGCAGCTGGGCCAGAAGTCCGAAGCCTTCTGCCGGCAGTCGCTGCGCGTGCTCACCGAAAATCCGCAGGTGGTGCCGCCCACGCTCAATGTGGCCGAGGCCGTGCGCGATCTGAATACGCGCGATCAGCTGAAGGCGCGCGCCATCCGGCTGTCGCAGTTGTTGTCGCGGATGGACGACACCGCCTTCGCGCTCGGCGGCGACGCCATGCGCGTCGCCACCCGCGGCTACTCGCTGCTGAAGGTGGTCGGTCGCAGCGAGGGTCTGGACGGCTTCCGCCGCGAACTGGGCGGCCGCTTCGCCCGCTCACGCCCGACCGACAAAACGGCGCCGCCTGCCGCATAGTCGGCGCTGGTCATCCCCCCACCAGAAAGGCCGCCCTGGGGCGGCTTTCTCTTTTTGGGGTTCCCCAGTTTTTGAATGAAGGCCGTGTTGGCTGCCCGTCGCTCTCCGGGGAAAGAACTTCGCTTGTCATCGCGCCTCGATCTGAGAACATGCACGGACCGTAGACTTGGGATCCGTTCCATGCACGCGTCAGTACGCTCGGTCGCCCTGGTCCTGGCGGGTTCGCTGATCGCCGCCCTTCCGCAGGCCGCGCGTGCGCAGGTCCACAAGTGCGTTTCCCCAACCGGCGCCATCGCCTTTCAGTCGCGCCCATGTCCGGAGCAATGGAGCAGCACCGAGGTCAAGCTGGAACCGCCGCCGCCGACTGCCGAGCCTGTGCCTTCCGAAACTAAGTCCGACACGCGCACCGATGCCGAGCGTCGGCAAGCCCTGAGACAGTACTTGCGCGACATGGCGCCAGAGCCGGCGCCGGAGGCAGAGCCGCAACTGCCCTATGGCCCGCGCTCGTGGCGCTGCGAAAGCTTTGATCGTTCTGAGGTCTGGTATTTGCACAAACCCTGTCCGCCGGAAGCAGGCCGAATGGTTCTGGAGCGTGGCCGTGTGATCCAGCTCCAGATTCAAGTGCGCGGCCAAGAAATCAGCCGGGCAGAGGCTTGCAAGGCGATCAAGGAAGGCGCCGGGACACGCGCAGGCAGCCTCCGCGATCAGCATCCCAGCCCCTATGATCGTCTGCGCGGCGACGACGATTGCTGAGGGAACCCGCTCGCTGGAAAGCAATTCAGTCGCCGTCGCGGCTGACCAGACATGACCAGCGTCCCGGCCTTGCTGGCGCGCAGACGCGTTCTGCCTAGTGACGACAGTGCCACGCAAGCGCTGCAGTGCCAGTCCCCCGCCCGCTGCCCCATCGCAGGCATGGTGGGCAAAAGGCATGACCAGCGTCCCGGTCTCGCTGGCGGACATACGCGTTTTGCCAGCTGACGACAGTGCCACGCAAGCGCTGCAGTGCTGTTCCCCCGCCCCCCGCCCCGCTTTCAGCGCTACGCACCGATGTTTGGCGAGAACGCCCCCAGCGCTGGGCAGGTCGCTATGCCCGGCCTATGCTGCGACGACCCAACGACGATGCCGCCATGGAAGAGCGTATCCAGGAACTCGAAATCCGCGTCGCTTTTCAGGACGATTTGCTGAGCAGTCTGAACGCAGAGGTGCACAGCGCGCATCAGGAGTTGCTGCGCCTGCGTGCAGAGATCGACTCGCTGCGCGCGTCGGTGGATGGGATGAAAAGCGGCGTCCGCGCCGATCCCAGTCTGGAGCCACCGCCCCCGCATTACTGAGGGCGGTCGCGACAAGCTTGCCCGTTCTGCAAACTGGCAACAGTGCAACACAGCCGCCGCATGGCTGTCTGTACGAACCGAGTCCCGATTCCCGGGGTCCCGATTCCCGGGGTCCCGATTCCCGGAGTCGCGAGTCGCGAGTCCCGAGTCCCGAGTCCCGAGTCCCGAGTCCCGAGTCCCGAGTCCCGAGTCCCGAGTCCCGAGTCCCGAGTCCCGAGTCCCGAGTCCCGAGTCCCGAGTCCCGAGTCCCGAGTCCCGTTCTTGCCCCGACGCTGCCTTCAGTCCGGCACGCGCAGGACGTCGCCGACGAGGCCGATGGCGCTGTCGCCCGGATCTGCGCGCAGCTCGCCCAGGTGCGCCTGACTCAGCGCCGGCACATTGCCATCGGCGCCGGTGCCGCGCATCTGGGTGCGCACGACCTGGCTCGGGGCCGGGGCCGGGCCGCCGCGCAGGTGGGCCAGCGTCTGGTCCAGCGCCTGATAGAAGTAGGGCAACAAGGGTACGAAGCGCGCGGCGTAGGGCGGCTGGGCCAGGAAGCTGTCGAAGTGCTGGGCGTGTTCGATCTCCCAGTAGGACAGCCGGGTGGCGCCGTGGCGCAGCGCCGATTCCACATAGGGGCGCGAGGTGGCGCCGACCGGGATCAGGCCGTCGTCGCGGCCGTGGATGATCACCACCGGGCGCTGCGGCAGCACGCCGCGGGCGCGCACTTCGCGCTCGCCGGCACGCAGGCGCTGGCCGAGGTCGTTGTCGGCCTGATAGGCCGTCCACAGGCAATCGAGTCCGGCCAGCGCCGGATCGCTGCCCTCGCCCTTGGGCGCGACGATCTGCACGCCGGCGCTCGGCGCCACGCCCGAGGAGGTGGCAAACCAGCGTGCGTGATCGGCCGCGGTGGCCATGCGCGGAGCGCCGTCGGTACCGAGCATGGCGAAGCGGAAGCCGCACATCTGCTCGTCGGCGCCGGCGCGCGCATAGCTCTGCGCATAGGTCACGGCTACCGCGCGCCAGAGATCGGCGACCAGATTGGTGGCGTTGTTGTCGAGCGCGCTGCGCGGGAAGCCGAGCGTCTGCAGACGCGCCAGCGCCGCGGCCGACTGCGCCGCCACATCGCTGCCGCTGATCCAGCCGCGCTCCGCCAACACCTGACAGCGTGACTGGAACTCCGTCACCCGCAGCGCCAGATAGCCGGCCAGCGGCGTGCCGGCCAGCTCGGGCTGCAGTTGCGCGCACGGCGCCAGCATCGCCGCCTGCAGCGCGTAGTCCAACAGCGACGGCGTGCCGGGAATGCTGATCTGCGGCGCCGCCGCGACCACGGCGTCGATCAGGCCCTCGTCGTCCTGCTCGATGGCGTGCAGCACCGCGCCGCCGCCGTTGGAAATGCTGGCGGCGATTACCGTGGTGTTGTCGGCGCGGAAACGCTGGCCGGGGTAGCGCTCCTCCAGCATCAGCAGCGCAAAGCGCGCGGCCGAGCGTGTCATCCGCCCCCAATGGGCCTCGGGGTTGTCTTTGGAATGCGCATGCTTGACGGCAATGCCGCGCACCGCGGCGCCCGGCGTCGGCGGCGCCGCCTCGGCGTTGAAGCCCGAACGCGGGCCGGGTGGCACCGGCTCGCCATCGACGGCGATGCCGACGGCGTGGTCGAGATCGTAAAAGCCGGTGCCGGCGCCCTTGTCGGTGTACACGACCGCGCAGCCGTGGGTCAGTCCCCAGGCACCGGCGGTGGCCATCGCGCCGTAGATGCCGCGCGAACCCGACACCGGCGCCACCACCACGCAAGGACGCGCCGGATCGAAGCTGTCCGGGATGTGCATCAGCACGCCGTGCGGCTGCCACAGGCCGACCTCGCCCAGCCAGGCCTTGACCTCGACGCCGGGCACCGCCGGCAGCGAGCCGTACAGCTGGCCGTAGCCGCCGCCGGCCGAGAGATCGGCGATGCCGCGCCAGTTGGTGTGATAGGCGAGGCGGCGACGGCCCTCGGCATCCTCGCTGACCTGCGGCGGCGTCGGATCGGCCAGCCCAGCGGCGCCGAGCCCGGCGGTCAGCAGATCCTCGCTACGGCCTTCCAGCGCCGGCTCGATCACGTGGGGCTTTTCGGACATGGTGGCACAGCCTCCCAGCAGGACGGGCAACAACAGCAGCAGCGGACGCATAGGGCATCGACCTGAAGAATCGAACCCTTGATCTTACGCCGCGCGCGCCTCGGCTCGTATCGGCTGATCGGACAGGGGGCAGCGGCGCGGGGATGCCGCGCGCGCGCTTGCCCTGTAGCCTTCCGCCCTCGATTCAAGCTGGCATGCGCTAGGGAACCTCTGGACAAGTCTCGTGAGCCGCGTTGCGAGTCAGAATCGTCTGCCGCTAGGCGCGGTCCGCAGGGCATAGCCCGGCTCTCTGGCCAAGGGCCGGAACGACGCGGCGGACGATTCTGGCCGCAACCCTTCGGGACGGGGCTGAATCGACCTCCAGCGTCGTCAGTCGCCTCGGCCAGAGAGCCAGCTATGCCCTTCGGCGACTTCCTCGCTGGAGACCGATTCAGCCGCCGTCGCGGCCACGATACTTATTCAGAGGTTCCCTATGAGTTTTGATCGGCATCGGGTGCAACGCGCCTTCTCGCAGGCGGCAAGCGCGTATGAGCAGACGGCAGTGCTGCAGCGCGAGGTGGGCGATCAACTGCTGGAGCGCGTGGCGCCGCTGGTGGACGCGCCGGCGCGCATCCTCGATGTCGGCGCCGGCACCGGGCGGCTGTCGGCGGCGTTGAAGCGGCGCTATCCACGGGCAGAAGTGGTGGCGCTCGATCTGGCGATCGGCATGCTGCGCGAGGCACGTCGGCATGCCGGCTGGTGGCGGCCGTTCCGGCGCGTCGCCGGCGATGCCCAGGCCCTGCCCTTCGCCGACGGCAGCGTCGATCTGCTGGTGTCCAATCTGTGCCTGCAGTGGTGTGCGGATCTGCGCGCCGCGCTGTACGAGTTCCGCCGCGTGTTGAAGCCGGGCGGCTGGCTGCTGTTCACCAGCTTCGGCCCGGACACGCTGAAGGAGCTGCGCGCGGCCTGGCGTGCCGCCGATGACCATGGCCATGTGCACAGCTTTCTCGATATGCACGATGTCGGCGATCAGGTGCTGGCGCAGGGTTTCGCCGATCCGATGTTCGATGTCGAGCGCTACACGCTGACCTATGCCGACGCCCGTCAACTGATGCGCGAGCTCAAGCAGATCGGCGCCGGCAACGCGCTCGGCGGGCGCGCGCGCGGGCTGACCGGCAAGCAGGCCTACGCGCGCATGCTTGCCGCCTACGAGGGCTACCGGCAGGCCGGCACGCTGCCGGCCAGCTACGAGGTGATCTTTGGTCAGGCGCAAGCGCCTGCCGCCGGGCGTCCGCTACGCGGGCCGCAGGGCGATCTCGCCAGTTTCAGCGTGGACGCCATGCGCGCGCTGGTGCGGCGCCCGCGCTGAGGCCTTGGGGAAGCTCTTGCCAAATATGGGTGCGTGGGCAAAAAGCGGGGCGGGGGGCAGGGGGCGGGGGACCGGCCATGCGGCGCCTGCGTTGCACTGTCGCCAGTTTGCAGAGCGAGTAAGCGCGCCGTAGGCGAGACAGGGGCTCTGAACAAGTCTCGTGAGCCGCGCTGCGAGTCAGAATCGGCTGCCAAACTGGCGGTCCCGGGTCCCGGGTCCCGGGTCCCGGGTCCCGGGTCCCGAGTCCCGAGTCCCGAGTCCCGGGTCCCGAGTCCCGAGTCCCGAGTCCCGGGTCCCGAGTCCCGAGTCCCGAGTCCCGAGTCCCGAGTCCCGAGTCCGAGTCCCGAGTCCCGGGTCCCGAAGCACCCATGTTGGGTAGAGCTTCCCTAGTGCGCCTCGTCCCAGTTGGCGCCGATGCCGACGTCCACCACCAGTGGCACCGCCAGCTCGGCGGCCGCCGCCATGCGCTCGCTGATCAGCGGTCGATAGTGGGCGAGCGCGTCCTCGCGCACCTCGAACACCAGTTCGTCGTGCACCTGCAGCAGCATGCGGATCTCGCCTTCGTGGCCGGCCAGCCGGGCATCCAGGTCGATCATCGCGCGCTTGATGATGTCGGCCGCGGTGCCCTGCATCGGCGCGTTGATGGCGGCGCGCTCGGCGCCCTGGCGCAGACCGTAGCTCTTGGCGCGGATGTCGGGCAGGTACAAACGGCGGCCGTACACGGTTTCCACATAGCCGTCCTCGCGCGCCTTGCGGCGGGTGGATTCCATGTACTCGCGCACGCCGGGATAGCGTGAGAAGTACAGGTCCACGTAGTCCTGCGCCTGCCCGCGGCCGATGCCGAGCTGGCGCCCCAGTCCAAAGGCGCTCATGCCGTAGATCAGGCCGAAGTTGATCGCCTTGGCCGCGCGGCGCTCATTGCTGCTGACCTCGTCCGGCGTCTTGCCGAACACCTCGGCGGCGGTGGCGCGATGGATGTCCTGCCCGTCCTGGAAGGCGCGCAGCAGGCCGCGATCGCCCGACAGATGCGCCATGATGCGCAGCTCGATCTGCGAGTAGTCGGCCGCCAGCACCAGCCAGCCGGGCGGCGCGATGAAGGCCTGACGGATGCGTCGGCCCTCCGGCGTGCGGATCGGGATGTTCTGCAGATTGGGATCGGAGGAGGACAGCCGACCGGTCGCCGCCACCGCCTGGTGGAAACTGGTGTGCACGCGCCCGGTGCCGGGATGGATCAGCTCCGGCAGCTTGTCGGTGTAGGTGCCCTTGAGCTTGGCCAGCGAGCGGTAATCGAGGATCTTGCGCGGCAGCTCATCGACCTCGGCGAGTTCCTCCAGCGCCTCCTCGTTGGTCGAGGGCTGGCCGGAGGGCGTGCGGTGCTTGATCGGCAGTCCGCGCGATTCGAACAGCACCTGCGCCAGCTGCTTGGGCGAATCCAGGCTGAAGGGATGACCGGCGAGCGCATGCGCCTCGCTCTGCAGCCGGATCATCGCGTGGCCGAGCTCATTGCTCTGCAGGCGCAGCAGCTGGGCATCGATCAACACGCCGGTGCGTTCCATCTTCGCCAGCACCGGCGCCAGTGGCATCTCGATGTCGGCAAATACGCTTGCCAGCGTCGGCACCGCCTGCAAGCGCGGCCATAGCGCCTGGTGCAGGCGCAGCGTGATGTCGGCGTCCTCGGCGGCGTACTGACAAGCCTCGTCCAGCCCCACCTGCGAGAAGCTGATCTGCTTGGCGCCCTTGCCGGCCACGTCCTCGTAGTGGACGGTGTCCACAGCCAGATAACGCTTGGCCAGCGCATCCATGTTGTGCTGGGTAGCGGTCGAGTTCCACACATAGGACTCGAGCATGGTGTCGTAGCGCAGACCGGCCATGGCAATACCGTAGCGTGTCAGCACATTGAGGTCGTACTTGCCGTGCTGGGCGATCTTCGGCCGCGCCGGGTCTTCCAGCAGCGGCTTCAAGGCGGCCAGCACCTGGTCGAGCGGCAGCTGGCGCGGCGTGCCGGGATAGTCGTGGCCCACCGGCACGTAGGCGGCATGGCCAGGCTCGACCGCGAAAGACACGCCGACCAGCTCGGCGCGCTGCGCGTCCAGGCTGGTGGTCTCGGTATCGAAAGCGAAGGCCGGGGCAGCGCGCAGGCGCTCGATCCACTCGATAAAGGCCGCCGCCTCGGTGATGAGCTCGTAGCGGATCTGCGCGGGTGCGGGCGGAATGTCCTCGGGCGGCAACGGCGCCCGCTGCGGCGCCGGCGTCGTCGCCTTGCCGCCGATCTCGCTCAGCAGCTGCTTGAAGCCATAGCGCGCATAAAGCTCGCGCAGCGCATCGAGGTCAGGCGGCGCCAGCGCCAGATCGGCCGGGCCGATCGGCAGCGCGCAATCGGTTTTCACCGTCACCAGCTGACGATTGAGCGGCAGCCGCGGCAACGCCGCGCGCAGGTTTTCGCCGACCTTGCCGCTGACCTCATCGGCGCGCGCGATCACCTGATCGAGGCTGCCGTAGGTCGCCAGCCACTTGGCCGCGGTCTTCGGGCCGCATTTCTCGACGCCCGGCACGTTGTCGACGCTGTCGCCCATCAGCGCCAGAAAGTCGATGATGCGCTCGGGCGGCACGCCGAACTTGGCCTCCACGCCGACGCGATCCAGGCGCTCGCCGGTCATCGTGTTGAGCCACTCGATTCCGGGTTCCACCAGCTGGGTCAGATCCTTGTCGCTGGTGGAGATCACCACCTGCATGCCAGCCGCCTTGCCCTGCCGCGCCAGCGTGCCAATCACGTCATCGGCTTCGACGCCCGGCTCGCGCAGGATCGGCACGCCCATGGCCTCGACGATGCGCAGCAGCGGGTCGATCTGCAGGCGCAGATCCTCCGGCATCGGCGGGCGGTTGGCCTTGTACTCGGGATCGAGCGCATCGCGGAAGGTGCCGCCGGAGGCGTCGAAGACGAAGGCCAGATGCTCCGGTTTGTCGACCGTCAGCACCTTGCGCAGCATGTTGACGACCCCGAACAGCGCGCCGGTCGGCTCGCCGGCCGCGTTCGACAGCGGCGGCAGCGCGTGAAAGGCGCGATACATAAAGCTGGAGCCGTCGATCAGATAGAGCGTGGTCATGGTGAGAGCTCGTCAGCGGGCAGCGGCCATTCTCGCCGCAATCGCGCATGCGGCGCAGCCTGACTGCGCTCAGCGCCGCGAGCGCGGCTTTGCCGCCAGCGCCAGTTTGATGATCAAGGGCAGCGACACCAGCATCAGCAGCGCACCGAGGGCGATCGCCGGGATCGCCAGTCCATGTGCAGCCAGCCAGCGAAACGGCAGCTCCGCGGGCGAGAAATAGGCACCGAGGCCAAAGGCCAGCAGCGCCGCGCCGAGCGCATCGACGAAGGCCAGGGGAATCAGCAGGTGGCGTGGCATTAGCATGCTCCGGGTGGCGGTGCGGCAATGATGCCGGCAGCGCTCAGCGACAGGCGATCGGCGCCGGCTCGGCCGTGCTGCTCAGCCCCGGCACCAGCGCGGACAAGCGCGTCGGCGAGCCATCCATGCGCCAGTCGTAGAGCACGGCAAAAGCGAGCACGCGGGCGATGTACTCGCGCGTCTCTTTGTACGGCACGGTTTCCACCCACAGATCCCAGGGCGGCAAAGGCCCCTCGATCCAGCGCTTCACCGCGCCGACGCCGGCGTTGTAGGCGCCGGTGGCGAGCACCGGATTGCCATCGAGTTCGGCCAGCCGACGGCTCAGGTAGGTGGTACCGAGGCGGATGTTGTGTGCCGGATCAGTCAGCGGCTCGGCGCGCGTGCCCAAGGACTTGGCCACGGCCGCGGCGGTCGCCGGCATCAGCTGCATCAACCCGCGTGCGCCGACCGGCGATCGCGCGTACGGATTCCAGGCGCTTTCGGCGCGGATCAGGCCCAGCACCCAGTGCTCGGGCAAGCCGGTGCGCGTGGCCTCGGCCGCCACCGTCTTGGTGTGCAGCAAGGGGAAGCGCGCCTCGTACTGCTTCAGCAGCGGCTCGGTGTTGAGCGTGAAGATCGCCCACTCGTGCATGCCCTCGCGACTCATGATCAGGCCGGCCTCGCGGCGCAGGTCCGGGCTCAGCTGCGGCAGCTGCCAGAACCACTCGGAGCGGGCGCGATCGATCTCGCCGAGCGCCTGCCACTCGAGCGCGCGCCGCACGCCGCCGAGATCAAGTACCGCCAGCGTGCGCTCGGTATCGAGCAAGCCATCCGCCGGGCAGATCGCATAGGGCGCCTGGATGCGGTCGGCAGCGAGAAAGCCGTGAAAGCTGGCCTCGCCGGCGGCAGCCGCAAAGGCCGCGCGCGCATCCTGCGGGCGATCGAGCAGTTCCAGCACGCGCCCGCGCGTGTAGCGCCAGCGCGCTTGCGCCGCCTGCGCGGGCTGCATGCCGTCGAGCGCCGCCAGCGCCGCCGGGTACTCCAGCCGACGCAGGTGGTAGCGCACCTGCCACTCGCGCAGGTTGTCGTCAAACGCCGCCTGCGGCACGCGCTCGAACCAGGCGCCTGCTTGCGGCAAGCGCTCGACCGCGCCATAGCGGGCGATCTCGCGCTCGATTCCCTGGCGATCCGCCTCGCTGAAGGGCAAGTGGCCCCGCAGCGCCTGATAGCGCATCTCGGCGGTCGCCGCGCTCTTGCGTGCCGCGCCCTGCAGCGCCACGCCGGCCGCCTGCGCACTGGCCGCCGTCGCCGGCCATTTGCCGGCCTGGTTCAAGGCCAAGGTGGCGTCGGCGCGTGCCAGGATGGCGCGGCTGACGGCGGCGCGCTCGGCCTTGGGCAGCTCGTTCATCAACACCTGCGCCAGACCGGTCTGGCCGGCGCGCAATGCCTCCTCGATGCGGGCATGCACGCGCGCCGCCGTCAGCCAGCCCTGCGCACGCAGCCAGCCCAACACCGGGCGACAATCGGCACGATCCTTGTCCAGCGCCTGCCACAACGCCGTGGCCTCGGCGAGATCGTCGCCGGCGATCTTCTGCGCGCGGCGCGCGCTGAAGGCGTGGCAGCGCAGATCCACACTGGCTTGCGCCGGCTCGTACAGCTTCAGGAACTCGGCATGGCGCCCGCTGCGGCCGTAGCGCTCCAGCACCAGCGCCCGCAGTTTGTGGCCCGGCAAGGTGTCGCCGTAGTCCTGCAGAAAGGCGGCGACCGCCTTGAACGGCGCCTTGTCGGGCATCCGCCGCAGGCGCTCGTACGGCAACCAGGGATAGAGCGGGTAGTCTTCCAGCCCGGCGCTGATCGTGCTGGTATCGGCACCGGTCTGCGCCACGCGCCAGACTGATTGGAAGCGCGTGCGCTGCTGGCTCAGATCGGCGGCCACGGCGAGCGCGGGACTGAGCAGCAGGCACAGACACAAAAAGCGGATCAGCATGGACGTAGGACAAAGGATTCAGGCGCGGAATCGCTTGAGTCTACAAGCCTTTGCCGGCGCTTCCTGAGAACTTGGCTGAACAACGGAGCACGATGAGCCCATGCTGGAAACGCTGACCCTGATGCTGATCGGTGCGCTGACCGGAATCATGGCCGGTCTGTTCGGCATCGGCGGCGGGCTGATCGTGGTGCCGGCGCTGGCCTTCTGGCTGCCGCTCAAGGGCATCGCCCCGGAGCAGGCGCTGCACGTCGCCATCGCCACCTCGCTGGCCAGCATCACCGTCACCGCCAGCGCCAGCGCCTGGGCGCATTTCCGGCGCGGCGCGGTGGATGTGCGCGCGCTCGGCTGGCTGGTGCCGGGGCTCTTGCTCGGCTCCGGTGGCGGCGCGCTGATCGTGGCGCTGGTGCCGCGCACGCCGCTGACGGTGTTCGTCGCGGCCTTCTGCTGGTTCGCCGCCTGGCAGATCTGGCGACCGCGCCGCGCCGAGGCCGAGGGCCAGGGTCAGGCCAGCCCGCTGACGCTGGTGCCAGCTGGGCTTGGCATCGGCCTGCTGTCGGCCGGCGTCGGCATCGGCGGCGGCTCGCTGACGGTACCGCTGCTGTATCGCCTCGGCAGCGGCATGCGCCAGGCTATCGCCACCTCCGCCGCCGCGGGGCTGCCAATCGCGCTCGCCGGCACCCTGAGCTATATGCGCGCCGAGACGCCGCCGGCGCTGTCGACCTGGGCAGTCGGTCTGGTCGATTTCAAACTGGCGCTGGCGATCGGCTCACTCAGCGTACTCACCGCGCCGATCGGCGCCGCGCTGGCGCACCGCTGGCCGGTGCAACGCCTGAAGCGCGGCTTCGCCGGCTGGCTGGTGCTGGTATCGATGCTGCTGGTGGCCAAGCTCTGGTAGGCACGCCGCCTGGCGCGAACGCGCGGCCCGCTCAGCAACCGGCATTTCGTCGCTGTGCGGGGCACTGCGCGCGCGCGCCGCAGCCGGCGCAGCTGCTGGTGGGCGCCGCGGCGATGCGCGCGGCCAGCGGCAGCAAGGTCGAATGCGGCTGCTGCGCGCTGCGTCGGCGCAGGCGCTCGGCGACGGTCTGTCGCAGCGGCAACGGCAGCAGTTGCCACAGCGCATAGACGGCGGCGAGCGCGACGATCAGGACGGTCAGCAGCGATTGCGTCATGGCGGCCCGGCGCCGAGGGCCACGGCGATCTGGTAGGTCAGGAACGACGCCAGATAGGCCAGCGCGAACAAATAGGCGGCCATCAGCAGCGGATAGCGCCAGGACTGGGTTTCGCGCTTGACCACCGCCAGCGTCGACAGACACTGCGGCGCAAACACGAACCAGGCCAGCAGCGACAGCGCGGTCGCCAGCGACCACTGCGCGGCGATCAGCGGTGCCAGCTGGGTGGCGACCTCCTCGCCATTGCCGAGCGCGTAAACGGTGCCGAGCGCGCCCACCGCGACCTCGCGCGCCGCCATGCCCGGGATCAGCGCGATGCAGATCTCCCAGTTGAAGCCGATCGGCGCGAACAAGGGCTGGATGGCGTGGCCGAGCATGCCGGCAAAGCTGTAGTCGATCGCCGGCCCGGTGGCGCCGGCCGGCGGCGCCGGGTAGGTGGACAGCGCCCACACGATGATCATCAAGGCCAGGATGATGCCGCCGACGCGACGCAGGAAGATGCGCACGCGCTCCAGCAGGCCGAGCAGCAGATTGCGCAGATTGGGCCAGCGCCAGGTCGGCAGTTCCATCATCAGCGGATGGTGCAGACCGCGGCCGACGGTGCGCTTGAGCACCAGTGCAACCAGCACGGCACCGACGATGCCGGCCAGATACAAGGCAAACAACACGATGCCTTGCAGATTGAAGATGCCGCCGACCGTACGATCCGGGACGAAGGCGGCGATCAGCAGCGCGTACACCGGCAAGCGCGCTGAGCAGGTCATCAGCGGGGCGATCAGGATGGTGGACACGCGGTCGCGCCAGTTGCTGATGACGCGCGTCGCCATGATCCCGGGGATGGCGCAGGCGAAGCTCGACAGCAGCGGAATGAAAGAGCGCCCGGACAGCCCGACCTTGCCCATCGCACGGTCGAGCAGGAAGGCGGCGCGCGGCAAGTAGCCGGAATCTTCCAACGCCAGAATGAAGGCAAACAGGATCACGATCTGCGGCAGGAACACCAGCACGCCGCCGACGCCGGCAATCACGCCATCCACCAGCAGGCTGCGCAGCGGCCCCTCGCTCATCCACGCGCTGAGGCGCTCGCCGCACCAGGCGGTGGCCGCCTCGATCGCCGCCATCGGCGCCTCGGCCCAGCTGAACACCGCCTGGAACATCAGGAACAGCACCGCGGCGAGCAGCCCGTAACCGAGCACCGGATGCATCACGATGCGGTCGATGCGCTCGTCGAAGCGGGAATCGACGCTGGGCTCGCGCACCGCCTGCGCCAGGATCGCGCGCACCTGTCGATGGGTCTCGGTGATCTCTTCCAGCGTCGGCGTCTGCCACGGCCGCGCCGGCAGCGCGATCGGCGGCAAACCCACGTCGTCCAGCGCTGCCAGCAGTGCATCGGCGCCACCGCGGTGCACACCGACGGTCGGCACCACCGGCACGCCGAGCGCGCGCGACAACGCCGGCAGATCGATCTCGATGCCGCGCCTCTGCGCCAGATCGCTCATGTTCAGCGCCAGCAGCATCGGAATGCCGAGGCGCTTGACCTCCAGCACCAGCCGCAGATTCAGCCGCAGATTGGTGGCGTCAGTGACGCAGACCAGCAGCTCCGGACGCGCCTCGCCCTGCAGCTGGCCAAGCACCACATCGCGCGTCACCGCCTCGTCGGCGCTGTCGGCATTCAGGCTGTAGGCGCCGGGCAGGTCGAGCACGCGGTAAGTCTGGCCAGCCGGCGAGCGCGCCAGTCCCTCCTTGCGCTCCACCGTCACGCCGGCGTAGTTCGCCACCTTCTGGCGGCTGCCGGTCAGCAGATTGAACAGCGCCGTCTTGCCGCAGTTGGGATTGCCGAGCAGCGCAATGCGACGGAACTCGCCCTCCGCCACTGCACTCACGATGCGCTGCCCGCAGCGGTGATGTAGACGTGCTCGGCCTCGTGCCGGCGCAGCGCAAACAAGGTGTTGCCCACGCGCACGGCGATCGGCTCGCGCCCGCCCGGCCCGGTGGCGACCACGCGCACGGTTTCATCCGGCACGAAACCGATCTCCAGCAGACGCAGCACCAGATTCCGATCGTGCCCATGCCCCTGACGCGGCAACGCCACGCGCAACACGCGCGCCGACTGCCCCGGCCGCAGGCTGGCCAGCGTCAACGGCTCGGCCACGGGTGGCGCGACTTCGGCTACGGACACGGCATTGATCTCGGCTGACCACATGGACTTTGTGCACCCCGACCTGACGGCAGGATCTTAGGCCTTCCGGCCTCCGCCGTAAATGCGAATGACTATCAAGCACCAATGAAAGACAGCTTGTATTGACGGACGTCAAGACGGTGTAGCGGCAGAGCGTCGGGCTGCGCTGGGGCGAGGCGCCCAAACCCGCCCTACTTGCCGATGCAAAAGCTGCTGAAGATCGCGCCGAGCAACTGGTCGCTGTGGAAGCGACCGAGAATCTCGCCGAGGGCCTCGTGGGCGAGGCGCAGGTGTTCGGCGGCGAGCTCGCCCTGGGCGTGCGTGAGGGCCAGCGTACGCGCGGCGGCGAGTTCGTCCCGGGTGCGTTCGAGCGCGCTGACGTGGCGGGCACGCGCGCTGAAATCGCCCTCGCTGCCCTCGCCCAGTCCGGCCATCTGTAGCAGCGCCTGACGCAGCAGATCGAGGCCCGCGCCGCTGCGAGCGGACACCCGCACTTCGAGGCCGCCCTCGATGCGCCGCAGCGCGGGTTCGGCGGCAATCAGGTCGATCTTGTTGTAGACGATCAGCTGCGGCACCGAGCGCGGGATGCCCTGGCGCAGCGCATCGTCGTCGACGCTGGCGGCGCTGGCATCGCGCACCCACAGCAGCAGATCGGCCTGGCCGGCGGCACGCTCGGCGCGGGCGATGCCCTCGCGCTCCACCAGGTCGGTGGTGGCGCGCAGGCCGGCCGTGTCGATCAACGTGATCGGCAGGCCCTCGACCACCAGGTGCTCGCGCAGCAGATCGCGCGTGGTGCCGGCCACCGGCGTGACGATGGCGCGCTCCTCACCGGCGAGCGCGTTCAGCAGGCTCGACTTGCCGACATTGGGCGCGCCGACGATCACCACCTGCAGACCATCGCGCAGACGCTGGCCGCGGCGGGCGGCGGCCAGCAGTTCGTACAGCGTCAATTCGATCGCGGCAAAGCGCGCGCGCACCTCGTCGGTGCGCAGGAAGTCGATCTCTTCCTCAGGAAAGTCGATGGCGGCTTCGACGTATACGCGCAACTCGATCAGCTGCTGCGACAGGCGCTGCACGCGCTGGCTGAACTCGCCGCTCAGCGTGCGCATCGCCGCGCGCGCGGCGCTCTCGGAACCAGCAGCGATCAGATCGGCGATCGCTTCGGCCTGCGCCAGATCGAGCTTGTCATTCAGATAGGCGCGCTCGCTGAACTCGCCCGGACGTGCCAGCCGCGCACCCAATTCCAGCGTGCGCCGCAACAGGCGCTGCAGCGCCACCGGCGAGCCATGCGCCTGCAACTCGACCACGTCCTCGCCGGTGAAGGAGCGCGGCGCTGGGAAGTACAGCAGCAGTCCCTCGTCGATCAGCTCGCCGTGGCTGGTGCGGAAGCGGCAGTGATGCGCATGGCGCAGGCGTGGCGCCCGCCCCAACAGCGTCTGCGCGATGCCGGGCGCCAAGGCGCCCGACACCCGAATCACGCCGATGCCGCCGGGTCCGGCGGCGGTGGCGATGGCGGCAATGGTGTCGCTCACGGCCATGCGCCCGACGGTGACGCTTATTTGCTGGCTTCGATCCGCTTGGTGATCACTACCTGCTGGATCAAGCCCAGCAAGCCGTTCGACAGCCAGTACAGCACCAGCCCGGCCGGGAAGAAGGCGAACATCACGCCGAACACCAGCGGCATGGTCTGCAGCACGCGCTTTTGCACCGGATCCATCCCGGGCGCCGGCGACAGCTTCTGCGTGTACCACATGACCGCCACATTCAGCACCGGCAGGATGAACATCGGATCCTTCAGCGAGAGATCGTGGATCCAGCCGAAGAACGGCGCCTGCCGCAATTCCACCGCCTCGAAGATCACCCAGTACAGCGCGAAGAACACCGGCAACTGCAGCAGCATCGGCAGACAGCCGCCCACCGGATTGACCTTCTCCTGCTTGAACAGGTCCATCTGCGCCTGCGCCATCTTCTGGCGGTCGTCGCCGTAACGCTCCTTCAGCGCTTCCAGCCGCGGTGCCAGCTTGCGCATCTTGGCCATCGACCGGTACTGCGACTCGCTGAGCCGGTAGAAGGCCAGCTTCACCAGCAGGGTCAGGAAGATGATCGACAGACCCCAGTTACCGACCAGCTTGTGGATCTGACTCATGATCCAGAACAGCGGCTGGGCGATGAAGCTGACCATGCCGTAGTCCACCGTGTACTGCAGGCCGGGCGCGACCTTGGGCAGCTCGTTCTGCAGCTTGGGGCCGAGATACAGCTGCGCGCCCAGGCTCTGCTGCTGCCCCGGCGCCACTTCGATCACCGGGCTCAGCTGGCGGATCAGGTAGCGGGTCGGCAGGCTGCCGGCCGCCGGCAGGATGGCGGTCTCGTAGGTCGTGGTCTCGCTCGGGTTCGGCACCCAGGCGCCAACGAAATAGTGCTGCATCATGGCCGACCAGCCACCGGCGTAGCTGGCTTTGTACGGCTCGTCCTGGAACTTCTCGAACTTCAGCTTCTTGAACTTGTCTTCCGGGTTGTACACCGCAGCGCCGACGAAGGCGTACAGCTCGGGATTGTTGAAGGCGAAGGAACTGGGCTTGGGCAGCGGCACGCGCAGCAACTGGCGGTACTGATTGCCCTTCCAGGCGAGATCGCTCTGGTTGTCGATTTCCTGGCGCATGCCGACGGAGAAGCTGCCGCGCTTCAAGGTGAACACCTTGCGCACGACCAATCCACCCGGATCACGCCAGGTCAGCGGGACTTCCAGCATGTCCTGGCCGGCGGCGAGTTCGAAGCGATCACCGTCGGCGCTGTACTCGGAGGTGTGATTCGGCGCCGGCAGATCCTTGGCGACGAGGCCCGATTGCACGGTGAAATAGCGCTGCAGATCCTCGCTCAGCAGTTTGACCGGCACATCCTTCTGCTCGAGGCTGACCGGGTACGTCAGCAGTTCGGCGATGCGGATTTCGCCGCCGCGCGTGGAGACCGTCAGCCGCAGCACGTCGCTGCTGATGACGATGTCGCGTCCGGTGCTGGCCACTGGCGCTTCCGCCGGCGCGGCAGCAGCGGCTGCCGGCACATCGCTGGCGGGCGGCACTTCGCCCGCCACCGGCACTTCGCCCGAAGCCGCCGGCGCGCCCGGTACGTCCGCACCGGTGGCTGGGGCCGTGGCGCTATCGGTCACCGCAGCGGCGGGCTCGGGGCGCGGGCCGTAGTCGGTCTGCCAGGCCACCCAGAGCTGAGCACCGACCAGCAGCAGGCCGGCCAGCAGGAAGAAACGCAGATTGCTCATCGACTAATCTCCGTGCGCACGCCAGCCGGCGCTGCAGGGTCGGAAGGAGTGAGTGATATCGCCATGACGCGATCAAAGAGCGCGTCCAGGTCCTGCCGCAGCCGCAGGCGGTCTCCCCGCACGACCTCGCGCGTCGGCGACAGCACCAGATCGACCAGCGGCATCCGGTCGCGACGCAGGCGGAAACTCTCGCGCGCCAGGCGCTTGACCAGATTGCGATCATGCGCGGCAGGCAGATGCTTCTTGCCCACCGCGAAGCCCACGCGTGCCGTCGCGGCCGTCCCGGCGGCGATCACGCACACGAAAAAGCGGCCGCGCTCGCGCCGGCCGCTTTGGAACACCGCATCGAATTCGCGCGGCAACAGCAGCCGGGCCTGACGCGGAAAGCGCGCTCCCGGCATTGCCTGCTCTTACGGAATCAGGTTCTTGCGACCCTTGGCGCGACGGCGATTCAGCACGGCGCGACCATTCTTGGTGGCCATGCGGGCGCGGAAACCGTGGGTACGAGCGTGCTTGAGCTTGCTCGGCTGATAAGTGCGCTTCATTGCGATATCCAGGGATCGGGCGGAGAAAAGAGCGGCATGGTAGCCCGGATGCCGCGGAGCTGTCAAAGCACGCCGATCGGGACGGGTTTATGGGGTGGCTATGCTCTCGCCCGCGCCGCTATCCTCGGCGGTCCCGTGCTAAGCGATGTAAAACAACGATGAAGAACGGTCGCTGGATTCTACTGTGTGCAAGCGCCTGGGCGCTCGCGGCACTGTTGCCCACGCGCGGCGACGCCCAATGCGTCTCGCTGACAACTTCCGGCGTGGCGGCGACGCAGAACTTCGATACGCTGTCGAACACCGCAGGCAGCACCACCAATACCTTGACGCTGACTGGCTGGTTCCTGACCGAGTCAGGCGGCGGCACGCGCGACAACGAGCTGTACGGCGTAGACACTGGCGCCAGCAACACCGGCGACACCTACAGTTACGGTTCCGCGGCTGCGACCGATCGCGCGCTCGGCGGCCTGCGCAGCGGCACGCTGATCCCGATCTTCGGCGCCTGCTACACCAATAACACCGGCGCTGCGATTACCAGTCTGGCGATCGCCTACACCGGCGAGCAATGGCGCCTCGGCACGGCCGCGCGCACCGACCAGATCGATTTTCAGTACAGCCTGAATGCCACCGACCTCGTGACCGGCACCTGGGTCGACGTCAATGCGCTCGATTTCGTCTCGCCGGTGACCACGACGGTGGGCGCCAAGGACGGCAACCTCGCCGCCAATCGCAGCGCCTTGGCGAGCAGCATCGCTGCGTTGTCGATCGCGCCCGGCGCCAGCTTCTGGATCCGCTGGACCGACCTCGACGCCACCAGTGCCGACGACGGCCTGGCCGTCGACGATTTCTCGCTGACACCCACCGCAGGCGCAGTCGTCAACGCCGACCTCTCGGTGACGCTGACGGACAGCCCGGACCCGGTGACGGCGGGGACGAACCTGAGCTACACGGCGGTGGTGACGAACGGCGGCAGCGGGTCGGCGACCGATGTGACGGCAACGCTGACCTTGCCGGCGAGTACGACTTTTGTGTCCGCCAATCCGGGTGCGGGCGGCAGTTGCAGCGGCACGGGTCCGGTGGTGTGCACCTGGGCCGGCGCGACCGCGAATGGCGCCACGCGCACGGTCACGGTGACGGTGAGCGTGCCGGCCGCGGCCGCCAACAGCTCGCTGCTGTCGGCGCAGGTGGTGGTCAGCAGCCTGAGCAACGATCCGGTGCCGGGCAACAACACGGCGACCGCCGGCAGCGCGGTGATCACGCGCGCCGACATGGCGATCACGCTGACCGACACGCCGGACCCGGTGGTGGCCGGCGCGGTGCTGACCTACACGGCGAGCGCGACCAACGGCGGCGCCTCGGATGCGCAGGATGTGGCGATCACGCTGAATCTGCCGGCCGAAGGCACGCTGCAGTCGGCCAGCGCCGGCTTGGGCGGCAGCTGCAGCGGCACCGGGCCGGTGGTGTGCAGCTGGGCTGGCGCGACGGCGCCGACGGCGCAGCGCACGGCGACGGTGGCGGTGACCATTGCCTCAGGCACGCCGGCGGGTACACAGGTGTTTGCCGATGCGCAGGTGGGCACGGCGACCGGCGATCCGGTGTCGGGCAATAACTCGGCGAGCACCGGCACGCTGGTGACGGCGCAAGCGGATGTGTCGATCACGCTGGT
Organism: Lysobacterales bacterium; assembly: GCA_046346965.1. Taxonomy (GTDB): domain Bacteria; phylum Pseudomonadota; class Gammaproteobacteria; order Xanthomonadales; family SZUA-5; genus JAXMHB01. Next base: position 180,461 of record JAXMHB010000006.1, read on the forward strand.
CGACAGCCCGGACCCGGTAGTGGCGGGCACGCAGCTGAGCTACCTGGCGACGCTGAGCAACAACGGCATCTCGGCGGCGCCGGATGCGGCGATCACGCTGCCGCTGCCGGCCGGCACGACGCTGGTCTCGGCCACGCCGAGTGCGGGCGGCAACTGCACCACGGGAGCTTCCGTGGTGTGCACCTGGCTGGGCGCGACGGCGGTAGGCGGCACGCGCACGGCGACGGTGGTGGTGACGGTCAGCTCGGCGCAGACGGCGGCGCTGTCGGCCACGGCAACGGCCAGCTCGGCCGCGACCGATCCCAACAACGGCAACAACAGCGCCACGGCGACCACGGCAGTCAACGTCAGCGCCGATCTGTCGATCACGCTGAGCGACGCCCCCGATCCGGTCGCCGGCGGCACCCAGCTGACCTACACCGCGGTGGTGAGCAACGCCGGGCCCTCGGACGCGACTGGCGTGACGGTCACGCTGCCGCTGCCGGCCAACACCACGCTGGTCTCGGGCAATGTCGTTGGCGGCGGCAGCTGCGCTGGCAGCCCGGTGGTCTGCAGCGTCAGCGGCAGCATCGCCGCCGGCGGCTCGCGCACGGCGACCATCGTGCTGGCGGTCGACCCGTCGGCCCCGGATGGCACGCTGACGGCCACCGCCACGGTGGCCGCGGCCTCGCCGGACCCGAACCTCGGCAACAACAGCGCCAGCACGACGACCACGGTCGTCACCCAGGCCGATCTGCTGCTGACGCTGACCAGCTCGGCGACGCAGGTGGAACTGAACGTGCCGGTGACCTTCACCGCGACCAGCCTGAACCAGGGCCCGTCAGCGGCGCAGGACGTGTCGATCACGCTGACGCTGACGCCGGACTTCCGCTACGCCAGCCACACGGCCAACGCCGGCGCGGTGTGCACGACGCCGCAGGTGGGCAACACCGGCGCCATCGTGTGCACCTGGGCGGGCGCCACGGCGGCGGGCGCGACGCGCACGCTGGCGGTGAGCGCGTACAGCAACACCGAGGGCAACTCAGCGGTGAACGCCAGCACCAGCTCGCCGACGCCGGACCCGGTGGCGAACAACAACGCCAGCGCGGTCAGCGTGCAGGTCGGCCTGGGCGTGCGTGAAATCCCGACCCTGGACAGCCGCGGCCTGCTGCTGCTGAGTCTGCTGCTGGGCCTGATCGGCGCGACGCTGCTGCGCAAGCGCTGAGCGAGGCCGCCCCCGAGTCCCGCGATGCGGGGCTCGGGGGTGGGAAAAGGGGAAAAGGGAAAAGGGAGGAGCGGGCGCGGCGTTGAACAGCCGCGGCCGCCGGCGCGAAGCTGCCGCGCGCACGTCCCGAACCTCCCGCGCGCACGGAGCCGCGCTACGGCGGCATGCAGGTCACACCGACGTAGGCCGGGTCCTTCGCGTCCGCACTGCGCAGGCGGGCCACAAACCCCACACGCGAGGCGCCCGGCGCTTTGGCTGTACAGCCGCGGCCGCCGGCGCGAAGCCGCACTGCGCACATCCCGAACGCCCCGCGCGCACGGAGCCGCGCTACGGCCGCATGTGGGTCACACCAACGTAGGCCGGGTCCTTCGCGTCCGTACGGCGCAGGCGGGCCACAAACCCCCACACGCGAGGCGCCCGGCGCTTTGGCTGGTACAGCCGCGGCCGCCGGCGCGAAGCTGCCGCGCGCACATCCCACACGCCCCGCGCACACGGAGCCGCGCTACGTCCGCGTGTACGTCATGCTGGGCTCGTTTCAGTCTCGTCCGCGCCAGAGGCGCGCCGCGCCGAGTAACGCGCCGGCCAGCAACAGGGCCAGCGCGATTCCACCGGTCGGCACCGGCACCGGCGGATCGCCGAGCACGGTGATCACGCCGTACATGCCGCTGCCGGGTGCGCCGTGGGGTTCGCAGAAGTAGCCGAAACGCCCGGCGCGCGGGAAGCTCACGGTGGCGGTCCAGATCTGGCCGCTGGCGGCGCCGTTGCCGCCCTGCCCATCGCAGCCCTGGGCGCAGCGGAAGGAGCCATCGTCCGCGGTGACGTTATGGACGCCGCCCATATTGCGGAAGGTCACGGTGTCGCCCGGCGCGATCGTCAGTTCCATCGGCGAGTAGGCCAGCCGCGAGCCGCCGACCTGGACGATCCAGTTGGCGGCGTGGCTGGTGCTGGCGGCAACCAGCAGCGCCAGCCCGCCCAGTACGCGTGTGCAGAACAATCCGTGCATCAGCCCATGAATCCGAGATAGCCGGCGCTGGGATTGTAGTAGCTGGACGCCGAATACTGGTTGAGGTTGGGGAAGATCAGGCTGATGTCGCTGTTGTTGAGCCCGAACCAGTGCGCCAGCGTGGCGGCGTACTGATCGACCGAGGTGGTCGGGATCAGCCGGCCGTTGCCGTCGCCCGGATCGTTCTTGTTCGGCGAGGGCACGCCGTAGGACGAGGGCGTCGGCACCACCAGCGAGGGCATCACCAAGCCAAAATTCGCAGCGGCGCCGGTAAAACCGCAGCCATTGCCATAGAAGCGCCCGCCCTGCACGGCGCCGCCCAGCACCAGATGATGCGAGCCCCAGCCGTGGTCGCTGCCGGCGTTGTTGGCGGTCATCGAGCGACCGAAATCCGAGGCGGTGAAGGCGGTGGCCACATCCGCCAGCGTGCCGCCGGGAATGGTGATCGAGTTCAGTGCGTTGTAGAAGCCCACCAGCGCGCGCGACAGCCGCGCCAGCAGATCCACGTGCTGCGGCAGCTGGTCCGAATGGGTGTCGTAGCCGCCGGTGTTGACGTAGAACACTTGGCGTCGCAAGCCGCTGTAGCCCGGCACGTTGTGGTAGGCCGCCCAGATCAGTCGCGCCGTGGTCTGCAGCTGGGCGTCGAAGTTGTAGCCGTCCGACTGCGGAAAGAAGCTGGCGAAGGTGGGTGCGCCAGCGGCGTTCAAGGCCTGTTGCATGATCGCCGCCGTCGACACCGCATGGTTGAGCGTGCCGGCATAGGTGCGCTCCAGCATGTGCGACTGCGCCCCCTGCGCCTGCAGCGCATTGAAGGCCGGTGCCAGCTGACCGCGATCGTCGTAGGGCAAGTCCACCGTGAGCGCCTGACTGGCATTCATGATGTAGCCGTTGACGCTGTCGCCGCGGATGAAGGCGTCCTCGCCCGACAGCGAGGTCAGGATCGGAATGTTGGCGGGATTGGCGCTGGCAACGAGATCGCAGATGCGTCCCCCCCAGCCGGTGGCCGGCGCATTGCTGGGCGGCGAGGACTGCCAGTAAGCCGACTGGTCTGAGTGCGAATACAGCTGCGGCGGCAAGGGCGCGCTGCCCGCCAGGTACTGCGCCTGGGTGACCGGGCCAACCAGGGTGCCGACATTGGCCATGATCGCCAGCGGACTGTTGGCCTGATTGAACAGCGTCGCCAGCGCGCCCATCTGCGGATGGAAGGCATACTGGATACCGTCGCCGGAGGATCCGGTCAGATCGGTCAGCGGATGCAGCTGCGCGCGCGTCAGCGCCAGTTGCGGACGCACGCCGCCGGCGCCGAAGAAGCCGTTGAAGGCGCTCTGCGTGTACGGAACGATGGTGTTGAAGCCATCGTTGCCGCCGTAGAGGAAGACGCAGACCAGCGCCTTGTAGTCGGTGAACACATAGTTGCCGCGGGTGGCCGCCTGCAGCAGCTGCAGATTGCCGAGGGCCGAGTACAGGCCGGCGCCGCCAAGGGCGGCCGACAGCGTCTGGCGAATGAATTTGCGACGATCGGGACGCATGGCGGCTCCTACTTCTGAACCATGTATTCGGCGGAGGTCTGGATCAACAGCAGCGCACGGTTGATGCGGCGCTGTTTCCAATCGGGACCGTCGGACACGCCGATCGGATTCAGCACCGACAGCAGCGTCGTGCGCATAAAGGGCGACATCTGCCCGGCCATGAAGCGCAGGTTGTAGGCGTCGACCAGGCGATCGGCCGGATCGGCCGGTCCGCCATTGGCGCTGCCGGCCAGCGCCAGATCCTGGGCGCGGTTGATCTTGACCTCACCGATGTCATCGCCGGGATCGCAGGCGTCGCTGATGTCGAAGCCAAAGGCCTTGCCAGCGGTGCTGTTGGTCGAGTTGACGATCAGCGTGTCGGTGTTGAGCTGGAACTCCGGCCCGTACAAGCCGGCCTGCGCCATTTCGCCGGGCGGACGGTAGTCGGGCTTGAAGAAATTGAATACCGAGAACGCGTCCAGCGGCGCCTGCCCGATGCCGCTGCCGTAGATGGTGTCGGAGGTGCCCCAGGCGGTGGTGTAGCCGGCGTAGCGGTAAGGCTGATTGGCGTAGTGGTAGGTCACGCTGCCGGCCATGTAGTTGCGTCCGCACTGATGGCGCGCGCCCATGGCGCGCCAGAAATGCGTCAATCGCAGCAGCGGCTCGCGCAGCTTGCCAAAGGTGTCCGGCTGGATCAGATGACCGTAACGCGCCTCCGGATCGAGCAGGATCGCCTGCACCACCGCGCGCAGATTGCCGCGCACATGCTGGGCGGTCCCGTCATCGTTGAACACCTGGGCGACGCGCTGCACGTAGGCCGGGCTGGGATTGCTGGTGACCAGGCGCTGGATCAGCTGCTTGCCGAGGAAAGGCCCCAGATTCGGGTGATTGAAGATGTTGTCGAGCGCGAAGGCCAGATCCGACTGCGGCGTGCCGCCGTTCGCCAACACGCCGCCGTTGACCGCGCCGGGATAGCTCAGCAGCTGCTTGTTGGCGATGTCGTTGACCGGATCGGTGCCGTTGTCGTGGTAAGCCGCGAACGCGGCCATCGGCGTCTGGAAGTTGATGCCGGTGGTGTAGTCCGGGCCGCAGCTGGTGAAGTTGGCGGCACTGCAGTCCGACCACTTCCAGCCGGTGAACACGTGGGCGAAATTCGTGATCACCGCCTGATTGTAGGTCGGGATCGGCTGGCCGCCGGACAGCTGCGGCGTGCCATCCAGATTCAGCTTGACGAGGCCAATGCTGAACAGCTGATTGATCTCGCGGGCGTAGTTCTCGTCCGGATGGATGTTCTGCGACAGATCGGCGCGACGGTTGCCCATCATGTTCAGGTACACGCCCATCGCCGGGCTCAAGGTCACCTGTTCGAGCAATGTGCGGTAGTTGCCGAAGGCGTTGTTGCTGAGCAGATCGTAGTAGTAGGCCAGGCCGTTGGGGAACTGCGCCAACAGCGAGTTCTGATCGGACACCACCAGGATTTCGCTCAGTGCAAAAGCCACGCGCTGGCGCAACTGATCGCTGTGGATGAGCAGGTTGTTCTGCGGGTCGGGGCCGCCGAGGGCCCCCAGAAACCAGGCTTCGCGGATGGTGGTCGTGCCAGTGCCTTCCTGCAGCGTGTTCGCCACCCAGTTGTAGTAGCTCATCTGCGAGCTGGGCGCGGCGTTGTACTGCTCGGTCAGCCAGGCGCTGTAGCGCAGCTGGCGCAACCGGGTGAGGTCGGCATCGGTGGGCCCGAAGGTGGCCTGCGCCAGAAAGCGCGCGGCCTCGGCATCGGTGTAGGGCCCGCCGATCAAGTCCTCCATGCCATCGCGATGCAGCTGCGCGGGCCAGCGATCGGGCGCCGCCGCACCCGCCGCGCCCATCAGCGCCAGCCCCAGACTCAGCCACGTCCCCCGCATCCTGCCCATCTGCACCTCCAATCTGGCCCGCACCGATAAACGTCAGCGCCGCGTGAAACGCACCATAGCCACGCATGAAGGTCGCAGAACGTGACAGTGATCGCGACCAACGGTGCTCTTACGCGAAATCGCGGGCGCGACTGCCAGACGAAGGGATGGAAGGGTGCCACCGCGCGCGGCAGCACATCGGGCCTCAGCCTTGCTTCGGCAGCCAGCTGAGATCGACCCGGTGGCGGGCGGGATCATCGGCGTCTACGCGCACCGGCAGCTCGCTGCGGCCGCGCAGGTAGTCGCTCGGGTCGTACCAGAGGTGCTCGCTCTCGAACACGTGCACCGCCTGGGTCAGCGGATGCTGCCATTGCGCGCGCAGCACCCAGGGCGAACGCCCATTGACCTTGACGCTGGTGTTGCGAGCGACCTCGATCAGCTTCGCCTGCACCGTCATCCCGTGTGTCGCCAGCCAGGCATACAGCCGCCGCTGGCGCCATTCGGCGACGATGAACCCGCTGGCGATGCCGCCAAAGACCAATCCGAAGAAACCGAAGATCAGCGGAAAGAACCACTGCTCCATGAAGCTGTCGATGCGCGCGTCTTCCGGTTGTTCCGGCGGGAAATAGACGTCGACGCGATCGCCGATGTCATAGCTGCGGCTGCTGGAAGACACGCGGCCACGGATCTCGACACTGGCGCCTGGGCCACCCTCGGCCGCCGGCACGTGAAAGCGCACCTGCGGCGTGTACATCGTGCCGCCCTTGCGGCCGCGGCTGGTGCCAAAGCCGATCACCTCGCCCTCGGCATGCAGCGCAGTGGCGCGGAACTGCAGCGTCGAGTACGTCACCCAGATCGCCGCCGAACCCATCGCCAGGCCCACCAGACCGAAGATCAGCGCAATGATTCGCGTCACCGCCATGCCCACCTCAGCGCTCGTGCCGATCGTTGAGCGCCGGAACGCACTGGCGCCCAGCGCCGGGACAACTCGCGTTCCCTAGCCGCGCCGCCAGGCGTGAAAGCGCTCCAGCCAGCGCAGCGCGCCGGCCGGCGCATGTGCGCGCGCCCACACGCCGGCTGCGTACTTGTTGGCTTCCATCATCGTCGGATAGCTGTGGATCGTCCCCAGAATCTTGCGCAGGCCGAGGCCATGGCGCATCGCCAGCACGTATTCGGCCAGCAGATCGCCGGCATGCGCGCCAACGATGGTGGCGCCGAGGATCTGGTCCTTGCCGGGCACGGTCAGCACCTTGACGTAGCCGTGGTCGTGGCTGTCGGCGATGGCGCGATCGAGATCATCCAGGCCGTAATGACTGAGCTCGTAGGCGATGCCCTGGGCCTGCGCCTCGGTCTCCGACAGGCCGACGCGCGCCACTTCGGGATCGGTGAAGGTGCACCAGGGAATCACCCGGTAGTCCGCCTTGAAGGTCCAGAACGGGCCGAACAGCGCGTTGACCGCGGCATACCAGGCCTGATGCGCGGCCACGTGGGTGAACTGGTAGGGGCCGGCGACATCGCCGCAGACGTACAGATTGGGCAGATTGGTGCGCATCAGCGGGTCGGACTCGATGGTGCCGTGCTGCGCCAGACGCACGCCCAGCGCTTCCAGTCCGAATCCGCTGACATTCGCCGTGCGGCCGAGCGCCAGCAGCAGCCGATCGAAGGGAATGGCGCGTTCCACCCCGTTTTGGCGCACGATCATCTGCGCGCCATCGGCGTTGCGCTCGATGCGTACGGCCTCGGCCGCGAGCTCCACCGTGATGCCGTCGGCTCGCAGCGCGTCCAGCACCAGCGCGGAGGCATCCGGATCTTCCTTGGGCAGCAGCCGCGCGGGCCGCTGCACCAGCGTCACCGCGCAGCCCAGCCGCGCGAAGCACTGGCCCAGCTCGCAGCCGATCGGCCCGCCGCCCAGCACCAGCAGCCGGCGCGGGCGCTCGCGCAGATTCCAGACCGTGTCGCTGGTCAGATAGTCGATCTGCTCGATGCCGGGCAAGGCCGGCACCGTGGGCCGTGCGCCGGTGGCGATGACGATGCTGCGCGCCGTGATGCGGCGCCCGTCGACCTCGATCGTCCACGGATCGATGAGCCGCGCCTCGCCCTGGATGCAGTCCACGCCGAGGCCGCGGTAGCGCTCGACCGAATCGTGCGGCTCGACCTTGGCGATTACCTGCTGCACGCGTTCCATCGCCTCGGCGAAGTCGAAGTCCGCGCTCAGCGCGCGGATGCCGTAGCGCTGGCTGTGGCGCGCCTCCGCCAGCAGACGCGCGGTGCGGATCAGCGCCTTGCTGGGCACGCAGCCGGTGTTGAGGCAATCGCCGCCCATCTTGTGGCGCTCGATCAGCGCGACCTTGGCCTTGACGGCGGCGCCGATGTAGCTGGTCACCAGACCCGCCGAGCCCGCGCCGATGGCGACCAGGTTGTAATCGAATCGCCGCGGACGCTGGAAGCCGGCATAGACGCGGCGCGCCCGCAGCAGGTCCAGACCCTTGCGCGCCAGCAGCGGCAGCAGCCCCAGCAGCGCGAACGCGAGCAGCAGGCCGGGCGAGATCAGGCCCTTCAAGGAACTCAGCTGGCCGAGCTCGGTGCCGGCATACACATAGACGGCCGTGGCCGGCAGCATGCCGACCTGGCTGACCCAGAAAAACGTCCGCGCCGGCAGCCGCGTCAGACCCATCGCCAGATTGACCAGGAAGAAGGGCAACACCGGGACGAGCCGCAGCGCAAACAGATAGAAAGCGCCCTCGCGTGCCAGTCCGGCATCGATGCTCTGCAGGCGCTGGCCGAAGCGCCGCTGCACCGAATCCCGCAGCAGCGTGCGCGCGATCAGCATCGCCAGCGTCGCACCGAGCGTGCTGGCAAAGGACACCAGCAGCGTGCCATGCACCAGACCGAAAAGCGCCCCGCCGGCCACCGTCAGCAGCGCGGCGGCCGGCAGCGACAGCGCCGCCACCAGCACGTACAAGAGGAAGAAGGCCGCCGCACTCAGCCAGGGCTGCGCGGCGACCAGCGCCTGCAGCCCCTCGCGCTGCGCCCGGAGGGTGTCCAGGGACAGATAACGCGGCAGATCGAAAGCAAACACAGCCACGATCGCGGCGATCACCCCCAGCAGCAGTAGCAGACGGCGCAGCGGCATCGACACACTCCTGAGGGCAGGGACGGGTCAGGGAAGCATTTCCCCTGGCGGCCGTCGGGACGTTCAAGCATGCCACGGCGGACCGCGCCGACCGGCGCCAGGCCAGCGCAGTCGGCAGCGATGCACTGCGCTCAGCCGGCCGGCACGAACTTCAAGGCGACGCCGTTCATGCAGTAGCGCAGGCCAGTCGGCTGCGGACCGTCGTCGAACACATGGCCCAGGTGGCCGCCGCAGCGACGGCAGTGCACTTCGATGCGCGCCATGAACCAGCTGCGATCCTCGCGCGTCGCCACCGCATTCGGCAGCGGCTCATAGAAGCTCGGCCAGCCGGTGCCGGATTCGTACTTGGTGGCCATGTCGAACAAGGGCAGATCGCAACCGGCGCAGTGGAACACGCCCGGGCGCTTCTCGTGATTGAGCGGACTGCTGCCGGCGCGCTCGGTGGCTTCCTCGCGCAGCACGGCATAGGCCTGCGGCGACAGCTTCTGGCGCCACTCGGCCTCGCTCAGCTGGTACTCGAAGGTCTCGCTCTCGGCCGCCTTGGCCGACTTGCTCCACAGGGCCATACCCAATCCTCCGCTGATCGCCGTGCCGCCCATGCCCAGGGCCGTCCACAGCAGGGTTCTACGCTTCATGATGCTTCTCCGATACCGCAGGATCGTCGTGCCAGCTTGGCAGCCAGGGCGTACAGACCCGGTAGACCGGCCATGACGCCTGGCGCTTACGTCAGATCGCCATCCACATACAGCCAGCGCCCGTCCACCCGCAGGAAGCGACTGCGCTCGCTATGGCGCTGGGCGCTGCCGCCGCCGACGCGACAGCGGGCGATGAAGCTGACTTCGGCATGCTCGGCGTCGATAGGCTGGTGCGCGCGCACGCTCAAACCCAGCCAGCGCAGCTGCGGATCGAGGGACAGCGAGGCCGGACGCGTGTCCGGGTGCCAGGTGGCCAGCAGATAGTCGACCAGACCCAGCACATAGGCGCTGTAGCGCGAGCGCATCAGCGCCTCGGCGTCGACGGCGACAGCCCCCGCATGCAGCGGCTCGCAGCAGCGCGCGTAGGGCAAGCCACGGCCACAGGGGCAGGCCGCGCTCATGAGCTGCAGGAGAGCATCGAGCAGCCGGGACGCTGACGTGCCCAGGCCGGGCGCGGCGCGGCGTACGCCGCCTGTCCCGGCTGCTCGGTGTAGGGCTGGCGCAGCACCGCCATCCAACGCTGCAACGGCGCCAGATCGCCCTGCTCGGCGGCATCGATGGCCAGCTGCGCCAGGTAGTTGCGCGGCACGTAGAGCGGGTTCACCGCGTGCATCGCCGCCTGTCGCTCGACCGCTGGCCGCGCGTCCTGCTGCAGGCGCGTCGCGTAACGCTGCGTCCAGTCGCTGATCGCCGGGCGGGCGCGCGCGTAGGCCGCCGGATCATCGCTGATCGACTCCCACAGCGCCGCATCGGGCGCACCGACTGCCAGCTGACGGAAGGCCAGCGTCCAGTCGATCTCGGCCGCGCGCATCAGCTCCAGCGCCGCGCTGATCAGCTCGCCGTCATCCGAACGCGCCTCGACCAGTCCGAACTTGGCCGCCATGTGCTCGGCGTAGGCCTGATGGAAGCGCTCGGCGTAGGCACGCAGGCCTTGCTGCAGCGGCGTTTGATCGGGGAACAGCGGCGCCAGCGCACCGGCCAGCGCCGACAGATTCCACTGACCGATCTGCGGCTGCCGTCCATAGGCGTAGCGGCGACCTTCAAAATCGGTGGTATTGGGCGTCCACTCGGGGTCGTAGGGCTCCAGCCAGCCGTAGGGGCCGTAGTCGATGGTCAAACCGAGGATCGACAGGTTGTCGGTGTTCATCACCCCGTGCACAAAGCCGACCCGCATCCAATGCGCGATCAGCGTGGCCGTGCGCTCGCAGACCTCGATGAACCAGTCGGCGCGACGCTGCTCGATCGGGCCGGTGAGCTCGGGGTAGTCGCGCGCCAGCGTGAAGTCCACCAGCCGCGTCAGCAGCGCCACATCGCCGCGCGAGGTGGGCAACTCATAGTGGCCGAAGCGCAGAAAGGAAGGCGCCACCCGGCAGACGACGGCGCCGGGCTCGGCGCGTGGCCGGCCGTCGTAGAACATATCGCGCACCACCGGCTCGCCGGTGGCGATCAGACACAGCGCCCGCGTGGTCGGGATGCCGAGGTGATGCATCGCCTCGCTGCAGACAAACTCGCGCAGGGACGAGCGCAACACCGCGCGTCCATCGGCATGCCGCGAGAACGGCGTGCGCCCAGCCCCCTTGAGCTGCAGCTCGTGGCGCCGACCGTCGCGACCCAGCGCCTCACCCAGACTGATCGCCCGCCCGTCGCCGAGCTGTCCGGCCCAGTGACCGAACTGGTGCCCGCCGTAGCAGCTCGCCCATGGCTGCATGCCGGGATATAGCGCGTTGCCAGCAAACACTTGCACGAAGTCCGGCGTCTCAAGATCGACCGGAGCGAAACCGATCGCCTCGGCCAGCTCAGGCACCACGGCCAACAGCTGTGGCGCGGCCACCGGCGTTGGCTGCGTCGGCGTATGCAGCGCGCCGTGCATCTGACGCGTCTGCAGCGCCGGATTGCCATCACCCGGCAAGTCGCGGATGAACCAGTTGTCGAAGCTCAGCATGGGCGAGACGCCTAAGGTCCGGACCCCAGCAAATAGCGACGAAAGGCGTGCGGGGCAAGGGCAAAAGCGCGAGGGCACGTTTAGGCAAGGCGGAGGGCACGAGGGCACGCGCGTTTCTGCGTGGCCTCGTGCTCCGGCCTCGTGCCCCGGCTCAACAGCAGCGCCGCAGGAGCGGCGCCCTCCAGCGCGCGGTCTTGCCAGCGCTCCCGCCTTTACGTGCCCTCGTGCCCTCCGCTCTGCTTGCGCGTGCCCTCGTGCTTCGGCGTGCCCTCGTGCTCTTGCGCGGTGACCCGGCTCACGAAGGCGCGTACGCGGGGTGCGACCAGCGCGACGGTCGGGAAGGCGACCGGCCAGGTGGTCACGAAACTCCGCAGCCAGGCCAGCGGCAGGCCGGCGTGCAGTCCTTGCGTGCTGATCAGCACGAAGGCCGAGACGATCGAGACCATGATGGCGGACAGCAGCGCACTGAACAGCAGCGGCGCGTAGCGGACAGGAATACGCATGGGAATCTCCGGATTGCGTGAGGAATCAGCTGAGCGCCTGCAGCAAGCAGGCCGTGAGATACAGACCGAGGCCGAAGGCGCTGTGCAGCAGCACGCTGTGCAGGCGCGCCTGCCAGGGATGCGGCGTGCGCGAGGCGGCAATGCCGGCGCCCATGGCGGGTTGCATCCACAGCATCGGGAACGCGAGTGTGGCAAGTCCCAGCAGCAGCGCCGGCGCCAGTCGCGGTTGGGCCAGCCAGTCCGGTCCGCAGAGCAGCACCAGCACCGCGGCGTAGGCGACGCCGATGGCGTAGTGCGCGCTCCAGCCGATCAGGCGCTCGTGCGGCATCGGCGTGGCCTGGGCGATGGCGGCATGCGTGTAGCGGCCGTGGCGCATGTGCGCAAACCAGCGCCCGACCAAGGCGTAATTGGGCGCAGCCACGCCGAACAAGGGATGTCGCAGCAGTCCCCAGAGGTCGCTCAGCGCGGTGGCGCCCAGACCCGCCAGTAGGGTTGCGAGAATGCTATGCATGGCGGAATTGCTCTTGATTTGTGCGAAGCTGACAGCCTATTACTTCAAGTCAACTTGAAGTCAAGAGGTCGCCATGGACATCGCCGAACTCGCCCGTCGGGCAGGCGTGCGCGCATCGACGCTGCGCTATTACGAGGAACTCGGGCTGATCCGCTCGAACGGACGGCATGGGCTGAAGCGACTGTTCGACGCCTCGGTGCTGCCGCGCCTGGCGCTGATCGCGCTGGGCCAGCAGGCCGGCTTCACGCTGGCGGAGATCGCCGGCATGTTCACGCCCGACGGCCATCCGCAGATCGACCGCGAGCGGCTGGCGCAGAAGGCTGAGGAGATCGACGCCAGCATCCGGCGTCTGCAAGCGCTGCGCGACAGCCTGCGCCACGCCGCCGTCTGCCCGGCGGCCGACCATCTGGCCTGTCCGTCCTTCCAGCGCCTGCTGGCGCGCGCCAGCGAGCAACGCCGCGCGCGCAAGCGGCCGCTACGGGTCAACTCCCGCGGCGGCGCAGATAGTTCAGCAGATCCATCCGCGTGATCAGGCCGATGAAGCGCTCGCCGTCCATCACGATGGCCACGTGACCGCGCTCGAACAGCGGCAGCAACTCGTTGATCGGGCTCTTCACGTCCACCAGATCCAGCTTGGTGATCATCGCTTCGGACACCGGGCACTGGAACTGGCAGGGGTTGTTGTAGACCTTCATCAGCACGTCGGACTCGTCGACGATGCCGACGATGCGATCGCCGTCCATCACCGGCAGCTGCGAGACGTCGTACAGCTTCATGCGCTGGTAGGCCACCGTCAGCGACTCGGCCGGGCGCACGACGATGGTGTCGCGATCCGAATACGGTCGGTTGATCAGATCGCGCAGATCGCCGGTGGATTCGCGCGTGATGTAGCCGTTGTCGCGCATCCAGTAGTCGTTGTACATCTTCGACAGGTACTTGTTGCCGGTGTCGCAAACGAAGGCGACCACCTTCTTCGGCGTGGTCTGTTCGCGGCAGTAGCGCAGCGCGGCGGCGATCACCGTGCCGGTGGAACTGCCGCCCAGGATGCCTTCCGCGCGCAGCAGTTCGCGCGCCACCTCGAAGCTCTCGCGATCACTGATTGCAAAGGCTTTTTTGACGTGAGCGAAGTCGCTGATCGCGGTCAGATAGTCGCCGCCGATGCCCTCCACCGTCCAACTGCCACCGCTGGGATCGAGGTGCTTCTCGTTGACGTACTTGGTGAGCACCGAGCCCACCGGGTCGGCCAGGATCAGATCCACGTGCGGCGCTGCGCGGGTGAAAAAGCGCGACAAGCCGGTCAGCGTGCCGCCCGAACCCACGCCGAAGACCATGGCGTCCATGTCGTGGCCCATCTGCTGCCAGATCTCGGGGCCGGTGCCGAACTCATGGGCGTAGGGATTGGATTCGTTGCCGAACTGGTTGATGTACAGCGCGCCCGGCGTTTCGCTGGCGATGCGCCGCGCCATGTCCTGGTAGTACTCCGGATGGCCTTTGCCCACATCCGAACGCGTCAGCACCACCTCGGCGCCCATCGCCTTCAGATTGAAGATCTTCTCGCGGCTCATCTTGTCGGGCACGACCAAAATCAGCCGGTAACCCTTCTGCTGCGCCACCAGCGCCAACGCCAGGCCGGTGTTGCCGGCCGTGCCCTCGACGATGGTGGCACCCGGCTGCAGCAGCCCGCGGCGCTCGGCGTCCTCGATCATCGACAGTCCGATGCGGTCCTTGATCGAACCGCCCGGATTCATCGACTCCATCTTGAAGTACAGCGTGCACGGACCGGTGTCCATGCGCTGACAGCGCACGATCGGCGTATTGCCGATCAGTTCGAGCACATTGTTGTAGACCGCCATGATCGCCTCCCGCGACTCGGCGCGCCGCAATCGGCGCCCCTGATTTGAGGGGCGCAAGACTGCACCAGAGCGGGGCGCAGCGGAAGCGTGGCGGACGCCGCCTCAGTCGGCTTCGACGGCGTCGATGCGCTCGCGACGCACCAGAATAGTGGCGTGCTCGCGGTTCGACAGCACGATCACATCGGGGCCGATGGCCTTGACGATGGCCGGAATGGTGCGCCCGCCGATGTGGACGACGACTCCGCGTTTGGCGGCAAAGCTGGCCTTCAGGGTTTTCAGGACTTCGCGTTCGAAGGTGTCGGCGTTGGCTGGGGCAGCGTCTTGGGCAATGGCGGTCATGGAGGTACTCAGCAGCAGAGACAGGGTGAGGGCGCGCAACATGGGGACTCCGGGGGCGCAGGGCGCGGTGATTGAGTTTCTGTACGCGAGAAACGCCGGTCTTCTGACAAGCGGACATACCGTCTGTCGGATTTAGCTCGGCCCACGGGCGCCCGCGGGCCCGAGAGTGCGGCAAAGTGCGTGAGTTACGATCACTTGCAAGTCTCTCGGGGGAGCGTCATGCGGATCTGTGCAGTGTGGTGTCTGGCCCTCGCGCCGCTGGTCGTGCAGGCGCAGACCACGCCGAACCCGGTGATGTTCGTCACCCAGGTGCCGGTGCCCACCGACTTCGCCACCATCGGATCGACCTTCGCCAATCACATCGCGTCGATGGACTCGGTGTATCGCGGTGGCGATTTGTGGATCCGCTATCCCAACGGCAGCCTGCG
The DNA here is from genome assembly GCA_046346965.1 of Lysobacterales bacterium. Taxonomy (GTDB): domain Bacteria; phylum Pseudomonadota; class Gammaproteobacteria; order Xanthomonadales; family SZUA-5; genus JAXMHB01. The sequence continues at coordinate 195,466 of JAXMHB010000006.1, forward strand.
CAATCTGACCCAGGAAGCGGGCTACGGCAGCAGCGGCTTCCAGGGCGCCAATGCGATCGCCGTGCGCGATCCGCAGGTGCACTGGAGCGGAACCAAGGCGGTGTTCTCGATGCTGGTGGGCGCACCGCCCGCGCAGTTTCAGTACCTGGAGTTCCGCTGGCAGCTGTACGAGGTCACTGGCTTCGGGCAGGGCCAGACCGTGCAGATCACCAAGGTGCCCAACCAACCGACGGACTACAGCAACATCATGCCGGCCTATCTGTCCGATGGCAGCCTGGTGTTCGTGTCGGATCGGCCGCGCAACGGCGCCGCACACCTCTATCCGCAGCAGGACGAATACGAATCCTCACCCTCGGTGAGCGGCTTGTGGAGCCTCAATCCGAGCACCGGCGCACTCAAGCTGCTGGATCACTCACCCTCGGGTGACTTCGACCCGATGGTCGACAGCTACGGCCGCGTGTTGTTCACCCGCTGGGACCATCTGCAGCGCGATCAGCAGGCCGACAACGCCGGCAATCCCTACGGCAACTTCGACTGGGCCAGCGAGGACGCCGGCGCAGCGATTCTCGGCACGCTGACCGAGGTCTATCCGGAACTCCGCGTGGCGCCACAGGGCTCTACCGTCAACGGCCATCGCTTCAACAACTTCTTTCCCTGGCAGATCGCGCAGGACGGCACCCAGGCCGAGTTCCTCAATCATCTGGGCCGGCACGAGTTCCTGGCCTACTTCGATCGCAGCTTCAACAACGATCCCAACTTGACCGAGTTTCTCGGCGGCGCGGTGCTGCGCAGCAATCCGAACCCGATCGAGAACTACTTCCAGATGGTGGAAGACCCGACTCAGCCGGGGCGCTACTACGGCATCGACGCGCCGGAGTTCAACACGCACGCTTCCGGCCAGGTGATTCGCATCGATGCGCCGCCGAGCATGAATCCGGACGATGCGGTGGTCACCTACCTGACGCCGCGCAGCACTTTCGGTACCACGCCGGCGCCCGATCACAGCGGCCACTATCGCAATCCGCTGGTGCTGAGCGACGGCAGCGTGATCGTGGCGCACACGACGGAGGTCGGTGACGCCGGCAATCTCGGCACCAACGCGGCGCCGGTGCCGCGCTATCGCTTTCGCCTGAAATTCCTGACCGCGGGCAGCGGTGGCTACCAGACGGCCGGGACCTCGCTGACCGCCGGCATCAGCAAGAGCGTCAACTGGTGGAGCCCGGACATCGCCGTCAGCTACAGCGGCGAGCTGTGGGAGCTAAGTCCGGTCGAGGTGGTCGCGCGGCCGGTGCCGCCAGCGGTACTGGAACCCGCACTGCCGAACCCCGAGTCCCAGGCCTTTGCCAACGCCGGCGTGTCCTTGAGCACCTTCAAGCGCTGGATACGCCAGCAGAATCTGGGGCTGATCGTGGTGCGCAACAACACCTTCCGCGACAAGGCCGACAAGCAGCAGCCCTACAATCTGCGCGTGCCGGGCGGCGTGCAGACGCTGGGTGCCGCCGGCACGATCTACGATATCGCCCACTTCCAGGCGATCCAGGGCGATCAGGTGCGCGGCATCGGTGGCACCGCCACGCCGCGTGCGGGTCGACGCGTACTGGCGCGCTTCCTGCACGATCCGGCGGCGCTGGCGCAGAACCTGCCCAATCCCGGCGGTCCGGCGGGCAGTGCGCCGATCTACCCGGATGGCTCCACCGCGATCTTCGTGCCCACCCGGCGCGCACTCAGCTGGCAGACCACGGCGCCGAACGGCGACCCGGTGGTACGTGAGCGCTTCTGGCTGACGCTGCAACCCGGCGAGGTGCGCGTCTGCGATGGCTGCCACGGCATCAACCGCAGCGGTCAGGCCGGGCAATCCGCCGCGACCAATACGGCACAGGCGCTGACGGCCATCCTGCAGCAGTGGAGCGCGCAGAATGGCGGACTGATGTTCGCCGATGGCCTGGAATAGTCAGGCCTCGGCGCCGGGCGGCTCGCCGTACTCGACCGCCACGCGCGGCGCCGCCGGCGCCTGCTGATCGAGCGATTGCCGGTAGCGCACACAGCCGCGCATGAACTGCGGCCAGTCGGGAACCGCCAGCCGCGGTTCCAGCGCCTCGGGCAGCAGCGCCCACAGATCGGGTTGATGCCAGCACAGATCGTGGCCGCTGCTATCGCGGTGCGCGCGGATCGCAGTACGCAGACGGCGCACTTCCTGCGCCAGCTGCTCGCGACTCATGGTCTCCAGGTCCTCGTCCATGGCTTGCTCCCGTTGAGACAGCCCATCCCGCCCCGGGGACGCGAATCGCCCGCGGCCGTTTAGTCGCTGACGCCCAGTCGCTTGCGCTCCAGCCGGCGCAAGAACTCGTCCATGACGCGGCGGTACAGGTCCTCGCCGAGGTAAGCGTCCTCGATGCCCCAGTCGATATTGGGGTTGTCGTTGACCTCGATGATGACCACGCGATCGCCGACCTGCTTCAGATCGACGCCGTACAGCCCATCGCCGATCGGCTGGGTGGCGCGCAGCGCCAGTTTGACCACGTCGCTCGGCACCTCGCGTATCGGCAAGGTCTTGAAATCACCGGTCTTGGCCTCGCCCTTGGCCGAATGGTTGTAGATCTGCCAATGGCCGCGCGACATGAAGTACTGGCAGGCAAAGATCGGCTCGCGATTCAGGATGCCGATGCGCCAGTCGAAATCGGTGGGCATGAACTCCTGCGCCAGCACCAGCGCGGTGTGCTGGAACAACTCATCGGCCGAGCGCTTCAAAGCCTCGGCATTGGCGACCTTGACCACGCCGCGCGAGAAAGAGCCGTCCGGCACCTTCAGCACCAGCGGAAAGCCGAGCACATCGCCCAACTCGGCCAGCTTTTTCTGCTCGTCCTTGTACAGGATCTCGGTGCGCGGCGTCGGCAGCTTGCGGCTCTTCAGCAGATCCGACAGGTAGATCTTGTTGGTGCAGCGCAGGATCGAGGTGGGATCGTCGATCACCACCATGTCTTCCTTCTCCGCCTTGTTGGCGAAGCGGTAGGTGTGGTGATCGAGCGCCGTGGTCTCGCGGATGAACAGCGCGTCGTACTCGGCGAGGCGGGCGTAGTCGTTCTTGGTGATCAGATCGACTTCGATGCCGATGTCCTTGCCGGCCGAGACGAAGGCCTTCAGCGCCTTCTTGTTCGACGGCGGCCATTGCTCGGCCGGGTCGTAGAGCATGGCGATGTCGTAGCGATACTTCTTCGGCGTGCGCCGGCCGCGCCAGAGCTTCTTGCTGAAGCGGTCCAGCGCCGCGGCGAAGCCATCTTCCTGGGCGTCGGTCAGCGTGTGCAGGCCGGCCGGCTTGATCGCGTTGATCTGCCACATGCGATCGCGCTCGAACTCGATGCGCAGGATCGGGCAGGGAAAGGCCTCGAACACCTGCCGCGCGAGGTCGCGCAGCGGCTCGTAGCTGGTCTCGCCGAAATACACCAGGATGCCGAAATCGGTGGTGTCGCGACCTTCCTGCGGCAGAAAGCGCGTCAGCTTCTGGTTCAGGTCCTCGATATCGAGGCCATACAGCGAGCGCCGGCGCAGATCGTTGATCGAGCGCACCGAAGGAATCACCTTGTGCCCGCGCGCCTCGGCCAGCAGCGAGACGTAATAGCCCGCACCCAGATACTTGTAGCTGCGGCAGAGGTTGATCACCTGCGTGCGTTCCTCGTCGGGCCGGATCGGCTCCTTCAAGTACTCCATCGCAGTGACCACGTTGTCCGATGGATAGTAGCTACCCCAGTCCGAGGCCTTTTCCACCACAATGACAAGACGGCTCATGGCTTCCTAACCCGGCGACGGCTGGCCGGTGGTGACGCGGGAACGGGAACCGGCCCGGAGGGGTCGGCACGACTGGCACAGAGAGAACGCAAGCGGCCCGACGTCGGGGCCGCAGCAGCCGCACCCGGCATCGACAAGGAACCGCGTACACAGGGCAGTCATCGAACCGGCATCGGCGTGCGCGCGGCGCGCCACGGGCGTTTCCGACCGCTCCACGGCATAGTCTGGCACAGGCTACGCAAGCAAGGCAGCGCATGAACGCGGGCACCAGCCAGTCCAGTCAGGCAAAACAAAGACGCATCGACGGCATCACCCTGCGCCGCGCCACGCTTGGCGATGTGCAGGCGCTGGCGGCGCTCGAGCAGCAGATCTTCAGCGGTGATCGACTGTCGACGCGACAGTTCCGCCATCACGTCAGGGCCACTGGTAGTGACTTGCTGCTCGCGGCCGAGGGCAGCGGGGTGCTCGGCTACGCGCTGCTGCTGTCGCGTCGCGGCAGTCGGCTGGCGCGACTGTATTCGATCGCAGTGGCGCCGGAGGCGCGCGGCTTGGGATTGGGTGCGCGGCTGCTGGCGGCAGCCGAGGACGCCGCCTGCGAGCGCGGTCGCTCCGAACTGCGTCTGGAGGTGCGGGTCGACAACCGCGCCGCCATCGCGCTGTACGCGGCCCATGGTTATCAGGTCTTTGGTCGCCACCAGGGCTATTACGAGGACGGTTGCGACGCCCTGCGCATGGCGCGCCCGCTGCCTCCGGCTAATATCCACGGTCCTTCAGGCTGACGAGTGGACCATGGGCCGACTGACCACGCACGTGCTCGACACCGCACACGGCAAACCGGGCGCCGGCATGGTGCTCAGGCTGTACCGCATCGAGAACGGCACGCGCGAGGCGCTCGGGGTGTACCGCACCAATCATGACGGCCGTTGCGATGCCCCGCTGCTGGCAGGCGAAATGCTGACAGCGGGCGTCTACGAGCTCGATTTCGAGGCCGGCGACTACTACGCCGCCCTGGGTCTGGCGCTCCCGCAGCCACGCTTCGTCGACCGGGTGACGCTGCGCTTCGGCATTGCCGACGCCGACGCGCATTACCACGTGCCGCTGCTGGTCTCGCCCTACAGCTACAGCACCTACCGGGGCAGCTGAGCATGGACTTTCTGCTCGACGCCGGGGTTTTCCTGCTGCGCTGGCTGCACGTGGTGGCGGCGATTGCGTGGATCGGCGAATCCTTCTACTTCGTCATGCTCGACCGCGCGCTGCGCCCGCCGCGCACGCCGCGCGAGGGCGTCTTTGGCGAGCTCTGGTCGGTGCACGGCGGCGGCTTCTATCACAAGCAAAAGTACCTGGTCGCGCCGGCCGAGATGCCGGAGGACTTGCACTGGTCCAAATGGAAGTCGTACACGACCTGGCTGAGCGGCTTTGCGCTGCTGTCGGCGATGTACTTCAGCGCGCCCGGCATTTATCTGATCGACCCGGCGCGGATGGCGCTGAGCGGTCCGCAGGCGGTCGCGCTGGCGATCGCCTTTTTGGCCGCCGGCTGGCTGGTGTACGACGCCCTGTGCCGGCTGGTCGGTTTCCGCGACGAGTTGCTCGGCGTGCTGGTGGGCCTGTTCGTGCTGGCGCTTTGCTATGCCGCCACCGCCCTGTTCGCCGGTCGGGCGGCCTTCTTGCTGGTTGGCGCGGTGCTGGCGACGATCATGTCGGCCAATGTGTTTTTCATCATCATTCCCGGCCAGAAGCGCATGGTGGCGGCGCTGGCGCGCGGTGAGACGCCCGATCCGCTGCCGGGCAAGCGCGGCAAGCAGCGCTCGGTGCACAACACCTACTTCACGCTGCCGGTGGTGTTTGCGATGTTGAGCAACCACTACGCCAGCGCCCACGCGCATGAGTGGAACTGGCTGGTGCTGGCGCTGTTCATGGCCGCCGGGGCGCTGATCCGGCAGTTCTTCGTGCTGTGGCACAGCGGCGGTCGCGCCTGGTGGCTGCTGGGCGCGGGTGGCGGCCTGATTGCACTGACGCTGGCCCTGCTGGCGCCGCGCGCTCCGGTGGTGCCCGCCGCAGCCGCCCCGGGCGCTGCGCCGGCAGCCGCCGCAGCCGGGCCGGTGCTCGACATGGCCGGCGTGCAGGCCATCCTCAAACAGCGCTGTGCAGCCTGCCACTCGGCGCAGCCCACGCTGATGGCCGCCGCGCCGCTCGGCGCGATGTTCGACACGCCCGAGCAGATCATCGCGCGCGCCGAACGCATCCATCTGCAGGTGGTGCAGCTGAAGATCATGCCGCCCGGCAACCTGACCCAGCTCAGCGACGAGGAACGTGCCGCCCTGGACCGCTGGTTCCAGGACGGCCGCCAGCGCGGGCAGTGGTAGGCGAGCGCGGCGGCGCACCAGCAGCGGCGCGGGAGCGCCGCCCTCCACCAGCGCGAGGCCCCTGCCCTTTCGTGCGCTCCGAGTCGTTTGAGCGTGCTCTCTTGCGCTGATGGCCGCGGGCTTTCCTTTACGCGGCCCCAGCGCCCCGCGGCTATGCTGATCGCATCTTCTGTTGGGTGAATCGGCATGCGCGCCTGTTGGATCCTGTCTGTGGCGCTGCTGTACGCGTGGGCACTGCCTGCGGCGGCGGTGGTCGAACAACGCGGCCAAACCGCCTCGGGCGCCTACTACATCGCGCAAGCGCCGGATGGCTGGCGCGCCGGCGGCACGCTGGTGCTGATCAATCACGGCTACGACTACGCGCCAATCGACAACGAGCCCAGTCTGGGTCCGATGCCGCTGCGCCAGCGCATGTTGGCCAAGGGCTACGCAATCGCGGCCTCCAGCTACTCGCAACGCGGCTGGGCGCTGTTCGGCAGCGCACGCGACCATCGCGAACTGGTCGCCGCCTTCAGTCAGCGCTTTGGTGCGCCGGGTTCGATCATCGCCAGCGGTGGCTCGCTGGGCGGCCTGGTGTCGATGCAGCAGGCCGAGCAAGGCGACCTCGGCGCGCCGGTGACCGGGGTGTACGCGATCTGCGCGCCACTCGCCGGCAGCCGCGTCTGGTACCAGGCGCTCGATCTGCGCCTGACGTACGACACCGTCTGCGAGAACGTCACCGGCGGCGAGTTGCCGCACGGCGACGATGCGCTGCCCTACATCCTGAAGGCCAGCGACCTCGATGACTACGCCTCCACCAGCGGCGGCGGCGAGCTGGCGGCGCGCATCGCCAAATGCACCGGCGTGGGTCTGCCGGACTGGTTGACCACCAGCGGCATGCGCGAGCGGCGTGAGCGCATCCAGCGCGCCACCGGCGTCGACCCGGACTTCTTCCTGGAAAACATGTTCTACGCCACCTACGGCCTCGGCGATCTGTACCGGGATGGCACCAAGCTGGGAGGGCGCCCGGCGATCTCGACGCGCAACGTGGTCTATGGCGATCCCGTCGTCGAGCGCGATATCCGTCGCGTCAGCGCCGATGCCTTCGCGCATCTGGATCTGCTGCGGCATTTCGCGCCGCTCGGCCAGGTCGGCGGCGCCAAGGTGCTGACTACCCATACCAGCCGCGACGGATTGGTGGTACCGGAGCACGCCCGAGCGCTTGAGGGCAAGCTGCCGGCCGCGCAGTGGACGCGCGCCTTCGTGGTCGAAAACTCGCCCAGTCACTGCGGCTACAGCGATGCCGAACTGCTCGGTGGCTTCGAGGCGCTGACGCGTTGGATCGACGGCGGGCCGCAGCCGGATGCGCAGAGCGTCCAGGCCGCCTGTCAGCGCGAGGCCTCCGCCAACGCAGCACTGGGGGCCTGTCGCTACAACCCGAGCTACAGTCCTGGGCTGCTGTCCGCCAAGCTGAAGGCCCGTAACGACGCCTCCTGGCCGGTCGATGCCAGCGCCAGCGGGCTCTGGTACGACCCCGCGCGGCCGGGCGAGGGCGTGCTGATTGAATCGCTGGGCGCTGATCGCGTCAGCCTCACGCTGTTCACCTATCCGGCGACCGGCCAGTCCGGCGATCAGGCCTGGTTTACCGGCGTCGGCCGCGTCATCGAGAACAATCTGGTCGTCGATCAGCTCAGCGGACGGCGGGGCGGACGCTTTGTCGGGACGCTCGATCCGGCGGCGCTGGTCAGCCTGCCGCTGGGTCGTTTCGACGCCGTGCTCTCGAACTGCGGCGTCGGCGAGCAGCGCCTGCAGGCCGACAGCCCCTATGCGTCCTCGCGCCGGACGCTGCAGCGCTTGAGCCGCGTCGGCAGCGCGCGCTGTCCTGGCGATCCGGTGGTGGCCCAGCCCAGTCCCTGGGTGCGCGCCAGCGGCGCCTGGTATGAGGCGGGGCAAGCGGGCCGTGGCGTCTTTCTGCAGGTGCAGGACGATGGGCGCGCCTTCCTGGTCTGGTTCAGCTTCCGCCCCGACGGCGAACCCGCGTGGATCATCGGCGAGGGCCATGCCGAGGGCGCGGAGTTGGTGTTCCCGACGCTGACGCGCCCGGTCGGGACGCGCTTCGGTGCCGATTTCAACGCCGCGCAGATCCGCTATGAGCCCTGGGGCAACGCGCGGCTCTCGGGCGATGGCTGTGGGAGGCTCAGCCTCGATTACGACGCCACGCTGCAGAGCTACGGCAAAGGGCGTTTCGATTACATCCGGCTGACCACGCCACAGGGCGCCGGCTGCGGCCCGTGATCGACGGCGGTGTGCGCGTTTTCCGGACCGCACAAACACAAACGCCGGCTGGCGCCGGCGTTTGTGGTCATCCGTTGGCGCTGAGGCTCAGTGCTTGTTGCCCATCTTGCGCAAGCGATCGATCGCCTGCAGCTGGGCGGCGAGCGCGGCCAACTCGGCCTGGGCGGCAGCCACTTCCTTGACGTCCATCTGATTGGCGATGGCGCGTTCGGCGGCTTCCTTGGCCTCGCGGACCTTGGCCTCATCGAGATCGGCCGCACGCACCGCGGTGTCGGTCAGGATGGTGACGACCGTCGGCTGCACTTCGAGGATGCCGCCCGAAACGTACAGGAACAGCTCCTCGTCATTCGGCTGGATCACGCGCACCTGACCCGGCTTCAGACGGGTGATCAGCGGCGTGTGGCGCGGCGCAATACCGAGCTCGCCCATCTCGCCGGTGGCGACCACGAGCTTGGCCTCGCCGTGGAAAACCTCGGCTTCGGCACTGACGACGTCTACGCGGATGGTGCTCATGGGCTACGGACTACCTTGTTCGTCTTTGGATGCTGCTTCGGGCTTCGGAGCGCCCTTGTCGCCGGGTGAGTGGTGCGCGCGGCTTGCGCCGCGCTCAGTTGTGAGTAGTGAGCAAAAAACCTGCGAGTGCGAGCTGTTACTCACCACTCACGACTCACCACTCACAGCCGCCGTCAGGCGGCCACACCCATTTCCTTCGCCTTCGCGTAGGCCTCTTCGATGCCGCCGACCATGTAGAAGGCCTGCTCCGGCAGGTGATCGACTTCACCGTCGACGATCATCTTGAAGCCGCGGATGGTTTCCTTCAGCGACACGTACTTGCCCGGGCTGCCGGTGAACACTTCGGCGACGTGGAAGGGCTGGCTGAAGAACTTCTCGACCTTGCGCGCGCGCGCCACGGTCGCCTTGTCTTCTTCCGACAGTTCGTCCATGCCCAGGATCGCGATGATGTCCTTCAGCTCTTTGTAGCGCTGCAGCGTGGACTGCACGCGGCGCGCGGTGTCGTAGTGCTCGTTGCCGATCACGTTCGGATCGAGCTGACGGCTGGTGGAATCCAGCGGGTCCACCGCCGGGTAAATACCCAGCGAGGCGATGTTGCGGCTGAGCACCACGGTCGCGTCCAAGTGCGCGAAGGTGGTGGCCGGCGACGGGTCGGTCAAGTCGTCCGCCGGCACGTACACGGCCTGGATCGAGGTGATCGAACCGGTCTTGGTCGAGGTGATGCGTTCCTGCAGCACGCCCATTTCCTCGGCCAGCGTCGGCTGGTAACCCACCGCGGACGGCATACGGCCGAGCAGTGCGGACACTTCGGTACCGGCCAGCGTGTAACGGTAGATGTTGTCGACGAACAGCAGCACGTCGCGACCCTTGCCGGACGCGTCCTTCTCGTCGCGGAAGTACTCGGCCATGGTCAGGCCGGTCAGCGCGACGCGCAGGCGGTTACCGGGCGGCTCATTCATCTGGCCGTACACCATCGCCACCTTGTCGAGCACGTTGGAGTCTTTCATCTCGTGGTAGAAGTCGTTGCCCTCGCGGGTACGCTCGCCCACGCCGGCGAACACGGACAGACCCGAGTGCGCCTTCGCGATGTTGTTGATCAGCTCCATCATGTTGACGGTCTTGCCCACGCCGGCGCCGCCGAACAGGCCGATCTTGCCGCCCTTGGCGAAGGGGCACATCAAGTCGATCACCTTGATGCCGGTTTCCAGCAGGTCGTTGCCACCCGCCTGGTCGGCGTAACTCGGCGCCGAGCGGTGAATGACCCAGCGCTCCTGCTCACCGATCGGGCCAGCCTCGTCGATGGGGTTGCCGAGCACGTCCATGATGCGACCGAGCGTTTTCACGCCGACCGGCACCGCGATTGCCTTGCCGGTGTTTTCGGCAATCAGGTTGCGCTTCAGGCCGTCGGTGGAACCGAGCGCGATGGTGCGCACGATGCCGTCACCCAACTGCTGCTGCACCTCCAAGGTGATATCGGTGCCCACCACCTTGAGCGCGTCGTACACCTTCGGCACGGATTCGCGCGGGAATTCGACGTCGACGACGGCGCCGATGATCTGTACGACTTTGCCCTGGCTCATGTTCTTGCTCCGAACTTCATTGTGCGTTGGCTGGAAGCACTGCGCGCTCCCGGCCTTTGTCGATTTCGTGAGTGGTGAGTAGTGAGTGGTGAGTAGCAACTGGCGAGGGTCCAGCCTTGCTGCCTACTCAATCACCTTGCCGACATGGAACTGACGGCCTTTACTCACTACTCACCACTCACCACTCACTAAACTGCCGCCGCGCCGCCGACGATTTCGCTGATTTCCTGCGTGATCGCGGCCTGTCGGGCCTTGTTGTACACCAGCGTCAGATCACCGATCAGCTTGGTCGCGTTGTCGCTGGCGGACTTCATCGCCACCATGCGCGCCGCGTGCTCACTGGCGAGGTTTTCCAGCACCGACTGGTACACCAGACTCTCGATGTAGCGCGTCAGCACGTGATCCATGATCTCCGGCGCGCCGGGTTCATAGAGGTAGTCCCACTCGTGCTTGCTGTCGATGTCCTCGGACGGCGGCAACGGCAACAGCTGATCGATGGTCGGCTTCTGCGTCATCGTGTTGACGAAGTCGTTGTAGCAGACATACAAGCGATCGACGCGGCCCTGCATGTAGCTGTCCAGCATGACCTTGATTGAGCCGATCAGCTGATCGACGCGCGGCTTCTCGCCGAGGTGCGTGACCGACCCCAGGAAGTTGACCTTCAGGCGCTTGAAGAACGCGGTCGCCTTCGAGCCCACGCACACCACGTCGATCTCGGCACCCTTTTCCTGCCAGCCGCGAATTTCCGCGAGCAGCTTGCGGAACAGATTGGCGTTCAGACCGCCGCACAGGCCGCGATCGGTGGAGATGATGACGTAACCGACGTGCGAAACCTCGGCACGTTCGACCAGGAACGGATGCTTGTACTCGGTATTCGCCTTGGCGACGTGGCCAATGACCTGGCGCATCAGCCGGGCGTACGGGCGCGAGGCCTTCATCAGGTCTTGCGCACGGCGAATCTTGCTGGCCGACACCATCTCCAGCGCGCGCGTCACCTTGCGGGTGTTCTGCACGCTCTTGATCTTGGTCCGGATTTCTCTTGCGCCTGCCATGTCTTTGCTCGCTTCGCTCGCAGTGAGTGGGCCGCGCGGCTGCGCCGCGCTCAGTGGGTAGTAGTGAGTAAGAGCGTCAAGTCGCGACCGTATCGGCTGCTACTCACCACTCACTACTCACTGCTTCACCAACTCCCCGTCTTCTTGAACTCGGCGATGCCCTTCTTGAAGGTCGCCTCGATGTCATTGTTCCAGTCGCCGGTGGTCGCGACCTTGTTCACCACGTCCGCGTAGTTGCTCTGGAAGTGCTGATGCAGGGCCTTTTCGAAGGCCTGGATCTTGCCGAGCGGCAGGTCGTCCATGAAGCCTTCGTTGACGGCGTACAGCGAAATCGCCATTTCCGCGACCGACATCGGCGCGTACTGCTTCTGCTTCATCAGCTCGGTGACGCGCTGGCCACGTTCCAGCTGCGCGCGGGTGGCGGCGTCGAGATCGGAAGCGAACTGGGCGAAGGCCGCGAGTTCGCGGTACTGCGCCAGTGCCAGACGCACACCGCCGCCCAGCTTCTTGATGACCTTGGTCTGCGCGGCACCACCGACGCGGGACACCGAGATACCGGCGTTCATGGCCGGGCGGATACCGGCGTTGAACAAATCGGTTTCCAGGAAGATCTGGCCGTCGGTGATCGAGATCACGTTGGTCGGCACGAAGGCGGAGACGTCGCCGGCCTGCGTTTCGATGATCGGCAGCGCCGTCAGCGAACCGGTCTTGCCCTTCACTTCGCCATTGGTGAACTTCTCGACGTACTCCTCGTTCACGCGCGCGGCGCGCTCGAGCAGACGGGAGTGCAGATAGAACACGTCACCGGGATAGGCTTCGCGGCCCGGCGGACGGCGCAGCAGCAGCGAGATCTGGCGATAGGCCCAGGCCTGCTTGGTCAGATCGTCATAGATGATCAGCGCGTCTTCACCGCGGTCGCGGAAGTACTCGCCCATCGCGCAGCCGGCATAGGCGGCCACGTACTGCATCGCGGCGGACTCGGACGCCGAGGCGGCGACGATGATCGTGTGCGCCAGCGCGCCGTTTTCTTCCAGGCGGCGCACGACGTTGGCGATCGAGCTCTGCTTCTGGCCGATGGCGACGTAGATGCACTTAATGCCGCTGGCTTTCTGATTGATGATGGTGTCGACGGCCAGCGCCGTCTTGCCAGTCTGGCGGTCACCGATGATCAGCTCGCGCTGACCACGGCCGACCGGAACCATCGCGTCGACCGACTTGTAGCCGGTCTGCACCGGCTGCGCCACCGACTTGCGCCAGATCACGCCGGGCGCGACCTTTTCGATCGGGCTCGAGGACTTGGCGTTCAGCGGGCCCTTGCCGTCGATCGGGTTGCCGAGGGCATCAACCACGCGACCCAGCAGTTCCGGACCCACCGGTACTTCCAGGATGCGGCCGGTCGTCTTGACCGCGTCGCCTTCGCGCAGGTGCTCGTAGTCACCCAGCACCACCGCGCCGACGGAATCCCGTTCCAGGTTGAGCGCCAGCGCGAAGGTGTCGCCCGGCATCTCGATCATTTCGCCCTGCATGACGTCGGCAAGGCCGTGGATGCGCACGATACCGTCGGAGACGGACACGATCGTGCCCTCGTTGCGCGCCTCGGCGGCGGCTGTGAACTTCTCGATGCGCGACTTGATCAGGTCGCTGATCTCGGAAGGATTCAGTTGCGTCTGCATGACCTAGGATTCCGCAAAAGTTTGAAGTGGGGTGGCTGGCGCACGGCGCCGGGCCGCGTATCTGTTACTGGGCCAGATCGGCGCGCAGGCGCGCCAGCTTGCCTTTGAGCGAACCATCGATGACCACATCGCCGGCCTCGACCACAGCACCACCGATCAACTCGGCGTCAATGACCACATCCAGCGTCACGGTGCGGTCAAAGCGCTTCGCCAAGGCGCCCGCCAGCTGCTGTTGCTGGACCGAATCGATCGGCATCGCAGCACGCACACGCACCTTGAGCGTGCGCTCGTCGTCCGCGCGCAGGCCTTCGTATAGACCGGCGATCTCACCCAGCAGCGCCAGGCGCTGATTGGATTCCAGCAAGGCCAGGAATCGACCGAAGCTGCCGTCCGCCGGCTCACCGTCCGGCAGGAACAGCGCGACGCGATCCGCCGCGCTGAGCTTGGGACTGCCGATCAGCGTTTGCACCACCGACTGCCCGGCCACCTGGGCGGCGAAGGCCAGTCGCGACGACCATGCAGCAGCCGCCTGCTCACTCCGGGCGAGTTCGAAGGCGGCACGCGCGTACGGACGCGCCAGAGTGAGGGCGTTACTCATCGGGCGATCTCGCTGATCAGTTCGTCCAGCAGTTCTTTGTGCGCCTTGGCGTCAATTTCCTTGCGGATCAGACGCTCAGCGCCCTTCACTGCCAGTTCCGCGACCTTGTTCCGCAGCTCTTCGCGGGCGCGATGGGCTTCGGTTTCGATCTCGGCGATGGCAATCGACTTCTGACGGCTGCCTTCGGCGACCGCATCGGACTTGGCCTTCTCGAGGATGGCCGCGTATTCCTTCTCGGCGCGATCGCGGATGCCGGCCGCCTCGCCGCGCGCCTCGCGGATCACCTGATCCTGCTTCTCGCTGGCGGACGCCAGCGCTCGCTTGCCGTCCTCGGCCGCCGCAAGCCCGTCAGCGATCTTCTTCTGACGTTCCTCGATGGCGCCGATGATGTGCGGCCAGCCGAACTTCATCACCAGCCAAGCCGTCGCGAAGAACGCGAGGCCCTGGATGACCAAGGTCAAGTTGATATTCATCGCTGTACTCCGTCGGGGCGACCGCGCTCACGCGGCCGCCGGACTATCGCTATTGGAGACGGATCAACCGGCCAGCTGCGACAGGAACGGATTGGCGAAGATCAGCAGCAGCGCGATGGCGACGCCGATCATCGGCACGGCGTCCAACAGACCGGCAACGATGAACATCTTGGTCTGCAGCATCGGGGCCAGCTCCGGCTGGCGGCTGGCGCCTTCCAGGAACTTGCCACCCAGCAGCGCAAAGCCGATGGCGGTGCCGAGTGCGCCGAAGCCGATCAGCAGGCTGGCGGCGATCAGCGTGTAGCTCATGACTGTTGCGATTTCCATGGTCAACTCCGTAATGACTGTTTTTGTTGAGGTGAAGGGTGCAGCTGTTGGATCAGTGATGCTCGGCTGCCATGCTGAGATAGACGATCGTCAGCATCATGAAGATGAAGGCTTGCAGAGTGATCACCAGGACGTGGAACGCGGTCCAGATGAATCCGGCGATGAACTGCATCGGCGCCAGCGCGTAGAAGGACGTATCGCTCAAGGTGGCACCGAGCGTCATCACGGCGATCAGGATGAAAATCAGTTCACCCGCGTACATATTGCCGAACAGTCGCAGCGACAGCGACACCGGGCGCACGGCTTCCTCGATGAGGCGCAGCAGCAGGTTGGCCGGCGCGATCTTGGGGCCGAAAGGGGCGGTAAAGAACTCGCCGAAGAAGCCACCGACGCCCTTGTGCTTGATGCCCATGTACTGGATCAGCAGGAACACGGTAAGCGCCATGCCCAGCGTGGTGTTGAGATCCGCCGTGGGCACTACGCGCAGGTAGTTGATGCCCGATGCGTGAGCTGCGGCCGGCAACGCGTCGACCGGCAGCATGTCCATGAAGTTCATCAGGAAGGTGAGCATGAAGATGGTGATCGCCAAGGGTGCGACCAGCTTGCTCTTGCCGTGGAAGGTGTCCTTGACCAGACCATCCACCACTTCGACGACCATTTCGAAGAAGCACTGCAGCTTGCCCGGCACGCCCGACGTGGACTTGCGAGCCACACGCAGGAACAGTCCCAGGAAGATCGCGATCATCAGGAACTTGAAGAAGACGCTGTCGACGTTCACGGTCCAGAACGCGCCCTCGCCGACCTTGACCTGCAGGTGGTGCAGGTGGTGGACGATGTACTCGGTCATGCCACCGGAGCCACCCTCACTTGCGACCACGTTATTCAAGAGCTCATCCATAGCGTAGTAATGCCCAGGTCCCTGCCAGTTGTGCCGCGATCAGACCGGTCAGCAGGCCCCCGGCAGGCAGCCGCACGACGATCAATCCGAACGCAAACACCGCGAACAACACCAACCACTTCAGCGCCGCCGCGCCGTAGAAGCGCCGCAGCAAAGTCTTCACCGCGGCCACGCCCTGCATCTGTCGCCAGGCGAACACCGCACTTCCGCACGCCACCGCGCATGCACCCCAGGCGACCGACAGCGCCAGCGAAACCGATTGCGACCAGAGCGCCGCAACCACCGCGCCGACCATGGCAGCCCACAGATGCGCTATTGCCACGCGCTTCGCCAACTCTCTGCCACCCGCGTAAGGATCCCGCATGTGTACCTCGGGTGGGCGGCGCGATGACTGCGCTGACGAGGTGGCCGGAAAAATCAGCGAAAGTATATCGGTCGCTTTCCAGGCATCGCAAGTCAGATGACAGTGAAACATCCACATCACGAGGCCGAAGTCTGGAGTCCAAGCTCTAGCGGAGTCCTTCGCAGGCCGCTTGAGTCGCCCTATCTGCTCGATCCTGCGTCCGTCCCCTGCAACCTCGATCCTGCTGCACCGCAGCATGATGCTCGCGCGTCATCGCCCCTGTCGCCATTCGACTTTGGTGTCGGACCATGCAGGCGCGTCCCTTGCTGCTGGCTTCCAGCGCTCGGCATACTCGGGAATGCGCTGCAGCAACCTATCTCCAGCCGGCGAATGAACCCATGAGCGAATCGAAACCCGTCTTTGTCGACGTCGCGGCCGGCAGCTTCGTGTTCCGCGAGGGTGACGCTGGCAGCGATATGTACATCATCGAGTCGGGCACGGTCGAGGTGCTGCGCAGCGCGCGCGGCAGCGAGCCGCTGGCCACGCTGTCGGCGGGCGATTTTTTCGGCGAGATGGCGATCCTCGAAGATCAGCCGCGCTTCGCCAGCGTGCGCGCGACCACGGCCGCGCGCCTGCTGCGGGTGGACCGGGCCGCGTTTGCCGGCATGCTGCGCGACAATTTCGAGATCGCCGTGCGCATCATGCGCAAATTGGTGGCGCGGCTGCGGCGCACCGAGGAACAGCTGCAGGCGGTGCAGGAGCAGCTGAATGCCGCGCGCCGGCCCGACTCGGCCACGCCGGCCATGCCGATGAATCCCCTGCCGCGCGAGACCATGAAGGCCGACAGCCCGCGACCGGCGCCGACGCCCAGCAAGCGGATCGCGCCTATCGATCCCGCCTCGCTGGGCAAGCCGATGAAGCTGGTGCATGCGGACAGCGGCAGCGAGTTCGCTCTGACCAGCAGCAAGCCGGAAATGCTGATCGGCCGGCCGGATCCGGTGACCGGTCTGTTGCCCGAGATCAACCTGGGGCCGCTCGATACCCACCGCAGCCTGTCCAGGCGCCATGCCAAGGTCATCAATGAGGGCGGCATCCTGTTCCTGCGCGAGGAAGTCGGCACCACCAATGGCACCTTCATCGACGGCGAACGCGTCCCTACCGGGCAAGCGCGTCCGTTGAAGGCCGGTAGCGTGCTGCGCTTTGGCTCGGTGGAACTGAAGGTCGAGCTGCTGTAGTCGTCGAGGATCGGCAACACCGCCGCTGGCGGCCCCAGAAGCGTCAGATCTGCCCGGGAGGCGTGATGACCATCGATTTGAGCAAGCTGGAACTCACCGCTGTCGATGCGCTGGCGAGCCTGAAGAAGGAGCGTGATCAGCTCAGCGAACGCCTGACCGCAATGAGTGCGCGCCGCGAGCAGGTATCGGCGGAGGTCTACCAGCGCGTGCATGACGACTATCGGCGGCGTCTGGACGAGCTTGCGAGTCAGGCCGCGCCGCTAAAGCAGAAGGCCGGCGAGGTCTATCGCGCGCTGCGCGCCGAGCTCGCCCGGCTGGACCAGGAGTTCGCCCTCGCCCGGCTCGACCGCGAGGAAATCGAGTTTCGCCATTCGCTGGGCGAGTTCGGCAGCGAGGAATTGAAGCAAAAGTTGCAGACGGTGGACGCGCGCATCGAGGCACATGGCCAGGCGCGCCAAGCCGCCGGCGAGATGAAGGCGCGTTTCCTGGCGGTGGTCGAGTCGGAAACCGAACTCGATGGCAGCGACGAGGACACCGCGCGGATGAGCGCGATTACCCCGCCGATGGTAGCCGCCGCGCTGTCGGAACCCACGCCGACGGTGGTCGCCGGACCGATCAAGCCGCCGCCAGCGCCGGAAAATGCGGCGACCGTCGTCGCTGCGCCGGTACCGCCACCGCCCGCCGCCGCCGCAGCGCCCATCGCGCCGTTGGCCGCACCCACCAAAGGCGCGGTCAGCCGTTCCTCGCGCAATCCGGATGCCACCGTCGTGTTTCGTCAGGGGCGCTTGGAGCCGCGCAACCACGAGGCCGGTTCGGTGGTGCAGACGCTGGGACTGCGGCCGATTAGCATAGGCGCCGATCCCGGCTGCGATCTGCAGCTGTCGGCCCCCGGCGTGGCCAAGCGCCACGTCGAGATCACCATGACCCGCGCCGGTTTCAGCGTGCGCGACGTGGCTGCGTCGAACACCGTCAAGGTCAATGGCGACGCCGTGCAGGAGCGTGTGCTCGCCGAGGGTGATACGCTGTCGGTGGGCCCGGCCCTGTTCCACTTCCGTTTGCTCTGAGGATTGCATGGCGCTTGAGATAGGCAGTGAAACCCACGGCGATTTCCGCGTGCTGCGCCTCAACGGGCGTCTGGATACGGAAACCTCCGCCGACTTCGAATTGGCTGCCCACGACCTGACCCAGGCGGGCGAGCGGCGCTTCGTCGTCGACCTCGGTGGCATCAGCTACGTCAGCAGCGCCGGATTGCGCGTACTGCTCGCATTGGCCAAGCAGGTTGAAGGCAGCGGCGTGGTGCGCTTGTGCAGTCTGGCGCCCAGCGTGCGTCAGGTGTTCGATCTGTCGGGCTTCAGCAAACTGTTCGTGATTGCGCCCGATCTGCAGGCCGCTTTGCGCGGCGATACGGTCGCTACCGCAGCCGCGACCCCGAATGTCGCCCGCACCGCCGCCGATCTGCTCGGCGCCGGCAGCAGCGCTCCCGCGGCGCGCAGCAGTTCCAGTGTCGGGCGTCAGGCTGCCGATCTGCTCGGTGCCAAGCCGGTCGCCAAACCCGGCTTCTGGGCGCGCTTGCTGGCCTGGTTCAAGGGCCAGTAGCGGGACTCCGCGGCGGCGCCTGCCAGCGCTGGCTTACACCGGCGGGCTGCAACGTCCGCCAACCGGGGCGGCGGCGCCGTCTTCCAGGCCATCGGCGTACAGCGCATCGCCCGCCACCGCACTGAACTCGCTGCTGTTGCCGTTGGCGTCGGTGACCTGCAACACCAGCGGCAGCAGATTGTTGCCATCCACGCGGCTTAGCGTGAAAGACTGTGGCAACTGCGCATTGACGGCTGCGATGCTCGTGCTGCCCTGCCACTCGGCGCCCCCACCGCCGCAACCGGCGCGGTAGACATCCACCGTCAGCGGATAGGCCGCATTGCTGCTGGCGCTGTCCACCGTCAGCGTCAACTCGACGCTGGCGCCGCCCGCAGGCAAGAAACCGGACGGCAGGCTGAAGCTCGGATAATTCTGCAGGCGATTGCCGCCGC
The DNA here is from genome assembly GCA_046346965.1 of Lysobacterales bacterium. Lineage (GTDB taxonomy): Bacteria > Pseudomonadota > Gammaproteobacteria > Xanthomonadales > SZUA-5 > JAXMHB01. The sequence continues at coordinate 214,605 of JAXMHB010000006.1, forward strand.
TGTCGGGGTCGCCGGCGTCGTTCGGCGTGCTGCCATCGGCCACGCTGCCGGCACCGAGATCCACCGCGATTCCGCGGTTGGCGCGATAGACGTTGCCGCGCAGCCGTGCCCGCTCGCAGCCGCCGATCTGGATCCCGGCGGCGCCGCCATAGGCGATCAGATTGGCCTCACCAGGTGCCAGTCCGCCGATGTCGATGGCGCATTCGCCACCGAGGAACATCTGAATCGTCGCCTGCGGCTGCGAGGGGCTCTGCGGATTGAGACCATTCCCCAGCGCCAGGCGCCCGCTGACGTCGGTGCCGAAGTAGTTGCCGATGACGCGCGTGCCGCTGTACACGCCGGCGCCGCTGCTGGTCGACAGATACAGGCCGACGAAGCGTGCGGCCGCGATCACGTTGCGCGCCGCCACGGTGTCGCCGCCGATCAGCGTGTTGCGCACCGGGCCGGTGAACTCGAGCGCATTGCTCTGATTGGCGATGGCGGCGGTGCCGGCGGCGTTGGTGCCGATCAGATTGCCCTGGATGCGCACGCCTTCCACGCTGCTGAAGGAGCCGATCGCCGCGGACAGGCCACTGATCAGATTGCGCGCGGCGGGCGTGGTGCCACCGATCACATACGGCCCCGGACCGAACACCCGCACGCCATTGCCGAGGCCGCTGTTGCCGGTGACCGCCGCCGCGCTGCCGTCGATGGTGGTGCCGAGGAAGCAGCCTTCGACCCGGTGGGCCGACGACCCCGCGAGAAACACCTGATTGGCGAAGCGGTTGATCGCCAGTCCGCGCACCAGCACCGGCGGCTGATTGAAGACGTTGCCGATCTCGAAGCCGTTCTGCTGCGTCTGCGTGCCGCGGACTTCGATCTTCAGCAGTGCGTTGCTGCCACCCTGATCCGGGCTCAGCGTATTGGCGCTGGCGCCCGGCTGGCTGTAACCATCGATGCTCAGGCCGTCGGTGATCGGCGGCAGCGCGCTGGCGCCGATCTGGATCAGCCAGTGCTGGCTCGCCGGCTGGTAACTGGGGTCGCTGAGGGGGATGTCGAAGGCGATGCTGTCACTGCCGGCCAGCGCATTGCTGGCCTCGATGGCACCGCGCAGGCTGCAGTCGCCGGGCGCTGCGGTGCAGGCACTGAGCGCGGCATCGGAGCCGGTATCGACGGTGTAAGTGGCCGCGACGGCGATCGACGGCCCCAGGGCCAACGCCATCCAGAATGCACGCATGAGGCTCGCTCCAAAGGGATACGAGCGCGCATACGCCCATTCCGGGCGCGGGCTGACATCAGCCGCCGACGCTGACGCGCAGGCGCAAGAACAGGGCCACACCCAGACCCCAGGCACCATTCAAGATCAGCGCAGCCATCCAGATCTTCAGGTCGCCGCCTGCCGCGAAGGGCAGGCCCTTGAGCGGGAACACGATCAGCAGGGCAACCAGACTCGGCAGGATGGCACCGAGCACGACCGCGAGCAGCCAGTAACCGAGGCCGCGCTGGCTGCGCAGCAGATAGGCCAGCAGCACGCCCCAGAGTCCGCCCCAGAAGGCCAGCGAGATCACCGCCGGCACGCCAAACGGCGGCACCGGCGCCATCGACCACACCGCGCGTCCGGCGCCAGTGAGCAGGTTGAGCAGATACAGCGCGCCCTGGTGGAACAGCAGCGTGGCGGCGAAACCGGCGAGGAATCCGCGGACGATAGGCATGGCCAGAACCAGCAGTCGGGGGAGTCGCAGCATAGCGACGCCCACGACAGTGCGCGGCTATCGTCCAGCGCCATGAATGCCGAGTTCATCAGCAGCTTTGCCCCGCTGGCGCGCGCCGACGCCCGCGTGCTGGTGCTCGGCAGCATGCCGGGCATCGCCTCGCTGACGGCCGCTCACTACTACGCCCATCCGCGCAACAGCTTCTGGCCGATCGTGGCCGGCCTCAGCGGCTGTGCGCCGGAGGCACCCTATGCCGCGCGTGTCGAAGCCCTGCTGGCTGCCGGCATCGCGCTGTGGGATGTGCTGGCGCGCTGTCGCCGGGCCGGCAGTCTAGACAGCGAGATCGCGCCCGACAGCGTGCGCGCCAACGATCTGACGTCGCTGTATGCGCACTGCCCGCGCATCGCGCGCGTTTGCTTCAACGGCGCCGCCGCCGCGCGGTGGTACCGGCGGCTGCAACTGCCGCGCCCGCCCGGCATCGATTTCGTCGCCTTGCCCTCGACCAGTCCGGCCCACGCCGGCATGTCTTACGCGCGCAAACAGGCGCTCTGGCACCAGGCCCTGCGCCTCACTTGACTTGCGTCATTGAGCCCGCGGGGGCGCAACGCCGAGTGTGTCAGCAAGCCCGCAGCCTCTGCCGGGCGATCGCTCGGAGTCGCAATCATGTTGAAGCACACCTCGATGTATCTCCTGCTCGCACTGTCGCTCGGCGGTGCCGCGCTCGCCAATGACGTCGTCAACGAACGTCTGCCCAAGCAAGGCAATCAGGCTGGCGAAGCCGCCTTTCTGGCCAATTGCGCCGCCTGCCACCAGCCCACCGGCACCGGCCTGCCGGGCGCTTTCCCGCCGCTCGCCGGCTCGGATTTTCTGAAGAACAACGACAAGACCAAGGTGCTCGCATCGATCCTGCAGGGCATCACCGGCAAGCTCACCGTCAACGGCGTCGAGTACAACAACGTGATGCCGGCGATGAGCCATATCGCCGACGCCGACATCGCCCACATCGTCAGCTACGTCTACGCCTCCTGGGGCAACAGCGGCCCCAGCGTCAGCGCCGAGGATGTGGCCGCGGCGCGCAAGGCGCTCGCGGTGTCCACCGACCCGGCGCAGGGCTCGCGCCATCCCGGCACCAAGGAAGGCGAGATGAAGTATCAGGCGGGTGCCTCGGCGGTGCCGACCACCGGCATCGAAATGGTGGTCAATCCGGATGCGCCGCCGATCAGCAAGCAGGAGTTCGCGCGCGCCACCGAGATCTTCTTCCAGCGCTGCGCCGGCTGCCATGGCGTACTGCGCAAAGGCGCCACCGGCAAGCCGCTGACGCCGGACATCACCCGCGCCAAGGGCACGCAGTATCTGGAAGCGCTGATCAACTACGGCTCGCCCGCCGGTATGCCGAACTGGGGGACCAGCGGCGAGTTGACCAAGGAAGAGGTCAACATCATGGCGCGCTTCCTGCAGCACGATCCGCCGAACCCGCCGGAATTCGGCATGCCGCAGATGCGCGAGACCTGGAAGGTGCTGGTGCCGGTGGCCGAGCGCCCGAACGCGCCGCAGCACCAGCGCAACATCGACAACTTCTTCTCGGTGACGCTGCGCGATGCCGGCAAGATCGCGATCATCGATGGCGACACCAAGGAGATCGTCAACATCCTGCCGACCGGCTACGCCGTGCATATCTCGCGGCTGTCCGACTCCGGCCGCTACCTGTACGTGATCGGTCGCGACGCCAAGATCGATCTGATCGACCTGTGGATGAATCCGCCGCAGATCGTCGCCGAACTCAAGGTGGGTTTGGAGGCGCGTTCGGTCGAGACCAGCAAGTACCAGGGTTACGAGGACAAGTACGCGATCGCCGGCTCTTACTGGCCGCCGCAGTTCGTGATCATGGACGGCCCGACGCTGGAACCGCTGAAGATCGTATCCACCCGCGGCACCACGGTGGACACCCAGGAATACCATCCGGAACCGCGTGTCGCCGCCATCGTGGCCAGCCACGAGCACCCGGAGTTCATCGTCAACGTCAAGGAAACCGGCCGCATCCTGCTGGTCAACTACTCGGATCTGGAGAACCTGCAGATCACCACGCTGAATGCCGCGCGCTTCCTGCATGACGGCGGCTGGGATTCCACCCACCGCTACTTCCTGACCGCCGCCAACCAGTCCAACAAGATCGCCGTGGTCGATTCCAAAGAGCGCAAGATGGTCAACCTGATCGACGCCGACAAAATTCCGCACCCGGGTCGCGGCGCCAACTTCGTGCACCCGCAGTTCGGTCCGGTCTGGGTCACCAGCGCGCTCGGCAACGAGAAGATCACGCTGGTCGGCACCGATCCGGTGAACCACCCGGCGCAGGCCTGGAAGGTGGTCGAAACCCTCACCGGGCAGGGCGGCGGCTCGCTGTTCGTCAAGACCCACCCGAAGAGCCATCACCTGTACGCCGACACGCCGCTGAACCCGGATCCGAAGATCAGCCAGACGGTGGCGGTGTTCGACACCCAGGATCTGTCCAAGGGCTACAAGGTGCTGCCGATCGCCGACTGGGCCAAGCTCGGCCCGGGTCCCAAGCGCGTGGTGCAGCCGGAGTACAACGCCGCTGGCGATGAGGTGTGGTTCTCGGTGTGGAGCGGCAGCAAGGAAGAAAGCGCGCTGGTGGTGATCGACGACCGCACGTTGAAGCTGAAGAAGGTCATCAAGGGCCCGGACATCGTCACGCCGACCGGCAAGTTCAACATCCACAACACGGTCGAGGACGTGTACTGAGCCAGTGCGGCGCCGGGGAAAGGCGCCCTCCTCGGATCAACCTGGGCGCCGGGCAACCGGCGCCTTTTTGTTGATGGCCTGACGCTTGGCGCCGGGGACCGGCGCCCTCCGGGGTTTCGGCGCTCGCCCGCAGCTCAGGGTTCCAGCAGCCCCACCGGGACTGAATGCAGTCCACCGTAACGGTCTTCGATCAGCACGCGGTCGTCCTGGCGTTCCAGCACCCGGCCGGTGCCGTTGATGCGGGTGTCGGCGCGGAAGGACACTGGTTCCTCGAAGGTCACGCGCAGGCTCGGGTCGCGCCAGTGCTGGTTGGCCAGGCGCAGGGTCTCGTCGATCCCGGTCTGGATCGCGGCGGCGAAGGCTTCAGGCGTCTGCTCGGCCCAGCGCTGGCTGCGCTCGCTCTGGTTGAGATCGGCGTCGTCGGGCAGCGCGATCAGGTATTCGACCGCCACCTGGCGCAGCGGCAGGCGTTCCAGGCGCAGCCGCAGCTGGGTGTCGCGGATCACCCGGCGATCTTCCACCGTCGCCGCCAGCGCAATGCGGATGCCACGCAGGTTCGGCGTGAACGCCACATAGCCCTGCAGCGTCCCCAGCGCGCGGCCGGGGGCATCGAAGGTCCAGGCACCCACGCGCTTGCGCGGCACCTCGTCGAGGAAGGCAAAACCGGGGCCCAGGCCCTCGCTGCTCAGACCGCTGCGCACCGCGTTTTCCAGGCGCTCGCCCCAGGCGGTGGTGCCGACGGCCTTTTGGATGAGTTCGAGGCGCTTGCGATCATTGCGGCGTTTGACCGCGGCCACGCCTTCGGTGATCACGCTGGTGGCCACGCCAAGGGCGGCGCCGACCGCCATGTCCTGCGAGGCCGACCACAGAAACCTGCCGGGTGTCACCGAGGTCACCCAGGAGGCCACCGCCGGCGAGCCGACCATGCCAATCATCGCGCCCGCCGTCATGCTCTGCGTGCTCGACAGCCGGAAGCGCTGCAGATCGTCTTCCTGCAACACCACCAGATCGGGATGGATCACCAGCGCCATCGACAGCGCACGGTCCAGCGGCAGCGGCGTCTCGGCCATCGGCTGCGGCCGGGCAGCGGTCGCGGCGTTCGACCAGATCAAGGCGATGGCCAGAGCCAGGGTGCGTACAGTCATCAGCGCCACTCGAAAATTGAGGGCGCAGTATCGCGGATTTGCAGCGTCACCGGTTCAGCGCTCGCCGCGCTCGGCCTTGAGCGCCTGCAAACGGGCATAGGCGGCCTTGTAGCGCGCCAGCGCTTCCTCGATGTTGCCCTCGCCGCCGGTGGTGGCCAGCGTGGTGTAGGCGCTGTAGGCGGCCTCGTACTCACGCTGCGCCTCCGCCAGTGCCTGATCCGCCATCGGTGCCTCGGCCTGGATCGGCTCGGCCTCGACCTCGACCGGCGCCGCCGCGGCGCTCGCGGCCGGGTCGATGGCGCCGATGAGCTCGCCGTCAGCGCGCGTCAATTGCAGCGCGCCGTCGACCTCCAGCGTCAGCCGCTCGCCCGCGGTCAGCGTGATCGGGTGAATGCTGACCTCGCCGTCCTGCACTCGGGTCAGATGCGCCGCGCCGTCGGCGCTGGCTTGCAGCTGCACCCGGTAGGGCTGGCCGAGCTGGTCTTCCCACAGCACGCCCCAGCTGCCATCGGATTCCAGGTAGGGAATCAGCTTGAGCGGGTAGTAGCCGCTGAGCTGTCCGCTCGCCTGGTCCAGCGTCATCCGGTAGCCGTTGCCCTCCCACACCAGATTCAGTGGCGAGGAGGAGATGACCACACCGGTCACGCTGGCCGGCAGCGGGCCGAAGATGGTCATCGTCTCGCCCGGCGGCGGTGTCGAGGCCGGCGCTTTGCCGCCGATGGCGGGCAGCTTCTCGCGGTACAGCCAGGCGCCGAGCTGGGCGCCGTAGACGTTGTAGCAGTACTTGTCCGGATCGTCCGCCTGGCTGTCCTTGAGCTTGCGATAGAGCTGTTCTACCTGGTTGGCCAGCACCGAGATCGAGCTGCGGTTCTGCGGGATCTGCAGCGTCGGGTCGGTCTTGTAGATCTCGTGCATCTCTTGCAGGGCATCGAACATCAGATCGCCGCCGCCATCGACGGTCAGCTGCGCCAGCGTGTTGACGCCCCACTCGCCGCGCGCCTGCATCTCGAAATAGGCGGTGCCAAACAAGTGGTACCAGATGCCGGCGTTCTGCAGATCGTTGCGCTGGACCACGCTCTGCTCCAGGTAGTCGTTGATGAAGGGAATGTCCTGGCTGACGTCGGTGAGCTCGTTGTCGTTGACGCGCGCCATCGAGCGCAGCGTGTTGTGCGCCAGCAGCAGCGCGTCCTTGACGTTGCCCTGGCGCTGCTGCAGCGCGAGGTAGAACACATCGCCCGGATGGAGTTTGCGACCGGCGGCTTTGGACGCACTGTAAATGGCGCTCTGCAGCGCGCGCTCGGTGCCGACGCCGGCGTCGGTGTCGGGCAGAGTGCGCGTGCGGGCGCGCTGCCAGCGCTCGCGGTCGGCGTCGCTGGCAAACACGAACTGCTTGCTGACCACGTTCAGCGTGCCACCCTGGTGCGCCAGCCAGCTGATCGCCGGCAGCACGCCCATCACGTTGTCGGTGGCATAGGTCTGCTGCGCGTTCTCGGCGTTGTAGCGCGCAATCGCCTCGGCGAACTGGCCGCGCAGATCGTTGAGATCCCAGCGCGAGGCGGTTGCCGCCTGGGGATTCAGGCCAAATTGGCGCACCGCCGCCGGACACGGCGGCTTGCCGGTGGGCGCCTGCGCGCTCCAGCCCTCGTCGTAGCTGGTGAGCCAGTTCTCCAGCGGCGCCAGCGAGGTGCCAAAGGTGAAGGCGCCGCTGCTGGCGTCCTGCATCAGCACCGCGTTGAAGTCATCGCTCGCGGTGACGGGCGGCGCCGCCGTGTTGCAATCGCGCGCCCGGAAGTCCCACTCGTAGCGCGTGGTGGTCAGGGTCAGATCGAGATGCGCCAGAAACAGCGCCGAATCGGTCTTGTGATGCAGTTTGACCACGCGATGGGTCTCGCTGCTGGAGATGTGACAGGGATCCTGGCGGCGCTGCTTGAGCATCTCGCTGGCATAGGTATCGGCGGCGGACTGGAGTTCGCCGTCGCTGGGCAGACGCGTCCAGTATTGCGCCCACAGCGGGGCTGGCGCGAGGAACAGCAGTACCAGCAGCAAGCGGATTGCCATGAGCAGGATCCAGCACACGCGGATAGCTGCACTGTAGGCGCCAGCTGAAGCTGGGTTTTGCGGTGGGTCAAGGCCGCTACCACGCTGCGGCATACTCAGCGCCCCCCTGGTCGACTCCCCCGCCGATGCGCGTCCTGACTGCCTGTGCCTTGACCCTCGTGACCCTGAACTGCGCCGCCGCCGACCCGCATTCCTACGCCAACAGCGATGCCGTGCGCGTGCGCCACGCGCTGATCGATCTGGAGGTGTCCTTCGAGCGCCAGGTGCTCGACGGCTTCGTCGAGTTGACGCTGGAGCGCAAGACGGCCGACGCGCGCACGCTGGTGCTGGACACGCGCGATCTGCGCATCGAGCAGGTCTGGGCGATCGGCTCCGAGGGTTTTCGGCGCACCCCGTTCCAGCTCGCCAAGGCCGATCCGATCTACGGGCAGGCGCTGTCGATCACGCTGCCCGAGGATGCCGAGCGCGTGCGCATCCGCTACCAGACCTCGCCGCAGGCCTCGGGTCTGCAGTGGCTGGCGCCAGAGCTGACCGCAGGCAAGGATGCGCCCTTTCTGTTCAGCCAGTCGCAGGCGATCCACGCGCGGTCCTGGGTGCCGATTCAGGACAGCCCGGGCGTGCGCTTCACCTACGCGGCGCACATTCGCACGCCCAAGGGTCTGCTCGCGCGCATGAGCGCCGACAACCATCCGGCTGATGCGCCCGACGGCGATTACCGCTTCCGCATGGAGCAGCCGATCCCCAGCTATCTGCTGGCGATTGCGGTCGGCAAGCTCGCCTTTGCGCCGCTCGGCGAGCGCAGCGGCGTGTATGCCGAACCGTCCGTGCTGGAACGCGCCGCCGCTGAGTTCGCCGACACCGAGCAGATGATCGAGATCGCCGAAAAACTGTATGGCCCGTATCGCTGGGGCCGCTACGATCTCTTGGTGCTGCCGCCCTCTTTTCCCTTCGGCGGCATGGAGAATCCGCGGCTGACCTTCGTCACCCCCACCATCATCGCCGGCGACCGCAGTCTGGTCGCGCTGATTGCGCATGAATTGGTGCATTCCTGGTCGGGCAATCTGGTCACCAATGCCACGTGGGAACACATCTGGCTGAACGAAGGCTTCACCACCTACGTAGAGAACCGCATCGTCGAGGCCGCCTTCGGCGCCGAGCGCGCCGATATGGAGCGCCAGCTCGCCGAGCACGATCTGATCGTCGAGATGGCCGAGCTCGAACCGGCGCTGCAGCGCCTGCGCCTGTCGCTGCCGGGCCGCGATCCGGACGATGGCCTGACCGAGGTGCCATACACCCGCGGCATGCTGTTCCTGCGCACGCTGGAGCAGCGCTTTGGCCGCGAGGTCTTCGATCCCTTCCTGCGCCGCTGGTTCGACCAGCATGCCTTCGGCACCGCCAGCACCGACGACTTCCTGAGCTTTCTGCAGACCGAGCTGCTCGACGCCCATCCCGGCAAGCTCAGCGCCGAGGAGATCGCCGCCTTCGTCGACGGCGGCGGCTATCCCGCCTTCGCCCCGCGCACCACCGCCAGCCGCTTCGTCGCCATCGATGCCACGCTCCGGGACTACGCCGCCGGCACGCTGACGCCCGACGCCATCGACGCCAGCCAGTGGAGCACGCAGGAGTGGATGCGCTTCATCGAAGGGCTGCCGGCGGACCTCACCGTGGCGCAGTTGCGCGCCCTCGATGCGCGCTTTGCGCTCAGCGACACCGGCAACAGTGAGGTCGCCTTTGCGTGGTTCATGCAGGCCATTGCGCACGACGATCGCGCCGTGTTCCCGGCCATCGAGCGCTTTCTGGAGCACGTCGGCCGGCGCAAATTCGTGCTGCCGATCTATGCGGCGCTGATGAAAAATCCCGCTCAGCAGGATTTTGCTCGCGCCGCCTACCTCAAGGCGCGCCCGAACTACCATCCGATCACCCGCGCCGGCGTCGATGCCCTGATTCCGCAGGGCTGAGCCCGCGTGCGCTGGCTGCTGGCGGCGCTGGTGCTGCTGGCTGGCTGCCAGCGCGCGCCCGTGCCGCTGGCGCACGAGGCCTATCTCTGGCAACGCCTGTGGACGCCGGCGGTGGCGCGCGCCATGGACGACGCCCCGGTCGGCGGATGGCGCGTGCTGGCACTGCAGGTGGTCGGCGATCAGCTGCGCCCGGCCGCGCCGGATCTGGCGGTGCTGGCCGCCCGCGCCGCGCCGGTGCGGCTGGTGGTGCGCATCGAGGGCAGCCGGCTGCCGATCGCGGTCGAGGCGCTGACGCAGGCGCTGGCGCCGCTGCTGACGCGCTGGCAGGCGGCGGGCGTACATCTGGTCGGCATCGAGATCGATCACGACTGCGCCAGCGCCGCGCTGGCTGATTACGCACACTGGCTGGTCGAGCTGCGCGGCCACCTGCCGGGCGCGCTGCCGCTGTCGATCACCGCACTGCCGAGCTGGCTCGACAGCCCGGCGCTGGCGGAGGTGCTCGCCGCCGTCGATCACAGCGTGCTGCAGGTACATGCGGTGCAGCGCCCGCAGCAAGGCCTGTTCGACTCCGAACGCGCGCTCGACTGGATCCGCGCCTGGGAACAGCGCTCGCCGCGGCCCTACTGGGTGGCGCTGCCGGCCTACGGCGTGCGCGTGCGCACCGATGCCGCCGGCGCGCTGCTGGGGGTGGATGCCGAGGGCGCGCTCGACCGCACGGGCCCGGCCGGCGTGGAACTGCGCGCCGACCCGCTGGCGCTCGCGCACCTGCTCGCTGCGCTGGCCGCCGATCCGCCGCAGCGGCTGCGCGGGTTTCTGTGGTTCCGGCTGCCGCTGCCCGGCGACCGCCGCACGCTCAGCAGCGCCAGCTGGCGCGCGCTGGTCGAGGGCCAGCCGCTGCGCGCGGACTGGCGCGTGCGCAGTCGGGCACAAACGCAGGGCAGCGTTGATCTCTGGCTGCACAATGCAGGTAATCTGGACGCTCCTCCGCCGCCGGTGGAACTGCCCGTGCACTGCTCCTACGCCGACGCCCTGCCGCCTTATCGCTTGCGGGCGGGCACGCCGCTGGTCCTGCAGCCCGATGCCGCGGCCTGGTTGCGCAGCGGCCGCCAGCTGCAGATCGGCTGGGCCCGCTGCGCGGCTGCGCTCCCCTCTGAATGGACACTGCCCTGATGACACTGACCCGCTCTGCCCTGACGCTCTCGCTGGCCCTGGCGCTGGCCGCACCGGCACTCGCCTGCGGGCCAGACTTCCCGATGACCGTGCTCGACCGGCGCGGCGCGGTGATGAACGGCCTGCCCGAGGGCAGCTTCGATTTCGAGGTCAGCCGCCTGGTGGCGCGTCCTGCGGCCAGCTACACACTGGCCGAGTCGGGCGGTTGGGACGACAGCGGCGAGCTGCGCAGCAAGGCCGAGGGCGAGGGGCTGAGCGAGGCGCAGATGCAGGTGGTGACGGCGATGCGCGCCACCAGCAGCGCCGAGGCCGCACTGGCGCTGGCGGGCGATCTGCCGCGCGATGTGGCGCTGTACACCGCAGGCGCCGTGGCCTACGCCCAGTACGACTGGGACGACGCCCTGGCGCGCTTTGCGGCCATTGGCGCGCTGCCCGAAGCCGAGCGCTCGCTGCGCGGCGTCTGGGCCGCCTACATGGAAGGCCGCATCCACGCACAGAGTAACCGGGCGGCCGAGGCGATCGCCGCCTTCGAGCGCACGCGTACGCTGGCCGCCGCCGGCGGGCGCGATCCGCTGGCACTGGCCATCGCCAGCCTGGGCGAGCAGGCGCGCGTGCTGCGCACCCAGCAGCAGGATCTGATCGGCGCGGTGCGCCTGTACGCCGAGCAAGCGGCTTATGGCGCCGCCTCCGGCCGCAACTCGCTGCTGTTCGTCACCCGCGAGGCGGTGCGCGATCCGGCACAGGTCGATGCGCTGCTGGCCGATCCGGTGGGCGTGCAACTGCTGCTGGCCTACCTGTATGCGCGCAGCAATGAGCTGATCGAGCAAGCGAGCGATGAGGAATACCCGAGCTTCGATGCGCCACCGGACAATCCACGCGTGCTCGCGCTGCTGGATAGTCTGGCGGCGCTGCCGGCGACTGCCGTGCCGGCGCCCGAACGCCTGGCGGCGGTCGCCTATCGTGCCGGACGCTTCGAGCTGGCGACCCAATGGGCGAGCGGCGAGACACCGCTGGCGGCCTGGGTGCGCGCCAAGCTGGCGCTGCGCGCGGGCGATACCGCGGCAGCCGCACAAGCCTACGCCGCCGCCGCCAAAGCCTTCCCGGCCAGCGAGGACTGGGGCCAGATTCCGGTGCGGGATCTGCAGGACTACTACGGCAGCGAGTGGCTGAAGCCGCAGTGCCGGGTGCAGGCCGAAGCCGGCACGCTGGCGCTCTCGCGCGGCGACTACGTGCAGGCGCTGGAATTGCTGTACGCCGGCGCCGAAAAATACTGGGCGGATGCCGCCTACGTCGCCGAGCGGGTGGTCTCGCTGGACGAACTGAAGGCCTTCGTCGACCGCGTGGCGCCGCCCGGGCAGCCGCGGCCTGCACCCCCGGAAAAAGCTGGTGTGGGCGAGGACGAGGACGAGTCCTACGGTTATGCCGCCGGCTGGGGCCTCGGCTACGACGGCGCCAGCAATGCCGAGGCGCTGCGCGCGCTGCTGGCGCGCCGGCTGGTGCGCGCCGATCGCGCCGCCGAGGCGCTGGCCTATTTCGACAACCCCGAAATCCGGGCGCAGGCCGAGGCTTACGTCAAGGCGCTCAAGGGCACCGAGGCCTGGAACCGGGTCGATCAGGCACAGGCCTGGTTCGAGGCCGCCACCGTCGCCCGTCACGCCGGCATGGAAATCATGGGCTACGAGGGCGATCCCGATTACGCCATCTGGGGCGGCAACTTCGACCTCAACAGCCCGATCACCTGGGATGAAAACTACAACCCGATCGAGAATCCGCGCAGCGATCTGAAAATCGAGGGCCCCTACACCAGCGACGGCGAACGCGAGCGCCTGAAGCAGAGCGTCGCCCAGCCGCTGGAGCGCTTCCACTACCGCCTGCGCGCCGCCGCGCTGGCCGGCAAAGCCGCCGACCTGCTGCCGGCGCGCTCGCAGGCCTTCGCCGCGGTGCTCTGCGAGGGCACGCACTGGCTGATCGACCGCCACTACGATCAGGCGCAGACGATCTACAAGCGCTACCTGAAACAAGGCGCCTACGTGCCCTGGGGCGAGCGCTTCGGCCGCGAGTGCCCGGCGCCCAACTTCGAAAAAGTCAAAGCCGAACAGCGCGCGGCCCTGTGGCACCGGGTCCAGCGCGGCCTGCTTTACGGATCGCCGGGCTTGTTGTTGGGCCTGGGGCTGGGCATCTGGTGGTGGCGCAGGAAAAGGGCCTGAGTGCGCGGCGGCGATGCCGACGGGCCGGATCGTTCACCATCCGGCCTCATTGCGAACCGCCGCAGCCTCCGCCATCCGTGGTGGCCCGGCCGAGTAACGATTGCGCAATCACGCTCCTTCGATGCGCTGCTTGAGCCGATCCAGCGCCTCGCCCCAGGCGCGCCGATAGCCGTCGGCTTCGGCGCGCGTCTGCAGGCGGTCGATGGTCACCATCACCGTGGTCTTGGCGCCTGTCGGACTGAACTTGATCTCCACCGGCGTGGGCACGGTCAGGTCGGCATCGTCCCAGATCAGGCGCAGGTTCTTCGCCGGGTTGACCTTCTTGATCGTCGCTCGATTGCCATCGTCATTGGTGAGCGAGCCACCGTCGCGCAGCTCCAGCACATGACCGCTACCGAACCAGCCATCCCAGGCGCTGGCGTCGGCAAACTCGGCATAGCAGCGCGCCGCATCGGCCTTGATGGTCTTGGTGGCGCAGATGGTGTAGCCGCGCGGAGTGCCGTCCTTCTCACGCACGCCGCGCGCCAACTCGTACTCGTTGTTGATGGTGGCGGACCACCAAGGATCCAGCTTCATCTCGGCATATAGCCACTGGCCGATCTCGCGCCTGCCGAGGTCAGGGCCGCCCTGCGCATCGATCAATGCGAACCATTCCGACAAGGACTTGCCGGTTTGGGTACGCGCGGTGTCCTCGCCCACCTCATGATCGGCTTTGCGTACAACCTTCATGTGTGCGCTCCCGTCAGGGCCACAGGGCCAGAATCAGACCGATCACGGTGAACTGCAGCGTGTGGTAGCCGCCATTGATCAGGAACAACTTCAGGCTGCGGCGCTCGAACAAGTAGTTGATGCCGAAGCTGGACGCCACCCAGCACAGTCCAGCGGAGAATCCCGCACCCAGCCCAAGCGCGATCGGCGGGCGCGGACCGAGAAACAGCGCGAACACGAAGGACGCGATCAGACACAGCACCAGCGCGGTCCCAAAGATCAGGCCCATATTGGCGTTCTTGAGCTGCTCGTCGCTGACGCCGGCCTCGCGCTGCCAGACGTGCGCGAACAACAGCGGCGAATACCACAGACCGCCGAGGACAAAGCTGGCGATGGCTGCCGTGATCACCGCGTAAAGGTTGAACTCTGGCATGGGTGCGCTCCCGGTTGTGCGACGCTGACACGTTAGCGCCGCCAGACGGCGCACGCTAGGAAAAATGGAACCTCATTCCACCACGACACTGCCGGCATCCGGGCGCGCGCGCCGCAGCAGATCGCCCGGCGCGTAGCCCGAATGCGCTTTGAAGTCGCGCAGCAGGTGCGACTGATCGTAGTAGCCGCACTCGCTGGCAAGCTCGGCCCAAGGCACCTGATCCTGGCGTGTGAGCTTGGCAATTGCATGCCGGAATCGATGCACCTGGGCCAGCGCCTTCGGACCCAATCCGACCTGGCGCTGGAACAGCGCGTTCAAATGCTTGCGCGTGTAGCCGCTCTCCCGCGCCAGCGCCTCCACGCTGGTCTGGCCATTGGCGCTGGCGATGCGCCGCAAGCACCAGCGCACCGCCGGATGCACACTGTCCGCGGGCCGCAGCCGCGCCAACAGCCAGGCTTCGACACAGGCGAAGCGCGCCGCCAGGCTCTCCATGTTGAGCAAGCGTTCGCGCAGGTCGAGCACGCCATCGCCGAGCGCATCGCTCAATGGCACGATCCGGTTCCCGTACTCACGCACATCGCTGGCCAGCCATTGGCAGCTGCCGTGCGCGGCAAAGGCCACGCCGAGCAGCGCATTGCCGTGCGGCGCCTCGGTGTCGATCGGCCCCTGTTGCAGGCCGCAGTACCAGATGTCGCGGAAGGGAATGCGTCGGGCTGGCGGACCAGGGTCGATGCGGTATTGCGGCGGTCCCAGATTGATCAGCAACTGGCTCTGGCCGCTGGGCAGGATGCGGTCCCGGGCGTAGTGCACGCTGCCCGCGCCGAACCACATCGTGGCGACCAGATCCTGCAACGCGGGGAGCGGCGTCCACACCGCCACCATCCAGCGACCCAGTACCGAGTCATGCTGATGCACCTGCAGGCGTGGCCCGGTCCGCGGCATCGGCCTTCCCTCCTCTGGCGCCGGCAGTGTCGCGGCAGCCGTGGCAGACTGCAAGCACGGCGAGTACGGAGACGGTCCATGACGCTGCTGATGCTGGGTCTGCTGTTGTTTTTCGGCATCCACTCGGTGCGCATCGTCGCGCCGGGCTGGCGCCTGGCGATGATCGGCCGGGTGGGCGAGCAGCCGTGGAAGGGCGTGTACTCGCTGGTGGCGCTGGCCGGGCTGGCACTGATCGTGATCGGCTACGGGCAGGCGCGGCTGGCACCAGAGTTGCTGTACAGCCCGCCGGGCTGGATGCGCCATCTGACGCTGACGCTGCTGCTGCCGGTGTTTCCGCTGCTGGTCGCCTATCACCTGCCCGGCCGCATCCGCCGGCTCGCCGGCGGTCATCCGATGCTGGTGGCGACCATCCTGTGGTCAGCGGCGCATTTGACGACAACGACGACGCGCGCCGACCTGCTGCTGTTCGGCACTTTCCTCGGCTGGGCGCTGGCCGATCTGGCGTCTGCCGTGCGGCGCCCTGGCGGCGGCCGCGGGCGCGAGCGCCCGTACAACGATGCGATCGTGATCGTCCTGGGACTGGGGCTGTACGCGCTCTTCGTGCTGTGGGCGCACCGCTGGCTGATCGGACTGTCGCCGCTGGGCTGATGCCGCTTACTTCACCCCGTGCATCAAGCGATTGACCAGCGGCGCGCCGACCAGCAGCACGCAGCCCAGGCCAAAGCCGGCGCCGGCGATCAGCGTGTAGGTGCTGCTGTACTGCGCCAGATCGGCGCCTGAGGCCACCGATGCGATGTGGCCGGCGGTGGAATTGCCGATCGCCGTGCACATGAACCAGGCGCCCATGGCGATGCCCACATCCTTGGGCGCCGCCAGCTTGGTGACCATCGACAGACCAATCGGCGACAGGCACAGCTCGCCCATGGTGTTGATCAGATAAGCGATCGCCAGCATCGCCCAGGGAATGCGGCCGGCATCGTCCTTGAGCCAGGCGATGCTCAACACCAGCGTGGTGAAACCGAGCGCAACGAGGATCAGCGCCAGCGCGAACTTGCGCGGGATCGAGGGATTGAGGCCACGCGCCTCCAGCCGCGGCCAGGCCCAGGCGAACACCGGCCCCAGCAGCAGTATGAACACCGGGTTGAAGGACTGGAACACGGTGAAGTCGAAGGGCGCGTTGACGTGATCCTTGGCGAAGAAGTTCAGCGAGGACCCGGCCTGCTCGAACATGCCCCAGAACACGATCTTGGCCAGGAACAACAGCAGCATCGCGATGTAGCGATCGAGCTGCACGCGGTCGCCAGTGCGCGCACCGCTGCTGATGAAGTACACCGACAGCAGCACGAACAGACCGAGCAGGATGTAGCTCACCAGCTTGGCCTGGCTCAGCAGCAGATACACCAGCGGCACCGCCAGCAGGCAGCCGCCGAGCACGACCAGCACGCGCTTCAGGTTGTCGCCCGGCACCGGGGCCGCGCCGATGTGGCCCAGCCAGCCGGTGCGCCAGTGGAACACCATCAGCCCCAGGATCATGCCGAGCCCGGCGGTGAAGAAACCCCACTGCAATCCGAACAGTTTGCCGACCAGCGAGCCGCAGATCAGCGGCGCCAGCGCGGCGCCGGCGTTGATGCCCATGTAGAAGATGGTGAAACCCGAATCGCGCCGGGCATCGGCCGGGGCGTAGAGCTGACCGACCATCGCCGAGATGTTCGGCTTGAACAGCCCGTTGCCGACGACGATGAAGGACAGGCCGACCAGAAAGCCGTGCAGCTCCGGGATCAGCAACAGGAACAGGCCCACGGCCATCAGGCCGCCGCCGAGCAGAATGGACGGCCGATAGCCGAGATAGCGATCCGCCACATAGCCGCCAAACAGGCCGGTGGCGTAGATCAGCGCAGTGTAGGCGCCGTAGGTCAGACTGGCCTGCGCCTTCGCCTCGCCCTCCGGCAGCAGGCTGAAGAAGGTGGCTGCCACATACACAGCCAGCAGCGCGCGCATGCCGTAGTAGGAGAAGCGCTCCCAGAACTCGGCGCCAAACAGCATCCACAGCGCACGCGGATGGCCCATCAGCTCGCCGGGTGGTGGGGCTTGGAAGGCAGCGGGTGCGGGCGTCGTCATCGGCGTGCTCCGGTATGGGGTGCCAAAAACGCAACAGGGCGGCCAAGCCGCCCTGCTGCAGATCTTGAGTCAGATCGAATCAGCGCTCGGCGCCGTGCGTCCAGCGCAGCAGGATCCCGGACAGCAGGTACAGGATCACCGAGAAGCCGAACAGCGTGCCGGCGAGACCGCCGAAGATCGCCAGTTCGCCCAGCGACTCGGCGTAGGAGCCGATGATGCCGGCGGCATAGTTGGCGACGAAGTTGATCAGGAACCACACGCCCATCATCAGCGAGGCCAGACGCAGCGGCGCCAGCTTGGTCACCATCGACAGGCCGACCGGCGAGATGCACAGCTCACCCATGGTGTGGAACAGGTAGGCAAACACCAGCCAGTGCATGCCGGCCAGATGATCGGCGCTGCCCTGCTGATCGAAGGCAGCCGCCACCATGAACAAGAAGCCGATACCGGTGAGGATCAGACCCAGCACCATCTTCTTCGCCGTGGGCGGATTCTTCCCCGCCGCGCCCATGCGCGCCCACAGGGCGGCGAACACCGGCGCCAGCAACACGATGAACAGCGGATTGAGCGACTGGAACCAGCCGGCCGGGACGATGAAGGAGCCGATCGCGCGATCGGTTTTCTCGGAGGCGTAGAGGTTCATCAGACCACCGGCCTGCTCGAAGGCGGCCCAGAACAGCACGACGAAGACGAACAGCATGAAGATTACGCGCAGGCGATCGACTTCCTCGCTCGTGAGCGGCTCTTTCTTGCCGCCAGACATCTGCAGCGAGCGCTTGGCGGCGGGTTCGACGCCGATATCGCCCAACATGCGCTTGGCGAAGATCAGCTGGATGATCACCGAGAGGATCATGCCGACGCCGGCGGCGGCGTAGCCGTAGCTCCAGCCGTAGGTCGGGTCCTCACCCAGCGTGGAGCACACGAAGGGCGCGAGGAAGGCGCCGAGGTTGATGCCCATGTAGAAGATGGTGAAGGCGCCGTCGCGGCGGGCGTCGCCGGCCGGGTAGAACTCGGCCACCATCGTCGAGATGTTTGGCTTGAAGAAGCCGTTGCCGATGCACAGCACCACGAGGCCTGCGTAGAACAGCGGCAGATTGCCCGGGATGGCCGCGGCCAACATGAACTGGGCGATCGCCATCAGGACGCCGCCGATAATGATCGACTTGCGCTGACCCAGGAAGTTGTCGGCCAGCCAGCCACCGATCAGCGGGGTGAAGTACACGAAGCCGGTGAACAGGCCATAGAGTTCCAGCGCATCGGCGCGCGTCCAGCCGAAGCCCGGATTGGCCGCCTCCACGCCCGCCACCAGCGACAGCACCAGCAAGGCGCGCATGCCGTAGTAGCTGAAGCGCTCCCACATTTCCGTGGCGAACAGCAGGAACAGGCCTTTGGGATGGCCTAGGAACTCACCTTTGGGGATATGCATGCCGATGTCCTCGAACTGGGCTGGGCGGCGAAACGGGCCGCGCACATCTAGCGGGTTGTTTGATCGCCGTCAAACGCTGCGTATGCTGCGCTGCACCAGAAGGCGGGCGGCAGGCATCCGTCATCGGTGGCTTTCAGGCGCCGGGGACCGGCGCCCTCCTCGACGCGGCGATCCTGCCTGCCCAAGGCTAGCCTTCCCGCCGCACCACATACCTCCCCTGCTCCACCCGCACCAGCGGCGGTTGGCCGCCGGCCTGGAAGGCCTGGTAGCCGGCCTCCAGCTGGGTCCAGAAATCGAGCCAGGGGCTGCTGGCGTGCTGCTGCTGCCAGCCCGGCGTGTAGCGGAAGGGAAAGACATGCACCGGCACCTCGCTTTGCCCGGCGCTGAGCGCGGCGGCCATCAGCGAGTAGATCTCTTCGATGTTGGCGTCGCCCATCGCATAGCAACCGATCGACACGCAGTTGCCGTGCACCATCAGAAAGCTGCCGCTGCGCTGGTGGGCGCGGTCGAAGGCATTCGGGTAGCCCAGGTTGAAGGCCAGGTGGTAGTTGCTGCGCGGATTGAGCTGGCCGGCGGCGACCCGGTAGTAGCCTTCTGGCGATTGACCATCGCCCTCGCGCTGCTTCGGCCCCAGGCTGCCCGACCAAGTGCAGATCGGGTACTCGCGCAGCAACTGGTAGCCACTGGGCGTCGCCACCCAGACTTCCAGCGCGCTTTCCTGTTTGAAGATGCGCAGGTACAGCGGCGCGCCCCAGTCGGTTCCGAGTGCGCGCAGCGCCTGCGTCAGCGCCGCCTGCACGCGCTCGCGCGCACGCTCGGCGCGTTCGCTGCTGACGGGCGTCGCGCCCATCAGTGGCCCCGCCAGCAACAGCAGGCACAGCAGCCAGCGGCGCATGCCATCAGGCCGCGGGCGACTGGCTGGCGATCCACGCGCGCACGTGCTCGCTGAGCAGCGGCAAGGGCACCGAACCCAGTTCCAGCACGGTGTCGTGGAAGGCGCGCAAATCAAAGCGCGCGCCGAGCGCTGTCTCCGCCTCGCGGCGCAGCTCGCGGATGCGGATCATGCCAATCATGTAGCTGAGTGCCTGACCCGGCCAAGAGATATAGCGATCGACCTCGGTCTCCACCTCATGCTGACTGAGCGCGGTGTTGGCCAACATGTAGTCGACCGCCTGCTGACGCGTCCAGCCCTGGGTGTGGATGCCGGTGTCGACCACCAGCCGGCAGGCGCGCCAGGCCGCGTAGCTCAGCTGGCCGAAGCGCTCGTAGGGCGTGCGGTAGATGCCCATCTCATTGCCCAGTTCCTCTGCATACAAGGCCCAGCCCTCGCCGTAGGCCGAGATGTAGGTGTAGCGACGAAAATCCGGCTGCTCGCCTTGTTCTGCCGCCAGCGCACCCTGCAGATGATGGCCCGGCACCGCCTCGTGCAGCGTCAGCGCCGGCAGTGCGTACAGCGAGCGGCTCGGCAGGTTGTAGGTGTTCACCCAGTACCAGCCCGGTTCGCGCGAGCCTTCGGCGGCCGGCACGTAGCGACCGGCCGTGTAGTACGGCGCGATGGCATCGGGCACCGGCGCCACGCCGTAGGGCAGTCGCGGCAGCTTGCCGAAATAGCGCGGCAGCAGACCGTCGGCGCGCTTGGCGATCCACGCCGCCGCCGCCAGCAGTTCGTCCGGCGTTTTTGCGTAAAACTGCGGATCGCTGCGCAGGAAGCGCAGGAAGGCCGGCAGATCGCCGTCGAACTTGAGCTCCTCCAGGATGCCGTCCATCTCGGCGCGGATGCGCGCAACCTCATCCAGGCCAGTCTGGTGGATAGCTTCCGGGCTCAGGTCCTCGGTGACGAAGTTCAGGATCTGCCGGCGATACCAGGCCTTGCCCTGCGGCAGCGCATAGGCGGCGAGCGTCTTGCGCGCCTTCGGCACGTACTCCTCGCGCATGAAGCGCAGCAGCACCTGATGCGCCGGAATGACTGCCTCGCGCAGCACGCGCTGCGCCTCCGCCTGCAGCTCGCTCGCGCGCTCGCTGCTGATGCTGGCGGGCAGCTGCAGGAAGGGCGCGTAATAGCCGCTGGTCGTGGGATCTTGAAGCTCGGCGACTGCAGCGATGGCCTGATCGCGGCCGCTCAGCACCACCTGCGGCACGCTGACGCCCCGCTTCAGCCCACGCTGCAGCAGCTCGATGTTCTGCTCGAAATAGGCCGGCAGCGCACGCAGCCGCGCGAGGTAATTCTGCACATCGCGCTCATCGCGGAAGGGATGCGTGCGCGGCAGGCTGGCGAGCTCGGAATAGAAGGCGGAGTCCGAGTTCATCGGCATCAGATAGCCGTCGAGTTCGATATCGCCGGCCAGTCCTTCGAGCTGCGCCTGGTAGATCCGATAATTGACGCGCTGCGGCGCCGACAGCTCGGCCGGATCGATCCGAGCCAGGTCGGCCAGCACCGCGCGCCAGTGCTTCGCCCGCGCCGTCTGTGCCGCCACGCCGACCGCGTCCAGCCGGTCGTCGTAGGTGTGCACGCCGACGCTGGTGGCCATCAGCGGCAGTTGCTGCAAACGCCAGGCCCACTCCTGCTGCCACAGCGCGGTGAAGCGTTCGTCGGCCGTTTGTGCCTGGGCGACCCCGCCCAGCACGGCGTACAGCGTCAGCGCATGCATCCAGTTCATCGTCGGTATCCGTATTGCTCGAGAGAGCGCTGACGCAGCGCCGTCAGGCCAGCTTGACCAGCATGGTCACCCAGCAGCCCACCGCGGCCACCCAGGCCAGCGAGCGCAGTGTCGCCATGTCGGCCAGATAGAAGGCGCCATAGGCCAGCCGCGCGACGATGAAACCGATCGCCAGCGCATCCAGCGTGGACTGCTGCAGCCCCAGCTGATGGGCGATGATCACTGCCACCGCAAACGGGGGAAAGGCTTCGAAGGAGTTCAGATGCGCCCAATGCGCGCGTTGCCGGAAACCCTGCAGCTGCGCCTGAAAATCGCGCGGCGTGTGGTTGTTGAAGCCGGGGCCGCTGAACTTGGCGATGCCGGTGTAGAGCAGCGGCAGGAAGGCGGCGATCATCACGCACCAGTAGGCAATCGTCATCGGAACCTCGTCAGTGGGGGCGCAGGGTGCAGGTGCCAGTCGCCCCGCTCGGGGCGCGACTATGATGCAGCAGCGCCGGCCGCAGCGGTTTGCGCGCGGGCGCGGTCCAGCACGGAAGGAAAGTCCTCATGTATCTGGTGGTTTTGAGCGGCGTGCAGCAAGGGCGGGTGCTGACCATCGAGCGCGATGGCGTGCTCGGCCGCGACCCCAATGTCGACTATCCGGTGGAGGACCCGACCGTATCGCGCCGCCACGCCGAGGTGCTGCGCGCGCCCGATGGCTGGCGGCTGCGCGATCTGGGCAGTGCCAACGGCACCGAGATCAACGGCGTGCGCCTGATCGGCGATCGCCCGCTGCGCGAGGGCGATGTGCTCAGCCTCGGGCGCGTCACCCTGGTCTACAACAGCGTGCTGGCCGGCACCGTGCGCGCCAATCCGCCGGTCGAGCGCACGCTGCAGCCGCCGGCGCCATCGACTCTGCAGTTGGGCGCAGCGGTCCTCGCGGCGCTGCGCGCCGATACCAGCGATGTCGACCATCAGGCGCTGTCGGCCCTGGGCGCCATTGTGTCCGCGGTGCCGGGCGCGGTGCGCGCCTGCCTGGTCGATTGGAAGCTGGGCCGCATCCTGGCGCGCGCGCCGGCGGGCGCCGAGATCTCGCGCAGCACCGTGTTCCGGGCGCTGTCGGCGCTGCGCGCGCAGCCCGAGGGGGTGAGCGTGTGGATGCCGGACGAATGCACGCGGCTGGCGCAATCGCTGTCGGTGGCGGAGGTCGATCCTTTCATCGCCGCGCCGGTGGATGGCCAGGTGGGGCTGCTGATCGAGGGCGTGGACCCCACCGGCACCCGCCCGGCGACGCCAGTGCCGCTCGATCAGCTCAAGGATGCCTGCCTGCTGCTGCGCATTCCGCTGGCGGCGCTGCGCGCGCAGGCCGCGGCAGGCTCGCGCAAGCTGCGCGACTCCGATCTGCGCCTGGCGCAGCGCATCCAGCAGCGTCTGCTGACGCCGCCGCCGAAAGACATCGACGGCTTCGAATTGGCGCTGAGCTACACCCCGGCGCTGATGGTGGGCGGCGACTTCTACCATATCGATCGCCGCGGCGATGAACTGGCGGTATTGATCGGCGATGTCTCCGGCAAGGGCGTGTCGGGCGCCATGTACATGGCGTATCTGGTCTCCGACCTGCGCCACCATCTGAAGACCTGCAGTGGCCCGGCGAGTCTGCTGGAGGCACTGCAGGCGTCGCTGATGCCGGTCCTGGAAGCCGGCATGTTCGTCACCGTGGCCGCGGTGTTCCTGCATACCCGCACCGGCATGTGCCGCGTCGGCCTCGCCGGTCACTCGGCGCCGGTGCTGCGCACCGCGGCGCGCAAGGTGATCGAGATGGGCCTGGATCCGGGCTCGCCCATCGGTGCGCACAGCGAGCTCAGCGTGCGCGAACAGCGGCTGGCACTGGCGCCGGGCGATTGTCTGGTGCTGACCACAGACGGCGTCGAAGAAGGCGAGAACAGCGCCGGCGAGCCGTACGGCAAGCAGCGTCGCGATCAGGTGCTGCTGTCCTGCGACAGCGCCGACGAGATCAATCAGGCGCTGCGCAAATCGCTGCTCGAGTTCGTCGGCAAGGATCGCTCCACCGACGATCTGACCATCATCTGTCTGGGGCGGCAGCGCTAGGGAAGCTCGCGCCAAACATGAGTGCGTAGGGGCAAAAGCGGGGCGAGGGTTACGGGGCGGGGGACCAGCCTTGCGGCGGCTGCGTTGCCCTGTTGCCGGTTTGCGAAGCGAGCAAGCGCGCCTGAGGCGAGGCAGGAATCCTGAAGCGGTATCTCGGCTCACGAGATTCGTCGTCGCGAGCTTCCCTGGTGGACTCACCAGCGCCGCCAAGCAACAGGCCGCCCGAAGGCGGCCTGTGGCAGGTCTCAGAGCTCGAAGCCGTTGCGCACCAACGGTGGCGGGTAGTACAGCTGACGGATCAGCGGCACGGTGAAGTCAAACACCGGCGTACCCGGAGGCGGCTCGGTGCAAACACCATTGACGGCGAAGAAAATGCGGAAGTGCGCCTGCCGCAGATCCGGGTAGTCGCCGATGTACCAGGGCGTCGGATTCTCCCAACAGTAGGGATACAGCAGCGCCCCACCGTTCGGATCCCAGGCAGACACGAAGCAATCCAGAATGGCGCGCGCCAGTCCCCAGGGCGGCTGATAGATGCCGGGGAAGCCCGGCGCCTCACGATAAAAATCGCCCTCGCTCGGCGCCCATCCGGTCGCATTGGTCGCCGGCACGCCGGGGAACTTGCTGCGCGCGCAGGTCAGTGCATTGGTGTTGGTGCCGACCGGACTGACCATGTAGTTCCACAGCGGCTTGTCGAGCACGGCAAAGCCGTCGAACAAGGTGGCACGCGTACCGCCGGGCGACTGCGTGGCGATGACGTCGCGATAACCGAGCTGGGTGGTCGGCGACACAGTAACAACGGCAGTTGCCGTGTTCGCATTCAGAATGGTGACATTGCTGACGGTGATGCCGGCGCCGAAGGTGAAGGTCGTATTCGCCTGGAAACCGTAGCCGGTGATCCGCACCGGCGTCACCGTATCGAGGCCCGCCTGCGCCGGGTCGACGTTGACGATGTTGAACTGGGTGATCGGCGGCACATCGCCGAATGACGTGCCCGCGAGCACCGAGGTGGCGCCGCCCGCCGAGATGGAGATATCCCATTCCAGCGCCGCGCCATTGTCGATACAGCCGGTAGCCACGGCGTTATCCAGCGTGCCGACACCGATCTGCGACCACACATTGGCGTACTGCGCAGCGGTGTAACGATTGGCCGGCGTCAGCGGGATATGCAGGATGTTGTACACCGGCGAGATGCCGGCGCAGGTTTGCCCACCCGGCGCACCCGAGGTCGGTTCGCGGATCGGCACGCCGCTGTCGCTGCTGGCCAGGAAAATGTCGCTACCCAGATACACCTTCGCCTGCACCGGCGCCGCAGTCGTGTTGATGATGCGGAACTGGTGGGTGATGTAGTTGGTGCCCTGGATGTAGAAATCGCGCTTGGCGACGATCAACCCGGTGCTGCCGATGCTGGTGATCGTGCGCAGCGTGAATGGCGAATCGACGGTGCCGAGGCCACTCACGGGTTCCAGCGACACCTCGATGAAATCGGTGCGCGGACCCAGATTGCCGGTGGCGGTGCCGCCCGGATGCTCGTCAAAGTTCGGCGTGTACAGCGTGCCGCCGACGCGCACGAACCAGCCCATGTCGGCGGTCTGCGTGGCGGTACTGGGGTAGATCTGACCCAGACCCGGCACCGCGGCGTTGAACACCTGATAGGAATTGTCCGAACCGATGTTGATCTGCAGCGGATTGCCGTTGATCGTCTGCAGCAGCGGCGCCGATTTGACGGCGCGCGCCGGATCGGGCTTGACCAGTTCCTTGGCGGCGAGCGGGCCCGCCAGCAGCAGGGCGGCCAAAGGAATGAGCAGTCTCTTCATGATCCACCTCGATACCGGGCAACGGGCGCAGCAACGACGCTGGCCGAGCGTGCACGCCTGCGCCGCCTCCAGGCAGCCGCAGACACGATACTTCCATCGTATCACAGGCAGGAATCCTTCAAGAACGCCTATTTGCGACGCATTCCTCAGTCGAATGTTCAGCTTGTCGCGACAACTGCGCGCGCCCGGACGCAGCAGTCATCCGCCCGGGTCGCCGAAGGTCGATTGCACCCTCGGCCTGAGCGGGCGAGACTCGGCCGGTCACAGCTGCGCAGGCGGACCATGGCTTCTTTTGCTGCCACCCCCACCGACAGTGCGCTGGCGGAAGCCTGCGCGATGGACCTGCGCGACGCTTTCGCCGATTACAACGCGCGCTTTCGGGCGATCACGCAGCGTGCGCGCCGGCGCTTCGAGCGCCGCGAATGGACCGCCGCACGCTTGGATGCGATCGAGCGCATCGAGCTTTACGACGTCTGCGTGGCCGAGACCTCCAGACGCCTGGAGTCGGAACTGGGCGAGCGCGTCGGCGATCGCATGCTGTGGTCCAAGGTGCGCGACCGCTACGCCGCGCTGATTGCGCCGCTGCTCGATCAGGAGCTCAACAAGACCTTTTTCAACACGCTGACGCGGCGCTTCTTCAAGACCCGCGGCGTGGATGCGTCGAGCGAGTTCGTCGCCCTCGACATCGAGCCCACCGACCGCCTGACGCACCCGGTCGGCCGGCTCAACTACAGCGCCACGCGCTCGCCCGAGGAGTTGTTTCAGCGCGTGCTGGCCGGCTTCCGCTTCGAGGTGCCGTACGCCGATCTCGCCGCCTCGGCGCGCCAGATCGCCGCCGCCGTCGACAGCCAGCTGCATCGCTGGGAGGGTGAGCCCAAGGTGCGCGCGGTCGAGATGCTGGAGACCGTGTTCTATCGCGAGCGCCGCGCCTATCTGGTTGGACGCGTGTTCGGCGAACGCGAGTTTTCCCCGCTGGTGATCGCGCTGGTGAACGAGGACGCCGGGTTGCGCGCCGATGCCGCAATGGTGCTGCGCGATGACGTGTCGGCGCTGTTCGGCGTGACTCGCAGCTATTTCCAGGCGGATCTGGAAACGGTCGGCGATGCCGTGGTGTTCCTGCGCACGCTGCTGCCGAAGAAGCCGGTCAACGAGATCTACACGGTGCTGGGCCGCGCCAAACAGGGCAAGACCGAGCGCTACCGCCACTTTTTCCGGCATTTCGAGGCCAGCGACGAGCAGCTCAAGCTGGCCGAGGGCGAAAAGGGCTTGGTCATGGCGGTGTTCACGCTGCCGAGCTATCCGCTGGTGTTCAAGATCATTCGCGATCGCTTCGCGCCGTCCAAGCTGATGTCGCGCCAGGACGTCATCGACAAGTACCAGCTGGTGTTCAAACACGATCGCGCCGGTCGCCTGATCGACGCCCAGGAGTTCCGCTTCCTGCGCTTCCCGCGCGAGCGCTTCGATGCCGAGGCGCTGGCGGATCTGCTCGACACCTGTCGCACGAGCGTGATCGAAGACGGCGACCACATCATCCTGACGCATATGTACGTGGAGCGTCGCCTGCGCCCGCTGAATCTGTTCCTGCGCGAATCCAGCCCGGAAATGGTCGAGCGCGCTGTGGTCGACTACGGCCTCGCGATCAAGGATCTGGCCGCCAGCAACATCTTTCCGGGTGATCTGCTGCTCAAGAACTTCGGCGTCACCCGCCACGGCCGCGTGATCTTCTACGACTATGACGAGCTGTGCCTGGTCACCGAATGCCGTTTCCGCGAGCTGCCGGAGGCGCGCGATGACGATGAGGAAATGCACCACGGCGCCTGGTACTACGTCGGCGACAACGATGTCTTTCCCGAGCAGTTCACCGAATTCCTGGGACTGCCGCGGCGCTTCCGCGAGCTGCTGATCGCGCGTCACGGCGAGATCTTCACCGTGCAGTGGTGGCACCAGATGCAGGCGCGCCTGAATGCCGGGCACTTCTTCGACATTCCGCCGTATCGGGAAGAGGTGCGCCTCGGGGCGCGCGCGCCGATCTGAGGCCGGACCAGCACGCCGCCGGCGCCGGCATCTGCACCGATGTCAAAGCGCCCTCACGGCGCAGGCGCTAGTCTCCCGCGCCAGGATGACTACGCGGGAGCTGGCATGTCGCACTCACTCAAGATCGTTGTGCTGGGAGGCACCGGCTTTGTCGGCCGCACGCTGGTGCATGCGCTGCAGGCGGCCGGGCATCGGGTGGATGTGCTGAGCCGCAATCGAGAGCGTCTGCGCCATTTGCTGGTCTACCCGACGGTACGCGTGATCTCGACCTCGGTGTACGACCAGGCAGCGCTGACCCAGCGTCTGCGCGGCGCCGATGCGGTGATCAATCTGGTCGGCGTGCTGCAGTCGGCTGGCTTCGGCGGCGCCGACTTCGAGCGCGCCCATGTGACGCTGACGCGCACGCTGATCGCGGCGATGCGCGCGGCCGGTGTGCAGCGCCTGCTGCAGATGAGCTCGCTGCGCGCCGGCGAGGGCGACAGCCACTATCTGCGTACCCGCGGCGAGGCCGAGGCGCTGGTGCAGAACTCCGGGCTGGCGTGGACGCTATTCCAGCCCTCGGTGATCTTCGGGCCGGGCGATGGCCTGTTCTGCCGCTTCGCGCCGCTGCTCAAGTGGTTCTGGCTGATTCCGCTGGCGCGCGCCGGCGCGCGCTTCCAGCCGGTCTACGTCAAGGATGTGGCCGAGGCCATGCTGCGCACGCTGAGCCGCGCCGACAGCATCGGCCAGCGCTATCCGCTGGTCGGACCGAAGACCTACACGCTGGCAGAGATCGTGCGCTACACCGCCGAGTTGCTCGACGTGCGCCGTCTGATCCTGCCGCTGCCGGCGCCGCTGGGACGGCTGCAGGCCTTCGCCTGCGACCTGCTGCCAGCCGCGCTGAAGCCGTTTTCCGGGGACAACTACAAGTCGCTGGCGGTCGACAGCGTCAGCGCGCGCAATGGCTTGACCGAGCTTGGGATCGTGCCGATGCCGCTGGAGATGGTGGTGCCGGATTACCTGGGCCAGAGCGACCACCAGCGCGAGCTCGACGCCTTCCGCGCGCGCTGATCGGGCCTCAGCGCTGGCAGCGCGCGCAGTAGAAGCTGGAGCGCTGACCCAGACGCACGCTCTGCACCGGCTGCCCGCACACCGTGCAGGGCTGGCCGGCGCGCCCGTAGACCGCCAGTTCTTGCTCGAAGTAACCGGGCTCGCCATCGGGTCGCAGGAAGTCGCGCAGCGTGGTGCCGCCGCGCTCGATGGCGTAGGCGAGGATCTCGCGCACCGCCTCCGCCAGCAGGCCGTAGCGCTCGCGCGACACCCGTCCGGCGGCGCGGCGCGGGTCGATACCCGCGCGGAACAGCGCTTCGGCGGCGTAAATGTTGCCGACGCCAACCACCGTGGCCTGATCCATCAGAAAATGCTTCACCGGCGCGCTGCGACCTTGCGCCAACTGGTACAGATAGCGCCCGTCGAAGCGCTCGTCGAAGGGTTCCGGCCCCAGATGGGCCAGCAGCGGATGGGTGTGACCGGCGTCCTGCCAGAGTAGACAGCCGAAGCGGCGCGGATCGTTGTAGCGCAGCATCTGACCGTCATCCAGCCACCACTCGACGTGATCATGGCTGCCGGCCGGCGTGCTCTGCGGCAGCACGCGCAAGCTGCCGCTCATGCCCAGATGCACGATCGCCTGACCCTGACCATTGCCGATCAACAGGTACTTCGCCCGCCGCGTCACCGACTCGATCGGCCCGGCACTCAAGCCGGTCGCCACCGCATCCGGCACCGGCCAGCGCAACTGCGGCTGACGCACGAGCAAACGCCGCACCGAGCGCCCGAGCAGATGCGGCTCGATACCGCGCCGGGTGGTTTCGACTTCGGGGAGTTCGGGCATTGTGGGAGCGGGACGAGGGGAGAGCGCGAGGCGCCAAGCGTAAAAAGTGAAAAGTTAAAAGTTAAAGGATCGCTGCCTGCCGCACCGTCGCCGATACAAACCCCAACGTCCGCACGCGAAATCCGATTGGCTTTTCACTTTTCACTTTTCACTTTTCACTTTTGACTTTCAACTTCTGCACCCGCCGCTACCTCGCCGCCGCCAGCGCGCGGGCGTCTTCGCGCCAGCGCGGGGTGGCGGTGATGGTCGGGACCACCGACTCGGGATCGGCGACCAGTGTCCACATCTCGCGATGCTCGGGGTTCATGAAGCGCTGCTCGATGGCGTGATCGAGCAGGCGCACGACGCCGTCGTAGAAGCCGTCGGTGTTCAGCAGCAAAATCGGGCCGAAATACAGGCCCAGGCGCTTGAGCGTGATCGCCTCGAACAACTCTTCCAGCGTTCCACAGCCGCCGGGCAGCGCGACCACGGCGTCGCTGCCGGTCAGCAGCTTGTGCTTGCGCTCGCGCATGTCCTCGACCAGTTCCAGCTGGGTCAGACCGGCATGGCCCCACTCCAGATCGGCCATGAAGCGCGGCAGGATGCCGATCACCGTGCCGCCCACCGACAGCGCGCCATCGGCGACCGCGCCCATCGAGCCGCGGCTGCCGCCGCCGTAGACCACGGTGGCGCCGGCGCGCGCCAGTGCCACGCCGAGCGCGTAGGCGGCCTCGCGGTATTGCGGCGGCGCCGCTTCACTGGAGGCGCAATAGACGCAGACGCGCATTACTGCGGCTTCCGCTGTGCGCGTGCCAGCGCCTCGCGGTATTTGGCAACATCGCGCTCGTAATCCGTCTTCGCCACCGATTTTTCCGCCTCTTTCTCCACCAGGAACTTCTTCTGGCGATCGATCTCGGCGCGCTCGGCGGTGATCATCTGTTTCAGCGTGTCGCTGACCGCGCGACCGCCGCGCTCCATGTCGGCGGCCTGTGCCACCAGTTTGGACAGACTTTGCTCGCGCGCGCCGATTTCGACCTTGCGCGCCTCGATGGTCTGCGCCAGCAGATCCATGCGCTGATTGTAGGCACGCGTCAGATCGTCCTCGCTGGCGTAGGAGTTCAGCAGCGCCTCATCGGCCTTGCGCCGCGCTTCCGCCGCCTTGGCCTCCTCCGCCGCCTTGCGCTCGGCGTCGTCCTTCGCCTTCTGCTCCTCGGGCGTCAGCGCGCGGTCCACCTGCTGCACCGCCACGCCCTGCTCGTTGAACTTCTCGCGCGCATAGCCAGCCGCGTCGGGCGGAATCTGATCGCTGAAATGGACGTTGCCGTCCTTGTCCTTCCATTTGTACATATTGCCGACCTTCTCGACCTTGGACTGCGCCAGGATCGTCGGGGCGGCCAGCAGCACCGAAAGGCCGGTGGCCAGGGCAAGCAGCCATCGAGTGGACATCGTTCCTCCTGTCAGCAACGGTCTGGATCAGCATAGTGTAGGAGCAAGCCTGAACCCAAAGGCCGCCCGCGTCAGGCCAGCAAACTGAGCCAGTCCTCGGCGCTGAGACCGGCGGCCAGACTCTGTCCGCTGTCGTCGAACAGCGCATCGACCAGTTCGCGCTTGCGCGCCTGCAAGGCCAGGATGCGCTCTTCGACGGTATCGCTGGCGATCAGCCTGTAGACGAACACCGGCTTGTCCTGCCCGATGCGATGGGCGCGATCGGTGGCCTGCGCTTCGACGGCCGGATTCCACCAGGGATCGTAATGCACCACGGTGTCGGCTTGCGTGAGGTTGAGCCCAAAACCACCGGCGCGCAAACTGATCAGGAACAGCGGCACCTCGCCGCGCTGGAAGCGCTGCACCGGCGTGGCGCGATCCTCGGTCTGGCCGGTCAGCTTGACGTAGCGGATGCGCGCCGCCTGCAGTTCGGCCTCGATCAGCTCCAGCATGCTGGTGAACTGACTGAACACCAGAATGCGGCGACCGGCCAGGATCAGCTCCTGCAGCATGTCGAGCAGGTAGTCGAGCTTGGCCGAGGCCGGCGCCCGCGCCTTGTCGCTGCTGATCAGGCGCGGGTCGCAGCAGATCTGGCGCAAGCGCATCAGCCCTTCCAGCACACGCATGCGGTTGCGCTCGACGCTCTGCGCGGCGATATAGCCCTTCAGTTCCTCGGCGTAAGCCGCGCGCAGGGTGTCGTACAGATCGCGCTGGCGGCCCTCCAGCGCAATGCTGCGGGTGACCTCGGTCTTGCTCGGCAGATCGGCCACCACCTGATCCTTGGTCCGCCGCAGCAGAAAGGGGCGGATGCGCCGGCGCAAGCGCTCGCGGGTGTCGCGGTCTCGGCCCTTCTCGATCGGCTTGCGGAAGTTGCGGGTGAAATCGGCCTTGGAGCCGAGCAAGCCCGGCAGCAGAAAGTCGAACTGCGCCCACAGCTCGCCCAGATGGTTCTCCAGCGGCGTGCCGGTCAGGCAGACGCGCTGGCGCGCGTCCAGCTTGCGCGCGGCGCGCGCCGCCAGTGTCGCCGGATTCTTGACCATCTGCGATTCGTCGAGCACGACCAGATGGAAGGGCTGCGCCGCCAGCGCGTCGACATCGCGCGCCAGCACCGGATAGGTGGTGAGCACCAGATCGGCTTCGGCGAAGCTGCGCCGGCGCTTGCCGCGCTCGGGGCCCGCGTGCACCAAACGGCTGAGTCCCGGCGCGAAGCGTTCGGCTTCGGCCGCCCAATTCGGCAACACGCTCTTTGGGCAGACCACCAGCGCCGGGTGCTGCAGTCGCCCGGCCTCTTTCTCGCCGACGATCCAGGCCAGCACCTGCAGCGTCTTGCCGAGGCCCATGTCATCGGCCAGGATGCCGGACAGCCCGGATTCCGCCAGAAAGCGCAGCCAGGACAGACCTTCCACCTGATAGGGGCGCAGTTCGGCGCGCAGGCCGGTGGGCACCGGCGTGGCCGGCAGTCCGCTGTAGCGGATCAGTTTGTCGGCCAGTTGGCGCACGGCGCTGGCGCCCGGCCACAGCTTGCGCCCGCCGCCCAGTTCGTTTTCCAGCTCGATCAGCGCCGCCGCACGCGCCCGCGGCAGGGCCAGCCGGCGCTGATCGGCGGCACCGGACTCGCTCAGTTCGTTCAAGGTGTCGAGGATGAAGCGCAGGCGCCCGGCGGCGATCGGCAAACGGCGCTCGCCGGGCAGCGTCAACGCGACGATGGCGTCGGGCGCGCTCGGCAGCTCGCTGAAGCGACCCTCGCGCAATCCTTCGCGCAACACCGGCAGCAGGTTGATGCGCTCGCCATCGACCTCGATCCCAAGCTCCAGCGTCAGCGCCGCCTGCAGCGGGTCTTCCTCGACCTCGCCGTAGAAGCGGTATTCGGCATCGATCAGCTTGAGCGGGAAGCGCGGGCCGTACTCCAGCCGCCAGCCCTCGCTGCGCAGGCGCGGCAGCATCACGTAGCAGAACTCATTGAGCGCCTGCGGGTCGCCGTCCGGATTGATCACCCAGTCGCTCTGCTGCAGGCCGGGATGATCCAGCATGGCGTGGCGATTGGAGATCAGCCCGAGCTGCTTGAGCCGGTTGCAGAGCTCGCGCTCGCGGCCACGGTCGCGCGCGTAGCGGCGCACCTGATCGCCGTCGTAGACGCTGATCTCCTCGGCCGGATCGGCCTCGCCGATGCGCGCCGGCCCATAGCGAAAAGACACGCGGGCGTACGCGATCAGCCGCGCCGAGCGCCGGCCGCTGGCCTCATGCGCGCCGGCGGATTGATGCAGCGTCAGGATGGCGCGCGGCGGCTCGTGCAGCGGCGGTTGCACGCTGAGCGCCTGCGGCAGCGGGAAGTCGGGCGGCAATCGCGGCGCCAGACGCTGATGGAAATCCGCGAGCGCGGTGGCGGCCACTGCGCCCAGCGCCGCCAATTCCGCCAGCAGTGCCGTGCCGAGCGGCGTGTCCACCCGGCCCAGCACGCGCGCCACCGGGTCCACGTACAGCCAGCGCTCGCCGATGCGCAGCACTTCGCTGTCAGGTCCGGCATCGCACTGCAGATGCTGGGCGCCGCGCACATCGATGCTCCAGTGCCAGCGCAGCTCGCGCGCGGCCGCCGGCGCCAGCAGCAATCCCGGACGTTGCCAGGCCAGCCCGCCCTGTGTCGCCACCTGCAACAGCGCGTCCAGCGCCCCCTCCGGCAGCAACCACCAGTGCGCGCCATCGAACCACTGCGGCCGATCGCGACCCACCAGCTGCAGCAAACCGCGCGCCTGCAGGCTCAGCGTATCGCGCCACTCGGCCTTGAGCTGGGCCGGCTGGATGTCCTCGAAGCGCCAGCTGCCACCCTGCCCGCTGATCCAACGCCCCAGACGCACGCCCAGCAGGCGCTGCGCCGATACCGCCGAGGCTAGCCAGCCGATGCGGCCTTCCTCCGGCTGCAGCTGGTTCTGGCGCACGCTGCGCGGAAATTCCTCGCGCGCGGCGCTCTCGCCGATCGCATGCAGCAGCAGCGCCACCGCGTGCTTGCAGCCCACCTGCACCGGACAACTGCAATGCGAGTCGAAGCGCCAGCGCTCGCCGCGCTGCCAGGCGCGCACATGCACCCGCCAGGGCTGCCGCCGCGAGCCGCGCACCTCACCGGTGCAGCTGAGCTCATGCGTCTGGCCGCGGCGTTCCAGCCACAGCACCCGCCCCTCGCGCGCATAGCGCTGCCCGCGGCGCAGATCCGGCTCGGCAAAACTGGCACGCAGGTCTTCCTGGCGGATACGCCACATGTCGAGCTGAACACCCTGGCAAGGAGGCAAACCGGGAAGATTAGCAGCGTCGCAGTGACGGTGGCGCGCTCGCCGCGCCTGCCAGCCGGCGCTGCAACCCAGTGCCTGGGCGCAGGCCGGGCCATTCTCGCGCTCTCCGGCCCTCGGGCTGCTATCCTTTCCGGCCTTTTCCCCAAGACTGCCCCTTCGTGAAAGAGCACCTCCACGAGCTCGTGATGCAGGCGCTGCTGGACGTACGTCGCAAGCAGCAGGTTGAGTTGCCGGAATCGCCGGGCTTCGTCATCGAGCGCACGCGCCAGAAAGATCATGGCGATTTCGCCACCAATGCCGCGCTGGTGCTGTGCAAGCCGCTCGGGATGAAGCCGCGCGATCTGGCGCAGGCGATCGTCGATCACCTGCCGCCGTCGCGGCATGTCGACAAGGTCAGCATCGCCGGCCCCGGCTTCATCAATTTCACGCTCAGCAAGAGCTGCCTGCTCGGCACCCTCAAGCGCGTCTTGGAGCGCGGCGCCAGCTACGGCAGCGCCGAGCTGAACGAGCAGGAGCACGTCACGGTCGAGTACGTCAGCGCCAACCCCACCGGGCCGCTGCACGTGGGGCATGGTCGCGGTGCCGCCTTCGGCGCCAGCCTGACCAACATCCTGGAAGCCAGCGGCATCAAGGTGCAGCGCGAGTACTACATCAACGACTACGGTCGGCAGATGGACATCCTGGCGACCAGCGTCTGGCTGCGCTATCTGGAACTGTGCGGCACGCCGGTGCGCTTCCCCGACAATGCCTACAAGGGCGATTACGTGATCGAGGTTGCCCGCGCGCTCAAGCACGCCGAGGGCGATCGCCTGCGTCGCAGCCCGTTCGAGGTCAGCGATGGCCTGCCGCCGGACGAGTCGCAGGGCGGCGACAAGGAAGCGCATATCGACGCGCTGATCCAGCGCGCGCGCACCCTGCTCGGCAGTCAGGATTTCGAAGTCGTCTACAAGAGCGCGCTCGACAGCCTGCTCGACGCCATCCGCGAGGAACTGCTGGCCTTCAACGTGCGCTATGACAACTGGTTCAGCGAGCGCGCGCTGGCGCAGTCGGGCGCCGTGGGCCGCGCCATCGACCGGCTGACCCGCTTGGGTCACATGTACGAGAAGGACGGCGCCCGCTGGTTCCGCGCCACCACCTTCGGCGACGAAAAAGATCGCGTGGTCATCCGCGAGAACGGCCAGACCACGTACTTCGCCTCCGACATCGCGTACCTGCTGAACAAGTTCGAGCGCGGCTACACCCGCGCGGTGTACGTGCTCGGCGCCGACCACCACGGCTACATCGCGCGCCTCAAGGCCGCCGCCAGCGGCCTCGGGCTGAACCCGGCCAATGTCGAGATCGTGCTGGTGCAGTTCGCCAAGCTGTACAAGGACGGCAAAGAAGTCTCGATGGGCAAGCGCGAGGGCAATTTCGTCACGCTGAAGGATCTGCGTACCGAGGTCGGCACTGATGCGGCGCGCTTCTTCTATGTGATGCGCAGCCACGAGCAGCATCTCGATTTCGACCTGGAACTGGCGAAGAAACAGACCCGCGAGAACCCGGTTTACTACGTGCAGTACGCCCATGCGCGCATCGCCAGCGTGTTCCGCCAGCTGGGCGAACAGGGTCTGACGCACAACCGCTTCGTCGGCGACAGCGCGCGCATGCGCCTGCAGAACGACTACGAATTGGCGCTGCTGACCGAGATGCAGCGCTATCCCGAGGTGATCGAGCAGTCCGCGCAGGCGCGCGCGCCGCATCTGATCGCCAACTATCTGCGCGAACTGGCGGCGGCGCTGCACAGCTACTACGACGCCTCCGGCGAGAAAATCCTGTGCGAGGACGATGAGTTGCGCAATGCGCGGCTCAATCTGGTGCTGGCAGTCAAGCAAGTGCTCGCCAACGGCCTTAAACTGATCGGCGTGTCTGCGCCGGAGCAGATGTAAAGCAAGGGACGGGACATGGCCGCAAGGGGCAAACAGGCAGTGCGCGGCGGCAGCAAGCCGCCTCTGCCTTTCTGGGTGTGGTTGCTCGCCGGTTTCGCGATGGGCGTGGCCCTGTCGATGTATTTCTTCCTGGCCGACGGCATGCCGAGCGCCGGTCCCAAGCCGAATCCGATGGCGCAACCCAGCACCGAGGGCGACAAGCCGCTGGTCGAACTGGCCGCCGGCGACAGCCGCGCGGCCGAGCCGCGCAAGCCCAAGCTCGATTTCTACCAGGTGCTGCCGGAGATCGAGGTGGTGATCCCGGACGCCGAACTGGCCGAGCAGTCGCAGAAGCCGGCCGAGCCCGCGCCCGCCAACACGCCGGCCGCGCGCATGTTCCTGCAGGTGGGCAGCTTCGGGAATTCCGGTGACGCCGAGTCGCTGAAGGCCAGACTGGCGCTGCTCGGCGTGCAGGCGCAGGTGACGCCGGTGAAGATCAACGATCGCACCTGGCATCGGGTGCGCGTCGGCCCCTACGCCGATGCGCGCGCGCTGGAAGCCGCCAAGCGCGAACTCGCGGGTGCCAACGTCG
This sequence comes from Lysobacterales bacterium, assembly GCA_046346965.1. Taxonomy (GTDB): domain Bacteria; phylum Pseudomonadota; class Gammaproteobacteria; order Xanthomonadales; family SZUA-5; genus JAXMHB01. The sequence goes on from JAXMHB010000006.1 coordinate 250,925, forward strand.
AAGCGATTGCGCTGCGCGAAACCGGCGGCTGAGCGGCGCCGGCTTTAGTCGCCGCCGGCGGCCTGCGTCAGGCGCTCGACCAGCAGATCCTCGATCCAGCTTTTCAGGCGCCAGTCCTCGATGAAGCCGCAGTGGCCGCCGTGTTCGGCCAGGATCAGCTCGGTGGCGGGGGCGACGGTCAGCTCCAGGTAGTCGCCGATCGGGATCACCGGATCGTCGTTGGCGGTCACCACGGTGGCCGGCACCTGCAGCGCGCTCAAGCGATCACCGGCCACTGAATAGCCGCGCAAGTAGTCGTCCAGGCTGGGGAAATCCGTGTAGGCCTCGACCATGCGCGCGGTCAGATCGCGCAGCGTGGGCTTCTTCAGCCATTCGCTGAAGTCATAGCGTTCCGGGAACAGCGCCTGCTTGCGGCGCAGCGAGTCGGTCCACTTGGCGATGAAGTAGCGCTCGTACATCCACGGCGCCACTTCGATCTGACGCAGGCTGCCGGCCGGATCGATTGGCGGACACACGGCGAAGGCATAGGCCAGATCGAGCCCCAGCGCCGGCGCCTTGAGCGCCACCCGCAGCGCGAAATTGCCGCCCAGCGAGAAGCCGGCGATCAGCAGGCGCCGCGGCGCGTAGCGCGCGCGCACGGCGGCGACCGCGTTCACCACCTCGTCCAGCCGGCAGGAGTGGAACAGGCCCTCGTTCAAATGATGGGTGTCGCCGTGATCGCGAAAATGCAGGCGAAACACGTCGAAACCCGCCGCCAGCAGGCGCCCGGCGCTGACCAGCAGATAGCTCGACTGCACGCTGCCTTCCCAGCCATGCAAGAGCACCACCAGTCCGCGCGCCCGCGGCAGCGCACTCTGCACCGAGTGGTAGCCCTGCAGGCGCACGCCCTCGCCGCAATCGAGGATCACCTCGGTGCTGGCCTCGTGCAGGCCCGGGAAGCGCAGCCGCGCGGCGGCGCGCCGCAGGCCACTGGAGGCCAGCAGCGACTGCACGTGGGCATTCGCCAGCGGTCCGCGCCGGCGGAAGTTGATGTGCGGATGACTGGCGCGCGGCAGGCTCATGCCGTCTCGACCGCGTCCCGCTCTGATCCGAGCGCAGCGACGATGCGGGCGCGCGCGCCCTCGGCCAGTCGCCGGCGGCCATCGCCATTGGGCTGCACCGCCTCCAGAAAGTGCACCTCCGCCACCATCGTCGGCTCGCCCAGCAGGCGCAGGAAGTTGACGAAGAAGCTCTCGTTGCCGACAAAGGGCACCGCGGGATTCGGCCGCCCGTTCAGCAGATAGCGCAGTGCCACCGGCTGCACTGGGACTTCGGCTTCCACGGCGGTCTGGAAGATGCGCGCATGGAAGACGCGCACCTGGGTGCCGTCGGTGGTGCCGCCTTCCGGAAACACGCCGACCTGCGCCCCGGCGCGCAAGCGCTCCACCATCATCTGGGCCACGCTCGCCAGCGATTCGGTGCTGCCGCGGCGGTGGTAGATGGTGCCGGCCTGCCGCGCCAGCCAGCCGATCAGCGGCCAGCGGCTGATTTCCGACTTGGCAACGAACTCCACCGCGCGTTGGCTGTGGATCAACTCGATGTCGAGCCAGGACAGATGATTGGCGACCACCAGCGCCGGACCGGCGAGCGGCGTGCCAAAGCGGCGCAGGCGGAAGCCGAACACCCGCATCAAGCCCGCCGACCACCAGCGGATGGCGCGGTGACGCAGATGCTCATCACCCCAGCGGATGCGTTCGCCGAAGGACACCAGCAGCAGCGTCGGCGGCAGATGGATCAACACGTGCCAGACCAGCATCGGCAAGCGCAGCGCGTAGCGCAGCCAGCGCCGCGGATCGGCCCGTTGGGCAGACAGGGAGTCGGTCGTCAGGCTGTCGGCGCGGTCGTTCATGCACACTCCGTGGCTGGCTCCGGTTGCGGCCGCAGCGGAGCGCGGGTCAAGCGTGCCGGATGGTAACAGGCCGGGACTGAAATACGACTCAACTCCGCGCAGGAGGCGTGACGGTGCCGGCGGTGGCTAAGCGCTTGCCGTACATGGTGCTAGGGCAAAAGCGGGGCGGGGGGCAGGGGGCGGGGGACCAGCACTGCCGCGCTTCCGTGCACCGTCGCGCGGGTACCTGTTTGCCGCCCGAGCAAACTGGCGACAGCGCAAGGCAGCCGCCGCATGGCTGGTCCCCCACCCCCCGACCCTTGCCCCGCTCTTGGCTCCACCAATCCTCCTTCACCCACAGTCCTGCGCCTGCTCGCGCCAGACCACGGGCTCCCAGTAGGCGTGCGGCTGCTTGGGATCGAGGCGATCTTTGTGCAGGCGCGCGCCGATCTGGTACAGGGTGTCGGCCTGCACTTCGATGTCGAGGATCTTCAGGACCAGCGCCACCTCGCGATTGCCGAGCTTGCGCAGCGCGGTGTAGCCACGCGGCACGGTGCCGATGCGCTCCTGGATGGCGATGCGGTGTTTGCCGGCGCTCAGGCGGATGCGATTTTGCGCGCGCCGCGGCTGCTCGACGCCGTCGATCTTGCGGATCTCGGCAGGATAGATGCCGTCGTCCAGCGGCGGCTTGGCCGCGCTGCTGATGTAGCCGCACTCGGCCGCCGCGACGGCCGGCAGCCCGAGGGCGAGGAGGATCAAGCCACTCAAAAGGCGCATCGGGGTCTCCGTTTCAGGGATCAAGGCAGTGCAGGCACGCTGAGCAGATAGAGCTGGCTGCCGTGGCGCACCACGGCGCTGCCGTCGTGCAGCCGGAACATGCGGCTGCGCGCCACATCGAGCGCGCGGTCGCGCACCAGGAAGCGCCAGTGGCGCGCGCCCACCTGCCATTCCATCAGCGCGTCGGCTTTGGCCAGGCCGACCAGATCTTCCTGATAGCTGCTGGTGCGCGTCTGCTGCAGCACGCGGAGCTGCTGGTCACCGTCGCGCCACTGCAATGGCGTGCCGGAGGCCGCCAGCTGCAGCGGCCGGGACCATCGGATGGCCGGATAGTCGGCAGCGATGCGGGCGATGTCGCAGTACCAGATCTGCCCTTCGATGCGCAGCCGCGCATAGCGCTGCAGGATGTCGCCGCCGACCCATACCTCGAGGCCGGTCTGCGGCGGCTCGGCCTGCGCCGCCGCGCGCATCAGCGCGTCGTAGCGCTCGCCGATCAGCGTCTGCACGCGTTCCTCGGTCTGGCGCCGCAGCGCCGCACGCGCTTCGCGATCGGTGCCGGCCAGCGCGCGTTCTGCTGCCTGCGCCCAGGCCTGCGCCTCCGCTTCGGCCGCGCGCTGGTGGTCCTCGCGCAGTGGATAGGCGTGCAGACGGCACTGCCGGTACGGCGTGGCCACCAGCGTCTGCGGATCGATGAAGGCGTAGTGCACGCTGTTCTGGTCCCACACCCACTCGCCCTGATCGCTCAACCACAACTCGGACGAGCTGCCGGCCTCGCCCTGATACAGGCGGCGTTGGCGCAGCAACTGTCCACTGGCACTGTAGACGCCGAGATCGGTGGCCGCCGCCCCGTTCGCGTCCCGATGCTCGGCCAGCACAAAAATCTCGCGGCGATCGGCGGAGACAGCAAAATCGCGCAAGTGCATGGCGCCGCCCAGTCTCAGCCGCTGCGCCGTCGCGCCTGCGGTGCTCAGTACCGGAAACACCGGCGGGTCAGTGGCGCCGGCCGGCATGGCAAGCGTCAGCAGTAGAGCGGCGGACCAAAGGATGGTCATGGGTGCCTGCAGCGACGGACTGGCGCGCAGCATAGCCTGCGTGGATGCCGCGGCCAGTGCCTGGCTTGACGGTGACAAATTGTCTTTGCATGATCGGTTTCATCCCGATTCTGCGCGTTACTCAGGTCAGCAGGCCGCACGCCGAATCTCCGAGCGTCCCTTCCCGATCGAGTACGACCCATGCGCATCCGCAGCTGGACCTCCGTTGGCTTGTTGCTGTGCGCGTTGGCGCCTGGCGTGCAAGCAAGCCCCGATGGCTATGGCATCGATTTGCAGAGTACGGTGGGCCTGGGTCCCGAGTGCGCCGACGATACGCACCTGACGCTGCCGCCTGGCAATCACACGGTGACGGTCTGTCTGCGCGCGACCAACGCCAGCGACAAGACCTTGTATCTGCACGATGTCGTCGCCGAGCGGCTGGGACCGCTGCTCGACGGCGTGCTGTACACGCTGCCGGCCCATGAGTCGGTGATCTACACCTATCCGATCCGGCTGGCACGTTCGGCGGCGCTGGTCAGTCGATGGATCAGCTGGGGCCTGCGCGGTCGCGCTGGCTGCGCGGTGGCGTGGTCGCTGGTGCGGGTAGCGATCCCGCCGAACGCCAACGACCTCGATCCCAGCGACGATGCCGTCGGCAATCCGCTCTACTACACCGTGCCTTTCGATACCGCCCTGAGCTGCCCGCCGCCGACGGGAAGCTGAGCCCGCGCGATGCGCGCGCTGGCCACCGGTGCGCTGCTCGCGGGCGTGCTCGGGGTGGCGTTCTGGGTCGATCCGGCAGCGCCGGAACTGGCGCGCAGGGCACTGCTGCTGGCGACCGCAGCGGCAGTCCTGGCTGGCTGGCGCCCGGCGGCCCCGCTGGCGCGCGGCGTGCTACTGCTGGCGGCACTCGATCTGCTCTGGCAGGCGTTCTCGGCCAGTCTGGCACTCGACCCGCGTAGCGCCTGGCTGGGTGCGCCCATGCGCGGGCTGGGCGTACTGGATGCCTGCGCCTGGTGGGTGATCGCGCTGGGCTACGCCGGCGCCGACGCCCAAACGCGTGAGCGCATCGGCGCGCTCGCCCTCGGATGCAGCCTGGCCCTCGCCCTGCTGGCGTGGGCGGAACATGCCAGCGGCTGGTCCCTGCGCCCCGGCGCGACGCTGGGCAATGCGGCATTCCTGGGCGGGGCGCTGGCGCTGGCGCTGCCCTACTGGCTGCTCGCGCCGATGCCGCGGGCACTGCGCTGGGCTGCGCTGCTATTGCTGGGCTCGGCTCTGTACCTGAGCGCGGCGCGCGGTCCGATGCTGGCCGCCGCGGGGGGCATGCTGGTGGCTTGGATCGCCTTCCGGCCGGCGCTGCGCCGGGGTCAGGCGGTGGCACTGGCGGCGCTCGCGCTGGTGGCGGCGGCGCTGATCGCTCAGCACATCCAGCGGCCGGACTCGGTGGCGATCCGTCTGGCGCTGTACCAGGCGGCACTGGCAGCGCAGCCCGAGCCGCTGCGACGTCTCGATGGCCAATCTGATCCCTGGGCGAACTGGCGGCCGTGGATAGGCTACGGGCCCGAGCAGATCGAACCGGTGCTGACACGCCGGCGCGATGCCGAACTCAACCGCTACGAGGGCCAAGGCTGGGACCGGCTGGCGGATCGCACCCACAATCGCTTGCTGGATCGGTGGATAGCCCTCGGCATTCCGGGCGCAGCGCTGGGCGTGATCCTGGGCCTGTGGCCCCTGCTGCGGCGGGTCGAGGATCTGGACACCGCTGGACGACGACGCCGGGCGATGGCAGCGGGCGCCTGGGTGGCCTTCGGTATCGACGGCTTGTTTGGTGTGCCGCATACCGCCATCGACCTGGCCGCCGCGCTGACGCTGGGGCTGTTGCTGCAGGCACGCGGGCTGGACGCAGCTGCGCGCGCGCACTGGCGACCGGCCTGGGCGCTGCTGGGAGCGGTGGCCTGCGTGGCGGCGGCGCTGGGCTGGCGCAGCTGGCTGCGCACTCTAACGCTGCCGACGGACTATCCGCTGACGCGGGTGCTGGCCGAGCCCGGCTATTCCGCGCTCCCCGGCCTGCTGGCGCTGGAGCGCCTGTACCTGGAGGATCGCGCCCTGGCGCAGCCGCAGAGCCGTGATCCGAATTGGCTGCGGGTGGCGACACAAGTCAGCGCGGCCGCGCCCACCTTGCCGCGCGCCTGGCATCTGCTGGCCTGGTTGCGCCAAGCGCATGGCGATCCGGATGGCGCCGCGCAGGCCTGGGAGCACGCGCTGGCGCTACTCGATCTGGCGCAAGCGCCGAATCAGCCGCTGGCGCTGGCGCGGGCGCGCACTCGCCTGGCCGATCTGGTGCATGCGCAGGATCCCGTCGGCGCACAGACGCTGCTGACACGCGCCACCAGTGCGCTGCACGAGATCCCGGAGGCCGGTCGCGATGCCGACTGGCAGCGCCTCTATGGCTATGTCAGCGCCCGGCGCGGCGCCACCCGACAGGCCGTGGACGCCTATGAAGCTGCCTTGCGCCTGGACCCGGCCGATGCCGCCAGCCGGGCCAATCTGGACGCGCTGCGAGCGGCCGAAGCCTCAGCGCAACGTCGCTGAGGCCTTGCTCGGGCCGATCAGCATGCCGCGCAGCACCTGATCGCGGCTGATGAAGTGGTGCTTGAGCGCGGCCAGCACATGCAGACCAAGCAGGATCAGGAACAGCGTGCCGAGCACCTCGTGCGTCTCAGCCATGAAGTGCGACCAGTCTTTGTCCACCGTCAGCACCGGCGGCACGTCATACAAACCGAACCAGCTGGTGGCTTTGCCGCGGAACTGGCGCCACAGGATGCCGGACAGCGGCATCGCGATCATCAGCGCGTACCAGGCCACGTGCATCAGGCGTCCGAGCAAGCGCTCCCAGGCCGGTGCGCTCTCGGGCAGCGGCGGCGCCGGATGGCTGACGCGCCAGCCGAGGCGGATCAGCACCAGCAGTCCCAGCGTCAGTCCCAGCGAAAAGTGCGTGCGCAGCCCCAGCCAGTCGTCGTACTCACCCGAGAACCATTGCACCACCAGCAACACCGCCATCAGCCAGTGCAGCGCGCGTGCGGTGGTGCCATACCCTTGAACTTGCATCGACATGGACATGCTCCTTCAGAACTTGGACCCACACTAAGTCGCTGCGATTACCTGGGACTTAATCGATGAATGCGTGGGAGCAAGAGCGGGGCGGGGGTCGGGGGGCGGGGGACCAGCACGGCCGCGCTGGCGTGGCACTGTCGCGCGGGGTGGGTCGCTACGTGTCGATGGTTGAATCAGAGGGCGCACCGGCGGGAGATGATCCGTGCGTAGGCGCCGAAATGGGCCACCCGGGTCCCGAGTCCCGCGCCTCCCGCTGCCTCATGCCGCTTCAGCGCGCCCTCGTAGCTTGCAGCGACATCGCTGCACTTCCGGGCGCCGGAGGACCGGCGCCCTCCTCGGACCGCCCGACCGCAGCAGTCCCGGGTCCCGAGTCCCGGGTCCCGAGTCCCGAGTCCCGAGTCCCGCCGGCGCCGTTCACCTGGGCGATACTGCGGGCGGTCCGGTCACCGTGAGTGCGCCATGCAACTCGACACGCGAGACACCTCCAGCACCGACCCCGTGCCCGGCGATACCGACGGCGGCGGCGTCCACGCCCCGGATCTGCAGATGTTCGTGTTTGCGCTGTTCTTCGTGTTTGGCGGCATCACCAGCCTGAACGACGTGATCATCCCCAAGCTCAAGGAGCTGTACACGCTGAGCTACGGTCAGGCGATGCTGGTGCAGTCGGCATTTTTCGGCGCCTACTTCCTGGTGTCCATCCCCGCCGCGATGGTGGTGCGCAAGGTCGGCTACATGCGCACGGCGGCGCTCGGCGTGCTGACCATGGCGGTCGGCTGCCTGCTATTCATCCCGGCTTCCGAGGTGGCGCTGTACGCGCTGTTCCTGGGCGCGCTGTTCGTGCTGGCGGCTGGCATCACCACTGTCCAGGTGGTCGCCAACCCGTTGATTTCGCTGCTGGGCCCTACCCGCACCGCGCATAGCCGACTGACTTTTGCGCAGGCTTTCAACTCGCTCGGGACGACGATCTTCCCGTACGTGGGCTCGATCCTGATCCTGGGTTCGCTGAGCACGATCGACGCCTCGACCCTGAGCGGCGCCGCGCTGGCCGAGTATCGCCAGCAGGAGACTGCCGTCGTCGTGCAGACCTATCTGGGTCTGGCCGGCGCGCTCGGCGTGCTGGCGCTGCTGATCTGGTGGCGGCGCCAGCGGCTGCCGCACACGCCGCAGCCGCCGGTGCCCTGGCTGCGCGCCTTCGGCCTGCTGCGGCGCCCGCGCTTTGGCTTCGGCGCCGCCTGCATCTTTCTCTACGTCGGTGCCGAAGTCGCCATCGGCTCGCTGATCGTCAGCTATCTGATGCAGGCCGGCACGCTGGGACTGGCGGAACAGGAAGCCGGCAAGCACGTGCCCTACTACTGGGGCGGCGCGCTGCTCGGGCGCTTCATCGGCGCCTGGCTGCTGCGCGTGGTGGCACCGGGACGCGTGCTGCAGGGCGCCGCGGTCGGGGCGATCACCTTGATCCTGATCTCGATCAGCAGCAGCGGCGCGCTGTCCGGCTGGTCGCTGCTGGCGATCGGTCTGTGCAACTCGATCATGTTCCCGACCATCTTCACGCTGGCCTGCGAGGGCCTGGGCGCACGCGCGGCGGAAGGTTCGGGCGTGATCTGCGTCGCCATCGTCGGCGGCGCGGTGATTCCGCCGCTGACCGGCCTCGCCGCCGACTACTCCACCCTCGGCACCGCGCTGTTGCTGCCCGCCGCCTGCTATCTGGTGATCGCTGCCTTCGGCGGCTACGCGCGCCGCGCCACCGCGGAGCCGTCAGCCGCCTCCGGCTGACGGCCCGCCGGCCGCTCAGGCCGCCAACTGCAGCGACTGCACCGGGAAATCGATCTCGGTACCGGCGATGTGGTTGACGTAGTTGGTATAGATGTTCAGCGCCACATTGGCGATCACTTCCAGCAGCACGGCATCGCTGTGACCGGCGGCGCGGAAGGCGGCGATGTCGGCTGCCGACGGATGACCCTGGGTGCTGACGATGCGCTGCGCCAGCGCCGTGAGTGCCGCGTCGGCGGGCGTCTGGCCGCTGCCGCGACGGGCCGCGCTGATGGCCTCGGCGCTGAGGCCGGCGCCGGCGCCGATCACCGTGTGTGCCGCCAGGCAGTAGCCGCAGGCATTGCTCTGTGCCACCGCCAGCGCGATGGCCTCGCGCTGCGCCGCGCTCAGGCTGCCGCCGGCCACCGCACCGGCCAGCTGCAGATAGGAGGCCAATGCCGCCGGCGACTGCGCCATGGTCAGCACCATGTTGGGCAACACGCCGAGCTTGGCTTTGACGCCGGCCAGCGTCTTCTGGGTCTGCGCATCGGCGTGGGTGGGATCGATCGGACGAATCGTGGTCATGGGCTTGCTCCTGTCTGAGTGAGTGCGCCGGTCGTCCGGCACAGGACGCACGATAGGCAGCCGAATCGAACGATTGGTTATCATGTGTCCAGTTGTGATAACCCAGAGTCCAACATGAGCATGGATCGCCTGGATGCACTGCTGCGCCGCTTCCACGTCGGCACGCGCCTGTTTCACGCCGGCGCGCTGTGCGGCATCACCGACCTGGCCAGCAGCGATGGCAGCGGCCATCTGCATGTGATTCGCAGCGGACGCGTGGAGCTGGTGCACAGCGACGTCGGGCTGCCGGCGCGACAGCTGATCGAGGAACCAACGGTTCTGCTGTATCCGACCGGGCTGGCGCACCGCTTCCTCACCGATCCCGAGCGCGGCGCCGACATGGTGTGCGCCGAGGTACATTTCGGCGGCGGACGCGAGCACCCGCTGGCGCGCGCATTGCCGGCCATGCAGTGCTGGCCGATCAGCGCGACGCCGACACTGGCGCCGGTGATCGAGCTGCTGATCGCCGAGGCCTTCGGTGGCCGCTGCGGCGGGCGCATCGCGGTGGATCGATTGTTCGAAGTGTTGCTGATCCAGCTGCTGCGACTGCAGATCGACAGCGGTCAGCTGCACAGCGGGCTGTTGGCGGGCCTCGCGCATCCGCAGCTGCGACGGGCGCTGATCCGCATGCACGAGGCACCGGCCGAGGCGCACACGCTGGTGTCGCTGGCCGAGTGCGCACAGATGTCGCGCAGCCGCTTCGCCGAGGCCTTCCGCCAGACCGTCGGGATGACTGCACTCGACTACCTCGGCGACTGGCGCATCACGCTGGCGCAGAGCGCGCTGCGGCGCGGCCGCAGCCTGCAACAGGTGGCCGACGAGGTCGGCTACGGCAGCGCGATTGCCTTCAATCGCGCCTTCAAGGCACGCACCGGCACCGCGCCCGGCGCCTGGCGGCGCGCCACGCTCGGCGCGGACTGAGGCGCCCACGCCTTCGCCCGCGTCGCCGTTCAGCCAGAGACCATTCGGGATTGCCTATCGTCGCCGCCATGCGCCTCTGGATCGCCACGCTCTGCAGCCTCACGCTCGCCGCCTGCACGCCGGGCGTGCGCGTCGATCTGGCCACCCCGGAAGTGGCGCCGCCGCCGCCGGCACCGGCGGCCAGCACCGCGGCGGTCGATCTCAGCGGCCCCTTCGAGCCCAGTCCGCGCCTGCCCAGCAGCGAGCTGCTGCCCGGCCTGGCGCTGGTCGGCGCCGGCTACCAGATCAACGCCGACGCGCGAGTCGTCGATTACTACGGCCAATTCGAGCTGCGCAGCGACGTCGGCAATCTGACCGCCGATGGCGCCGACGTGCTGCGCCTGCGCGTGCGCGAGCTGGCGGCGGTGCGCAAGCTGGAGGCGCTGGAGCGCAGCGAGGTGTTCAAGGATGCCGCCGAGCGCGGTGCGCGCAAGCCGGTGGATGCGATGAGCCAGGTCGGCAGCGAGCCCGCCGCCACCGCCTCGGGATTGCCGGCCGGCATCGGTCGCTTTCTGGTGCGCACGGCGTTGGAGCTCAAGGATCTCGCGCTCGACATCAACGACTACGCCGTCGACGCCATGGCCGAGGACGAGCCGGAGCGCAAGGACACGCGCAGTACCGGCAGCAAGGCGCAGTCGGCGGCCACCTCGCTGACGCTGCGCTACATCGGCTACAACAAGGCGCGCCGCGAGATCGCGCGCCATGTCGGCGCCGATCCCTACAGCACCAATCCGCTGATCGATCGTCGGCTGGACTCCCTCGCCTGGGCAGCCTGGTCCGGCAACAAGCTGACCAGCCTGGGCTGGGGACTGATCGGCGGCGTCGCCGGCGCCGCCATCGGCTACGCCAAAGACGCCTATCAGCTGGTCTGGGAGCTGCCGCCGGAAGACCTGAAGCGCCGCAATCTGAAGGTGTTGGCGGAACTCGGCATGGGCGGCAAGCCGGCGCGTGATCTGGTCCGTCGCAGCAAGGCCTTCACGCTGACCCAGCAGACCGAGTTCGTCGAGTTGCTGCGCCTGCCGGAGTTCGAGGGTGCGCGCCGGCCGCTGTTTGCGCTGGCGCTGAAAGCGGAACGCGAAACCCACGCGCGCTACCTCAACAATGCGCTGCGACTGCTGCACTACGCCCACGAAGCCGAGCCCGGCGCCCTGCAAGCCGAAGTGCTCGGCGGTTCCCCCGCGCTCAAACGCGCCGACGGCAGCGCCATCGTCGCACTGCCGGTCGATTACCTGAGCTGGACCCGCGAAATCGCCGAGTTCGCCTGGCGCGAGGATCTGATCGGCCGACGCAACGTGTTGCTGGTCACCGGCACGCTCTCCCCCACCGCCCTCGACGCCTTTTCCGCCGCCGGCTGGACCGTCCGCGAACGCGTCAGCCTCGCCCCCGCAGACTGGGTAGAACCCGAAGACCGCCCCGACGCCGCACAAACCGCGCCGCTGCGGGAGTGAAAGGCACGCAAAGGCACGAGGGCACGTAAAAGCACGAGGGCACGCTTAAGCAAAGCGGAGGGCACGAGGGCACGCAAAAGCTAGAAGCCAAAAGCTGCGTGGCTACCTCGGTGCTTAGTTCTCGACACATGCTCCTGGCCTGCGAGCCGTTTCGTCCCCTCGATCCGGCCCGTCGGCATAGCCGCCGGGCGCTCAGGACAGCGCGCGGCGGTGCCGCGCAAGCGCTGCCCTTCGCCCCTCGTGCCCTCCTGCTCTTGCGTGCCCTCGTGCCCTCCGCCTTGCTTGCACGTGCCCTCGTGCTTCTTGCGTGCCCTCGTGCCTTGCTAACCTTTCCCGCTCTGGCCCGTCCAAGCGCACATGTTTGCCTGGCTCAAATCGCTGGCGCGGCCGGCGCCGGATCCTTTGCTCAGTGTGCTCGCGGAACGCGGGGAGCGCTGGTATGCGGCGTGTCTGCGCATCACCCGCGACCCGGCGCTGGCGGAGGACGCGGTTCAGGACGCGCTGCTGAAGGCCTGGGACAAGCGTGCGCTGTTCCGTGGCGAGTCGGAGATGGACACCTGGATCCATCGGATTGCCATCAATGCCGCGATCGACCGCATGCGCCGCGAGCGCCCGACGCTGGATGTGGAGAGCGTCGACGCACCTGAGGCCGACGCGGCCGAGCCCGCGCAGGTGCACCAGCGCCAGCAATTGGGGGACGGTCTGCAGGCGGCGCTGACCCGGCTGACCGATCTCGAACGCGTCGCCTTCGTGCTCAAGCACCTGGAGGAATGGCGCCTGGCGGAAATCGCCGAGGAACTGAAGACCAGTCAAGACAGCATCAAGCAAGCCCTGTTTCGCGCCGTGCGCAAGCTGCGCGCGGCTTTGGACCCGTGGCGGAGCGACCCATGATCAACGACGACGACCTCCTGCTCTATCACTACGAGGACGGCCTCAGCGCCGCGCGGCGGGCCGAGATCACGGCCGCGCTGGTGCAGGATGAGGCCCTGCGCGCGCGGCTGGCCCGGCTGCAAGCCGAGTCGCAGGCGCTGCGCGATTGGCCGACGCCACCACCCAGCCGCGCCACCCAGGCACGCTGGCGCGCAGCGCTGGCGCGGCAGGCCCGTGTGCGCCGCGAGTCGCGCGGTCTGCAATGGGCGCTGGCCTGCACGCTGCTGCTGCTTGGCATCGGCATCGGCGTGCGCATGGCCGAGCGCGCCCCCGATGTGCCCGTCGTTGCCGACACCCGCGGCGAACCGGCGCTGGTGCGCGGCGTGCGCACGCACCTCGGCGACACCCGTCAGCTGCTAGCCAGCTGGGACGCCAGTGCGCCGGATCAGCGCCTCACCTTGCTGGCCGATGTGCTGGCGCAGAACCGCGCCTACGTTGCCGCCGCCGAGCGCACTGGCGATCAGCGCCTGGCGCGCGTGCTGCGCGCCTTTGAGCCGGTGCTGCTGCAGCTGGCGCAGCCTGAAGTGAGTCCCGAACACCTGGACGGCACGCGCGCCCAGCTCGATTTCGAACTCGGCGCGATGCAAACCAAATTGTCCCGTACGCCGTCCAATGGCATGCAACGGTTGTGATCGCCGTTGAACATGACCCCCAGCGGCCAGATCGCCGCACGCAGGAGATGCACATGCAAAGGATATGGAGTGGAGTGTTGGCGCTGTGGCTGGCGGGTGCGGCCCAGGCGCAGGACGATCAGGGCGCGCGCGCCCAGCAGGCGGCGGCGCGCTCGCAGCAGCAGGCAGCCCGCGCCGAAATGGCGGCGCAGAAGGCCGCCATGGATGCCCAGGGCGCCAGCATGCGCGCCGGTGCGGCGGCGCAAGCCGGGCGGCTGGCCGAGCTGAGCGCACTCGGAGCGGCAGCCGGCGCCTTCCCCGGGGCCGGGCGCAAGCCCACCGAGCAGGAAGAGCTGGCGATGACCGCGCTCGAAGGGCTGATGGGGGCGCCGCCGGAGCGCGCCTTGCCGCTGGTCAAGCGCGTGCTGGAGGGCAAACAGTCGGATCTGGTGAAGTCGCGTGCGCTGTTCGTGCTGAGCCAGATCGATCTGCCGGAAGCGCAGACGCTGTTGATCGGCGTGGCGCGTCAGCAGTCCGGCGCGCTGCGCAGCGAGGCCATCCGCATGATCGGCGTCAGCGGCGATGCCAAGAGCTTGAGCGCACTCAAGGACTTGTATGCGGCGGGCGATGCGCAGAGCCGCGAGGACATCCGCGGCGCCTATCTGATTGCCGACCGCAAACAGGAGTTGCTGGAACTGGCGCTCAAGGCCAAGGACGCCGAGGAACTGGACGCGCTGGTGCGCACGCTGGGCGCGATGGGCGCGGTCGAGGAGTTGCGCAAGCTGGGCGATGCCGGCAAGCAGTCGGGCGGTCTGGTGCAGGCGTATGCGATCGCCGGCGATCTGGCCAGTCTGCGCAAGCTGGCGGCCGCCACCGACCCGGAGGTGCGCCAGGCGGCGATCAGCAATATCGGCATCATCGACCAGCCGGAGGCGCGTCAGGCGCTGCGCGAGATCTATCGCAGCGCTCAGGACGAAGCCGCGCGGCAGGCGGCGCTGCAGGGCATGATGATCGCCGGTGACAGTCAGGGGCTGCTGGAGCTCTATCGCAGCAGCAGCAAGCCGGAGGAAAAGCGCGCGCTGCTGCGCACGCTGACGCTGACCGGCGGCGACGAAGCCATGCAGGCCATCGACGCCGCGTTGCAGGGGCAGCAGCCATGAACCGACTGCAGCGCTTGAATCTGCGCGCCGGCCTGCTGCTGGTGCTGCTGGTGGGCATCGGGATGGACCGCGCGGCGCTGGCCGGCCAGCTGCAATTGCCAAGCTCTGGCTGGGCCAGCTGGGAAGTCCCGGCCGCCGCCGGTACCGGCGACTGGTGCTGCCTGGCGCACTACGGCCGACCCGCGCGTGAATGCCCGCTCGACGGCCCGGAGCGCGGCTACAGCAAACGCAGCGAGGACCAAGTCGACGCGGTACGCCTGTACGCCCGCTTCGACGGCGGCCAGCTGCGCCAGCTGCAGATGTTTGCCGCCAGTTGCCCGGTGACGGCGCGCAGCGCGATCCAGGATCTGGGTGCGGTCGCGGTCGAACCCAGTCTGCACTGGCTGCAGCAACAACTCGCCCAGCGCCCGGCGCTGCGCGAGGACCTGACCGCAGCGCTCTCCGCCCATGCCGGCGAGGCGGCGCAGGCGGCCCTGCTGGCGCTGGCCGCCCCCGGCGCACCGCGCCCGCAGCGCCAGGACGCGCTGTTCTGGCTGGCGCTCAATCGCGGCGCCGCCGGTGCCAGCGCACTGGAGCCCTTCTTGTCGCAGGACGCCGATCCCGAGATCCGCCAGCACGCCGCCTTCGCACTCTCGCAAACCCAGTCGCCGCGGCGCAGCGCCGCGCTGATCCGCCAGGGACAGCAAGATCCCAGCAGCGAGGTCCGCAGCCAGGCCTGGTTCTGGCTGGCGCAGACCGGCGCCGCCGAGGCGGAGTCGGCGATCGCCAGCGCGCTCAAGGCCGAGAAAGATGCCGAGGTGCGCCATCAGGCGATCTTTGCGCTCTCGCAGCTGCCGGACGATCGCGCCGCCCCCGCGCTCGGGCGCGTGCTGGAGGACCGTCGCCTGAGCCTGGACGACCGCAAGCAGGCGCTGTTCTGGCTGGGCCAGAGCGACAGCGAGCTGGCGCAGCGCTACCTCGCTGAGGTGCTCGGCAGCAATTGAGCGTGGGAGCAAAGGCGGGGCGGGGGACTGGCACTGTCGCGGTGGCACGGCCGAGTCGCACGGCGCTGCGCTCGGCCAACCGGCAAAAATATTCACCTGCGCATGCCGCTTTTGGCCCTCCGGCTCCGTTACTCACTGCGTACACCAGCCGGAGTGAGCCCATGCGCCTGATTTGCACCGCCCTTTTGTTGCTCTCTGCCACCGTGAACGCCGCCGATCTGCCGCAGAGCAAGGACCATCCCTTGCTCGGTCGGGTCGGCGGCACCGAGATCGTCGCCTACGACAGCAAGCGCTTCGATACCGTCAGCTTTCAGACCAGCACCTTCAAGGAATACAACCTGGAATCGCGCCAGCGCGTGTTTCAGCAGCCGCCGACGACGCTGGAAGGCGCGCGCACGACGATCTGGTACGAGGGCGCCGGGCTGTCGGGCCTGGAAATCGTGCGTCAGTACCAGGCCGAACTCGGCGGCAAGGGCTTCACCGTGGTGTATGACTCCACGCGCGATCCCAACGCCGGGCGTTACACCAACTTCCTGGCGCCATTCTCCGAGAACGAGCCGCGCAACAACCGCAGCGAGTACGTGCTGTACGCCGGCCAGGAAAGCACGGTGAAATCGGTCACGCTCAAACGCAGCGGCGAGGAAGGCGAGACCTGGGTGTCGATCATCACCGTCGATTGGGCGCAGCCCGATGCCACCTACAAGGCGGTGCAGGGCGCCTACGCGGCGATCGATGTGATCGACGTCGCCGGCATGAAAAAGGACATCCAGTTCGTCTCCGCCTCGGACATGGAGAAGTCGCTCGACGCCAGCGGCAAGGTCGCGCTGTACGGCATCTATTTCGACACCAATCAGGCCACGCTGAAGCCCGAATCCAAGGCCACGCTGGACGAGATCGCCAAGCTGCTGCAGCAGGCGCCCGAGCTGAAGGTGCACGTGGTCGGCCACACCGACAATCAGGGCGGCCTCGATTTCAACATGGGCCTGTCCAAGCGCCGCGCCGACGCGGTACGCGCCGCGCTGACCAGTCAATACGGCATCGACGGCGCCCGCCTCACCGCCAACGGCGTCAGCTATCTGGCGCCAGTAGCCAGCAACACCGAGGAAGCCGGTCGCGCCAAGAATCGGCGCGTGGAGTTGGTGCCTTTCTGAGGAGCAGAGGCGGGGCGAGGGACGGGTAGAAGCAGAAGCGGGGCGGGGGGCAGGGGTCAGGGGACCTACTTGGCCGCGCTTGCCGGCACTGTCGCTGGAATGCGTCCCCCGTCTCCGACTCGGCGTGCTTGCGCAATCGACAAGCGTCACGCCGCGACAGTGCCGGCAATCACGACACACTGGGTCGCTTGACCCCTGCCCCCTTGTCCCGCTTCTGCCCATGCAGCAGCCGCTACGCGCGACAGTGCCAGCAAGCGCGACACAGTGGGTCCCTTGACCCCCGCCCCCTTCCCCGCCTCTGCTGCTGCAGCAGCCGCTACGCGCGACAGTGCCGCCAAACGCGACACACCTGGTCCCTTGACCCCTGCCCCCTTCCCCGCTTCTGCCTTTTCGCGCCCCCTGCCCCCTTCCCCGCTTCTGCCTTTGCGCAGCGTCGCCGCCGCTTGGCCATAATGCCGGCCTCCGTACACGAGGCCGGCACATGCTCAACCATCTGATCGTCAACGCGCGCCTGGTCAACGAGGGGCGCGTCTTCGAGTCTGATCTGCGCATCCGCAGCGGTCGTATCGACGAGATCGGGCGCGAGCTCGGCGCGCGGCCCGATGAGCAGGTCTTTGATGCCCGCGGCGCCGTGTTGATGCCCGGCATGATCGATGACCAGGTGCATTTCCGCGAACCGGGACTGACTCACAAGGGCGATATCGGCAGCGAGTCGCGCGCCGCGGTGGCCGGCGGCATCACCAGCTACATGGAAATGCCGAACACCTCGCCGTGGACCGGCAGCATGGAGATGATCGGCGAGAAGTGCGCGCGCGCCGCGCAGACCTCGCTGGCGAACTACGCCTTTTATCTCGGCGCCACCAACGACAACCTCGACGATGTGCGCAGCGCCGACGAGCACGGCGTCGCCGGCATCAAGGTGTTTATGGGCGCTTCGACCGGCAACATGCTGGTCGACCGGGAAGAGGTGCTCGACGCCATCTTCCGCGACGCGCCCTGCCTGATCGCCACCCACTGCGAAGACACGCCGACGATCAACGCCAATCTGGCCGAGTTCCGCGCGCGCTACTGCGAGGACATTCCGCCCGAGGCGCATCCGGACATTCGTTCGCGCGAGGCCTGCATCAAATCCACCCGGCTGGCGATGGAACTGGCGCGCCGCCACGATGCTCGCCTGCACGTGCTGCACATCTCCACCGCCGACGAGCTGGCGCTGTTCACGCCCGGCCCCACCGAGGGCAAGCGCATCACCGCCGAAACCTGCGTGCACTTTCTGCACTTCGACCGCGCCGACTACGCGCGCAAGGGCAATCTGATCAAGTGCAATCCGGCCTTGAAGGACGCCAGCGATCGCCTCGCGCTGCTGGAGGCGGTCAAGGATGGCCGCATCGACGTGCTGGCCACCGACCACGCGCCGCATCTGCTCAGCGAGAAGGGCGCGCGCTACGACAAGGCCGCTGCCGGCCTGCCGCTGGTGCAGTTCGCCGTGCAGCTGGCGCTGGAGCGCTACCACGACGGCGTCTTCGATCTGCCGCTGATCGTCGACAAGCTCGCGCACACGCCAGCGCGCATGTTCGGCGTGCGCCAGCGCGGCTTCCTGCGCGAGGGTTTCCAGGCCGATCTGGTGCTGGTCGATCTCGATCGCCCGCAGCTGGTGCGCCGCGAGGACGTGCTGAATCGCTGCGGCTGGTCGCCCTTCGAGGGCGACACGCTGCGCTCGACCATCCTCGCCACCTGGGTCAACGGCCATCTGGCCTGGAACCGCGGCCAGCTCAACGACAGCCTGCTCGGCCAGCGCCTGGAATTCGCCCGATGAGGGCACTGCTCGCGCTGTCTCTGCTGTCCTTTGGTCTGTGCGCGGCAGAACTGCCCGCCGGGCTGCGCCTCGATCAGCCACTGCGCCAGGGCCAGCTGGTGATCGGCCACACCGAGGCCGACGCCCGCGTCAGCGTCGATCAGCGCAATCTGCGCGTGGACGCGCAGGGCCGCTTCGTCTTCGGCCTCGGTCGCGACCAGACCCGCGTGGTGCTGTGCGTGCGTCTGGCGCAGGACAGCGCGGCCCGCTGCGCCGGCATGCCGGTGGCCACGCGCCAGTACGCCATCGAGCGCGTCGACGGCTTGCCGCAGTCCACGGTCACGCCCAATCCGGCGGAAGAGGCGCGCATTGAACGCGAGAATGCGCTGATCGCCGCCGCCCGCCAGCGTGACGATGCGCGCAGCGACTTTGCCGCCGGCTTCGTGCGTCCGGCCGCCGGTCGCTACAGCGGCGTCTATGGCAGCCAGCGCATCCTGAACGGTGAACCCAAGAGCCCGCACATGGGCCTCGACATGGCCGCCCCGGCCGGCACCCCGATCCGCGCGCCCGCCGCCGGCGTGGTGACGCTGGTGCATCCGGATATGCTGCTGACCGGACAAACGGTGATCGTCGACCATGGCCACGGCGTCAGCACCGTCTACATCCACATGAGCCGCACCGATGTGCACGAGGGCCAGCAGCTGCGCCAGGGCGATCCGATCGGCGCCATCGGCATGACCGGCCGCGCCAGCGGACCGCATCTGCACTGGGGTCTGAACTGGTTCGACGTGAAACTCGATCCCGCCTACGTACTGCCGTCGAAATAGTCTTTCACAGGGGAAAGTCGATGAATTTCAAATACCTGGCGCCGCTGGCGCTGTTGCTCGCCGCCTCCGCACCGGCCCATGCCGAGTTTGAAGTCAGCTACGCCCACGTCGACGAAATCGACGGCGAAGTCTCGCAGGGCTTCTTTGCCACCTGGCTGCGGCCGGTCGAGCGCTGGCGCGAGGCCGGCGTCTACAGCGAGGTCTTCGTCGGCGGCATTCGTGGCCGTGACGGCTTCCCCGGTCGCGACGACGAGGACGTGTATTTCGTCGGCGCCGGGCTGCGCAAGCACTGGGGCGGCTTCTATCTGGGCGGCGGCGTCGCCGTGCTCGATCACAGCAACAGCCTGCTCTCCAGCCGCGGCCAGTTCGTCACCTCGCTGGGCTGGACTCACAAGCATCTGGCGCTGGGCTTCCGTCATGTCTCCAACGCCAATACCGGCGGCAACAACGACGGCGAAAACCTGCTGACGCTGGGCTATCGCTGGTAAGCGGCGCCGCGCGGGCGGCGCGCGCCTTTGCGTCGCCCGCCCGTGCTTGGTCTACTAAGCGACCTTTCGCCGGATCAGATCCCATGTTGCTGCGCATCGCCACCCGCAAGAGCCAGCTCGCCCTCTGGCAGACCGAGCACGTGGCCGCCCAGCTGCGCGCGCTCGATCCCGGCGTGCGCGTCGAACTGGTGCCCTTGTCGACGCGCGGCGACGAGGTGCTCGATCGCTCGCTCGCGGCCATCGGCGGCAAGGGGCTGTTTTTGAAGGAATTGGAGCTGGCGCTGGAACGCGGCGAAGCGGATCTGGCGGTGCACTCGCTGAAAGACGTGCCGGTCGAACTCGATCCCGGCTTCGAACTCGCCGCGATCCTGCCGCGCGAGGATCCGGCCGACGCCTTCGTCTCCAACCACTACGCCAACCTGGACGCGCTGCCGATCGGCGCGGTGGTCGGCACCTCCTCGCTGCGGCGGCTGGCGCAGCTCAAGGCGCGCCGACCCGATCTGCAGATCCGCGATCTGCGCGGCAACGTCAACACCCGGCTGGCCAAGCTGGACGACGGCCAGTACGACGCCATCGTGCTGGCAGTGGCCGGCCTGAAGCGCCTGGGCATGGGCGCGCGCATCCGCGATCGCCTGCTGCCGCCGGACTGGCTGCCGGCCGCGGCGCAAGGCGCCATCTGCATCGAAATCCGCAGCGAAGCCGCCGCCGTCGCGGGGCTGGTGCGCCGGCTGCACGATGAGGACACCCACGCGCGCATCCTCGCCGAGCGTGCCATGAACCGCGCGCTCGGCGGCAGCTGCCAGGTGCCGATCGCCGCGCTCGCCGAGCGCCAGGGCGACCGGCTGCAGCTGCAGGGACTGGTCGGCAACGCCGACGGCGTACTGATCCGCGCCGACGCCAGCGGCCCCGCCGACGCCCCCGAAGCACTCGGCCAGCGCGTCGCCGACATGCTCAACGCGCGCGGCGCGGCCGCACTGCTCGCAGGCTAAGCGCCCGAAGGCGCCGCTCCCGCGGCGCTGCTCTTGATCTGGAGGGCGCCGCTCCCGCGGCGCTGCTCTTGATCTGGAGGGCGCCGCTCCCGCGGCGCTGCTCTCGATCCGTTCTTTGTGGGCAGCCAACCGCTGGAGCCTCCGTCCCCGGCGCCACACCCAACAGGAGGGCGCCGCTCCCGCGGCGCCACACACGACGACGAAGCCACCGGCCAGCGCACCTCGCGCTGCACTCAACTCCTCGGCGTCATTGCGAGCCCCAGCGGCGCCGCCAGGCGCTGCTGGGGCGTGGCAATCCAGCTTTGCGCCTATGCAATGCCGACCGTCCGCCGCAACCATCTCGCAGCAGCCAAAGCCGAACCTGGATTGCCACAGTCCTCATCCGCGCCGCGGACGAGGACTTCGCAATGACGCCGGCGCCGCTGTCGCTCTGCGCTTTTCCAGGACCACAAGGCGCCGGAGGACCGGCGCCCTCCTCAAAGCCACCATCCGCCGCCCAGGAGGGCGCCGCTCCCGCGGCGCCGCACGCGCTACACGTCGCCGTCGGCAATCCAGCCCTCGCCCGTCCCGCGCGTCAGCACGCGGTCGCCGTCCTGGATCGAACCCGCCGGAAATGCGCTGGCACCCTTGAGCTTGTAGTAGATCGGACCGAAGTCCGGATCGACTGTCGCGCGGAACAACTGCTCGAAGCTGTCGATGACGAAGTACGTCTTCTGGAAGCTATCGATGCGATAGCGCGTGCGCATCACCCGCTCCACATCGAAACCGAGGCGGTTGGGCGCGGCGCTCTCCAGCGAGTACAGGCTCTCGCTCTTGCTCGACAGGATGCCGGAGCCGTAAATGCGCAAGCCGGCGTCGGTCTGGATCAGCCCGAACTCCACCGTGTACCAATACAGCCGGGTCAGCTCGGTCAACGGCTCGCTGCCATAGCGCGCGGCCTTCAAACCGCCCTCGCCATAGGCCTGCATATAGTCGGCAAACACCGGCAGCAGCAGCAGCGGCACATGGCCGAACAAATCGTGGAACAGATCCGGCTCGCTGATGTAGTCGATCTGCTCGGGCTTGCGGATCCACCAGGTCACCGGAAAACGCCGGTTGGCGAGATGCTCGAAGAACGTCAGCTCCGGCAGCAGCCCTTCCACCGCAATCAGCTCCCAACCGGTGGCCTGTTTCAAGATCGGATTGAGATCAGTGAACTTCGGGATCGCATGCTGATTCATGCCGAGGCGCGCGATGCCGTCGAAGAACTCCGCGCACGCCCGGCCCGGCAGCAAGGCCATTTGGCGCTCGAACAGGGTTTCCCAGGTGCGATGCTCGGTAGCGGTGTAGTCCGCCCAGGGTTGCTCGACTACGGCCGTGGTGTACACCGGCACATAGCCCTTGTCGGTCATTTGGTGCTCGACGCGGCGGGGTTGATCCATGGCAGCAGCTCCGGCGGCAGGTGCTGCATACCTTAGCGCCCCTGGATGGCTGCGTGCATGCATTGCTTGCGTGCCGCACCGTCGTCCACGCAAGATTGCTGCGTCCCCATCGCCCGAGGCGCATGAATCCATCGTGGACGCACTGGACCGCATCGACCACCGCCTGCTCGCGCTGCTGCAGCGCGACGCCCGCCTCACCCACGCCGAACTGGCCGAGCAAGTCGCCCTCTCGCCCTCCGCCTGCCTGCGTCGGGTGCAGAAACTCGAACGCCTGGGCGTCATCCGCGGCTATCGCGCCCTCATCCATCCCCCCGCCCTCGGCCTCACGCTCACCGCCTTTGTGCGCGTGCAGCTGGAACGCCACGACTCTGTCCACGTCCAGCGCTTCGCCGATCTGGTGTCCGGCTGGGACGACGTCATCGCCTGCTACGCGCTCACCGGCGACATGGATTACCTGCTGCACGTCCTGGTCAGCGATCTCGCCCATTTCAACGACTTCATCATGCGCGAACTGCTCAAACACGGCGGCGTCCGCGACGTGAATTCGAGTTTTGTGCTGGGCACGGTGAAGGCGGATCGAGGCGTACCGGTGCGCTAAAAGGGAAAACGGGAAAGGGCGTGGGCGTGCGGGCGGTGAGGCTGACCGACCTTGGGATCAGAAGCGAGCGCCGACATCCGAAGGCTTTTCGCTGTTCGCATTGCGCAACGAACGCAACGACGTGTAGCTTGCGTTTGCACTATCAGCCCGCCCCAAAAACTACGGAAAACTCAGCCCATGCCGCCCCCGTACAGGTCTGATCAGCGCACGCGTCCTGCTTGCGATCCCACCAATCGAGCGATAGCCGCAATGCTGAGCGCTGCCGTTGCTGGATCACTGGGACTCGCAGTGTCTGCGTGGGCCAATGCGTCGCAGATAGGACCGATTCTCATGGACACTGCGGTCGATATGCAATTCGACGCCCAACAAATGAGGTCGATCGTTGAGTCGCGAAGCCGGAAGGGCGCTATCGTACGCCAGTTTACCCGAGCCGACGGCGTTCAATTGTTCACTTTACTC
>JAXMHB010000007.1:0-247619 GCA_046346965.1 Lysobacterales bacterium
TTCGTCGGCAAAGGAGCTCGAGCGGCGAACGCGGCGAATTCAGCGAAATTAGAACGGGGCCGGACACTTGCGGCCATTCGGGACCGGCGAAAACGGCGAAAGAATCCCCAGCGCCCTACGCCTCGGCCAGCCGGTACACCCTCGAAGGCGCGCCGGGGGCTCCGTCAGCACTCTCTCTCCACTGCACGATGATCGTTGGTGGCATGGCCCCCGGATGCTGGCGTGACAGACGATCTCATGACCAGCGCGCTTGCCTGGCTGCGCGAAAACGGAATCGCGACGCTCAACGTCGCAGGTCCCCGCGAGAGCAAACGCCCTGGTATCCAAGAACAGTCATTCGCCCTGCTGTCCGCCATCGATGCTGCTGTGCGCCAGGTACGGGACAAGCCTCAAGGTCGCCGGCTTGCGACATGACCAAATCCCTGGGCCGCCTTACGGACCAAGCTCCGCAGCGTTCATGGCTCGACGTCAAGGATATCCGCCAAGTCCGGCGGTATCGGCATCGGCTTGATGGGATTGACGTTGGCGCCACCCGTGTTTCCAAGTGGGACCCAGATCCGCGAGAACGCCAGGGCAGCGAAGATGCGAGGGAACTGACCGACAATCTCGCGTCGGTCGCGGCGGCGCCAGCCGATTCGCAGCATGGCGAGATGTGAGCGCACGTGAGGCCAAGTGTGTCGCTGCCCAAGGATGTGTGCGCGTTCGAGATGGCCGAACGCGCGATTCAGGTCACCCCGGCTCTCGGCGTCGGCGGCCGCGGCCATTTCCAGGTCGAATGCGGCGCGAAGTTTTGGATTCATGATCCGATTCCACGGGGAGCGCCGCTTCGGACCAACGGACTTCGGAGCAGCGGCGGGTGCTGCCGAAGTAGCCTCAGGCCGTTGAGCACGACGATCAGGCTGGTGCCCATGTCGGCAAACACGGCCATCCACATGGTGCCCATTCCTGCCAAGGTCAGGCCCAGGAAGATTGCCTTCACGCCGAGCGCCAACGCAATGTTTTGCTTGAGGATGCTTGCGGTCGCCTGGGACAGGCGCACCAAGATCGGAATCTTGCGAAGATCGTCGTCCATGATCGCCACGTCTGCCGTTTCTATGGCGGTATCGGTGCCGGCCGCGCCCATCGCAAAACCGATGCTGGCGCGCGCCAGCGCCGGCGAGTCGTTGATGCCGTCGCCGACCATTCCAACCACTCCGCTGGCAGCGAGCGCTGCAATGGCGGCGACTTTGTCCTCCGGCAATTGGTCACCCTTCGCATTGTCGATGCCCACTTGCCGCGCGATGCTCGACGCCGTGTGCTGATTGTCGCCGGACAGCATGAGGGTCTTGATGCCGAGCGCGTGCAACTGCGCGACGGCCTCGAGACTGGTCGGCTTGACGCGATCGGCCACCGCGAACACGGCGAGGACGGCGGTCGTGCTCGCCAGCAAAGCCGTACTCTTGCCTTGCTTTTCGAGTGCCGTGAGTCGCGACTCCAACTCGCTGCCACAGAGCTTCAGTTCCTCGATCAGCCGATGGTTGCCGAGGTAGTGCAACTGCCCGGCCAGGGTTCCCTTGACGCCACGTCCGGGCAGCGCTTCGAACGCGTCGACTGGCCGCGCGCCTGCCGCGCGCGCCCGCAAGCCATTCGCGATGGCTTGTGAGATGGGGTGATCGGAGCGCGCAGCTAAGCTTGCGGCCAAGGTGATCGCTGCCGCCTCGCTGCCGCTGATCACGACGAAGTCGATCAGCGCCGGTTTGCCTTCGGTGATGGTGCCGGTCTTGTCGAGGGCCAGCCACTTGAGATGCTGAGCCTGCTCAAGGTAAACACCGCCCTTGATCAGAATGCCGCGACGCGCCGCAGCGCTGAGGCCGCTGACGATGGTGACCGGTGTCGAAATCACCAGCGCGCACGGGCAGGCGATGACCAGCAGCACCAGGGCCTTGTAGATCCAGGCCAGCCAGCCGCCGCCGAACAGAAGTGGCGGCCCGATGGCGCACAGGAATGCGACGGCAAAAACCACCGGCGTGTACACGCGGGCGAACTGATCGACAAAACGCTGCGTCGGCGCCCGGGTTCCCTGCGCGCTCTCTACCGCATGGATGATGCGTGCGAGCGTCGACTCGTTCGCCGTGGCGGTCACCGTGAATTCCAGTTCGCCGCTCTGGTTGATGGTGCCAGCGAACAGCGCATCACCCACACCCTTGTCGATCGGGACGCTCTCGCCAGTGATCGGCGACTGGTCGACGGCCGAGTTGCCGGCGCTGACGATACCGTCGAGCGCCACGCGCTCACCCGGTTTCAGACGCACCACACTGCCGACGCCGACCACGCGCGCCATCACAGTCTGCCAACTGCCATCCGGCTGGCGCACGGTCGCGGTATCCGGCGTCATCGCCATCAGGCCACGGATGGCGTTGCGCGCGCGATCCAGCGAGGCCGCCTCGATGCGTTCGGCAAGCGCAAACAGCACGACCACCATCGCCGCTTCCGGCCACTGTCCGATCAACATGGCGCCGGTGACCGCGATGGTCATCAGCGCGTTAATGTTGAGCGTCAGGTTGCGCAATGCGATCCAGCCTTTGCGGTAGGTGCCTATACCACCCACGGCCGCGGCCGATATCGCCAGCGCCGCGGGCAGGTACGGCGTCGCCAGGCCAAGCCACTCGGCTGCCTCCGACGCCAGCGCCGCCGCGCCGGCAAGCAGCAGTGGTGTCCAGGATTCACGTGTCTCCGCTGGCGCCACCGCAATGGCCTCATCGGGTACGCCGGACACCGCGGGTTCCGCTTTCATGCCCAACGAGGCCACGGCGTCGACGATCGGATCGATGCTCGGCAGCCCATGTTGTACCGTCAGTTGACGGCGCATCAGGTCAAAGCTGAGGTCGAACACGCCCGGCATTCCGGACAGGCGCTTGCGCAGCAGCGCTTCTTCAGTCGGGCAATCCATCGCCTCGATTCTGAAAGTCGATTCCAGCAGCTTGGTATCGGCAGCCGCAGCGCCAGGGCGTGTTGCCTCCGATCCGGTGCCCGACGCAGCGGCGCCGGGCTTCTCGTGGTCATCACTCATCGGTTTGGCTCAGTCGCGCGCGTCGATGGGAAAGGCCGCATCGACCTGGCTGACATAGATCCAGCCCGCATCGCGTTTGCCGGTGCGGCCGTGCTGACGCATCAGCGCCACGGCCGAATCCACCTGGTCATCTTCGCAGTAGAGCTCGATTTGGATCTCCGAGGTCACCTGCTCGCCGAGTTCGACCGAGTAATCCTGCTCGCGTGCCGACAGCGCGTGCAGCAGGCCCTTGACGTCGACCAGTCCGATCCGCGTGAACCCTGCCTCGCGCAATCCGTGCACGATGTCGGCGACGCGGCCACGATGCACGAAAGCCTTGATCTGTTTCATGGTGACGTCTCCTCAAGTGCAGCACGCCGTTCGGCTCGGTTTTCCAGCCACTCGTAGAGCACCGGCAACAGCAGCAAGGTGAGCAAGGTCGAGGTAATCAGCCCGCCCACGACCACCGTGGCCAATGGCCGCTGGGTTTCGGCGCCGACACCGGTGGAAATCAGCATCGGCACAAGCCCGAGGACGGCCACACTCGCCGTCATCAACACCGGTCTCAGGCGCAAGGTGGTGCCTTGCACGACCGCCTCGCGGACCGACAAGCCCTTGTCGCGCAACTCGTTAAGGAAGCTCACCAGCACGATGCCATTGAGCATGGCCACGCCAAACACGGCGATGAAGCCGATCGCCGAGGGCACCGAGAGGTACTGGCCGGTCAGGAACAAGGCCAGCAGGCCGCCAATGGTCGCGAAGGGAACGTTGGCCAGAATCAGGGCCGCGTACTTGACCGAGTTGAACGCGGTGTAAAGCAGCACGAAGATGAAGAAGATCGTGACAGGCACGATCACCGCCAGCTTGGTCAGTGCGCGCTGCTGGTTCTCGAAGGCGCCGCCCCATTCAATCCAGTATCCCACCGGCAAGTTCGTCTTTTGTTCGATGGCGGCCGAGGCTTCCTTGACGAAGCCGTCGACATCGCGGCCGCGCACATCCATCTGGATCACCGCGTAACGCTGCAACTGTTCCCGGCGCACAAACGAATAACCTTCGGCGATGGTTACGGTCGCCACCTCGGACAGCGGCACCAACGCGCCAGTCGCGGTGCGCAGAGGAATCCGCCGCAGCGCCTCGATCGAATTGCGCGTTGCATCCTCCAGCCTTACGGAAATGTCGAAGCGTTTGACGCCATCGAGCAATACGCTCACCGGCTCACCGCCGAGGCCATTGCGCACGATGGTCAGTACTTCTTCGGCGTTCATGCCGTGGCGCGCGAGTTCCTGGCGATTGACCTCGATCTGGATCTGTGGCTTGCCAATGTTGGCTTCGAGCGACAGGTCGGCCACGCCTGGAATGCCTTCGAGCACCTCCTTCAACTCCGCACTGATGCGATCGAGTTCCTTCAGATCCTCGCCGTACAGCTTCAATGCCAGGGTCGCGCGCACGCCGGAAATCAACTCCTCGACACGCATCTGGATTGGCTGGGTGTAGCTCGGCACGGTGTTGGGCACGACGACTTCCAGCTTCTCCTGCATCAGGTCCTCGAGTTCCTTGATGTCGCGACCTGGCGTCCACTGATCGAGCGGGGTCAGCGCTGTGTAGATCTCCATGTAGTTGACGTCGGCGGTTTCGCCTTTCTCGGCGCGACCGATCATTGCCAGCGTGGTGTCGACCTCCGGAAATTCCTTGAAGGCCTCGGCGATGCGCTTGCTGGTCTCGATCGAGGTATCGAGCGATGTCGATGGAATGCCGGTCACGCGCCACATGATCGAACCTTCCTGCAACTGCGGCATGAACTCCTTGCCGAGGAACGGAAACAGCGCGAGGCTGCCGACCAGGGTGACCATGGCGAACGTCACTACCACACCCTTTTTTACCAGCGCATGCCCGAGCAAGGGCACATAGATGCGCTTGACGGCGCGAACCAGCCAGGTGTCGCGCTCTTCCTTGGGTTTCAGTATCAGCGCGGCCAGCACCGGGATCAGGGTCAGCGCCAGAATCAGCGAGCCGGCCATCGCGAAGGCGATGTTGAAAGCCATTGGCTTGAACATCTTGCCTTCCAGGCCTTCGAGGCTGAACAGCGGCAGGAACACCACGATGATGATGATGATCGCGAATGCGATCGGATTGGCGACCTCGCGCGCCGCAGCCAGCACGGCTGAGGTCCGATCGACTGGCTCACCATGCTCACGCCGTTCGGCCATGATGCGGAATGCGTTCTCGACGATCACCACGGCGCCGTCGACCATCATGCCGATGCCAATGGCGAGGCCCGCCAGCGACATCAGATTGGCCGACAGTCCGAACTGCTGCATGCCGATGAAGGCAATCAGCATGGCCATCGGCAGTGCAACGATGACTACGATGGCCGAGCGCAGCTCGCCCAAAAACAGGAACAGGATGATGGCGACCAGCATCGAGCCCTCGATCAAGGCTCGGACGGCGGTACTCACCGCCTTGTTGACCAGTTCGGTGCGCGCATACACGGGCTTGATCTCGACGCCTTCCGGCATCGCGTCGCGGACGATGCCGAGCTTGCCTTCGACGGCTTCGACAACGGCTTTGGCGTTCTCGCCGAGGCGCGCCAGCGCCATGCCGAGGACCACTTCCTCGCCATCGCGCGTAACCGCACCAAAACGAGGCGCGGGTGCCTCAACCACGCGAGCAACATCGCGCAGATAGACCGGAACGCCGTCTTCCGCCTTGAGCACGATCGCACCGATATCCTCGGCCGACTTGACCAGACCGAGTCCGCGCACCAGATACTGCTCGGCGCCGACATCCATGACGTTGCCGCCGACTTGCCCGTTGTTAATCGGCAGCGCATTCAGTACGTCGCCGAATCCGAGTCCGCGCGCATACAGCCGTTGCGGGTCGATGAGCACCTGGAATTCGCGCTCGCCACCACCCCAAGACGTCACGTCGTCGACACCCGGCGCGGTACGCAGCACCAGCCGCACGATCCAGTCCTGCAGCGTGCGCAGGTCCATGTCGCTGACTTGATCCTTGCTGACGCCTGGCTTGCGCTCGACCGTGTACCAGAGCACTTGGCCGAGCCCGGACGCGTTGGGGCCCATCGAGGGCTTGCCGTAGCCTTCGGGTAGGCGATCCCCGACCTCCTGCAGCCGCTCGCCGACCAACTGGCGGGCGAAGTAGATGTCCATGTCGTCTTCGAAATACACCGCGACATAGGACAGGCCGAACAGGCTGACCGAACGGATCTCCTGCACCTTGGGCAGACCGGCCATCGCCGATTCGACCGGGAATGTGAGCAGTTGCTCGACGTCTTCGGCCGCGAGGCCCGGCGACTCGGTGTAGATGTTGACCTGGGCCGGCGTCACATCCGGGAACGCATCGATCGGGACGCTGCGGACCGCGCGCAATCCGAGGAATCCGACGACCAGGAAGACGATCAGCACGAGGACTTTGTAGCGCAGCGATACTTCGACGAGGGCGTTCAGCATGGCGCCCCCTCAGTTGCTGGCTCTGCAATGGGGTCAATGCGCATGACCTTCCCCCATTTGCGACTTCAGTTGACGCGACTTGAGATTGAAGGCGCCAGACACGGCAATGCTGTCGCCGGCAAGGATGCCGGCGATGATCACTGTGCGATCGCCAATGATCGATCCCGGCTGCACTTCGACCGGTTCGACGCCGCCTGATGTGCGCCGGAACACGACGGTCCTGCCTTCGAGTTGCACCAGGGCTTCGGTTGGCACCGCCAGTTGTTGGGCCTCCGTACCGGAAGCTTTCAGCAACGCGTCGACGTAGTCTCCGGCGTGCAGTCGATCGCCGGTGTTCGCAACCTCGATACGCACAATGGCGTTGCGCGTGGCTTCCGCGGTGCGATGGGCACGCAGCGTGACCTTGCCGGGCAGGCGGGCATCGCCGATGACAACCGTGGCTTGGCTTCCGACTTCGACGCGGTGCGCGTTCTCCGGCGTCAGCTTGGCGTCGACCCATACAATCGACTCATCGACCAACCGGAACAGCGTGTGCCCCGGTTCGACGCGCTCACCGACGGTGAAGGCGTCTTCAGTGATGCGCCCGTCGTGCGGTGCCGACAAGGTGAATTGCCCACCCGTGCCGCTGCCACGGATTCCATACGCGCTGGCCTTGGCGCGCGCCTGCTCTACGGCAATCCGCGCCTCGGAATAGCGGCGGCCGGAGACAGCCTGCTCACCCAGCGCCGACACACGCTTCCATTCCTGTTCGGCGAGCTGCAATTCGCCCTGCGCCTGCGCGACGTCGACGCTCGACAGCGTCACCAGAGGCGTCCCCGCCTTGACCTCGTCGCCCAGGCGCGCATGGCGCTTGACTACCAGGCCCGGAATACTCGGCGTGATCAGCGTGGTGCCATAGGCGTTTTCCAAGACTTCGCCCGGCGCCCGCAGCTCTTCGCCCAGGGTCATTGGAGCCAGAGTCTCGAAGCGGACGCCGGCAGCTTCGAGCTGCTCGGCGGACAAAGTCAGCGGCGACGCTTCCTCGTCTTCGTGAGCCGCTTCGCCTTCCGCGTGCTCGTCATGGTCGCCATCAGACTCGTCTTTGTGGTCTTCGTCGTCTTCCGCGTCGTCCTTGTGTTCATCGTGCTCCTGCGCCGCCGCTGCAGCGACATCCTTGCGCGCCTCGCCCGGATCAGCGGAACAGGCACCCAGCAGCGTCAGTGCGGCCACCAGGCCGAGCCATATCCATCGTTGCGCAATCATCGAATCAGATCTCCGGAAACAGGGGGCATGCCGGTCCAGTCGTCGAGACGACCGGCTGCAGAAAGATGGTCCAGCGTCGCGCGCAACAGTTCACCGCGCAGCTCAGCGCCGGCGAGCGCCGTGTCGAGTGCCTGCTTGAGCTGCACCAGATAATCGGAGGTACTCAGTTCGCCTGCCTTCCACAGGCGCTCCAGCAGTTCCGCGCGTTCGCCCGTCGCGCTGGCGCCGCTCGATTGCCATTGCTTCCAGGCATCGAGCAGCGCGGCATAAACCTCGGCGGATTGTTGCGCTCGTGCCCGCAGCTCCAGATCAACGAAGCGGACTTGTGCGGCGAGGCTGTCCGCATCGCCGCGCGCCGCGTCAACCTCGGCGCTGAAGTTGTTGCGGACATGGAGCGGAATCGACACCGTCAGACCAATCACGGGTTCGGTATCGAAACCGGTGTCGACCTGACCACCGCGCACGCTGAACGTTGGATCGGCCCGCCGATCGCGCTCCGCGGATACGACGCGCGCCTGTGCCGCAAGACTCTGATTGGCCGCGAGAACCGCTTCGGGCAGCGCGGAAACGCCGGAATCGTCAATCCGCAGGGGTTCGGGAAATGCCACGCCGCTGGCGTCGGGCGGGAGAGCCGTCGGATCACCACCCGCGATCCGCATGGCCGCTCGCGCCTGCGCCGCTTGGCCGGTCAGCGTCGCAGACTGGACGCGCGCCTCCTCGCGGGCGAGCAGCGCCAGATCGCGTTCCAGCGCCGAAACATCGCCAACGCGGAGCTGCCGCTCGGCCAAGTCGGCAAAGCGCTCGATCAGCGCGAGTTGACGGCGCGCGATCTCGGCGCGTTCGGTGGCGGTTCCCAGTGCAAACCAGGCACTCAGCCATTGCTGCTGGAAGTCGCGTCGGGCCAGTGCGTATCGCGCACTCGCGACCGCCAGTTCAGCGCTGCCGACAGCTGCCCGGGCGCGTCGCTTGCCGCCGATATCGAGAGACAGCGAAAGACCGGCATCGACGGTGTCGACGTCCGCGCGTTCAGCGCCGAACTCGATTTCCGGGTTGTAGACGGGCTGCCCAGCAGCGAGTGCTCGGGCCTGCGCGGCGCCGAGCTCGCGGTTTGCCACTTCCGCAGCGGGATGCTTTGCCCACGCAGCCTGCAGCGCAGCCTGGGCGGGTGCCGGGAGTTGCACCGACGGGATCGGGCGCGGCGCGTTGCCCTGAGCTTGCGCCAGAGTCGGCGCCACAAGAAAAAACAACAACACTGCGCACAGGCGCAGACTTAACGAAATTGACATGGTCGTCCTTCATGAATCGCGACATCAGGCGCGCGAACGCGCGCCCATCAGGCGGGTGTCATGTCAGACGGCAGCAGGGGGTCGCAGGGCTTCGTCGAGAGGGGCGCTGGCGGGCAGCCACGAACGGCTGGCGAACTGTTCCTGAGCGGACGGATCTGCCAAGGTCGGCACGTGCACGGCGGGCAGAGCGACAAAGTGTGGGCAAACGCAGTGACTGCAAGCACTGGTGTGCAGAACTTGCTGACCGGCTCCCAAGTTGTCGTTGTCTAACGCATCGACCACGATGGTCGTCGAACCCGAATACGCGCGCAGGTCGTGGTCCACGCACGCAGCCACGCCGATGCTCTGCACCAGGATCAGCAACAGCATGACCAGCGCGGGCCAGCGCATGGCCCGAAAGCGCGCAAGTCCGGAACGGGAGCGAAGCGTCAGCATCCGCGGAGCCTAGTCGATCTCGGGCCCCGTACACAATTACATTGATGCGAATGGATTGCATTCATGCAATCACAAGCAGCGCAGAAGCGCCGCAGATCCGCGCTTTCCTCCCCCCTTCTGAAATCGATGTGGGCTTCAGTGACACCGTCACACTGACCGTCGACGATGCGATCCAACAGCGATACGGCGGCTTGATGTTTCGCCCGTAGGTCGTGCAGTCGTAGTGCGGGTTCGAATGCCGAGTTGAGGATCGAACCCACGACCATCGAAAGCCACGCATGTTCGCGGTCGTGGTGGGAAGACGCAGTGTCGCCTCGGATTTCCCCTGTTCTGCAACGACCGCCGCGGGTTTCCCCGCTGCTGGATAAGACGGGTTCGCGCCCGAGTTACACTCCGCCACCAATGCACCAACAAGAACCGGCCCTCAAGGCCGGTTTTTTGTTGCCCGGAATCCCGTGTTGGCGCGGGATTTCGCGCGGGCTTGCCCGTGCTGCAGGGTACTTCCGTGCGCCGGATTTCGGCCACGGTTCGATCCCCTTTTCCTCTCTCTTCTCCAGTGTGGTGCGCGAACTTCGGTTCCGTGGCACAGGCAGAACCCTCGGCGGGACAAAGGCTTGCGCCTGTGTCGGCGATGGCGGTTCGTGGGCCGGGTTGGAGCAGAAATCGTCTACGAGAACCAGAGAGACGGCTTGCTTGCGCGGCATCTGGATGGCGCGGTGCCTGAGTGCACTGCCCCCCCGGCACGCGGGGACGAGTTCGATTGCGATCGATTGTTAGGCACCGTAACATCTTGTTCGCCGGTGCGAGCTTTGCCTCCCACGGCTCACTTGCTTAGGCCGTCGTGTACGGGGAGCTACTCATGCGGATGATGGTGTCGTTTTGCCTTCTGCTTTGGGCTGCCTTCGCGCAAGCTCAGGCGAGCGGCGTACTCGATCTCAAGGTCCATTTGCCAGTTGCCTCGGTGCGCGTTACGCAGTCTGTGCCCGTCGCGGTCGTCTGGACTAACCTCTCTCCCAGCCAGTCGGTCGTGCTGCGCGGGGAGCCGGGGCCCTCGATCTCGGGCGGACTTACGATCACCATCACAGACAGCAGTGGAGTCGCGCGGGACTTGGCACCGCGCCGCAGCCGCCTGTCGCCGCAGCAAGTCGCGACCGGCAGTCGCCGGATCGAGTTGCTGCCCGGGCATGGGCATGGCATCGCCCTCCGTCTCGCAGCCAGCGAACTGTTCCCTGGGCCTGGGCGTTATCGGATCAGCGCGCGCTACCAGAGCCCGCTTCCCGCACCGGGGAATACGTCGGCAACAGCCGGGGCCATCGAAGGCAGTAGCGCCTCCGCTACGGCCATCGAGATTGAGGTGCTGCCATGAACCTCAGTCGATTGTTGATCGTGGTGTGCCTGTTGTCCGCGGGGGTCGCCCATGGGCAATTCGTGGACCCGTACGAGCATTACGGCGACCGCATCGATTCTGCGAAGAACGTCAGCATGCTCGGCGCCGATGCCTTCGGCGATCAGATCAGTCTGCACAACGGCGCCTTGAGCTTCCAGGTCACCGATGTCGAACTCCCGGGCAACAGCGCACTGCCAGTGCGGTTCACGCGACGCTTCGAGGTGCACAACTCGCGCGCCGAGAGTCGCGTCCATCCGCTCAGCGACTGGAGTATCGACACCCCGCGCATCAGTGGTCGGTTTCCCACGGAACTTGGCTGGGTCGCAGGCACGTCGACCGCTCGCTGCAGCAATGATGCAGTGCCGAACATCCCCGATACCGGCCCCGGAGATGTGGAGCCCTTCGTCCTCAGCGACTTCTGGCAAGGCGTGCAACTGTACATTCCCGGTGTCGCCTCGTCCGAGATCCTGAAACCGGTTGCAGGCCTGCCCTACTTGGACCCGAGCCACCGCTGGACGACCCAGGACGGCCAGACGCGCATCCGCTGCCTTTCCTCCATCCAGAACGGACAGGCTGGAGAAGGCTTCGAGGCACTAACGCCTGATGGAACCCTTTATCGCTTCGACTGGATGGTGCAGCGCCCAGCGGTCGGACTCACGAAAATTGGATACCAACTGGCAGGCCCGAGTGCGTTTCCGCTCCGTCGCAACCTGAGCATCACCGAATATGCCCTGCATGCGACACGGGTCCAGGACCGGTTCCGCAACTGGGTTGAGTACACCTATGACCCGGCAAATCCCCAACGACTGACGCAGATTGAGGGCGCGCAGGCGGATGGCAGCGATCAGCGCCTGATCACACTCCACTACAACGCAAGTACCGGGCTGCTCGAGCGCGTCAGCGCGAACGGGCGCGACTGGCGTTACCACTATGCTGTGGATGACGGCAACCGTCCGACGCTCCGCCGCGTGGTTTTGCCGGACGAGAAGGAATGGCTGATTGAATTCGGGGACCTAGCTTACACGCCGATCACGCCGCAGACAGGCAACATCACGCGAGGCTGCTATTTCGAAGAGCCCGCGCAAAACGAATCCGAACAGCCTTCAGGCAGCATCACTCACCCATCCGGCGCCAAAGCGACCTACGTGGTTGCCATGCAGGAGCACTTCCGGAGTAACGTGACTTTGACCTGCGAAAACGTGGTCATCGTGGGCGGTCAGAACGACCCCGTCGACGACTACCCCATCTATCCGCTGTCGTCGAGATCCTGGTCACTGATTCGCAAGGAAATGCGCTTGAGCGCCTTGCAGGCGCCGTCCAAAGTCTGGAACTACTCGTACGACTACGGTGAGTGGGCCACTTTTCATCTTTATCCGGTCGGCAACCATCCTGGCACTCCGCCAGACATCAACTTTCCTGTCTGCAGTTATCGGGTTTTTGACCCGGTATCTGGCCTGTGGGTCCTGCGCTGCCCATTCCCGGCCATCACCGAAGAAGGCCAGGGCGCTGGGCGAAGCCTCACCACGGTCACTCAGCCCGATGGCTCGATCCAGGTTCACGAGTTTGGTACCAGTTGGCAATACGACGAGGGCAAGCTGCTGTCCATCGAGAAGCAAGACTCGACCGGTGAAGTCCTGGAACGCGTCGAGTACACCTATGACCTCAGCCGTGCCCCGGGAACTACGGGGCATCCGGTGCAGAATTATTCCGTGCGCTTTGGCACCAGCCGGCGCGATCGCGCGGATGGCTTCGATGCTGAGCACCACCGTCCGAAGGTCTCCACGGAGATCACGCGTGATCAAGCGACGTTCACCTGGTTGGTCTCCACGATAGGTTCGGCCTTCGAACTCGATGCGCTCGCCCGCACGACGTCCGCGCATCACGTCAGCAGCCTCGGCTTCTCCAGGCCCGAGCAGTTGACCTATGCCGACTCGACCACGCCGTGGGTGCTGAGCCAACTCGCAACAAAGACCATCAACGGTGCCGAAGCGGTGCGGGTCACCTACGATCCGGCTACCGCCATGCCGCTGCAGTACCGCGCGTACGAAGTCTTGAAGGAGACCCGCACCTACCGGGCCGACGGCACGTTGGAAACCACCAAGGACGCGAAGAACCAGATCACAACCTATCTCGATTGGTATCGCTCGACGCCCCGCGAGGTTCGTTATCACGACAACAGCCGCATCGAGGCCGAACTCGACGCGAACGGCTGGATCACATCGACCACCGACGAACGCGACCGGATCACGGGCTACGACTACGACGAGATGGGGCGCCTTGAGCTGATCACACCGCCAGACAATCCCGATGGCCCCGCATGGGACCCGACCAGCCTCGAGTTCATTCGCAATCCCGCCCCGGCATACGGTCTGGATGCAAACGCCCATTGGCGGCAGCGCCTGACCAAGGGCACCTATCGTCAGGACACGTACTTCGACAACTTCTGGCGCCCGGTGGTCGTACATGAGTACGGCACCGTCGGCGCCGATCCGCCGCGCCTGCGCGTCACCCGCCATGACCCGCTCGATCGCCCCGCTTTCGTCTCCTATCCCTTGGCATCGCTGAGTGACTACTTGTCGACCGAGTTGAAAGGGACGACCACCACCTACGATGCCTTGGGCCGCGAACGGTCCAGACTGCAGAGCAGCGAACTGGGCCCCTTGTTGACCGACTTCGAGTGGCAGCCAGGCTTCCGTCTGCGCGTTACCGATCCCAAGAACCACGTCACCACGACCGACTTCCAGGCCTGGTCGGAGCCCACAACCGACTTTCCGGTGCGCGTGGCGTCACCGGAAGGACAGACCACGGAGTGGACCCGAGACGTTTATGGAAAGCCGCTCCGAATCGCGCGGAGCACGCTCGTCGACGGCCAGTTGACGACGCGCGAGCGGCATTTCGGATACGACGGCCTGCAGCGGCTGTGCCAACGCCTTGAGCCCGAGACCGGGCTGCACATCTACGCCTACGACGCCGCGGACAATCTCGATTGGTCGGCACACGGCCTGAATCCATCAACGATCAACTTCGGCCAGATCTTTGCGAACGGTTTCGAGGACGGCCAGTTGCCGGCTCCCGGCGTGGTCGACTGCGGACGGGCCACCGTGTCGGCGGCCGAGCGCATTACGCGCGGGTACGACACCCGCAACCGTCTGTTGTCGATCGACTATCCCGACGCCACGGCCGATATCCAGCACACCTATCACGCGGACGGCACCTTGTGGACGGCCAGCCGCAACGGCAGTGTATGGACTTACCAGTACAACTCACTCGGTCTGCTGAAATCCGAGAAGCTGGAGTACCTCGCGCAGACGCGAGAGTTCCTCCACGGTTACAACACCCGCGGCCAACCCAGTTCGCTCACCTGGCCGGACGCGAGCCTGCTCGGCTACGAACCCAACGTCTTCGGGGAACCCACCCGGGTGGGCAACTATGCCCAGGCCATCGGCTACCACCCAGACGGCGGCCTGGCCCAGGCAACGTATGGTACAGGCATCGCGCATACCCGCACGCCGAACGATCGATTCCTTCCGCAACGCCTGCTGTACACCGCGGGCCCCAGCACGCTCGTCGACTATCAATACGTCTACGACGAAAACGCCAACGTCGAATCCATCGATGACGCCCGCCCTGCGGCTGTCGATACCGATGACCAGACCTTCGGCTACGATGGGCTGGACCGACTCACCAGCGCCTCCGCACCGGAACGCTACGGGAACGCCAGTTACACCTACGATGCCTTTGATGACCTCCGCAGCATGGTCATCGGCACGCGCAACTGGACCTACCGCTACGAGGATGGAAGCGGCAGGCTAACGCGCATCACGAATCCCGGCGGTGGCGCGGAGTGGACCTTCCTGTACGAACCCAACGGGAATCGCGGTAATGCGTCTACCGTCGCCAGCCCGGATGGCACACAGAACCTCGCATTCGATCGAGCCGACACACTGACCCAGATCGTCGGGCAGGAGAGCTACAAGTACGACGCGCACGGCCATCGCATCGAAGTCGTTGTTGCGGGCCAAACCCGATACCCGGTGCACACCCGCGACGGCCTGCTGCGCATCGAATACGGCCCGGTCACCGAGCGCTACATCCATCTCGGCACGCAATTGATTGCTCGCGAGACTGCAGGCAGCGCGCGGTACCTCCTGGTCGATCACCTCGGTTCGCCGGTCGCCGAAACCAACGCGGCCGGCGGCGACATTGAGCGCAGTTTCCACGCGCCGTTCGGGGAGCGCTGGGGCACCACCGCCCCCGCGGCGCCCGAGCGTGGGCCTGGCTATACCGGCCACTTCGAGGACGGCAACAAGCTGACCTACATGAAGGCTCGCTACGAGAGTCCGCGGATCGGCAGGATGCTGAGCCCGGATCCGGTGGGGCCTGATCAGACATCCGGGGCAAACTTCAATCGTTATTGGTATGCCAACAACAACCCTGTCAAGTATGTGGATCCGGACGGGGAGTGGGCGCAAGTCGCATGGAGCGCCGCCCGTTTCGCAATTCAACAGTGCGGTCGTAGTCCGCAATGTCGAGGGTATGCCGCCAAGGCTGCGGGAGCCACAATTGGAATAGCGAGCGCACGGGCGATTTCGGAGATTCGAGGCGCTCAATGGAATCTGTGGACGATGGGCACTATTGCCCACATGTCAACATCCAACTCGACTCCCCCTATCGCGGTTCCCGAAGGCCAGAGCGCATCTCCAAACGGCCCGGACGACCCACGTCTACAGGATCCCCTAACGCGCGCACAGCGCACTGACGTGAACAAGATTCGAAACGTGGAAAAGAACCACGCAAAACCGCATGATTTTGAAGGCGTCTCGAAGGAACTCGGGGGCGTCCAGATTCCTCGCCCTGGTGGTGGCCATTATAACCACGTCAAGGAAATGCAGAATTCTGTGCGTGCGCTTGAGGAGGCGCTGCCCGGAATTAGAGGTAGCCTCAGAAATCCAAACTTGAGCTCGGCGGCACGCGCGGAACTGGAAAGCGCCTACGCGGATGGGCAACAACTATTGAATCGCATGCGATCGGCACTTTCGGGACAGTAATCACAATGAAAAATCTACTCGAATGTTACGGGCCACTCCCTAATGAGCAAGGGGTGCAGTCAGGCGTGGTTTTGAGAACGAAAGGTCTATGGTCTTCGCCTTTCGGATTGCTTACCAATGACGACTTGCGCTTCTTGATCGATCAGGAATTGGGACTGGAACATACAATTCCTGTCGCCCTTGACCGCTTGGCCGACAATCCACTGAATTCGGGCGATTCCTACGTTGGAGACTTGTTAGTTGCTATCATCAACGTCCCACATTCGTTTTGGTTGGCACATCCTGAACTCAACGACCGAGTTGCGGACTTCTCGCCGAGACTGGAGAGCGTCTTGCGTAGACTTCAGGATGAGATCGTTCCAATACTTGAGCGTTGGGAATATTCCAAGCGTGTGCCGCGCGGTATCGAGTAGTCCCCACTGCGAGTTGCCACGATCAGTTTCTTGTACGCCGCGAGCGGCCCCTCGTAATCCGGCTTCCCCTTTTGGCCGGCCTTCAGCTTCACGAGATCCATCGGTCGATCGCTGCCGCTACCGAGCTTGGACATCAATCGATCCCGCTGGATCGTCGCGCCGTTCAAATCCCACAGCACCCGGAACAAGGCGGACTGGCGGTCCGAAAGCTGTATCGGGCCATGCGGCCATCCCGTCAACGTGACCCACCGGAAGTCCCCAGCGAATGGTCCGTGGACGGGCCTGCTCGGATCAAGCGCGCGAGTCGCAGTCGTCGCATCGCCGGCGTCGATGTAGGAGATGCCATCGCGATGGAGCATGAATCGCTCCTCCAGCGGCAACCACTGCACGCCGGTGACGTCGTCGAATGGATCGCCGCGCACCGTTTCATGCCTCGGCGCGATCACGCGCGTGACGGCTTTTGCCGTACGGACCCGGCCGATCAGGGACGGTTCGCGCCACAGCAGGGCGAGATTGCGTGCCAGTATCACCCCGGTTCGCCTCCCTTTTCCTCTGTCTACGCCACTTGCCGTCGCCAGCGGGCCGCGAACTGATGTCGTCGTTGGCGTCAATGACAGTTGGCGTCGCCAGATAACGCGTTGGCTGATCAGGACCGTGAAGCGCGCATTAAGCGCGCTTGAGCTTGGCCCCGGCCCAAGGTCGTTGGGATATCGTCAACGAAGAGCATCGTACAGCCAGCCCCGATTGACGGGCCAGGGAGTGTTGAGTGATCCATGTCCGATCCATCCCGCTGGTACTGGCCCTTGCCCTGACGTCGTCGCTGGCGTCTGCTGTGGTCAGGCCTGACCTTGAGGTCTACGACCGCGCCGCCATCGAGCGCAGTGGCGCCTACACGCTCGCGGAGTTCCTGCGCGGACTGGCGGCACTGCCCTTCGGCGTAAGCCGCCCGGGGTACGAGAGCATTCCGCTGGCGCGGGCGGACTTTCCCGGGCTCGGCGCTGCCCGCACCGCAATCCTGATCGACGGTCGCCCCTTGCCTGAGTCGGCGACCGGCAATGGCGGCGCTAATCTGGCGGCGATCCCGCTGGCCTTGGTAGAGCGTATCGAAGTCCGCAGATCGGCTGAGCTGTCCAACCAGGACACGCGCGCGGGTGGCGGTTCGATCAACCTGGTGCTGCGTCGGGTTGAGGGCGGCGCGGTGGCGCTCGGCTACGCGGCGCCACAAGACGCTGCCGGTGACCAATCGCGGGCGGCCGGGTTTTACGGCATACGCGGGGAGCGCGGCAGCGTGCACTTGGGCATCACCAGTGAGCGTACCGATGCCTTGCCGCAAGGGGAACGTCCGCCTGCGGTCAGCTATTCCACGTTCTCCAACAATTTCGTCACCGCACAGGGCTCCGCCATCGGGGGCTACTCGCCGGGCAGCCTGCTGCGCCATCCGGTCAATGGCGCGGTCGTGCCGGGTGGCTGCAACGGCGCCGGATTCAGCTCCAGCGGCAGCGGTCCGAGCACAGTCTGCCGCTACGACTACACGTTGCTGGCCACCGCCGAACCCGAGTTGCGCAGCGACGCGCTGTCTGCCCGCGCGGACCTCGAAGTGTCCGCAGAACTGCGCGCTTACCTGGACTTCCTGCATGGCCGCGCGCGCACCAGCGGGCGCGATGCGCCGCGCCTCAATACGCTGCTGAACAGCCTGCTGATCCCGATCAATTCCCCCTATCACCCAGCCAACCGCTTTCCAGGGCAAGGCTACGATCCCACCCGCCCGCTGTTCCTGCGCCACCGCTTTGTTGCCAGCGGTGCGCTCTACGATGGCGGCGACGAGCGCACGCAGCGTATCGAACTGGGCCTGGAAGGTAGGCGCGGGGCGATCGACTGGTCGCTGGCGCTGGTCCATGCACAGTCGCGGGCGGAGGACCGGGACGAGGGCGTACTCTCGGGCGCGTTAGCGGCTGCCGCGATCGCCGATGGCCGCTACGACATCTACGATCCCTATGCCAACGCCCCCGAACTGGTCGACAGCTTTCTGATCGACGCCAGCCGCGACGCGCGCGTGCAGGAGCGCGGCATCGATGCGACCGCCAGCGCTGGCTTTGGCGCCTTTGCCGGCGGCGAGGGCGCGTGGCGCGTCGCCGCGCAGTATCGCGAGGAGTCACTGAAGGTCGCCGACACTCGAGTGGGTGTCGACTTCCTGCTGCCGCGACTGGGCGGCGCGCGCCAGCACGCGGCGCTCGCGACCGATCTGCGCATTCCCTTCCACCCGGCCGCCAGCACTGGCCTCGGACTGCGCCACGACCAGTACGACAGCGTCGGCGGCGACACCTCGGCGAGCATCGATCTGCGCGTCGAAGCCGGTGGCGGCTGGTGGCTGCAGGCTGACGCCTTGCAGTCCTACGTCGCCCCGCGCCTGCAAGAGGATCTGCTGCAGACCGGCGCAGCCAGCTATTACGTCCTCTACTCGACGCGCTTGGCGCCCCATTGCACACCCACGCAACAGTTTGTCGTCGAGCCTTGCGCGCTGTACGTCCGCGAACACGTGATCGACAATCCGGCGCTGGGATCCGAGCGCCACCGGCGCTGGCGGCTGGGCTTGGGCTGGGCGCACGGCGAGGACCTGCGACTCTCCCTGACCTGGTTCGACCATGCGCTCAGCGATCGCGTCCAAAAGATCACCGGACTGCCAATGGTGCAGTGCCTGGTGGGCCTGCGCAGCCAGTGCCCGCGCGGAATCTCGGTGTTGCCCTTGGGCCTCACAGTGCCGGATCCACGCCTGGGACTCGGCGTCACCCTGGAGCCGACCGCCACCATCGAGGAGACACTGATCCAGAGTGGCTACGTGAACCTCGGCGGCATCGAGCTGCGTGGGATCGAACTGCAGGCCGCGGCTGGCCACGACCTTGGCAGCGCCGGACGCATCGACGGACGCTTGGATGCGGTCTATCTGGATCAGCGCGACCACACTGGCGACGTCGACGGCTTCCTGCCCCTGCCCGAGCGCGCGCTCGGCGCAACCGGCTTGCCGCGTGTGCGCGCGCGGCTCGACCTGGTCTGGACCCGCGGCGATCTCGCGCTCGGCTGGCTGGTGCGTCACGTCGGCGCTACGCAATCACTCGAAGACGGAGGGCTTTCGAGCTGGACGGCGCACGATGTGCAACTGCGCTGGCAGGCGCCGTGGCAGGCTACGGTCGCCGTCGGCGTGCGCAATCTGTTTGACCGCGACCCGGTCGTAGATCCCGCCGATCCCACCGGCGACGGTTATGCGCTGGCGCTGTACGACGGCGGCGGACGCACGCCTTACCTGCAGTACCACCAGCGCTGGTGATTGGCTGGCGAGTGGCCCGTCTGAGGTCTCGCGATGGAAGGGGCGGCGCCGCGTGCGGCCGATAGCCGTCATATTCTCCGCACATCATGCGTCGAATGCCTTGCCCTTGCGGCGAATGCCGGCTCTAATCTCCGCATGCGTAGCGGAGAACAGCGATACATCTGGGAAGCCAGTGACTGGCCGATGTGGCGCTACGATCTGGCGGCACTGGCCGGCCCCTTGGCCGACGCCAGCCGGTCCCAGGGGCTACTGCTCGGCCGTTTGGCCGATGTGGGCATGGTGCTGCGTGACCAGGCCAGTCTGCTTGCCTTGACCGAGGACGTGGTTCAGACCAGCGAGATCGAGGGCGTAGTGTTGAACCTGGCGTCGGTGCGCTCGTCCGTCGCGCGCCGCCTGGGGGTGGACATCGGAGCGGTCGCGCCGGTGGATCGACACGTTGAGGGTGTGGTCGACATGGTGCTCGACGCCACCACCCGCGCCGCATCGCCGCTGAGTGTCGAGCGGCTCCACGGCTGGCATGCTGCTTTGTTCCCGACCGGATATTCGGGGATGAGCAAGATCGCCGTCGGCCAGTGGCGCAGTGACGCAGAGGGTCCCATGCAAGTGGTGTCCGGTGCGGCCGGGCGGCGCGTGGTGCACTTCGAGGCGCCGCCTGCCCACTTGCTGTCCAGGGAGATGGACCAGTTCCTCAGCTGGGCGAACCGCGATTCCGGCGAGCCGGCGCTGCTCAAGGCAGGCCTGGCCCACTTGTGGTTTGTCACCTTGCATCCTTTCGACGATGGCAACGGTCGCATCGCGCGCGCCATTGGCGATCTGTTCCTGGCACGCGCCGATGGCAGCGCGCAGCGCTCTTACAGCCTGTCCGCGCAGATCCAGCGGGAGCGGAAGGACTACTACGACGTGCTGGAGCGGACCCAGAAAGGCACACTCGACGTCACCCGCTGGCTGGCATGGTTCCTGGGCACGCTGGGGCGAGCCGTCAACAGCGCGCACCGCACGCTCGACGCCGTGCTGGCCAAGGCCCGCTTCTGGCAACACTGGGCGGG
This sequence comes from Lysobacterales bacterium, assembly GCA_046346965.1. Classification (GTDB taxonomy): domain Bacteria; phylum Pseudomonadota; class Gammaproteobacteria; order Xanthomonadales; family SZUA-5; genus JAXMHB01. The sequence continues at coordinate 20,675 of JAXMHB010000007.1, forward strand.
GATCACGCTGAACGAGCGCCAGGTGAAGGTGCTTCATCGCCTGCTTGACGGGTTTGAGGGCAAGCTGACCAGCAGCAAGTGGGCCGCCCTGGCCAAATGCTCGCCGGACACTGCGTTGCGCGACATCACCCAATTACTCGATCTCGGAGTGTTGACCAAGGCGCCGGGCGGCGGGCGGAGCACGGCGTATGAACTGGCGGCGTGCTGACGCGCGGAGTCTGCCGGCGATCCTGCCCGGCACCGAGTCTGCCCTTGGCTGCGATCGGTCGCCCATCGCTACCCCAGGCGTACACGCGTCTATAGTCATCCGGCGCAGCCCGGGTAGGGCCTGGCAGCCAGGCTGTGCCCATTGAGCCATCGCCACTTTCGAGGAGTCCATCATGCGCGCGACCCTGATGTATCAAGCCGGCGATGTCCGCGTCGAAAACGTCCCGGATGCCACCCTCGTCCACCCGACCGATGCCCTCGTGCGGGTGACGCGCGCCTGCATCTGCGGCAGCGACCTTTGGCCCTACAAGGATCTGCCGCCGAGCGATGGCGGGCGGCGGATGGGGCACGAAGCTGTCGGTGTGGTCGAGGCGGTAGGCAGCGAGGTGCAACGGATCAAGCCGGGCGACTTCGTGATCATGCCCTTCGCCTTCTCGGATGGCAGTTGCGAGTTCTGCGAGGAAGGCCTGCAGACCTCCTGCAGGCACGGCGGCTTCTTCGGCTTGCACGCCGACGGCGCGCAGGCAGAAGCACTGCGCATCCCGCAGGCGGACGGAACTCTGTACGTGCTGCCGGCGCCCCAAGATGAGGCACTGATGGCGTCCTTGCTGACGCTGTCCGATGTCATGGGCACCGGCCACCATGCCGCCCTCGGGGCGCGCGTGTCGGCTGGCAAGAGCGTGGCGGTCGTCGGCGATGGCGCCGTTGGTCTGTGCGGCGTTATCGCCGCGCGCCGACTGGGCGCCGCTCGCATCATTCTGCTCGGGCGTCACCCCGATCGGATCGCGCTGGCGCAAGCCTTTGGCGCCACCGACATCGTCCGTGCCCGCGGGGCAGAGGGCATCGATGCATTGCGCAGCATGACCGGCGGGGCGGGCGTGCACGCCGTACTCGAGTGCGTCGGCTCGGCCGAGGCGATGGCCACCGCGATGAGCATCGTCCGGCCTGGGGGTGCTATCGGCCGCGTGGGTGTTCCGCACTACGAGGTGATCCCCGACGCGCAGCCGATGTTCTTCCGCAACGTCACGGTCAGCGGCGGCCCCGCTCCCGTGCGCGCCTACATTGCGGAATTGTTGCCCGATGTGATCGAGGGTCGCATCGAACCGGGCAAGGTCTTCGACCGCGTTGTGGACTTGGAAGGCGTGCCCGATGGCTATCGCGCAATGGATGCGCGCGAGTCGATCAAGGTGATGGTCAAGCCCTGAGGGGCGGACCCCGGGATCGCGCCGCGTCCTCCTGCGGCGCGGTGCTGGCCGCGTTCAGCGATCCGCAGCGCGGGGCGGAGGCGGGCGCCGGTCCTCCGGCGCCGTGGCCGTCGCGCCTGCCGGCAACGCCGCCAGCAGATGCTTGCGGCAGCGCTCGCGGCGTGCGCGGGTACTCAACGATTGGGTGCTGGTGCTGGCATCTTGGCGCAGAGCAGGGCCGCGAGTGCGGCGATGATCGCCCCCAGCCAGAACGCCGCGGCCGGGCCGTGGCTATCCCACAGCCAACCGGCCGCTGCGCTGGCCAGCAACAGGCCGACGCCGGCGACCAGATTGAACACGCCGAAGGCGGTGCCGCGGTAGGCCGCGGGCGTGGTGTCGGTGATCAAGCTGGCGAGGATGCCCTGCGTCAGTCCCATGTGCAGACCCCACAGGGCGATGCCGGTGAATAGCAGCGGATAACTCTCGGCGAGCGCCAGCGCGACATCGGCGATCGCGAGAATCGCCATCCCGAGCGCCAGCAGCGCGCTGCGCGGCATGCGGTCGGACAGGCGGCCGGCGGGATAGGCGCTCAGCGCATAGACCACGCTCATCACCACCAGCACCAGCGGGACGTAGGTGATCGGCAGGCCGCGCTCGGCGGCGCGCAGCACCAGGAAGGCCTCGCTGAAACGCGCCAACGCGATCACCGCGCCCACCGCCACCAGCAACCAGTAACCGCGGCCCAGGCTGGCCAGGCCCTGGCGACTCAAGGGCAGTCGGGCCGGTTTGCGCGCAACATCCGCGGGCTCCGGGACCTTGAGCAGCAGCGCCACGGCCAGGAAGCCGGGCAGTACGGCGAACCACAGTACGGTCTGGATGTCGTTGGCGTACAGCGACAACAAGCCGACCGCACCCAGGGGGCCGAGCACTGCGCCTACCGTGTCCATCGACTGCCGCAGCCCGAAGCAGGCGCCGCGGATCGACGCCGGCGCCAGATCCGCGACCAGCGCATCGCGCGGCGCGCCACGCACGCCCTTGCCGAAGCGATCGAGCAACCGCGCCGTGGTCACCGCCGCCACCGAGTGCGCCAGCGGGAACAAGGGCTTCACCGCGGCGGCCAGGCCGTAGCCGAACAGCACCAATGGCTTGCGGCGGCCGATCGCATCGCTCAGATAACCGGAGAACACCTTGGTCACCAGCACCAGCGCCTCGGCGGCGCCCTCGATCAGGCCGATGGTCAGCGCGCTGGCGCCGAGCCCGCTGGCCAGCAGGACCGGCAACAAGCTGTGCACCATCTCCGAACCTACATCGGTCAACAGGCTGACGAAGCCCAAGGCCCAGATCGGGCCGGGGATGCGCGGTGGCGGTGCCGGGTACTCCATGGTCATGGTTGCAAGCTTTGCCTGTCAGGTTTCTGGGGGAGGCGGTCACACGCCCGTCTCGCCAACGGCGCGCTTACTCGATCAGCAAACTGGCGACAGCGCAACGCTGTCGCCACATGGCTGATCCCCCGCCCCTAGACCCCACACCTTGCCATGACATGGACGCGCGCGCGCCGGCGCCGCCTGTGCCGTGCAGCGGCGCTACTGGCTGGTGGCGGTGGCGTCCACAGGCGGCGACGGGTCGGTACCTCGATTCGATGTCCAGCCCTGCAGCCAGCCGCGCGCGACCAGTTCCGCCGTGCCCGTCTCCAAACCTGGGAGCGTCTCCAGCGTGGTGCCAGCGACATAGCCTACCCAGCGGTTTCTGCCGCCGGTCTTGGCCTGATACAGCGCATCGTCGGCGACGCGCAGGCTGAGGTGCCAGTCGGTGGGCAGCGCGGGCCATAGCGGGTGCGGACACCAGCCCATCGAGACGGTCAGCGCCAGGCTTTGCCCGGCGTGCACCAGCGGGTGGGCTTGCAGCGCCTGCTGGAGGGCCTCGCAGCGCGCAGCGGCCAGCTCGGGCGAGCTGCCAGGCACCAGCCAGAGGAATTCTTCGCCACCCCAGCGCACCACCACGTCGCCCTCGCCCTGACAGTCGAGCAGCAGCTGGGCCACATGGACCAGCGCCTGGTCGCCGGCCAGATGTCCGAGGCGGTCATTGATGCGCTTGAAGTGATCGATGTCGACCATGATCAGCAGCAGCGGCTCGGCGGTCGGATCCGAGTCGGCGACGCGCTGCTCCATCCGCTGCTGCAGATAGCGCCGATTGGGCAGCCCGGTCAGCGCATCGCGCAAGCTTTGCAGGCGGACGGTCTCGTTGAGTTCTTCGAGGTGTGCGCGCTGCGCTTCGATCTCGCGATGTTTCTGCTCCAGCAGCGCGTTGGCGCGCGCCTTGAAGCGCACCTGCCGGAACAGCATCAGCGCAAACAGGCCGAGCCCCAGCAGGCCGAGCGCCATGGCGAGGTTGATCAGGCGTTGGCGGGCTTGCGTCGATCGGGACTCGGTCAGCGCGGACTCCTGTTGCAGTCGGTCGCGCTCGGAACTGGCCAGCTTCTGCTCGGTACGCGCCAGCTCGATGGTCGCTTCCAGCTTGGCGATGCGCTCGTTCGACTCCACCGACACGCTCTCGTCGCTCAGCGTCTTGTACTCGCGCATCATCGCCAGTGCCTCGGCGTAGCGTCCCAGCGACTCCAGATTCTCGATCATGCGCGGGTACATCTGCAGGCGCCGCGGCCGGATGTCGGTCTGCAGATAGCCTTCGCGGGCGCGCCGGAAGTACTCGGCGGCGCGTTCAGGCTGGTGCAGCTGGGTCAGCGTTTCGCCGATGTTGGCCAGCGCCACCGGAATGCCGGCGCGATCGCCGACCGACTGGTAGAAGCGCAAGGCTTCCTCGTGCGTGGCCAGCGCCTCGTCGATGCGTCCGGCTTCGCGCAGCATCGCGCCATAGTTCGTCAGCTGATTGCCGCGCGGCAGATCGTACTGGCGGGCAATCGCCAGTGCTTCGCCGATCTGCTCGGTCGCGCGCGTCATCTCGCCCATTCCGTTGTAGGCCACGCCCAGGTTGGTGCGGATGTTCATGCGCCGCTGCGGCGGAGCACCTTCGGCCTCGGCCGCTTGCAGCGCACGTTCGAGGGTGTCGATGGCCCGCTGCCATTCCTTGCGCTGGATCAGCGCTGTCGACAGGTTGGACAGGAACAGCGAGTCCGGCTTCTGGCCGAGATCCCGCAGAGCCTGTTCGGCTGCCGCAAAGCTCTCGATGGAATCAGCGAGCTTGCCCTGCTGCAGCTGCGCGATAGCCAGATTCGCCAGCAGGGACTGGCGCACGTCGGTGACGGCCGTGCCGTTGCGCGCCAGACCCTGGCGGCAGGCGGCTTCGGCCTGCGCCGGCTGCCCCTGCGCAATGAAGCTGCCGGCGCGTGCGAGCCAAAGCTTGGCGGCGACGGCATCCGGCAAGTCCTGCAGCGACAACGCTTCGAATTTGGCCGACAGCGCGGCCATCGCGGCGACATCGCGCAGGCGGTTGGCCGAGGTCATGCGCAGACTCAGGGCGAGCGCACGCGCGTCGGCGCTGAGCTGGTCCAGCTGATCCAGTGCGTCGCCGATCGCCAGCGCCTGCTGATGCTGTCCCAGCAGGCTGTGCGCCCGCAGCAGGCCGAGTCCGGCCGCAGCGCGTGCCGGGGAGGCCGGATCGTCCCAGAGCGGTTGCAGCAGATCGATCGCCGCCTGGGGTAGCTGCGGCAGCAACAGATCGATCGCCGCCTGCGGTCGCTGCGGCAGCAGCGCCCTGGCCTGCGCCAGCCGCGCATCCGCGCTGGCCGGCGTCGCTGTCGCCGGCGCTGGCGCCGAGGCCTCGCCGATGGGCGCCGCGGGCGCCGATGACGCCGCCGCCAGCGCCAGCAGCAGGGCAAGCACGCGCACGCCAGCGCGCACCCCGACGCACTGCCTCGACCACGCGCCCGGCGGCAAAGGCGCATCGCGCTGCGCCGTCGCCGAAATGCTTGAGTTGTCTCTGGTCCCGCTACTGCACACGCCTGTCACGATCGTGTCTCACCCGTGCCCCCGTCGCGGCGCTTATCGTAGCGTCGCCACGTTGGCTGTGGGTGATGGTGATGGCGCGCCGGCGCCCGCAGCCCCGTCAACCCGCGCCTTGTGGCATCGCGGGCGAGGTGCAGGTGGCCTTTGACGTGGATGCCGGGCCGTCGGTCACTGATCGCGTCCAGTGGATTCCTCGCCGACCAACGGCCCGCTGAACTGGACGCCTGGCCGTTTCCTGGGTGCGCGTGCAATTGGTCTGCGCCGCGCTTGGCGCGTGCACTAGGCGCGAGAACGGCTACTGCATCGGCGGCCGGTGCAGCGGCGAGCCATCGCGCATGCTGAGGTGCGCGTGGCACCCGGCGCGCGCTCCTTGAGATCGGCTACTCGTTTGGCGGCGATACCTGATCGCGCATGACCTGGCAGCTCAGATTCTGGGCACTGTCCGCGATCGGTGCCGGCTCCACAGTCGAGTCCCCACCGCCGTTGGGATAGACCGTCACGACGATCATCTGCCCACCGCCGATAAAGGTGCGCGATACCGTGCCGCCACCCGGCACCTCGGCAGCGCCTAGTAACTGATCAAACTGATGCCCCCAGCCATCGGCGCCGCAGTTGAAACCGCCTTCCGCTGTCGTCGCATGCGCGGGCGCCAGAACCACGATCTCGCGTATGAGTTCGCCCTCTGCGGGCAGATTTTCAGACTCGGCCCATTGCGGCACATAGCTGCCAACGACCTTGGCAACGCCTTTTTGGTTGACCGAGAAAACCGTGATCCGGTTGCGGTCATAGCGCACATCGAAGCAGCCCAGACGGCAGGCCTTGAAGTCGAAGTTCGGATGGAAGTAGTCCACTCGCACACGCTCGGAGGCGTCGACCGGCGCCACGTCTGAGATGGCCCGTTCCGCGGCCAGCAGCGAGGACGAGATCAGTACCAGAGACAGCGATACAGCAATCAATCGCATGTAGAAGCTCCAGATCCTGAGATGGACCAGGCAAGGTTGCGACCCTGCGCACCCGTGTCGCGAAAGGTTAAATGTCGCCCAGGCGGGCAATGTCTCAGGACCAACGCGCGTGGCCAGACCAGCGGCAAGAAAAAAACCGACAAACGGCAAGGAGGCCGCCCGCAGTCGGCCTGTTGGTTCGAGTTAATGCCCTTAGCCCGGTGTCGCGGCGTCCCGATGGATCAGCCGATACAGCGCCGGCAGCACCAGCAGGGTCAGCAGCGTCGAGGACAGGATGCCGCCGATCACCACGGTCGCCAGGGGGCGCTGCACCTCGGCGCCGGCGCCGACGTTGAAGGCCATCGGCAGAAAGCCCAGCGAGGCCACCAGCGCGGTCATCAGCACCGGCCGCAGGCGGCCCAGCGCGCCCGCGCGGATGGCCTGATCCAGCGGCGCACCCTGCAGGCGCAGCCTGCGGATGAAGCTGATCATCACCACGCCATTCAGCACCGCCACGCCCGACAGGGCGATGAAACCGACGCCGGCCGAGATCGACAGCGGCAGCTCGCGCAGCCATAGAGCCAGCACGCCGCCGGTGAGCGCCAGTGGCACGCCGCTGTAGACCGCCAGCGCGTCACGCGCCGAGCCAAAGGCCATGAACAGCAGCCCGTAGATCAACAGCAGCGTCAGTGGCACCACCACCAACAGCCGCTGGCTGGCCGCGATCAGCTGCTCGAAGGTGCCGCCGTAAGCCACCCAGTACCCCGGCGGTATCGGCACCTCGGCGTTCACCCGCTGGCGCAATTCAGCGACGAAGCCGCCGAGATCGCGGCCGCGCACATTGGCGGTGACGACCACGCGGCGCTTGCCGTTCTCGCGGTTGATCTGGTTCGGGCCCTCGGTGATGGCGATATCGGCCAGCTCGCGCAGCGGCACCACGCCCGGCCCGCCGCTGGCCCAGGTGGCCGCTTGCGAGACCTCGTCGGCATTGCGCGCGACCGCCGGCAGCGGGATCGGCAGATCGGCCAGCCGCGCCGGATCGCTGCGCAGCGCTTCCGGCAGGCGCACCACCAGATCGAAACGGCGATCGCCCTCGAAGTACTGGCCGGCCACTGATCCGCCCACCGCGATGCGCACGGCATCCTGCACCGCGACCGGATTGAGCCCGTAGTGCACCAGCGCGTCCGGTTTGGGCGTGATCGACAGCAGCGGCAATCCGGTGCTTTGCTCCAGCTTGACGTCGGCGGCCCCGGGGACTGCCTTGGTCACTGCTTCGAGGCGCCGGCCCACCGCGACCAGCGTGTCCAGATCATCGCCATACAGCTTCACCGCCACATCGGCGCGCACGCCGGAGATCAGCTCGTTCATGCGCATCTGGATCGGCTGGGTGAACTCGTAGTTGTTGCCGGGCAGCTGCTGGACCGCCGCCTCGATCTCGGCGACCAGCTGTGCTTGCGGCTTGCGCGGATCCGGCCATTGCGCGCGTGGCTTCAGCATCAGGAAGGTGTCCGCCACCGAGGGCGGCATCGGGTCGGTGGCCACCTCCGCCGTGCCGATCTTGCCGAACACCCGCTCGACCTCGGGAAACTGCCGGATGCGCGCTTCCAGCAGCGCTTGCATCTCGACGGCCTGGCTCAGGCTGGTACCGGGAATGCGCAGCGCGTGCAGCGCGATATCGCCCTCATCCAGGCTGGGGATGAACTCCGAGCCCATGCGGCTGGCGAGCGCGCCGCTCAACAGCAGCAACAGCGTCGCTGCGGCCACCACCGCCCAGCGCAGGCGCAGCGCCCACTCCAGCGCCGGCTGGTAGGCACGCCGCGCCAGACTCAGCGCGCGGTTCTCCTGCACTTGCACGCGTCCCCCGAGGAACAGCGCGACGGCCGCCGGCACAAAGGTCAGCGAAAGCAGCATCGCGGCCGTCAGTGCCAGCACCACCGTGTACGCCATGGGATGGAACAGCTTGCCCTCGATCCCGGTGAGCGCAAAGACCGGCAGGTAGACGGCGGTGATGATGGCGACGCCGTACAGGCTGGGCCGAATCACCTCGGCAGTGGCTTCGGCGGTCAGGTCGTGGCGCTCGGCGGCGTTGAGCACGCGGCCGAGCGCCTGCTGGCGTTCGCCAAAGCGGCGCAGACAGTGTTCGATGATGATCACGGCGCCGTCGACGATCAGGCCGAAATCCAGCGCGCCCAGACTCATCAGGTTGCCGGAGATCCCGCGCTGGACCATGCCGGTGATGGTCATCAGCATGGCCACCGGAATCACCGCCGCCGTGATCAACGCGGCGCGGAAATTGCCGAGCAGCAGGAACAGCACGGCGATCACCAGCAGCGCGCCTTCCACCAGGTTCTTTTCCACCGTGGCGATGGTGCGATCGACCAAGGCGGTGCGGTCGTAGACCGGGCGCACGGCAACGCCGGGCGGGAGCGAGTTCGCCACCTCGCGCAGGCGCGCAGCCGCCGCCTGCGCCACCGTCCGGCTGTTCTCGCCGACCAGCATGAACACCGTGCCGAGCACCACTTCGCGGCCGTCCTGGGTGGCGGCGCCCGTGCGCAGCTCCGGCCCCTCGCCGACCTCGGCGACATCGCGGACGCGGATCGGCACGCCATCGCGGCGATCCAGCACGATCTCGCCCAGTGCCGCGATCGAGGCCAGCTGCCCCGGCACACGGACCAGATACTGCTGCCCGTTGCGCTCGATGTAGCCAGCGCCGATGTTTTGGTTGTTGGCGGCGATGGCAGCCACCAACTCCTGCAGCGTCAGGCCGTAAGCCACCAGCTTGGCCGGGTCGGGCGTGATGTGGATCTGCCGGGCATAGCCGCCGATGGTGTTGACTTCGGTGACCCCGCGCACCCCGCGCAGCTGCGGTCGCACCACCCAGTCCTGCAGCGTGCGCAGATCGGTCGGCGTCCACGCTTGCCCGTCCGCCCGCAGCGCGCCCGGCGCAGCCTCGACCGTGTACATGTAGATCTCGCCAAGTCCGGTCGCCACCGGCCCGAGTTCGGGTTCCAGCCCCGCCGGCAGTTGCGAGCGCGCTTGCTGCAAACGTGCTGGCGGGCGAAGTAAATGTCGGTGCCGTCCGCGAACACCACCGTCACCTGCGACAGCCCGTAGCGCGACAGCGAGCGCGTGTAATCCAGTCTGGGCAGTCCGGCCAGCGCCGTCTCGATCGGGAAGGTGACGCGTTGCTCGGCCTCCAGCGGCGAGTAACCCGGGGCCTCGGTGTTGATCTGCACCTGCACGTTGGTGATGTCCGGCGTGGCATCGATGGGCAGCCGCTGGAAGCTCCACACGCCCAGCGCCGACACCGCCAGCGTCAGCATCAGCATCAGCCAGCGATGCGCGATGGCGTAGCGGATCAGCCGCTCCAGCAAGGGACGCGGCTCAGTGATCATGGGCGGCTCCCGACTTCTCGATATCGGCCTTCACCAGGTAGCTCTGCTCGACGACGATCTCATCGCCGACGTTCAGGCCTTCCAGCACCTCGACGTTCACGCCATCACGGCGGCACAGCGTCAACGGGCGCACCTCGTAGTCCTCGCCGACGCGCAGATACACCACGTCCCAGTCGCGGAAGCGCTGCAGCGCGGCCAGCGGCACCGCCAGCGGCACGGCGTGCTCGGCCACGGTGACGCGCGCGCGCACCGCCGCGCCGGGGCGCCAGCGGCCGTCGTGGTTGTCGATGCGGGCGCGCCCCACCGTGCTCTGGCTGGCGGTCGCGGTGGCCGGCAGCACCCGATCCAGCGTGGTACGTGCGTGGATGCCATCGCTGAGCCGGGTGACCTCGATGGGCAATCCGGCCACGATGTGCTGGGCGTCGCCGCCGAACAAATGCACATCCACCCACAGCGCGGACAAGTCGGCGATCTCGAACAAAGGCGCCTCGCCAGCGATCTCGCCGACCGTCGCCGAGCGCGCCATCACCACGCCGTCGATCGGCGCGCTGATCGTGTAGGGCGCCAGACTGATGTTGCTCTCCACCGTGGCCAGCGGCTGACCCTGGCGCACGCGGTCGCCCACGCCCACCGAGACGCTGCGGATCGGTCCCGGAAAGCGCGCCGCAAGGCGCGCGTGGCGACCCTCGATCGGCGTCAGCAGGCCTTGCAGTTCATGCTCGTCGCGAATGACGCCGGGACCGGCTGCTGCAACGCGGATGCCGGCCTGCGCCGCCACCGCCGCCGCTATCCGGGTGCGGCCTTCGTAGCTCGCGTACTGCCAGCGGGCGCGGGTTCCGTCGACGTGCGCGCGCACCTCGACGTCGAAGGAATGCGGTTCGTAGACCACGCCATCGCCAACCAGCGCATCGCCCCGCGCGCTGAAACGATGGGTCTCGGTCACGCCGCCGAGGCGGGTGAGCACGACCTCCAGACTGCCGGCGGCGGGCGGCAAGGGCTCACCGTCGCGGTACAGCCAGGCGTGGTACTGCGGCGGCACGCCGTCCTCGACGATCGCCAACTCGACGCTGAGCGCGCCCTCGCGCAACAGGCGACCGCCGTGGGCGCCAGTCTCTGCGTCCTCCGCCGCATGATCGTCGTGTTCGTGTCCGTGCGCGTCAGCTGCCGGATGGTCGTCCTGCGACCCGCCGCAAGCGGCGAGACCCGCGAGCAACAGGGCCGACAGGAACAGTGCTCGCAGGGTTGGTGCGGTCGTGCTCATGGCGTGCTCCCGTGGGTGGTCGTGGTGGCGAGCGCGTAGCGCTGGCCGGTCAGGCGTTGCAGCTCGATCAGCGCGCGTTGTGCGCTCAGCGCGGCCTCCAGGCGCGTCTGACGCGCATCGACGATCTCGCGCTGGAGTTGCGTCCATTCGAGCAGGCTGATGGCGCCGGCCCGGTAGCTCTGCTCGGCGGCGTCGGCCGCGCGCTGCCAGGCCGGAATCACCTCGGTGTCCAGCCGGCGCGCGTAGCGCACCGCCAGCGCCAGCTGCGACCAGGCCTCGGCCACGGTCGCCTGCAGTGCGCGCGTCTGTCCCTCGCGCTCGAACGCCACGGCGGCCAGTTCGGCGTCGGCGGCGCGGATGCCGGGCTCCGCCCGAATCTCGCTGCCGAAGGGGATCGCCACACTGCCGATCAGGCCCCAATCGTCGCCCGACTGCAGTCGACGCACGCCCACCTGCCAGTCGATATCGGCCACGCGCGCGCTGCGTGCCAGCTGCAGTCGCGCTTCGCGCAGCCGCGCCTCGTGGGCGTAGCGCTGCAGTTCCGGCGTGTCCTCCAGCCATCGCATCAGCTCGGCGTAATCCGGCAGCGCCGGCAGGGCATGCAGATCGGCGGGCGCCAGCGCGTAGTCGGCATCGACATCGCCCCACAGCAGCGCGAGGCGCCGCCGCGCGTGGGCAGCCGATTCCAGGCAGCGCTCGAGTTCGGCGGCCGCATGCGCGCGCGCGGCGCTCGCCGCCAGCGGCGCGGCGGCTTGCTCGATGCCGGCGCTGCGCCGCTGCGCGGCGACGGCGGCGACGTGCTCGCGCTGGGCCAGATCCTCCCGATGCAGTGCGCACAGTGCGCTGGTCGCCGCAGCGTCCAGATAGCGCCTTGCCACCTCGGCGAGCAGGTCGAGGCGCTTGCCGGCGCGCAGCAGTTCCACGCCCTGCAACTCGGCATCGGCCAGCGCCACGCGCGCCGCGCGCTTGTCGCCGCGCTCGATCACCGAGGCCAAGGACACACTGAACTCGGCGCCGCGCAGGGCGGCCATGTCGCCGGTGCCGAGCAGATTCTCGGCGCTGGCCTGCAGGCGCCGCGGCGGCGCCTGCTGCGCCAGATCGAGCTCGGCTCGGCGCGCCGCCTCGCTCAGGCGCAGCGCTTCGAGTTCCGGGTGGGTGTCGATGACGCGACCATAGGCGTCATCCAGGGACAGCTCAGCGGCCGGCGCGGACACACACGCGCACCAGACCGCAGCGGCCAAAGCCGCACGGATAGGGGACATCTGACAGACTCCGATCAGTAGGGGACAGCGAGATCAGCGGTGGCGCGTAGCCACTCGGTGCTCAGGCCGAAATCGGAGGGCGCAACAAGCGCGGCGGTGACAGGCTCTCGAAAAGGACGTCGACGGCGAGCAGGCGCTCGCTGGCGTGCAATCGCGGAAGTGGAGTCCAACTGGACGCCGGCAGGGCGGGCAGATGGCCGCAGCACAGCGCCGCATGCATCAAACCATGCAGAAAATCCCCGCCGTCGGGCGCCTCCGCCGTCGGCGCGCCAGTGTGCTCGTGCGCCAAGTGCGTCAGCAGATCCGGGTGCCGCGTGGCATGCAGATCACCCAGGATCGCCGGCATCGGTTGCCAGACCAGGCCCAACGCCAGCAGCCCGGCCCAAAGCCACGTCGGTCGCAGGCAGCGGTGGCGGAGTCGGGTGAGCATGCGCTGGACTATAGCGGGGCCACCGCAAACGGTGGCGATGCCATCAGCGACTGGGCGCCCGCCGGTCGGCGACTGCGTCAGTGCCCTCCAACCCGTAGCCGAGTCGGGTTCGACCGACAGCGTGAAACGCCACGGTTGCTCATTACCGCGTAGACATACATCTCCGCCGGGAAAATCTCGCCCAGCTCGCTGATCGATTTGTCGCAATCACTGCTTTGCGAGCATCGTGACTGTTGCTGGCGAGCGGATCTGCGCCACACAGCCACGCCCGGCGCATGCAGCGCGTCACAAAGGGATGGATGTCGTGCTGGTCGATGCTGACAGTGTGGGCGCGGGATAGTGTCATGTGGCCATGATCGCGAGCCCAAGTGGTGCTGTTGGTCGGAGTTCGTCGCGTCCTTGTGTCAGAATTTTCCTACAGAACGATGTGCGCACCAGTTCCTCTTGTTTACATTTTGAGCTCTCGTGTCTCTTGCGCTTGTATGTTACCGTGTCCGGGTTGCTACTTGAATGGCGTGGTGAATCTCGTGAGTAGTAGCTATCCAAGGTCAGCGAGATTGACCCGGCGAGCCGTCGTCGTTTATCTGATATCGAGTATTGCTTCCGCTGATGCTGCAAGTTGGCTCGAGAATCGGTACTTGGCGTTTGATACAGCCATGGAAACTGTGGCGGGAGTTGTTGCTGACGAGGAGGTCTATTCTAAAAGCTGGCGTCAGCCGCCGCGGAAGGAATCCCTGGATCTGCCGCATTCTGTTGGGTTGTCCGCGATTTCGCGAGTGGGCGGGTCGTATTACTTCGTTGCAGATACTAGTTACACGCTGAACGGAGAGTTGATAACTCCGAGAGACGTGATTCTTCGAACTGCGACTGGTGTGTCGAGCGTTTTTCTCAGAGGTCGTGATATTGGCCTTGCTGACAGCGTTAAGATCGTTGCCTTGGCATTTGACGGATCGGCAATTCTTTTTTCCACAGACTCAACCTCGTCCATCGGTTCGGTCCTCGCAAGCCCTGCTGATATTATTCGGTGGGATGGGTCCACGGTGTCAATCGCTTATTCAGCAGGTAGATTGGGAATCTCGAAGGGCGTGGGTGTTTCCGCCCTTGAGCGTCTGTCCAATGGTCGACTGCTCCTTTCTGTAAATTCGTCAAGCCGTTTCGAAGGATTTGTCGCTACGCCAGGGGATGTGTTGGAGTTTAATCCTGCTGATAATCGGATGGAGCTGAATAGAACGGCGGCGCAGTTGGCGAGTGTCTGTAATCCATGCGCGATATCCGCCTTAGCTGCGGATGGGCCTGCGGACGCGCTGTTGCGGAGTGGTTTTGAGAATTTCGAGGAATGATCTGAGGATGATGTCGTGAGGATTGCCATGAAACGAATACTGCTGCTGGCGCTTTCTTTCGGGTGCAGTTCTGGCTACTCCGCGGACGGCGTGCTGGAGTTGAATCAAGCCTGCGCGAGTGTGGGTTGTTTTCCGGGTGACGTTGCTGGATTGCCAATAGAAATCACTTATTCCGGTTCGTACAGATTAACGTCAAATCTGTCGGCTCCATCGACTGACGGGATTAGGATCTCGGCGAATGCGGTTGAGTTGGATTTGGGCGGATTTACTATATCGGGGCCGGTTTCATGTTCGGGGTCGCCTTTGGTATGTGTGCCAGCCTCCTACGGACCTGGAGGCATCGTGGTGACGCCGACAACGGCGGGTGTGGTTGTCAGGAATGGGCAGATCCAGGGTTTTGGCGGAGGGATATTCTCGGGACAGTCCGGATTGATCGAGAGTGTAACTTCGCAAAGTAATGCGGAAAAAGGTATTGTCGCAAGAAGTGGTACGGTGGTGAGGAATGTCTCTGCTCTGTTCAATGCCGGCGCGGGAATTGAGGTGTTTCTCGGTGGCCAGGTGGTTGATTCGGTGGCTAATTTTAACGGGAGTTTTGGCGTTACGACGGGCGGCGTCCCAAATAATGGCGGAGCCACGATTCGTAATTCGAGCATGTTTGGGAATGCGGGCCACGGGATATACGATTGGGGTCGTTCAATAATTGATGGGTGCAATGTAAACGGCAACTCCGGGCCAGGTATCAGAGTTGATAATGGTGGTTCGCGGATCACAAATAATGTGGTTGCCGGAAATCAACTCGGGATTCAGATTCTGGACGGCAGAGCATTTGAGCCAACCGGCTCGGTCACTGCGCTTTCGGGGAACGTGCTTACGGGAAACAACGGTGGAAGTGCAAATCCTCAGATCACCGGCAGTGGACAGAAGGTGTATGTGGGGCAGAATATTTGCGGAAGTGTAATCTGTAACTAGTGCGAGAGCGAGGGTGCTCGAGATTTGGATGATTTGCGAGCCGTGGGGTCGGTTTTAGCGACACGGCTTGCATCTCTCGAGGGTCGCGTGGGTGTTTTCTGGCGCCGCCCGAACGCCCCCAGACGCCCACGGCGCCTAAGATTCCTGCCTGAACTGCTTAGCTCGGTTTTTCGAGCCAGCAGGCCGAGCCGACACCGATTCGCCTGCACCCACTCGGTGTCAGCTGCTCGCCGCCTCGCTGGTCAGCGCGGCACGCTGGCCACTGCGGCGCCAGCCGTCTTGGGCGTAGATCGCCAGCGCCACCCAGATGCAGCCGAAGCCGATGGCGCGATCCGGTCCGAAGCGCTCGCCGAGGAACAAGACGCCGGACAGCAGCTGCAGTGTGGGCGAGATGTACTGCAGGATGCCGACCAGTGAGTAGGGGATGCGGCGCGCGCCGTAGGCGAAGCCGATCAGCGGCAGTGCGGTCAGTACGCCGCTCAGCACCAGCAGCAGATCACGCGACAGCGGCCCGGCCAGAAAAGCGCCGTGCTGGTGCAGGTCCAGCCAGATCAGCCAGCCGAGCGCGAGCGGCGTCAGGATCAGGCCTTCGATGGCCACGCCGGGGCCGGCCTCGACCGCCGCCTGTTTGCGGATCAGGCCGTAGACGGCGAAGCTCGAAGCCAGGACCAGCGCGATCCACGGCAGCGCGCCCTGGCTGTAGGTCAGCCACGCCACGCCGAGGGCCGCCAGCGCCACCGCGGACCATTGCACCCGGTTCAGACGCTCGCCGAGCACGCCGACGCCGAGCGCCACCGACAGCAGCGGGTTGATGAAGTAGCCGAGGCTGGCGTCGACCACATGCCCGTTGGTCACCGCCCAGATGTACACGCCCCAGTTGACGCTGATCAGCAGGCTGCTGGCGACCAGCATGCGTCCGACGCGGCGTCCGGCCAGCGCGCGCGGCAGCCAGCGCGGGCCGTCGCTGATGCACAACCACAGCGAGACGAACAGCGCGCACCAGAGCACCCGGTGGGCAATGATCTCCAGCGCCGGCAGCTCGCGCAGCAGCGCCCAGTAGAGCGGGAACAGTCCCCAGATCAGATAGGCGGAGACGGCTGCCGCCAGGCCAGCGCGATCGACGGGCGGGGAAGTACGCATCGGGCGCCGGGCTCGGGAGGATCGGGCGCCCGATTCTGCACAGACGCTGTTGAAGTACGCACTCGGATCGCCGCGTCCGATCCGCACGCGGTTCAGGGTATCGTGCGCGGCCGGGCGCTCCAAAAGGCGAGAGGCCAGCCTCGGCGGATCGCAGCCGGCGGGCAGGCGCGTCGGCGCTTGCGCCTGCCGAGAGCCCGGGATCCTGCGTTTCCGAGTCCACGTCGATGTCTACCCACGATCTGTCTCCCTGGTTGCATGAACACCGCTTCGACGCCGGCAGCGCCGCGGCCGAGCGCGGCACGTTGGCGGTGCTGGTGATCACGCTGTTGATGATGGTCACCGAGATCGTCGCCGGCTGGTGGTGGCACTCGATGGCCCTGCTGGCGGACGGCTGGCACATGAGCTCGCACGCGCTGGCGATTGGCCTGGCGGCCTTTTCCTATCGCGCCGCGCGGCGTCAGGCACAGGATGCGCGCTATGCCTTCGGTACCTGGAAGATCGAGATCCTCGGCAGCTTCGCCAGTGCCCTGCTGCTGCTGGGCGTGGCGCTGGTGATGCTGGTCGAGTCAGCGGCGCGGATGGCAGCGCCCTTGCCGATCCGCTACCCGGAAGCGATGTCGGTGGCGGCGCTGGGGCTGGTCGTCAACGTGGTATGTGCGCTGATCCTGGGTCGCGCTCATCAGCATGGTCACGCCGAGCACGACCACGGTCACGGGCATGACCACAGCCACGGGCACCATCACAGCCATGACGATCTGAATCTGCGCTCGGCCTATGTGCATGTGCTCGCGGACGCCGCCACCTCGATTCTGGCGATCGTCGCGCTGGCTGGCGCCTGGACCTGGGGTTGGGTGTGGCTGGACCCGCTGATGGGCATCCTCGGCGCCGTGCTGATCGCCGTGTGGGCGCGCCGTCTGCTGGCCGACAGCAGCACCGTGCTGCTGGATCGCGAGATGGACCATCCGGTGGTGCAAGAGATCCGCGAGGTGATCGACGGCATCGACGCCGAGGAGGGCGGTGGCGAAACCCATCTGGCGGATCTGCACGTCTGGCGCGTGGGGCGGCGCGCCTACGCCTGCGTGATGACGCTGGTGACGCACGATCCCACTCTGACCGCCGCTCGGGTGCGCGAGCGGCTGGCGATCCACGAGGAAATCGTCCACAGCACCATTGAAATCCATCGCTGCACGCACTGAAAGCGCAGCGTTGCGCGCGGTCTGGCGTGCCACGTCCCGCTCTGGCGCGGCTACAATCGCGCGTCTTTGCTGCCACGCTCGCCCGCATGACCGCTGAACCGGCACCCGATTACGATGAACTGGCAGGCGCGCTCAAGCGCCTCAACGCGGGCACCAGCGCCGCCGATCTGCATGGCAGCCTGTGCGGCTACCTGTGTGCCGGCGGACGCGGCGTGCAGCAGTTCCTGACCGCGGTCTCGCTGGAGCATCTGGCCGCCGATGGCGTCGATGCCGAGGCGCGTTCGGTGATCGGACGCCTGTTTCGCAGCAGCGAACAGGATCTGGACGATGACAGCTTCGGCTTCGAGCCGATCCTGCCGGCGGGCGACACGCCGGTGTCCGAGCGCGCGCAAGCGCTGCTGCAATGGTGCCAGGGTTTCCTCGGCGGTCTGGGCGTGGGCGGATTCAGCGATGAGCGCAAGCTGTCGCGCGACGGGCGCGAGGTGCTGCAGGACATGGCCGAGATCGCCCGCAGCCAGCTCAGCTTCGATGAGGACGAGGAAGTAGACGAGTCGGCGCTGACTGAGTTGCTGGAGTTCGCGCGCATGGGAGCGCTCTTGCTGCGCGAGGATCTGCGCGCTCGCCAGCCGCTGCCGCAGGCGGGCCGCGCATGAGCGTCAGTGCCGCCGAATACCGTCGTCGTCGCCGCCAGTTGATGGAAGTCGCCGGCAAGGGCGCCATCATCATCGTCCCCTCGGCGCCCGAGCGCATCCGCAACAACGATGCGCACTACCCGTACCGGCAGGACAGCGATCTGGTCTATCTGACCGGCTTTGAGGAACCGGAATCGGTGCTGGTGCTGGTGCCGGGGCGTGCTGCAGCCGAAGCCATCCTGTTCTGCCGCGAGCGCGACCGCGCCCGCGAGCAATGGGATGGCCCGCGCCTGGGCCCTGAGCAGGCGCCAGAGCAATTGCTGGTCGACGACGCCTTTCCGATCGCCGATATCGACGACATCCTGCCGGGCTTGATCGAGGGCCGCGAGCGCGTCTACTACCATTTCGGCCGCGATTCGGAGTTCGATCTGCGCGTGCTTGGCTGGATCAACCGGGTGCGCGCCGAGGTGCGCCGCGGCGCGCGCGCGCCGCACGAGATCATTGCGCTCGGCTTCCTGCTGCACGAATTGCGGCTGTACAAGAGCCGCGGCGAGATCGCGCTGATGCGGCGCGCCGCCGAGATCGCCGCCGAGGCGCACACGCGCGTGCTGCAGATCTGCCGGCCTGGGCTGAGCGAGTTCGAGATCGAGGCCGAGATCCTGCACACTTTCCGGCGCCACCGTGCGGTGCCTTCCTACGAGCCGATCGTGGCCGGCGGTGCCAATGCCTGCGTGCTGCACTACCGCGCCAATCAGTCGGAACTGAAGGACGGCGACCTGCTGCTGGTCGATGCCGGTGCCGAGTACGCCTGCTATGCCAGCGACATCACGCGGACGATTCCGGTCAACGGGCGCTTCAGCCCGGAGCAGCGCGCGATCTACCAGCTGGTGCTGGACGCGCAACTGGCCGCCATCGCGCAGGCCCGGCCTGGCAAGCACTGGAACGACATCCACGACGCCGCCGTCCACACGCTGACCGCCGGCCTGATCCAGCTGGAGCTGCTGAAGGGCTCGGTCGCCAAGAACATCAAGGACGAGCGCTACAAGGAGTTCTACATGCACAAGACCGGTCACTGGATCGGCCTCGATGTGCATGACGTGGGCGATTACCGCATCGACGGCCATCCGCGATTGCTGGAGCCCGGCATGGTGATGACGGTGGAACCAGGCCTCTACATCGCGCCCGACCTGAAGCACGTGCCGCTGCGCTGGCGCGGCATTGGCGTGCGCATCGAGGACGATGTGCTGGTGACGCGCGAGGGTCCGCAGGTGCTGACCGCCGGCGTGGTGAAGGAGATCGACGCCATCGAGGCCGCCATGGCCGCGGCCGCTGCGGCGCGTCCGCCGACGCCCGCGCGCCGTGCGCGCCCGCGCACCCGAGCGGCGGCGTGAGCGCGGCAGCACTCGCCGATGTGGTGCTGCTGTTGCATGCCTTGATCGTCGCCTACATCGTGCTGGGACTGCCGCTGACCTGGATCGGCGCCTGGCGCGGCTGGGCGTTTGTGCGCCGGGCCTGGTTTCGACTCACGCACCTCGGCTTGATCGGCTTCGTCGTTGTACAAACGTGGCTCGATCAGCTGTGTCCGCTGACCGTGTGGGAACACCAGCTGCGGGTGGCCGCGGGGCAGGGTGGCTATCAGCGCTCCTTCATCGAACACTGGCTCAGCGATCTGATCTTTGTCGATCTCAGCCTGTCGGTGCTGGCCTTCGTCTACACCGGCTTCGGTCTGCTGGTGTGCCTGACGCTGTGGTGGGTGCCGATTGGATCTGCCCACGCCGCCGGCCGCGAGGCGCCTGCAGCGCGCAAGCCTGAGGCGGCTTGATCCACGGCCGCATCGCCCCCATTGTCTGCGCATCGTCCCGTCCCTGGCTGCCGCGTTGAAAGCCCTCGATGCCCGTGCCCGCAAGCTGCTGCACGACCTGATCGCCCGCTACATCGAGGCGGGTGAACCGGTCGCCTCGGCGCAATTGGCGCGGGATTGCGGCCTCGATCTGTCGCCAGCCACCATCCGCAACGTGCTGTCCGAGCTCGAAGCCGGTGGCTTGATCCGCTCGCCGCATACCTCGGCCGGGCGGGTGCCCACACCGCAGGGCTATCGGCTGTACGTGGACTCGCTGGTGGAGATCGAAGCGCCGTCGGCGCCGCTGGTGGATGCCATTCAAGCGCGTTTGCCCAGCGATGCGGTCACCGATCAGGTGCTGCGCAGCGCCAGTCGGGTGTTGTCCGAACTGACCGGCTGCGCCGGCATCGTCTCGGTGCCGCGGCGCGAACAGCTGCCGGTGCGCCAGCTGGAATTCGTGCAGCTGGCCTCGCGCCGCCTGCTGGTGATCCTGGTGTTCGAGGACGGTCAGGTGCAGAACCGCCTGCTGCAGACCGAGCACGAGTTCAGCGCCGAGCAGCTGGAATCGGCGGCGCGCGCGCTGACCGCGCGCTTTGCCGGCCAATGTCTGCCGGCGGTGCAGCATCAGCTGGCGAGTGAGCTGGCCGCCACCAAAGCGGCGCTCGACGGCCGCTGCTGCAAGCTGGTGGATGCCGCCGAGTCCGCACTGCGCGTGTGCAGCGAGAGCGAGCTGCTGATCGCCGGCGAGGCGCGGCTGGCCGCGCACGAGGAACTCGCCGATGTACACCGGTTGCGCGGGCTCTTCGATGCCTTTGAGCAGCAGCGCGATCTGCTGGAACTGGTCGAAAACGCCGTCCGCGCCGACGATGTGCGCCTGTTCATCGGCGAGGAATCGGGCTTTGCCCCCTTCGCCTCCTGCGCGGTGATCACCGCGCCCTATCACCGCAAGGGCCAGGCGATCGGCGTGCTGGGTGTCATTGGGCCGACGCGGCTCGACTACCAGCGCGTGATTCCGGTGGTGCGCGCCACCGCGCAGGCCGTGGGTTCCGCCTTGAATCTGGCGTAATCGCCCCCACCCTGCGGCAACCTGTTGATTTTCTGTGAGGGAGTACCTCCACGCATGCACGCATCGAGTGAATCTGAGCGTACCAACGAGCCCTCGGCCGACGGTTTCGGGCCGGCCGGCGAGGCCCTGGACACCCTGCGCCAGCGCGTGGCGGAGCTGGAAGCGCAGCTGCTGCGCGAGCGCGCCGAGCTGGAAAACCAGCGCAAGCGCTGGCTGCGCGAGTTCGAGCAGGCGCGCAAGTTTGGCGCCGAGCGCCTGCTCGGCGAACTGCTGCCGGTCTTGGACAGCCTGGAACAGGGCCTGAAAGCCGCCGAGGCGCCGGGCGCCGGCGTGGACAGCCTGAAGCAGGGCAGCGAGATGACCCTGCGTCTGCTGCAGAAGGCGTCGGAGACCAACGGTCTGGTCGGTTTGAATCCCGAGGGCCAGCGTTTCGACCCGGATCAGCATCAGGCGATGGGCATGCAGCCCTCGGCCGAGGTGCCGGCAGACCATGTACTGATGGTGCTGCAGAAGGGCTACCGTTTGCACGAGCGTCTGGTCCGTCCGGCGCTGGTGATCGTCAGTCAGGGCCCGGCGAACTGAAGGGCAGCGGGCGGGGCTCTTGGCCTCGTCGAATTTGTCCCCAAATCAGGGCACAGTTGGGGCAGGGCCCCAGAACGAATCCACATTCAGGAGCACATTCATGGGCAAGATCATCGGTATCGATCTCGGGACCACCAACTCGTGCGTCGCCATCATCGAGGGCGGCTCGGTCAAGGTCATCGAGAACTCTGAGGGCGATCGCACCACGCCGTCGATCGTTGCGTTCACCAAGGACGGCGAGGTGCTGGTCGGCGCCGCCGCCAAGCGCCAGGCCGTCACCAATCCGAAGAACACGCTGCACGCGGTCAAGCGCCTGATCGGCCGCAAGTACACCGAACAGGTCGTGCAGAAGGACCTGAACATGGTGCCGTACTCGATCATCGAGGCGGACAACGGCGACGCCTGGATCGACGCCGGTGGCAAGAAGATGGCGCCGCCGGAGATCTCGGCGCGCGTGCTGATGAAGATGAAGAAGACTGCCGAGGATTATCTCGGTGAGCCGGTGACCGAGGCGGTGATCACGGTGCCGGCCTACTTCAACGACAGCCAGCGCCAGGCCACCAAGGACGCCGGCCGCATCGCCGGTCTGGAAGTCAAGCGCATCATCAACGAGCCCACCGCGGCCGCGCTGGCCTATGGCCTCGACAAAAAGGGCGCAGGCGATCGCAAGATCGTGGTCTATGACCTGGGCGGCGGCACCTTCGACGTCTCGATCATCGAGATCGCCGAAGTCGACGGCGAAAAGCAGTTCGAAGTGCTGGCCACCAACGGTGACACCTTCCTCGGCGGCGAGGACTTTGACCTGCGCATCATCGACTTCCTGGTCGATGAGTTCCGCAAGGAGCAGGGCATCGATCTGCGCAAGGATCCGCTGGCGCTGCAGCGCCTGAAAGACTCGGCCGAGCGCGCCAAGATCGAGCTGTCGTCCTCGATGCAGACCGAGGTGAATCTGCCCTACGTCACCATGGATGCCTCGGGCCCGAAGCATCTGAACGTCAAGCTGACCCGCGCCAAGCTGGAGTCGCTGGTCGACGATCTGGTCAAGCGCACCATCGATCCATGCCGCACCGCGCTGCAGGACGCCGGCCTGCGCATCGGTGACATTTCCGAGGTGATCCTGGTCGGCGGTCAGACGCGCATGCCGCGCGTGCAGGAAGCGGTCAAGGAGTTCTTCGGCAAGGAGCCGCGCAAGGACGTCAACCCGGATGAGGCGGTTGCCATCGGTGCCGCGATCCAGGGCGGCGTGCTCGCCGGCACGGTCAAGGACGTGCTGCTGCTCGACGTCACCCCGCTGTCGCTCGGTATCGAGACCCTCGGCGGCGTGATGACCAAGCTGATCGAGAAGAACACCACCATCCCGACGCGTGCAGCGCAGGTGTTCTCCACCGCCGAGGACAACCAGACCGCGGTGACCGTGCACGTGCTGCAGGGTGAGCGCGAGCAGGCCCGCTACAACAAGTCGCTGGCCAAGTTCGATCTGGCTGGCATCGAGCCCGCGCCGCGCGGCATGCCGCAGGTGGAAGTGACCTTCGACATCGACGCCAACGGCATCCTGCACGTCTCCGCGAAGGACAAAAAGACCGGCAAGGAACAGCGCATCGAGATCAAGGCTGGTTCGGGTCTGACCGAGGAAGAAATCCAGCAGATGGTGCGCGACGCCGAAGCCCACCGTGACGAGGACAAGAAGTTCCACGAACTGGTCGGCGCCCGCAACCAGGCCGACGCGCTGCTGCACGAGACCCGCAAGGCGGTGAAGGAGGCTGGTGACAAGGTCGACGGCGCCCAGATCGCCAAGGTGGAGACCGCGCTGGCCGAACTCGAAACCGCGATGAAGGGCGACAACAAGACCGCGATCGAGCAGAAGACCCAGGCGCTGGCCGAAGCCTCGCAGAGCCTGCGCGCTGCCGCCGCCGGCGGCCAGCCCGGCCCGGCCCCGGAAGGCAACGCCCCCAAAGGCAAGCCCGGTGACGACGTCGTCGACGCCGAGTTCACCGAGGTGGATGGGGACAAGCGCTAAGTCGCAGGACCGCCCCGGAATAGCCGGGGCGGTCTTTCCTCGGAGGCGGTGAAAAGTGAAAAGTGAAAAGTGAAAAGTGAGCGCGTTGCAGTTGGTTGCTGCTAGTCATTTACTTTTAACTTTTAACCTTTCACTCTTTTCGGCCCGCTACCGCCCTGGCCCTCCGTCTCACTGCAACCCCAGCAACTTTCGAATTGTCCAATGTCCAAACGCGACTACTACGAAATCCTCGGTGTGCAGAAGAACGCCACCGATGAAGAACTGAAGAAGGCGTTTCGACGTCTGGCGATGAAGCTGCATCCGGATCGCAATCCGGACGATCCGGAGGCGCAGGAGAAGTTCAAGGAGGCCAAGGAAGCCTACGAAGTGCTGTCCGACGCGCAGCAGCGGGCAGCCTATGACCGCCATGGGCATGCCGGACTCGGCGGCGCCGCTGGGCGCGGTGCGGGGGCGGGTGGGCCGGATTTGGGCGATATTTTCGGCGACATCTTTGGCGACATCTTCGGCAATCGCGGCGGCGGTGGTGGCGGTCAGCGCCAGCGGCGCGGCTCCGATCTACGCTATGTGCTGGAGTTGGATCTCGAGGAAGCGGTCAGCGGCGTCGAGCGCGAAATCCGCGTGCCGACGCTGGTCGGCTGCCACCATTGCGCCAGTTCGGGCTCCGCCGATGGCAAAACCAGCACCTGCAAAACCTGCGGCGGCTATGGCCGCGTGCGCGTGCAAAACGGCATTTTCTCGATCCAGCAGGGCTGTCCCAGCTGCGGCGGTGCCGGCAAGACCATCAGCAATCCCTGCACGCATTGCCGCGGCAGCGGTCGACTGGAAGAGGAAAAGCGCGTCCGCGTCAAAGTGCCGGCCGGTGTCGATCAGGGCGATCGCATCCGCCTGACTGGTGAAGGTGAGGCTGGTCCCGCGGGTGCACCGGCGGGCGATCTCTACGTCGAAATGGCGGTGCGCGAGCACCCGATCTTCAAACGCGACGGCGACGATCTCTATTGCGAGATCCCGATCCGCGTCACCACGGCAGCGCTGGGCGGCGAGCTGAAGATTCCCACCCTCGACGGCAGCGCCATGCTGAAGATCCCGGATGGCACGCAGACCGGCAAGATTTTCCGTCTGCGCGGCAAGGGCGTGCAGTCGGTGCGCAGCAGCGGCAAGGGCGATCTGATGTGTCGCGTGGTGGTGGAAACGCCGGTCAAACTGACTGCCGAGCAGCGCGAACTGCTGGCGCAGCTGGAATCGAGCTTTACCGGCGAGGACGCCCCGCACAGCCCGCGTTCCACCTCCTGGCTCGACAGCGTCAAGGACTTCTTCGCGCGCATGGGGGCGTGATCGCGGGCACATCCGCGCCGGGCGGATGTGATTGAATCGCGGCAGTCCGTCCAGCCGAGGAAGCCCCATGCACACGCCGGTGGTCCGCATTGCCGTTCATGGCGCCGCCGGGCGCATGGGCATCGAGGTGCTGCGTGCGATCCAGGCCCGCCGCGACTGTGAACTGGCAGTGGCGCTGGTACGCGCTGCCTCCGGTTGGGTCGATGAGCCGCTGTCGCTGGCGCTCGGCAGCGCTGCCCCCGATCAGGACTTCAAGGCCGCGCTCGATCCCGATATCGAGATCCAGACACTGATCGATTTTTCCACGCCAGACGCGCTGGAAACGGCGCTGACCATGGCGCTGCAGCGCAAAGTGGCATTCGTCTGCGGCACCACGGGTCTGAATACTCCGGCAATGGCGCGGCTGCGCGAGGCGGCGCGGCAGATTCCGGTGCTGTGGAGCGCCAACTTCAGCTTGGGCGTGGCCTTGCTCAAGCGCGTGGCGGCGATGGCTGCCGCGCAGTTGGGCCCCGAGTTCGACGCCGAGATCCTGGAAGTGCATCACCGCCACAAGAAGGACGCGCCCTCGGGCACCGCGCTGGCTTTGGGTCGCGCCATCGCGGTGGCGCGCGAGCATGTGTTCGAGGACGTGGCGCGGCTGTCCCGCAACGGGCTCGGGGATGCGCGCGGCAGCGGTGAGATTGGCTTTGCCGCGCTGCGCGCCGCCGATGTGGTCGGCGAGCACACAGTGATGTTCGCCTCCGAAGGCGAGCGCCTGGAGTTCACCCACCGCGCCAATTCGCGCTCGATCTTCGCCAGCGGCGCCGTGCGCAGTGCCATCTGGCTGTCGCGTCAGCCGCCTGGTTGGTACGACCTGACGGACGTGCTCGGCTGAGGGCAGCGTCTTCGGTGGCAGCCGCGTGCTGCGCGAAACTCGCGTGAACCTTTGGGCGCTTGCCGAAGTCTTTGCTGCACACCCCGGCGGAGCGCCAGCCCTGGTTCAGCTGCTGACGGTCTCGGCCGTCAGCACGCGACCGCGCAGGCTGTTGCTCATCGTCTCGGTGATCACCACATCGACGAATTGCCCGATCAAGCGCGCGGGCGCCGCGAAGTTGACGTAGCGCATGTTCTCGGTGCGCCCGGTCAGTTCCTGCGGATTCTTGCGGCTGGGGCCCTCGACCAGCACGCGCTGGGTGCTGCCGACCATGGACTGGCTGATCTCGCGTGCAAACTCGTTGATGCGCGCCTGCAGGCGATAAAGCCGCTCCTTCTTGACTTGTTCGGGCGTGTCGTCCGGCAGGTTGGCGGCCGGTGTGCCCGGGCGGCGGCTGTAGATGAAGGAAAAGCTCTGATCGAAGCGGATGTCCTCGACCAGCTTCATCGTGGCATCGAAATCGGCCTCGGTTTCGCCCGGGAAGCCGACAATGATGTCGGTTGAGATGCTGATATCCGGCCGCACCGCGCGCAGTTTGCGGATCTTCTGCTTGTACTCCAGCACCGTGTGGCCGCGCTTCATCGCGGCAAGAATGCGATCAGAACCCGCCTGCACCGGCAGATGCAGATAGTTGGCCAGCTTGTCGCACTCGGCGTAGGCGGCGATCAGGCTGTCGTTGAACTCCACCGGGTGCGAGGTGGTGAAGCGGATGCGGCCGATGCCGTCGATCTGGGCGATGTACTGGATCAGCAGACCGAGATCACAGACGCTGCCGTCATGCATTTGACCGCGGTAGGCGTTGACGTTCTGGCCGAGCAGATTGACCTCGCGCACGCCCTGGTCGGCCAGGCTGGCGATCTCGGCGATGACGTCGTCGAAGGGGCGGCTGACTTCCTCGCCGCGGGTGTACGGCACCACGCAGAAGGAGCAGTACTTGCTGCAGCCTTCCATGATCGAGACAAAGGCGGTCGGGCCTTCGGCGCGCGGCGCCGGCAGGCGATCGAACTTCTCGATCTCCGGGAAGGAGATGTCCACCTGCGGTTTGCGCTCGCTGCGCAAGCGGCTGACCATCTCCGGCAGGCGGTGCAGCGTTTGCGGGCCGAACACCAGATCGACGTAAGGGGCGCGCTTGACGATGGCCTCGCCCTCCTGACTGGCGACGCAGCCGCCGACGCCGATCACCAGATGCGGCTTGGCCTGCTTCAGCAGACGCCAGTGCCCCAGCTGGCTGTAGACCTTGTCCTGCGCCTTCTCGCGGATCGCGCAGGTGTTGACCAGGATGACGTCGGCCTCGGTCTCGTCCTCGGTCAGCGTCATGCCTTCGGCTGCCGCCAGCACGTCGGCCATTTTGGACGAGTCGTACTCGTTCATCTGGCAACCGTGGGTCTTGATGTACAACTTGCCGGCCATGGCAGCACTCGGACACGCAATAGGGGCGGCGATTGTAGGGCAGGTGGGCTGGAGTGCACGAGGGCACCGGCGGTCGGCTGGCTGGTCTGCGCTGCGCTGCCGCCTGCATGTCTGCGTGCGCTCGCGGCCAAGCTTGCATAAACTAACGCGCGGACGCAGGACGGCGCCGCTGGATCGACAAGGACAGTTACTGGATGGAGATGGACGGTGATACCCGCGACGTGCGCGACGAGCCTTTGCTGCTGACGCGCGCGCAGCATTCGATTTCCCGCAAGCACATCAGCCAGGCGGCGGTGCGCGTACTCTACGGTTTGCATGAGGCCGGATATCAGGCGCACTTGGTCGGTGGCGCCGTGCGCGATCTGCTGCTGGGCGGCAGCCCCAAAGACTATGACGTGGCGACCGACGCGCACCCGGAGGATATCCGCCGCGTGTTCCGCAACTGCCGACTGATCGGCCGGCGTTTCGTCATCGCCCACGTGCGCTACGGCAACGAAATCATCGAGGTGACCACGTTCCGC
Source organism: Lysobacterales bacterium (assembly GCA_046346965.1). Lineage (GTDB taxonomy): Bacteria > Pseudomonadota > Gammaproteobacteria > Xanthomonadales > SZUA-5 > JAXMHB01. The sequence continues at coordinate 48,272 of JAXMHB010000007.1, forward strand.
GGCAGCGGCGCCGGCACCGAGGACGATCCCAATCGCGAAGTGGAAGCCGAGGGGCTGATCCTGCGCGACAACGTGTTCGGTACCATCGAGGAAGATGCGCGCCGGCGCGATTTCACCGTGAATGCGCTGTACTACAGCATCGACGATTTCGCCGTGCGCGATTACGTGGGCGGCCTCAGGGACCTGGAACTGCGTCAGCTGCGCCTGATCGGCGATCCCGAGCAGCGCTACCGCGAGGATCCGGTGCGCATGCTGCGCGCCGCGCGGCTGGCGGCGAAGCTCGGGTTTTCGATTGAGAAATCCACCGAGGAGCCGATCGGCCGATTGGCACCGCTGCTCGATGCGATCCCGCCGGCGCGGTTGTTTGACGATCTGCAGAAGCTGTTTTTGTACGGCGAGGCCGAAAAGAGCTACGAGCAACTGCTGCGCCTGCGCCTGTTCGAGCACCTGTTCCCCACCGTCAGCATCAACGAAGACACCGGCGAGCCCTACGCCGGCGCCTTGATCCGAGCGGCGCTGCGCAGCACCGATGCCCGCGTGCGCGAAGGCAAGCCGGTGACGCCGGCCTTTTTGTTCGCGGCCTTCCTGTGGGAACCGTTCCAGATGGAATGCGCGCAGATCGACCCCAGCGTCGAGGGCGCGCTCGGGGATGCGGCCGAACTGGTGTTCCGCGATGCGGTCGAACGCGTTGCGCTGCCGCGGCGTTTCTCCATCGTCACCCGCGAGATCTGGGAGCTGCAGCCGCGCCTGGCGACCAATTCGCCGGGCCGCGCCAAGCGCCTGCTGCGGCATCCGCGCTTCCGCGCCGCCTACGATTTTCTGGTGCTGCGTGCCGAGGTCGATCCCGATCTGCGGGCGCTCGCCGAGCGCTGGGAGCGTGCGCAGACGGTGGACGACAAGTCCTTCGATGCCTTGTTCCGCGCCGCGCCAGCAGAAGCGCGACCGGCGCCCGAGGGCGCACCGGCGCAGGTGCCGGCCAAGCGCCGCCGCCGGCGTCGCCGCAAGGGCCCGGCGCTCGTACCGAGCGAATGAACGTGGAGCCCGTGTATCTCGGGCTCGGCAGCAATCTCGGTGATCGCCACGCCCATCTGGCGGGCGCCCTCGCCAGCCTGCGCGCGCATCCGGCGGTCCATGGGCTGCGCGTCTCGGCCATCTACGAGTCCGAACCCTGGGGCGATGCCGAGCAGCCGCGCTACTACAACGCCGTCGCCTGCCTGCACACCACGCTGGCGCCGCTGGCACTGCTCGATCTGCTGCTGTCGATCGAAGCCGCGCACGGCCGCGTGCGCGCGCCTGACCGCCGCAACGGGCCGCGCACGCTGGATCTCGATCTGCTGGCGTATGGCGAGCGCGTGCTCGATCTGCCGCGGCTGACGCTGCCGCATCCGCGGCTGGCCGAGCGCGCCTTTGTCCTGCTGCCGCTGCACGAGCTGGCCCCGCAGCTGGTGCTGCCGGGTCTGGGCCCGATCGCGAGCCTGCTGCAACCGGGATTCGCTAGTCTGTGCTGGCGCGCCGTTGGCGCCCCTCCCCTCGATTGACCGAAACGAGCCGCCATGTACGCTACCGTCGCCTCCACCCCGCCGCAGAAGCCGGTGTCCGTGCCCGGCCTGCGCAAGATGAAGCAGGACGGCACGCCGATCGCGGCGCTGACCGGCTATGACGCCAGCTTCGCCCACGTGCTCGACAGTTCGGGCGTCGACGTCGTGCTGGTGGGCGACTCGCTCGGCATGGTCGTGCAGGGTCAGCCGACCACGCTGCCGGTCACGGTCGACCACATCGTCTATCACTGCGCCGCCGTCCGCCGCGGACTGAGCCGGGCGCTGCTGATGGCGGACATGCCTTTCCTGAGCTATGCCACGCCGGAACAGGCACTGGCCACCGCCAAGCGTCTGCTGGTCGATGCCGGCGCCGCGATGGTCAAGCTGGAGGGCGGCCAGGACTGCGTGCTCGAGGTCATCCGCTTTCTCACCGAGCGCGAGGTGCCGGTGTGTGCGCATCTGGGCCTGACCCCGCAGTCGGTGCTGCGCATGGGCGGCTTTCGCGTGCAGGGACGCGAACAAGCCGCGCAACAAAAGATGCTGGAACAAGCGCATGCGGTGGTCGCGGCCGGCGCTGAGGCGCTGGTATTGGAGTGCGTGCCCGCCACGCTGGCGGCCGAAATCACCCAGGCCATCGAGATTCCGACCATCGGCATCGGTGCCGGCGTCCATTGCGATGGCCAAATCCTGGTCAGCTACGATCTGCTTGGCATCACCCCGGGCAAGCGCGTCCGCTTCACCAAGGACTTTCTGATCGAAACCGGCAGCGTGCATCAGGCCATCGAGCGCTACGTGGCCGACGTTCGTGCGCGGCGCTTTCCGGCCGCCGAGCACAGCTTCTAACCGCGAGGGTCGATGCGTGTGGGCGCTGGCGGGCTGCACTCGTGCAGTCGGCCGCGCAACTGCTAGCGTACGCGGCCCTGAGTTCCTGGAGCGCTGCATGCACCGATACTCCGAGCCCGCGCCGATGCGCGAGGTGCTGCGCGAATGGCGTCTGGCGCGACTGCGCATCGCCTTCGTGCCGACCATGGGCAATCTGCACGCCGGCCATATCTCGCTGATCGAGCGCGCACGCACGCTGGCCGATCGCGTGGTTGCCAGTGTGTTCGTCAACCCGACCCAGTTCGGCCCCTCCGAGGACTACGCCGCCTACCCGCGCACGCTGGAGCAGGATGCCGCGTTCCTGACCGCCGCCGGCACCGATGTGCTGTTCACGCCGACCATCGCCTCGATTTACCCCTACGGCAACACCGAGGCCTGGGTAGATGTGCCCAGCCTGGCCGGCATCCTCTGCGGCGAATACCGGCCGGGCCATTTCCGCGGCGTGGCGACGGTGGTGGCTCGCCTGTTCAATCACGTGCAGCCGGATGTGGCGGTGTTCGGCGAGAAGGACTGGCAGCAGCTGCAGGTCATCCGGCGGATGACGCGTGACTTGGGCTTCCCGATCGAGATCGTCGGCGCGCCGACAGCGCGCGATGCCGACGGGCTGGCCCTGAGTTCTCGCAACCAGTACCTGACGCCGGCCGAGCGCGAGCGCGCCAGCACGGTGTACCGCCAGCTGCAGCAGGTGGTCGCCGCGGTACAACGCGGGGAGGCGATTGTTGCGGCGACGCAACAGGCGCGCGCGGCGCTGGTGGCGGCCGGCTACAAGCCCGACTATGTCGAAGTGCGCGAGGCGCAGTCGCTGCAGCCCGCGCAGCCGGGTGATCGCCAGCTGGTGGCGCTGGCCGCCGCGTGGCTGGGCCGCGCCCGGCTGATCGACAACATCCCGTTCGAACGATTGTGACTTACGTTGCAGATGTCTGAATGACGCGACAGCGTGTATGGATTCTCGCAACAGCCTGTGGTACGTTTACAACCACTCTGATAGCCGAGCAACATCCGGCGGTCAGGGTAACGCAGGGCGCGTTGAGGTAATCGTCACTCCGATTAAACCCTTGCCGATCTGGTAAGGGTTTTTTTTCGCCTCCGTTCTGGCCCAGACTTGAGCGCATCGCGCCCTGCGCGCCTCGCTCGACGCCTGCCATGACTGCCAAAGCGCAACGCAATGCCCTGATCGATCGCCTGGTGAGCCACGCCGACGGCGCCGGGGCCGATCTCCGCCAGTGCTTTGCTGCCGACCCGCAGCGCGCCGAGCGCTTCCGCTTGCGCCTGCCGGGTTTGCTGCTCGATCTGTCCAAGCAGCCGCTCACCGACACGCTGGTCCAGGAAGCGGCCATGGACGCCGATGCCGTGGGCCTGCGCGCCGCGCTGGAGGCGCTGTTCGAGGGCCACATCGTCAATGCCTCCGAGCAGCGTGCCGCGCTGCACACGCTGCAGCGGACGCCGGCCGACGCGCCAGTCGCCGAGGCCTTGCGGGACCGTCACGACGATGTGCAGGCCTCGCTGCGCCGGATGGGCGCGCTGGCCGAACACTTGGCAGCCGAAGGCATCGAGACGCTGGTGAACCTCGGTATCGGCGGCTCGGACCTGGGCCCGCGACTGGCGTATGAGGCACTGGCCGGCCAGACGCACGCCGGGCGGCGCTTGCGCTTCGTCGCCAATGTGGACGGCAACGCGCTGGACGCGGTGCTGCGCCATCTGGACCCGCGCACGACCGCCTTCGTGCTGGCATCGAAGAGCTTCGGCACCCAGGAAACGCGGATGAATGGCGAGAGCGCGATGGCCTGGATGCGCGCCCGCGGGCTGACTGAGGCGGAGATTGCGCAGCGACTGGTTGCGGTCACCGCCAAACCGGCGCTGGCGCGCGCTTTTGGCGTGCCGGAGGCGCATGTGCTGGCCTTCGACGAGGCCGTGGGCGGGCGCTATTCGCTGTGGAGCGCGATCGGCTTTCCGCTGGTCTACGCGCTGGGCGCCGAGCGCTTCCGCGCGCTACTGGACGGCGCCTACGCGATGGATGCGCATGTGCGCCACACGCCCTGGCCAGATAACGCGGCCTTCCTGCTGGCGCTGATCGAGTTGCTGCATCGCTGCGGCCATCGCTATCCCACCCACGCTGTGGTGGTGTACGACGAGCGGCTGGCGCGGCTGCCCGAGTATCTGCAGCAGTTGGAGATGGAGTCGAACGGCAAATCGGTGGACACCGACGGCGAGGCGCTGGCCTGGCCCAGCGCGCCGGTGGTCTGGGGTGGCGTTGGCACCAGCGTGCAGCACGCCTTTTTCCAGGCCTTGCACCAGGGTACCGATGTGGTGCCGGTCAGCTTCGTCGCCGCTGCCTCGGTCGAACACGACTTGCCTGAGCACCACGACGCGCTGATCGCCAACATGCTGGCGCAAGGCGCGGCCCTGCTGCGCGGCCGCAGCTATGCCGAGGCGCTGGCGCAGGAGTCGGCGCCGGACACGCCCGCCGCCCAGGCGCGGGCGCGCCAGCGCGTGTTTGCCGGCAATCGCCCGAGCACCACGATGCTGCTGGATCGGGTCAGTCCCTACACGCTGGGGGCGCTGATTGCGCTGTTCGAGCACAAGGTCTATCTGACCGGTCGGCTGCTCGGGATCAATTCTTTCGACCAGTGGGGCGTGGAACTCGGCAAAGAGATCTGCGGACTGCTGCTGCCGGTGGTGGCGGACGGCCATGAGCCGCCTGCGGACCTGGATGCCTCCACCCGCGCCTTGATTGCCAGCTATCGCGGGATGCGCACGCGCTTGGCGTAATCGAGCGCTGAGGGCGGCGCGGTCGCCGGCCGTGGCGCGGTCTGCCGCGCCAGCGCCCAACGCACATGCTCGCGCAGCACCTCGTCGGCGTCATCGAGGCGCGCGCTCAAGGCAGCGCGTGCGTCCTCCGAGGGCGGCGCGTTGCCCAGTGCAACCGCCAGATTGCGCAGCCAGCGGCGATGGCCGATGCGGCGGATCGCCGACCCTTCCGTGCGGGCGAGGAACTCGGCCTCGGTCCAGGCGAACAAGGCGATCAGACTAGCGCTGTCGAGCCCGTGGCGGGCGCGAAAATCGGGCTCGGCCGACAGCCGCGCGTAACGATTCCAGGGGCACACCAGCTGACAGTCGTCGCAACCGTAGATGCGATTGCCGATCAGCGCGCGCAGCGGCTCCGGGATGACGCCGTCGAGTTCGATGGTCAGATAGGAAATGCAGCGCCGCGCATCGATCTGGTAGGGCGCCGGCAGCGCGCCGGTGGGACAGGCCGACAGGCAGCGCGTGCAGCTGCCGCAGTGGTCGCCGACCGGCGCATCCGCGGGCAGCGGCAGATCGACGTAGAGCTCGCCCAGGAAAAAATAGCTGCCGCTATCGCGCGCGATCAGATTGGTGTGTTTGCCGATCCAGCCCAAGCCCGCATTGCGTGCCAGCGGCTTTTCCAGCACCGGCGCGCTGTCGACGAACACGCGATAGCCAAAGGGTCCGATGCGCTGCGCCAGCGCGTCAGCCAGCCGCTGCAGCCGCTGACGCATCAGCTTGTGGTAGTCGCGGCCGAGCGCGTAGCGCGAAACATAGGCGCGTTCACCGTCGGCCAGGATGGTCAGCGGATCCGCGCTGTCCGCGGGCCAATAGTCCATCCGCAGCGAGAGCACGCGCAGCGTGCCCGGCACCAGTTCGGCCGGCGTCCAGCGCTTGCTGCCGTGGCGCGCCATGTACGCCATCTCGCCGTGCCAGCCAAGCGCCAGCCACTGCTGCAGACGCGCGGCGTCGGCGCTGAGCTCGAGTTCGGCCACGCCGAGGGCGGAAAAACCATGTTCGAGCGCCAGTGCGCGCAGTTGCGCCTTCAGCGCCAGCGCTTCGGCAGGGGTCACGATCCGCTACACCGGGTGCTCTGAAGGCCTCAGTATACTCAAGCACTTGCACGCATCCGGGGAGGGCCTGGTTGCGATCAGGACCGGATGCCATGAGCCCATTTGATCAGACGCAGGCCGCCACGGACCTGCTGCTCGACACCCTGCGTGCGGCCGGGGAGCTGCTGACCGATGCCGAAGCGCTGGCGCGCGAGCGCGTCGCCGCGCTGCATCAGCACCTGAGCACCGTTGAGCTCGCACGCATGCAGCAGATCCTGCAGCAGGCCACGCATGAGCTGGCGACCACGCTGGCGCTGACCGCGCAGGAGTTGGCGATCCTGCAGCAACGCGCGGCTTTGCGCGCGCGCCATCCGATGTTCAACGTCGCCCAGTGCGATGCGCTGCTGACGCAGGGCTGGAGCCTGGCGCTCGGCCAGCAGTTGCAGCGCGAGCTGCCGGGCGCTGGGCTGCGCGACATCGCCGTCGCCGCGCAGCGCCTGCAGGCGGATGCGGCCAGCCTGCCGCCAGCGGTGCGCAGCGGCGCTTGAGGCTACTCGCCAGCGGGCGCAGATTGCGGCCATCATCCACCCATCGCACAGCGGAATCTGCCCATGTCGACCATCCGCGAGTCGGCCTATGCCGGCGGCGTCTACACCGCGGCCCAGGCGCGCGAACTCGATCGTCTGGCAGCGGCTTCCTTCGAGGTGCCAGCGCAAACGCTGATGGAGCGCGCCGGACGCGCCGCCGCGCAGTTCATCGATGCGCAATGGCCGCTGGCGCAGCGCATCGTCATCGTCTGTGGGCCGGGCAACAACGGCGGCGATGGCTATGTGCTGGCGCGGCTGCTGCGGCAATCGCGGCGCGAGGTCAGCGTCTACGCGGCGCAGGATCGGCTGCCCGAAGGCGGTGAGGCTGCCGTAGCTGCGCGCGCCTGGATGGACGCCGGTGGCCGCCCGAGCAGCTTCAGCGGCACGCTGCCGGACGCCGATCTGGTGGTGGATGCGCTGTTTGGCATCGGCCTGTCGCGCCCACCCGAAGGCGCCTATGCCGATCTGATTGAAGCGATGAACGCGCAATCGGCGCCGATTCTGTCGCTGGACGTGCCCTCCGGCGTCGACGCCGACACTGGCGCGGTGCCCGGTGTGGCGGTGACTGCTGCCGCCACGCTCAGTTTCATCGTGCTCAAGCAGGGGCTGCTGACCGGAAGTGCCTGCAACCACACCGGCAACCTGTGGGTGGACGATCTGGACCTGCCCAAGGTGCTGTTTGCCTGCGTGCCAGCGGCCACCCAGCTGCTGCGACCGGCGCAGCTGCAGGACTGGCTGCCGCGGCGCGCGCGCGATGCGCACAAGGGCGATTTCGGCCATGTGCTGGTGGTCGGCGGCGATGAAGGCTATGGCGGCGCCGTGCGACTGGCGGCCGAAGCCGCGGCGCGCGTCGGCGCGGGTCTGGTCAGCGTGGCGACGCGCGCCATCCACGTGCCGGCGATCCTGGCCGCGCGGCCGGAACTGATGGTGCGCGGCGTGGCTGGGCCGGGCGATCTGGAAGCGCTGCTGGAGCAGGCCAGTGTCGTGGTGGTCGGCCCCGGCCTGGGGCGCAGTACCTGGTCGGAAATCCTGCTGGCGGCGGTTACCGAGCGCGGTTTGCCCACGGTGATGGACGCCGACGCGCTCAATCTGCTCGCGCAGGCCGCCTGCGTGCTGCCCGAGCAAGTCGTCATCACGCCGCACCCGGGCGAGGCCGGTCGCCTGCTGGATTTGTCGACGGCGGAGGTGCAGGGCAACCGCTTCGAGGCGGCGCAGCGACTGGCCGAGTTCTTCCAGGCCACCGTGGTGCTGAAGGGCGCCGGCACGCTGGTCTGCGACGGTCCGCACGGGCTCAGTCTGTGCGCCAGCGCCAATCCGGGTCTGGCCACCGGCGGTACCGGCGATGTGCTGGCCGGCTGCATCGGCGGCCTGATGGCACAGGGCTTGAGCGCCGCCGCCGCCGCGCGCGCTGCCGTGGTCCTGCACGCCGAAGCCGGTCGGGCGGCGGCCGAGCAGGGTGAGCGCGGGCTGCTCGCCAGCGATTTGTATCCGCATCTGCGGCGTCTGGCCAACCCGCAGGGATGAGCCGCACGCTCAGCATTCCGCTGGCGGACGAGGCGGCCACCCTGGCCTTGGGCGCCACGCTGGCGCCCGGCCTCAGCCCCGGCCTGATCGCGCTGCATGGCGATTTGGGCGCCGGCAAGACCACGCTGGTGCGCGGCATTCTGCGTGGCCTCGGCTGGCAGGGGCGCGTCAAGAGTCCCACCTACACGCTGATGGAGCGTTACCCCAGCGCGCAACTGACCATCAGCCATTGGGATCTGTATCGACTGGGCGCGCCCGAGGAGCTCGATGCGCTCGGTTTCCGCGAGTTCGAGCGTCAGGACGAACTGATGTTGATCGAGTGGCCCGAGCGCGGTGGCGCCTGGCTGCGCGACTGCGATCTCGAGATCGCCATTGACTACGTCGGCGCCGCCCGCTGCGCGCGCCTGCATGCCCGCAGCGAGCGCGGCGAGCGCTGGTTGAGCCATTTAGCTGCCTGAACCGCCGCGCATGGCCATCTGCGGTAAAGCATTCGTTCAAGAATGCGCGCTAAGCATAGGATTCCAAAGAAAAAGACTTGTCAACGCACAGGTCTTTGCGGTTCAATGCACAGAGAATCCGGGGATCTGCCTTCATGGTGCGCGCTGCTGCTCTTTCGCTGTTGGTGTTTGCCGCTCAGGCGACTGCCACCGAAATCAAGTCGGTGCGCGTCAGCACGGGCGAAAACTACACGCGGGCGACGGTCGATCTGACCGAGGACGCCGACTATCGCGTGTTTACGCTGGCCAATCCGGACCGCCTGGTGCTCGATGTCATCGACGGCAAGCTGCGCCGTTCGCTGGACGGCAAGGCGCGTGGCGTGGTCACCGCCGTGCGTTCGGGTCAGCCGGATGAGGATCGCTTGCGCATCGTTTTCGATTTGTCGGCGCCGGTGCGGCCGAAGTCTTTCATGCTGGAGCCGGCCGAGCGCTATCGGCACCGACTGGTGATCGACATGCTCCCGCCGGAGTCGGTGGCGAGCGAGCCGGTGCGCGTGGCGGCGGCCTCGGTCCCCGAGGCAGGCGCGCAGCGCGAGGTGGTGATCGCCGTTGATGCCGGCCATGGCGGCCAGGATCCCGGCGCGATCGGCAAGAGCGGCACCTACGAGAAGCACATCACGCTCAAGGTGGCGCTGGAGCTGGCGGAACGCATCAATGCCGAGCCCGGCATGCGCGCCGTTCTGATTCGCGATTCCGATGTGTTCGTGCCGCTGAATCGTCGCTATGAGAAGGCGCGCGAGCAAAAGGCCGATCTGTTCGTGTCCATCCACGCCGACGCCGCCATCAATCGCAGTGCGCGCGGTTCCTCGGTGTACATGCTGAGCACTCGCGGCGCCTCCAACGAGGCCGCGCGTTACTTGGCCGAGCGCGAGAACCGCTCGGATCTGGTTGGCGATGTCTCGCTCAATGACAAGGACAAGATGCTGGCGGCGGTGCTGCTGGACCTGTCGCAGGGCGCCACGCTGGAGGCCAGCGCGACCGCGGCCGAGCACGTGCTGGCCTCGCTGACGCGCATGGGCAAGGCGCACAAGCGCTATGTCGAGCGCGCCAACTTCGTTGTGCTGCGCTCGCCCGATGTGCCTTCGCTGCTGATCGAAACCGGCTTCATCAGCAATCCGGACGAGGAGCGCAAGCTCAATGACGCCCGCCACCGTGCGCGTCTGGCCGATGCCGTGCTGATGGGCGTGCGCGACTACTTCCACTCGGCGCCGCCGCCGGGGACCTGGATCGCCGCCAACGTGAAGACGCGTGCCCATGTGGTGGCGCGCGGCGAAACGCTGAGCGAGATTGCCTCGCGGCACGGCGTGTCGGTGTCCAAAATCCGCCAGGTCAACGCGCTCGACAGCGATCAGGTGCGCGCAGGCGTGGTGCTGAAGATCCCGACGGCTTCCTGAGCCGTGACCGCTGCGGCGGTGCTGACCGCTGCGCTGCAGCGGCAGTTGGCGGAGACGCGGGTTAGCGCCCTGCGCGTGGGCTACAGCGGCGGCGTGGATTCCACCGTTTTGCTGGCCTGTGCGGCGACTTGGGCGCAGTCGCACGGTGTGCCACTGCTGGCCATCCACGTCCACCATGGGCTGCTGCCGCAGGCGGATGGCTGGGCAGCGCACGCCCAACAACAAGCGCAGCGGCTGGGCGTCGAACTGGTGGTCGAACGCGTGCAGGTGGATCCGCGCGGGCAGGGGCTGGAGGCGGCCGCCCGGCGCGCCCGCCACGCTGCCTTTCAGGCGCACATGCCGCCCGACAGCCTGCTGCTGCTGGCGCACCACCAACAGGATCAGGCCGAGACCGTGCTGATGCGCTTGCTGCGCGGCGGTGCGCTCGACGGCGTTGCCGGCATGCGTCCGCTGCGGGCTTTCGGGCCCGGCTGGCTGGCGCGGCCCTGGCTCGATCAGCCGCGCGCGCGCCTGCTGGACGCCGCGCAGGAGCTGGGACTGAGCTGGGTCGAAGATCCCAGCAATGCCGATCTGCAGCTCGATCGCGCCTGGCTGCGGCAGGCGGTCTGGCCGATGCTGCTGCAGCGCTTTCCCGAGGCTGGCGCCCGGCTCGCACGCTTTGCGGCGCAGGCGCGCGGCGTGCAGGACGTGATCGACACCCAGGCCGCACAGGCGCTGGCAGCACTGCGCGGCGACGCCGGGCAGTTGTCCATCGCCGGCTTGCAGGCCTTGCCCGAGGGCCTGATCGGCGAGGTCCTGCGCCTGCACGCGATCTCGCAGGGGGCGCCGCCGCCCGGTTTCCACGAGCTTGCGCGCATACGTCGCGAGGTCATCGGCGCGCGCATCGACGCTGAACCCTGTTTGCGCTGGCAGCGCCATGAGTACCGGCGCTACCGCGATGCGCTGTATTTGCTGCCGGAGCTGCCGCCAGCGCCGGCGGACGTGATTCCCTGGCCAGCCGGAAGCGCGCACTGCGTCCTGCCGGACGGATATGGCCAGCTGCAGGCGCTGGACCACGAGGGACGCGCCCAGCCGGTGCCGCAGGCGCTGAGCGTGCGCTGGCGCCGCGGCGGGGAGCGGCTGAAACCGGCCGGACAGGCGCACACGCGCGAACTGCGTCTGCTGTTCCAGGAGCAGGCGATTCCCCCCTGGCAACGCGAGCGCATTCCGCTGGTCTACCTGGGCGCGGATCTGCTGGCGGTGCCCGGCGTGGCGCAGGCCGACTCGCGAGAGCTGAACGGACTCCGTATCCACTGGGTCAGGCCGCGCGACTGAGCTGTCGGCGGCAGCGCTGCAGGCATACTTGCGCCCTTCGACGATGGAGACGCCCATGTCCAAGTTGCCCTGGTTCATCCTGCTCGCAATCGCCGTCGCGGCGGCCTGGTGGTACACGCGCGACCCGGTCGAGGTGGCCTACCAGAAATGCATGAAACAGGTGGAAGCCTCGATGGCGGGCAGCCAAAGCACCGGCAGCGAGGCCGAGAAGGCGATCGCCGATGCCATGAAGGGCATGGGGCAGGCGATGGGTCAGGCGGCCTGCGATGCGATGCGTTCGGCCTGTCAGGACAATCGCGACAGCGCCGTCTGCAAGGCGGCGATCGCGCAGTTCTGAGCATGTCGACGCTGCTGCCCACGCTGGCGATCGGTCCGCATCGGATCGATCCGCCCCTGATCCTGGCGCCGATGGCGGGCGTGACCGACAAGCCTTTCCGGCTGCTGTGCAAGCGGCTGGGTGCCGGGCTGGCAGTGTCCGAGATGACCACCTCGGACCCGCGCTTGTGGGACAGCAAAAAGAGTCGCTGGCGCATGGACCATGTCGGCGAGCCGGCGCCGATCAGCGTGCAGATCGCCGGCTACGATCCGCAGCAGATGGCCGAGGCGGCGCGCTTCAATGTCGATCATGGCGCCCAGATCATCGACATCAATATGGGCTGCCCGGCCAAGAAGGTCTGCAAGGTCGATGCCGGATCGGCGCTGATGCGGGATGAGGCGCTGGTAGGACGCATCCTGGACGCCGTGGTCGCCGCGGTGCCGGTGCCGGTCACCCTGAAGATACGCACCGGCTGGTGCCGCGCCGTGCGCAACGCGCTCAGCATCGGCCGCTTGGCCGAATCGGCCGGCATCGCCGCACTGGCGATCCACGGACGCACACGCGAGGACCTCTACGAGGGCCAGGCGGAGTACGCAACGATCGCCGAGGTGCGTGCGGCACTGCGCATCCCGGTGCTGGCCAATGGCGACATCGACAGCCCGCAGCAGGCGCGCCTGGTGCTCGCGGAGACCGCTTGCGCGGGGCTGCTGATCGGTCGTGCGGCCCAAGGCAACCCCTGGATTTTCCGCGAGATTCATCACTATCTACAGCACGGCACGCTGCTGCCGCCGCCGAGCGCCGAGGAAGTGCGCAGCGTCATGCTGGAACATCTGCAGGCGCTCTACGCCTTCTACGGCGAGCATCAGGGCGTGCGCATCGCCCGCAAACACCTCGGTTGGTATGCGAAAACCCGGCCGGATGGCGAGGCCTTCCGGCAAGCCGTGGTGCGACTCGAGGATGCCCGCAGCCAGTACGCCCACACCGAACGCTGGCTGGCGCAAACCTGGTCGCTGGCGGCTTGAGCCGCCGGCTCGCCGGTTCGAGGCAGCAGCGACAAGTTTGCAGGCGCGCGTGCTGGCGCACGAGACTTGATCCGAGTCCCTGTACAGCCTTGGGCGCGCGCTCAATCGTTCTGCAAACTGGCGACATCGCAACGCAAGCGCCGCATGGCTGGTCCCCCGCCCCCCGACCCCCGCCCCGCTTTGCCCCTACGCACCATGTTGACTCGAGTCCCCGTTTCGCCTTGGGCGCGCTGACTCGTTCTGCAAGTTGGCGACAGCGCAACGCAAGCGCCGCAAGGCTGGTCCCCCGCCCCCCGACCCCCGCCCCGCTTTGCCTCCTAGTCGTCCCCCAGATCCACGTAGGCCGCATCGACAAAGCGCGGGCTGCAGATCGCCAGGAACACCAGATCCTCGGTCCCGGTATTGCGGATGCGCTGGCGACAGCCGGCGGGAATGAGCACCACATCCAGCGCGGCGACGGGCTGCGCCGGCAGTTCGCCCACTTCGACCAGGCCAGTACCGCTGAGGATCACGTAGCGCTCGACGATGCCGGTCAGGTGATGCCAGCGCGTGCACACGCCCGGCGCCACCCGGGCGCGCGCGATCGATACCGCCTCATCGGCCGCCAGATTCGCCAACTCGTTGATATCGCAGCGCTCTGCAGTTGGGTATTCGGCAGCAGGGCGATAGCGATGAATGGCCGGCTGCATCAGAGCTTGGGCCGTGGCCGTGCGCTCAGATAGCCGCGGCCGCGCTCCATCAGCGCGACGAAGCCGATCTCGTCACCCTGTTCGACGCAACGCAGCAGTTCGTCTACCGCGCGCTTGAGCGCGCCCAGCGCCTCGCCGCGATAGGCATTGAGCGACTGGATCTCGTAGTACATGCGCGGATTCTCGTTGGCCACGCCGCTGGCGATGCGCAACTGCCGATCAAACGTGGTGCTCGACATCTGCGCCAGTTTGGGCGCGGCTTCGCCCGAGTTCGCCAGCGCGGTGAAGAAGGCGATATTGAGGGCGTGCGACAACCCGAGCACATAGGCGATCAGGTGATCGTGTTCCGCCAGCGGCATCTCCACCGCCTGCGCCATCGTCTCGGCGAACAGCGCGCGCGCCTCGCGCACTGCCTCGGCGGGGCCCACCGGCATGAAAATCACGTGGCGGTCGGACAGCAAGGCGGCATCCGGCCCGAACATCGGGTGCACCGAACACACGCGCAGCCCGGCGGCGGCGCAGGCGCGCAAGCCCTCCATCAGCGGCGTCTTCAGCGAACCGATGTCGAAGATCAGACCTGGCGGACGCCGCGTTGCCAAGTCCAGCAGGATCTCGTTGCTGCAACGCATCGGCGCGGCGACCACGATCAGATCCTGATCCAGCGCACCGCTCGCATAATCGCTGCGCGCCGGCACACCCTCCGGCGCACCGCTGGGATCAGCCACCTCGACTTCAAAGCCCTGGGCCGCGAGAAAGCGGCCAAACCAGCGGCCCATGCGCCCGTTGCCGCCGATGATCAACGCGCGTCGGCCGCCGCCCAGGCCGGCCAGGCGCACGCGATCCTGCTCCTGGGTGGTCAGCGAGGACTCGATCAGCAGCTTGAGCACCTGCTCGGCGATATCGGCGTCGAGGCCGATGGCCTCGGCCCGGCGACGCACGTTGGAAATCACCTCGCGCTCGCGCTGGTAGTCGCGCAGTTGTTTGCCCTGGGCGTGCTTCCAGCGGCCGATCTCGGCCACCAGCGCCTGCCGGCGCGCAATCGCGCCGATCAGATCGGCATCCACCTGATCCAGTTCGGCGCGCAGTTCGGACAGCGGGCGCATCGCCGGGACATCACTCATCGGAGCACCATCGGGCAGCAACAAACCGCCGATGGTAGCTCAAGGCCGTCAGCTTGCGATGTACTGCTTAAGCTGCACGATCTCGGTGTGCTGCTCCTCGATGATCACGCGCACCAGATCGCCGATCGAGAGCACGCCCACCACGCGCTCGCCGTCGAGTACCGGCAGATGGCGTACGCGCTGCTCGGTCATCAGGCGCATGCACTCGCGCGCCCGCGTGCTCGGCGTCACCGTGTGCAGTGGCATCGGCGTCATGATGTCGGCGACCGGCGTGTCGCGCGATGAGCGGCCCTGCAGGATCACCTTGCGGGCGTAGTCGCGCTCGCTGACGATGCCGAGCAGCTGTTCGCCCTGCATCACCAGCAGCGCCCCGACGCGCTTGTCGGCCATCAGGCGGATGGCATCGATCACCGGGTCCTGCGGCGCGACGCGAAACAACTCGGCGCCCTTGGCTGCGAGCAACTGACTGACCGGAACCATTCCGCGCCCCCCACTCCGCCTGGATGCCGCATTATTTTCCCGGATGCCGGCGCGGCGCAATGCGGGACAGCGGCGCAGGCGCGCTGGACGGGAACTGCAGGTGATTGAACTGATGCTCGGGGCCGCCGCGTTCGAGTATTCCGCCGAGTTTTCCGCAGCAGCCCGAAGGCAAGGCGGAAAAGTGACTTAAGGCCTTGATTGTGATGGTGCCGCTTCACGGACTCGAACCGTGGACCTACTGATTACAAATCAGTTGCTCTACCAACTGAGCTAAAGCGGCGTGTGCGGGCGCGCAGAGTCTACGGCAAGGTGGAGGAAGGCGCACGCGGGCCGAAGCGCTGGGTGAACTCGTTGGCAGGGATCGCCGGGCTGACCAGGAAGCCCTGGAAGTAGTCGCAGCCTTGTTCCTGCAGGAAGCTCAACTGCGCCGTGGATTCCACGCCTTCGGCCAGCACCTCCAGATGCAGTTGATGCGCCAGCGCGACGATCGCGGCGGCGATTTCGGCGCCGTCTTCGTGGCCGGGGATGTCGGCGACGAAGCTGCGATCGATCTTCAGCGTATCGAGCGGCAGCCGGCGCAGGTAGGCCAGCGAGCTGTAGCCGGTGCCGAAATCGTCGATTGCCACGCGTACACCGAGACTGCGCAGCGCGTGCAGCGTGCCGATCACCATCGAACCGTGCTCCATCAGCATCGATTCGGTGATCTCCAACTCCAGCGCATCGGGATCGAGGCCGGTGTCGGACAGCACGCGGGTGACGCGGTCGGGAAACTCGGGCTGGCGCAGTTGGCGCGCCGACAAATTGACCGCCAGCCGCAATTCACCACCGCCGATGCCGGCGCGGCGCCAGCGCTGCACCTGCCGGCAGGCGGTTTCCAGCACCCAATCGCCCAGCGCGCCGATCAGGCCGGTTTCCTCCGCCAGCGCGATGAAACGCCCCGGGTGGATCAGGGGTTCGCCCGGTGGCTGCCAGCGCACCAGCGCCTCGACACCGATCAACTCGCCAGTTTCGCAGGTCAGCAGCGGCTGGTAGTGCACTTCGAACTCGTTGCGGCTCAGCGCGTGGCGCAAGCGGTTTTCCAGCTCCAGTCGGTCGCTGGCGGCGTCCACCAGATTCGGTGTGTAGAAATGGAAAGTATTGCGGCCCAGATCCTTGGCTCTGTACATCGCGGCATCGGCGCAGCGCACCAGATCGGTCGCGCTGGCGCCATCCTCCGGGTACAGGCTGATGCCGATGCTGGCGTCGACAAACACCTCGTGGCCGCCCTCCAGATGGAAGGGCGCGTGCAGGCTCTCCAGCAGCGTGGTGGCGAGTTCGCCGGCAGCGCGCCCGGTCTGGCACTCCTCCGAGATCACCATGAACTCGTCGCCACCGAGTCGGGCGACGGTATCGCCGCCACGTACGGCTTTGGACAGGCGCTCGCCGACGGCGTGCAGCAAGCGGTCACCGACCTGATGGCCCAAGCTGTCGTTGACCGTCTTGAAACGGTCCATGTCGATGAAAAACAGCGCCAGCCGCCGGCTTTCGCGCTCGGCGCGCAGGATGGCGTGATCCAGGCGCGATTGCGCCAGCAGGCGATTGGGCAGGCCGGTCAGCGGATCGTAATGGGCCAGCCGCGCCAGTTCGGCCTCAGTCTGCTTGAGCCGGGAAATGTCGGTGACGACGCCGACGTAATGGCGTACCCGGGCGTTCTCGTCGCGCACCGCGCTGATCGTCAGCCACTCGGGATAGACCTCGCCGTTGTGGCGGCGACTCCAGATTTCGCCCTGCCAATGGCCCTGACTGGCCAGCGCCGACCACATTTGCTGATAGAAGCGATCATCATGCCGCCCGGACTGCAGGATGCGCGGGTTCTTGCCCAGCAATTCGGCCTCGCTGTAGCCGGTGATTTCGCAGTAGGCGCGATTGACGGCGATGATCTGCGCGGACAGGTCGGTGACCACCACGCCGTCGCGGGTGCTGTCGATGACCGCCGCCGACAGCCGCAGACGCTCCTCGTTTTTCTTGCGCTCGTCGATGTCGATCAGGATGCCGACCATGCCGGTCATCGCCCCATCCGCGGCAAAGCGTGGCTTGCCCACCGAATGCACCCAGCGCACCGCGCCGCCCGGCTGAACGATGCGGTACTCGACTGCGAATCCGCGGTTTTCCGTGCGCGCACGCTGCATCTCGCCGTTCAGCCAGTCGCGGTCTTCGGGATGCACGCGCGCCAGCCAGCCCTGATAGCTGGCCTCCAGGGCGCCAGGCTTGAGCCCGAGGATCTCGTAATGGCGATCCGACCAGACGTTGGGGCGATCAAAGCGCCATTCCCAGGCGCCGGCGCCGCCGGCATCGAGCGCGAGTCGCAGACGCTCCTCGCTCTCGCGCAGTGCCTCGACCATGCGCTCCTGCTCGATGGTGGCGCCGAGCGCCGCTGCCGTCACCCGCAGCACGCGCTCTTCGGAGGTGCTCCAGGCGCGCAGTTGGCTGACCGCGTCGAAGCCCAGAAAGCCCCACAGCCGACCCCGCAAGGTGACCGGCACCACCAGCACGCTCTGGATCTCCTGCGCTTCCAGCAACTCGCGTTCATCGGCCGGAAAATCGGCGATCCGTCCGATCACGGCCTGATCGCCGCGCAACAGCGTCAGCCAGCGCGGAAAGCGCTCTTCAAAGGCCAGGTTCTGCAGTTCCGGGTTCTGGATCTGCGGGGTGATGCCGTCCTGACACCATTCATAGCGCTGACTGGCCAGGATCTGCGTCTGGTCCGCGCTGGGATGCACTTCGAAAATGTAGGCGCGATCGGCGCCGACGCCGGCGCCCAGGCGCTCCAATACCCGTTGCACGATCGAGGCGCGCGGTGCCGGATCGAGCAGTGCGGGTACCACGCCGGCGACGATCTCCAGTCCCAGTTCGGCGATCTTGCGTTCAGTGACGTCGATCAGCACGCCATTGAAGGCGATCGCATGGCCGGCGCCATCGCGCTCGATCCAGGTGTGATCCTCCACCCAACGCCAGCCGTCCACGCCATTGCGCAGGCGGTACTCCTGGCGAAAGTGGTCGGGGCCCTGCAGCGTGTGCGCTTCCACCTCGGCGGCGATGCGCGCCAGATCCTCCGGATGGACCAGGTCACTGTAGGGCGGTTCGCCGCGTTGCAGCGCACGCGGATCCAGACCCCAATTGCGGACGTTGTCGGAGACCAGTTCAACCGGCCAGCCGGGCGCCGCGCGCCAGCGAAAAGCCACTGCTTCGGTGCGCAACAGGATGTCGCCCAGGGCCGCCGGCACCGTGATCTGCGGCGCGTCGTCCTGGGTGCGTGGACCAGAATGCATTGCGCTCCGCAGGCGTCAGGAAAGCCCCGAGTCTGCGCGATGTTTCCGCGGGTTTGAATAGTCCCTAAGCAGCACGTGGCGAGTTGTCACGATGCGGGGCTCAGGGGCAGTCGACGGGCGCCGGCTCGGCGGCGCCCGTCGCGAGCGTGGCTCAGTCCAGCTTGAGCACCTGCTTGCCGAAGTTGCGTCCCGCCAGCAGATGGCGCAGCGCGTGCGGGAATTGGGCGATGCCTTCGATCACATCGACCTTGCCCTTGAGCTGCCCCGAGGCCACCAGCGGTGCCATCGCCGCAATCGCCTCTTCGCCGCGGTGCAGGTAATCGATCACCACGAAGCCTTCCATGCGGCCGCGCGCGGAGATGAGCGACAGATAGTTGGCAGGTCCCTGCGCTGCGCCAGTGGCGTTGTACTGCGAAATGCCGCCACACAGCACGATGCGCGCGCGCAGGCGCAGTCGCTTCAACACCGCGTCCAGGATCTCGCCGCCGACATTGTCAAAATAGACGTCGATGCCGTCCGGGCACAGTGCCGCCAGCGCCTTGCTGACTTTCTCGTGCTTGTAGTCGATGACCGCATCGGCGCCGAGTTCGTCGCGCACATAGGCGCACTTCTCCGGACCGCCGGCAATGCCGATCACATGGCAGCCCCAGGCCTTCGCCAGCTGGACGACGGTCGAGCCGACCGCGCCAGCCGCGGCGGAGACCACCACCACCTCACCGGCCTTGGGCTGGCCGATTTCCTTGAAGCCGAAGTAGGCGGTGAAGCCGGTGGCACCGAACACGTGCAGGGCCCAGGTCGGGTCCGGCAACGCGCGCGGGTCGAACACGCGGAAGCCCTTGCCCTCGGTGATGAACTCCTCGGTGATGCCGGTCATGCCGCCCACCCAGGCACCCACCGGCAGCCGGGCGTTCTTCGACTCGATCACTTCGCCAATGCCGCCGGCGCGCATGACCTCGCCCAGCGCCACTGGCGGCCAGTAAGACTTCTGCTCGGTCATCCAGATGCGCATGGCGGGATCCACCGAGGCGTAGCGCACGCGCACGCGCGCCTCGCCATCGACCAGTTCGCGTGAGCTGACGGCACGCAGTTCGAAATCGCTGTCCTTGGGTTCGCCTTCGGGGCGGGCGACGAGGTGCAGGGCGTGGGGCATGGGGGCAAGCCTTTGGGATGGGGAAAAGGGGAAATGGAAAAGCTGTGACGGATCAATGCAGGCGGGTGGGGGAGATGAGGACGCCGTCGGCGTCGGCGTAGAGCCAGTCGTCGGGTGCGATGCGCGCGCCTGCAAATTCCACCACACGGTTTGCATGGCCGCTGTGCAGGCCTTTCTCGCTCTTGCGGGGATGCGCGGCCAGGGCCTTGATGCCGATCGGCTGTGCGGCCAGTTCGGCGACGTCGCGTACGCAGCCATACACCAGCAGGCCGGCCCAGTCATTGCGGCGTGCCAGTTCGGCCAGCATGCCACCGACCAGCGCGCAGCGCAGCGAGCCGCCGCCGTCGACCACCAGCACACGCCGCTCGCCGGGCGTTTCCAGCGTGCTGCGCACCAGGGCGTTGTCCTCGTATACCTTCAGCGTGCAGACGCGACCGTGGAAGCCGGGGACTGCGCCAAAATCGCGAAAGATCGGCGCCAGTACGCTGGCCTCGGGATGCGCGTCGGACAGATCGGTGGTGGCCAGCGACATGGGGATCTCCGCTCCAGGGGCATTCGGCATTCTGACACCGGGCGCGCCCGAAGGAAGCTCTTGCCAAACGTGAGTGTGGCGGGACAAAAGCGGGGCGGGGGTCAGGGGGCGGGGGACCAGCACTGCCGCGCTTCCGAGCACTGTCGCAGGTTCCTGTTTGCCGCCCGAGTAAGCGCGCCAGGGGCGAGACACGGACTCTGATCAGTTCTCGTGGCCACGATACTTGATCAGAGTCGAGTCTCGCCTTCGGCGCGCTTACTCGCTTGGCAAACTGGCGAGTGCCGCGTTCCGCATCCCGCATCCCGGGTCCCGGGTCCCGGGTCCCGGGTCCCGTCTTAGCCCCTCCGCACTCATGTTTGGCAAGAGCTTCCCTAGGGCACGCGCCTGCCTGCCCGGGCGCCCCGCCTTTCGCTAAGCTTCGCGCTTTGCGCGCGTGAGGCGGTCGATGTTGGCGAGTCAGGCTTTGCATGTGGTGGTATTGGCGGCGGGCGAGGGCAAACGCATGCGCTCGGCGCTGCCCAAGGTGCTGTTGCCGCTGGCCGGCCAGGCGATGCTGGCGCATGTGCTGGACGCTGCCCGTGCGCTGCAGCCGGCGGCCATCCACGTGGTCTACGGTCATCGCGGCGAGGCCGTGCGTGCGGCGCTCGCCGAGGCCGGCGATCTCAGCTTCGTGCATCAGCCGGCGCAGCAGGGGACTGGCCACGCGGTGGCGCTGGCGATGCCGGCGATCCCCGATACGGCGCGCGTGCTGGTGCTCTACGGCGATGTTCCGCTGATCCAGCCCGTCACCTTGCGGCCCTTGGTCGAGGCGCCAGCACGTCTGGCGGTACTGACCGCGCATCTGGACGATCCGCACGGCTATGGTCGCGTGGTGACCGACGCCGATGGCCGGGTGCTGCGCATCGTCGAGGAGCGCGATGCCAGCGCCGAGGAGCGGCGCTTGCGCGTGGTGAACACCGGCGTGATCGCCGCGCAGGCGGGCGCCTTGCGCGCGTGGCTGCAGCAGCTGCGGCCCAACAATGCGCAGCAGGAGCTGTATCTGACCGATGTGTTCGCGCTGGCCAGCGCCGATCAGGCGCCCGCTCTGGCAGTGCCCTGCGCCGAGGTGCACGAGGCCTTTGGCGCCAACGATCCCTGGCAGCTGGCGGAGCTGGAGCGCCACTACCAGCGGCGGCGCGTGCGCGAGCTGTGTCTGGCGGGGCTGCGCGTGGCCGACCCGGCGCGTGTGGACGTGCGCGGCACGGTGCAGATCGGCAGCGATGTCAGCCTCGATATCGACGTCATCCTGGAAGGGACGGTGCGGCTCGGCGACGGCGTGCGCATCGGCCCCTACACGCGACTGCGCGACGTCGATCTGGCGGCCGGCACCGAGGTGCTGGCGCATTGCGATCTGGATGGTGTCCACAGCACTGGCGCCTGCCGGATCGGCCCCTACGCGCGCTTGCGACCCGGCACCGAGCTGGCCGACGGCAGCCATGTCGGCAATTTCGTGGAAACGAAAAAGGCGCGCGTGGGTCGCGGGTCCAAGATCAATCACCTGAGCTACATCGGCGATGCCGTCATCGGCGCCGCAGTCAACGTTGGCGCCGGCACCATCACCTGCAACTACGATGGCGTGAACAAATGGCAGACCGAGATCGGCGACGGCGCCTTCATCGGCTCGAACAGCGCACTGGTGGCGCCGGTGCGGATCGGCGCGCAGGCCACCATTGGTGCCGGCTCCACCATCAGCAAGGAGGCGCCCGCGGGCGAGTTGACGGTCGCGCGTCCGCGCCAGACCACCGTCAAGGGCTGGAAGCGTCCGCGCAAGGGTTGAGGACTCGGGACTCGGGACCGGGACTCGGGACTCGGGACTCGGGATCGGGACTCGGGACTCGGGACTCGGGACTCGGGACTCGGGACTCGGGACTCGGGACTCGGGACTCGGGACTCGGGACTCGGGACTCGGGACTCGGGACTCGGGACTCGGGACTCGGGACCCGGGACCCGGGACCCGGGACCCGGGACCCGGGACCCGGGACCAGCCATGTGCCGGCTGCGTGGCGGTATCGCTGGTTTGCGGAACGGGTAGTGCGTCGAGGGCGAGCTTTGGGTGCTTGCCGAACGCGCGCGCGGAGGCGCAGACGCGGAGCGGGCGACTGGCACGACCTGGCCGCATGGCGCTGTGCCGGCATTGCGCCGGCGCGGTGCGACATTGTCAAGCAACTCAACCTGGACTGGCACAGCCCTGACAGACTGTTAGCATCGCCTCCGATCAAGGGCTGCGGGGCGGGGAGTCGTGATTGCCTGGTTCTCATCGCTGCTGCGCAGAATGGCCGGACTGCTGGGCGTCGGTAAGCGGCAGACCGACAGTGAAGAGTTCGACCCCGAGTTGCGCGAGGTCTTCTTTGCCGAACTGGCCGATGTGCAGCAGTCGCTGGAGCGCGCGTTCGCCGCCTGGCGCAGCAATCCGACCGACGAAGCCGCGCTGAAGAATCTGCGCCGCGGCTTCCACACCATCAAGGGTTCGGCGCAACTGGTCGGCGCCACGGCACTCGGCGATTTCTGTCGCCACCAGGAGCACCTGGCGATCCGCCTGATGGAGCAGAAGCTGAAAGTGACGCCGGCGATGGTCGGCACCATCGAGCAGGCCGTCAGTCTGCTGCCGGCCTTCGCCAAGACCATCCGCGACGGTCGTCCGCCGCCGGTGCAGGCGCAGTCAATTTCGAACCGCGTGCAGCGGCTGATGAGCTGAGCCAGTGTCGCGCCCGCCTCAGCGCGGGGGCGCCAGCGCGTAATCGAGCGCGGCGCGGACCGCGGCCACCTGCGCCGCGTTGCACTGTGCCGGCGTGGCACGCGGGCTGTCGGGATAGACCTCGGTGGTGGTTGTGTAGCGGGCGCCGCTGACGCTGGCACACAGGCCCAGTGCGCGGAAGGGGTAGGCAATCACGCCGGGCGCCAGCACTGGCGAGCCGATGATCTGACCTTCGGCGTCGGCCGGCGCGATGTGGGTGATCGGCGCCACCGCATCGATGATCGCCTGCTGAAATGCCGGCTGCAGATTCTCGCTGTCGTCCACCAGATAGAAGCCGTCGGGGATCGATCCCGGCTCGAAGGGCTTGCCATCGCGCGCCGCCAGCGCCGGCCTGAACTCGCTTTCGTCGGTGTCGGTGGTTTCGTGCAGATCGATATGCACCAGCCAGCGTCCGCGCAGCGGCTGCACCAATCGCATCAGCGCGGCGGCCTCGGCGGCTGGGCTGGGCTCGCGAAAGGAGCGATTCGGGTCGATGGCCTCGGCGTTCCAGCGATGGATGCGTTCGTAGGCCCAGGGGCTGACGCAGGGCGCGATCAGCAGATTGATGCGTGCGGCGTACGCGGCGGCGTACGCCTCGATGAACTGCAGGGCGCCGTGCACGCCGCTGGTCTCGTAGCCATGCACGCCGCCAGTCACCAGCGCGCAGGGCAAATCCTCGCGCCAGCCTAGCGTGCGCACGGCGATCAGCGGGTAGTGGTCGTCGGCGTAGCGGATCTGGCCATACTCGATGACGTCGAAGGCATCACGCCAGCCGGGAACGCGCGCCAGCACGTCGTCGGCGTAGCTGCGCTGCCGCCGTTGCTGCGCCAACCACTGCAGTCGCTCTGCCGCGCCCCAGGGCTGACCCGGGATGCCGATGGGATAGCGCGGAGGTGCTTGCATCGAGGTCGTTCCAGGCCGGGGCTGCGCGGATGAAAGCAGACTGCGGCGGCGCGATCCAGTCGCCGTTCCGCTCAGAGTTTGGCGCTTTGACGCTCGCGCCGTTTGCGCGGCTTCTGTTCGCGGTTGCCCCAGGGCCAATCGCAATTGCAGCCGTCCAGCACCCGCAAGCCATCGAGCGCCGAGCACTTGCCGTGCGCGCCACGTCCACAGTCGGCGTCGCCGCCATCGCAGGGCAGGTCGACGCAGCTGAGATCGCAATCGCCACGCTGAGCCAGCAGCGCCCGCGGTGGCGCGTGGCGACGGTGTTCGGCGCCGCAGCGTTGCAAACGCTGACGCAGCAGCACCAGCCCGACCCACAGGCCACGCCAGCGGATCGCCCGGTAGCCCAGGGCTGAACACGGGCGCGCGCCGGTGTGCACGCTGTAGGCGCAGCGAAAGCCTTTGCGCGGCGACAGCCGGCGCTGGTACAGGCGAATCAGAGCCAGTGCGAGGGTCTGCAGCATGCGGTCAGGCATCGCGGGCGGGCTGCGCAGTATCCATCCAGAACGCCGCGCGCGGACCCGAGTGGATGGTGATCCCTGGCATCGCTCGATGCCGTAAGCCATCCACAGTCCCCTCGGAGATGCTTCGATGATTGTCTGGTATCGCTTGCGACTGGCGCTGGCTCTGGCCACCTTGCTGCCCGCCGCCACTGCCCACGCCACCCCGGTGCTCGATGGTCTGCAAGATCCAGCGTTCGGCGTGGCCGGGCGCGTGATCGTCGATGTCAGCAGCCAGAGCTTGGACGGCGAGTACGCCAGCGCCATCGCCGAGGCGCCGTCCGGCGTGCTGTACATCGGCGGTGGCAACGCCAACACCGGACGTTTCGTCATCGCGCGTACGTCGGCGCAGGGCGTGCGTGACCTCGGCTTCGGCACTGGTGGTCTGGCACGCGATCGTCCCAGCGGCGATCTCAACTCGCCGCATCATTTGTACGCGCTGGCGGTACAGGCCGATGGCAAGCCGGTCGCTGCTGGATCGGCGCTGACCGGCGTCAACTCCGACGTGGTGATCTGTCGCTACAACGTGGCCGGGAATCTCGATTCCAGTTTCGGCGGCGATGGCTGCGTGCGCCATGCGCTGGATCAGATTGCCGGTGGCCGCGACGCCGCCTATGCGCTGACCCTGCTGCCGGACGGCAAGTTCTTGCTGGCCGGGGCAGTGGAGACCGCGCTGCACAACGGCGGAGAAAGCGAAGGCCTGCTGATGCGCCTGAATGCCGACGGCGGCTTGGATGGCAGCTTTGGTGTCGGCGGTTTGCGCACGCTGAGCGTGCAAAACGGGACGACCAGCATCTCCGGACTGGTGCGTGGACCCGATGGGAGTCTGTATGTCACCGGATCTTATGCGGCGCCCGCGAGCCCCTTCAATCGCGAGCGCTTCGTCGCCAAGTACTCGGCCAACGGCGCCCTGATCGCCGCCTTCGGCAGCGGCGGCGTCAGCACGCTGAGCTTTGACGACTATGTGTCCGGCACCACCAGCAACGATCTGCCGGCCAACATCCTGCTCGACAGCCAGGGTCGAGTGTATGCCTGTGGCGCCAGTCGTCGTGATGGCCCGGTGCTGGTCGCGGTGGCGATCGCGCGCTACACCCCAAGCGGCCAGTTGGACAGCAGTTTCGGGGTGGGCGGGCGCATTTACCGCAGCTTCAACGATCTCAATGACGTCAGCTATGCCCAGGATTGCGCCTTGCAGCGTGATCGGCTGGTGGTGGCGATGCACACCGGCTCGGTGGCCGTCGCTGGCAGCTTCGCGCTGGGACTGATGCGCTTTCTGGACGATGGCTCCACCGATCCCGAGTTCGGCGCCGGCGGATCGATCAACTATCCGCTCGATATCGGCGGCGCGGGCGTCGGGCACGAGATCAGTGGCCGCGTGCTGGTCCAGGGACCGCACTTGCTGCTGATGGGCTCGGCCTCGCCGCAGAACCCGTGCTGCAACGGCCCCTACAGCTACGCCGTCGTCCGTGCTCTCGGTGATCGCATTTACGGCGACGGCTACGAATAGGCTCGGCGCGCAGCCAGTCGGGGCCTCAAGGGTCGATCTGGATGCGGTTGTTGGCGCCGCTCAGATCGCGCACCAGGGTGATCCAGAGCTCATTGCTGTCGCTGCGCAAGGAGGGCAGATAGTCGACGTCGAGCACCAGCGTCTGGCCGTTGTAGCGCACGCTGGCGGGAAAGCCGGGCTTGGTCCAGTTGCCGACGATCAGCAGCGGATTGCGCAGCGTGCCGGCGCCTATGGCGAGGTTGGCATCGAGCTGGTTGGCGCTGGCAAGGAAGGCCCAGGCGGCGCGCACCGGGTTCCAGCCGGCGGGTGTGTAGCTGATGCTGTCGACGCGATTGACGCCGGCCGGGCCGCTGCTGGCGACGCTGCCGATGCTGCTGCTGGCGACCACCGTCTGCACGCTTTCCATTTCGCTGACCACCGCGCCAACCGGGTCCACGCTGTGGCGGTCGAGCACGATGAAAGTGGAATAGCTCTTGCGCGGCCAGCCGCTGGCGCTGACATTGGCCAGTGGGCCGCCGTAGAAAGCGCTGCCGTGGACAAAGTAGCTCTGCTGGCCCAGCCAGCCGAAGTTGCTGCCCCAGGCCAGCCGCGTGTTGTTGGTGGCGTTGCCGGCGAACAGCGAGTAGTTGATCGACTGATAGGGCCAGTTGAAGTCGCAGGGCATGCGGTAGTTGTTGCCGAATACCGTGCAGGCGAGGCCCGCGGCCGAGGTGCTGTTCCAGCGATCAGTGCCGTAGTAGCCGCCGGCATCCTGCTGGGTGATCGTTTGTGTCTGCACCGTGCCCATGGTGGCATCTACCGCCGTGGTCCACAGCTTGACGTAAGGGATGGTGTTCGGCTGATTCCAGGTCCACTGGCTGTCGAAGGTGACCGGATTGGTGGTCGAGGCAAAGCGATAACGATCGCCCCAGCCGACGCCGGCGATCACCGAATGCGCGGCCAGACTGGCGCTGCCGTCGAACAGCATCTCGCCGTAGGGCGCGCGGGTATCGTCTTCCAGCGCATTGACCGGCACGCCGCTCAGATCCCAGGTCATCGCCCACAGCGGATGGTCACGGCCATTGGCGATCACCCATTCCACCGTGACCGGGACCATGTACTGGGTATTGGGCGGCGCCGCGCCGGTGCGGGAATAGCGCGGATACATCTGAGTGAAGCGCAGGATGGCGTGGTGGCGACCTTCGAACACGCGTGCGTACTGGCCCGTAAAACCATGACCGAGCGGGGAATCGTCATTGCCGCCGATGCCGGTGGTGCCTTCGGCGCGATGGCTGACGATATAGCCAAAACCGCCCGCGAACTGGTTGGTGGCGCGCACGATGCGAGTGCCGCCGGGCGTCTGATAGCGGTACTCCCACAACTCGCCGCCGCGCTGGCCTTGCGGCCCGCTCTGGCCGTCGTTGTACGCCAGTACCGCCACACGCGGTTGTCCGCCGACGTCGCGCCAGGTGTAGCGCTCGCCGAGCATGCCGCCGACGCTCTGATCGCGCTCGATCTGCAGCGCAGTCGCCGGCGGCGGCGGGACCACCGGCGTTTCGAAGCCATTGGCAAACACCGCATTGCCGGCGCCACCGGCCGGCGGTTCCAGGCTGATGTTGTCGATGTACAGCACCGGCTGGCTGCCGGCGACGTCCGATTGCAGATCGATGCGGTCGTAGCTGCCGCTGTAGCTCAGCGGCGGCTGACTCAGCGCCACCACGACCTCGCGCCATTCGCCCGCAGCGATGGCGCCGCCGCTGATGTAGCTGTCGAGTTCGGCCTGCGCCAGCAGGCTGCTCTGGCCCTGGCTGTCGGTGGTCTGCACGTAGATGCGCAGTTGCTGGCCGCCGCTGCTGCCGCCATGCACGTAGAAGCGCACGGTCGGATGGGTGCTGGTTTGGTAATCGGTGCCGATGTTGGCCAGACCGATGGCGTTGAAGTTGTTGCCGGTAAAGGCGATCGAGGCACTGCCGGACTGCACCGGCGTGGCGTTGTTGAACACCGGCGCCGGACTGCCGTAGGAGTAGTTCTGAAAGCCGCTCTGCAGGCTGTCGGTGTACACCGGAACGGACTGCGCAGCCGCGCAGCTGCCGGTCAGCAGGGCGGCAATTCCGATCAGACGCCGGATCATGGGTACGCTCCTGAGAGGGACGGGCCGCAGCGGCGCCAGTGTGCCTGAACTCGGTAACGCAGTGTCATCTCGGCGCGGGCCGCGCCGCCCTGATGGCTCCGAGCCCGGCGATCACTCCCGCACTGCGCGCGGACGTGCCGCGATCAAGGCCTGCAGCGCGGCCGACTGCGGCGCCTGCAGCAAGGCCGGGCAGGGGCCGGATTCGACCAGCAGGCCGTGCTCCAGCACGATCAGGGTGTCGCACAGGCGCTGTACGGCGTCGAGGTCGTGGGCGACGAACACCAGGCTGAGGCCGTGCTGGCGTGCCAGATCGTCCAGCAGATCGAGGATCTGCGCCTGGGTGGCGCTGTCCAGCGCGCTAGTGGCTTCGTCGCACAGCAGCACCTCGGGCGCGGTCGCCAGCGCGCGCGCAATCGCCAGACGCTGGCGCTGTCCGCCGGAGAACTGCGCCGGATAGCGTTGCAGCGCGGTCGCCGGCAGCCCGACAGCCTCCAGCAGCGCGGCCGGATCGCCGAGGGGGCGCAGCGGGCCCGCCGGCCGGAAGGTGAGCGCCTCGCGCAGCATCGCGTCCACCCGCTGCATCGGATCCAGGCTGCGATAGGGGTCCTGAAACACCAGCTGCAGTCGCGCGCGCAGCGGGCGCAGGCGCGGCTCCGGCAGCGCCGTGACCGCCTGATCGAACCAGTGCAGCTCACCTGAGCGGATCGGCAGCAGGCGCAGCAATCCGCGCAGCAGCGTGGACTTGCCCGAGCCGCTGCTGCCAACGATGCCGATGCGCGCACCGCGGGCCAGCGACAGCGAGACGGCGTGCAGCGCCGGCGGCGGCCGCCGCCAGGGCCAGATGGCGCGCGAGGGATGGCTGAGGGTCAGCGCCTCGGTCTGCAGCACGCGGGCCGCGGTCGGTGCAGACGCTGCCTGGTGCGCTGGCAGGCGCACCGCCGCCGCCAACCGCTGCGCCGCGGCGCTGGCCGGCTGCTGCAGCACGCGTGCTGCCGGCGCCGATTCGACGATGCGACCGCCCTCCAGCACGTGCACATCGGTGCACAGCTCGGCCACCCGCGCCAGATCGTGGCTGATGAACAGCAGCGCCATCGACAGGCGCTCGACCAACGCGTCCAGCAGCGCGCACACGCGTGCGGCCAGCACTGGATCGAGCGCGCTGGTGGGCTCGTCGGCGATCAGAATCTTGGGTTGCGGCAGTAGCGTCAGCGCCAGCAGCACGCGCTGGCGCTGCCCGCCCGACAGCTGATGCGGATAGCGCGCCAGCAGGTTGGCATCGGCGGGCAGGCCGACGGCGTCCAGCATCTCGGCGATCCGCGTCGCGCGCGCCGCTGGGGCGAGCGCCGGCGCGTGCACGCGCAGGCATTCGCTGAGCTGCGCGCCAACGCGGCGCAGCGGGTGCAGGCTGCTGGCGGCGTCCTGAAACACGTAGGCGATCTCGCGCCCGCGCAGCGACTGCCAGTCGCGTGCGCTTTGCAGGGTTCGCCCGGCGTAGTCGATCTGACCGGATCGGCGCTGGACGCCCTCGGGCAGCAGGTCGAGCAGCGCGCGCGCGGCCATCGACTTGCCGGAGCCGGAGGCGCCGACCAGCCCCAGACGCTGACCTGCGTGCAAGCTGAGGTCGAGGCCATCCAGCAGCAGGCCGCCGGGCACACCGACAGACAGACCGCGCGCCTGCAGCAAGGGCGCGCTCACGGCGGCGCTCCGGTCAGTGCCGCCAGCCGCGTGCGCAGCCCGTCGCCGAGCAGACCAAAGCCGGCCAGGATCAGCGCCAGCGCCAAGGCCGGCACCA
This sequence comes from Lysobacterales bacterium, assembly GCA_046346965.1. GTDB lineage: Bacteria > Pseudomonadota > Gammaproteobacteria > Xanthomonadales > SZUA-5 > JAXMHB01. The sequence continues at coordinate 78,086 of JAXMHB010000007.1, forward strand.
GCAGCGTCCACGGCGCCCACTGCAAATCCTGGATGCCCTCGGCCAGCAGCGTGCCCAGACTGCCGACGCGCTCGCTGGGGCCGAGGCCCAGAAAAGCCAGAAAGGACTCGACCAGGATCGCCTGCGGCACCACGCTGCCGATCGCCGTCAGCGCCACCGGCAGCAGATTCGGCAGCAGATGGCGAGTGATCGTGTGCGCCGGATGGGCGCCTTGCAGCTGGCTGGCGAGCAGGAACTCGGTTTGTCGCAGACGGCGCGCCTCGATCCGCAGCAGACGCGCGGCATCCAGACTGCCGAAGCCGCCGATGATGGCGATCAGCAGCGGCAGCGAGGGCTCGAACAGCGCCAGCAGCAGAATGGCAATCAGCAGCAGCGGCAGGCTCAGCAGCAGATCGACGGCGCGCATCAGCAGCTCGTCCACCCAGCCGCCCAGGTAGCCGGCGACGGCGCCGATCAGCGCGCCCAGACTCAAGGCCAGCAAGCCGGCGCCGAGGCCGATTGCCAGCGAGACGCCGATGCCGGCGGCGACTCGCGCCAGCAGATCGCGACCGATCGCATCGGTGCCCAGCCAATGGCCATGCGTGATGCCGGGCGCCAGCAGTGCCTCGCCCCAGATCGGCCGGTCGGGCGGATACGGCCACAGCCAGCTGCCGGCCGCCGCCAGGATCAGCAGCAAGGCCAACAGCGAGAGCGGCAGCAGCACCGCGCGATGCCGCAGCAGCGCGCGCCAGGGACTGCCGGCCCTCATGCCTTGCGCGAGCCGATCGCCCCGAAGTCGATTTCCTCGACGCGCGTGGGTTCGCCGAGGAAGTGGCCCTGGGCGTAATCGGCGCCGCAGTCGGCCAGCCAGCGCAGCGTGTGCTCGCTGTCCACATGTTCGGCGATCACTTTCAGATCCAGCGCATGCGCCAGCGAAACCATCGAGCGCACCATGGTGCGGTCGCGCTCGGACTCGCCGAGGTCGCTGATGAAGCTGCCCTCGATCTTCACGAAGTCCACCGGCAGATGCTTCAAGTGGCTGATCGAGCTGAAACCGGTGCCGAAATCGTCGAGCGCAAAGCGCACGCCCTGGCGGCGCAGGCTCTGGATGAACTTGCGGGCCGACGGCAGGCTGCCGATCTCGCTGGTCTCGGTCAGCTCGAAGATCAGGCGCTGCGAGGGCACACCCGAAGAGCCGATCAGGCCGTCGATCAGCTTGAGCGAGTCCGGGTCCTGCAGCGTCGAGTTCGACAGATTGATGGTCAGGCCGATGCGCGAGTCCTCCGGCAGCGTCGCCAGCAGGCGCAGCGCGCGCGCGATCACCCACAGATCGATCTTGGCCATCATGCCGACGCGTTCGGCCAGCGGGACGAACACCGAGGGGCTGATCAGCTGGCCATCGCGATTGACCATGCGGATCAGCACCTCGAACAGCGCTTCGCCCTCGGTCTGCTGATGCAGGCGCCAGCCCTGAGCCTTCAGCGCCTCGCCGCCATCGCGGATCGCCGCCACCGGCAAGATCGGCTGCAGCAGCAGCAAGAAGCGATCCTCGTGCAGCGCTTCCTTCAGACGCACGATCCAGCCGGCGTCGAGCTCGCGGGCGATCCGCGTGTCGGCGCCGGACACGTAGATCTGGGTCTGGTCGCGACCGCGGCGTTTGGCGTCCTGACAGGCCATGCGCGCGTGTTCCAGCACGTACTCGGCGCTCGGCGCATCGCCGCTCAGGATGGCCACACCGACCGAGCCGCTGACCATCGCCGGGCGGCCGTACATCTGGAAGCGCGTCTCCTTCAGCAGCTCGCGGAAGCCATCGGCGATGGTGAACAGATTTTCCAGCTGCACGCCGGACAGCAAGAGCGCAAAGTGATCGTCCTCCAGCCGCGCGAGCAGATCGTCCTGGCGCAGGCGCTGGCCCAGCAGTTGGGCGACGTCGACCAGCACGCGATCGGCGGCCGACTGGCCGGCGTTGTCGATGATCGCGTTGAAGCGATCGAGGTCCACATACAGCAGCGCCGAGTAGCCGCTGCGCTCGCGCCGGCGCTCGAGTTCGGTGCCCAGTGCCTGGATCAGACAGCGGCGATTGGCGAGGCCGGTCAGCTGGTCGTGCAGCAGTTCCCAGCGCAGGCGGTCGGCGCTCTTGCGGTCCGAGATGTTGCGGAACACCACCACGGTGCCCTCGCGCCGGCCCAGGATCGCCAGCGGCAGCACCGTGCACTCCACCGGCAGCGCCTGCCCGGCGCGCGTCCAGAACACCGTCTCGTGGCCCTTGAGCTCGGAGCCCTCGGCGTAGGCGCGCGCCAGCGCCGAGTCCTCGATGCCGATGCGCGCGCCGTCCTCGGCCGCGAAGTGGATCAGGTGGTGCGCGGTCTTGCCGATCAGATCCTTGTCGTCCAGATACTCCAGCATGCGCACCGCGGCGGGATTGGCGAAGGTGACCACGCCCTGGCCATCGACGCCATACACGCCATCGCCGACCGAGCGCAGGATGCCGTCCAGGCGTTGGCGCTCGGCTTCCACCGATTTCTGCGTCTGGATGGTGCGCGCCAGCGCCTTGATGCGCGCCAGGGTCAGCTCCAGCACCTCGTTCTTGAACATGCATTCCATCGCGCCCGCTTCCAGGCAGCGCTTGATGATGGCGTCCTTGTAACTGCCGGTGATGATCGCGATCGGCATGGTGCGCGTGGCCGGCGCGGTCACCAGTTTGCGCACCAGTTCGTCGCCGCTGCCGTCGGGCAGGTAGTAGTCGAGGATGGCCAGATCGTAGTTGCCGGTCTGTCCCTTGGCGTAGCCCTCCTGCAGCGAGGCCGCGGTGTCGACGATGAAGCCGTTGTTCTCCAGCAGCTGCCGATAAGCGAAGCGCACGCTCTGCGAGTCGTCGACGAACAACACGCGCAGCGGCGGCGCCGTGGGCGGACGCGCGATGCTGTCCGGCGTGGGGCCGTTGCCATCGGGCGCGCTGGTATCCGGCGGCAGCAACTGCTTCAGCGCGGCCGGGATGCGGCCAAAATTGGACCACAGCAGCAGAAAGGCATTGCGGCGCCGGCCCAGCCAATCGCCCAGGAAAGGGGTCTTCTCATGGGTCAGGATCAGGATTGCCAGCGCCGGCGCGCGGCCGTCGGCCAGTTGCGTCATCAGCAATTCGAACTCGGGCGTCAGCCGCTGCGGCGCGCCGATCACCATCACCTTGAACTTGACGGCGCCCGCCTCGATGCCCTCCAGCAGCGCACTGGCCTCAGCGTAGGTGGTCAGCAGGCGATCGGCGCCCAGCTTGCTGGCATTCAAGGTGCGCTGCAGCAAGTGGCTCAGCGTGGCTGAGCTTTCAACGACTACGATGCCGGACATGCGTCCCCCGCCTGGATGTGTCAGTGAATCGGCCGGTGGGCTGCGCCGGCCGCCTGCGCCATCACGCCCTGTACGCGAGGCAGGTAGCGCGCCATATCAGCAGGAGCAGCGGTGCTTTGCAAGCGTCGGGGCGACGCGCCGGCACGGGTGCCGGACCCGACCAAGGTCCGACAGCGCGGCGCCACCGGCTGGGCGATTATCATGCGCGCCCACGCCCGCCTCCGGCGGGCCCTCACTCGCCACCGGATGCCATGAATACTCGCTATCGCTCGCCGCTGCCCGGAACCTCCCTGAGCTACTACGATGCCCGCGCCGCCGTCGAGGCGCTGGCGCCCGGCGCCTGGGACGGGCTGCCTTACGTGTCGCGCGTGCTCGCCGAGAACCTGGTGCGGCGCTGCGATCCGGCCACGCTGGACGACTCGCTGCGGCAGCTGATCGAGCGCCGTCGCGACCTGGATTTCCCGTGGTTCCCGGTGCGCGTGGTGTGCCACGACATCCTCGGCCAGACCGCGCTGGTGGATCTGGCTGGTCTGCGCGATGCCATCGCCGACCAGGGCGGCGATCCGGCGCAGGTCAATCCGGTGGTGCCGGTGCAGCTGATCGTCGATCACTCGCTGGCAGTCGAATGCGGCGGCTTTGATCCCGATGCCTTCGCGAAGAATCGCGCCATCGAGGACCGTCGCAACGAGGACCGTTTTCACTTCATCGACTGGACCAAGCAGGCCTTCCGCAACGTCGATGTGATTCCGCCCGGCAACGGCATCATGCATCAGATCAATCTGGAGCGTATGAGCCCGGTGATCGCGGTGCAGGACGGCGTCGCCTTCCCCGACACCTGCGTGGGCACCGACAGCCACACGCCGCACGTGGATGCGCTCGGCGTCATCGCCATCGGCGTCGGCGGTCTGGAGGCGGAGAACGTGATGCTGGGCCGCGCCTCCTGGATGCGCCTGCCCGACATCATCGGCGTCGAACTGAGCGGCCGGCCGGGCCCCGGCATCACTGCCACCGATATTGTGCTGTCGCTGACCGAGTTCCTGCGCAAGCAGAAAGTGGTCGGCGCCTGGCTGGAGTTCCGCGGTCCGGGCGCAGCGGCGCTGACGCTGGGCGATCGCGCCACCATCTCCAATATGGCGCCCGAGTACGGCGCCACCGCGGCGATGTTCTTCATCGATCAGCACACGCTCGACTACCTGCGCCTGACCGGCCGCAGCGATGCGCAAGTCGCGCTGGTGGAGACCTACGCGCAGACCGCCGGGCTGTGGGCCGATGCGCTGGCGGGCGCGCAGTACGAGCGCACGCTGCAGTTCGATCTGTCGACGGTGGTGCGCACGATGGCCGGCCCGTCCAACCCGCACGCGCGCGTGGCCACCAGCGAGCTGGCCGCCAAGGGCATCGCCAAGGCCTGGACCGAAACGCCGGGCCAGATGCCCGATGGCGCGGTGATCATCGCCGCGATCACCTCCTGCACCAACACCAGCAACCCGCGCAACGTCATCGCCGCCGGCCTGCTGGCGCGCAATGCGCGGCGCGCCGGTCTGGTGCGCAAACCTTGGGTGAAGTCCTCGCTGGCGCCGGGTTCCAAGGCCGTGGCCTTGTACCTGCAGGAAGCTGGCTTGAAGGAAGACCTGGAAGCGCTCGGCTTCGGCATCGTCGCCTTCGCCTGCACCACCTGCAACGGCATGTCCGGCGCGCTCGATCCCAAGATCCAGCAGGAGATTATCGAGCGCGATCTGTACGCGACCGCAGTGCTGTCCGGCAATCGAAATTTCGACGGCCGCATCCACCCTTATGCCAAACAGGCGTTTCTGGCCTCGCCGCCGCTGGTGGTGGCTTATGCGATTGCCGGCACCATCCGCTTCGACATCGAGAAGGACCCGCTCGGCCTGCGCGCCGATGGCAGCCCGATTCTGCTGAAGGATCTGTGGCCCAGCGACGCCGAGATCGACGCGCTGGTGCAGTCGGCGGTGAAACCCGAACAATTCCGCGCCGTCTACGAGCCGATGTTCACGCGCAGCCTGACGCAGGCCGCCGCGGTCAGCCCGCTGTACGACTGGCGCCCGCAGAGCACCTACATCCGCCGTCCGCCCTACTGGGAAGGCGCACTGGCCAAGCCGCGCACGCTGACCGGCATGCGTCCGCTGGCCATCCTGCCGGACAACATCACGACTGATCATCTGTCGCCGTCGAACGCGATCCTGGCCGACAGCGCCGCCGGCGAATACCTGGCGAAAATGGGCCTGCCGGAAGAGGACTTCAATTCCTACGCCACCCACCGCGGTGACCACCTGACCGCGCAGCGCGCCACCTTCGCCAATCCCACGCTGAAGAACGAGATGGTGCGCAAGGACGACGGTTCCGTGCGCGCGGGCTCGCTGGCGCGGGTAGAGCCGGAAGGGCAGGTGATGCGCATGTGGGAGGCCATCGAAACCTACATGGACCGCGGCCAGCCGCTGTGCATCATCGCCGGCGCCGACTACGGCCAGGGCAGCTCCCGCGACTGGGCGGCCAAAGGCGTGCGCCTGGCCGGTGTGGAAGCCATCGTCGCCGAGAGCTTCGAGCGCATCCACCGCACCAATCTGATCGGCATGGGCGTGCTGCCGCTGGAGTTCATGCCCGGCACCACGCGGCTGACGCTGGCCCTCGATGGCACCGAAACCTTCGACGTCCACGGCGACCGCACACCGCGCGCGACACTGAGCCTGCGCATCCAGCGCCGCAACGGCGAGGTCACCGACGTGCCGGTGCGCTGCCGCCTGGACACCGCCGAGGAAGTCTCCATCTACGAAGCCGGCGGCGTACTGCAACGCTTCGCCCAGGATTTTCTGGCACAGGCAGCCTGATACGGCGCGGCGGGCTGCTTGGGTCGCCAGAAGCTGAGCGAGTTCGGGTCAGGTCAGAGCGGCGCAGTCCAACCCCGCCGCCCACCGGAGGGCGGCGCTCCCGCGCCGCTGCTGTGGCGCTACGCTCCCGGCTAATCCCGCGCGAGCCAGCTCGGATTGCTGCAAACTTCCCGTCCACCGCCCACCGGAGGGCGACGCTCCCGCGCCGCTGCTGTGGCTCTACGCTCCCGCCCGATCCCGCGCGAGCCAGCCCGGACTACTACGAACTTTCCGTCCACCGCGCTCTGGAGGGCGGCGCTCCCGCGCCGCCGCTTCTGCGCTTGGCGTGTACTTGATACCCCGATGCCGTCAAACCCGGGAAATCGCGCGGCGCCGCCATCGACGTCCACCGGACACCACCAGATGCGTCAAAAACGCCACCGACGCCTCCACCGCGAGGTGCGCCGCCCGCCAGCGTTTGTGAAACGGAATGAAACGCTGCGCTCAAATCACTTGCGATGGTGCGCAGGCGCAATGCCGCACACCCTGCGAATCGCCGGCCTGCCCAAGCAACCTGGAAGGTTTCTAGGTTTGCCGAAAGCGCGGGACAGGTACAGCAGCGCGCTGCAGTAGGCCCTCGTTGCGGATGGCTAACCGCTAGGCGTAAGATATTTGTTGTCTAGCTGAAGTTGGGTCGCCTGTGACCACCGATCGTAATCGTGGAGAGTTTTCAGTGAATGATGACTCGGGCATCAGCCGGCCCGTGAACTTAGGACGTCAAAGCACCCTTTGGAAAAGATCCAAGCTGGCCGTTAGCCTTGCAATGTTGTTTATGATTGGGCCCAGTGCAATCCTTCGGATGCTAAGTTTCAATCGTGGCGCAGCGGTCAAGCTATGAAATCAAGCGGACGCGTGAAGTTGCCCAACGCACAAACCGTCTTGTTCTTGCTGCAGAACGTTGAGTCTCCCCCGATCGGCCCGGCCCAGCCTGTGGGTATCAGTAATGCCCAGTACAACTTGCCAGGCAAGATGTAATCAGATTTGGGCAGGTCTGCTTTGCTGCCGGGTAGCCTCTTGTTTGTTGCACTAGCTGCAATTTTTAGCGAGGGATAAGGATGCATCCGCAGATTGAATTCCGTCACGTCCTGGGTGAGCTTTCAGTAAACCGCAACGATCCCTGTGAAGTTATAAGAGAGCTGATCTCGAACTCTTATGATGCTGGCGCCAGCATCATTTACTACGCACCACTCGATGGTAAATCGGGGTTTGCCTTTCTCGATGACGGATCCGGCTTGGGGTTTGATGTTGCTTCTGCCGGCATTTCGCCGTGGGAAGCCTTCTTCTCTATTGGAAAATCAACAAAAGCAAAAGGTGCGGCCATTGGCTACAAATGCCAAGGTAGTAAGCTTTGTTTCGCAAGCAAACGTATCCTCGTGGCTACGCGCTTCAGCAAGTTCGACGAGCGATGGGCTTTTAAAGTAGTCGAGAATCCTCGAAACAACCTAGATGTGAATTACTCGATTGCTCCGGACTACTGCGACGATGTTTCGTCGATCATTGATGGCTTCCTCGGCACACTCGATGCAAACGGGGTTGCGGTAGTTGGGGATCTAAAAAGCCGCCTTGGTTTGCTGACAGGGAAGACCGGAACTCTAGTTCTGATTGACGGGTTGGATACGGAGAATTTTGGAAAGTACTTTTCTGTCGAGCCTGTCATTACTGAATCCTATGTCTATAATTACGTCCGCTTTAATACCCGCCACGGGGATGTGCGGATGATTTCAACTGCTCAGGGTTTTTCCTCCAGCCAGGTGGCGCAGATTCAAAATCCGCCAGCCGCGCAATTGACAGTTTTCTCGCCAACCCAAGGCCCTGTAGACGTTCCGTTTGGCTTTCCCTACCTTTCCAAGCCTGACGGTAAAGACGAAGTCAAGTCACCGCAGCAGATCTCACGGTTGCGGGATGGTCGATTTTGCTCTCGCACAGCAAAGTCGTTCTCGGTCGCTGGAAAGAAATACTCAGCTATTCTGGCTATTGATGGAAATCGGCGCGCTCACGAGGAGTATCCAGCCCTAGATCGCAAAGGCAAGGCTAGGTCTGGGGTGCGCCTTGGCGACCATCGAGGTGCCTTTATTTCTGTCAAGGGTATAAAAATTGCAAAGCACGCAGAGCTGCTCTCGAATATTCCCGAGTATAGCGTTCTGGCTGAGGGTGATGCCTACAGTCATTATATGCTAGTTATCGAAGGCGATTTCGATCTGGTCACAAACCGCAATGCGCTTAGCAAGCAGGCATACGACGAGTTGAGTGATCCAGAGTTTGCAAAGAAGTTCAAGGAATTCTTGGATAGCTTCCGTGGGAAAGATGCGGTCTTTTCGGAGTTGATTGCACGACTCCGTCGAGAGAGCTCCGAGAATCTCTTGAATGAGCAGATTGACATCTTGACGGAGCAGAAGGCGGGCCTGAAAGACCGACAACGGGTGCGCGTATCGGATCAGTCGGGTGTGAGGCATTTGGTTTTGGCGCCGAAAGCTGGTGAAGAGTATTTGGTCGGTGTTCTCTATGCGGCACTTGGGAAATACGTTCCAGCCAGCTCGGCTTATCGCAATTATTGGCGAGACGTAGTGACATTTTCGACGCAAGGAATTGATAGCCTGGCTCTGAGAGACGCTGCGGCCGCTGCGCCTCTCGCGGAAAAGAATGTTGAGGCGATTGAGTACAAATATGAGTTCTCCAACCATGGTCCATTCAATCACGCGTTGGCGGTTGTCGACAAAGTTGTTGCCTGGTCGGTTGAGCTTGATCCGACTAGGCCGGTACGAGATACGTACACCTGCCAAGGCTCGGTGCGCGAGTTGGTGGCAGGCTTAATTTGGGAGATAACGGATATAGAGAACGATGAAGCAGCGGAATTTCCGGATGCGACAACGGTGATCTGTCTTCGAAAACTCATTGAGCTGACTTTCGGAGTCAATTTTTGATGCGGCAGCAAGAAAGCGAGGACACCCACAGAAAACGAGGACACCACAAACTGACCGCGAACTGCGCCAGGTTCCGTTGCTTGCAGGTTTCTCGCTGAATCTCGGGCGTTCTGACGGCCGCGGCGCGCAAAAATCCAACGCCTCCACGCGCCCGCGGCGCCTAAAATGCTTTGCTGAGGTGCTCAGCTCAGTTTTTCGAGCCAGCGGGCATAGCCAATGCCTTTCATCCACGCCTGCCCGATGGCTTGCGCTTTCTCCATGATCGCCTCGGCGCCGCCGACGATTCGCCAGTAGGCCGAGCCGACGCCCTTTATGTGGCCGGTCCAGTGGCTGGCATCGAGCCCCAGCCGGCGGAGGGCGGGCGGTTCGGTTTGGTGTATGGCGCCGCGCTTGTCGAGTCGGATCTGTCGGCCCGTGTAATCAACCAGTTGGATGTATTCCGCTTCCGTGATCGGCAGTCGAAACACGGTCAAGCCAACGATCGGCCGCAGCGTTTCGGCGGCTCTCGCCGGCTGATCCCGCAAGCTCTCTGCTCGCACCTGCACACTGGTGTGATCGGAACGTTCGACGTTCTTGGCGATGCCAGCGCGCACCGGGTTCAAGTCCACGTAGGCCATCGCCGCTGGCAGCGCGCGCTCGTCCGCGAGCAGCTGACATTTGAAACGATCCAGCCAGCGCCAGGGGGCGCTGGCGTTCGTCGGCGCCGGCGGCATGCCGCCGAAGCGCGCCGCCTCACCCCTCCCAAAATCGACCCTTGACGCCGTCTTCGGCATTGGCCCGCCGAGCCACGTACTCGTCCAGGCACTTCATAAACCAGGGCAAATCGCAGAGCTGCTTGCGGTACATCTCGGCCATCGCCACCAACCGCTCGCTCCGCGCGACCTGGACCTCGGGGTCGGAGAGCGGGAATAGCCGCCCCCGGCGATCCGCAACCTCGCCATCCGTCCAAACTCGGGCGAGTTAAGGTTCCACCGAGAGGACGACGCGCAGGTGGTTGCTCATCACCGCATAGGCAAACACGGCGACCGCAAAGATCTCGCCCAACTCCCGGATTTGATTTACGATCATCGACGTGCGGGCGTCATGATCTTTGCCGGTGAGCGGATCGACGCCGCACAACCACGCCCGACGCTGCAGCGCGTCACGCAGTGGTATACGCCAGGCTGCTTGGTGCTGACAGTGTGGGCGCGGGCTTGAGTCATGTGGCCATGATCGCGAGCTGCAGGGGCGCGGTCTGTCGGTTTTCGTCGCGTCCTTATGTCAGAATTTTCCTACAGAGCGCGGCGTGTCCCCAATTCGTCGGCGTGTCCCCGATTCGTTATCCTAGGTGCATATGGAACTGATCGCCGAAATTTCAAAAGCATGGGGATGGGTAGGGATCACACCCGACCGAGTGGTTGGCGACAACGACTTCGGAAACCTCATCATCAAGGATGTGGATGGGCGGTATTGGCGCCTGTGTCCCGAGGATCTTTACTGCAAGGTTGTGGCGTGTGATCGGGCGGAGCTAGATGCTCTGTCGCAGAGTCAGGAGTTTCTGCAGGACTGGAACATGCGTGGGCTAGTTGAGCAGGCGAAGGAGCGGTTGGGGAGCCTTCGCCCAGGCTACAAGTACTGCCTTAAGATTCCGGGTGTGTTGGGCGGTGTATACGGTGGTGCCAATTTGGCGTCTATCCCTCTAAGGGAGCTAGTTGCAGTCTCCGGCCACATCGCCCGAGAAATTGAAGGTCTGCCGGATGGCGCGCAGGTGCGGCTCAAGATCTCGGAGTAGCGCGCCTAACAATTCGCTTCAGGCGCGGCAGCCCTGACGGGCCGCGGCCTGAATATAAACGTTCGAGAGTGCTAGTATGGATGTGCTGTCCCACATTGTTTTGATTAGGCCGGGCACCAGTTCCGGGAGCGTCACGACGCAACCACGGCAGTCGGTAGACTTCACCGTCAATGGCGTGTCGTTGCTGACTACTATCTTGAAGGTTGATGGTGGCAGCGCTGACTTTATGGGCTGCTTGGTTCGGGGATTTCCGGAGCAGAATGCTCAAGCGGCCGCGCAATTAAGACTTGTGACGTCGCCCGACACTGAATCAGGAAGAATTCTTCTATACCTTTGCCCGGAGTGCGGGGATATCGGCTGCGGCGCATACGGTGTTTTCATTGAGCGCATTGGAGAAACGTTTATCTGGCGAGATTTCGCCTATGAAAATGGGTACGAGGACCCAAGGCCCATTGAGAGCATTGGTCCATATACTTTCGAGGGTGCTAGCTACGAAAGGGAAATAGCTCGTGCAGGTGCGCTCTGACACCTCACTGCAGGCACGAAGCTCTGACGGGTCGTTGCCTGAGCTCAAATGTAAGCTCGCAAGGGAACGCCGAAGAACGAGGACATACATGGACGTCCCCGGGATAGGGGCCTAGAACAAGGACAGTCGCGATTCGGCGGATTTGCGGGCCCTGGCGACATTCTGATCGTCGCGGCCCGCGTGTCGGCGACCTCGTCATCCGTCTAGGCTCGTGCCAGCTCAGGTTCGACCGACAGCAAGACGTGCGGACGGTTGCTCATCACCGCATGGGCATATACGGCGACCGCGAGAAGCTCGCTCGATTCTTTGATTCGATTCTCGATCATGGGCTTTCGCGCATCGTGATCCTTGCCGGTGGGTGGATCGACGTCGCACAGCGACGCCCGGCGCATTCAGCACGTCACGCATTCGACCCGACCGTCCCGTTCATACCGAAACTGGGCCATCTGATCAGTTCGTAGCCCACTTCGGAAAGCGGTTGCTGCCGACTTGCGCGATGCTAGTATCGCGTTCTGTGCGCAACAGGCTCGCCTCCTACTATTAGAGTTCTATCGCCAATTCCGCTGACCGCAAATCGAAAGATCGGCGCCGCAACACTGTCGAACCGACTGCTCAGATATACAACACAGTCTCCCGACGCCTCACAGACGATCTTTCCGCCACCTGCAGTCCGCGCAGTCTCTAGCTTCCAACTCACTCGGGAATCGTTTTGATCGGCGAGCGTCAGTCGCGTCCGACGTCCCAACAGAGGAGATGCTTCGGCGACCCAGATCCACTCGCCGCTCAAACTCTGGAAGCGCGTTCCAAGAGGCGACGTGCCCAACGTAATTTCAGTGCCGCCAGACTGCCTTTTTGACACAGGAGTCACGACGCCGGACGGCAGAGCGATGAAACCATTAAATGGATCGGAGAACGCCACGTATCCACTCTGGACTTCGGCGACCCGCGGAAACATACCTACTTCGCCATCAACGACTACGGGGGCAATAGACTTGAAATGCACTTCAGCGAATCCTTGGTTCGAGGTAGCTCCCTTCCAACTCACTCCCCTTCCGGGCTGGGGCCACTCATACAACGGATCGGCGTCTCCGATGTCGTCCGAAGAAAATGCAAGCGTCAACCCGCCTCGCTCCATATCCAACCATAAGCGCGTGCCGTACTCAGCGAGCCAGGCCCCCGCTTGGGGCAGCACTGGCGCGCTCGGTGCGCTATTTAGCGTTACGGAGCTTTCAACGCGTGATCCAAATTCATTTACCAACCTAACCCTTATTCTCTGATTATTACCAAGCTGCCGCACCCCAAGGAACTTCGCAAGCGGAATCGCAAGCTGCGAATGAAAGGGAGCGTTGGAGAATTGGCAAATCTCGCCCGTCCGCTTCGCTTCAACGGAAACTAAAATCTCGCCACTTGATTCGCTGACATCCATTTCACTCAGCATACTGCCAGGCCAACCACAGCCAACCAGCGTCGAATCAATAACGACGAAAATGGCTGTCGTACCTGAATAGGCTGGAACGGAGGAGATTCGATCAATTTGATTCGCGTTCGCCGCAGCCGACAGTGCGCATAAGGTCACACCGATTGCACGAAGAGCTTTCATATGACTGTACCACGTAGCTAGGATCGAAGAGCGGACTAGGTTTCTGATGCGAAGAGATGCTGACCTTAAGCCAATGCCGGTGAGTACGCAACAAATTTGGACGCGCGAGATTTGCCGACAACCTGAGCTCGAGGCCGATCTTGGCTCGCATCTTGAGTCATGTGGCCATGATCGCGAGCCTTGGCGGTGCTGTTGTCGGAATTCGTCGCGTTGTTGCGCCAGAACTTTCCCACAAAACGCAGCGTGTCCCCAGTCCGCCGCCAGTCCGCCGTCCAATCCACCAAAACGCTGTCGCAAGCTCGGCCCGAATATTTCACGCGGTCGATTGACAATGGGCGTAGATCGCGCTGGCGCCAAGCCGCACGCCGGAGGACGTGACCCACTGTCCCAGGCCGTGCCTCGCACGCCATTTGGCAATCAGGTGTCCGCGGAACGCCGTCGTCTGCTTGTGACCAAAGGTTGCACGCAGCTGCCGCGGCGTTGATATTTCGCGCCTACACCTTGCTGGGGCGCATGCATGTGGTTGGATGTTCTGGCGTTGATCGGGGCGATCTGGATGGTCGGGCGCGTGGTGGTGTTGCGTCAGATCGCGGCGCTGCCGTTCACGCGACAGGCTGCTCGGTTCGTCGATGCGCCCCCGCCAGCGGCGGCGGTTGATCTGCTCGCGCAGGCGGACGCGGAGCTCGATGCACTCGGGTTTGAGCCGGCGCGCTGGGTGCGCGTGGTCGATGCCGACGGCGGACCGGTGCTTCTGCGCGCCGTGCGAGTCCACCGCGCCTGCCATGCGGCGGTCTGGCTGGGCGCCCCGACCTTGTTTGCGCCGAACCGGATGGTGGTCTGGTACGTCACCCACCTGCGCGACGGTCGCACGCTGATCACGGAGCCATTCGATGCGTACTTTCAGTTGCTGGCGCGCGAGCAAACATTGGTGCAGTCCTGCAATGAGCCGGGCTTCGCAGCGCAGTGGGCCGCGCACTGTGCGTTGGTGGCGGCGCAAGGCGCCACCGACCCTGCGGGCATCGAGGATGCAGGGCTGTTGGGCTTCTACTCGACGTGGATGGAACGTCAGCGCCAGGCGCTGATCGCTGCCGGCGATCTGGTGCCAAGCAGCAACGCCAGCGCTCGGCCCAGCCTGGGCTTTGCATGGCGCGCACTCGCGATGCTGAGCAAGGTTCCCAAGCCACCGGCGGATACGCGTCCGGTGCCATCGGCACGCGTCGCCCTGCTGGCCACCCGGCTCGAAGCGATGCGCGCACGCTCTCCCTCGCGCCAGGTGGAATGGACCCTGTTCGCGCTCAGCGTGGCGATGTTCATGGGCCTTGGTGCCCTCCTGTGGGACCCCATGGCGGCGTGGATGATCCTGGTGGTGGTCGTGATCCACGAACTCGGACACTTCCTTGCGATGCGGGCCTTTGGCTATCGCAATGTGCACATGATGGCGCTGCCGCTGGTTGGTGGCGTTGCCATCGGGCAAGACCTTGATCCCAGTGCACATCGCAGCGCGTGGATGTCGCTGATGGGGCCGCTGCCGGGGATCTTGATCGGGTGGGCGATCCTGGGCGCCGTTGTGGTGGATGTGTGGCCCGCAGCACTGGGGGACGGATCCATCTGGGCAACGATGTTTCTGCTGATCAATTACTTGAATGTGCTTCCGGTCCCGCCGCTCGATGGTGCGCACGTGGTCCAGGCGCTGCTGCCGCCGCGCCGCGCGTGGATCGAAGTGGGATTCATCGGCAGCGCTTGCGTCGTCGGCGCGCTGGCCGCGTGGGCGTTCGGTTTCGGTCTGTTGGCGGTGTTGGCGCTGTTGCAGCTGTACACGCTGCCAGCTCGCTGGCAGGCACAGCGCGCGCTCGCCGCCGTCTCTCAGCAGCCACCTGCGCCCAACATGGCGCGGCCCTTGCGGATCCGCGCCGTGGCTGACGCACTGGACCGTTTGCTCGGCCCCACCGCCCAGGGCAAGTACCGCGTGGAGCAGACACTCGACGTGCTGCAACGCCTGGACCGCAAGCCCATGCGCGCGTGGCAGGCACTGCTGGTCAGCGGCACGCTGGCGCTGTTGCTGGTGGTCCCGTTGGGAATCGCTGTGCTCGCCTGGGACCTGCAAGGACTGGGCGTGCGCCCGTCGCAGATCTCGGATGATGCGGGTGAATCACAGCAAGCGGAGCTGGCGAGACTGCGCACGGCCGCGTCGACGATGAGCGATGAGCAGCTGATCGGCGGAATCATCGGCGCCAACGATTGGGCCGAGAAGCCGGGTGCACCAGCCGATGCGCAGGCGATCCGTGCTGCGGAAACGCGGTTGGGCAGGACCTTGCCAGAGCCGCTGCTCGCACTGTACCGGCAGCACGATGGCATCCCGGCGCTCGGTGTGGGTCCGCTTGCCCATGTGGAGCCGGCCGCCGTCAAGGTAGAGGAATGGTTCGCGCTGCTCGACCTACCAGAGTATCCAATCGATATCGTCGCGCCAGGCACGGAGTTGCCCGACAGTGTGGCGCTGACGGCCGCTGAGCTCAGGCAGTGGTGGCTGATCGGCGCTGACGACGAGGGGCTGCTGCTGTTCAACCCAGATCCTGCGGCACGGCCGGCGCAGTGGATTAGCCTGTGGGCAGAATCGCCGACGGGCTATCAGAGCCTGCGCGATTGGCTGCAGGTCGAGTGGTCCTCAGCGCAGCAACAACAGCGCTACGCGCAGCGAATGCGGCAACGACAACAGCAGGCCTACGAGCGGCTGGCCAACGCCGATTGGAACATGGTGCTGGATGAACTGGATCCCGCTGTACCGATGGTGATGCGCCTGCTCGCGGACCCGCCCAAACTGCCCGAACCCGCCACCGCGGCGACCCTGGAGGCGGCGGAGCAGCGCCTGGGCGGCGCACTGCCAGAGGATTACCGCGAACTGCTCCTGCGCCACAACGGGCACCCGTCACTGGGATTGGGTGCGATCGACACGGTGCACGCGCTCAATGCCAGCGCGCTGGCCGGCAATATGTGGCTGCGCGAGCGCGGAAACGAGGATCACAACACCCCGGTTCCCGGCGCGCAGTCCTTGGTGCTCGCCACCTCGACCGAGCTGGCCGGCTGCTGGGCGCTGCAGGCAGACAGCGAGTACATGTCGCCATCGGTTCTGCTTTGCCCGGCGGGGCACGCGCATGCAGGCGTCATTGATCTGCGCCAGATGGCGTACTACCCGGACGTCCTCACGCTGGCACGTGCGCGCGCCGCCCAGATTGCAGCGATTCAGGCGGGAAGCTTTGAATAAGCCTCGTGAGTTCATTGCGCTTGACAATGTATCAGAGCGTGAATAATGTTGTGTCGCCAGCACTTTAGTGCGACACAACGGATTCCTAAATGTCCTTGACGAGATTGGTTTTCGCCTCCATGGCGCTGTTTTCAATGCCCGTGGTTGCCAAACAGGCGGTCATCGATCCAAGCTTTGCGGCTCTCGGGGACGCACTCCGATCAGTTCCGCAGCAAAATGTCAACAAATCCAGTGCGAGAACAGAGACGCTGATTGAGCACTCTGAGCGTGAAAGTGATGGTGCACGCTTGTTTGTGCTGCGCCAGGCCAGTCGCGCTTATCCAGATCTGAGCGAACGTATTGCATTTGCGCAGGATGCTCGCGCGGCGCTGAATCAACTGATGGTTGGCGTTCCTGATAGGCGAGCGCAAGTACGCGCCGCGATTGCTAATGCGGAGTTCGTCGTGTTCAACAATGCCAGGCAAGATGGGACCAGTGTTGCCTTATTTTTGCGCGCGCCGGACTGGGTTGCGCTCAGCGCGGGCGCGAGTCACAAGAAGACAGCGCTGGTGTGTCCTGTCAATGTGTCGTTTCCTGACGGCAATGGACAAGTCGCTGAGTGGGTTGGACAGAAAGCCGCCGCAACTGGCCAAGCTGCTGGAAACAATGGGCTCTATTATGAATTTGAGATTCGATGGATAGTCACGGAGGGGGCTGTCGGAACGAAGATATGGACGCCCAACGGCGGCCGTTGCACGCAGATCGACAATCCCGTTCCTACTACAGGCGGCAACAATAGCACCGGCAATACTAGCGGTGGCGGCCGTGAGTCAGGCAGGTCTGGCGGCGCCGTTATTCCGCTCGGAGGCGGCATTCCTTCGTCGTACTACCTTCCTCCAGTCAGCTACACCTGTGGACCTGATCCGAATACACCCACCAGTGTGGTGTGCGCCGTGAATTGAGTCGTTCCGAACGTTTTTGCTGCCGGATGGCAAGGCTGCCGCGCTTGTGCGCGATGCTTGCGCAAGACTGACGCCGATCACCATTGAGTCCATCGGAGTACAAATCGATGTCATCGCTGGATCTCACCGACGAGGAAAAGGCGCTCATCACCCAGGCGGCGGCCGGACACGGCACCTTGATGAATTGGGTTTTCTACTTTTCGATTCTGGCACCCCCTGTTGTATTTGCTGCATATGGGCTGATCAAGAAGGACTACGTGGCATTGTTCGTGGCATTTGCCTCGCTACTATTACTGGTTTCGTGGAGACTTGTCGCTGATGCGTCTGTAAATCGCGTGTTTCGCGAGCTCGCAAAGAAGATCAAGACCCATCAAGAAAACTCATGACGTACGTTTGGCGTCGGCGTGCAGAAGGCCGTAGTGGCGCACGCCACTCGACTGGTCCGACTGCGGTCGAAGCGGGCGGTGATCCGTCGCAACGCGCCGGCATAGCGATCAACCTTTGCTGGCGCTTTGCCTTGCGACCATCGTCCATCTCCGTCAGCATCCACCCGGGAGTGGGTGCGGTGCACCCGACGCCCGATGTCAGCGACCGCTGCTCCCGCCGCGCAGCGGCGTCGTTCAAAGATGCAATCAAGTCGATTGCGGAGCAGCCTTTTGGCTCAAGCCGGACATTTTCGCGCCGCGACGGCTGGTTGCGGCGTTAGGCCTCAGGAGAGTATCAGTGCAAGTTTCACTTCGAACACTCAGCGTCGCTCTAGCCTCAGCGCTTGTATTGCTTGGTGCTACCGGGATGCTAATCTGCTTTATGTTCCTGTGGTCCAATGACATGCGAGATATCACCGGGGCAGGGCTCGGGTTTGTTGCTGGCGCGGTGATGCTTGGGTCGGGTTGTATCGCACTGGCAATCTGCAGCCTTTCCTCGCGCGCTCACACGGCCAGGACCATGGAGACTTGAGGCCTAGCGAACAGGAACTGGCCACGCGCGAGCCCGGTTGACAGGGTGGGCTGACGGCGAAGACGTGCAAGGAGCCGCGGCACGCGCACGGTACTTGACCGATCCGATAGCGGTCGATGTAGGCGGTGGTCCGTCGCAACGCGCGGGCATAGCGTCAACCGTTGCCTGCGCTTTGCCTTGCCGCTTGAGTGCCCTAAGATCCCGGGCTTACTGCTCATCGAGCCGAGCGTGTTCCCATGCGCCTATCGTCCAGCTCCTTGAGCATCCGCCCGGGAGTGGGTGTGCAGGACACGCTGCACCGCGCGCGACTCGGAGTCACGGCTACGCGGCACGGCCTAGTTTACGCGTCGGGTGTCATTGGGAGGGGTGTTGGAAATTCGGACAAATCGGGATCTGTACCTGGCCGTCTGTGGGCTGAAGAAGGTCCATGGGCAGAAGAACGTAGACTTGCAGAATTACTTGGAGCGAGTCTTGATCTCTTCCTGCGTGTTTCGGACTCGCGAAAAATTGACGCTTGACGAGCTTTTTGGCCTTCTGGAAAGCGGATTCCACGAAAAGGAAGGCTTGCCCACAGGCTGGGATTCAGATTGCGTCCCACTCTTTCGTGACTGGGTAGATTCGTTGTCTTGCCAGATCCTCGACCTTGCAGAGATGTCCAAGTCGGGTGTCTTGCAGGATCCGCAAAGATATCTCGGGTTGCCCGGGCCGCGCGGCGTATACTGGTACAACTTTGATCCCTACACCTTTCTTGAATGCGGCGTGGCGGGCTTCTTCGGTGGATGGAAGCCCGGGGACGATTCGGGGAGGATCTCAACGTCCGGCCATGCCGCCGATCCAGAAGGTGAGGAAGATCAGGAGTTTGAGATTCTCGGAATCAATTGGGAGGGGGTCAAGGAATTCTTCTTTACGTGCCAAGTCTATGAGTAGTAGAGAGCTGGCGCCTGGCGAAGAGGACTTGGCCGCGCGCAGGTGAAGTAGGGAATTGCTTGGATGAGTGTTTCATCACCTGCCCGCGGGGGGGGCGGCTGGAATGTTAGGCGGCTCTGGAGGTTTCAATGTATCAACCGGCTGAATTGGTCTTGCAAGTACACCGCAATCCGCCTCGTTTCCTTTCCGTCTTCACAGTGGCACCGCTGACGGTCGCGCCAGGTATTGAAAACGTTTTCGATGAGCTAGCGCTCTTCGGGATAGGGTGCAATTGCGGTTCCAAAAGCTTCCAGATCTTTGGCTTTCCTGATGCTGGCGCAGGGCTGCTCTGCCCGCATCAGATTGAGTGTGGGTCTTGCGGTAAGAGAGAGGTGATATTTGATGTTCGCGTGCACGGATATGATGCTGAGCTCCAGAACGGGTGCTACTCCATGGTTGGGTCGGGGGAACCATCGTTGCATCTGTGTACCTGCGGAGCGGAGCTTTTCGAGGTTGTAGTTGGAGTCGGCTATCAAATTGATCCAGTCGAAGATCTGGAGGGTGAGGCCTTGATGCGTATTCAGGATTTCTTTGACTGTTATCGGCTGGAAAGCAGGTGCAAGGCGTGCGGCGTCAACGAATCAGTGTCATCGTATGAGTGTGCGTAGTGTGTCTGGAGAGACGCTTGGCGATGTAATCTAGTCGGTTGCTGAACAGGCTCTTGGCATAAACTGGGCTTTTAGTGGCCCAGCGGCTGATTGCTTCGTTAGTCCTGATTGGGGGTGCTCGTGCAAACAAACGGTCCAAGAATCTGCAGTGCGGTAGTTTGGTGCGTTCTTTTATTCGGGTGCGCCGTGTCATGGTCTGCTCTCGCTTGTTCGCTGGCTCGGCCCGCACCAAGCGACAAGGAACTTTTTGACCGTGCACATGAAGTATTTGTTGGTAAAGTGCTGTCAACTGAGCTTGCGAGATTTCCGAAAAAACTGTGCGAGACCGAGGGGTTGGACGCGGAGCTTTGCGAATATGTCAAAGTTCAGGTTGAGGTTTTTGACTCGTTGAAGGGTAAGAAAGCAAGGAAGAAGTACGTAGCTGATCTCCCGGCTGGGCCCGGCAACTGTAGTCTCGCGGTGTTTACCGGCTTATACTATGTCTTCTATACTGCCTCAGAGTACAACTTGGTGCTACACCCAGGCGGTTCATTCTTTCTTGGATTCGAAATAAAGAAGCGAGAGCGCGAAATTATTGAAAGGTTGAAAGGGCCGGATCGTTCTCGGCCGTCGGATGAAGGCTAACGAAAAAATAGGCCGCGCACAGCCGCGGTCTATTCAAGGTTGAAAAAGCCCGTCCCGCATCCTGGCAGGAGGCTGGTTGAGTCGAAGGGATCAATGATGTCTACTACTTACAAATCGGAAGTCGATACCTGGATCTTGGTGGTCCTTGTTGCAACAATGACAATCTGCACCATGGCTAGTATCGCGGTAGTGTTTTCTGGAAGACCTGCGCCCTGGTGGGTAATTTGCCTGATTGTTGGTCTGGGGATCGTGCTTCCAGTATGGCTCTTGTTCGGAACCAAATACACGTTGGATACCAAGCTTCTCAAAGTTCAGAGCGGGCCGATGATGTGGCATATTTTGATCGAGGACATCACAAGCATTAGCGCAACCGACAGCGTGCGTTCGGCCCCGGCATTGTCACTCAACCGTCTGCTTGTGAACTACGGCGCCAAATGCTGCATCATGATTTCGCCTAGGAATAGGAAGAAGTTCCTTGCTGAGATTGAGGCATTACGTCGGGCTGCCAGATAATGAACGAATCGCGCGCAATTGCGGTCCGAGTGGGCTGCGGTGAGCCTGCGAACCGCATCGATGGGAACAAAGCCAGGAGTCGCATGAATAAAGATGGAGCTTTGAGGTCCGTTCAATCCGATCGACGGTGGCGTTAGCCCGAACAGGACCCGCCTATGCCCAGTTGGCACCTTGAAGATGCAGATCCGATTGCTGCCGAGAATCGATACACGTTCTACAAGCCAACGCGCGAATTGATTGCACGCGTTCGGCCCGGCGAAGTGGTAAAGCTCATCTTTTGCTTCAGTAGCGATGACCCGGCAGCGCCACGAGCAGAGCGCATGTGGGTCGTCGTAGATGAAGTTCTTCCCGATGGTAGCTTTCGCGGCCGGCTGAACAACGATCCGCGCCACATCCAAGATCTCATGCTCAATGATCCGGTGTCCTTCCAGCCCTGCCACATCATCAACACGCAGCATGACGACGACAACAACTTGGTCGAGCGATACATCAAGCGATGCTTCGTCACGCGCCGCGTGCTGGATGACGGGGAGCGAGTTGGCTACCTCTATCGCGAGGAGCCAGACGAGGAGAACGATAGTGGCTGGCGCATCACGGCCAACGACGAAACCGACGAGTACATGGCAGACAGCAAGAACTTAGCGTATGTCTCGCTTGGCGCCGTCCTAAGCCGAGACGACTCTTTCTGCGACTTGCTCGACGCTTCAGTTGGCTCGGCCTACATTCGAAACGCGCGAACTGGCGAGTTTAAGGCAGACGATACGGGCTAACGCTTCGCTGGTCCGCACACCGGCCAGCCCAAGCATGATGTGGTGTGCCTACGAACTGGATCGATAGGAACAGCGCGAATAGCATGCGGTGCGCTTGCGAACCGCATCGATGGGAACAATGCGCGGAGTCGCATCGATAAAGATGGGGCCTTGAGGTCCTTCGGTTGAATCTGATCCATGGTCGGCGCTGTCGTGTCGTTCGCGCCCTTGCAGCCGCTGTTTCCGGCTACCCGCATGCTCACCGACCCGTTCCCGATACCGCCGCGCGCCCTCGCGACCTGCGGCGACCCTGTCTAGACCTGCTCGCGGGGGTGTCCTGCTGACCCTGCCGGGGGGTAGCGATAGCCTCGGGACCTTATCGCGATACCCTGCGGAGACCACGCGACGAGCTGCTGAGGGTATCGCGAGGGCGCACCTAGGGTATTGCGATGAGCTGTACCCGTCCGATAGCCCCCATTCTTCACTGAAGGGCGGCATGGCGAGCAGTCTGGCGGCTGGTGGGTGATGGGTGGTCGATGGCGCGTTCTTCGCTGGGTTCTGTGGTGTGGTTCATGCGCGTGTGCGCGGTGTCGCGTAGTGGTCTCAGTGCTCGGAGGTATTGCCGGGCTCAGGGCTGGTCTTACGCGACGTTCATTGGCTGGCGTCGGCGGTTGCTGCGTGAGCTGCTCGGTCGGCCGGTGCGTTTCGAGCGGCGGCGCTGATGGTCGGTGGCCTGCCGGTCTGGGTGTGCGCCGAGGCGGTGGACTTCCGCCTCGGGATCGACGGATTGGCGCTACGCGTGCAAGCGAGCCTGGGTCCGCAGCGGGCACTCTCGAGTGCCCACGTGTTCTTCAACCGCGGCCGCGACAAGGTGAAGATCCTTTGGTATGACCGCCACGGGTGGTGGCTGATGTACAAGCGCCTGGAACGTGGTCGGTTCTCGTCGGTGACGGCGGGTGCGCTGTCGGAGAGCGACCTGCGACTGGTGCTGGAAGGGATCGATCTGTCGGTGCGCAGATTGCGCCCGGTAACCGCGATGCGGGTGGCTTGATTGATCTGTCTTTTTGACGACAGATCAGTGACTTGCATTGCTTTCCAATGCCCTCTGGGTAGCCTGCCGGGATGGTCCTGGCAAGCACTGATGTCATCCCCCGCGCCGATTACGAGGCGGCTCTGGCGGATCGCGCCGCCGCCCTCGCGCGTGCCGAGAGCGCCGAAGCGCGCCTGGCTGCCCTCGAACAGCAACTCGCCGCGCTCAAGCGCCAGCGCTTCGGGGCATCCTCGGAGAACGCCGATCAGCTGACGATGTTCGGCAGCGCCGACATCGAGCTGATCGAGCAGGAGATCCGGTCCGAGCAGCCGGTGACGCCGAAGAAGAAGGTGAGCGAGCGCCAGCGCCTGGTGCTGCCCAAGGGCTTGCCGGAAGAGCGCGTCGAGATCGATCTGCCCGAGTCGGAGAAGGTGGCCGCCGACGGCACGCCGCTCAAGCGGATCGGCGAGGAAGTGACGGTCAAGCTGTGCTTCAAGCCGGCGACCTTCGTCAAGAAGCTGATCGTGCGGGCGAAGTACGCCGATCCGCGCCAGCCGGAAGCCGGCGTGCGCTGCGCCAGGTTGCCGGCGCAGCTGATCGACGGCTCGCATCTGGATGCGAGCTTGGGTGCGCATCTGTTGGTATCGAAGTACGCCGACCACCTGCCGCTGTTCCGCATCGAAGAGATCTACAGCCGCGGCGGCGTGGCGATCCCGCGCAGCACGCTGTCGGACTGGGTGATCGCGCTGTCGGGCTGGCTCAAGCCGCTGGTGCTGCGCCTGCACGCGGCGCTGATGCAGCAGTCGGTGATCCATGTCGACGAGACCGTGCTGCCGCTGCAGTCGGTGGGCCGCACCATTAGCGCGCGGGCCTGGGCCTATGTGGGCCGCGATCCCAAGATCGTGGTGTACGACTTCACGGTCGACAAGGCCGGCCAGCATGTGCGCGACTTCCTGCGCTCGTGGAAGGGCGGCTGGCTGCAGGCGGACGCGGCGAGCAACTACGATGAGCTGTATCGCCAGCGGCCGGACATCCGGGAGGTGGGCTGTTGGGCCCATGCGAGACGCAAGTTCTTCGAGATCGCGGCACTGGCCGACAAGAACGGCCAGCGCGTCCTGGCGCACGAGGCGGTCGAGCGCATCGGCGAGTTGTTCGCCATTGAGCGGGCGGCGAGCGAAGCCGGCGACAGCCCGCCAGAGCGCGGCAAACGGCGCCAACGTGACGCCCGACCGATCCTCGATGGGTTCCGGATCTGGTGCGACGACGCACTGCGCGAGCTGTTGCCGAAATCACCGACGGCACAGGCGATCGGCTACACGCTCAAGCACTGGGCGGCGCTGACGCGCTACCTGGACGACGGCGCCATCGCCATCGACAACAACGCCGCCGAGCGCGCGCTCAGAGAAATCGCCGTCGGCCGCAAGAACTGGCTGTTCGCAGGAAGCGAACGCGGCGGCGAGGCCTGCGCCATTGCCACCAGCCTGATCGAAACAGCGAAGGCACACGGTCACGACCCACTGGCCTACCTCACCGACGTCCTGGAGCGCCTCCCGACGACGCTCAACCGGGATATCGATGCGCTGCTGCCGATGAACTGGGCGCCGAGAGCCGCTTAGCAGACCACCGCAGGCGCCGCATCCATGGGGGCGGTCGGATGGTTACGATGAGCTCAGCAGCCCATCTTGGGGACCTTGCGAGCCTATCCCGATATCCTCGCGAGGTATCGCGACACCCTGTGAACACCACCGGACCCCCTCGCGAGCGTATCGCGATACCCTTGCGAGGCCAGCAAAACACCCTCACGAGCATATCGGGATACCCTCGCGAGCCTATCGGGATACCCTCCGAGCCCTTCGAGACACCCTCGCGAGCTTGTCGGGACACCCCTCGGAGCATGTTGAGACACCCCTGCGAGCTTGTCGCGATACCCTCATGAGCCTATCGAGACACCCTCGCGAGCCTATCGGGATACCCTCGCGAGCCTATCGAGACACCCTCGCGAGCCTATCGGGATACCCTCGGAGCCTATCGAGGCACCCTTGGCGCCTATCGGGATAGCCTTCGAGCTTATCGAGATGCGAGACATGGGCCCGGATGCTGTTCGCGGACAGCGCGGCGAGCGGCGGTCGGGGCGATTGACGGCAGCTGGCGGGCGGGCAGGCCAGCGCCGCCGCCCGCGCGCTCGTCGGCGAGCGACTGGCCGTTGCAGCGGCTGCGCACCCGGTGTCAGGGCTCGCAGTTCAGTCCGTTGGTGCCGGCCAGTTGCCGCAGCTGGCGTACGCCGCTGCCGTAACCGCTGATGGTGGAGTCGTAGCTCAGCGTGGCGCTGCCGCAGTGGTCGAAGTCGATCTGCAGCGTGCCCCAGGGGATGCGCTCGACGCTGGCGGGGTCGAAGGCGGGTCCGAAGCGGGTGCCGCGGGTGATCAGCGCCGGGCCGCTGGCGCGGCGACCGTCGAAGCTGGTATCGGCGATCAGCCAGACCTGGCGTGTGGGGTCCAGGGGATCGTAGGTGTACCAGCTCAGCAGCAGGCGATTGCTGGCGGTCAGCAGCAGGAACCAGCCTTCGCCTGCGGTGGCGGGGTCGTACCAGGCGCCGCTGATGCGGGCGTCGGTGGGCAGGGCGGCATCCAGGCGCGCCTGACGCTGCTTCAGGCTGCGCCAGCCGACGCCGGCGCCACGTGCGGCGACGATGCCGGCGGTGGCGGTTTTGGAGTCGCCCGGCGAGTTCGCCAGTCCGGCGTTCCAGATTGTCCACAGCACGCGCTCCCAGTCGGGACGCTGCAGGCCCTCGACGTCGGCGAACTTCCACAGCGCCACCGCAAAGGCGTAGGCCACCTGGGTGGTGCCGGGGGTGCCGTTGGCCAATCCGCCTGCTGGCGCCAGCTCCGCCGCCAGATTGTCGAGCATCGCGATCACCACCGGCCGCAGGCGCGCGCTCCAGGCAGTGTCGCCGCGCGTGCGGAAGGCGGCGTAGGCTTCGACTGCCGCCGAGGCGTTGATTGCGTGGTACCAGGGCAGCGCGTTGTGGGCGTCCCACAGGCGGCCGGGCATGCGCGCGGCCGGGTTGCGCAGCTCGGCGAAGCGCACGCCGGGCACGCCGTCGACCTCGCCATTGCCGTCGGCGTCGAGCAACACGGCGGGCAGCAGATTGCGCTCCAGCTTGTCGATCAGCGCGTCGCGGAAGCGCGCGTCGCCGGTCCAGTCGTACAGGGCGGCGAGCAGCCAGATCGCCTTGGCGGTGTAGTTGTGATTGCGCACGGCGGGCTCGTGGATCGCCCACTCGCCGGCCGCCAGCGCCGAGCGCCGATAGCGCTCGCGCGCGGCGGCGTCGCCCGCGCCCAGCGCGGCTTCGATCATCATGACGCCGGCCCAGCCCTGATCGAAGGCGCCGCCGCCGTCGGCGACGCCGGCATCGATGTCGTAATCGCCCACCACGAAGCGCTCGCCGGCGTAGCGTCCGCTCTCGTACGAGAGGCACAGCGCCGGCAACGTGCTGCAGGCCTGCGCCACGCCTTCGCCGACCACGCCCTGCACGTAGCAGCTGCCGCCCGGCGTCGCCAGGCGCTCGGCGTAGGCATACAGTCCGGTCCAGGTGGGTTGGCGTCCCGGCGTGCGCTCGGGGAGGTACTGGGTGGCCAGCAGGTTGTCGGCCAGCGTCAACAGCGGTGTGCGGTCGACGCTGTAGCCGGCCGCGCGCCCGGTCCACAGTCCCAGCGCGTAGGCGCCGGCGGCACGGCCCAGCGCCGGGCACTGGTCATAGGCATCCAGCGCTTGCCGCACAGACACCGCATGAAAGTCCCAGGAGGCGCGGATCTGCAGCGGCGTGGGCGCAGCTGGATTGCCGCTGCCATAGGCGTAGCCGGTTTCCGGGCAGCCTAGCTCGTTGCCGCGGGTAGCCTGGGCGGCGCGGATGGCGGCCACCGCGGCGCTGACGCTGCCGCTGCGCGCGCTCTGCTCGATGGCGGCCGCTTGCTCGGCCGTGCCGTAGCGCAGCGTGCTGCATACCGGCACCTCGGCCGCCACGCTGGCGCCGAGCAGCAGGCCCAGCACGCCGCTGGCTGCACCTTGCAAAGGGAGGATCATGGCGACGGACTCCGGCTGCGATGCGCTCATGGTACGTCCGCGCGCTGCCGCGGAGTGCGGATCGATCAGCACTCTGGCCGCTGGCCGTCAGCGACGCGAAACGGCAGGTGCTCGGCGATCTGGCGCTGGTACTCGCGCAGCGCCTGCGATTCGCGGTCGATCGCGGCACGGATGGCGCGGCGAAAGTCCGGACGGGCGATGTAATGCGCCGAGCGCGTGCGCGTCGGCACGAAGCCGCGCGCGATCTTGTGCTCGCCCTGGGCGCCGGGTTCGAAGCGCCGCAGTCCGCGCCGCAGCGCGTACTCCAGCCCCTGGTAGTAGCACAGTTCGAAATGCAGATCGGCGTAGTCGGCGCGCGCGCCCCAGTAGCGGCCGTACAGGGTGGTACTGGAGGAAAAGAACAGCGCCGCGGCCTCGATGCGGCCGGCGCGGCGGGCCAGCGCGGTGTGGAACTGGGTCGGCATGCGCGCGCAGATCAGCGAGAAGAAGTCGCGCGTCAGTGCCGGCGTATTGCCTTTGCGATCAAAGGTTTCCAGATACAGCGCGTGCAGATCGTCGAGCTCGGCCTCGCAGAGTTCAGTACCGTCCACCCAGGCGATGTCGAGCCCATGACTATGGGCGCGGCGGCGCTCGTGGCGGATGTTCTTGCGTTTCTTGTGATTGAACTCGGCCAGCAGCGCGTCGAAGTCGGCATAGCCCGGATTGTGAAAGTGGTACTGCCAGTCGAAACGCGGCAACCAGGGGTCGTGCGCGCAGGCGCCGGCATCGGCCTCGCAGGGAAAATTGATGTGCGCGCTCGACAGCCGCGTGCGCAGCACGAACTGCTCCAGCGCCAGGCGCACGCGGTGGCGCAAGGCGGTGGCCTGCGGGCCGTCGCCGACCAGCAGGCGCGGTCCCGGTACTGGCGTGTAGGGCACGCCGATCAGCAGCTTGGGGTAGTAGGGCACGCGATGGTGCAGATAGGCATCGGCCCAGGCCCAGTCGAACACGAACTCGCCGTGCGAATTGCCTTTCAGATAGGCCGGCAGCGCCGCCACGCAGGCGCCGTCCTGCAGCAGCAACAGCGGCATCGGCGTCCAGCCGAGGTCCTGACGCAGACTGCCGCTCTGCTCCAGCGCGCTCAGGAAGGCATGGCGGACGAAGGGCTGATCGTCGGCGCCGAGCAGGCGATCCCAGTCCGCCGCGGCGATCTCGGTCACGCTGGCGCGGGCGCTGAGCTGTAGCGGGCTGGGGGCGGCGGTCATGCGCGGACGCTACCCGCGGCGGCGTCGCAATACCATCACGAGCGCGTGGACGGCTGGAAGCCGCGCGGCTGGTAGCCGAGCTCGGCGCGCGCCGGCGCGGCATCAAACAGCTGATCGCGCGCCATCCGCGCCAGCGAGTCGCGCTGCAGCGCCGCTTGCGCATGGCCGCCGGACAGCCGCAGCAGCCAGCCGGCCGGCAGCGGCACCGGCATGGCATAGGTGTTGCCGGCCAGCGCGGCGCGGCGGATCAGCTGGCGCAGCGTCAGCGTCTCGCCGCCGGGCAGATCGTAAGCGCGATGGCCGCGTCCAGGCTGCCGCCACGCCGCGTGGACGGCGCTCGCCAAGTCGGCCGCGTGCACCGGCTGCCGGCGCGCGTGGGCGGCGGCGCCGAGCAGCCAGGGGTAGACGTGCCAGCGCGCGGCGAGCGCGCCGATGCGGGCGACCAGATCGCTGGGGTCGCCGTAGATCAGCGTCGGCCGCAGCAGCGTGGTGCCGACACCGAGGCGCGCGCCCTCGGCCTGCAGTGCGGACTCGGCATCGGACAGCCGCTGCGCCAGCGCGCGCTCGGCGGCGGCGCTGGAATCGCGTTTGGTGTGGACGCTGGTCGAGCTCAAGCTGAGGATCTGCCGCAGCGCGGGCGTCGGTGGCTGGCGCTGCAGCCAGCCGACGAAGGCGTCCAGCGGCCCCAGGTTGATCCAGGCCGCGCAGTCCGCCGGCGCCGGCGGCGCGCTGGCCAGATCGGCCTCGATCCATTGAAGCCCGGGCGCTTCCGGGTGGGCGCGGCGGCTCAGTGCGCAGACCGCCACCGCCTCGGCCGCCAGCCGCTCACGCAGCGCGACGCCCGCGGCGGTGGTGGCGCCGCTCAGCCAGACGCGCACGCGGCGGCGCTCAGCCGTGCTGTTCCAGATAGCGGTCGGCGTCGAGCGCTGCCATGCAGCCGGAGCCGGCCGAGGTGATTGCCTGTCGATAGATCTGGTCGGCGACATCGCCGGCGGCGAACACGCCCGGGATGCTGGTCATCGTCGCCATGCCCTGACTGCCGCTGCGCACCTTCAGGTAGCCGTTGTCCATCTCCAGCTGGCCGGCAAAGATGCCGGTGTTGGGCGAGTGGCCGATGGCGATGAACAGCCCGTGCACGGCGATGTCGCGCGTCTCGCCGCCCTCGCGCGGCGCGATCCGCACGCCGGTGACGCCGGAGGCATCGCCCAGGACCTCGGCCACCTCGTGATTCCAGATCACCTCGATATTGGCTTTGGCAAACAGCTTGTCCTGCAGGATCTTCTCGGCGCGGAACTTGTCGCGACGATGGATCACCGTGACCTTCCGCGCGATGTTCGACAGGTACAGGGCTTCCTCGACCGCGGTATTGCCGCCGCCGATGACGGCGACCTCCTGCTGCCGGTAGAAGAAGCCATCGCAGGTGGCGCAGGCGGACACACCACGGCCGCGGTAGGCGGTCTCGCTGTCGATGCCGAGGTACTTGGCGGAAGCGCCGGTGGCGATGATCAGCGCGTCACAGGTGTAGGTGCCGGCGTCGCCGATCAGCTTGAACGGGCGCGATCCCAGCTCCGCCGTATGGATGTGATCGAACACGATCTCCGTGTCGAAGCGCTCGGCGTGCGCCTTCATGCGCTCCATCAGGCCGGGGCCGGTCAGTCCGTGCACATCGCCGGGCCAGTTGTCGACCTCGGTCGTGGTCATCAGCTGACCGCCGGCATCGACGCCGGTCACCAGCACCGGCTTCAGATTGGCGCGTGCGGCATACACGGCGGCGGCGTAGCCGGCAGGTCCGGAGCCCAGGATCAGGACGCGGCAGTGTTTGGGGTGGCTCATCGGGAGGCTCCAGACAGTGGGGACGCAAGACGGCACGAATAGGGGGCGAGGGCGGCCGATTTCAAGAGGCGCGCGCCTGCGCCAGCCAGCGCTGCAGCTCCGCCAGCGGCAGCGCGTGGCTGTAGTAGAAGCCCTGCGCGTACTCGCACTGCAGCTCGCGGATGCAGCCCAGATCGGCCGCGCTCTCGACGCCCTCGGCCACTACCTGCAGGCCGAGGTTGTGGCCCAGGCCCACCACCGAGCGGCAGATCGCGGCGGCGCCGGCATCGGTGGCGACGCCGCGGACGAAGGATTTGTCGATCTTGAGCTTCTGCACCGGGAACTGCCGCAGATGCGCCAACGAGGAATAGCCGGTGCCGAAATCGTCAATGACCAAGCCGACCCCTAGCTCGCGCAGCCGCGTCAGCGTGTGGATGCCGCGGTCGCGATCATCCATCAGCACGCTCTCGGTCAGTTCAAACTCGATGCGTGCCGCCGGCAGCGCTGCCGCCGCCAGCGCGCGCTGCACCGTATGCACCAGATCGGCATCGCGAAACTGCACCAGCGACAGATTGATCGCCAGTCGCAGCGGCTCGCCGGCGCTGCGATCGAGTTCGGCCAGATCGTGGATGGCGCGCTCGATCACCCAGCTGCCCAGCGCCACGATCATGCCGCTGCTCTCGGCCAGCGGGATGAAGCGATCCGGGCCGACCAGTCCCAGCGTCGGGTGCTGCCAGCGCAGCAGCGCCTCGATGGCATCGACGCGCCCCAGGCGCAGGTTCATCACCGGCTGGTAGTGCAGCACGAACTCGCGCTGGTTCAGCGCCCGCGCCAGATCGTCCAGCAGCGCCTTGCGTTCCAGCAGTTCCACATGCAGCCGCTCGGTGAAGAAGCGGTAGGTGTTCCGGCCCTCGGCCTTGGCGTGATACATGGCCAGATCGGCCTTGCGCAGCAGCTGTTCGGCGTCCACATCGTCGTTGGGGCACAGCGTCACGCCGACGCTGACGCCCACGTGCACGCGCTGGCCGTCGAGATCGAAGGGCAGGCCGATGACCTCGATGACGCGGGCCGCCAAGGCCGCTGCCGCGGCCGGCTCGCCGGGCTCGGGCAGCAGGATGGCAAACTCGTCGCCGCCCAGGCGGGCGACGGTGTCGCCGGCATCGACACAGCCCTGCAGCCGCTGCGCCACCGCCTTCAGCAGGGCATCGCCGACGGTGTGCCCGAGGCTGTCATTGGCCAGCTTGAAGTGATCCAGATCCAGGAACAACAGCGCCAGCAAGCCCTCGTTGCGCACGCACTGCAGCGTGGCCTGCTGCAGGCGGTCGTTGAACAGCGCGCGATTCGGTAGTCCGGTCAGGGTGTCGTGGGTGGCCAGTTGCCGCACCTGCGCCTCGGCCTGACGGCGCTCGGTCTCGTCGCTGATCTGGATGTTGTAAAGGCCGCCGTCCGGACCGCGCCAGTAGCTCACTGAGACGTCGGCCGGGAACTCGCTGCCGTCGCGTCGGCGCGCGCTCAAATGCAGGATGCGGCTGGCGACGCGATTGCCGTAGGCGCCCTCGCTGGGCGTCTCCAGCGCCTCGTTGCGCGGGTCCCAGGGCAGCAGACGATGGAAATACTGGCCGCAAACCTCGGCCTCGCGCCAGCCGAACATCTGCTCGCCGCTGCGATTGAGCGTGCGGATCAGGCCGTCGTCGTCCATTTGGATCAGCGCGTCGTGCTGCAGCTCGGTCACCGATTTGAACTGGCGCGCCGAGGCCAGCAGCTGCTCGTGGCTGCTCGCCAGTTGGTTGGCGTAGGTGTTGAAGACGCGCGCCAGCAGGCCGAGTTCGTCCTCGCGACGGGCATCCAGCTGGACGCCGGCCGCAGGTTCGGCCAATGCCAACTGGTGCGCCATCGTGCGGATCGGCGCCACCAGATACTGGCGCACCATCCAGCCGGCGCCGACGATCACCACCAGTATGGCCAGCGCCAGCGCCAGGGTGACGCGCACGATCACCGCCATCACCGCCTCGTGTACCAGCCGCGCCGGCTGCACCACCGCCAGCTGCCAGTGGTTGCCGGGGAATTGCAGCGCGGTGACCAGCACCGGCTCATGCAGGAAGGCATCGGTGGCGAGGGTGCCTTGGCGCACCACCGCAGCGCTGCTGCCAGCGTCAGCCAACTGACGGGCGATGCGCAGCGCCTCGCTGGCATCGATCGCCGGGCTGGCGGCGTCCAGGGCCTGCGCGCGCTCGCTCAACGCAGGCGTGTCGGCGAGCGCCGGCTGCGGACGCAGGAAGTCGGCCAGTTCGGCGAATTCCGGCAGCTCGCTGGCCATGCCGCCCAGCGCCAGCGCGGCGCTGGGTCGCAGGCTGTGGCCGGTTTCACGACCGAAACCCTGCGGAATGGTGATGAACACGCCATTGCGATCAATCGCGAAGGCGTAGCCGTGCAGCGCCGAGCCGCGGTTGGCCAGGAACTGCTGCAGCCCGGACAGACGCAGATCGACCGTGCTGACGCCGGTGAACTGAGCCGCATGCCACATCGGCACGCTGCAGGTGACCATCGGCTCGCCGGTGTACGGGTCCTGATACGAGCGCGACCAGTAGCACTGCCCGGGACGCTGGTAGCGCGCCGGCACATACCATTCCTCCTGGTGGTAGCCAGGGCCATCGGCGCGGTTGTAGTCGTCGTAGTAGGCCAGACGGCCATCGGCATTGCGCCCCCAGAAGAAGCTGCGCCGCGCCACGCCGGGTGCAAAGGCGCCGGGCTCGGGCCAGATGCCGCCGCCGGCGATCAGATCGCCGTGTTGTTCGAGGTCGATCAGATTGGGGATCAGCGCTTGCCACAGCGCCGCATCCTTGGGCAGCAGCTCGCCCAGATTGGCCAGCGAGGCAGCCACGCCCTCGGCCAGCGCCAGTTGCTGGCCCATCTCGCTGGCCAGTCGCTGCGCCGCACTGCTGGCCAGGCCGCTCTCGCGCTCGCGCAGCAGCTGATAGCCCTGCGCGTAGAACACCAGCAGCACCGCCGACAGCATCATGGCGACGCCCAGCAGCACGCCAACCAGCACTTTCAGCTGCAGGCTGCGCCGAAACGGAACGCGCGCGGGCGTGCTGGCGGGCTCAGGCACGGCGCCGCTCCCGGGGAACTGCAGTCGCCGGGTACGGGCAAGGCGTTAGCGTCCGCAAGGCGCGGCGTAGGCTCAGAGCAGTCCCCACAGTGTCTCCCCAGGGCGACAACGCTCGCACGAGCGGCGCAGCGATGCAATCGCGCGCGACCGGCCGGATCTGCCCGGCCGGGCGCATTCGCTCAGCGGCGCAGAATGGCGCCCAGCAGGCCGCGGACGACCTGTCGACCGAGCTGATTACCGACCGTACGCACCATCGATTTGGCAAAGGCCTCGCCCACGCTCTGGCGGCTGCTGGCGCGCGGCGCCGCGGGGGCGCGCGGGGCCGGAGCCGGGCGCGGTGCCGGCGCGCGCGGTCGCGGCGTCGGCGCGGGCGCCGGTGCCGGCTGCGGCTTCGAGGCCCACGGCCAGTTCAGCGTCCAACCACCGCTCTCGGCGGCCGGCGGCGGTGCGGCCGGCGCCTCGGCGGCCTCGTTGCGCTGCTTGAGGACCTCGTAGGCAGACTCGCGGTCGATCGCCTGATCGTACTTGGCGCCCACGGGACTCGCGGCGCGCAGCGCCTGGCGCTCTTCCGGCGTGATCGCGCCGATGCGGCAGCCCGGCGTCAGCACAAAGGCGCGCTCGACCATGCCCGGGCGGCCGCCTTCCTCCAGGAAAGACACCAGCGCCTCACCCACGCCCAGTTGGGTGATCACGTCCGCCACCTTCAGCGCCGGGTTCGGCACAAAGGTCTCGGCCGCGGTCTTGACCGCCTTCTGATCGCGCGGCGTGAACGCGCGCAGCGCATGCTGCACGCGATGCCCCAGCTGCCCGAGGATGGCGTTGGGCACGTCGTCCGGGTTCTGGCTGCAGAAATACACGCCGACGCCCTTGGAACGGATCAGTCGCACCACCTGTTCGACGCGCTGCACCAGCGAGGCCGGCGCGTCCTGGAACAACAGATGCGCCTCGTCGAAGAAGAACACCAGCCGCGGCTTGTCCAGATCGCCCACTTCGGGCAGCTGTTCGAACAGCTCCGACAGCAGCCACAGCAGGAAGCTCGAATACAGTTTGGGTTTCAGGATCAGCTGCTCGGCGCTCATCAGGTTGATGACGCCCCGACCCTGCGGATCGACGCGGAAGAACTCGCCCAGCTCGAAAGCGGGTTCGCCGAAAAAGGCCTTGGCGCCGGCATCTTCCAGCCCGAGCAGCCCGCGCTGCACGGCGGCGATCGAGGCACTCGACACCAGCCCGTATTCCTGCGAGATCGCCTTGGCGTTCTCGGCCACGTAGTTCAGCAGCGCGCGCAGGTCGGCCAGATCGATCAGCAGCAGCCCTTCCTCGTCGGCGACGCGGAAGGCGATGTTCAGCACGCCTTCCTGGACCTCGTTCAACTCCATCAGCCGTGCCAGCAGGATCGGGCCCATCTCGGAGATCGTGGTGCGCAGCGGGTGGCCGTTCTGACCGTAGATATCCCAGCACACCACTGGATTGGCGCCGGCCTGCCAACTCTGCTCGATACCGAGCAACTTCAGGCGGTTGCGCAACTTGTCGCTGAGCGTCGCCGGCTGCGAGAGCCCGGCCAGATCGCCTTTGACGTCGGCCAGGAACACCGGCACGCCCTGCTTGGAGAATTCTTCCGCCAGCAGCATCAGCGACACGCTCTTGCCGGTGCCGGTGGCGCCGGCGATCAGGCCGTGGCGGTTGGCGTACTTGCTGAGCAAGACCAGCTCGCGCGGGCCGCGTGCGATCGGAAGCAGACCAGGTTGTGTCATGGCGTCCATTCCTCGGAGGAAGTGCCTAGCCTACGGGGAAACACGCTCGTCGCGTAGCGGGGCGGCAGGCGATGCGCAGCTGCTTGCCTCAAGGCGCCGTCAGCGCCGCCATGCAGCTGCGCGCGTTATCGCTGGCATAGGGCGGCAGCACCGGATAGAAGCGGATGCGCTGGCAGCCATCGCCGGTATCGAAGGGCAGCCAGCGCACCGCCGGGCTGAACTCCAGGCGCAGATCGGCGCTGGGCAGCTGCTGGAACAGCGCCGTCCACACTTTCAGCGCGCCGGTGGCGCCCGACAGTCGCGTCGGCTGGTTGTCATCGCGGCCCAGCCAGACCACCGCCAGATGCTCGCCGGTGTAGCCCGCATACCAGCTGTCGCGACCGTCGTCGGAAGTGCCGGTCTTGCCGGCCGAATCGAGTTTGACGCCGCCGCCGTGGCTCAGGCTGGCGGCGGTGCCCGATAGCGTGGTCTCGTTGAGCGCCACTGTGACCAGCTTGACGACGTCGGCGCCGGAGGCTTCGCCCGACGGTCGCGCGAAGCGCGTCAACGGCTGGCCGCGTTCGTCCAGCACCTCGCGCACCGCTACCAGCGGGACGATCTGGCCGCCGCTGGCCAGTCCCTGGTACAGCTGGGTCACCTGCAGCGGGCTCAGGTCCACGGCGCCGAGGATCAGCGAGGGCTGCGGATCGCCGGGTGCCGTCACACCCAGATTTTGGATCAGCCGGGCCAGCGCGCTGACGCCCACATCCAGGCCGACGCGCGCGGTGGCCAGGTTGTAGGAGCGCGCCAGCGCATCCACCAGCGGCACCGTGCCGTGGCTCTTGCGGTCATAGTTCTGTGGCGCCCAGCGTTGGCCGTTCGGCAGTTTCATCGAGAAGGGTTCGTCCGAGATCAGGCTGGCGAGGCTGTAGCGCTCGGCCTGCGATAGAGCCAACAGATAGACGAAGGGTTTCAGCAGCGAACCGACCGGCCGGCGGGCTTCGAGGGCGCGGTTGAAGCCACTGGCGCGGGCGTCGCGGCCGCCGACCATCGCCAGCACCTCGCCGTCGCGGGCGCGCGTGACCACCACCGCGCCTTCCAGCGGCTGCTCGCCGGCCACCTTGGCGATGGTCTTGGTCAGCGCGGCCTCGGCCAGTGCCTGCGCGCTGGGATCAAGCGTGCTCAGCACCGACAGCCCCTCGTTCTGCAAGCGACCCTCGTCGTACTCGCGACGGATCTGCTCGCGCACCATCTGCACGAAGGCCGGGTAGCGCATGCGCGAGGGCGGTCGCGGCACGATGCCGAGCGGCATTTTCAGCGCCGCGTCGCGCATCTCGGCGCTCAGCAAGCCGGTCTCGACGAACTGGCCGAGGACGATCTTGCGGCGATTGGTCGCGCGCTCGGGATTGCGGCGCGGATCGTAATAGGACGGCCCCTTGACCAGCCCGACCAGCAGCGCGATCTCCGCTGGCTCCAGCGCATCCAGCGGGCGGCCGAAATAGAACTCGGCGCCGGCGCCGAAGCCATGCACCGCCAGCGCGCCGTTCTGGCCCATGTAGGCGCGGTTGAGATAGGCCTCCAGGATGGTGCGCTTGTCAAAACGCGCTTCGATCATCAGAGCCAACCCGATTTCGTAGACCTTGCGGCGGAAGTCGCGCGCATTGCTGAGCAAGGTGTTCTTGACCAGCTGCTGGGTGATGGTCGAGCCACCCTGCACCCAGCGTCGGGCCTTCAGATTGGCCCACATCGCGCGGGCGATGCCCCAAGGGTCGACACCGACATGGTCCTTGAAGTTGCGGTCCTCGACCGCCTGAATGCCGGCCACCAGCAGCGCCGGCATCTCGGTCAGCGGCATCGGCAGGCGCTCGGCGTCGTCGGCCGGCTGGATGGTGGCGATGCGCGCAGGATCGAGGCGCTTGCTGGTCAGCGCCTTGCCGCCCGGCAGCTGACGCAGGCGCGCCACCTTGCCGCCGCTCAGCACCACCTCGATGCGCTCGGAGGGCTCCAGCCCGTCGCCGAAGCGAAAGCCGCGGGTGTGGATTTCGAAGCGCTCGCCCTGACGGAAATAGCTGCCCGGCGACACGCTGGTCTGCGCGCTCTGGTAGCGCGCTTCGGCCAGCTCGATCTGCAGCAGGTCGGCGCTGATCGGCAGGCCCGGCGCCAGCACCAGCGGACGCGCGTACACGCGGCTCGCCACCGGCTGCCGGCTGAGATCGAAACGCGCGTCGATGACGCGGTTCAGATAAACGATGGTGGGACCGGTGGCGCCGACCACCAGGCCCAGTCCGAACCAGAACAGCCGCCAGAACCAGATCTTCATGGCTGCGGAGCATAAGCGCAGGGGCGGCGGGCGGTGCGGGGCGAAGTCGGGACGGCGCCGGGCATTCACCAGCCAGCGGGTCTGGCGCGCAGACAGCGGGAACGCCGGCCGCAGGCGCTGGTCTCAGCATCCGCACGCTGCGTCTTGCGTGCGCCCGTTCATGACAAGCCCGACGACCGTGACCGATAATCCCGACGCCTCGCTGCCCTCGCTGTCGCCCGGGTTGGAGCCCAACCAGCCGACTGCGCCTTTGGAACGGATGCCAGAACTCACGGATTCCCCCGCATTTCCGATCGTGCTGCTGCCCGCGCAAGCGAGTGCGGACCTGCGCGCGCGCGTGGCCGACTGTGCGGATATCGAGATCGACACCGCGCCCACGCAGAGCGACTGGCGCATCGGCCTGAGCGAGCTGCGCGCGCGCTGGCCCGAGCGCCTGCTGGTCTGGATACGGCAGCCGGATCTATGGCTGGCGCCGGATGGATTGGCGCGTCTGCTGCACGCTGCCAGCCTGAGCGCACAGGTGCTGGTGCCGCTGTGCAACAGCGAACCGGCGCTGACGCCGGCCGCGCCCGATCTCGATCTCGATCCGGAGCCAAGTCGACTGGCGCTGGCGGTGGCGGCGCTGTCACGCGGGCAGGTGGCGGACATCGTCTGCGCCGACCCGCCGCTGCTGGCTTGCGCGCCCGCGGCTGCGATCGACGCTGCGCTCGGTTTGCTCGATTCGGTCTATGTGCACGTGCCGGGTCCGGTGCGTGGACTGCCGACACCCGCGGATCGGCGTGAACGCGCGCCGGCGCATCCGCTGGCCAGCCTGCGGCGCCAGCTTTGGCAGTCGCGTGCGACCAGCGCCGAGGACTGGCGCCATGCGGTGCGCGACAGCCGGCCGGTGGTGCTGCATCTGTTGCACGGCTGGGGCGGCGGCGCCGAGCGCTATGTGCGCGATCTCGCGCGCTGCGACAGCGCGCGTCATCACCTGCTGCTGCGCGCGCAGGGCCATCCGGGGCGCGCGCTGCACGGCGAGGCGCTGGAGCTGTCGGCCGGCGCCGGCGGCCCGGTGCTGCGGCGCTACCCGCTGACGCCTGGCATCGGCGCGCTGGCGGATCAACATCCGGTCTATGCCGATGCGCTGGCGGCGGTGATCGCGGAGTTCCGCGTCGAACAGCTGGTGGTGTCCTCGCTGATCGGACATGCCTTGGATGCACTGCGGACTGGCTTGCCGCTGCTGTGGGTGGCGCACGACTATTTCCCGTTCTGGCCGGCCCTGCACCGGGATTTCGGTGATCCCGATGCGCGCTGGGACGAGCGCGAGCTGCAGCGCGATGTGGCGGCCATGCGCGGCCCCTTCAGCGAGACCGATCCGGCCTTCTGGCATGCGCTGCGTGCCCGCGCCAGCGCCGCCTTCAACCAGGCGCGCCCGCAGCTGCTGGCGCCGAGCGCCGGCGTGCTGGCCAATCTGGCGCGGGTAGCGCCGGGACTGACGCCGGCGGCCAGCCGGGTGATCGCACACGGCATGGCGCCGTGGCCGGCGCACACGCCGCTGCCGGCGCCGCCGACGGGCGGCAAACTGCGCCTGGTGGTGGTCGGGCGGCTGAATGGCGCCAAGGGCATCGAGCTGCTGCGCCAGGCGGCGCCGCAGCTGTCGCGCCATGCCGAGCTGTTCCTGGTCGGCGCCGGCAAAGCTGCGGAAGTGCTGTACGGCTGCAGCGGCGTGCACGTCCAACTGAATTACGAACGCGATCAGCTGCCAGCGATCCTCGCGCGCATCCGTCCGCATGCGGCGCTGATGCCGGTGACGGTGTCGGAGACCTATTCGTACACCTTGAGCGAGCTGTGGAGCCTGGCGATTCCGCCGATCGCCAGTCGCCTCGGCGCGCTGGCTGAACGCATCGAAGACGGTGTCACCGGCATTCTGTGCGCGCCGGAGGCTTCCGCCTGGATCGAGCAGGTGGCCGCGTTGAACCAGCAGCGCGAGCGCCTGGCCGCCATCCGTGAGGAACTGTTACGACGTCCGCCGCGCACGCTGGCGCAGATGCTGGAGGACTATGCTCCGCTGCTGCCGCAAGGTCGGCGCGCGGCCGGCGCGCCGGCGCCGCAGCCGATCCGGCATGCTGAGCTGGCGCTGGCGGACGCGCACGATGCGCTCACCGACAGCGAAGCGCGCCTGCGCAGTGCGATGGCGCGGCTGGCCGAGCAGGAGGCCGAACTGGCGCGGCGCGCCGATTGGGGCTTCGAGCTGAACCAGATGGTCGAGGATCGCACCCGCTGGGCGCGCGATCTGGATGCCGAGTTGAATCGCACGCGGCAGTGGATGAACGAGCGCGAGATCGTGTATCAGCGCGCAGTCGAAGAAGCGGATGCGCATCGCTTGGCCTTGGAGGCCAGCTTGACGCATCTGAAAGGGGAGCTGCAGAGGGCCATGGACGACGAGAAGGCTATGCACGGGATGCTGACAGCCCGCATCGAGGGGCTGACGCGCAATCTCGCCGAACGCGCCCGCCAGCTGGAAACCCTGAACGCCGAGAAGGAACACCTGGAACAGGCGCGCAGCGAGCTGCTCGCCCATCAGGAGCGCTTGGAAGGCGAACGCGCCGCGCTGCTGCGCGTACGCGACGAGCTGCAGCGCGAGCGCGATCTGATCGCCCAACACCGCCAGGAAATGCTGCGCAGTACCAGCTGGCGGCTGACCGCGCCGCTGCGTCTGATTGGGCTGCTGGTCAAGCGCGTGCGCGGCTCGCTGCGCTTTCGGCTGTCGCGGGCGCTGAGCCTGGCCGGCCGTGCGCGTGGCAGTCTGGCGCGCCGCGGCTTGATGGCGACCTTGCAGCGCGCGCTGCAGGAGTTGCGCACGCAGCACCAGCCGCCGCCACCGATGATGGAGCCGATCGAGCCGCCGGTGCCGGAGGAGGTCTACGAGCCGTTCGCGCTGCCGACCAGCGAGACGCCGGTGGTGTCGGTGATCGTCCCGGTCTACAACCAGTTGCATCACACCTGGAGCTGCCTGAAGGCGCTGGCCGATCACGCGCCGAGCACGGCCTTCGAGGTGATCGTCGTCGATGATGGCTCCAGTGATCGCACCGCGCAGGAAGTGCCGCGCATCGCTGGCGTGCGCTTCCACAAGAATCCGCAGAACCTGGGCTTCATCGGCGCCTGCAATGCCGGTGCCGCACAGGCGCGCGGTCGCTATCTGTTCTTCCTGAACAACGACACTGCGGTGCAGCCGAACTGGCTGGAGCCGCTGCTGGCGACCTACGCCGAGTTCGATCAGGTCGGGCTGGTCGGCTCCAAGCTGATCTATCCGGACGGGCGTTTGCAGGAAGCCGGCGGCATCGTCTTCAACGACGGCTCCGGCTGGAACTACGGCCGTTTCGACCATCCAGACGATCCGCGCTACGACTATCCGCGCGAGGCCGATTACTGCTCGGGCGCGGCCATCCTGATCGAGAAGAGTCTGTTCGAGCGCTTCCTCGGCTTCGATGCGCTGTACAAACCGGCTTATTACGAGGACACCGATCTGGCCTTCAAGGTGCGTGCTGCCGGCCTGCGCGTGATCTACCAGCCGGCCTCGCGCGTGGTGCACTTTGAGGGCATCACCGGCGGCACCGATACCAGCAGCGGCACCAAGCGCTTTCAGGTCATCAACCAGGGCAAGTTTCTGGAGCGTTGGAAGGAAGCGCTGGCGCTGCAGCCGGCGCCCACCGACCACGCCGGCATCTGGCGCGCGGCCACGCATCGCGCGCAGGGCCGCATCCTGCTGATCGATGCCACCACGCCGACCCCGGATCAGGACTCGGGCTCGGTGCGTTATATCAATGTGATCAAGGTGTTGCGCTCGCTCGGCTGGCAGTGCACCTTCTTCGCCGACAACCGGGCGCACGTGCCGCGCTACAGCGAGGCGCTGCGCGCGCTGGGCGTCGAGGTGCAATACAGCCCGTGGATGAACGATCCGGTGGCCTTCTTCCGCCAGCGCGGGGCCGAGTTCGACGCCGTCATGCTGAGCCGGCACTACGTGGCGCGGCACTATGTGGAACTGGTGCGCGAGCACGCGCCGCAGGCGCTGCTGCTGTTCGACACCGTCGATCTGCACTATCTGCGCGAGCAGCGCGCGGCTCAGGTGGAAGGCAGCGAGGCGCTGGAACGGCAATCGCAGGACACTCGCACCGCCGAACTCGATC
This sequence comes from Lysobacterales bacterium, assembly GCA_046346965.1. Taxonomy (GTDB): domain Bacteria; phylum Pseudomonadota; class Gammaproteobacteria; order Xanthomonadales; family SZUA-5; genus JAXMHB01. The sequence goes on from JAXMHB010000007.1 coordinate 119,221, forward strand.
TGGTGCAGCGCTGTGATGTCACGCTGGTGGTCAGTCCGGTCGAGAAGGCGCTGCTGGCCGAGGAGGCGCCCGGCCGGCGCGTCGAGATCCTGTCCAATGTGCACGAGGTCGCCGGTCGCCGCGCCGGCTTCGAAGCGCGCAAGGATTTGTGGTTCGTTGGCGGCTTCCAGCACCAGCCCAATGTCGATGCGGTGCTCTGGTTCGTGCGCGAGATCTGGCCGCGGGTGCGTGCCGAACTCGGCGACGTGCAGTTCCACGTCGTCGGCAGCAAGCTGCCGGAGGAGATCGCCGCGCTGGCCGGCCACGGCGTCATCGTGCATGGCTTTGTCGAGGACATCGAGCCCTTCCTGGACGGCTGCCGGCTGTCGGTTGCGCCGCTGCGCTACGGCGCCGGCGTCAAGGGCAAGGTCAACCAGAGCATGGCCTACGGTCAGCCGGTGGTAGCCACGCCGATCGCGGTCGAGGGCATGGAGATCCACGCCGGCAGCGAGGCACTGGTCGCGGCCGATGCCGAGAGCTTCGCTGCGGCCGTCGTGCGTCTGTATCGCGATCCCGAGTTGTGGCTGCGTTTGTCGGACGCCGGCCTCGCCAACATTGAGCGCCACTTCTCCTTCGAAGCCGCGCGCGTGGCGCTGCGGCAGATCCTGACGCGCATCGACTGAACGACCGGCGGCGCGGCCGGTCGTTTTGCCTGAACGGCGAGCGGCATTGACCGGTTCATCACGGCCGGCGCCGGGTGCGATACTGCGCGCCATTCCCCGTTGCCCTGCCGCCCGCCATGTCTGCACTGCCGTCTGCTGTCGCGCCTGAAGCCGTGTCGCTGGAGCGCTGGTTCGAGCCCTTCCGCGAGCGCACCATCGGCATCGATCAGTGGTTCGAGTCGCCCTACGGTCGCCAGCGCATCGTCTACGCCGACTGGATCGCCAGCGGACGCCTGTACGCGCCGATCGAAGACCTGCTGCGCGAGGAGATCGCGCCCTTTGTTGGCAATACCCACACCGAAACCTCGGTGACCGGTACCACGATGACGCGCGCGTATCACCGCGCTTTTGAGATTATCAAGCGCCACGTCAACGCCAGCGCCGACGATGCCATTGTCAGCTACGGCTCCGGCATGACGGCGGTGGTCAACAAGTTCCAGCGCATCCTCGGCCTGCGCGTGCACGAGAACTATCTGGCCAAGGTCACGCCGCCCGATGCGCAGCGGCCGATCGTGTTCATCACCCACATGGAGCACCACTCCAACCAGACCTCCTGGCTGGAAACGCTGTGCGAGGTGCGGGTCATTCCGGCCACCGCTGATGGACTGGTCGACCTGGCCGGTTTGGACGCGCTGCTGCTGGAGTACGCCGACCGCCCGGTCAAGATCGCCAGCGTCACGTCCTGCTCGAATGTCACCGGCATCATCACGCCGTATCACGACATCGCCGAGCGCATGCATCGAGCGGGGGGCTGGTGTTTCGTCGACTTCGCCGCCAGCGCGCCCTACATCGACATCGACATGCACCCGGCCGGACGCCCGCTGGCGGCGCTCGATGCGATCTTCTTCTCGCCGCATAAATTCCTCGGCGGTCCAGGCACTTGCGGCATCCTGGTGTTCAACAAGCGGCTGTATCGCAACCGCATCCCGGACAATCCGGGCGGCGGCACGGTGGACTGGACCAACCCCTGGGGCCAGCACAAATACGTCGATGACGTCGAGGCGCGCGAGGACGGCGGTACGCCGGGTTTTCTGCAGGCCATCCGCACGGCGTTGGCGATCCAGTTGAAGGAAGCCATGGGCACCGAACGCATCTTGGCGCGCGAGGAGGAGTTGCTGCAGATCGTCTGGCCGGCGCTGTCGGCGATCCCCGGTCTGCATATCCTGGCTGCCAACCAGCGCCACCGGATCGGCTGCATTTCCTTCTATATCGAGCACTTGCATTACAACCTCGCGGTGCAACTGCTGAATGATCGCTACGGCATCCAGGTGCGCGGCGGCTGCTCCTGCGCCGGCACCTACGGGCATTACCTGCTGCAGGTGAGCCGCGAGCATTCGAAGTCGATCACCGATCAGATCAACCAGGGCATCCTCAGCGACAAACCCGGCTGGGTGCGGCTGTCGCTGCATCCGACCATGAGCAATGCCGAGGCCCATGCCATCGTGCAGGCGATTCGCGAACTCGCGCAGCACCATCAGAGCTGGGCGCGCGACTACCGCTACTGTGCGCGGCAAAACCACTTCAGCCACCACAGCCGCGCGGCGGTCGAGGCGATCGATCGGCGTGTCGATCACTGGTTCGCGCAGCGCCTGTGAAGCGGCCGTCACGCCGGCTGCGCTAAGCTCGAGCGATGAAAATCACCGCCATTACGCTGGATCTGGACGACACCTTGTGGCCGATCGCGCCGGTCATGGACCGCGCCGATCAGGCGCTTCAGGACTGGCTCGAAGTCCATTGCCCGGAAGTCGCCGCCGCGCTGCCGATTGCGGCGATGCGGGCGTTGCGCGACCGCGTGTTCGCCGAGCATCCGCAGTACGGACACGATTTCACCACCCTGCGCATGATCTGCCTGCGCGCAGCGCTGACGCCGCACGGCTACGGTGAGCGCGAAGTGGAGCAGGCCTTCGAGGCCTTCTACGCGGCGCGCAATCGGGTCGAGCTGTATCCCGAAGTCGGCGCCGCGCTGGAACGACTGGCGCGGCGCGCGCCGCTGGTGTCGCTGACCAACGGCAACGCCTGTCTGGATCGGGTGGGCCTGTCCGGTCTGTTCCGCGCCCAGATCACCGCGCGCAGCCATGGCGCCGCCAAACCCGATCCGGGCATCTTCCATGCGGCATGCGCGCTGGCCGGCAGCGCACCCGCGCACACGCTGCACGTCGGCGATCACCCCGAGCAGGATGTGCTCGGTGCCCTGGGCGCCGGGCTGCAGGCGGCGTGGATAGACCGCGAGCAGCGCGCGTGGCTGCATCCGGGCCCGCGGCCGCTGGCCTTCGCCTGTCTGGCGCAACTGGCCGACTATGTGGAATCCGTGTAGTCGCGAGGTCTACGCTACGCAAATGCATTGCATTCGCATTTGGACTCGGGTCAGAATCGGGCTCTACCCAAGCACAGGAGTGTCTCGATGCGCGCAATGCAGATCGCAGTGATGGCGACGATGTTGGGGCTGGGCAGCGTGGCGCAGGCCACCGGTCTGGCCACCTGCGATTCCGGCGACAAAGCCACCTGGCAGCCGACCGCCACGCTGGAAAAGCAGTTGACGGAGCGCGGCTGGATCGTCCGCCGGATCAAGGAAGACGGCGGTTGCTATGAGGTGTATGCCCTGAACGAGAAGGGCGAGCGGGTGGAGGCCTATTTCCACCCGGTGACGCTGGAGGCCGTGCCGACCAAGGCGCACTGAGCCTGCGATGACCAGCGTACGCGTGTGGCCGCTCAGTGTGCGGCTGTTGCACCTGGGGCTGATCGCGGGCGTCGCGGCCGCGTGGTGGACTCGCCACGCGGCCGACGCGCGCCACGAGTGGATCGGCTACGCCGTGTTGGGCGTGGTCACGCTGCGCCTGCTGCTCGGCTGGGCCGCGCGCGGTCCGGCCCGGTTCGGCCATTTCGTGCGCGGCCCGGCGCTGGTGTGGCGCTATGCCGGACTGGTGCTGCAGGGCAGGGCGCCGCGCTACCTCGGCCACAACCCGCTGGGCGGCTGGATGATCGTCGCATTGCTGACGCTGCTGCTGACCATAGGCCTGAGCGGCTGGTTGTCGACCACCGATCGCTACTGGGGCGTGGCCTGGGTGGCGAACGTGCATCTGTGGAGTGCCTACGCGCTGCTGGCGCTGATTCCGCTGCATGTCGCCGGTGCCATCCACGCCTCGATCGTGCACCGCGAGAACCTCGTCGCAGCCATGATCCACGGGCGCAAGCGCCCGGCCGAGCGCGGCGACATCGACCTGTAGCCCGGCTGGCGCCAGCGCCGCCGGCCATGCACACTGCGGCTCCCCTTGCGACGCCTCCTGCCCGCGTGATTGTGATCGAAACCGAACGCCTGCAACTGGCGCATCTGCAGCCTGCGGATGCCAGCTTCATCGTCGAGTTGCTCAATGACCCGGATTGGCTGCGCTATATCGGCGATCGCGGCGTGCGCAGCGAGGCCGACGCGCTGGCCTACATCGCCAACGGACCGGGCGCGATGATCGCCCGCCACGGGCATGGGCTGTACCGCGTCGACCGCCGCAGCGATGGTCGCGCGCTTGGCATCTGCGGTCTGCTCAAGCGCGACAGCCTGCCCGATATCGACCTCGGCTACGCTTTCCTGCCCGCTTACCGCGGCCAGGGTTACGCACTGGAAGCTGCGCAGGCCTGCCTGCAGGAGGCGCGCGATCGGCTGCGCGTGCCGCGCGTGCTCGCGATCACCACGCCGGCGAATGCGGCTTCGGCGCGTGTGCTGCTGCGCCTCGGGATGCGGCTAGACCGCCAGCAGGTGTTCGGGGGCGACACGTTGGACGTCTACGCGATCGAGTTCGGCAGCAGCGGCGCGGCGTAGACGCGCCCGGGTGGCTTCGGCCGGAAGCAGGGCGCGCTGGCGATGAAGTCGGGATCCTGGTTGCGCGCGTCCCAGCCCGGGACGGCGGCCAGCGGCAGCGTCGGCAAATCCTTGGGATCGGCGCCGGCAACGCCCGCCAGGATCGCCTCGCCCACCCATTGATCGATTCGCGTAGGCGCAGTGTCTGGCGCTGCCTGCACCGCAATCACCTTGGCCGCCAGCAGGTCGTGCGGGCGCAGCGCCCTGACCTCCAACAGCGCGTGGCCGAGCACGTGCACCCGCGCTTGCGCCCAGCGCTCGCGCCATTCGAGCAGCAGCGTGCGCCACTGATGGGCGTACAGCGCTTCCAGCACGTCCGCGTCCGCCGCCACCACCAGCAGGCCGGCTTCATCCAGATGCGTCAGCGCCTGCTGGTGGCGCGAGCGCTGGCGCGGGCCGTGGGCCTGGATGCCGGCGTACTGGCCGCGGTGGATGGCCCATTTGATCGCCGGCCAGCGCAACCACATCAGCGCGCCGCAAACATCGTGCAGCGAGTCGCGCCGCATGGCGATCAGCCCGCGCTCGCCGATCCGCTGCTCGTAGCTCAGTCCATCCGCCGCCAGTGCGGCGTCCTGTTCGGCAAAGCGCAGTCCGCCCGGCAACGCGACGGCGCGCGCATTGAGCCGCGCCAGTGCCTGATCGAAGGCCAGCGACAGCAGCTCGGCCTCGTCCGCCACCTGGGTCAGCGGCTGCTGCGCGTAGTCGAGCATGCGCCCCGGTCAGACCAGCACGCCGTGCAGATCGTGCTCGTCGGCGTCGACGATGCGCACATCGACGAAATCGCCGGCGCGCGGCGTGGCCGCGTCGGCACGCGCGATGGCGGCCTTGCGCGTGCCCTTGGCGGCCAGCGAGACGTACACCTTGCCATCGATCTCCGGCGCATCGGCGCTGCTGCGTCCGACCAGCACGCTGGGGCCGGTCTCGTCGATCAGCACACGCTGCACGCTGCCGATCTTGGCCTGCAGGCGCGCCGCGCTGATCGCGGCCTGCTTTTCCATGAAGCGTTGCAGCCGTTCTTCCTTGACCGCCTCGGGTACCGGGTCGGGCAGCGCATTGGCCGCCGCGCCCTGCACCGGGGAGTAGGCGAAGGCGCCGACGCGATCCAGCTGCGCTTCGTCCAGAAAGTCGAGCAGTTCCTGGAACTCGGCTTCAGTTTCGCCGGGGAAGCCGACGATGAAGGTGCTGCGCAGCGTCAGCTGCGGGCACAGCGCGCGCCAGGCGCGGATGCGCTCGATGTTCTTCTCGCCGCTGGCCGGGCGCTTCATCAGCTTCAGGATGCGCGGATGGCTGTGCTGGAAAGGAATGTCGAGGTAAGGCAACACCTTGCCCTCGGCCATCAGCGGCACCACCTGATCTACGTGCGGATAGGGGTAGACGTAATGCATGCGCACCCAGACACCGAGCTCGCCGAGCGCGCGTGCGAGGTCGAGAAAGCGCGTCTGCCAGCGTTGCTCGCGCCACTGACCCTCGGCGTACTTGAGATCGACGCCGTAGGCGCTGGTGTCCTGCGAGATCACCAGCAGTTCCTTGACCCCGCTGCGGGCGAGCTTTTCGGCCTCGATCAGCACCTCGCCGATCGGACGGCTGACCAGATCGCCGCGCATCGACGGGATGATGCAGAAGCTGCAGCGGTGGTTGCAGCCCTCGGAAATCTTCAGATAGGCGTAGTGGCGCGGCGTCAGCTTGAGCCCCGCCGGCGGCACCAGATCCATGAACGGATCGTGCTGCGGCGGCTTTTGCGCGTGGACGGCCTTGAGCACCGACTCGTAATCCTGCGGTCCGGAGATCGACAGCACTTCCGGGAAGCGCTCGCGAATCATCTCGGCGCGCGCGCCCAGGCAGCCGGTGACGACCACTTTGCCGTTCTCGGCCAGCGCCTCGCCGATGGCGTCGAGCGATTCCTCCACCGCTGCGTCGATGAAGCCGCAGGTGTTGACCACCACCACATCAGCCGACTGGTAGGTCGGGACGATCGCGTAGCCCTCGGCGCGCAGCTGCGTCAGGATGCGCTCGGAATCCACCAGCGCCTTGGGACAACCCAGGCTGACAAAGCCGATCTTGGGGGCGTGCGACATGGGCGGTCAGCCAGGAACAGGGGCGCGGATGATAAGCAAGCGCGGCGCGGGCGGCGAGGGGCGGGCGGCGCCGCAGCTGAACGCGATGTGCGCCAGTGCATGACGATATGCGGCTGCTGTGCCTATGCTGCGCTGGCCATTTGGCGGTCGTGCTGAGGGGATATCAATGAAGCGCTGGTTGCTGCTGCTGTGTTGTCTGTTTGCAAGCCTGGCCTATGCCCAGAAGGGCGGCGAGAAGGCCTACGCGCCGGAAGATCTGACCCGGCTGACCCAGCCCGAGCAGGTGCGCGTGCTGGAGAAGCAGTACGCCGAGCTGTCCGGCGGGCGGCAGCTGCCGGAGGATCAGTTGGAGTTTTATCTGGAACAGATTCCGCGCGGCTGGACCTATGCGCAGATCACCGACGACATGGTGCAGTCGCTGCGTGATCGCGTCGACGGCAACACCTACCAGGGCACGCCGCCGGCAGCGCCGCTGCCGCCGCCGCAGACGCCCGGTTTCGGCCGTCCGCTGCCGCCGCGCGGCGGCGTGGTGGTGTGCGAATCCGATCGCAACGGTTACCGCGAGTGCGCCACCGGCTTCCGCAATCCGCCGCAGATCGACGCCCAGTTGTCCAACGCGCGCTGCGTCGAGGGCCGCAACTGGGGCCATCGTCCCGGCGTGGTGTGGGTGTCCAACGGCTGCCGCGCGCGCTTCGTGGAATCGGCGCCGGTGGGCGGTCGTCTGCCGGAGATCAGCTGCCAGAGCGTGCGTGGCTACCGTGAGTGCAACGTGGCCTTCCGCGGCCCGGCCGTGCTGATTCGTCAGACCAGCGGCAGCAGCCTGTGCGTCGAGGGCCGTACCTGGGGCCAGCGCCCCGGCGTGATCTGGGTCGATCGCGGCTGCGGCGGCGTGTTCTCGGAAGGCTATCGCGCCAGCACCGGCTACTATCAGCCCGACCAGTACGACGATCTGGTGGTCGATTGCTCCAGCCTCGGCAACGCCTACACGCTGTGCTCCTGGGATCCGAGTTACGGCCGCCCGCAGCTGATCGAGCAGTTCTCGCTCAGTCCCTGCATCGAGGGCAGCACCTGGGGCTACACGCCGCGTCGCGGCCTGTGGGTAGACGCCGGCTGCCGGGCGCGCTTCGGCGGCCAGGGTCGCTAAGCCACGTCAGTCCTGCCGGCCCGGGCGATCCGGGCCGGCGCTGCCCGAAGGGCCAATGGCGCCAGTCGCCGCGGCTTGCTGAAATCCGGATCGTTCACCTGGGAGGGCGACGATCATGTGGAAGCTGGCAGCGGCAGTGGTGGCTTTGGCAGCAAGTCACAGCGCCTCGGCGCTGGTGTGCGGCAGCAACAACGGCTGGACCTGTCAGGGGACGGCCTCGCAGTACGCCGGCGGCTTCAATCCGGGCGTGGGCTACGGCGGTTTCGGCGGTGCCAGCAGTTGCACCGCCACCAAGACGCCGGTCGTGTTCATTCACGGCAACGGCGACAACGCGATCAGCTGGGACATGCCGCCCAAGGCGGTGAGCGGCTACACGACGCCGCCAAACTCGGTCTACGACGAGTTCAAGGCGAACGGCTACAAAGACTGCGAGCTTTTTGGTGTGACTTACCTGAGCACCAGCGAGATCAGTGCCGCCCAGTACAACTACCATCAGCCCAGCAAGTACATGATCATCGATGACTTCATCGATGCCGTGCTGGCCTACACGGGCGCCACCAAGGTAGACATCGTCACCCATTCGATGGGCTCCTCGATGGCGATGGCCTCGCTGCAGTACAACGCGAAGTGGTCCAAGGTGCGCCGCTTCGTCAACATTGCCGGCGGCCTGCGCGGCATCCAAAGCTGCTTGTACACCGGTGCCGCCAACGCGCTGGCGCCGACCTGCGCCTCCGAGAATTGGTACAACGGCTACATCTTTGGCTTCTATCCCGGTGGCGTCTCGGTGCCCTACTACAACCTGTGGACCGGCTCCGGCACTGGCTCGCTGCGCGCGATGCCGGCCAGCTACACCGGCGTCAGCTTCTACACCATCTCGGCCGCCGGCTACGATCAGGTTGGCTGCTCCTCGATCACCTACGCCGCCAGCTGCGGCCTGATGGCCAAGTTCGACAGCGGCGCCAACGTCAAGGCGCAGATCAACGTCGGCTTCGGCAGCCCCGCCAATACCCTGGACTGGAACTGGGCCGACGGCAGCCCTTACACCACCGGCGGTGGCGACACTTCGGGCGGCGTCGGCCATTTCCTGTCCAAGACCAACACCGGCAAGATCATCTACCGCATGCTGTCGACCACCTGCACCACCGGCTGCAACAGCACCTACGTCGGCATCCACGGGCCGGCCGGGGCGCTGTAGGCGCGCTAAAGCACGAGGGCACGCTTAAGCAAAGCGGAGGGCACGAGGGCACGCAAAGGCGTGCGCGCTGGAGAGGCCGCGCGCCGGAGGGCGCCGCTCCTGCGGCGCTGCTGTTGAACCGGAGCCAGAGTACCCGCCCAAGCCAAGCGGAGAGGCAAAGGGCAGTGTTTGAAGCCAAACGCTGCGCAGTGCTTGGGAATCCTTCTCCCCCTGGGAGAAGGTGGCCCGCAGGGCCGGATGAGGGAGATCCAGTCGCGCTCACCCATGAGGAGGCTCCCGACAGCCGCCCTCACCCGTCTGGCGCTGCGCGCCAGCCACCCTCTCCCGGCGGGAGAGGGTTTCACGCCGCCGTCTGGCGGGATTCAAGGCGAATGCGACCGACATCGAAACAACCCCAAGGCGCTTGACGCGGATCGAGTGCACGGAAAAAGCACGAGCGCACGCTTAAGCAAAGCGGAGGGCACGAGGGCACGTAGGAGCTGAAGCCTAAAGCTATCGCTCGCCGCGGGGGGGCTTGACACATTCCTGTGGCCTGCGAGCCTTCTCGTGCCCTCGATCCAGCCCGTCGGCATAGCCGCCGGGCGTTCGCTGCGGCGCGCGGCGGTGCCGCGCAAGCGCCGCCGCTCTCCCCTCGTGCGTTCGGGCTCAATACACCCAATTCACCAGCAGCACGGAGGCGACTGCGAACAGCAGCGTCAGCGGCAGGCCGACGCGCATGAAGTCGCGGGTGCGGTAGCCGCCGGGGCCGCTGATCATCGAGTTGACCGGGTTGCTGGCGGTCAGGAAGTTGTTGCTGGCGCCGAGGGCGGCGATCAGGGCGAAGTCGAGCGGGGCGGCGTTGGCGGCCAGCGCCAGGTTGATCGCCATCGGCACCATCAGCACGGTGGCACCGACCTGCGAGATCGCCATCGCCGCCATTGCCGAGATCAGCGCGATCGCGAGCTGCAGCAGCCAGACCGGCCAATCGTGCAGATACACATAGATTTCCTGCGCGATCCAGGCTGCGGTGCCGGTGTTGTCGACCGCGGCGCCCAGCGGAATCAGGCAGGCGAGCGAGAAGATCGACTTCCAGCTGATCGCCTTGTAGGCCTCGTCCATGCTGATGACGCCGGTCAGCAGCATGCCCACGGCGCCGGCCAACAAGGCCACCGGCAGCGGGAAGTGGCCGAGCAGGGCAAGCAGAAAACCGAGGGCGAAGAAGGTCACCGCAAACCAGAGCTTCTGCGGTCGCTGTTCGTCCTTGGGATAGTCGGTGACGACGACGAAGTCCTTCTCGTGCGCATGCTCGGCCAGCTCCGGCCAGCCGCCGTGAAACACCAGGCAGTCGCCCGGCCGCACGGTGATCTTGCGCACGTCCTCGCGGAACACCTCCTCGCCGCGGGTCAGCGCCAGCGGCGAAATGCCGTAGCGCTTGCGCAAGCGGAGTTCGCCGATGGTCTGGCCGACAAAGCGCGACCCGGGCGGGATCACCGCCTCGGAAATGCCCGAGCGGGCCGGATTGAAGGCTTCCTCCAGCTGGCGCAGCGCCGGTGCGCGACTCAGTCCCTGCGCCAGCGCATAGCGCTCGACGATGTCCACCGGCGCCAGCACACCGATCACGGTGCTCTGCGACAGCAGCTGATCGCCCGGTGGCGCCACGCGCACGCCGAGGTTGTCCTTGATCGCCAGGATCAGCGGGGCGCCCGGCAGGGTCTCGGCTTCCTGAATGCTGTGGCCGATCAAGGGGCTGCCCGCTTCCACGGTCAGCTCGCACACCTGGCCGCGGATGCCGTACACCTTTTCGAAATAGCTTTCGGTGGTGCCGGGCGTGACTGGTTGGCGGTCCTCGTCGGCGGTCAGCAATCGATGCGCGTACAGGCGGAAATAGCCGATGCCCAGCATGAATAGCGCCAGCCCCACCGGCAGCACGGCGAACAGGGTTAGCCCTTTCAGTGACTCGACGCCGCCCGGCAGGTTGCGATTGGCCGCCAGTAACAGATCGTTCAACAGGATCATCGGCGAGTTGCCGACCATGCTCATGGTGCCGCCGAGCACCACGCAAAAGCCCATCGGCATCAGCAAGTGCGAGAGCGGATAGCCGGTGCGCGCCGACACCCGGCTGGCGACCGGCAGAAACAGCGCCACCACCGCGGGGTTCTGCATGAAGGCACTGACGGTGCCGGCCAGCAGCGAGAGCGCCACTACCAGCCGTTTTTCCTCGCCTTGTGACAGCTTGAGCACCACGCTGGCGGCGTGCCCCATGACGCCGGTGCGATCGAGCCCGGCGCCGAGCACCATTACCGCCAGGATCGACATCACCGCGTTCGAGGCGAAGCCATCGAACAGCCGATCGACCGGCACCAGTTGGGTCAGCCCCAGCACCACCAGGATGACCAGCGCCGCCACGTCCACCGAGACCCACTCGCGCACGAACAGCACCACGCTCAGGCCCAGGATGACCAGCACCAGCGCCATGTCAAAGGAAAGCGTGAGCGCTCCGTCCATCTGAGCCGCTGTCGTCCTGCGCCACCTGTCTGGGGCGATATTAAAAGCTTGTTAAGTCAGATGGCAGCCCGAAAACCGCGAAGTTGTCCGGGATTCATCTGCAGCGGGCGCGCTCAGCCCGGCGCCAGACGCACCTCGCCGGCGACCACCTCGATCGCCACCGGGCGCAGCGACTCGCCCTTGCACGGTCCGCCCAGGCAATAGCCGTCCTCGGGGCGGAAGGAGGCGCCGTGGGCGGCGCAGACCAGTTGGCCGTGCGCATACAGAAAGCGGCCCGGCGCCCAGTTCAGCGGTCGGCCGGCGTGCGGGCAGACGTTGAGATAAGCGCAAATCCGGCTACCGGCGCGCAGCAAAATCAAGGAGCTGCCGTCCTCACTGCGCGGATCGGGGCGTTCGATCGCCTGATCCGCGGGCAGTTCGTCCAGGGTGCACAAAGTCATGGTCATGCCGGATTTCACTCGCGCTTAAACCGATCGGGCGCATGCTACGACCATTGCAGACGCGGGAGCGCGTGGTGAACAGTCCTTTGCTGTCGGGTCGGGTGCCGTGGTCGCAGCGCATCGTGGCGATGCTGGTGTGGCTGATCGGATTGGCGTTGACGGCCGGATTGCTGGTGTTCGGCTTCTTCGTCGGCGCGGCGCTGCTCGGCATCGGTGCCTTGGTGGCTTTGATCGCCTGGATCCGCCTGCGCCTCGGCAAGCCGATCATGCCGCGGCGTGCGCCCACTGCCTCGGCCAGCGGCGCGCCGCGTGGCACCACCATCATCGACGCCGAATATGTGGTGATCCGGCGCGACAGCCGCTGATCATTCGGGGTGTTTCTGCAGCCACGCGGCGACGTAGCTGCAGCTGCCGATGACCCGCCAGCCGCGGGCGCGCGCGTAGGCGACGCCCGCTTCCACCAGTTGCGCGGCGATGCCCTGACCGCGCAGCTCGCTCGGCGTGTAGGTGTGGATGAAGTCGATCACCGTCGGCGCCACCATGCGGTACTCCAGCAGCGCCTCGGCGCCCGCCGAGCTGACCACGAAGCGCTGGCGCTCGGCTTGATGAACGACGGTCAGATCCATGCTTGCTCCCGGCCTCAGGCCAGATCGACGCGGGCCGCGCGCTGACCGAGATCATGCACGGCATCGACCAGCACCCGCATCTGCTCGGGGTTCACATCGGGCGTGATGCCGTGGCCCAGGTTGAACACATGGCCGTCGCCGCTGCCGTAGTCGCGCAGCAGCAGGTCCACCTGCTGGCGCAGGCTGGCGGGACTGGCGTACAGCGCGGCCGGGTCCAGATTGCCCTGCAGCGCCACGCGACCGCCGGTGCGCGCCCGCGCCTCGCTGAGCGCGATGCTCCAATCCACGCCCAGCGCGTCGGCGCCGATCTGCGACAGCGCCTCCAGATGGGTGTTGGCGCCGCGGCTGAACACGATCACCGGCACCTGCTCCGGCCCGCGGTCGATGCTCTGCGCGAGCTCGCGCAGATTCGGCAGCGAGCACTCGCGGTAGTCGCCAGGGGCCAGCACGCCGCCCCAGGAATCGAAGATCATCACCGCCTGCGCACCGGCGCGGATCTGCGCCTCCAAATACACCTTGACCGCCTGGGTCAGCACCTTCAGCAGATGCTGCAGCGCGCTTGGGTGATCCCACATCAATCGCTTGATGTGCGCGAAGCGCTCGGTCGGGCCGCCCTCGACCATGTAGCAGGCCAGCGTCCACGGGCTGCCGGCAAAGCCGATCAGCGGGACGCGGCCCGCCAGCTCGCGACGGATCAGGCGCACCGCATCCGGCACATAGCGCAGATCGCTCTCGGGATCGGGCACGCCGAGTGCCTGAATCGCTTCCAGCGTGCGCAGCGGCCTTGCAAAGCGCGGACCCTCACCCTCGACGAAATCGAGGCCCAGGCCCATCGCATCGGGAATGGTCAGGATGTCCGAGAACAGAATCGCGGCGTCGAGTTCGAAGCGGTCGATCGGTTGCAGTGTCACCTCGCAGGCCATTTCCGGCGAGCGACACAGATTCATGAAGGAGCCGGCGCGCTCGCGGGTGGCGCGGTACTCCGGCAGATAACGACCGGCCTGGCGCATCACCCAGATCGGCGTGGTGTCCACCGGCTGGCGCCGCAGTGCGCGCAGAAAACGATTGTGGCGGCCGCAATCAGCAAGACTCATCAGAAACTCCCGTACGAGATGAATAGCCCGCTACCGGGCTGAGGCCGAGGGGCAGGCGCAGAGCATGGCAGAGGCCCGCGCACCGCGACTTGACGCGGCTCCAAGGCAGGCGCTGCCTCACTGCACGGCGCGGACTTCGGCCTGCAGCGGCGCCAGCCGGCGCGGCCAGAAGCTGCCGCCTTTGGGCAGGCTGGCGGCGGCCGTCTGCGCGCTCTGCAGATCGGGGAAATCGCGCCACAGCATCAGCCACCAGTCCTCGCCGTTGCGGCGCACCTGAATGACGAAGGTGTCCTCGACCGCCACGCCCAGCTGCTGGCGAAAGGCGGTGAAGCCCTGGAAACTGCGCGCGGCCGCCAGTTGGATGGTGTACGCGCCCGGCGCCAGCGCCAGCAACTCGCTGGCGTCGCGGGCGCTGCTGGAGACGCTGCGTGGCGGTCGTTGCGCCAGTTCGGCTGCGCGTGCGCTCGGCTCGGCGGGCGGCGCTGCCGGGCTGGGGCCGGGCGCGGCCGTCGCCGGCTCCGGACTGGCCTCGGCGACCGGTGTCGGCGCCGCAGGGCTTGCTGGCGCAGGCGTGGCCGGCGCGGCTTCGCTGGGCGCGGGGGCCACGCTGGCTGCCACCGCTACAGCAGGTGCCGCAGCTTCCGGCGTCGTCGCGACGTCGGCGCCGGGCGAGGCTGCTACCGGCGTCGCGGCGCTGGCCGGCGTTGCCGCTGCGCTGGCCGCCGCGGTGCTGGCGGCCGCTTCTTCGTCAGCCGAACGCACCACGCGCGGAGCAGCCGGCAGATGCTCGCTGGCGACCTCGGCGGTGGCGTAATCGCCGCGTTCGATCGACTCGCGCACGATGCGCGGCATCTGCGAAGGGTCGATCAGATACAGCGGCGGTGGTTCGGCCGGCGCGGCGCTGGCGGCCGGCGGCGGCGGTGTGGCGGGCTGGCTGGGCGCCTCGGCGCCCTTGCCGCAGTCCCAGCCGGCGCCGTCGCTGCGCGGGACGCAAATGATCCGATCATCCGGCGCCTGCGCCATCGGCAGGGAGAGCAGCAGCGCCGCGATCAGTTCATTCATGGGGCACGCGTCCCGGTTCCTCGGCGCCTTGGCTGAACATGACCTTGAAGCCCTTCTTCAGGTGCTGATCACGCGCCTTGATCAGCGCCGCCTGGGCGGATTCGAGGTCCAGAAACTGCTCGCGCCGGATGCTGCCGCGTGTGCCTTGCTGGCCGCTTTCGCGGATCAGAGACCAGCCTCCGAGCAGGTCTTGCTGCAAGATCAGCTGGAAGTAACGTTGCGGTTCCGGCGACGACGGTAAGGATTGCATGAAGATTCTCATCGCTTCAGTCTACCTGCGCACGCTGCAGACGCGAAATCAGGCGCTTGCAGCGCCACTCTGCCCAAAGTAGGGAGATTCTCCATGCGCCCGCTGCTGGCCCTGATCGCGCTGCTGCTGACCGCCTGCGGTGAGGCGCCGCCCCCGGCCGCGCCGCCCCCGCCAGCGCCACCGCCAGTACTCGCGCCGCCGGTGCCGGAGCAGGATCTGTACAAGCTGCTGGTCGGCGGCAGCGGATTCCATGCCGAGATGGGTCTGGCGGGCTTGCGCCAGCGTTTTGGCGCCGATCAGGTGGTCGAGGCGCCAGTGCCCTTGGGCGAGGGCAGCAGCGAGCCGGGGGCGGTGATCTATCCCAACGACCCCAGCCGGCGTGCCTATGTGTATCTGGTCGATGGCAAGGCCGACGGCAAACTGAGCGCGATCTACGTGCGCGACCCCGATTCGCGCTGGCGCGGCCCGCTGGACCTCAAGATCGGCATGAGCAGTACCGAACTCGATCAACTGAACGGGCGACCGTTTCGATTCCTGGGATTCGACTGGGACTACGGCGGCTATGTGAGCAACTGGGCCGAGGGCGTGCTGGCGACGGCTCTGCTCGCACCCGGCCATCTGGCGGTCCGTCTGGCGCCACCGGCGCTGGCCGAAGGCGAGGAGCGTGCCGCCGACTATCCGGCCGGCGACAGCGAGTTTCCCTCCGATCTACCGAGCGTCCGCGCACAGCCGCCGGTGGTGGTGGAGTTCGGCGTGGCCTTTGGACCCTAGCCTACATGGCAAAAGCGGGGCAGGGGAAAAGGGGCGGGGGACCTGCACCACGACGCTGGCGTGGCACTGTCGCCAGTTTGTAGAGCCAGTAAGGGCGCCAAAGGCGAGTGTCGGTAAGCGTCCATGTCTCGCCTCTGGCGCGCCTACTCGGGCGGCAAAGAGGTACCTGCGACAGTGCACGGAAGCGCCGCAGTGCTGGTCCCCCGCCCCCTTCCCCGCTTCATCTACCCCGCACCCTGCTCGTCCCTCAGCCCTCCGCGTACTGCAGCCGCAGTGGCCGGCCGAGCAGCTTTTCCAGCGGCAGCGGCCAGCCGCCCAGGCCTTCGAG
Source organism: Lysobacterales bacterium (assembly GCA_046346965.1). Lineage (GTDB taxonomy): Bacteria > Pseudomonadota > Gammaproteobacteria > Xanthomonadales > SZUA-5 > JAXMHB01. The sequence continues at coordinate 135,241 of JAXMHB010000007.1, forward strand.
CGTGCGCATCGCGGCGTCCGGCGTGTAGCCGCGGTATTTGACCAGCCAGGCGGCGTAGACGAGGCCGGCGCGCCCGCCGCTGGCGCAGTGCAGCAGCAGCTTGCCCTTGCTGGCCTGCATCTCGGCCTCCAGCGCATCGACCAAGGCCGGCGTGTAGGGATAGGCAGTGCCGCCCAGCGGCAGGCTGCGGTAAGCGAGTCCCAGCGCGCTGGCGCTGGCCGCCTCGTCGAAACCGAGGTCCTGCATTTCCTCGGGCGTGCGCAGATTGAGCACGCGCTCGACCCCGGCTTGCCGGAGCGTCGCCAGATCGTCTGTGTTCGGCTGGCCACCCACCCACAGGCCCTCCGTGTGCAGCGCCGACGCGGCGTAGGGCTTGGAAGGCACGACCGGCGGCGGCGCGGTGGGCGCATGCACGCAGGCATGCAGACACAGCAGGGCGATCAGGAGGTAGCGCTTGTGCATGGCATCGGCTCGGGTGGCGAACGGCCAGTCTAGGCCGCCCAGCCTGGTCCGCGGACTCGGCTCGGCGCGTCGAAGCCCTGGTTTGGCGCCACGAGCGCACTATCATCGGCCGGAACCCTGCCGCGGAGCGCATCGATGATCTCGAGGACCGTGTCCATCTGGCTGCTCCTGCTGCTGGCCCTGGGAGTCGGCAACGCCGACGCGCAGAAGATCTACAAATGGGTGGATGCGCAGGGTCGGGTGCAGTACACCCAGCGCCCGCCGCCGCAGGGCGTGCAGGCGGAGACGCGCGAATTGGTCAAGTCGACGCTGCCGCCCGAGCGCCGCAGCTACTGCGCAGCCATCCGCGCACTGGGCCAGCAGTTGGCGGATGTGCGCGCGCGCGGACTGCCGGCGAGCACCGCCAGCGAGGCGATGCGCCAGGTGGAGGCCGAGCACGCGGTCGATGTGGAAGAGTACGCGCTGCGCGAGCTGGTCAACTACGTCTACGAAACCACCCGTGTCGGCGAGTACCAGTCGGATGTCGCCGGTCGCGTCTACGATGCCTGCATCGGCGGCGCCTTCGGGCAACACGGACGCAAACCGAGCGCCGAGGTCGCCAGCGAGCCGGCGCCGGCGGAGGACGCAGAGGAAGGCCCGGTCAGCGGCACCGGCTGGGTCACCCATGGCCTAATCGCCACCAACAATCACGTCATCGAGGGCCACGACCGGATTCGGGTGCGCTTCGCCAACGGCCAGGAAATGACCGCGTTCCGCCGCGAAACCGATGCGGTGAACGACGTAGCGCTGCTCCGTGTTGCCGGCGAATTGCCGCCCGGACTGCCGCTGGCCGCGGCCGAAGCCGGGATTGGCGCCGAAGTGTTCACGCTCGGCTATCCGCATACCGACATCATGGGCAATAACGCCAAGCTGTCGACCGGCATCATCAATTCCACCACCGGTGTGCGCGACGATCCGCGGCTGTACCAGATCTCGGTGCCGGTGCAGAGCGGCAATAGCGGGGGGCCGTTGGTGAACATGCGCGGCGAGGTGGTGGGCCTGGTGACCGGCAAATTGTCGGCCGCGCAGGTGTTCCGCTGGACCGGCGATCTGCCGCAGAACGTCAACTACGCGGTCAAGGTGCAACATCTGGCGGCCTTGCTGGACCCCTCCGACCAAACGCCCGACCTGCCGGCGCAGGAAGGCAGTCTGGAGACCTTGGCCGCGCGCATCGGCGCGGCGGTCGTGCTGGTGATCGCCGAATGAGCATGGCGTGAGCGCGCTGCACGTCCGCTACTACGGCAAGGGTCCGCCGCTGCTGCTGATCCACGGATTGGGATCGAGCGGCGACGATTGGGCCTTTCAGATCGGCCCGTTGGCGGCGGCATACGCGCTGATCGTGCCGGACCTGAGCGGTTGCGGTCGCAGCCCGGCCGGAACGGGCTCGCCCTCGATCGCGGGCTGGGCGGCCGAGCTGTGGGCGCTGGTCGACACGCTGGGTCTGCCCTCGCTGCGCATCGCCGGATTCTCGATGGGCGGCGCGGTGGCGCTGGAAATGGCGCTGCAGCGTCCGCAGGCGGTCTCCCATCTGGTCACCATCAACAGCCTGCCCAGCTATCGCGTCGATCACTGGCGCAAATGGCTGGAGTTGCATGTGCAGATGACGCTGGTGCGCTGGATCGGCATGCGCCGGATGGCGGGACTGGTGGCGCGCCGGCTGTTCCCGCACCCGCACCAACAACCGATGCGTCAGCGCGTCATCGATGTGGTTGGCGAGGCCGATGCGGCGCCCTATCTGCGCTGCGCGCGAGCGCTGGCAGACTGGTGCGCGGCCGAACGCTGTCGCGACTTTGCCGTGCCGATGCTGATGCTGGCGGGCGAGTACGACTACACGCCGCTGGCGGAAAAGCGCGATTGGGCCGCGCGCTTGAACGCCGCGCTGACGGTAGTGCGTGGTTCGCGCCACGGCACGCCTTTCGATGCCATCGCTGCCACCAACCGCTGCCTGCGAGATTTCTGCGCCGGTCTGGCGGTCCCCGGCGAACTCCAGGCCGACAGCGCCGAGACCGCACCGCGGGCCGCACCCACGCTGCCGGATGCGCGGCTGACGCTGGACGCTTGCTAGCGAAGCCCATGGGTGCGTAGGGGCAAAAGCGGGGCAGGGGTCAAGGGGGCGGGGGACCAGCCATGCGGCGCCTGCGTTGCACTGTCGCCCGTTTGCAGAGCGAGTAAGCAGGCCAAAAGCGAGACAGGGACTCTTGGCAACATGCGTCGGGACCCGGGACCCGGGACTCGCCTTCGGCGCGCTTACTCGGGCAGCAAACAGGAACCGCGACGGTGCATGGAAGCGCGGTAGTGTTGGTCCCCCGCCCCCTAACCCCCGCCCCGCTGTTGCCCCTCCGCACCATGTTTGGCAAGAGAGTCCCTGCCTCGCCCTGGGCGCGCTTACTCGGGCGGCAAACAGGTACCCGCGACGGTGCACGGAAGCGCGGTAGTGTTGGTCCCCCGACCCCTGACACCTGCCCCGCTCCTGGCTTCACGCCCCCATGTTTGGCAAGAGCTTCCCCAACAGGCCTGTCCAGATTTTCCTACGGCGAGATCAGCGCATCGCGACTGCGGTCGCGCGCCGCGCAAGGCCATGCTGCGCCGGTGTTCGATCATCGGGAGAGGCGTCATGCGCGGATGGTGGATTGGGTTGCTGCTGGCCATGCAGGCCGACGCGGCGCAGGTGATGGTCAGTGAGTGCCGTGGGCCGGCGGGAGAGCGCATGTTCGTGGCCGCCGCGCGCTGCCCGGACGGCGCGCCGGAGCTGCAGCGGCGCGCCGTGGTGACTGCCGATGTGGCGCCGCCGCCACCCGCGCCCGTCGAGCGCGCGGCGCCCAATCGCCATCGCGGCGGGGGCGGCAGCCATCAGCGCGCCGAAGCGGTGTCCTTCCGCTGCAGCATCGGCGCCGAGGTCTGGTACCAGCACGTGCCCTGTCGCAACGATGCCCGCCATGCCGGCGGCAACAAGAATCGCGGCGGCAAAAACGCCCCCGGCATCCGTCAGACGCGCGTGCCGCGCAGCACCGCCTGTCGCGAGATCGCACGGCCGGCTGCGGTGCTGCGCCAGGGCAGTCGTCGCGACGAGCGCGCCGGCCCGTATGCGCGCGCCACCGGACGCGACCCCTGCGGCTGAGCTCAGACCGTTTAGCCCATGCCTTCCAGCGTCAGGCCGCCATCGGCGCCCATCGGGCGGTTGAGGCGGATGCGCAGCGCCAGATCGGTGCGCGAGTCGGCGTTCTCCAGCGCCTCCTCCATGCTGATGCGTCCCGCGGCGTACAGCTGGTACAGCGATTCGTCGAAGGTCTGCATGCCGAGATTGATGCCCTGCTTCATCGCTTCCTTCAGCTGGTCGATCTCGCCCTTCTCGATCAGATCCGCGACATAGGGCGTGCGCAGCAGCAGTTCGACGGCGGGCACGCGCTTGCCGTCGATGCCCTTGATCAGGCGCATCGAGATCACCGCCTGCAGGTTCAGCGAGAGGTCGATCAGCAGTTGATGGCGGGCGTTGTCGGGGAAGAAGTTGATGATGCGGTCGAGCGTCTGGTTGGCGTTGTTGGCATGCAGCGTGGACAGGCACAGGTGGCCGGTTTCGGCGTAGGCGATGGCGTGTTTCATGGTCTCGCGCTCGCGGATCTCGCCGATCAGGATCACATCCGGCGCCTCGCGCATCGCGTTTTTCAGCGCGTTGTCGTAGGACAGCGTATCGAGGCCAATCTCGCGCTGGTCGACGATCGACTTCTTGTGCCGGTGCAGGAACTCGATCGGTTCCTCGATCGTCAGCATGTGCCCGGTGCGCGTCTCGTTGCGGTAATCGATCATCGAGGCCAGCGTGGTCGACTTGCCCGAGCCGGTGCTGCCGACCACCAGGATCAGACCGCGCGGCAGCATGATCAGGTCTTTCAACTTGGCCGGCAGCCCAAGCTTGTCGAGCGGCGGAATGTCGGTGGTGATGTAGCGCACCGCGATGGCGACATTGCCGCGCTGCTTGTAGACATTGACGCGGAAGCGGCCGATATCCGGCAGACCCACCGCCAGGTTCATCTCCAGCGTGGCCTCAAACTCCTTCTGTTGCTTGTCGCTCATCACCGAGTAGGCCATGGTGCGCACTTGGTCCGGCGTCAGCGAGGTGTCGCCCAGATGCAGCGTATTGCCTTCGATTTTGATCGACGGCGGCGCACCGGCACTGAAGAAGCAGTCGGACGCCTTCTGGCGCGCCATCAGTTGCATGTACGCAGTCAGATCCCACATCGGCTTCACTCCAGTCGGGTTTTGTAGGCTTCGTCCAGTGTGATCGTCCCGGCGCGCGCCAGGGAGATCGCATGCTGGGTCAGCGGCACCATGCCATCGGCGACGGCCTGCGCCTGCAATTGCTGTTCGTCCACACCGGGCGCGATCAGCTGGCGCAGGCCCGGCGTTGCGACCAGATACTCATAGGTCATGCAGCGACCGCGGGTGCCGCTGCCGCCACAGCTGGCGCAGCCTTTGCCGCGGTAGAACACTTCATCGGCGCCCACGCCCAGCAGTTCGCGCACGTGCGGATTGACGCTCGGGTCCGGCGCCCGGCAATCGCCGCAGATGCGCTTGACCAGGCGCTGCGCGAGGATGCCGAGCAGCGTGGCGCGCAGCAGGTAGCTCTCTACCTCCATCTCGATCAGACGGGCGATGGTCGACACTGCGGAATTGGTGTGCAGCGTCGACAGCAACAGATGGCCGGTCAACGCGCTCTCGACCGCGATCTCGGCGGTCTCCTGGTCGCGGATTTCGCCGACCATGATCACATCCGGGTCGTGGCGCAGGATGTTGCGCAGCGCCGCGGCAAAGGTCATGCCGATCTCGGCGTTGATCGGGATCTGCACGATGCCCGGAATGTGGAACTCGACCGGGTTCTCCACGGTGATGATGTTGACGTTCTGCTGGATCACCGCGTTCAGGGCGGCGTACAGCGTCGTGCTTTTGCCCGAGCCGGTGGGGCCGGTGACCAGCAACATGCCGTGGCTGCGGTCCAGCGCATCCTTGACGCGCTGGGTGTCCTGCGCCGACAGACCGAGGTCAGACACGTCCTTGAGGCCGATGGTGGCGCGCAGCAGGCGGATAACCACGCTCTCGCCCTCGATCGAGGGCAGCACACTGATGCGCAGATCGGTCGCGCGCTCGCGGTCACGGATGCGCGCCTGGCCGTCCTGGGGCAGCCGGTGCTCGGTGATGTCCATGGTGCCGATGATCTTGATCCGGCCGACGATCGCCGGCAGCAGGCTGCGGGCGAAGCGCCGCACCGGCACCAGATCGCCGTCGATGCGGAAAATCAGCTCGACGTCCTTCTCGCCCGGCCGGATGTGCACATCCGAGGCATTGCGGCGTACTGCTTCGAGCAGGATGTTGTTGACCAGACGCACCACCGGTTTGGCCGCCGACAGCGATTCCAATTCACGCCGGTCACCGACCTCGCGCGGCGTATCGGCGCTCGCCTCCAGCGCGGCAAAGTCCTGATCCTGATCGAGAAACTCGTAGGATTCGTCGATCGCCTGCAGCAATTGGGTCTCGTCGGCGACTTCCACCAGCAGCGAGCGACCGGTCAGAAACTGCAGCAGTTGCAGGGTTTCGCTGTCGGTGGGCACCGACATCGCGACGCGCAGGCGCTCGCCGGCGTAGCCGAGCGGCAGCGCCCGATGATCGCGCGCCAACGCCGCCGGAATCTCGTCGAGCAGCGCGCGTTCGTGCGAGCGGGCATCGAGATCCGCCAGCGGCAGACCGAGGCGCTGCGCCAGTTCTTGCAGCGGCCGGTTGGCGCCGGCGACCGGCGCGGGGGCTGGCGCGGGTGGCGGCGCCACGAACTCGGCCGGCGCCGGTGCCTCCTCCTCGGTCGGTGCGGCATCCAGCGGCGCATTCAGGGTGTCGACGTCGACGCGGGCGATGGCGCGCCAGGGCATGAACAGCCGCAGTCCGCGCTCGCCCTCGACGCGAAACAGATGCAGACCGTTGCGATCGTTGATACTGGCGAGCGCGTTCAGGTTCTGCGTGCGGCGGTCGCGGAACTCGATGCGCACCTGCAGGCGCACCGGCGTTTGGCCGCGCAGCGGATGGCTCTCGGGTATCGCGAACGGTCGCAGCTGCAGCGCGCGTACGCGCTCGAAGGGCAGCACATGGCGCACACCGCGCGGTCCGGCCAGCACCACCTGTTCGCGCAGGCCGTCGACGGCATACAGCTGGGCGTCGATCGGCGCGTCATCGAACAAAAAGGCGCGCACGCGGGCGGCGGCCAGCGGCGGTTCGAAATCCAATTCGGCCGGCGGTTCCGGCAGATCGATGTGGATGCCCTCATGCGGGCGCCCCGCGCCGGCGGTGCGGGTGGCGGGCGTTTCAGAGGGACGGGCGGGCTCCATGCGCCGATCACACACGCTGCCGCGCGCTGATGCAAGGGAATCCCCGAAAGCGGCTCAGCCGCCGCGCAGAGATTTGCGGATCACCAGTTTGAGCCCAGACCAGATTGCGCTGACCGCGCAGACCTTGATGTCGACCCAGCCCAAGGGCAGCGCCAGCGCGCGAATCTCGTCCTCGGTGATGTCGGTGGCGACGCGCGCGGCCTTCTTCGGCCACGACACCCACAGCACGGCGTCGCTGCGCAACTGGGTGCGCAGCGTTTGCAACCGCTCTGCCAGCAGGCGACGCTCGCTGCAGAACAGATGCACCAGATCGACCTCCGGGCTGGCGTCCGCCACCCAGCGCAGATCCTCGGGCAGCGGCTGCAGCCAGTCGCGGTAGTCCGGCGGTGCCTGCAGCGCCAGCACGCGCATGCCGGCCCGCAGGCCCAGCTTCTTCGACAGGGGCGTGCCCGAGTAGCCCGCCGTTTCGCTCATAGCCAGCCCTTCTGGCGCGCCAATCGATAGGCCTCGATGCGGTTGCTGACGCCGAGTTTGCCGATGGCCTCGGACAGGTAATTGCGCACCGTGCCGTGCGAGAGCTTGAGCTCGCCGGCGATCTCGTTGGCGTTCATGCCTTCGCCAGCCAGACGCAGCACCAGACGCTCGCGATCGGTCAGCGGGTCGTCCTCGTTCCAGGCCTCCAGCGCCAGTTCGGGATCGATCGCACGGCCGCCGCGATGCACGCTGCGGATGGCATCGGCCAGCTTGTGCGCCGGCGCATCCTTGAGCAGATAGCCGCGCACGCCGGCGTCCAGGGCCCGCCGCAGATAGCCGGGGCGGGCGAAGGTGGTCAGGATCAGCAGCCGCGTGGGCAGTTCCTTGTCGCGGATCTGCTGCGCCAGATCGAGGCCGCTCAGTTGCGGCATCTCGATGTCGGTGACCAGCACATCCGGCTGCTGATCGACCACCGCCGCGAGTGCGCTGCGGCCATCGCCGCATTCGCCGACCACCTCGATATCGCCTTCCAGCCGCAGCAGCGCCGCAATGGCGCCGCGAACCATCGCCTGATCTTCCGCCAGTACGATCCGGATCATGCTCAGCTCAGCAGTTCGGCCAGACGCCCGCGCGCCTCGGCCCACAGACGTTGGGTGCTGCGCAGCGGAATCGCCATGGCCTCGGCGGTCTCCTGCTCGCTCAGGCCGGCAAAAATGCGGCATTCGATCACGCGCACCCAGCGCTCGTCCTCGCTCTCCAGGCGGGTCAGCGCCGAATCCAGTTCCAGCAGGTCCTCGGCCTCGCGGATCACGTCCTGAGCCTGTTCGGTCAGTTCGGTGTGGATGGCGCCGCCACCGCGCTTGTCGGCGAGGCGGTCGCGCGCATGGTTGAGCATCAGTTGGCGCATCGCGCGCGCCGCCAGCGCCAGAAAGTGCGCGCGATCGACCACCCCATCGGCACCGGCGCGCGCCAGTCGCAGATAGCAGTCATGCACCAGCCCGGTTGGGTTCAACGTTGCGCTGGCGTTGCCGGCCAGCACCTTGCGCGCGACCCGGCGGAGGTCGTCGTAGATCAGCGTCAGCACGCGCTCCCACGCTGCCCGATCGCCGCCGCGCGCTGCTTCCAGGCATTCGGTGAACTCACTCATGCGCCGCATACTACCGAGGCCGCAGCGTCCACGGGATACTGCCGCTGACCACGGAGAATCCCCATGCACCCGGTCTATGCAGTGCATCCTGGCGTCCTGCATTCGGCAAAAATGCTGGCCAATCTGCCTGCACGCACCGGTCGCTCGCTGCAGCAGTGGGTAGCGCTGCTGCAGGCGGCGGACCTGGCCGACGAGGCGGCACAGGCGGACTGGCTGCGTGCCCATCACGGACTGGGCGGCGGCACCATCGACATGATCACCAGCGCTGCCAGCGGGCGCAGCCTGGCCTGGGGCGATGTCGATTGCTATCTGGCCGAGGCTCCGGGCTATGTCGATGCGCTTTACGCCGGCAAGGCGCATCTGCGGGCGATCCACGACGCCTTGATCGCCGCCTGGCTCGAGATTGATCCTGCCATCCGCTTCTGTCCGGCACGTACCCTGGTATCCGTCTATCACCGGCACGCCTGCGCCAGGTTGCGGCCAGCCACACGGGCGACGCTGGAACTCGGCTTGTCGCTGCGCGGCGTGCCGCTGCCGGCGCGTCTGCAGCCGATCTCCGGGGCAGGGGCCGACGACCGCATCCAGGCACGCGCGCGCCTGGGTGCCGTCGATGAGATCGATGAGGCATTGCGCGAGTGCATGCGCATGGCTTATCTGCAGGCGGCCTAGCGTGGTGTTCCGCAATTACCTTGAATTATTTCCGCGCCTTTTGCGCCGATGCGGCGTTGCTCGTCGTCGCCATAGCCCTGCTATGACTCCTCCTCTCGCCTTGCCTCGCCGCAAAATTCATCGGAAATTTCTTCAACTTATTTACGGAACACCACACTAGGGAACAGAAGCGGGGCAACAGTAGAGGGGCGGGTGGACGAGCCATGCGGCGTCTGCAGGGCATGGTCGTCGCTTGGGTTGACTGGGCAGCAAACGACACCCCTGCAGTGCCACGCATGCGCTGCAGTGCCAGTCCCCCGCCGCCCGCCCCTTTACCCGCTTTTGTCCCCACGCCCCCAGGCCTGGCAAGGTCTTCCGCAGTCGGCCGATGGCGCGCTCAGATCCAGCGCCGCACCCGTGCGCAATAGGCCCGGTACTCGCTGCCGAAACGGGCGGCGAGGGCGCGCTCTTCCGGGACGATCTGCCAGCGGCTGATCCAGAGCACGAATACCGGCAGCAGGCCGGCAGCCGCCGGCGCGCCCAGCCACAGCGCCCAGGCCAGCAGCACCAGGGTCATGCCGAGGTACATCGGATTGCGCGTCCAGCGATAGATGCCGCTGCTGACGATGCGGCCGGCTCGTTCGGGCCGGGTCGGATCCACCGTGGTCTGCGCACGCCGGAAGGCCAGTACGCCGCTGAGTGCCACGCCCAAGCCCGCCAGCCACAGCAACAGCGCGGCCAGCGCGTGCATGGGCGGCGGCGCCGGCCAGACCGGGCATCCGGCGATCAGCCACATGCAGCCGGCGCACAGCAACAACAGCAGCAGCGGGGGAATGCGCAGTTCCAGTGCGGTCATCGGCGAGTGCCTCGGGTTCGACGGCGACAGCCTGACAGCCGTGGTCCGGCGTACACAATCACGCCGCTGCTCGGCGCGATCTGACATACGCGTCGGGCTAATATCGGGCCATGCACGCCGCCTCGCCCTTCCTCGAAAGTCTGGCCGTCGTCCTTTGCGTGGCGGCGGCGACCACCGTGCTCAGTCAGCGGCTGCGGCTGCCGGTGGTGCTTGGCTATCTGCTCGCCGGTGTATTGATCGGGCCGCATGCGCCGCCGCTGCTGGTGGCCGATCCCGCCATCATCAGCACGCTGTCCGAGTTGGGCGTGATCCTGCTGATGTTCTACATCGGCATGGAATTGTCGCTGCGCAAGCTGGCGGAGGTCGGTCCGCGCGGTTTTGCGATCGTGCTGGTCGAGATGGGCCTGATGCTGATCTTGGGGTATGTCGCCGGCCGTCTGGCGGGCTTCAGCCCGATCGAATGCGCCTTCCTGGCGGCGATGCTGTCGATCTCCAGTACCACCATCATCGCGCGGACCTTCGAGGACCAGCCGGTGGCGCCGCGCGTGCGCGAGCAGATCTTCGGCGCGCTGGTGATCGAGGACATCTTCGCGATCCTGCTGATTGCGCTGCTGACCACACTCGCAACCACGCGCAGTTTCGATGTCAGCGGGCTGGCTGCGGCTGCCGGTCGTCTGGGCATCTTCCTGTCGGTGCTGATGCTGCTCGGCCTGTTGATCGTGCCGCGGCTGATCCGTTTCGTGGTCTCGCTGAAGCGCCCCGAGACCACGCTGGTGGCCAGTGTGGGCGTGTGTTTTGCGGCGGCGCTGGCGGCGCAGCGCTTCGAGTACTCGGTGGCGCTCGGCGCCTTCCTGGCGGGGTGTCTGGTGGCCGAGTCGGGCGAGGGCAAGCGCATTGCGGCGCAGATCCGGCCCTTGCGCGACATGTTTTCGGCGGTGTTCTTCGTGTCGGTCGGCTTGTCGATCGATCCCGCCGCGATCGTCGCGCAGTCGGGATGGATCCTGCTGTTCGTCGCGCTGGTGGTGCTCGGCAAGTTTGTCGGCGTCGCGATCGGCTTCTTCGCCACCGGCAGCGCCGTGCGCGCCTCGGTGCTGGCGGGTCTGGCGATGGGGCAGATCGGCGAGTTCTCCTTCATCATCGCTGGCCTCGGCGTGACGCTGGGGGCGATCGACAGCACGCTGTATCCGATCGCGGTGGGCGTGTCCTGCGTCACCATCCTGATCACGCCGCTGGCGGTGAAGTACTCGGGGCGCATCGGCGAGACCATCGATGCGCGGCTGCCGCGCGCGCTGCAGACCTTTGTCGCGCTGTACGGCAGTTGGGTCGAGCAACTCGGGCGCGCGCGTGAGCGCGGCTCGCTCGGCGCGCGCGCGGGACGTCTGATCCGCCTGATCGTCCTCGATGCCGCCCTGTTGGTCGCGGTGCTGATCGCCGCCAGCGTCGGTGCGGACGAGGTCGGCAGTTATCTGAAGCGCAAGTTGCCGCTGGCCGCCGATGCAGTGTGGTGGCTGGTGGCGCTCGGTTTTGCGGCGCTGGCGCTGCCGATGGCGCTCGGCCTGTTCCGCCTGATTCGCGCGCTCGGCAGTGCGCTGGCGCTGGCGGCGCTGCCGGCCGCCGACAGCGGGCAGGTCGACTTCGCGCAGGCGCCGCGGCGGGCCTTCGTGGTGGCGCTACAGCTCGGGCTGATGCTGCTGGTGGCCTTGCCTTGCCTGGCCATCCTGCAACCCTTCCTGCCCGGCATCAAAGGCACGCTGTTGCTGGTTTTGATGGTGACCACGGCGGCGGTGGCCTTCTGGCGCAGCGCCACCCAGCTGCAGGGACATGTGCGCGCCGGTGCGCAGGCGCTGGTGGCGGCGGTCGCCGTGCCCGGTGCCTCGCACGACGAGCAGGTGCAGGCGCTCGATCAGATGGAGCAGCTGCTGCCCGGCCTCGGCGATCTGTCGCCGTACACGCTGAGCCCCGGCAATCGTTGGATCGGCCGTACGCTGGCCGATATCAATCTGCGCGCGCTCACCGGCGCTACCGTGCTGGCGATCCAGCGCGGCGAGGCGGCGGTGCTGACGCCGGATGGTCGTCAGATTCTGGCGCTGGCAGATGTGCTGATCCTGGCCGGCACCCACGAAGCAATCGAGCAGGCGCGCCGGCATCTGGGCTGAACCCTCCGCGTGCTCGTCCGCAGGGCTATAGTCGCGCGCCGCCCGTCGGAGAGGCCGATGACCAAGCTGACAGAGTTGCTGGAGCGCAATCGGCAGTGGGCCGAATCCGTGTTGGCAGAGGATCCGGCTTTTTTCTCGCGGCTCTCGCACCAGCAGGCGCCCAAGTATCTGTGGATCGGCTGCTCGGACTCGCGGGTGCCGGCCAATCAGATCACCGGACTCAACCCTGGCGAGATCTTCGTCCACCGCAACGTCGCCAACATCGTCGTGCACGCCGACCTCAACTGTCTGAGCACGATTCAGTTCGCGGTGGATCTGCTGCAGGTCGAGCACATCATCGTCTGCGGCCATTACGGCTGTTCCGGCGTGCGCGCCTCACTGGAGGGCCGCCGCGTCGGGCTGGCGGACAACTGGCTGCGCCACGTCGGCGATGTGGCGCACAAGCATGCGTCAGCGCTGCAGCGGGTCGATCCCTCCGCCCGTCACGATCTGTTGTGCGAGCTCAACGTGATCGAGCAGGTCGAGAACGTCTGCCAGACCACCGTCGTTCGCGATGCCTGGGAGCGCGGACAGGCGCTCAGCGTGCACGGCTGGCTGTACGGCCTGCAGGATGGCCGTCTGCACGATCTGGACATGGCGATCAGCAGCTACGCCGAGATGAAAGTGCGCTACCAGACCGCGCTCGACTGGGCAGCGCAGCGCCACCACCCGGGTTGCTGGGGCCCGGGTGAGTGACGGTCTGCAAGCGGCGTTGCAGTGGGCTCACCAACGGATGGCGAGCCCTGGCAGGACTTAGCCGTAGCGCGCTTGCAGATAGGCGTAGGCCGCGCGCAAACCCTGGCAATCGCCGCCGGCCGGACGGCCGGGACGGCCCTCGCTCCAGCAGTAGGTATCGAGATGCGCCCAGGCGATGCTGTCCGGCACGAAGCGCTTCAGATACAGCGCCGCGGTGATGGCGCCGCCCATGCGTGAGCTGCCGGCGTTGTTGAGGTCGGCGATGCGGCTGTCGATCAGGCTGTAGTAATCCTCCCACAGCGGCATCGGCCACAGCGGATCGCCCGCTTCGCGTCCGGCGGCGATCAGGTCCTGCGCGAGCGCGTCGCGGTTGGCAAACAGCGCCGGCAGATCCGGGCCGAGGGCGATCCGGGCGGCGCCGGTCAGCGTGGCGAAATCGAGGATCAGCTCGGGCTCGCCTTCGCTGGCGTAGCTCAACGCATCGCACAGAATCACGCGGCCCTCGGCATCGGTGTTGCCGATCTCGACACTGAGGCCGGCGCGCGTGGCGATCACTTCGCCCGGGCGATAGGCATTCGGGCCGATGGCGTTTTCCACCGCCGGCACCAGCAATTGCAGGCGGATCGGCAGCTGCTGCTCCATGATCAGGCGCGCCAGATGCACGGCGACGGCGGAACCGCCCATATCCTTCTTCATCAGCGCCATGCCATCGGACGGCTTGATATCCAGCCCGCCGGTGTCGAAGCAGACGCCCTTGCCGAGGATGGCGACGCGCGGGTGAGCGGGATCGCCCCAGTTCAGCTCGATCAGGCGCGGCGCGCGATGGCTGGCGCGACCGACGGCGTGAATGGCCGGGAAGCCCTGCTGCAGCAAGGCCTCGCCGACGATGGTGTGGACCTGGGCGCCGTGCGCGGCGGCCAGCGCCGCGACCGCGTCCTCGATGTGCTCGGGGCCGAGGTCCTCGGTCGGTGTGTTCACCCAGTCGCGCGCGCCATGCACGGCCGCGGCGATGCGCAGTTGCTGCTCGCGTGCGGCGGCATCCGCCAGCACCAGACGCGCCGGTGCGCGCTGCGCTTTCGGCTTGTAGCGGGTGTACTGGTAGGCGCCGAGGGCGTAGCCCAGCGCCAGCCGCTGCTGGACGCCGGCCGGCAGTGCATCCGCCAGCCGATAACTGCGCTCCGGCAGCGCGTAGGGCAGGGCACCGAGCGCCCAAACATCGTCCGCCGCGCGGGCGCCGACCACCGCGCCCGCCACCTCGCCGCTGCGGTCATACCAGACGGCGCTGGTGTAGCGGCGCCCTTCGAAGCGCTGTGCCAGGATCTGCGTACGCACGGCGTCGTCCTGCCCGGCCAACCAGTGGGCATAGTCCGACTCCACCACCAGATGCAGCGGCAGCGCCGCCGCCTCGTCTGCGATCAATACTGACAACGCGCTCATTCAACACTTCCTCAGGGACGATCGCGAAGTTTAGCCCGCATTACTCACCGCGGTCGCGGACGATGGCGCGTGTCTGCAGGAGTCCAACGTCAGTGTGGCGTTCAGATGGGGGACGCAAAGGACGCAAAGGGGCGCGAAGGACGCTAAGAAAAGCCCAAGGAAGGGACGGCGTACTCCGCTTTCCTTGCGGACCTTCGAGTCCTTTGCGAACCGGGCTGCCCGCGCGTCGGCCCATCCATGAATGCGGACGCAAAGGGCGTCAGCAAGACCGAATGAATCGTCTGCTTCTGCTTCCTTCGCGTCCTTCGCGGACCTTTGCGTCCTTTGCGTACACCATGACAGGGTCGTTCGACGCATCAGGCCCGGCTGGTCGCGACGAGGCCAGCGGGACCTGGGCGATGAACCAGGCCGCCAGATTCTCCAGCTGCTCGCGCATTGCACGAACCGCCCCCCGCGCGTCGGCCCATCCATGAATGCGGACGCAAAGGGCGTCAGCAAGACCGAATGAACGGTTTGCTTCTGCTTCCTTCGCGTCCTTCGCGGACCTTTGCGTCCTTTGCGTACACCATCACAGGGTCGTTCGACGCATCAGGCCCGGCTGATCGCGACGAGGCCATCGGGTCCTGGGCGATGAACCAGGCCGCCAGATTCTCCAGCTGCTCGCGCATTGCACGAACCGCCCCCCGCGCGTCGGCCCATCCATGAATGCGGACGCAAAGGGCGTCAGCAAGACCGTATGTATCGTCTGCTTCTGCTTCCTTCGCGTCCTTCGCGGACCTTTGCGTCCTTTGCGTACACCATGACAGGGTCGTTCGACGCATCAGGCCCGGCTGATCGCGACGAGGCCAGCGGGACCTGGCTGATGAACCAGATCACCAGTGTCTCCAGCTGCACGCATGCATGCGTCTGCGAGTTCCCGGCATTGCCAGGAGTGCACTCAGTAGCGGTAGCCCACGCCCAGCTGCACGCTGGTCTGCGCGAAGTCCCAGTTAAAGCTGCGGACCGGCGAGTACTGCACTTGCGCATGCATATCCCAGCCGCCACCCAGCGCGTAGCGCGCGCCGGCCGCGAGGTACCAGCTGGCGTCTGTCAACGAGCGCCGGAAGCGCTCTACCTGGATGCCCATCGGCAACTCGTCAACGGCAAAGGGGGTGATGAACGTGACCTGGTAGTCCCCACGGTATTGCATGTAGCCCGCGCGCAGGTAGGGCTGGATCGGCTGATCGACGGCAAAGTCGTAACGCAGACCGAGGCCGATTCGTTGGTCCAGCGCCGCGCTCTGGTAAAGGACCGGAAGGTTGGCGGCCAGCCCCAGGGTGTTCGGCTCCTCGATGCTCGCGCCGTTGCGGCCCGCCGTCAGTTCGACGCCCAGCGCGCGCCAGATCGGGTAGGACAGCGTGAGTTGCACATCCGAGTTCGAGCCGGCGCCATGCTGCCGGGTGCTGCCCACGTCCAGGTCCACGCCCAGGGAATCGCCGGCACAGGCGATGGTGGGAATGGCCCAGGCAATCAGGGCCAGAGTCAGATTGCGCTGCATATCGTGCTCCAGTAGTACCGCCCATTGCGGTCACGGATGGAGCCCGCCGCGGCACTGCCGGTTCGGTGGAAATCCCCGCATTTCCGCGCGAACTTCCGCCCGACTGCATGGTCCGCGCCGACGCCGACCCGGTGTGCGTCTGGAGCCCACCGTCGGCCCGTGCTCGGGTAGCATCCGCCGGCTATGGCCAAGATCATTGCAGTCACCAACCAGAAGGGCGGCGTGGGCAAGACCACCACGTGCGTCAATCTCGCCGCGGCCTTGGCCGAGACGCGGCGCCGCGTGCTGTTGATCGATTTCGATCCGCAGGGCCACGCCACGATGGGTTCGGGCGTGTCCAAGAAGGACGTGAAGCCCACCGGTTGTGAGGTGCTGCTGCAGGAAGTGGCAATCGACGCCGCCATCCGCAAGGTCGAGCACGGCTACGATCTGCTGCCTGCCAATGGCGACCTGACCGCCGCCGAAGTGCGCCTGATGCCGGCGCCGGGCCGCGAGATGCGTCTGAAACAGCTGCTGGCACCGATCCGCAGCCGTTATCACTATGTGCTGATCGATTGCCCGCCCTCGCTCGGCGTGCTGACGCTGAATGCGCTGACCGCTGCCGACAGCGTGCTGATTCCGATCCAGTGCGAGTTTTATGCGCTGGACGGGTTGACGGCGCTGCTCGACACCATCAAGGCGATCAAGGCCAGCGTGAACCCGGCGCTGCAGATCGAGGGTCTGCTGCGCACCATGTTCGATGTGCGCAACAACCTCGGCAACGAGGTCTCCGGTCAGCTGCTCAAACACTTCGGCGACAAAGTGTTCCGCACCATCGTGCCGCGCAATGTGCGCGTGGCCGAGGCGCCGAGTCACGGTCAGCCGATCACGCAATATGATCGCGATTCGCGCGGCTCGGTGGCCTATCTGGGCCTCGCCGGCGAGATCATCCGCCACGAACGCGAGCAGGCCGCGCGCAGCGCCTGAGCGCCAGGATTTGCCGACCATGTCGATCAAGAAACGAGGACTCGGGCGCGGGCTGGATGCGCTGCTGGGAGACGCCGCGCCGGCCGAAGCAGCGGCCGCGCCGGAACAGCTCAG
Organism: Lysobacterales bacterium; assembly: GCA_046346965.1. GTDB lineage: Bacteria > Pseudomonadota > Gammaproteobacteria > Xanthomonadales > SZUA-5 > JAXMHB01. Next base: position 152,177 of record JAXMHB010000007.1, read on the forward strand.
TGCACTGCGCATCGAATTGCTGCAACCGGGCAAGTATCAGCCGCGTACCGGCATGGATCCCGAGCGCCTGGCCGAGCTGGCGGCGTCCATTCGCACCCACGGCGTGGTGCAGCCGGTGGTGGTGCGCCGCATCGGCGCCGAGCGCTACGAGATCATCGCCGGCGAGCGCCGCTGGCGCGCAGCCCAGCAGGCCGGGCTGTCCGAGATTCCGGTGGTGCTGCGCGACATCCCCGATCAGGCGGCGATTGCGATCGCGCTGATCGAGAACATCCAACGCGAGGATCTGAATCCGCTGGAAGAGGCGCAGGCGCTCAAGCGGCTGATCGATGAGTTCGATTTGACCCATCAGGATGCCGCCGACGCCGTCGGCCGCTCACGCGCAGCGGTCAGCAATCTGCTGCGCCTGCTGGAACTGGCGCCCGAAGCCCGGCGCCTTTTGGAAGCACGCAAGATCGACATGGGCCACGCCCGCGCATTGCTGACGCTGCCCACGCTGCTGCAGGTGCGGCTGGCCGCGCAGGCCGCCGAGTACGGCTGGAGCGTGCGCGAACTGGAAGCCGAGGCGCGCAAGGCGCAGGAGCAGCCCAAAGCCAAGCATGTGACGCGCCGCGACGCCAATGTGCAGAGCCTGGAAACCGAGCTGTCCGAACGCCTGGCCGCCCGCGTCGCGATCCAGCAAGGCCGCGGCGGCCGCGGCAAACTGGTGATCGCCTACAACAGCCTGGACGAACTCGACGGCATCCTGGCGCGCATCCGCTGACGGGCTCGCGCCTATGGCTCTGCTCGTTCTGCAAACTGGCGACAGTGCAAAGTCGGCCCGCATGGCTGATGAACCGAGGTCCCGAGTCCCCCGCCCCGCCTTTGCGCTCCTGCACCCATAGCTAGCAAGAGTCCCTGTCTCGTCGTCATCGAGCTCAATCGTCCTACGAACTGGCGACAGCGCAGCGCATTCGCCGCACAGGCTCGTCCCTCGCCCCCCGCCCCCCGCCCCGCTTCTGCTCCACCGTTTCCCCTTTTCCTCCCTCAATGACACTGCAACATGGTGGTCATAGACGCTTCCTAGACTGACTGGACCGCGCGCCGTTGCGCTTTCCGTCTTGAAGGTCCATGTCCCTCGCTCTCCTGCGGCTGCCGCTTGCGGCGGCGCTTTTGTTGACGCCCCTCTCGCCGCTGCTGGCGCAAGCTGCCGACAGTCCCGGTGCGCTCGCGGAGTCGCTGATCAAGCTGCGCTCGGAAGTCGAGCAGCTGAACACCGAGGTCGAATCGACGCGCCAGGACGCGCGCGCGCAGATGGCGGCACTGGCCGCACAGCGGGCCGAGCTGCAGGCGCAGGTCGGGCGCGCCGAACTGAATGTGCGCAAGCTGCGCGACGATCTGGCCAAAAAGGAAGCAGGCGCCAGCGCCGCGGGTGTGGCCGGCGATGCGCTCAAGCCGGTGATCCTGAGCGCGCTCAATGACCTGCGTCAGGCCATCGCCGCCGGCTTGCCGTTCAAGCAGGCCGAGCGGCTGGCGGAACTCGATGAACTGAAGCGTCAGGTCGAGGCCGGCACGCTGGCGCCGCCGCGCGCCGCCAACCGCCTGTGGGCCTTCTACGAGGACGAGTTCCGCATCACCCGCGAGAACGGCATCTACAGCCAGACCATCGCGCTGGACGGTGAGGAAGTGCTTGCCGATGTCGCCAAAGTGGGCTCGATGATGCTGTTTTTCCGCTTGAGCGACGGCCGCCTCGGGCAGGCGCGCCGCAGCGGCGATGGCTGGCGCTACGAGCTGATCACCGCCGTCGAGGATCAAAAGCGCGTGCTCGCCTACTTTGATTCGCTCGGCAAACAGATCCGCCAGGGCTGGTTCGAGCTCCCCAACGCGCTGGCCGGAGGTGCGCAATGAAGCGCTGGCTGCTGCTTTCGCTGATCGCTGCCGCAGCGGTCCAAACCGCCACGGCGCAAGCGCCCGCGCCCACAACCCCCGCGCCTGCTGCCGCGCCCGCGCCCGCGCCGCCGCCGGTGTCAGTCGATGAGGCCTACCGCAAGGAATACGCCTTTCTGTCCGCACAGAAGCGTGAGCTGGGCAGCCAGCTGCAGCAGATGCAGCGCAACGCCGAGCAGCAACAGGCCGCCTTGAACGCCGAGATTGCGGCGCTGGAAGCGCGCGTGCTGGCGCTCGACGGCGAGTCGCAGGCGCTGCAGGAGCAGTCGACGGTGGCCGAAGAAGCCGCCATCGCCAACGAGGAGACCAGCGCGCTGCTGGAGGCCACCTTCGCGCAGGCCGGCAGCACGCTCGAGGGCTACGGCGTCGACTTGCTCAAGTCCGAGGCTTTCCAGGCGCTGGCGGACGGCGACAAAACGGCTCAGATGTATGCCGCGGCCAGCAGCAAGCTCGCCGAGCTCTCGCGCGTGCGCAGTGAGCCCGGCAAGTTTTTTCTGAGCGACGGTACCGAGGTCGAGGGCAAGCTGGTGCGCGTCGGCAACATTGCCGTCTACGGCATCAGCGAGCGCGGCAGCGGTGCGATGGCGCCGGCCGGTGGTGGCGCACTGAAGCTGTGGCGCGATCCGGCCGAGGACATCGCCAAGGCCATCGAGGCTGGCCAGATGCCGCCAGTACTGAAGACCTATCTGTTTGAAAGTGCAGCCAATGCGGTGGCCGAGCCGAAGGTGGAAACCTTCTACACCTGGATGGCCAAGGGTGGTCCGATCGGCTACATCACCATCGGCCTCGGCTTCCTGGCCGGCCTGTTTGCGTTGCTGCGCGCCTTCTTCCTGCTGCAGGCCGGCGCGGCGGTGCAGCCGATCATCGACAGCGTCAGTCCGCTGGTGCAGCAGCGCCGCATCCAGGAGGCGATCGAAGCCTGCAAACGCCACAAGGGCTCGGCGGCGCGCGTCGTGACCTCGGCGCTGCGCAATCTGGACCGCGAACGCGAGCATCTGGAAGACATCATTTCCGAGTCCATCCTGCACGAGAGCACCCGGCTCAATCGCTTTGGCTCGCTGATCCTGATGATCGCCGGCGTGGCGCCGCTGCTCGGCCTGCTGGGCACCGTCACCGGCATGATCCAGACCTTCGACGTGATCACCGAGTTCGGCACCAGCGATCCGAAGCTGCTCGCCGGCGGCATCGCCGTGGCCCTGGTGACCACCGAGCAGGGCCTGCTGGTCGCCATTCCCTGTCTGCTCTTCGGCAACCTGCTGTCCGGCTGGGCCGACCGTATCAAGGACGATATGGAGAAGGGCGCGCTGAAGGTGATCAACCTGTTCCAGACGCAGCGCGACCTCGCCAAGTCCGCCTGAGCAACCGGCCATGATCGGGGATCGCGTAGACAGTTTGCCGAGCGCCGTCGAGGCCATCGGCAACTACATGCAGCAGGGCGGCTTCGTGATGTGGCCGCTGTTGATCTGCACCGTCGTGCTGTGGTTTGCGCTGGGTTATCGCTGGATGCTGCTGAATCGCGGCACCGGCAAAAGCGTGCGGGTGCTGATCAATGCGCATCTGCGCGGCAAACCGCGGGTACCCAAAGGCATCGTCGATGGCGCCATCGATCGCGGCATCGCGCTGCAGGCGCAGCGCCGGCCCTATCTGCGGGAGCGCCTGGATGAAGCCTTTGGCGATTATCTGACCGATACCAAGCGCTTCCGCACCACCATTTCGACCACCGTCGCCATCGCCCCCTTGCTGGGCCTGCTGGGCACGGTCACCGGGATGATCGAGACCTTCAATTCACTCGGCGACATGACGCTGTTCAGCCAGACCGGCGGTATTGCCGGTGGTATCGCGGTGGCGCTGTTTACCACGCAGATGGGTCTGATCGTGGCGGTGCCGGGCGTGATTCTGAAGAGCATTCTGGATCGGCGTGAGCGCCAGATTCAGCACGATCTGGCGCAAATCAAAGACATATTGTGCTCGGAGCCTTATGAGCACGTGGAGTTCAAATCATGAGTTTCCGGCGCCACGAAGACAAACCGGCCGAAGGCGCGATCGATCTCACGCCCTGTATCGACATGACCTTCATTCTGCTGATCTTTTTCATGGTCAGCACCACCTTCGTCAAGGATATGAAAGTCGATATCGACCGTCCCGGCGCCAGCAGCACGCAGGTGGCCTCGACCAAAGCGGCGCGCGTGTACATCGATAAACAAGGCCAGACCTATATCGACGGCGAGCCGGTGCAGATCTGGACACTGCAGAGCCGCCTGCGCGATCAGCTCAAAGGCATGAGTGGCAAGAGCGTGCTGGTGGTCACCGACGAAATCGTTCCCTCCGGCCGCCTGGTGGAAGTCGTGGACCAGGCCCGACTGGCGGGCGCCGAGGACATCGGCGTAGCGACCAGCGTCGAGGCGGGGGAGGGGTGATGGCAACCCACAGCGCCGAGGCATTGGAGGGCACCAGGGCCACATCCATGGAGGGCACGAGGGCACGAGGGCACGAGGGCACGCGAGCGAAGGGCTCTGAGGCCACGTGGGCACGAGGGCACGTTGGCACGCAAAAGCGTGCTCCGGGTGAGGCTCTTTCCCTCGTCCTGCGCGCCCCGTCGAGGTCCGCGTACCACTCGGAGCTTTCCGCTCGGATGCCCGCACACCCTCGATCTCACGACGCCTTGGCTCGCGTGCCCTCGCGCCCTCGTGCCCTCCAAGGCGTGGGCTCGCGTGCGCTCGTGCCCTCGTGCCCTCGTGCCCTCCAAGGCATAGGCTCGCGTGCCCTCGTGCCCTCGTGCCCTCGTGCCCTCCAAGGCATTGGCTCGCGTGCCCTCGTGCCCTTTAAGGCGGTTCGGAGGACGGCATGAGTTCCGCCGCCGTTCGCCGTCTCGTGGTGGCCTCGGGCAGCATGCTGTTTGGCCTTGCGCTGGTGACGGGTTCGATTCTGTGGATGAATCGCAAGGGCGTGTTGCCGGGTGGTGACGACGGCAAGCCGGTGACGCAGATCAGCGCCGAAAAGCGCGAGAAGCCGAAGTCCACGCGCGAGGTGCAGCGGCGCGAGCCGCCGAAGAAGGCACCGCGCCGCGCACCGGCGCCGCCCAGTTTGAGCGCGGGTGCAGCCCTGTCAGGCCTGGATTTCGGTTTGCCCCAGTATGAAGCAGAGGACCTGTCGGCGCTGGGCGGCAATCTGCTCGGCGACCAGAAGGACGTGGTGATGACCGACGCGTCGGTCGATGTGCCGCCCAAGCCGACTGTCCAGACCGCCATCCCGTACCCGCTGCGCGCCAAGGCACAGGGCGTCGAGGGCTATGTGCTGCTCAGCGTGCTGATCAGCCCGACCGGGCAGGTCGAGCGCGTCAAAGTGCTGGAAGCACAGCCCGCCGGGATCTTTGAGGCGGCCGCCGAAGCCGGCGTCAAGTCGTGGAAGTTCGAGCCGGCGCAGTACCAGGGCCAGGCGGTGCGCGTCTGGGCGACGCAGCGGGTGCGGTTTGATCTGAGTTGAGTAGGGGCGGGGAAAGGGGAAAAGGGAAAAGGGAAAGGGGGAAGCGGGAAGCGGGAGAGTGGGGACGGTGGTGAGTGAAGAGTGAAGAGTGAAAAGTGAAAAGTGAAGAAGCGCCCTGGCGACGGTCTGGAATGCAATGGAGTGGGTCGTGAAAATGGATGGTTCAGTGGCTGCAGATGACAGCGGCAAACTCTGGGTGCGGCACCCATTTATTTTTCACTTTTCACTTTTCACTGTCCTTGCGGCGATGTGTCTATTCATGGCTGCCCCGCTACACGCCGCCGATGAACCCAACTATCTGGAACTGGCGGCGCTGCTCGCGTCCGATGGCCATTACGACAAGGCGGCGGTGGAGTTTGCCAAGGTGGATCCGGCGCAGCCGGATCTGGATGCGGTGAAGTACCACACCTTGGGTGGCCTGATCGCATTGAATCTGCAGAAGCCGGAGGAGGCGGTCGCGGCCTTCGAGCGTGCGATTGCTGCGGGGCAGAGCGAGCCGACCATCTTTCTGTATCTGGCGCAGGCGCAGTTCGGGCTGGAACGCTATGCCGATGTGCTGCGCACACTGGATCGCGCTGGCGCTGCTTTTGACGCCCTGGCGGCGGTGTTTCTGATGCGCGCTCAGGCGCACTGGCTGCTGAAAGATCGCGCGCGCGCCTTTGCGGTGCTGGCGGACGGCGCCCGGCGTTTCCCGGCCAACACGCAGTTCCTGCGCCGCGAGGTCTTCTTCCTGATGGAATTGGGCCTGTATCAGGAGGCGGCCGCTCGCGGTCAAAGCTATCTGCAGCGCGTCGATGGCAAGGAAGAGGACTATGTGGCGATCGGCAACGCGCTGAAGCGCGCGCGCCAATTCGATGCCGCCTTGCGCTTTCTCGAAGCCGCGCGGCTCAAGTTCCCGGCCAGCGAGAACGTGGTCAAGGTACTCGCAGCCACCTATCTGGAGCAGGGACAGCCGCTGGCTGCGGGCGAGCTGATGTATCGCGCGTCCTTGTCCAATCCGGCGCTGAAACCCGAGGCCGCCGAGCTGTTCCGACGCGCCAAGCTGTACGCCCGCGCGCTGGCGGTGAACGCCGAGATCGGCGATCAGTCGCTGAAGCTGAAACAGCGCCTTGGCATCCTGGTCGAGCTCGGCCGCTACGCCGAGGTGCGCGGCATGGAGGGCGCGTTGACGCGCACCCGGCTGCTCGATGAAGAAGAGGTCCGCTACGCGCTGGCCTATGCCCTCTACAAAGAAGGCGATTTCGCCGCGGCCGAAGGCCATTTGGCCAAGCTCAGCAAACCCGATCTGTTCCGCAAGGCCACGGAACTGCGTCAGTCCATGCAGGAATGCGCGGACGAACGCTGGCGCTGCGGATGAGGCCGTCAGGCAGGATACGCATGTCAAACCTTCGAACTCCCAGACACCGTCTCTCGCACGGTGCGCCTCGCCGCGGCCTGCGTCGCTCGCTGTTGGCCACTCTGCTGTCGCTGGCGCTGTCGGCGCAGGCGCAGGAGCGCGCCAGCGTCGACATCTATGCCTTCGACAGCGTGCAGGGGCCGACCGCGGACTACCGCGTGCGCGTCAACGGCAGCGTGCAACAGCCCAACGCGTATGGCGCGCTGCGCTTGGAGTTGCCGCCGGGTGAGCATCAGCTGGAGATCCTGCGCGGCGAGCAGGTGGTCCGCAGCCTGCCGCTGCGCACCGTCGCCGGCGAGGTGGCCGAGCTGATCGTCAACTTCGAGGCCGACGGCCAGGCCAATGTCAGCCTGGAGAGCTCGGCCCAGGCCGCGCGCGATCTCAAGGAAGCGGTGGCGGTCGCCGATCCCGGCGTGCTCGAAGGCCAGATCGTCAACGCCGAGAACGGCCAGCCGATCGCCGGTGCGCGCGTCTACATTGCCGGCACGCCGATCGATCTGACCACCGATGCGCAAGGGCGTTTCCGCGCCGAAGTGCCGGGCGGCAGTTACTCGGTGTCGGTGCTGGCGCCGAGCTTTGCCGCGCAGACGCTGGACGCGGTGGAGATTCCGGCCAAGGGCAAGGCGGAGCGCAACATCGAGCTGACGCCGGCGGGTTTGGAACTGCCCGAGTTCGTCGTCGTCGAGCCCTATGTCGAGGGCTCGCTGGCGGCTTTTGTCGAGGAGAAGCGCACCTCCAGCGCCGTGACCGACATCATCGGCGCCGAACAGATCTCGCGCAGCGGCGATTCCGATGCCGCTGGCGCGCTGCGCCGCGTGACCGGCCTGACGCTGGTGGACGGAAAATTCGTCTACGTGCGCGGCCTCGGTGAGCGCTATTCCTCGACGCTGCTGAACAACGCGCAGATACCCTCGCCCGATCCCACCCGGCGCGTGGTGCCGCTGGATCTGTTTCCGACCGAGATTCTGCAAGGCATCGTCATCCAAAAGACCTACACGCCGGACATGCCCGGCGAGTTCGGCGGCGGCACCATCCAGCTGCGCACGCGCGGCATGCCGGAGGGCTTCCTGGCGCGCATTCAGATCAGCGGCATCTACGCCGAAGGCACCACCGGCAGCGAGGGCTTGACCTATCGCGGCGACGACCAGGACTGGACCGGCTTCGATCACGCCCGCGCGCTGCCGCAGGCCATTGCCGAGCGCATCGCCCAGGATGGCCGCCTGCGTCCGCGCACCGCCTTCAATCCGGGTGGCGTCACGCCGGCCGAGTACGAGGCCTATGGCGAGCAGTTCGCCGGGCTCGGCTTCGACCAGCAATCCACCTCGCTGCCGCCCGGTGCAGGCTTGACCGCCTCACTCGGCAATGTCTGGGATTTCGGCGGCATCAAGGCCGGCTTCCTGTCCTCGCTGCGCTACAGCAACGAGTGGGACACGCGCGAGGAAACCCGGCGCACCTATCGCGTTGAAGGTCGCGACACGCTCGTGCTCGGCGCCGAAATCGAGCGCCTGCGCAGCGAACAGAACATTGAATTGTCGGGCTTTTTCAACGCCGGCCTGGAGTTCGGCGAGAACCACAAGCTGAAGTCGACCACGGTGCTGGTTCGGCAGACCGCCGACGAGGCGCGTTTCTCGGAAGGCTATACCGAGGACCCGGCCGATCGCTCGCGCTTCTACCAGTCCGAATGGATCGAAAACTTCCTGATCTCCGAACAGGTCGCCGGCGAGCATCTGTTCCCGAGCTTGAGCAATCTGGCGCTCGACTGGCAATGGACCACCGCACGCGCCGGCCGCGACGCGCCGGCCAATCGCCAGTTCCGCTACGACCGTGACGGCAGCGGCGAGTATCGCTTCTCCTCGCGCGCCGACAGCAACAGCTTCGACTACAGCGAGCTGGATGACAGCGCCGACGAGTACGCGGTGGGGCTCAAACTGCCGTGGCAGTTTGGCGAGACGTCCTCGCTCACCTTCAGCCTGGGCGCCTCGCAACTGCGGCGCCAGCGCGACTCCGGCATCCTGCGCTTCGTCTACCGTGCCAACGGCGCATTGGCGCGCGATCCGGCCACGCTGCTGCTGACGCCCGGGCAGATCCTGGTGCCGGCGAACATCGGCGCGACTGGCTTCCAGTTCGATCAGACCGGTCGCGACACCGACTTCTACACCGCCGAGCAGAGCCTGGATGGCGTCTACGCCGGCATCGATCTGGTGCTGTTCGAGGACTGGCGGATCACGCTCGGTGCGCGTCAGGAAGACAACTTCCAGCTGGTGTCCACGGGCGACCAAAGCCAGCCTGGGGCCGAGATCACCGAGGCGCGCATCGAGACCCAGGATCTGCTGCCCTCGGCCAGCATCACCTGGGTGCGCAGCGAGAAGGACCAGTTCCGCCTCGGCTACTCGGAAACGCTGTCACGCCCGGATTTCCGCGAGCTGTCGGCGGCCCCCTTCACCGATCCCTTGCTCGACACCGAAACCATCGGCAATCCGAATCTGGTCAGCAGCAGCATCCAGAACCTCGACTTGCGCTGGGAGTATTACTACACCGACGCCGAGAGCTTCACCGTCAGCCTGTTCTCGAAGACCTTCGACAAACCCATTGAGCGCGTGCTGGTGCCCGGCACCGGCGAGCTGCTGACCTACATCAACGTCGACAGCGCCAAGCTGGCGGGCGTCGAGTTCGACATCTACAAAACGCTGGGCCTGCTCAACGATCGCCGCTGGGCCAACCCGTCCTGGCTGCCGGACTTCCAGTGGGAGAACTGGTATGTCTCCGCCAACTACGCCTACATCGACTCCACCATCGAACTCGGCTCGGCCGCCAGCATCCAGACCACCCGCGAGCGCCCGCTGCAAGGCCAGTCGCCCTACGTGGTGAACCTGCAACTGGGCTACATCAACCCCGACTCCGGCCGCGAAGCCTCGCTGGTTTACAACCGCTTCGGACGCCGCATCTCCAACGTCGGCGTCAACGGCGCCCCGGACATCTACGAAGAGCCCTTCAACCAGCTGGATTTCGTCTACAAACAATCACTGCCGTGGTCCGGCTGGACCTTCAAGGCGCGCGCCAAAAACCTGCTCGACCCGCGCGTGGAGTTCACCCAGGGCAATGGCATCACCCGGGAGTACAGCAAGGGCCGCGAGCTGAATCTGTCGCTGGAGTGGAAGTTCTGAGGGGGGGGGGGGCGGCGCGCGCGTACGCCGGCCGATCGAACCAGACCTGCCCGGCAGCGGACAGATTTTGATCGGCATCGGGCTCGACGCGTCCGGCATCGGACGAAAATGACCCGGCGCAGGACAAGAATGACCCGACAGAGGACAAGATTGACCCGGCGCAGGACAAAAATGACCCGGTAGCGGACAGGATTGGTCCGGCAGAGGACAGATCCAGACCCGCCTACGGGCTGGCCGCGTCCGGCATCAGACGAAAATGGCCCGGCGCCGGACAAAAATGACCCGGCATAGGACAAAAATGACTCGGCACCGGACAGAAATGGCCCGGCAGAGGACAGAAATGACCCGGCATCGGGCAACAATGGCCCGGCAAGCAGCAAACGTGGCCCGGCATCGGGCCGGCGTGGTCCGTGAACAGCGTCTATGGCCCGCTTGCCGCCCACCGACGCGTACCGCAAACCGTACCGGCGACAGTGTCACGCAGTCGCCGCAGTGCCGGTCCCCCAACCCCCGCCCCCCGCCCCGCCTTTCCGCCTCTGCATCACCCCCATGCCCATTGCGCAGCGCGCGGCTTTCGCCAAGCATGCGCAGCTTCGCCGCGGGCTGCGGGTGCGCTGGGCCGATGGGATCGGCTGCTGCGGCGCACCCTGGTCCGCCTTCCGGGCCCAAGGCCCGCGCGCCTGTGGGCGCTTGTAGCCGAGACTGCTGATGTCGCGTACTCCCAAAGCTGCTGCCATCGAATCCGAAACGCTGGTCCTGGAACCCGAGGACAACGAACGCCTGGCGAACCTCTGCGGGCCGTTTGACGAGCACCTGCGCGAGGTGGAGCTGCGCGTCGGTGTGGAAGTCGCCAATCGCGGCAATCTGTTCAAGATCAGCGGCGCGGCCGAGGCGGTGCGCGCGGCGACGCGCTTGCTGCGCGCTTTGTATGAGAGCGCCGCCGAGGAAACCCTGACCGCGGCCAGCGTCCACTTGGCGATCAAGGACTTGGGCGCCGACGCCTACGCCGAAACGCTGGCGGAGAGCGCCCAGGAAGTGGTGATTCGCACCAAGCGCGGCGTGGTCAAGGGCCGCGGCGCCAATCAGGTGCGCTATCTGCACGCGGTGGCGACCAATGACATCAACTTCGGCATCGGCCCGGCCGGCACCGGCAAGACCTACCTGGCGGTGGCCAGTGCGGTCGAGGCGCTGGACCGCAACCGCGTGCAGCGCATCCTGCTGGTGCGGCCGGCGGTGGAAGCCGGCGAGAAGCTCGGCTTTCTGCCCGGCGACCTGACCCAGAAGGTCGATCCCTACCTGCGCCCGCTGTACGACGCCCTCTACGAGATGATGGGCGTGGAGAAAGTCACCCGGCTGCTGGAGCGCAATGTCATCGAGATTGCGCCGCTGGCCTTCATGCGCGGACGCACGCTGAACGATGCCTTCGTGATCCTGGACGAGGCGCAGAACACCACCATCGAGCAGATGAAGATGTTTCTGACCCGCATCGGCTTCGGCACCACCGCGGTGATCACCGGTGACGTCACCCAGATCGATCTGCCGCGCAAGGATCAGTCCGGGCTGCGCCATGCCATCGAGGTGTTGAACGGGGTCGATGGGATTAGTTTTACTTTCTTCCAGAGCCAGGATGTGGTGCGCCACCCGCTGGTCGCCCGTATCGTTCAGGCCTACGAACGCTTCGAGCAGCGCGCATGAGCCATGAGTTGACGCTGAGCCTGGGCGCGCCACGACGCGGCGTGCCGGCGCGAGCGTCCTTCGAACGCTGGTTGGCGGCTGCGGCGCAGGTGGCGCGCGTGCGCAAGCCGCTGGCGCTGTCGGTGCGCGTGGTCGATGAGGACGAGGGTAGGGCGCTCAATCGGCAGTACCGCCACAAAGACTACGCCACCAATGTGCTGTCCTTCCCGGCGGACCCCGCGCCATCCGGCGGCCCGCGCTTTCTGGGTGATCTGGCCCTGTGCGCGCCGGTGGTGGCGCGCGAGGCCGCCGAGCAGGGCAAGCCGCTGAAAGCGCATTACGCGCATTTGTGCATCCATGGCGTGCTGCATCTGCTCGGTTTCGATCACGAGACCGAGGCCGAGGCCGAGCGCATGGAGGCGCTGGAAGTGCGTGCGCTGGCGGCGTTGGCGATCGCCAATCCCTATGAGAGCGCGTCCGACGCGCCCCTTTCTTGAGTCAAATCTGGAACTTATGAGTCCCGACCTGGATCCGATGCGTCAGCTGGAACACGCCGCCCGCCATCTGCTGGCCAGTCCCTGGGATATGGAAGCGGCCGAACAGATCTGCGAGCGCGCCGAGCAGCTGTCGGAGACGCTGAGTGACTCCCGCCATGCCTCGCTGGCCGAAGCCATCCTCGGCTTTGCGGCGTATTTGAGCGCCTTTACCGACTCGCGCGTGGGGCCGGTGGAATCGCGCCGGGCGCAGCTGGAGACCTTGCTGGACGCGGTGTCCGAACAGCTGCAGCGGCTGGAAACCTCCACCGCGCTGGAGATCCTGACGCCGCCGGAACTGCCCGAGCCGGAAACCCTGGTGTTCGACGCCCCGGCCGCCAAGGCCGAGCCCAGTGCACCGGCGCCGGAGCCGGCGCCGAGCAAAGCCGCGGTGGACACCATCGTGTTCATCGATCCCACCGGCCGCGATGCCGGCACGCTGGGCATGGCGCTGGAGGACGTCGGCTATCTGGTGCAGCCGCTGCTGCGCCTGGACCGCCAGACAGGCCAGTGGCTGGGCAAGCCGGAGGTCAAGGCCTTGATCCTGCCGGCCGCGGGCCTGGATGTCTGGGACAAACTGCTGCAGCTCGATCCCTCGCTGGATCAGGCGCGTCGTCGCATTGGCCTGTTCGTGGTCGCCCGCACCGACGATGCACGCCTGCGGCTGAAGGCCGGGCAGGCCGGCGCCGACGGCTTTTTCGTGCTGCCGGGCGATGTCGACGCGCTGGCGCGCGAAATCGTCGAGGTGCTGCGCGATCGCCTTGATCCCTACCGCGCGCTGATCATCGACGACGATGTGTCGATGACCATGGTGGTCGACTCGGTGCTGAAGCGCTCGGGCATGGATACCCGGGTGATCAACGATCCGATCGGCGCGCTGCCGGCGCTGGATAACTTCGTGCCGGACGTGATCCTGCTCGATCTGCACATGCCGGGGTTGTCCGGCCTCGAACTGCTGAGTTTGTTCCGGGCGCACACCAAGACTGCGTTCACGCCGGTGGTGCTGATTTCCGGCGATGAGGACCAGGAGCGCCGCTTCGAGACGCTGACCGCCGGTGGCGATGACTATTTGATCAAGCCCTTGCGGCCCAAGCATCTGGTGGCCGCGGTCACCGGACGCGCGCAGCGTTCGCGCTGGCTGCGCCGCGCGCTGCGCCACACCACGACGCCGCTGCCCTTGCCCTGAGCATCCGCGCCGCCGCCACATACGTTTGCGGCGGAAGGTGGATTGATTCAGGCACGCAGTCTCTGGCACTGTCGCAGGTTCGGAGCGCCGGGAGGGTCGCTCTTCCGCATCAACAAACCATGGAAGCCAGACCATGCGGTGGATCGCCCACAAGTTCGGCGGGTCCAGCGTCGCCAACGCTGCCCGGTATCAAACCGTTGCCCAATTGCTCGTCGCCCGCCCGGACGAGGCCCAGGTGGTGGTCGTGTCGGCCATGCAGGGCGTCACCGATGCGCTGATCAACCTGACCCGCAAGGCCGCCGCGCGCGATGCCGGCTGGGTGCAGGATCTGGACGCGCTGCGCCAGCGCCATATCGAAACCGCCGGCGATCTGCTCGGCGCCTCCGCCAGCGCCTTTGTCCAGACGGTGGAAACCGGCATCGCCGACCTCTCGCATCTGCTGCGCAGCGTCGAGTTGCTCGGCACCACGCCCACCGAAGTGCTGGAACTGGTGTCGGGCCTGGGCGAGGTGTGGTCGGCGCAGCTGTTGACGGCGCACTTCAACGGGCTTGGGCAGCCGGCCGTGTACCTCGATGCGCGCGAGGTGCTGCGCGTCACCCATACCGAGCTGCACGTGGCGGTGGAATGGTTGCCGAGCGAGAAGCTGATCGGCCATTTCCGCCACCAGCAGCCGTCGACGCGTTATGTGGTGACCGGCTTCATCGCCCGCCGCCTGGGCGACGAGCGCATCACCACGCTGGGACGCAACGGCAGCGATTACTCCGCCAGCATCTTCGGCGCGCTGTTCGACGCCGCCGAGATCCACATCTGGACCGATGTCGACGGCGTGCTGTCGGCCGATCCGCGGCGCGTGCCCGAGGCCATCGTGCTCGATCACGTCAGCTACGAGGAAGCTTTCGAACTGGCTTACTTCGGCGCCAAGGTCATCCATCCGCAGACCATGGCACCGGCCACCGCCAAGGGCATCCCGGTGTTCATCCGCAACACCTTCAACCCCGCGCACCCGGGCACCCGGATCGACGCCGAAGGCGGCGAGGCGCCGCCGATCAAGGGCATCACCACCATCGGCGGCATGGCGATCATCACCATCGAGGGCGCCGGCATGATCGGCGTGCCCGGCACCGCCGAGCGCGTGTTCGCCGCGCTGCGCGAGGCGGGCGTCTCGGTGACGATGATCTCGCAGGGCTCCAGCGAGCACTCGATCTGCTGCGTGATCAAGGGCGATGACGCCGACCGCGCGCGCAATGTGCTGTCCGATGCCTTCGCCCGCGAGATCACGCTGGGCCAGATCCAGCGCGTGGTCAGCGAGCGCGGCATCAGCGTGCTGGCGGTGGTGGGCGAGGGCATGGCCGGCACGCCGGGCATCTGCGCGCGCCTGTTCAATGCGCTGGGCCGCGCCAAGGTCAATGTGCGCGCGATCGCCCAGGGCTCTTCGGAGCGCAATATCTCGGTGGCGATTGCCGAAGGCGAAGCCACGCGCGCGCTGCGCGCCGTGCACGCCGGCTTCTATCTGTCGGCGCAGACGCTGTCGATCGGCATCATCGGCCCCGGCACCGTGGGCCAGGCGCTGGTGTCGCAGATCGCCGAGGCGCGAGCGCGCCTGCTGGCGGAGACGCACCTTGACCTCCGCGTGCGCGCGATTGCCACCACCCGCAGCATGCTCCTGGACGAGCAGCAGATCGATCTGCCGCACTGGCGCGCCCAAATGGGCGAGCGCGGGATCGCCTGTGACCTCGATGCCTTCGCGCGCCATGTGCACGCCGAGCACCTGCCGCACGCGGTCATCATCGACTGCTCGGCCAGTTCCGCCGTGGCCGACCACTATCCGCGCTGGCTGGCCGCCGGCATCCATGTGCTGACGCCCAACAAGCAGGCCGGCGGTGGTCCGCTGGAACGCTATCGCGCGGTGCAGCAGGCGGCCAAACAGGGCCGCGCGCGCTGGCGCTACGAGGCCACGGTCGGCGCCGGCCTGCCGGTGATCGGCACGCTGCGTGATCTGATCGACACCGGCGACCGCATCGTCCGCATCGAGGGCATTTTCTCCGGCACGCTGGCCTATCTGTTCAACCGCTTCGATGGCCAGACGCCGTTCTCCGAGCTGGTCGGTCAGGCCAAGCAGGCCGGCTACACCGAACCCGATCCGCGCGATGACCTGTCGGGCCTGGATGTGGCGCGCAAACTGGTGATCCTGGCGCGCGAGATGGGCGTGCAGATCTCGGTCGATCAGGTGCATGTGGAATCGCTGGTGCCGGAATCGCTGCGCAGCGCCGACGTCGAGGGCTTCCTGCACGGGCTGAGCAGCTTCGATGCGCCGATGCGCGAGCGCTATGAGGCCGCCCGCGCGCAGCAGCAGGTGCTGCGCTACTGCGCCGTGCTGGAAGCCGATGGCCGCGCCGTAGTGGCGCTGAAGGCGCTGCCGGCCGACCATCCCTTCGCCCACATCGCGCTGACCGACAACATCGTGTCCTTCCAGACCGAGCGCTATCGCAATAACCCCTTGATTGTGCGCGGTCCGGGCGCCGGTCCCGATGTCACCGCCGCCGGCGTGTTTGCCGATCTGTTGCGCGTGGCCGCGGCGCTGGGAGCCCCGCTGTGAGCGGCGGACGCAGTCTGGCGCGCGCCTTTGCGCCCGCCAGCGTCGGCAATGTGGGCGTCGGCTTCGACATCCTCGGCCATGCACTGGAAGGCGTCGGCGATCGCGTCAGCGCGCGCCGCATCGAAGAACCGGTGGTGCGCGTCAGCGCGATCCGCGGCGTGGTGACCGATCTGCCTTTCGATCCGGAGCAGAACACCGCCGCGCGCGCCGTCGCCGCGTGGCGCAGCGCACTCGATCTGCCCTTTGGCATCGAGCTCGAGATCGACAAGGGCATACCGCTAGGCTCCGGCCTCGGTGGCTCCGCCGCCTCGGCCACTGCTGCGCTGACCGCCGCCAATGGCCTGCTGGCTGAACCGCTGCCGGTGGCCGCGCTCTATCCCTATGCGCTGGAGGGCGAGCGCGCCGCCAGTGGCAGCCTGCACGGCGATAACGTGGCGCCGCAGTTGCTCGGCGGCCTGGTGCTGGCGACCCACGATCAGATGGTGCCGATCCCGGTGCCGGCCGGACTGACCGCCGTGGTGGTGCACCCGCATTTCGTGCTGGAAACCCGTAAGGCGCGCGAGGCGCTGCGCGGCGTGTATGCGCTCAATGAGTTCGTCGCGCAGAGCGAGGGCTTGGCGCTGGTGCTGGCCGGCTGCTTCCGCGGCGACTTCGAGCTGATCGGCCGCGGTTTGCGAGACGGGCTGGTCGAACCGCGCCGCGCCGCGCTGATTCCGGGCTTTGCCGCGGTCAAGCAGGCGGCGCTGGACGCCGGCGCGCTGGGCGCCTCCATTTCCGGCGCCGGTCCCAGCGTGTTCGGCTGGTTCCGTCAGCGCGCGCAGGCCGAGGCCGCGGGTGCGGCGATGGCCGCCGCCTTCGCCGAGGCCGGCCTCGCCAGCGATGTGATCGTCAGCGCGGTGGCGAATGCCGGCGCGCAGCTGATCGGGAGCGAGTGATGCGTTACTACAGTACGCGAGACCCGCGCCAGGAATGGCCGAGCACGCTGGATGCCGCGCTGTCGGCGGGGCTGGCGGCGGACGGTGGTTTGTATGTGCCGGAGCGTTTGCCGAGCTTCCAAGTGGCGGATTTTGCCGATTGCACCGGGCTGCCGCAGGTTGCGGCGCGGCTGCTGGCGCCGTTTTTTGCCGGCAGCAGTCTGGCCGAGCACCTGGACGCGATTTGCGCCGAGGCGCTGGACTTGCCGCTGCCTATCGTCGAGCTGGGCGGAGACGCCAGCCTGCTGGAGCTGTTCCACGGCCCGACGGCGGCGTTCAAGGACTTTGCTGCGCGCTTTCTGGCGGCCTGCCTGGCGCGTCTGCGTACGCGCGAGGATCCGGTCCGCACCGTGCTCGTCGCCACCTCCGGTGACACCGGCGGCGCGGTCGCGGCCGCCTTCCATCGGCGCCCGGGCTTCCGCGTCGTCATTCTCTATCCCGATGGCCGCGTCTCGGCGCGCCAGGCGCATCAGCTGGGCGCCTTCGGCGACAACGTGCACGCCTTCAAGGTGCAGGGCAGCTTTGACGACTGCCAGCGCGTGGTCAAACAGCTGCTGGGCGATCGCCAGCTGGCCAGCCGCCACGCGCTGACCAGCGCCAACAGCATCTCGCTCGGGCGCCTGCTGCCACAGATGGCGTATTACGCCTATGCGGCCGTACGGCTTGCGCACCGCGGTCCGGCGCCAACGCTGATCGTGCCGACCGGCAACCTGGGCAATGCCCTCGCCGCGGTGCTGGTGCGCGAGATGGGCCTGCCGATAGCCGCCATCCACTTCGCCACCAACGCCAACCGCACGCTGCCGGACTATTTCGGTGGCAGCGAGTACCGCGGGCGTCCCAGTGTCGCCACGCTGGCCAATGCCATGGACGTCGGCGATCCCAGCAATTTCGAGCGCTTGCGCTGGTTTTTCCGCGAGCGCGATCTGCGCCACGCCGACATCCACGCGCACAGCATCGACGACGCCACCATCCGCGCCCGGATTGCGGCAGGCGAAGCTGATTACCGCCAGGTCTGGTGCCCGCACACGGCATGCGCGGTCGAGGTCTACGAATCGCTGCGCCGCAGCGGCCTGACTGGCCCGGCGCTGCTGGTCGCCACCGCGCACCCGGCCAAGTTCGACGACGTGGTCGAGCCGCTGGTCGGCCACGCGGTCGCCGCGCCGCTCGCGCTGGCCGATCTGCTCGCCCGTCCGGCACACGCCGACGCGCTCAACGCCAGTGCCGAGGCGCTGATCGAGCGGCTGGAGCAGGGCTGGGCGGATTAGCGCTGGGCGAGGCCGGGCGCCGCTAATGGCGGTCTGCCGCGCCAGGAGGGCGCCGGTCCTCCGGCGCCTGGGCTACCGGAGCGCCCCAACGATGCGACCCCGGGACCGCCGACGTCCTCGTCGGCCGATAGTCAGCACGTCGCCTGAGCGCAGTGGCATCGCAGGCAAGCAGCCCCCAGGGGACCCTCAACCTTCGCGGCAACACCAGGCCTGCTGCCGACGAGGACGTCGGCGCCCCCAGAGGGCTTCGCCGATGCAGTGGGCCGCCTTCCTTCAGTCCGGCCCGCCGGCATAGCCGTCGGGCGTTCAGGAAGGCGCGTCGCATGCGGCGTGCCTTCCTTCAGTCCGGCCCTTCGGCATAGCCTCAGGGCGTTCGGCCCGATGCGCCGCATGCGGCGCAAGCATCGGGCCTCACCCAAGTCATTTGGTAGTCGTTGAAGGGGATGTCGGCGAGGTAGTAGACCACAGGGGCGGCAATGCGGAAGCCGTGCTTCTCGTAGAAGCGGATGGCCCGCGGCGCTTTTTGGTAGACGCTGAGGAACAGCGCGTCGGCTTCCAAGTCTCGCACGCGCTGCTGGGCTTGGTGCATCAGCAGCGCGCCGGCGCCGCCGCCGATGTACTCGGGACGCAGATAGCAGCGCTGCACCTCCAGCGCGCGCAGGCCCTTGAGCGTGGGCGGGCTGGCCACGCCCAGGCCCAGTTGCAGATAGCCGGCATCGGTGTCGCCATCGCGCAGGCGCCAGATCTCGATACGACCTTGTTCCAGCCAGGCGGCCACGCGCTCGGCGGCGTAGCAGGCGTCGATGTGCGCGCGCAGACTGGCCTCGGGCGCCACATCGCCGTAGGCGGCCAGAAAGGTCTCGGTCATCAACGTCGACAGCGCCGGCGCATCGGCCACACGGGCGGCGCTCAGGGACAGCGTGGAGGCGGGGGCTGGCATGGTCGTCCTGCTCGGGCGGCGCGAGCGCCGCATGATGCAGCGCTTTGCGGCACAACCCAAGGCAGCGGACGAAACCGGCGCCCGCAGCGGGCACGCGCGGCGGCGCCGGCTGGCATGTGCCACTCTCCACGTGGCGCGGCATGGGCAGCGCCCGTCATCATCGGCGCGAGCCGCCTGCAGGCGAGATCGATGCCCAACGCTGACCTTCTGCTGTATGCCCTCATCATCGCCTGTGAAGCGAGTTTCTGGCTGATCCTGGTGCTGGCACTGGCCCTGCGCTACCGCTGGCAGCGTCTGCGTCTCAGCCGCGCGTTGCTGTACGGGCTGCCGCTGGTCGATCTGCTGTTGCTGCTATTCACCGTCATCGACCTGCGGCGCGGGGCGACGGCCACCTTTGCCCATGGCCTGGCGGCTGCCTATGTCGGTTTCACCCTGGCCTTCGGCGGCATGGTCGTGCGCTGGGCCGACGCCCATATCGCGCACCGCTTTGCCGGCGGGCCGGCGCCGGCGGCCGCCCCGACCCGAGGCTGGGCCCTGCTGCGCTACGATCTGCTGCTGTGGTTGCGCTGCATCCTGGCGTGCGCAATCACGCTGCTGCTGGTCGAGGCCTTGATCGCGGCCGTCGGCGCCGGCCCGGCCACCGAGCCCCTGCTGGACTGGCACCGTCACGCCTTCGGCTGCGTCGTCCTGTGGTTGCTGTTCGGACCGCTGTGGAGCCTGGTCAGCTTGCTGCATCCGCGCAACCGCCGGTGAGGAAACTCGTGCCAGACATGGGTGGGGAAGAGCAAGAGCGGGGCGGGGGCAGGGGGCGGGGGACCAGCCATACGGCGCCCGCGTTGCGCAGTCGCCAGTATGCGGAACGAGTAAGCGCGCCGAAGGCGAGACAGGGACTCTTGCCAAACATGGATGCGTAGGGGCAAAAACGGGACTCGGGACTCGGGACTCGGGACTCGGGACTCGGGACTCGGGACTCGGGACTCGGGACCCGGGACCCGGGACTCGCCAGTTTGCAGAACCAGTCAGCGTGCCGGAGACCCTTGGCGCGCTTACTCGATCATCAAACAATACCGACGACTGTGCCGGGCAAGCGCTACAGTGCCGGGCCCCCGCTCCGCTTTTGCTCCTACGCAGCTGTCTTGGCAAGTGCTTCCCCAGCAGGAGATTCCCATGTCTGAATCCGCCATCACGTTCAACGGTTTCACGCCCTATCTGCACTACGCCGATCTGCCGGCGGCGGTCGCCTGGTTGACGCGCGTATGTGGTTTTGTCGAGAAAGGTCGCTGGCAGGACGAGACCGGGGCGCTCACCAACGTCGAGCTGCTCGCTGGTCACGCCGAACTGTGGTTGGATGGCGCGCCGGGCTGGTGGGAGCGCCGCGGGCGGCGCCCTGAGGAATGGATCGGGGTGTGGGTCCACGATGTCGACGCCATGTACCAACGACTGATCCGATCGGGCGTGCAGGTCAAAGCGCCGGAATACAAGTTCTACGGCGTCCGCGTGGTGCAGGTCACCGATCCCGAGGGTTATACCTGGGGATTCATGCAGCGGGCCGCGTACACGGCGCGCGCACCCCAGCAGATCTGAGCAGATTCGTTGGTCATGCCTGCAGTTGCCGATTCCAAGAGTACGCATGGCCCCAGGTGGTGCCAGTTGAGATGCGTCGATCTGTTTTCAGCCGACAATGGACATGCCAGCGCTGCGCTGTTCGCGAACTTGAGGTTCGGCTAAAATGTGTCGGAAGGGCACTTGCGCCGGGGGCGTTGTTGCGTGCGCGGACGGATCGTTGATTGGAAGGATGATCGCGGCTTTGGGTTTATCGAGCCAGAATCTGGCGGCGCGCGCATCTTTTTTCATCTGAGCGAAACCTATGGCAGCGCACGTCCAAGCGTCGGTACCGAAGTCATGTACGAGATTTCCAAAGGCCCGGATGGCAGGCTGCGCGCGACGGGCGTAGCGCCGATCGGTGTGGGACCCGTGCGCCGGCGCTCGGAACCCAGGGAGCTGCGAAGCAGAAATCGAGTGTCGCAGCCCCGATGGCTGCGGACAGTCCCGCTTCTGGCCCTGGGCGTGATAGCGGGTCTGGCTTTGCTGGGCAAGATCCCCTGGTGGATACTGTGGGTATTCTGCGGAATGAGCCTCTGGACCTTTGGGCTTTATGGATGGGACAAACTCGCGGCTAAAGACGGGCGCTGGCGTACGCCCGAAGATACTCTGCATGCCTGCGCGCTGTTTGGCGGTTGGCCAGGCGCCATGCTGGCGCAGCAGATATTCAAGCACAAATCCAGCAAGGCGAGCTTTCAGGCCGTTTTCTGGACGACCGTAGTTGTGAATATCGTGGGTGTCGTGATCTTGAGCTGGGTGCTGGGGACTACGCACGGCGATTGGCGGTCACTCGTCCAGTAGGGGCGCGGCGGGCAGGGCGGTTGGCGTAGCGCGGCGGTCCGATCACTGCATGCAGTCCCCTCGTTAAGCCCCGGCAACGCCATCCGCGCTTGCGCAGGCTGGCGGCCGCGGGGGAAGATTCGTTCAGCTTCGGCTGGCGCAGCACCTGCAAGGATGCGCGCTCATAGTGCGGTCGCCCCGCTGCCGACTATGATGCAGAGCCCCCAACCGGACCTACGCCCAGGCATGCCCATCCTTCGCTCCTTGCTGATCGCACTGCTGCTGGCTGTCATCGCCGGCCCGGCAGCGGCCATCACGATGAAAGAGGCGATCGAGCAAGTGCAGCGCGAAACTGGTGGCAAGGTGCTGGCGGCAGACACCATTCGTACCCGCGGCACGGTCATCTATCGCATCAAGGTGCTGATGCCGGACGGCCGTGTGCGCATCTTTCAAATTCCAGCCTGAGCACGTTCAAGGAGCTTAGCCATGCGAGTGCTGTTGGTCGAAGACGAGGCCCCGTTGCGCGAAACCCTGGCCGCGCGCCTGCAGCGCGAGGGTTTTGCCGTGGATACCGCCGCCGATGGCGATGAAGCCGTCTACATGGGCAAGGAAGTTCCCTTCGACGTGGCCATCGTCGACCTCGGTTTGCCGAAGCTGCCGGGCCTGGAAGTGGTCAAGCGGCTGCGCGAGTCCGGTCGTCGCTATCCGATCCTGATCCTGACCGCGCGCGGCAGCTGGGAGGACAAGGTCGAAGGTCTGAAGTGCGGCGCCGATGACTATTTGGTCAAGCCTTTCCACATCGAGGAGCTGCTGGCGCGCATGAACGCGTTGGTGCGTCGCAGCGCCGGTTGGAGCAAGCCGCTGCTGGAATGCGGCCCGGTGAAGCTCGACACCACGGCGCAGTCGGTCACCGTGCACGATCAGGCGGTGGATCTGACCAGCTATGAGTACAAGGTGCTGGAGTACCTGATCCTGCACGCCGGGGAGCTGGTGTCGAAGAGCGATCTGACCGAGCACATCTATGAGCAGGATTTTGATCGCGACAGCAATGTGATCGAGGTGTTCATCGGCCGCCTGCGCAAGAAGCTCGATCCCGAAGGCGACATGAAGCCGATCGAAACCGTGCGCGGCCGCGGCTATCGCTTCTCCATCCCGCGCACGGCCTGACGGACCGCGCCATGGCCGTGCGGCGCCAGTTCTCGCTCGCCGCGCGGTCGCTGCTCGCCGCCAGCCTGGTGCTGGCGGCCTTCATCGGCGCCACCGGCTATGCGCTGGAACGCGCCTTTGAAACCTGGGCCAAGTCGGTGGTGCGCGAGCGCCTGCAGAGCGCGGTCTACACGCTGCTGGCGGGCACCGACACCTCGCCCGGTGGCGGCATCATTATCCCCGACGTGCTGCCCGATCCGCGCCTGGAGCGCCCGGGCTCGGGGATGTATGCCTCGGTGTATGCGCAGAATTTCGGCTGGGAATCGCCGTCCTCGCTGGACCGGGAGTTGCCCTTCGAGGACGCCTTGAAGCCGGGCGAGATGACCTTCAAGACGCCCGAGAACGGCGGCAAGGTCTACATGTTCAGCATGGGCGTGCTGTTCGAGGCGCGCTCGCCCTCGGGCAAGGATGTGCGCGTCACCTTCAACGTCGGCGAGAGCCAGAGCTCGGTCAAGCGCCAGATCGCGGCCTTCCGCGAGACCATGTGGGCGCTGCTCGGTGGCCTGGGACTGCTGCTGCTGACCTTCCAGGCGCTGCTGTTGGTGTGGAGTCTGCGGCCCTTGCGCGCGGTGGCGCGCGATCTGGCGCTGGTCGAGCGCGGTCAGGCCGAGAACCTGTCGGGCAGCTACCCGATGGAACTGGCAGTGCTGACGCGTGGCCTGAACGACTTCATTCAGAGCGAGCGCGAGCATCTGCGGCGCTATCGCAATACGCTGGGCGATCTGGCGCACAGTCTTAAGACGCCGCTGGCGGTGATGCGCGGCCTGTTCGAGAACGAGCAGGAGCCCGACAAGCTCAAGCGCGCCGGCCTCGATCAGGTGGCGCGCATGGATGAGATCGTCGCCTATCAGTTGGCGCGCGCCGCCAAATCCGGCCATCAGACCTACGCCGCGCCGCTGCCGGTGCTGGCGCATGCCGAGGAGATCGCGCTGACGCTGGAGAAGGTCTATGCGCGCAAGGGCGCACTGGCCGAGTTCGAGGTGGACGCCCGCAGCATGTTCCACGGCGACAAGGGCGATCTGATGGAACTGCTCGGCAATCTGCTGGAGAACGCCTTCAAGTGGTGCGGCTCGCGCGTGCTGCTGACGGCGGCGCCGATCCTGAGCGCGAAGGCGCGCCGGCCCGGCTTGCTGCTGCGCGTCGAGGACGATGGTCCCGGCATCCCGGAGGACAAGATAAGCGAGGTGCTCAAGCGCGGAGTGCGCGGCGACGAGCGCGTGCAGGGCCACGGGATCGGCCTGTCGATCGTCGGCGACATCGTGTCCTCCTACGGCGGCGAGCTCAAGGTCAGTCGCTCGGAGCAACTGGGCGGCGCCAGTTTCGAGGTAACGCTGCCGCCACTGGTGGGATGATCGCCATCAGGCCCCGGGACAGCGGATGGGGCTAGGCTAGCGGTAGAAGCGGGACTCGGGACTCGGGACTCGGGACCTACGACAATGCCGCGTAAGTGCTGCAGTGCTGGTCCCCCGCCCCCTGACCCTTGACCCGCTTTTTTGCCCCTGCGCCCCCAAATTTGCCTAAGACCACCCTTAATGCATCAATCAGCCCCAGCCGCCATGCTCGGCGGCGGCCACGGCACGGAACCTCGGCATGATCACACTCGACGATAGCGAAGACACTGGCCACACCCCGGCAGAACGCGCCGCGGCGGCCTCGCGCAGCACCTGGGTCAGCGTCGTCGTCAACCTGCTGCTGACCAGCGTGCAGATCCTGGCGGGTGTGCTGACCAAATCGCAGGGTTTGATCGCCGACGGTATCCACTCACTGTCGGATCTGGTGGCCGACTTCGTCGTGCTGATCGCCAATCATCACAGTCAGAAGGATGCCGACGAGGATCATCCCTATGGCCACCACCGCTACGAGACCGCCGCCAGTCTGGCGCTCGGTGTGCTGCTACTGGCAGTGGGCGCCGGCATGTTGTGGTCGGCGGTCAGCAAGCTGGAGAAGCCCGACAGCGTCGCCGAGGTGCATGTGGCCGCGTTGTGGGTGGCCATCGGTGCGCTAGTCGCCAAAGAGGCGCTGTTTCGCTACATGCTGGCGGTGGCCAAGCGCGTCAAATCGAGCATGCTGGTCGCCAATGCTTGGCATGCGCGCTCGGACGCGGCCTCCTCGCTAGTGGTGGGCATCGGCATCCTCGGCAATCTGGCCGGCTATCCCATTTTTGACCCGATTGCCGCCGCCATCGTCGGCTTCATGGTGGCGCGGATGGGCTGGTCCTTCGGCTGGGATGCGCTGCACGATCTGATGGATCGCGCGGTGGACGAGGCCGAGATCACGGCCATCCGCCAGACCCTGCTCGACACGCCGGGCATCCAGGGTGTCCACGATATCCGCACCCGCAAGATGGGCGACATGATCATCGTGGACGCCCATATCGAGGTGGACGCAACACTCAGCGTCGAGGCCGGGCACGACATCGCGGTGGCGGCGCGCGCGCGCGTGATGCAGCGCCACCGCGTGCTCAATCTGATGACGCACGTCGATCCCTGGCGTCGGCCGGACCTGGATCACGCGCCTTTGCCGGCGCGGAACACCGGCTAGGCGCGGATTGGGGGCTCAGCCCAGTGACGCCAACCACTCGTCGTCCGAGCCCTCGCTGACACCCTCGAACAAAAAGGTGGACAGGTAGCGCTCGCCGGTGTCCGGGAGCATGGTCAGAATCACGCTGCCAGCCGAGGCGCGGCGGGCAACGTCGAGCGCGGCGGCGAAGGTGGCACCGGCGGAGATGCCGACGAAGATGCCTTCCTGCTGCGCCAGCAGGCGCGCGGTGTCGCGTGCGCTGACGTCATCAATCGGCACGTTTTCGTCAAAGATCGAGCGATCCAGCACCGCCGGCACAAAGTCCGGCGTCCAGCCCTGAATCTTGTGCGGCGCCCACGGCTTGCCGGCCAGCAGTTGCGCTCCGGCGGGCTCGGTGGTGACGATCTTGAGGTCCGGGCGTGCCAGCTTCAGCACCTGGCCGGCGCCGCTCATCGTGCCGCCGGTGCCCCAGCCGCTGACGAAGTAATCGAGGCGCCGATTGGCGAAATCGCGCAGGATCTCGGGCCCGGTGGTGTTGCGGTGGTAGGCCGGATTGGCCGGATTTTCAAACTGTTGCGCCAGGAACCAGCCGTGCTTGGCGGCCAGTTCCTCGGCCTTGCGCACCATGCCCGAGCCGCGCTCGGCGGCCGGCGTCAGGATCACCTTGGCGCCGTAGGCGCGCATGATCTTGCGGCGCTCGATCGAGAAAGTCTCCACCATCACCGAGACGAAGGGATAGCCGCGCGCGGCGCAGACCATCGCCAGCGCGATGCCGGTGTTGCCACTGGTGGCCTCGACCACGGTTTGGCCCGGCTTCAACACGCCGCGGCGCTCGGCGTCCTGGATGATCGCCCAAGCCAGACGGTCCTTGACCGAGGAGCCAGGATTGAAGGCCTCCACCTTCACATACATCTCCACGCCCGGCGGCGCGAGACGGTTGATGCGTACGATCGGCGTATTGCCGATGGTTTCCAGAATGTCGTTGTAGATCATGGGCTCTCCGCGTGGCGCCGGCTGGATCAAAGCGGAATCCTGCCGCAAGCACGCCGACGCGCGCCAGTGAGACGAGGGCATATCGGTATGCCCACCGGTGCAGCGCAGTGATCGCTGGTGCAGCCGAACGGCAAGTCGGACACCGTCAGCGACTAGACTAGGGCGTCCCTGCCTCAGATCCCGGATCGTCCTGCGTGTCGACAGAGCCTGTCCCGACCAGCGCCGCCATCGGCATCGATCGCTATCTGCGCGAATTGATGCGGGTGAACGATCTGCCGACGCTGGGCCACGTGGTGGCGCGGGAAGCGCGTCGGCGCTTCGGGCTGCAGAGCTGCCATCTGGTCTGGTGGGCACGACCACGCGAGGGCCAGGACGTGGACGCCGTGCGCGTCTCGCCGGCCGAGGGCCTGGATGCGGACACGCTGGCCTGGCTGCACCGGCGCTTCGGCTCGCCCGGCGCGCAGCGGCGCGAGCCGGCGCCGCTGGTGGTGGAGGAACTGGTGCGCACCGGCGTCATTGCCCGCGTGGCGCTGGTGTGGCCGGTCAGCCAGCCGCGCCCGGACACGCCGGATTTTGCGCGCTGGCTGGACGACAGCTCGGCGGCGGCCGGCCGATTGGTGGAACTGGATACGCTGACCCAGGCGATCAGCCGGCTGGAGCGCGCCGAGCGCCTGCAGCGGGCGTTGTTTGCCATCGCCGACATGGCCAGCTCGGATCTGGACATGCCCGACATGCTGCGCAGCCTGCACGCCATCGTCGCCGAGCTCATGTACGCCGAGAACTTCTTCATCGTGCTGTACGACGCCACCAGCGACAGCCTGCGCTTCCTGTACTTTGCCGACACGGTCGATGGCGACAAGCCCGATCCACAGGAAGTGATCCCGGCCAGCAGCATTCCAAACAGTCTGACGCTGGCGATGATCCGCAGCGGTCAGGCGCAGATGGGGCCCTCGGACACCCTGCGCGAACGCCTGGGCGTGCGCCGCGATCACGCGCTGGGGCCGGACAGCTACTGCTGGTTGGGTGTGCCGCTGGTGCGCGGCAGCGCGGTCAGCGGCGCTGTCGTCGTGCAGACCTATCTGGAAGAACACAACTACACCGAGGACGATCGCGCGTTGCTGCTGTACGTGGCCCAGCACATTCTCACCGCGCTGGAGCGCAAGCAGGCCCAGGAAGCGCTGGAGGCGCGCGTCGAGCAACGCACGCGCGAGCTGGCAGCGGCCAACGCCGAGCTGCGCCTGGAGGTGCAGGAACGCCAGCGCAGCGCCCGTCTGCAGGCGGCGCTGTACCGGATCGCCGAGCGCTCCAGCACGGCCGACACTCTGGAGGAGTTCTACGCCGCGGTGCATGCGATCGTCGGCGAGTTGCTGTACGCGCGCAATTTCTACATCGCGCTGGTCAGCGACGATGCCGATGTGCTGGATTTTCCATACTCGGTGGACGAGTTCGACGCCGTGCGCGTGCGCCGGCGGCTGTCCAAGGGCTTGACCGAGTACGTGCTGCGCACTGGGCAGCCGCTGCTGGCGGATCGCGAGGCGATCGCGGCGCTGGAGCGCGCCGGCGAGGTGCACAGCTTCGGCACGCGTTCGCTCTACTGGCTGGGCGTGCCCTTGATCTGCGACGAGCGCACCGTCGGCGTGATCGCGGTGCAGAGCTACACCGGCGAGGTCCAGTTCAGCGAGCGCGATCAGGAACTGCTCACCTTCGTCGCCTTCCACATCGCCAACGGCCTGGAACGCAAGCGCGCGCAGGATTCGCTGCGCCTGGCCTATGCCGATCTGGAACGCCGAGTGGCCGATCGCACCCACGAATTGGCGGTGGCCAATCGCGAGCTGACCGATCAGATCCAGGAACGCGAGCGCATCGAGGACACGCTCAAGCATCAGGCGCTGCACGACACCCTCACCGGTCTGCCCAACCGCGCCTATCTGCTGGATCGTCTGGGTGCCGCGCTGGCGCGCTTCCGGCGCGGCGAGGTGCGCGGCTTCGCCGTGTTGTTCCTGGATCTGGACCGCTTCAAGGTGGTCAACGACAGCGTCGGCCACTTGGTCGGCGACGAGCTGTTGAAAACGGCGGCGGCGCGGCTGGTGGCCTCGGTGCAGGCCCCGGACGTGGTCGCGCGCCTGGGCGGCGATGAGTTCGCCATCCTGCTCGACGATCTGCAGCACCCGGATCGCGCCACCTTCGTCGCCGAGCGCCTGATCTCCACGCTGTCCGAGGCGATGCGGATCGGCGGCAAGGAGTTGTTCACCTCGGCCAGCGTCGGCATCGCCTTTGCCCATCCGCGCTATCTGCGCGCCGAAGAGCTGCTGCGCGATGCCGATGTGGCGATGTATCGCGCCAAATCGCAGGGTCGGCAGCGTTTCGAGCTGTTCGACGAGCGCTTGCGCGCAGAAGCGCTGCGGGTGCTCGATCTGGAGGGTGATCTGCGCCGGGCACTGGCGCGCGGCGAGTTCGAGCCGCACTTCCAGGCCATCGTGCGATTGGCGGACAGCCGCGTGGTTGGCTACGAAGCCCTGCTGCGCTGGCGTCACAACGAGCGCGGTTTGCTGCTGCCGGGCGATTTCCTGACGGTGGCCGAGGACAATGGCTCAATCGAGCAGATCGACTGGCAAATGTTCGCACTCGCCTGCCGCGACGCCGCGCGTCTGCCCGAGCGCGAGGCCTACATCTGCATCAACGTCTCCGCGCGCCAACTGCGCGCGCAGGATTTCGACCGCAGCTGCCTCAAACTCATCGAAGAAAGTGGCCTGGCACCAGGCCGTGTGCGCATCGAGGTGACCGAGGGCGCCTTGCTCGACAATCCAGACCACGTCCGCCGCCTGCTCGAACGCCTGCGCGACGCCGGCGTCTACGTGCAACTGGATGATTTCGGCACCGGCTATTCCTCGCTGAGCTATCTGCACCGGTTCCCAATCCACTCACTGAAAATCGACCGCTCCTTCGTCTCCGACCTGCGCCCCGGCGATCACGGCGGCAGCGCCGCCGTCGTCCGCGCCATCCACGCGCTGGCGGATTCCCTGAAACTCGAAGTCATCGGCGAAGGCATCGAAACCCACGCCCAATGCCGAGCCTTGATGGACCTGGGCTGCACCCTGGGCCAGGGCTACCTGTTCGCGCGGCCGCTGCCCGTGGAGGAACTGGCGCGAGGCAAGTAGGGGCTGGCGGTTGCGGGCGCGAAGGACCGGATACCCTCACCACCACCCATACCTGGGACAAGGCCGGCAATCGCAGCAGCCAAATCGACGCGCGTGGCGTGTTGAGCTACTACAGCTATGAACCGGCAACGGCCAGACGCTGAGCAAAGCCTGGGATCAAAAGGATTGGCCGGACGCTATCGGTGGCGCCGCCCTGGACTATGATTTCAGCACCAACGATGTGGGCAATCGGTCCCTTGGCTACGATCGACTGGATCGCCTGAAAGAAGTCCACGCCGGCAACAATGCGCAGATCGAGGCGTACTCCTATGACGCGACTGGCAGCCGCTTGAGTCAGCAGACTGGCAGCGGTCCGGTGATCAGTTACAGCTGTCCTGGCACTAGCCACCGGTTGAGTCAGGTCGGCAGTGCTCCACGGAACTACCACGCGGTGGGGAACACGCGCGAGATGCGGAAGAATGGAGGCCACGAATGAATTGGGTGATCAGACTCCTGTCGATGACATTCGGAGTGTTGTTTTCCGCAAGTAGTGCTGCCAATGGCTTGCGGCCACGGTCATTTGATAATGTGTTGGAGAACATCTCATCAATTGCCGTCGTTGAGGTCGTCGAAGGACGTGTAACGGACGATTCGTTGCCGCCCGGCGGTGCGGAAAATAGGCCGTTCCTGAAGACGTATACTTTCCGTATTATTCGAACGATCGCGGGCGAAGAAGTTCCACGCTCGTTCGAGGATAGCAGTCGCAGATCCTTGTCTATTGGCGCCCGATACCTGCTCCTGCTTCATCCGAGCCATGGAGCACGGGTGCACCCGGTTGTTGGAGCATTCCCATTAGAAAGGGACCGAATCTCGGGTGAGTTCGATCGGGTTCGAATTGACGCGGAGGAATTGATTGCCTTTCCGCCATCGTTGTCCGTAAAGCCCATTGATCTCAAGTCTTGTGGCTTCTTTGGAGACGACGCATGCCACGAAGCGGTGATCTATAGTTATATACCGCTCCCCAATTTTATTGACTACGCTGTGGAGAAGGGTCGCCTCGGACTGGTTGAGAGGAGCAAAGACTAAAGCGAGGAAATTCGGAGCCGCAAGAACAAGGACAGTCAAGATTTGGCGGATTTGCGGGCCGCGGCGACATTTTGATCGTCGCGGCCCGCGTGCCTAGAGATTGACGAGTTCGTCGCCGAGCGTCGCGCCAACGCCCCCAAGCGCCCGCGGCGCCTAAGGTGCTTGACTAAACTGCTCAGCTCAGTTTTTCGAGCCAGCGGGCATAGCCGATGCCTTTCATCCACGTCTGCCCGATGGCTTGTGCTTTCTCCATGATCGCCTCGGCGCCGCCGACAATGCGCCAGTAAGCTGAGCCGACGCCCTTCACCTGTCCGGTCCAGTCGCTGGCATCGAGTCCCAACCGACGTAGGGCGGGCGGTTCCGTTGGGTGGATGGCGCCGCGCTTGTCGGGGCGGATCTGTCGTCCTGTGTAATCCACCAGTTGGAGGTACTCGGCTTCCGTCATCGGTAGCCGAAACACCGACAAACCGACGATGGGCCGCAGCGTTTTGCTTGCCCGATTGGGCTGTTCGCGCAAGCTCTCTGCTCGCACCTGCACGCTGGTGTGATCCGAGCGCTCGACGTTCTTGGCGATACCGGCCCGCACCGGGTTCAAATCCACGTAAGCCATCGCCGCCGCCAGTGCACGTTCGTCGGCAAGCAGCTGGCACTTGAAACGGCCCTCCCAGAATCGACCCTTGACGCCGTCCTCGGCATTGGCGTGCCGTGCCACGTACTCGTCCAAGCGCTTCATGAACCACGACAGATCGCAGAGCCGCTTGCGGTACAGGCCGGCCATCGCTACCAGTCGCTGGCGCCGCGCAGCCTGGCGCTCGGGATCGCTCAGCGGGAACAGCCGCCCCCAGAGATCCGCGACCTCGTCATCCGACTAGGCTCGCGTCAGTTCAGGTTCCACCGAGAGTACGACGTGCAGGTGGTTGCTCATCACTGCATAGGCATACACGGCGACCGCGAAAATCTCGTCCAACGCTCTGATTCGATTGACGATCATCGGCTTGCGCGCGTCGTTATCTTTGCCAGTCAACGGATCGACGCCGCACAGCCACGCCCGTCTCACGCAGCGCGTCACGCAGTGGTACATGCCGTGCTGGTCGGCGCTGACAGTGTGGACGCCGCAAGTGTCATGCGACCATGATGGCCAGCCGCGACGGCGCTGTCTGTCGGATTTCTTCGCGTCCTTGTGTAAGAGTTTTCCTACAGATCGCTGCGTGTCCTTGATCCGTCAACAGGCGCCGCCCAAGCTTCGTGGCCGGACAAGTCGTGCCCCAAAACGCTACCATCTCACTTGAACTCCGCACGAAGCCCTGTCATGGCCCGCAGCGACCTGCTCGTCAACCTCGTCAGCGCCGCATCCAGCGGCGACCAGGCCAAGGTCCGTACCGTGGCTGAGGCGCTGGCCGCCGACGAGCGGGCGAAGAATCACCACGTGCTGGCAGATCGTCTGCAACGCGCGGCCGCGAGTGTATCGGTGTCCTCCAGCAGTTTGCGCAGCAGCGTCGAACGTCCAAGCAGCCACAGCCGCGAGGCGATCATCGATGTGCGGCCGCAACTGCGCTTCGACCAACTCCTTCTGCCTCTGCCGGTCGCCGAAAGTGGTCGGCAGTTGGTCGAGGAGCATGCCCGCGCCGACGTTCTCCGTTCGCATGGCTACGAGCCGCGGCATCGCGTGCTACTGTCTGGCCCACCCGGCAACGGCAAGACGTCGTTCGCCGAAGCGGTGGCGGAAGCTCTGGCCCTACCGTTCTTTGTGGTCCGCTACGACGCACTGATTGGCAGCTATCTCGGTGAAACCAATTCGCGACTGCGCGGCCTGTTCGATTATGTGCGATCACGACCCTGTGTGCTGTTTTTCGACGAGTTCGACGCCATAGGCAAGGAGCGCGGCGACAGTCACGAGACCGGTGAGATAAAGCGCGTGGTCTCGTTTTTGCTGATGCAACTCGATCAACTTCCCAGTTATGTGATCGTGCTAGCTGCAACCAATCACGCCGAATTGCTGGATCGTGCAGTATGGCGGCGATTTCAGATGCGATTGGCCTTGCCGATGCCGGATCGACGCGGCATTGAGACCATGATCGCGCGCTGCATTGCGCGCTGGCCGAACCAACCGAAGCGGTCGGTTGTGCGGCTAGCCTCTAGTCTCGGGGCGGTCAGTTACTCGGAGATCGTGGACTTCTGTCAGAACGTTCGACGCCGTGAGATACTGTCTTTGGGAGACATCGGCGTCGATCAGGCACTAGACAGGGAATTGGAGCTATGGACCACCCGTATACGACCGGAGGCGCTAAGTGACGGTCGATCCGAGCAAGCCGCTGTTACGCGTCGACCCCGAGTCGCCAGGAAGACGACCAAAAGGCAAGCCAACGCGCATTCCAAGACCTGAGCCATTCACAGCGCAGCAGCAAATCGGGCGTTTCGGCCCGAAGTTCGAGCGATTGGCCGATGTGCTGGCCCGTGACCCAGAGGGCTTGAGCTTGCGGGCGGATCCAACCGCACTGGCACCTGAGCGCCTGCTGGTGTTTGAAGTTCGCGGACAGGTTGAGAGATTCCGTGACGCTGTTAGGAAGATTGCCGGCGTCGACCTCGTCGACGAGGAGGTGCTTGAAGCGGACGAAGAGGACAAGAGCCCGGTGGCCTACATGTTGGTTCCGGACGCTAGGGCGTTGAGGGAAATCGAATCGCTATGGCGCCGCTGGCAGCGCGGTGACGCGATGGAGGAGGGATGGACGCCCTGGCGGGACGTGTTCGCGCTGCTGCGTGATCTTCGATGCTGGGGGCCACAGGATCGTGTCGATGACAACGACATGGAGGTATTTCAAACGGAGATTGAGGGCCGCGCCGACGATTATCGGATTCGGATAGAGTTGGAAATGGTTTTCCGCCGCACTCTGCAAGATATACAAGCCCTTGAACAGCGCCTGCGCTGCGAGATCGCCAACTGTGGCGGAGAATTGATCTCGCGTTGCCGGATCGACGACATCGCCTACCACGGCATGCTGGTCGACCTTCCCGTTGCTGCGGTACGCGACATCGCTGCCCGCTCGGTCGCCGGAATCGCCGGTATCGACGCAGTCATGCACATTCGTCCGCAGAGTCTGGCGAATGGCATCGAGATTGCGGATGTCGAGACGTCATCGCCCCCTGCCTCCTCGACCGCCGACCCACTGGGCACACCGATTCTTGCCTTGCTCGATGGTGTGCCAGTTGCGCGGCATCCGCTGCTTGCGGACTTTGTCAGTGTGGAGGACCGATTCGATCTCGAAGGCGATGCCTTGGTATCCGAGCGCTTCCACGGCACTGCCATGGCCTCGTTGATCGTGCATGGCGACCGCAACCGCCCCGAACCTGTCTTGCCACGCAAGATTCACGTGCTCCCTGTACTGTCGTCCCGCGGCGGACAGGGTGAGGCATTTCCCAATAACAGGCTCTTGGTAGACGTCATCGACACGGCGATCCGTTCGATGCGGGAAGGCGATACGGCGACGGTGCCCGATTTGCTCATCGTCAATCTGTCGTTGGGAAACACCCGGCAACCCTTTCATGGCCGGATGTCGGCGTGGGCGAGGTTGCTGGATCGATTGGCCTACCACTACGGCATCCTGTTTGTGATCAGTGCCGGAAACATAGGGGAAGCTTTCGAAGTACAGGGGTTCCAGACACGTACAGCGTTCGAGGATGCACAGACTGAGGACAGGGCCGGTGCGGTGTTGCGGGCCATCGCAGCGCGCATGGGGCAGCGCAGGATCATTGCCCCGGCGGAATCGGTCAACGGGGTCACAATAGGCGCCTGCAACCACGATGACGTGCTCCCGCCGCATCGGTCCCGATTGCAGATCGATCCATTTCCATCGTTGGCTATGGCCAATCCGTCCAGCCGCCTGGGGCCCGGATTTGCCACGTCGGTCAAGCCAGATCTGCTGATGCCGGGCGGGCGCGAACACCTCACCATTACCAGGAGTGGCGGTGCAGCCATCGACGCGGCGCCTGCGGCTGCCGGGCGCGCCGCCGGCCTCAGAGTAGCGGCTCCGCCACGGGCCGCTGATGAGGCCAATGAGGGCTACAGCAATGGCAGCAGTTCCGCAGCGGCCCTTGCCTCACGCACCTGTCATCGCATCCACGATGCCTTGCAGCAGGCGTATGGCGAAGCGTTCCTGCGTCTTCCCAATCGCCAGCGCGCCGTGCTGTTGAAGGTGCTGCTCGCACACACTGCGCGATGGCCCGAGGACACTGCCGAGATGATCAAGCGAACGCTTGGTCCCGGCAGCAACAAGCAACACGTCCGGCAAAAGGACAATATCCGTCGTTTTCTGGGTTATGGAATCGTTGATGCCGAGGCTGCGATCGCTTGCGCCGATGATCGTGCAACCTTCTGGGCAGTGAGCGAGATATCCGGAGAGGAATTGGTGCGCGTGCCCGTTCCAGTGCCGATAGCGATTCATGGCCAAGCCAAACCTCACTCAATTTCCGCGACGCTGGCTTGGTTCACTCCGGTGCATGCTGGGAGCCGGGCGTACCGCAGCGTTCGCCTAAAGCTGCTCGACCCAGAGGAAATCAAGACTTTGGGGCTGGTTGGCCCGCATGGCCTGCAGCCCGACAAGAATCAGGGACACAAGGGCACGCTATACAGTCGGCGCTGGCAAGGTAATAGGGCGCCAGCTGTCGAAGACGACATGATTCTGCGTCTTTCCATTCAGCGCGAACCAGATCAGGGTGGCATCCAAATCGACGAGCCGATCCCGTTCGCCCTGGCGGTAACACTGACTATGCCCGGCGAACTTAAAATCTACGAGCAGGTCCGGCAGCGGCTTGGCATTCGGCCTTCAGTTCGATCGACATAGGAAGGTCTTAACGAGCTCTGTTTCTCGCGCTGCGGGGGTTGCGGATTCCGCCCGTCCGAGTCAGCGGCGCCTAAAGTACTTGTCCGCACTGCTCAGCTCAGTTTTTCGAGCCAGCGGGCGTAGCCGATGCCTTTCATCCACGCTTGGCCGATGGCTTGCGCCTTCTCCATGATCATCTCGGCCCCGCCGGCAATGCGCCAATAGGCTGAGCCAACGCCCTTCACTTGGCCGGTCCCGTGGCTGCCAATCACGCCGGGCGCGCGCAGCGTGTGGCGCAGTGGTAGATGCCGTGCTGCTCGGTGCTGACAGTGTAGGCGCGAGCTTGAGTCACGCGGCCATGATGGCGGCCCGAAGGGCTCCGTCGATCAGAATTCTTCGCGTCATTGTGTCAGAATCTTGCGACGGAACGTTGCGTCCCCATCCCACCGTCTCCCATCCTACGGGACGAATACAACCCGATGAGGTATCCACAATCGATGCGGTTCGTTCCTCATCGCATCCTACTTGCATTGCGGAGGTTCTGTGAGCGCTAAGTTCAAGCTTCCAATGTCCGTACAACTTGCTTCGTTAGTCGCTGTGGGTACGATCGTCATAACGTCCATCCAGCTGTATTTTCTCGCTACAGTGCCGCAACTTGGACCTCCGGGCGCCATAGTCTTGCAGTCACCTCAATGGGCTACGTCGGTCGAAACTCGTGTCGCTCTGCTGCTTCTCGGCGGATTGGCCTTTGGTATGGCATCTCGAGGGACTGTAAGGAATGCAGCTCGTGGAGGTCTGGTTTTGTCCTCGGCACTTTTAGTCGTGGCAATTCTAGGCCTGTGGGGGTTCCTGAATTCGACGTCTGGGCCGTTTAGCGCCGAGCGCCCATCACCCTTGTTCTTTCTGGGAACGCGTGTCTCCGCCATTGTTTTCCTCGTCTGGCTGGTTCTTGCGCTGAGGAAGACGCTTCGTCATTACCGCGCGGAAAGCTAACTATAAAGTCAGTTGGACGTCAGGGCCAGCCAGCCAACGGGGAAATGCTTGGACGCCCCCGGAAAACGAGGGCGGGGCGCTCTCTCTCGGATTTCATTGCGTCGTTGTGCAAGAATCTTCTTACAGATCGCTGCGTGTGCTTAATCTGCTTTTGTGCAGGTCACTGCCGCGCTGCTCGCGCCAGGCCCGAGCGCCCAGGAAGACCAGGCGCAGCTGGCGGACGAAGTTCTCGATGACTTCGCGTTCGAGCTGCGGTTGATTCGGCGGCAGATCGAGGAAGTCCGTCGCAGCATTCATCATCGTCGACACCACCAGGCCGCAGGTCATCTGCAGCGTCGCGGTCGACAAATCCGGCATCAGTCCGTACTGCCGCAGATCGTGGGCCATTTCGTCGATGAAATGCCGCTCCTCGGCGCGGACGGCCGCGCGGATCAGCGCCGATCCGCCGCTGCGTTCGCCCGCCACAAAGGTGAAGTGCAGGCGATGGGCGTGGACGTAGTCGCGGAAGATCTGTACCGAACGGCGCAGGATGTCGCGCGGCGGCAGGCCGGTGCGCCTTGCCTCGCGCAGCAGTCGGCGCAAGGTCGCGCCGGATTCCTCCACCAGCGCCAGACCGAGCTCGTCGAGGTCGCGGAAATGCCGGTAGAAGGAGGCCGGCACCACGCCGGCTACGCGGGTGATCTCGCGCAGGCTGAGGGCGCCGAAGCCACGGCCTTCGCCCATCAGCTGCAGCGCGGCCGCCAGCAGGTGCGCGCGCGTGCGCAGTTTGCGGTCGCCGCGCGCGGTCGGCAGCTCGGACTCGACCGCGCGCGGTGGCGAGGCTGAGGCAGACACGGTGCGGGTCGAGGCGGGCATCGCCGAAGTATAGGCGTGGCGCGCACTCCGAGACCGGCGCATGCCATTGCCAGGCGCTCGCGCCCGTGCTGGGTTGACAGCCCGCGCAAAGTCGGTGAACGTATGTTCACTGACATCGAGCCTGCGGACATGAATCCTGCTGCTGCACCAGCGCCACCGTCGACCTTCTCCCGCCTGCTGCGCAGTCCCTGGCTGCATCCGCTCAACGATGCCGATGCCTGGGAGCAACTGCGGACGGCGATCCATCCGATGTGGTCGGGCCGCGACTATCCGGCGCGGGTGGTGGCGCTCGTCGACGAAACGCCGGACACGCGTTCGCTGTTGCTGCAGCCGGTGCGTCGTTGGCCGCAGCACCGTGCCGGCCAGCACGTGGTGCTGGAAGTCGAGATCGACGGGCGACGTTTGTACCGCAGCTTCAGTCTGTCATCGGCGCCGACGCCGGACCGCCGTATCCGTATCACCGTCAAGCGCGGGGCCCAGGCGCGGGTGAGCGCGTGGTTGCAGGCGCAGGTGCAGGTGGGCGACGTGTTGCGGATCAGCGCGCCGGTCGGCGAGTTCCTGGCGCCGGCGGGCGACCAACCCTTGCTGCTGCTGAGCGCCGGCAGCGGCATCACGCCGTTGATGGCGATCCTGGAAGACCTGCACGCGCGCGGAGATCGCCGGCCGATCCAGTTTCTGCACGCCTGCCGCACACCGGCGGACCTCATCTTTGCAGCGCGCCTGCGCGTGCTGGCCACGGAGATGCCGGGCCTCAGCCTGCACATCCATTACAGCGCCCAGTTGGGTCGTTTCAGCGCCGGCAAGCTCGCGGCGCTGCTGCCCGACTACGCGCGCTATCAGGCGCTGGTCTGCGGCCCACGCGATCTGGCGCTCGACGTCGAGCAGTTGCTTCAGTCTGCAGGGGTGGGCGCGCAGCTGCGCAGCGAGAGCTACCGCGGCCGAGTGCTGCCACGGCATGCGAACGCCGGCACGCACGCCGTACATTGCAGTGTCACTGAACAAATGTTCACTGTACGGGAAGACACCAGTCTGCTGGCTGCAGCGGAAGCGGCCGGCTTGAAGCCGGCTAGCGGCTGTCGCATCGGCATCTGCAAAACCTGTCAGTGCACCAAACGCAGCGGCAGCGTGCTCAATCTGCGCACCGGGGAGTTGTCCGCCGAACCGGACCAGCTGATCCAGTTGTGTGTCTCGGTCGCGCGCTCGCCGCTGGAATTGTCGCTGTGACCGCCCCGGCGTTCGCGGCTGCGCGGGCTGTGCCGACCTTCGGCAAGCGCCCGGAAACCAGCTTGGAGATGTCATGAGCAAAGTCATCCTGACCGCCGAACAACTCGCCAGTCTGCAATCCGACCTCGATGCGCTGCGCGCGGAGGTCGCCAGTGAGCTCGGCGCAGCTGATGCCAGGCATATCCGTGCCGTCGTGCGCGACGCGCGCCTCAGCGCGGCCGCGGGGCGCGGCCTGCTGATGTTCGGCTTCGATCCGATCAGCTTCGTTGTCGGCGTCTGTGCGCTGGCGCGCGCCAAGATCCTGGAGAACATGGAGGTCGGCCACAACGTGTTGCATGGGCAGTACGACTGGATGGGCGATCCGGCGCTGAACTCGCAGCGCTACGAGTGGGACATCGTCTGCCACAGCAGCCACTGGCGGCGCACACACAACTTCGAGCACCACAGCTACACCAACATCCTCGGCCAGGATGATGACTACGGTTACGGCCTGCTGCGCATGACCGGCGAGCAGCGCTGGACCTGGCGCACGCCGCTGCAGCCGCTGTGGTACTTGCTGCTGGCCATCTGGTTTCAGTGGGGCGTCGCGATTCAGGATCTGAAGCTGGGGCGCTGGTTCAAAGGGCGCATGCCGGCGGGCGAACTCGGCCAGCGGGCGGCGCCCTTCCTGAAAAAGGCGCGCTGGCAGTTGTACAAGGATTATGTGCTATTCCCCGTTCTGGCCTTCTGGAACATCCCGCGCGTGCTGCTCGGTAACGCGGCGGCCAATCTGATCCGCAATCTGTGGACCAACGCGATCATTTTCTGTGGCCATTTCACCGCCGATGCGCAGGTGTACACGCGGGCCGAAGTCACGGGCGAAACTCGCGGCGCTTGGTATCTGCGACAGATCCAGGGTTCCAGCAATCTGGAGGGCGGGCGCTGGTTTCACCGGATGACTGGGCATCTGAGTCATCAGATCGAACACCACCTGTACCCGGATATCCCGGCGCCGCGCTACGTCGAGATGGCGCCGCGCGTGCGCGAGATTTGCGCGCGCTACGGCATCCATTACAACTCGGCGGGCTTTTGGCGCCAGTATGCGACCGTGCTGTGGCGCATCCTCAAGTACGCGCTGCCGATCGGACGGCGGAGGCGCCTGGGCAACGCGCAAACCGTCTGAGCGGTGGCAGCCGGCGGCTCAGCGGGCCACGCGCATCAGCACGTAGCGGTTGTCGACCAATGCGTGAAAGTACAGGGCGCGGCCATCGGGCGTGATGGTGGTCGCTTCAGCGTTTGCCGGAATGGCGCTGACCCGTTCCGGTGGATTGAACGCAGCATCCGGCGCGGGGCGCGTGCTGCGCCATACCGAGAATCCCTCTGCCGGCACAAAGCGCGTGTAGAACAGCTCCAGCCCATCGGCGGACACGCTGGGCGCGTATTCGAGCGCGCTGGAGTTGACGGCGGCCATGACGCTGGCGGCATCGGCCGGGCGGCGGAAGCCGTCTTTGTCTCGCACGGCAAAGGACAGGTCGGCGCGGTCGGGCAGCGACGCGCCGGAGAACTCGCCATCCACCAGCCACAGTGTTTGCCCGTCCGCCGAGATCTCTGCATCGAAGATCAGCGCGCCGGGGCGGTGCATTGATACACCGGGCACCGGGTTGACCTGGTAGGCCCAGGTCTTGGTCAGATCGGCCCGAAACAGGCTGTCCAGGGTCTGGAAATAGTCGCGGGTTGACACAAAATATAGGCGATAGTGCTGATCCACGCTGGCGACCGCGTCCAGCGCCGCCCCGTTGGCGCCGCGGACCGGTCCCAGGTAGTGGATGCTGACCGGACCCTGGATCCACGCGATGTGCAGGTCGGTATTGGTCTGGGCATCGTTGCGGTTGTTGAACAGCAGGTAGCGACCGTCGCGGGTGACGAAGGGCTCCATCACATCGCCGTCGTAACCGGTGATGGGCACGAGCACGGGTGGGCCGAAGGCCTCATAGCGCTGCGCCGCCAGCACCGACGGGCAGAGGTAGATCAGGATGGGCAACAGGCGAGTCATGCTCCGCGAGCTTACTCGAAGCCATTCGCAGACAGATTGACGTCGACCACGGCTACAACGACTGCATGGATGCTCGCGTACCTGCCGTTGCATTGATCCGAGCCCGGTTGCCAGTGCGGCGTCTGCACGCTCGTTGGTGCCGGCCGCAGCGGATCGGCTTCGACGCAGTTGGCGTCGCCGGCATCGAAGGGCAGCGCCGTGGCACCGTTCAAATGTTACTGAGTGTTGCGCACGCACCATCGCGGTGCGTGCAAGGTCGCGGCGCAAGGTCGAGCCTACAAATTTCATACTTCAACGCGCCGGCGCAGACCTCCAGCGCACAAAATTTGCGCGTTCACCCACCAATTTTGTTCCTCAACGCGTCAGCGCAGAACTCCAGTCCACAAATTTCATAGCTCAACGCGTCAGCGCAGACCTCGCGCGCGCAGATCTCATGCCTCAACGCATCGGCGCAGACCTCCAGCGCGCCAATTCGGTGCGTCAACGCGTCGGCGCGGACCTCCAGCCCATACGTTTCGTACTTCTGCCCACACACTGGATGCGGCTAGCCCCGCGGCACGCCTGTAGCGGCCTCTGGATCTGCCCCTCAGCGCCGCCGGGTTGGCGGATGTGCAGACAGACGGCGACGTGACGGCAGCGGCGATCGGTGCGCGGCAGCGTGCGCCGACGGCGGTGTGCAGGCACGGCGCTCTTCTCAGCGCCAGAAGCCTGGATTCCCGCTTTCGCGGGAATGACAGTGTGGCGGCGGGGCGGCGCACGGCACTTCCCAGCGCCAGAAGCCTGGATTCCCGCTTTCGCGGGAATGACGGTGTGGCGGCGGGTCGGGGTTCGGCATTACCCAGCGCCGGAAGCCTGGATTCCCGCCTTCGCGGGGATGACGGTGTGGCGGCGGGGCGGGGTTCGGCAGTACTCAGCGCCAGAAGCCTGGATTCCCGCTTTCGCGGGAATAACGGCATGGCGGCGGGTCGGGGTTCGGCACTACTCAGCGCCAGAAGCCTGGATTCCCGCTTTCGCGGGAATGACGGTGTGGCGGCGGGTCGGGGTTCGGCACTACCCAGCGCCAGAAGCCTGGATTCCCGCCTTCGCGGGAATGACGGTGTGGCGGCGGGTCGGGGTTCGGCACTACTCAGCGCCAGAGCCTGGACTCCCGCTTTCGCGGGAATGACGGGGCGGCCGGACCAGGGGCGGCCAGACCAGGCCACGCGAGATTTGGCTGGTTTGCGAGCCGTGGGGTCGACGTGAGCAACACGGTGCGCCGAGGCGAGCTACGCGGGCGTGTACTCTGGCGCCGCCTAAGCGCCGGCCGGCGACCACTTGCAGCGAGCGACCGTCGCCGAGCAGGCTGGCTGTCGCGGCCCCGTGCGTACGCGCCGTCGCTTGATTACCATGTGCTATGCGCGTCCACGCCACCACCAGCGTCGACTATGAGCTGCTGAGCCTGATCGGCAGCGGCGCCATGGGTGAGGTGTGGCGCGTGCGCGATCGTCGTCTGCAGCGCACGATGGCGATGAAGATCCTGCGGCACGCCTGGACTGGCGATGCCGATATCGCGGCGCGCTTCATTGAAGAGGCGCAGGCGACGGCGCAGTTGCAGCATCCTGGCATCGTGCCGGTCCATGAGATCGGCACGCTCAGCGATGGCCGCCTCTACTTCACGATGAAGGAAGTCCGCGGGCGTACTTTTCTCGACGTGATCGAGGCGGTGCATCGGGAGATCGGCAGCGATTTCGGCGCGGTCGGTCGCGATGGCTGGTCGCACCGCCGGCTGGTGGAGGTGTTCCGCGCCGTATGCGATGCGGTGGCCTACGCGCATTCGCGCGGCGTGATTCATCGCGATCTGAAGCCTCACAACATCATGGTGGGTGATTTCGGCGAAGTGCTCGTCCTCGATTGGGGGCTGGCGCTGGTCATCGGCCGATCAGCAGGCATGGATGCGGTTTCCACGCACCGTTCCGAGGACGAATGTGGTGATGGAGCCGTGACCTTGGGTGCACGAGGGCACATGGTCAGGCCCAGCGGATGGGCCGGCTGGGCGTGACCTGTTCCCGGCGAATGGCCCCGCGCGAGTGCAGGCTCGTTCCCGGCAGCAGCCCCGGCGGCGCCCACCAGATTCGTGGGGGGCGCCGCCGAGCGCGTTATCGCATCAGGGTCGCGTCATCTGCAGTGGATGCAGAGCGCGCCGGTTTCACCACTGGTAGTTCAACTTGGCATAGTAAAAGCGACCGTTGAATCCGAATGGCGCTTCGCCGCGGGCGTAGGGCAGGATGCCGGAGAAACTGTTGTCCAGCGGCCCGGAGCTGACGAAGCCGTTGGCGTCCACGCGCAGATCCTGCTGCAGCTTCTCCGGATAGTTGTCGGTGGCATTTTCCAGGCCCAGTGTGAAGGTGGCGGCATTCCACTGGTAGCTGACCGACACATCAAATACCCATTCCGGATCAAACACTTCGTCCTGCAAAGGGTTGGTGGCCAGCAGTTTGTATTTGCCGTAGCGGGTGCTGGTGATGCGCGTGGTGAAGTCGCCGATCGCCCAATCGGTACCGAGGATGATCTTGTCTTGCGGGGTGGCGGCTTGCAGGCGGCCCGCTTCGACACGCCCGATGCGCAGCAAGTTCAGGCCGCCGCTGCTGAGTTCCGGCGGATTGGGGGCGATCCGGGTGATGTCGGTATCGGAATAATTGTAGGCCAGCGTAGCGGTCAGCGTGCCAGCGTCCGCGAAATCGAAGTCGTAGCTGGTGATGAAATCCAGGCCTTCAGTCTCGGTGTCGAGCGCATTGGTGAAGTAGCGACCGCCGTCGGTGCCCGGAAATCCACGTGCGGCCAGGAAGTTGCGCACCGCCGTGCCGGTCAGGTTCTCAGACAGATTGATCCTGTCGTCAATCTTGATCTTGTACAGATCCAGCGTCAGCGACCAGCCGTCGATCGGTTCGGCGACAAAGCCCAGCGTATAGCTTTCGGAGGTTTCCGCCTTCAGCGGTTCGGCGCCCAGTGCTTGTGCCACCGGGTTGGTAACGGCGAAGGTGCGGATGTCGAAGGGCTGACCGTTGATGAAGTTGGTGGCGGTGGTCGAGTAGTACTGCTGCTGCAGATTGGGCGCGCGGAAGCCGGTGGCATAGGTGGCGCGTAGCGCGTAGCGCTCGGTCAGCGCAAAGCGCGCAGACAGTTTGCCGCTGGTTTCATTGCCAAAGTCCGAGTAATCCTCGTAGCGCGCGGCGGCGCCCAGCGTGAGTTGGTCGTTGACGTCGCCTTCGAGATCCAGATAGGCCGACCAGGAGCTGCGGCTGTGTTTGCCGGAATCGCCAGGGCGAAAACCGGGGAATACTTGCGAGCCGGTGCC
Organism: Lysobacterales bacterium; assembly: GCA_046346965.1. Lineage (GTDB taxonomy): Bacteria > Pseudomonadota > Gammaproteobacteria > Xanthomonadales > SZUA-5 > JAXMHB01. The sequence continues at coordinate 195,890 of JAXMHB010000007.1, forward strand.
AAAATAGGAGGTGGCTTCACCCTGGCTGATCTCGAAGCGCTCGTCGCGGTATTCAAGGCCGGTCGCCACGTTCAGCGTGCTGGCGAGGAAACCGACGTCGAAGCCGCGATTCAAGTCAAAATTGGCGGCGGTTTGTCCGGATTCGAGGCGCCCGGCGTAAAAGCGGGTCTGGCTGGTGGCGCCGATCGAGTTGTTGAGCGAATTGTCGATGGTGAAGGCGAAGCGCGAATTGCCGGCGTTGATCGACAGATCGTAGGCCCAGCCGTTCTCCCATTCGCCGCGGACGCCGGCGACGCCGGCGCGATCCTGCACATCGGACAGAATCAGCGGCAGAAAGCCGTTGGGATAGATGGCCGGGACATTGCGCGCATCCAGCGCGCGGCGGAAAAAGCCGGCGCTGTTGCCGTCGCGATCATTCAAAGTGCCGAAGGCATAGAACTGGCTGCCTTCGGTGAACGGCACTTCGGAATTGAAGGTCAGCGAGCGATCCTGGGTGTCGGCATCGCCGAAGCGATGGTTCAGTCGATCAAAACTGGCTTCGCGTGGATCCGGCGCACCGTTGATCAGCGGATACTGCTGGCGACGATCGGGCGCGGCGCGATTGGTCGCCGCCTTGTCGCGGTACTCGACGGTGAAGTTGGCAAAGCCGTTCTCCCCGAGTCCCAGACCGACGTTGGCGCTGGTCTGGAACAGATCACCGTCGCCTTCGTCGTATTGCCCTACGCGCAGGTCGACGGCGCCGCCCTCACGCTGATCCTTGAGCACGACATTAATCACGCCGGCGATGGCATCGGAGCCGTACTGGGCGCTGGCGCCGTCGCGCAGTACCTCGATACGCTCGATCGCCGCACTGGGAATGGCGTTCAGGTCCACCGGCGAGGAGCCGCGTCCTACCGTGCCGTTGACATTGATGATGGCGGTGCGGTGACGGCGCTTGCCATTGATCAGCACCAGGGTTTGATCTGGGGCGAGGCCGCGCAATTGCGCTGGGCGCACGTGGTCGGAGGCGTCGGTGATCGAGGTGCGGGGAAAGTTGAACGAGGGCACCGTACGGCTCAGGACGGCCTGCAGTTCGGTGTTGCCGGCATTTTCGAGAGCGTCGCTTTGGATGACGTCGATGGCCGACATCGATTCCTTCACCGTGCGGTCTTGGCGCCGGGTGCCGGTGCTGATCACCACGTCCAGCATGGGGTCGTCGCCGGCACTGTCATCTGCGGGTGCCGCACTCGTGTCCGCCGCGGACTGTTGTGCCCACACGGGTGCCGCCAGCAGCGTGGCGATGGCGAATGAAAGCAAAGTACGGGTCATGGCAACCTCCAATGGGCGGAACAAAGAGCCTGAGCAGCGGCGCAGCGTTTCAGCACCTTAACGAAGGTTTAGCAAAGCGTCCATGCGCAGCGGGTGATAAGGATGTGCGCGAATCGTCATATTGAACTCAGCCCTCAGGGGCTGGCTGCGCGCAGCAGCAAATCGACCGTGCGCTCATACAGGGCGTCGGCGGCTGCGCGATCGGCGGCGATCGCCACCAGGCCCAGCTTGCCGTGTTCACTGAGCGCGCCGATCAGGTTGAACACCACGCCTTGTTGGGTGGTCTCGTCGAAGTGCAAGCGCTGTTCCACCAGGATATCGATGAGGTCATCCGGGATCAGTGTGCGCAACTGGCTGGCGCAGAGGTTGTCGGTAGCGCGGTAGCAGCGGCGCTGGCCGAGCGGGGTCAGGAAATCGCCGTGCTCGTCGACCGCGCCGGCAGTGAGAAACTGCAGCATCTGGTAGGGCAGGGTGGTGCCACCTTTGCGCAGATTGATTTCGATGGCCTGATGGCGCCAACCTGCATCGCTGCGGGTCGATACGAAGTCGATCGAGAAGCGGCCGAGCACGCCCTGAGCCTGCAGGACGCGGCCCACTGCCAGTCCCGCCTGCTGCAAGTCGGCGCGATAGCGCGCATCGGCCGGGAAGCGGCTGCCCAGGAAGATCTGTCCGTTGGGGCCGCGCAGGATCTGGTCGTGGGTCGAGATGACCTCGAGCGTGCCCAGCGCATTGACGCGCAGCTGCACCGAGGGCGAGCACTTCTCCGCGCCGTCCACCCAGGCCTCGACGATGCCGCCGAGTTCGGCGTACTTGCGGGCGTAGGTGCGGTAATCCATGCCGGCGGCTTCAAAGTGCAGCCGGCGCGGCAGTTCGTCCAGGATGGCGCCGGCGCTGCCGGCGTCGGCGTAGTCGTACACCGCATTGCCCTCGCCGGAGAAGCCCTCGTTGAGCTTCAGTACCGCGCGGCGCAGCGTTGGCTGGCGTGCCTTGAGTTCAGCCAGCGCGACGGCCGCGGCGTCCAGCGTCGGCAGGTCCTCGGCGCCGTCCGGCAGCGCGACGCCGGCCAGCTTGAAGGCACGCCGGCTGCCGCTCTTGCTGCCCCAGTGCGCCAGCGCCGGATCGCAGGCATACAGCGGAATATCGAGCGCCAGCGCCAGATCGCGCTCCAGCGTCGTGGCGTTGAACACCGACAGATGGGCCAGCGCGGGATCGCCGATGGCGGCACGCAGCCGCGCCAGCAGCCGTGTGCGTTCGAGGATCTTGGCGGTCAGGCTGCGCGGCGAGGCGTCGTGCGCGGACAGCAGCGTGAGGCGCTGGCGCGCGTGGGTGCCGGGGATGCCGGCCAGCAGGTGCAGGTAGTAGTCGATCACGCTGTCGGCGACCGGGGTCGAGGTGACGAACACCACACGGGTGCGCGGGTAGCGCAGCAACATCAGCATGCTGAGCTGGCGTTCCTCGTAGTGACGGACACCCGCGACCTTGGCGAGGACCTCGGGGTCCAGGCTCAGGCCCGGCACCATGACCACCGTGCGCGGCGCCAGCGGATCGTGCTGCACGGTCTCGAACAGCGGTCGCAGGCGCGATTGCAGGCGGGCGTAGCGCTCATCGATCGGGTGCACGCTGTCCTCCAGCCGGTGGCGTCATCGTGATCTTGAGCCCGCCGCCGGCGCCGCCGGCTGATCTGTGTCAATTTGCGCGTCGGCACGGCATCTGCGCCCATGCTTGGGCATCATTCGCCCATGGACTCCGTGCCGCCCAGCTCCTGCTTTCGCTTCCACCCCGGCGCCAATCTGCATTGGCTGCTGCTGTGTGACCATGCCTCCAACCGCGTGCCGCCGGAGCTGGCCGATCTTGGTTTGCCACCCTTCGAGCTGCAGCGGCATATCGCCTGGGACATCGGTGCGGCCGATGTCGCTCGGCGGTTGGCGCAGGGGCTGCGGGCGCCGTGGATCGAGAGCCGGGTGTCGCGCCTGGTGGTGGATGCCAATCGGCGGCTTGACGATCCCACCCTGATGCCGGAGATCAGCGACGGCACCGTGGTGCCGGGCAACCAGGGGCTGGACGGCGCCGAGCGTCGGCGCCGCATTCAGCATTACCACCAGCCCTACCACCGCCGCATCGATCGCCATCTGAACCAGCTCACGCACAGCGCCATCGTGCCGCTGGTGGTGTCCATCCACAGCTTCACGCCGCAACTGGGCAGCGAGGCGCGCCCATGGCCGGTGGGCGTGCTCTGGCGCCACGATTCGGCTTTTGCCCACCACCTGATCCGCGAACTGTCCCGCGACGGTACGCTGGTCGGTGACAACCAGCCCTACGATGGCCATCTCGCGATGGGCTACAGCGTTGATCAGCACGCCATTCGGCGCGGGCTGCCGTACACGATGATCGAACTGCGCCAGGATCAGCTGGGCACACCGGCCAGCCGGCGCCGCTGGGCGCTCAAGCTACTGCACGCTTTGCAGCAGACCGCCCGGCACTTCCGGCCCGGTCACCATCGGCCGGCTGGCGGCTGAATCGCAGCCTACGCCGGGCGGTGACCGTGTCCTTCGTCACTCCGCGATGCGGCGCGACTGGGTTAGCGTGACGACCCCATGAAGAGCTCCGATCTCGATCTGGCGATGGCGCCCGAGGCGCTGCTGCGCGTGCTGCGAGGCGCCGACGAGCAGGCGCGCCTGGAGGCCGCGCGGCGCATCGACTCCGATCCCACGCTGCGCGCCCAGGTGGAGCGGCTGCTGGCCGCCACGGTGGACTCGCTGCCGGCTGGCGAGCGTGCCAGTCATTACCCGCTGCGGCAGATCGGGCCGTACCGGATGCTGCGCGAGCTCGGCAGTGGCGGCATGGGCGCGGTGTTTCTGGCCGAGCGCGATGTCGACGGCACCCTGCAACGGGTAGCGCTGAAGCTGCTGCACGGTATCCCGACGCTGGACGGTCGCCGGCGCTTTGCGCGCGAAAGGGCGCTGCTGGCCGGCCTCAACCATCCCAACATCGCCGCGCTGCTGGACGGCGGCGAAACCGAGCAGGGCCAGCCCTATCTGGTGATGGAGTACGTCGATGGCGTGCCGATCAGCGACTGGGTACGCCAGCGCCGGCCGACGCTGGCCGAGCGCCTGCGCGTACTGCAGCGCGTCTGTGGCGCCGTGCAGCATGCGCATCAGCGCCTGGTGCTGCACCGCGACATCAAGCCCGGCAACATTCTGGTGGATGCTGAGGGCGAGCCGGTGTTGCTCGATTTCGGCATCGCCAAGGTGCTCGATCAGACCGACGCGCGCAGTGACACTGCGACGCTGGCCTTCACCCCGGCCTATGCAGCGCCGGAACAGCAGGTAGGCCGCGGCCTGACCACGGCCACCGATGTCTACGGTCTGGGCGCGGTGCTGTATGAGTTGCTGAGTGAGTGCAGCCTGGCGGAGTTGCGATTGCAGCCGGGCGCGCTGCCAGCGCCGAGCACGCAGGTCGGTGATCCGCAGCGGGCGCGCCTGTTGCGCGGCGATCTCGACCGCATGGTCGCCAAAGCCATGCATCTGGAACCCGAGCGTCGCTATCCCTCGCCGGCGGCACTGGCGGAGGACATCGAGCGCTTTCTGTCCGGCCGGCCGGTGCAGGCCACGCCGGATAGCCTGGCCTATCGTGTGCGCAAGTTCCTGTCGCGCCATCGCGCCGCCAGCGTGATCACGGCGGTCGCGCTGCTGCTGATCGGCGCCGCCGTCTGGCGCCTCGACGTCGAGCGCACGCGCGCGCTGGCCGCCGAGGCGCGCGCCCAGAGCGAGGCCGCCAGCGCGCGGCGCGCGCGCGACTTTCTGGTGTCGGTGTTTGCCTCGGCGGCACCCGCCGAGACGTTGGGCGAGCCGGTGACGCCGCGCGCGCTGCTGGACAAGGCGCGCGCCAAGGTCGAACAGGAGCTCGGCGGCGATCCGGCCAGTGCCGTCGCCACCTGGATGGCGCTGGCCGACACCTATGCCGCCCTCGGCGCGCCCGATGCCGCCGCCCAGGCGGCCGAGCAGGCGCTGCGCTACACGCCGGTCGACGCCGCGGACGGTGGCCGCCAGCGCGCCATCGTGCTGGAGGCGCTGGCCGCCGCATACAACAATCTCGGACGCCACGACGAGGCGGCGCCCTTGCAGGCGGAACTGCTGCGCTGGCGCGAGCGCGCCTCAGCCGACGACCCGGCCGCGCTGATGAACACCTACGCCGAACTGGCCTACGGCGCCCAGGCGCGTGGCGAGTTCGAGCAGTCCGAGCAGCTGTTCGGACAGGCTTTGCAGCAGATGCAGACGCTGCAGGCGAGTCGCCCGATCAGCGCGGCCGATCAGGCCTATGTGCAGGCGGGACTGGCGGTCAGCGCGGGCGCGCGCGGCGATCTGGCGCGCGCCGAGCGCGCGCTGCAGCAGGCCGAGCAGCAGGCCAGCCAGATGGATCCACGCGATCCGGCCCGGCTCTACGTGCTGCGAGCGCGTTCGCGCATCGAGGAATATGCCGGTCGCTTCGAACAATCCCTGGCGATCCTGCAAGACGCCTCGGCGCTGGCAACCCGGGTGGTCGGCGCCGATGCCTCGGTGGTCGCCGGCATCGAGAACGATCTGGGCGTGGCTCTCAATGGTCTGGGACGCTTCCGTGAAGCGCTGCAGCACCTGCAGCAGGCGCGCGCCAGCTACGAGCGCATGGAGCAGGTGGGACCGGCCAATCTGGCGTTCATCGACGCCAACATCTCGGCGCTGTACGAGAGCCTGGGCGATTACGAGCAGGCCATCCGCTACGGCCGGCGCGCGCTGGCGGTCTACGAGAGTCTGGGCGTCGGCAATGCCGACATGCTGCGGCAGTCGCGCGTCAATCTGGCGCGCGCGCTCAGTTTCGCCGGCCAGCACGCCGAGGCGCTGACGCAGATGCGCACGGCGCTCGCCCAGGGCCAGCAGCAAGAGGGCGAAACCAGCCTGGTGGTGCAGCTCGATCGCTTTCGCTACGCCGGCATCCTGCGCCGCGCCGGCGAGCTGGATGAGGCCGCAGGCGTGCTCGAGACCTCCGGCGCGGCGCTCAGCGAGACCCTCGGTGCCGAGCATCCGGTGCAGCTGCATCTGCTGCGCTTGCAGGCGCTGATCGCGCGCGATCGCGGCCAGCGCGCGGCGGCGATCCGCGCCTACGAGCAGACGCTGGCCTTTGCCGAGCGCACGCCGGAGAGCGATCGCGTCGCCGCCGCGGAGGCGCGTGTGGAACTGGCCGAACTGCTGGCGGACAGCGAGGGCGAGCGCGCCCGGCAGCTGCTGGCTGCCGCGCTGCCGGTGCTGCGCGAGGCCTTGCTGCCGATCGCGCCGGCGCTGCAGCGCGCCGAGCAACTGCAGCAGCAATTGCCTGAGAAGGCTGGGTGAATCGTCGGCGGCGGGCCCGTCGCGCGGCTCCGTGCGCGCGGCGGACGATGGCCGGGCGGACGCGAAGGACCCGGCCTACGATGGGGGCCAAGCCGCAGCAGCGCGCCCGCTCTTCCCTTTTCCTTTTCCCCTTTCCTTTTTCCTCAGGTTCCTGGGTAGCCTAGGGTCCGACCACCTCCGTCGCTCAGGTCGACCATGGCGCACAGCAAACCGCGCGGCCCGCACGCGCTCCAACTGGTGGATGAGTTGCCGCAGATCCTGGTGTATGCGCTGCAGCGCGAGGTGCTGGCGACCATCCTGCTGATTGCCGTCTGCCGCGCGCTGGTCAGCTATCTGCCGGGCATCGGCTGGCTGCTGAATCTGGTGCTGATGGTGGGCATCCTCAAATACGCCGCCGAGGTGCTGGTGACCTCCGCCAATGGCGAGAACGAGGCGCCCTCGGGCCTGGGCGTCCCCGATGAGGCCGGCTGGACGCTGCTCAAGGTGCAGGCGGCGCTGATCCTGATCAGCATCGTTCTGACCTATGTACTGGTCGAGCTGGGCGCCAAATCCGCTGTCTATGGCGTGTTGGTGCTGCTGGCGCTGGCCAGTCCGGCGGCGATGGCCTCGGCGGCGATCGATCGCGATCCGCTGGTCGCGCTCAACCCCTTGCTTTGGCTGCAGACCGGTCTGCGCGTCGGCGGTGGCTATCTGGCCGCCTGCCTGCTGTGTGTGCTGATCGGCTTGGGCGAAGCGATCGCCACCGACTGGCGCATCCCGCAGGTGCCCGGCATCGTCAACCTGCTGCTCGGCTATCTGTGCTCGCACTACGCGATGGTCTGCTGCTTTCGATTGATCGGGCGCATGGTCTACGTCTATCGCGATGCGCTGGACTACGAAGTGCAGGCACCGCCGCCGCCGCTGGCGCGGCCGCAGGATCGCGACCAGTCGGTGCTCGATGCCGCGCAGCAGTTGCAAACCCGCGGCGACAAACAGGCGGCCGCGAAACTGCTGGGCACGCACATCCAGGAGAAGGGCGGCAGCGATGCGGTGCACCAGCGCTATCGCCAACTGCTGGTCGACACGGCAGACCACGCCGCGCTGACCCAGCACTCGCGCAGCTATCTGAACGTGTTGATCGCCAATGAGCGCTGGCCGGAAGCGCTGGATTTCTGGGCCGGATGCCGCCAGCAGGACGCCGGGCTCTGGCCCAGTGATCCGGCGCAGGTACTCGAACTGGCCGAGCAGGCGTTCAAGCGCGGTCGCGCGGAGCTGACTTTGTTGTACGCCAACGGCATGCATCTGGCCTACCCGCGACACGAGTCGGTCGCCCCGGTGTACTTCCTGGTCGCGCGCACGATGGCCGAAGTGCAACGGCGCCCGGCCGAAGCCCGCAACCTGCTCGACGCCACGCTCGCCAGCTACCCGAAAACGCGCAAGCGTGAGGAGATCGAGGCCTACCGGGCGAGGTTGTAGGCAGCCGCTGCCGCCCGCTGGCAAAACCGCCCATCGCGCCGTGGCGTGCATCACGGATGAATACGTATGCAACGCATTGTGACCCCTGGTGAACGCGATTACGCTGCGCTCGCCAATCGGGAGGGATCGGCGCGCACTGCAGGGGACAGCCTGATTCAGGCTGGCAGTCCCGTCACCTGACTTCCCGACGCGTTTTCGGCGACTGCCGAAGCAACGTCCTGAAACCCTGGGGAGGGGTCTGATGAAACTGCACGAACGAGTGTCGAAGCGCGTCGCCGGTACGCGCGGCGCGGTTACGCTGTTGGCGCTGGCGGTGCCGCTGGCGCTGGGTTTGGCAAGTGCCGCTGGCGCGCAAACCATACGTCCTGGGTATAACCGAGATGTCATTTACCAGGTGTTTGTCGATCGTTTCTTCGACGGCAGCACCGCCAACAATCCGGCGGGCGATCCGTTGTACGATGCCACCGGCACCAATCTGCAGAAATATCTGGGCGGCGACTTTCAGGGTCTGACCGCGAAGATGAGTTACCTGCAGAACATGGGTGTCAGCGCAATCTGGGTGACCTCGCCGCTCGACAACCGCAATCTGCAGGCGCTTGCGGGTTCGGTGGCGCCATACCACGGCTACGAGATGCGCGATACGCTGCTGCCGGACGAGCATTTCACCACCAGCGCGCGCTCCTGGGCGCCCTTCGACAGCTTCGTCACTGCTGCCCACAATGCTGGCATCAAGGTCATCGTCGACTTCGCGCCCAATCATTCCAACGTCCGTGGCTCCGGCGAAGATGGTCGTCTGGAAGCCAATGGCGTGCTGCAAGCCACCTACGCCAGCAACCCCGGTGGCTTTTTTCAGACCGGCCCGAACATGGGTGGCGCGCAGTGGGATTCGCCCTACGAGACCCAGTACTACACGATTTACGATCTGTCCGATCTCAATCAAACCAACAGCACCGTCGATGCGCTGCTGAAGAATGCTGTCGCCAATCTGCAGAATCACGGCGTGGACGGTTTCCGCCTGGATGCCACCAAGCATGTGAACTGGGGTTGGCAATACAGCTTGGCCAACCATATCTATACCACCAAGACGAGCTTTGTCTTTGGTGAATGGGTGGCGGATGACAGCAATAATCCGCTGTACAAGGATCTGCTCAAGTTCAGCAACAAGAGCGGCGTCGCCGAATTGAACTTCCCGCTGTTCACCTCGATCAACAGCGTCTTTGGTCAGGGCGGGTCTTTCGTCAATCTGAATACGGTCATCACACAGCAGCAGACCGATTTTGCCTACCAGAACGATCTGGTCAATTTCGTCGACAACCACGACCGCAAGCGCTTCCTGACCGTCGATACCAGCGCCGACGATCGCAAGCACCTGCATGCGGCGCTGGCCTTCGTGCTGACTGCGCGCGGCATTCCGTGCATCTACTACGGCACCGAGCAGTACCTGGAAGGCGGGGACGATCCGGACAACCGTCGCAAGATGCCGGCCTTTGACGAGACCACCACGGCCTTCAAGCTGATCAAGAGTCTGTCGACGCTGCGCAAGGACAATGAGGCGTTGGGCTACGGGGGCATCACCGAGCGCTGGATCAATGCCAACACCTTCATCTACGAGCGCAAGTTCTACGACAGCGTGGTCGTGGTCGCGATCAACAAGGGCGCGACCAGTCAGGCCGTCAGCGGCCTGCTGACTTCGCTGCCCACCGGCACCTACAGCGACTATCTGACCGGCCTGGTGGGCGGCGTGGCACTGACCTCGACCACCGCCAACGGCAGCAACTGGAACAGCGCCAGCTTCACGCTGCCGGCCAACAGCGTTTCGGTCTGGCAGCGCGATCCCACCGTCAGCGTGGCGCAACTCGGCAATGTGACGCCGACCGCCGCGCAGCCCGGCGTGAAAGTGATCATCTCCGGCCAGGGTTTCGGCGCCGCCACCGGCTCGGTGAAGTTCGGCACCACCGCCGCCACCATCACCAGTTGGAACGACCAGCAGATCGTCGCCACCGTGCCGGCGGTCGGCCAGGGCGTGCACGCAGTCACCGTCACCCGCTCCGGCAGCGTGACGCCGTCCAACAGCTTCAACTTCACTGCCTATCAGGCCAAGCTGGTGCCGGTGACCTTCACCGTGATCAACGCCTCGCCCACCAGCCCGGGTGACAACATCTACCTGACCGGCAATACGGTGGAGCTCGGCAACTGGGCGGCGACGACCACCGGCGCCGTGGGGGCGATGTTGACCAATGCCAGCACCTACCCGAACTGGTGGTTGACCGTCAGCGTGCCGGCCGGCAAGACGCTGCAGTTCAAGGCGATCAAGATCCAGAGCAATGGCACCGTGACCTGGGAGAACGGCGCCAATCACAGTTACACCGTGCCGGCGTCGGGCGTCGGCTTCGTCAACTTCAACTGGCAGTACTGAGGGTGCAAGCGGGGGCGTGGCCGCTGCGGCGGCCACGTCCCCGTTCCATTGAACGTGCCCAGCCACGGTCCCCTGCGCGTCGGGACACTCGCTGGAACCCGGTTCAGCCAAGCGCAGGCCTTGCCAGCCAGTTGCGCCGCAGGCATTTCCGGCGCACGATGCACACTTGGTTACATGGGTCGGGGGGCCTATGCCAGATCGAGAACGTCGTCAGGCGCAGTCGGCGCCGAGTCGGGCGCTGGAGCGCCTGCTCAATCCTTCGCAGCTGGACACGCTGCGCAGCTTGGAACACTTCGGCTGGGAGCTGAAGTTCGTCCGCAAGCCTTTGTTTCAAAAGCCGGTGCCGGTGGTGTTCGATGGCGACCGCCGCTCCTTCGCGGTGATCGAGGAAGACGGCACCTTGAACGAGAAGCCGGCGTTCACGATCCGCAAGTAGCCGACGTCAACCTGGCTGCGGCGCCGGATCCCAGGCGCCGCCCTCTGCCGGTGCTTCGCGCAGCCAAGCGTCCACGCGCGCGGCGATCACGCTGGCCGCCGGCCAGGCGCTGTCTGGCACGCGCACCTCGATCAGACCGCTGACCGGCAATTCGCCGATGGCGCCGATCAATCCGGCGCCGATCACGAAGGCCGGGATGCCCTCGGCCTCCAGCGCATCTTTTACCAGTTGGGCATCGATCGGGCTTTCGGCCTGATACACGCTGCGCATGGGCGACTCGGTTTGCCGTGAAGCGCGCATTGTCGCGCAAAGCGCCCAAGAAAAAGGCCCGGCGCTTGCGCGGCCGGGCCTCGATACATTGCCGCGTGGGCGGGGATCAGCCGCCGTGGAACTTCGCGATCAGCGGCACGATCAGCAGCGCCACGATGTTGATGATCTTGATCAGCGGGTTGATCGCCGGGCCGGCGGTGTCCTTGTACGGATCGCCGACGGTGTCACCGGTCACGGCCGCCTTGTGCGCTTCCGAGCCCTTGCCGCCGTGGTGACCGTCTTCGATGTACTTCTTGGCGTTGTCCCAGGCGCCGCCGCCGGTGGTCATCGAGATCGCCACGAAGATGCCGGTGATGATGGTGCCGACCAGCAGGCCACCGAGCGCGGCGGGGCCGAGCAGCAGGCCAACAGCGATCGGCGCGGCCACCGGGAGCAGCGAGGGCACGATCATTTCCTTGATCGCGGCCTTGGTCAGCATGTCCACGGCCTTGTCGTACTGCGGCTTCGCCTTGCCTTCCATGATGCCCTTGATTTCCTTGAACTGGCGGCGGACTTCGACCACCACCGAGCCGGCGGCGCGGCCGACCGCTTCCATCGCCATGGCGCCGAACAGGTACGGAATCAGGCCGCCGACGAGCAGGCCGATCAGCACCATCGGATCGGCGAGATCGAACTTCACGCCTTCCATGCCGTAGATCTCGAGCTTGTGCGTGTAATCGGCGAACAGCACCAGCGCGGCCAGGGCGGCCGAGCCGATCGCATAACCCTTGGTCACGGCCTTGGTGGTGTTGCCGACGGCGTCCAGCGGGTCGGTGACGTTGCGCACATCGGGACCGAGTTCGGACATTTCGGCGATACCGCCGCCGTTGTCGGTGATCGGGCCGTAGGCGTCGAGCGCGACGATCATGCCGGACATCGACAGCATCGCGGTGGCAGCCACGGCCACGCCGTACAGGCCGGCCATGTGATGGGTGGCGAAGATGGCAACGCAGACCGCCACGATCGGCATCCAGCAGGAGCGCATGGACACGGCCAGGCCGGAGATGATGTTGGTGCCGTGGCCGGTGGTGGAGGCCTGGGCAATGCCGCGCACCGGCGAGTAGTCGGTGCCGGTGTAGTACTCGGTGATCATCATCATCACGCCGGTCAGTGCCAGACCCACCAGCGCGCAGCCGTAGATCTGCATGGCGGTGTAGACGCCTTCGCCGCTGGCCGGGAACAGCGCCGTGGCGATCGGGTAGAAGGCGATGGCGGCGAGCACGCCGGACACTGCCGTACCCTTGTACAGCGCGGCCATGATCTTGTTGCCGTTGGCCTTCACGAAGAAGGTGCCGATGATCGAGGCGACGATCGACACGCCGCTGATGACCAGCGGGAACAGCAGCGCGTGGGTGCCGGTCTGAGCGGAAAAGATGAAGCCGACCAGCATGGTGGCGATCAGCGTGACCGCATAGGTTTCGAACAGGTCCGCGGCCATGCCGGCGCAGTCGCCGACGTTGTCACCGACGTTGTCGGCGATCACCGCCGGGTTGCGTGGGTCATCTTCCGGGATGCCGGCTTCGACTTTGCCGACGAGGTCAGCGCCGACGTCAGCGCCCTTGGTGAAGATGCCGCCGCCCAGACGGGCGAAGATCGAGATCAGCGAGGAACCGAAGGCCAGACCGACCAGCGCGTCCAGGATCTTCTGCGTTTCCAGGCCCTGGCCCAGCAGCACGACGTAGAAACCGGCCACGCCGAGCATGCCGAGGCCGACCACCAGCATGCCGGTGATGGCGCCGCCACGAAAAGCGACCTTGAGGGCTGCGTTCATGCCGCTGCGCGCGGCTTCCGTGGTGCGCACATTGGCGCGCACGGAGACGAACATGCCGATGTAGCCCGCCAGGCCCGAGAGCACGGCGCCGATGGCGAAGCCGGCCGCGGTCAGCCAGCTCAGCGACAGGCCGATCACGACCAGCAGGACGGCGCCGACGATGCCGATGGTGGTGTACTGGCGATTCAGATAGGCGCTGGCGCCTTCCTGGATGGCGGCGGCGATCTCCTGCATCCGCGCGTTGCCGGCGGGCTGCTTCAAGATCCATTGTGTCGACACGATGCCGTAAAGCACCGCGACGACCGCGCATCCCAGCGCGATCCAGATTCCGTACTGTTCAAGCATGGAGGGTCCCCAAAAGGTCGTGGAAAGAGTGCATCACTGCGGGCCCCCAGGGCCCACAAAAAGCGGGCGGAGTATACGGGTGGCCTTAACAAGCGACCAGTTGTACTTTGGCCGGCGGCGCTTGGGCCAGCGCTGCGATGGCGGTGAAGGAAGCTCTTGCCGAACATGAGTGTGGCGGGTCAAAAGCGGGGCAGGGGTCAGGGGTCGGGGGACCAGCACTGCCGCGCTTCCGTGCACCGTCGCGGGTACCTGTTTGCCGCCCGAGTAAGCGCGCCAGGGGCGAGACAGGGACTCTTGCCAAACATGAGTGCGTCGGGACCCGGGTCCCGAGTCCCGAGTCCCGAGTCCCGAGTCCCGTCTTCGCCCGTCCGCATCCATGTTTGGCAAGAGCTTCCTTAAAGTCGCAGCGGGCGATACCCGGCAACCCGGCGGATGCACCACGCCACTGCCGCCGCAGGCAGCTGTTAGGCTTGGCGCCCCGGCCCCGAAACGCTGCCCGCATGTCCGCTCATAGCCAGTTCTCCCTGCTCACCGAGCGCCGTTTCCTGCCCTTTTTCCTGAGTCAGTCGCTCAGCGCCTTCAATGACAATGTGTTCAAGCAAGGCTTGGTGGCGCTGGTGGTATTCGTCGGCGCCATCGATGTGGGCATGCCGGCTTCCACCTTCTCGCTGCTGGCTGGCGCGCTGTTCATCGCGCCCTTCTTCCTGTTCTCGGCGCTCGGCGGGCAGCTGGCGGACAAATACGACAAGGCGCGGCTGGCGGCCTGGATCAAAGGCCTGGAAGTGCTGCTGATGGCGGTGGCGGCGGGCGGTTTCCTGCTGAAGAACGCGGCGATGCTGTTGGCCGTGCTGTTCATGCTCGGCCTGCAGGCCACGCTGTTCGGGCCGCTCAAGTACGCCATCCTGCCGCAGGTGCTGAAGGACGAGGAGTTGACCGGCGGCAACGGCCTGATCGAGAGCGCAACCATGGTCAGCATTCTCCTCGGCACCATCGCCGGGACGACCATGGTGGCCCTGCCCAGCGGCGGGCTGCAGCTCATTTCCGCGGTGGGCCTGGTGATTGCGGTGATCGGCTGGCTGGCGGCGCTGGCGATGCCGCGCCTGCCCGCGGTGGCGCCGGATCTGCGCATCAACTACAACCCGCTCAGCTCCACCTGGACCAGCCTCAAGTTCCTGCGCGAGAACCGCACGGTGTTCCTGAGCTGCCTGGGCATCAGCTGGTTCTGGTTTTTCGCCTCGATGTACTTTCTGATCCTGCCCTCCTATGTGCGCGAGGTAATCGGCGGCAGCACCGCGGTGTACACGCTGCTGCTGACGCTGTTCTCGATCGGTACCGGCGTCGGCGCATTGCTGTGCGAGCTGCTGTCGCGGCGCAAGGTCGAGATTGGTCTGGTGCCTTTCGGCTCGATCGGCATGACCGTGTTTGGCCTTGACCTGTATCTGGCACTGCCGGTCGCCAGCGGCTTGCACGAACTCGGCATCGGCGCCTTTCTGGCCACCGGCTATGGCTGGCGTCTGGTGATAGATCTGGTGCTGATGGCGATCTTCTCCGGCTTTTTCATTGTGCCGCTGTTCGCGCTGATCCAGCAGCGCAGCGCGCCCAGCCATCGCTCGCGCGTGATCGGCGCCAACAACATACTCAATGCGATCTTCATGGTCGCGGCCTCGCTGCTCGGTTGGGCGTTGATGAACGGCCTGGGTCTGACGCTGCCGCAGGTGTTGCTGGTCACCGCGCTGTGCAATGCCGTGGTGGCGATCTACATCTACACGCTGGTGCCGGAGTTCCTGCTGCGCTTCATCGCCTGGATCCTGATGAATCTGCTCTACCGTGTGCGCATCCGCGGGCTCGACGCGATACCCGAGGAAGGCCCGGCGCTGCTGGTGTGCAATCACATCAGTTATGTGGACGCACTGGTGGTGATGGGCTCGGTTCCGCGCCCGGTGCGCTTTGTCATGTACTACAAGATCTTCGACATGCCGGTGGCGCGTCAGGTGTTCCGCTGGGCCAAGGCCATCCCGATCGCCGGCGCCAAGGAGGATCCGGTGCTGATGGAGCGCGCTTTTGCCGAGGTCTCGCGCGAGCTGCGCGACGGCAATCTGGTGTGCATCTTTCCGGAAGGCGGACTGACCCGCGATGGCGAGATTGCGCCGTTTCGGCCCGGCATGGAGCGCATCCTGAAGCAGGATCCGGTCCCGGTGATTCCGATGGCGCTGCAGGGACTGTGGGGCAGCGTGTTCAGCCGGCGCAATGCGGTGCTCAAGCAGGCGCGCATCCCGCGGCGCTTCTGGTCGCGGGTAGGTTTCGTGGTCGGCGCGCCGCGCCCGGCCGAGAGCACGGCAGCGACGCTGGAAGCCGATGTGCGCGCCTTGCGTGGCGATGCGGCCTGAGGACGCGGGCGTCCTCCAGCTGGCGGGCAGGGCGCCTCAGGCCTTCTTGTCGATCTGCTTGACCATGCCGGACAGACCGCCGGCCAACGCGTAGGCCTCGAAGCCCAGCTTGGTCAGGATGAAGGCCGCCGCCGCGCTGCGTTCGCCGGTGTTGCAGTAGCAGACGTAAGAACGTTCCTTGTCGAGATCGCCGGTGAACTCGCGCAGCCGGTACAGCGGCATGTTCACCGAGCCCTTGATCGCACGTTCGTCGAACTCCTCCGGCAGGCGCACATCGATGACGCCCGCGCCTTGGCGCACCAGGATCGAGGCCTTGCCGGGCGTCAGCCACTCCACCGTCGGCTGCTTCAGCAATTCGCCGAAGTCGCTCTTGCCCAGGCGCATCAGCTTGCCGGCTTTCATCATCGTGACCGAGGCATTGCGCACGCTGTTCGACAGCAGCGCGTCCTCGCCGAAGCTGTCGCCGCGCACCAGGTAGGCCACCACGGCCGGCTCGCCGTCGCCGGCCTGGATCACGCTGGCGGCGCCGTCCTTGATGACATAGAAATAATCGCCGTCATCGCCCTCGCGGATGATCGTCTGGCCCTCGTTGACGCTGATTTCCTCGAAGCGCGCGAACAGTCGCTCCAGGTTGCCGGCCGGCACGCGACGCATGGCGTTGTTCTGCAACAGCCTGAAAATCCAGCGATTGCCGTCCGGATGCTTGTCCAGCAGCTTGAAGCCGGCGCTGCGCGTAAGCTGATCGAAGGTGATCAGCTTCTCCAGGAAGCGGCGGTCCAGCGACACCACCGTCGCTACCAGCGACTGCACGGTGGCGGTGAAACGGCGCGGCATCAGATCGCCGATCGGGTAGCGGCCCTGCAGCGAATCGGCGCTGATGTCCTTGCGCTTGCCGTCCGGGTAATCGCCGCTGACGATCCCGGCCAGCAGATAGTGCGTCACTTCATCCTGATCGCCGGCGCGGAACAAGACATGACCATGGCCGTACTCCGCCGACTCGGCCTCGCGCGCGATCACTTCCAGATGCTCCGGCCGCAGCGAATCGAGGGGATACAAGTGCTTGAGCCGACTGGCATCGATCGACATGGGGCCCCCGGCAGTGCGCGATCCCAGGAATATAGCCCGACGCGGGCCGGGCAGCGCACGCTCGCATGTGCCCGGTTTACTCCGGGCGCTGTGCGCCCGGGTCCACAGTCGCGCCGACGCCCTTGTGGCAGACTCCGCCTCGCCGAGCACGCGGGCGTGCGGGCGTCGAGGCGGTGACAGGGAGGCTCACAATGCTGCGTTGGATTGCCCTTGGGTTCACGCTGCTGTGCATGGGCTCGTGCAGCTTCATCAGCACCAGTCCGCTGCGCGGCGTGCTGGCGCCGATCGGCGTCGTGATCGGTGCACTGGTCACCATGTATCTGTTCGTCAGTGAGCGCGTGGCCGGGAGCTGGCGCAATGAGTCCGCCGTGATCGTCGATCCCGAAGTTCAGGCGCTGCTGCGCAAGCGCGCGGCGGAGAAAAAAGTCGTCGAATTGCGCGCCAAACTGGCGGCCCAGCAGCATAAGAGCGCCGGGTCGGGCGGGGAGCAGGCGTGAGCGCCTTGCGCTCGCCGGCTGCGCGCGCCGGTCTGGTGCTGCTCGCCGGCCTGCTGATCGCGCTAATGGTCTGGGGTTTTCGCGGCGAGCGCGTGCCGGTCGACAGCGCCGCGGCGACGCAGCGTGAGCTGATCGAGAGCCTGCGCGAGGAAGGGCGCACGCGGATCGTCCATCGCTACCGGCTGAGTGCCCCGGTTGCCGGCCAGACCGAGCGCGTGGAACTGCGGCCCGGCGACCGTGTGGAGGCGGGTCAGGTGGTGGCGCGCATCGCCCCCGCCGCTGGCGCGCTGTGGGATGCGGGCAACCGCGATCGCTTGCGCAACGAGGCGCGCGCGGCGGCGTCGGCGGTACTACAGGCGCAGCAGCGCCTGCAGGCCGCCACCGCGGCCGATCGGCTGGCGCGCAAGGAACTGGAGCGCATCGCGCCACTGGTGAAGCAGGGCACGCTGTCCAAACTGGACGGCGACCGCGCCGAGGCGGCGGCCCAGCATAGCGGCGCCGAGCGCGCCGCCGCACGCTACGCGCTGGAGTTGTCGCAGGCGCAGCAGCAGGCAGCGCTGGCGCTGCTGGACCAGCAAGGCCAGGACGCCGACGGTGGCGTCGAGGTGCGTGCGCCGGTGGCGGGGGTGATTCTGGCGCGGCTGCGCGAGAGCGCGGGCCCGGTGGCCGTGGGTGAGCCGCTGCTCGAGATCGGCGATCCGGCCAGCCTGGAGATCGAAGTGGATCTGCTCTCGGCCGATGCTGTGCGTGTCAGCCCGGGGATGGCGGTGCGGCTGCATCGCTGGGGCGGCGAGGCGCCGCTGGAGGCGCGCGTGCGACGCGTCGAGCCGGTCGGATTCACCAAAATCTCGGCGCTGGGCGTGGAGGAGCAGCGCGTCTGGGTGCTGAGCGATTTCGTTTCCCCGCCGGCCGCCTGGGAGCGCCTGGGCGACGGCTACCGGGTGGACGCCGAGTTCATCCTCAGCGCCGGTACGGCGCTGGTGGTGCCGGGTGGTGCGCTGTATCGCCGTGCAGAGGCCTGGGCGCTGTATGTGATCGAGGACGGTCGGGCGGTCGAACGCAGCGTGCGCGTCGGCCGGCGCAGTGGACTCGATGCCGAAATCCTGGAGGGCGTGCGCGCTGGCGAGCAGGTCATCGTGCATCCGGATGACCGCGTGCAGAGTGGCACCCGGGTACAAACGCTGCCCTGACACCGGACTCACGCGAGTGCTGGCCGGGCGCGGCTATGATCGCGCACCGTTTTTTGAGGAGTCCTCCCATGTCCGAGCTGCTGGTGCCGGTGTCCTACGGCGAGTTGATCGACAAGATCAGCATTCTGGAGATCAAGTCCGAACGCATGCAGGACGCGGCCAAGCTGGCCAACGTCAATCGCGAGCGTGAAGCCTTGCTGGCTACCTGGTCGGCCCATCCAGCCTCGCGGGCGCAGTCCATCGAGGACCTGTGGGCGGGCCTGAAGCGCGTCAATGGCGAACTTTGGGACATCGAGGACCGCATCCGCGTCAAAGAGGCGCAGGGCAGCTTCGACGCCGAGTTCATTGAATTGGCGCGCGCGGTGTACTTCATTAACGACGAGCGCGCGCGCCTCAAACGCGAACTCAACGCGCGACTGGGCTCGGCGCTCGTGGAAGAAAAGTCCTACGCCAGCTACGCGCGGCCAGACGGCGCCGCGCCCAAGGTTTGAATCGCCCGCGGCGCTCAGGAACGTGGCGTCCGATGGCCTCGTCGCGATCGGCCTGACCTGACGCTACGAAAGACCCTGTATTGGGGTACGCAAAGGACGCAAAGATCCGCGAAGGACGCAAAGGAAGGAGAAGCAGTCCATTCTTTTCGATTTTCTTAGCGTCCTTTGCGCCCCTTCGCGTGCTTCGCGTCCCCCATTCAAGCAATGGGCGGGGCGCGGATGTGGCCCGGCTCGCGAGCGCGGTTGGAAGCGCTGGCGACCTTGTTTATCGCGCCGGTCCCGATCGCCTCGTCGCGATCGGCCTGAGCTCACGCTACGAAAGACCCTGTATTGGGGTACGCAAAGGACGCGAAGGCCCGCAAAGGACGCAAACGAAGCACAGGAAGCAAAGGAAGCGGAAGCAGTTCATCCTTTTGATTTTCTTAGCGTCCTTTGCGCCCCTTCGCGTCCTTTGCGTCCACCATTCAAGGAATGGCCAGCGCGCGGATTTCGCCCGGCTCGCGTGCGCGGTTGGAAGCGCTAGCGACCCCGTTCATCGCCCAGGTCCCGATGGCCCCGTCGCGGTCAACCTGACCGGACGCTACGAGAGACCCTGTATTGGGGTACGCAAAGGACGCAAAGATCCGCAAAGGACGCAAACGAAGCACAGGAAGCAAAGGAAGCGGAAGCAGTTCATCCTTTTGATTTTCTTAGCGTCCTTTGCGCCCCTTTGCGTCCTTTGCGTCCCCCATTCAAGCAACGGCCAGCGCGCGGATCTCGCCCGGCTCGCGTGCGCGGCTGGAAACGCTGGCGACCCATTCATCGCCCAGATCCCGCTGGAGAGCCGCGCTCAACCGGACGGGCGTTCGCCCCGCAAACGCGCCGGGCTCAGTCGCTCCGATGCCGGGGTGGCCAGCAGGCGGTCCAGCGTGGCCAGGACTTCGTCGATCTCGATGCAATCCATGACGCCGGGGAACTCGATACGGCGTCCCCAGAACAGCTGCTCCGGCGTCTTGCCGTAGCGCCGCTGCGCGACCGCGGCATAGTGATTGATGCACCAGTGCAGGCTGCGATACGGCCCGCTGCGGCGGGCATCGGTGGCGGCGTGCAGGCCGATCACCGGCACCGCCAATGCGCTGGCCAGATGCGCCGGCCCGGCGTCGGGGGATACCAGCACGGTCAGCCGCGACAGCAGCGCCAACGCCTGTTTCAGCGTGTCCTTGCCGACCAGATCCAGACAATGCGCATCGGGTGCCAGGGCCAGAATCTGGTCCGCCATTTGCCGCTCCAGCGCGCTGCGCCCGCCCAGCAGCACGACGCGCAGACCATGGCGGCGATGCGCATGGCGTGCCAGTTCGGCGTAGCCCTGGGCCGACCAGTTGCGCAGCGCGTGGCTGGAGCAGGCACTGATGCCGAGCCAGGGCTCGCCCTCGGGCAGCATCTGGCGCGCGAAATCCTGCGCCTCGGCGGGGATCACAAAGTCCCAGTGCAGATCGTCTACCACGATGCCCATCGCGGCGCCAAAGCGCATCAGCGTCTCCAGCACATGGCCGCGCGGATGCGCCTCGATGCGCTCGCCGATGAACAAGCCGTGGCCTTCCTTGCTGCGCGCCCAGTCATAGCCGATGCGCCGCTCGGCCTTCACACCCAGGCTGAGCACGTTGGCGCGCAGCGCGAGCTGCATCAGCAGCAGGGCATCAAAAGGCGCGTCCGGCAGCGTACGCCACAGGGCGCGCATGCCGGACCAGCCATCGCGCTTGCGAAAGCTGTGCAGCCGCACGCCGGGTATGCCGGCCAGCAACTGCGCTTCGCCGGCGCCCAGTATCCAGTGCAGACGATCCTGCGGACGCTGCTGCCGCCAGGCATGCAGCATCGGCAGCAAATGGCTGACATCGCCGAGGGCCGACAGCCGCAGCAGACAGATCGATAAGGCGTCGGACATCGCAGCTATGCTTCGGACCCGGATGGGCGTCGAGTATTGCGATGCCGACCCAAAGCGCAACCCGGAGGTGGTGGTGCGGCCGATCCAGGCGCAGTTGTGGACCGAGGGTGATCGCGTCGTGATTTACGACGCGGCGCGCCTGCCTGCGCCCGCAGCGAGCCTGTTCGACCCTGCCGCTTTCAGCGAGCGCGATCTGCTCGACCGCGGCCGCGGCGCTACCTTTGCCGTGCGTCTGCCGAGCGGCGAGGCCGTGCTGCGGCGCTATCGCCGCGGTGGCGTGGTGTCGCGCTGGCTGCAGGATCGTTATCTCTGGACCGGCCATACGCGGGCGCGGCCGATCCGCGAGTTCCGCCTGCTGGCGGAGGCGCTGGCGGCCGGGCTGCCGGTGCCGCGCCCGCTGGCGGCCGAGGCGCGGCGCCAGGGCGCCTACTACACCGGCAGTCTGCTGATGGCGCGCATTGCCGATGCGCGCACGCTGTCCGGCGTGCTGGCGGATGCGCCGGATTGGCAGGTGGTCGACTGGCAGGCGCTCGGCGCCCTGCTCGGGCGGACGCACGCACTCGGCTTCCAGCATGCCGATCTCAATGCCCACAACGTGATGATCGATGGCGCCGGTCGGCACTGGCTGATCGACTGGGACCGCGGGCAGCGGCGTACGCTGGATCGCCATTGGCCGACGCAGGTGCTGCTGCGCCTGCAGCGCTCGCTGCGCAAGCTGTATGCCGAACGCGCCAGCGCCAGCGACGCTCGCCTCGGCTGGCAGCAGCTGTTGGCGGCCCATGACAGCGTCCTTGGGGCGGCGCGGTGAACGCGCTCAGCCTGCGTTTTCTCGGCGTCGGCAGCGCCCGCGCCCACGCGCTCGGCAGCTCGGCGGCGGTGCTCTGCGCGGACACCGAGCCGCTGCTGTTGATCGATGTCGGCACCGGCGTGCTGGCGCGCTACGTCGAGCGCTTTGGCGCGCTGCCGCAGGCGGCCTTTCTGACCCATGCGCATATCGACCATATCGGCGATCTGGAGCCTTGGTTCTATCGCCTCGCCTTCGCCGATGCGCCACTGCCGCGTCTGTATGTGCCGGCCGCGTTGGTGCCGCTGCTGCAGCGGCGGGTCGCCGACTTTCCGAATTGGGTGGCCGAGGGCGGTCGCAACTTCTGGGATGTGTTCCAGCTGATCCCGGTGGGCGACCAGTTCTGGCATCGGGAGCTGCGCTTCGACGTGTTTCCGGCGCGCCACCATGCGCCCGACAGCGCCTACGGGCTGACGCTGTCCGGCGCCTTCGTCTACACCGGCGATACCCGGCCGATTCCCGAGCAACTGCGGCGCCACGCCGCCAGCGGCGAGCAGGTGTTTCATGACTGCGGGCTGCAGGCCAATCCCTCGCACACCGGGCTCGACGATCTAGATCGCGAGTATCCGGAGTCGCTGCGCGCGCGCCTGGTGCTGTATCACTACGCCGATGCGGAGGTCGCTGCGGCCCTGCGTGCGGCCGGCTACGCGGTGGCGGAGTCGGACCAGGCGTACGCATTGCCCGAGCCGGCGCCGATCGCCACGCGCGCCTGGTGGCTGGCGTGGTCGGCGGGGCATGGTTGAGGAAGCTCTTGCCAATCATGGTACGTGGGCAAAAGCGGGGCGGGGGGGGCGGGGGACCAGCACTGCAGCGCTTGCCTGGCAGTGTCGCCGGTACAATTTGCTGACCCAGTAAGCGCGCCGAAGGCGAGACAGGGACTTTTGCCAAACGTGGGTGCGTTGGGGCAAGAACGGGACTCGGGACTCGACTCCTTAAGGGCGCTGCATTGCCAGATTGCCCGGGGCTCGGTTAGCATTGCGGGCTCGCTGAGGACGGCAGGCCGTCTCAGCGTGCCGGAACAGTGGAGAGATGTCCGAGCGGTTGAAGGAGCACGCCTGGAAAGTGTGTATACGGCTAAACCCCGTATCGAGGGTTCGAATCCCTCTCTCTCCGCCACTACCCGGCCTGATCATGGATCAGGCATCGACTGCGCCAGCAGTCAGTCTTTCTGCGGTGGCCCCTGTCGGTCCCCCCGCGTCGTGAGGCCGTTAACCCCGCCAGGCCCGGAAGGGAGCAACGGTCGCGGTTCGAGCGAGCGCCGGGGTGTGGCTGGCAGGGGTCACCACCCTAATCGCCAGTGATTTCAACGCGTTGCTGCTGAATCGCGCGGCCGTCGATGGGGCGAGCGTGGGCTGTCCGGCGAGCCCTGCTTAGGCGATCATCATCCCATTGTCCAAGGACCGGGCCCCTGATGAGCTATCTCGTACTGGCGCGCAAGTGGCGCCCCAAGCGCTTCTCCGAGCTGGTCGGCCAGCAGCATGTGGTGCGTGCGCTCGCCGGCGGCATCGAGTCGGGCCGCTTGCATCACGCCTTTTTGTTCACCGGCACCCGCGGCGTTGGCAAGACCACCATCGCCCGCATCCTGGCCAAGGCGCTCAATTGCGAGGTCGGCATCTCGGCCGATCCCTGTGGCGTGTGCTCCTCTTGCCGCGATATCGACGCCGGTCGTTTCGTCGATCTGCTGGAAATCGACGCCGCCTCGCGCAGTAAGGTCGACGACACCCGCGAGGTGCTCGACAACGTCATCTACGCGCCCTCGCGCGGTCGCTACAAGGTTTATCTGATCGACGAAGTGCACATGCTGTCGACCGCCAGCTTCAACGCTCTGCTGAAGACGCTGGAAGAGCCGCCGCCGCATGTGAAGTTCCTGTTGGCGACCACCGATCCGCAGAAGCTGCCGGTGACGGTGCTCTCGCGCTGCCTGCAATTCAGTCTGAAGCGTCTGGAGCGCGCCGAGATCGATGCGCAGATGCGGCGGATTCTGGAGGCCGAGCAGCTGCCGTACGAGGGCCCCGCCGTGGCGGCGCTGGCGCGCGCGGCCGATGGCAGTTTGCGCGACGGCTTGAGTCTGCTCGATCAGGCGCTTGGTTTTGGTGGCGGCAGCGTGCGCCTGGACGATGTGCTGTCGATGCTCGGCACCATCGACCGCAGCTCGCTGGCGGCGCTGGCGCTGGCGCTGCTGGCCGATGATCGCCCAGCGCTGCGCGCCGAGTTGCGGCGTATCGCCGAGTTGTCGGTGGACTATCACACGCTGCTGGCCGAGCTGCTGACGCTGTGGCACGACGTCGCCGCGCGGCAGGTGCTGGGCGATGATGTCGATTCCGATATCGTCGATGACGCCGTGTTGCTGCAGCTCGCCGAGGGCCTGGGCCCGGAGACGGTGCAGCTCAACTACCAGCTGACGCTGCAGGCGCGCCGCGATCTGGATCTGGCGCCGGACCATCGCACCGGCTTTGAAATGGCGATGCTGCGCCTGCTGGCGTTCAAACCCGCCGGCGGCGACGCCACGCAGCCGGCGCGGCCGACACCCGCGCCCGCAACCGCGCCGGCCCGCAGCGGCGCCGCGCCAGCCGCGCGCCCGCTGCCGCCATCCGCGCTGGCGACCCCGGCCGCGGCTGCGGTCGCACCGGCGCCGCCCGCCGCGCCGGTAGCGCTCGCACCGGCGAGTCCGCCCACTGCTGCGGTGGCCGGAGCTGGCGGTGACTCGCCCTGGTTCGACCTGATCGCGCGCGCCGATCTGCGCGGGCCGGCGCGCGAACTGGCGGCGCAGCTCAAGCCCATCGAAGCCCAGGGCGCACGCTGGCGCGTGGCGTTGGCGCCGCATCTCGACAGTCTCAACACGCCCTTCGCGCGCAAGGCGCTGGACGATGCACTGCGTGCACAGTTGGGTCCGGATGCTGGCGTCGAGATCGTCTCGCGCGCGCTCGAGGGCGGCGAGACGCTGGCAGAGCGCAGCCAGCGCGCTCGCAGCGAGCGCAGCGCGGCGGCTGAACGCGATTTGCTGGCCGATCCCGGCTTGCAGTCGCTGACGCGTGAATTCGGCGCCCGGGTGCTGCCCGGGTCCTTGCAACTGGATAGCTGAGGAGCACAAGCATGCGTGGTGGTTTGGGCAACATCCTGCAGCAGGCGCAGCGGATGCAGGAAGAACTGCAGAAGCAGATGGCGCAGGCGCAGAAGGAACTGGAATCGGCGGAAGTCACCGGTCAAGCGGGCGGCGGCATGGTCAGCGTCACCATGAGCGGACGCCATGAAGCGCGCCGCGTGCGCATCGATCCGGCGCTGCTGAAGGACGATCCCGAGATGGTCGAGGATCTGCTGGCGGCGGCGATCAACGATGCCGTCAACAAAGTCAGCGAGCTCTCGCAGTCGCGCATGCAGAAGGTCACTGGGGGCATGAATCTGCCGCCGGGGTTCAAGCTGCCGTTCTGATGAGCGCCTTGCTCGACCAGTTGATCCAGGCCCTGCGGTGTCTGCCGGGCGTCGGTGCGCGCTCAGCGCAGCGGATGGCTTTTCATCTGCTCGAGCGCGATCGCGAGGGCGCGCGCCGTCTTGCCGATCGGCTGGTGCAGGCGGTCGAGCGCATCGGCCGCTGCGAGCGTTGCCGCAACTTCAGCGAGACGCCGATGTGCGCGCTGTGCAGCAGCAGCGCGCGCGATGGCGGTCTGCTGTGCGTAGTCGAGACGCCCGCTGATCTGCTTGCGTTGGAACAAGCCACCGGCTATCGCGGGCGCTATTTTGTGTTGCACGGACGTCTATCGCCGCTGGACGGGCGCGGCCCGCGCGAACTGGGGCTCGATCAGTTGGCAGAACTGCTGGTGAGCGGCGAGGTGCGTGAGCTGATCGTGGCCACCAATCCCACCGTGGAAGGCGAGGCCACCGCGCACTATCTCGCCGAGATCGCCCGCGCCGCCGAAGTGCCGGTCACCCGCATCGCGCATGGAGTGCCGATGGGCGGCGAGTTGGAGTACATCGACCGCGGCACGCTGGCGCACGCATTCAGTGGCCGCCAGCGCGTCTGAGCTACGCGCAGCCTGGCAGAGGAGCCTCATGACCATTTTCAGCAAGATCATCAACCGCGAGATACCGGCGCAGATCGTTTACGAGGACGAGCATCTGCTGGCCTTCAAGGACATCAACCCGCAGGCGCCGGTGCACGTGCTGTTCATTCCGCGCGAGCCCATCGCCAGCGCCGACGCGCTGGAAGATCGGCACGCCGAACTGGTGGGACGACTGGTCCTGGCGGCGCGCCGCTATGCGCGCGAGATCGGCATCGCCGAGAACGGCTACCGGCTGGTGATGAACACCAATGCAGACGGCGGGCAGACCGTGTTCCACCTGCATCTGCACCTGCTGGGTGGCCGCGCGCTGAGCTGGCCGCCGGGCTGAGCGCAAAAAAAACGGGCCCGACCGGGCCCGTTTTCCCACAACCATCGGCGAATCGCTTACTGGCGGCCGTGCAGGTCGCCCAGCTTGGACTGCTGCGACGCAAAGTAGGCGGTCAGATCGGCAATGTCCTGATCGCTCAGATTTTGCGCGAAGCCCTGCATGATCACGTTGTTGCGTTCGCCGCTGCGGTAGGCCTTCAGCGCCACCATCATGTAGTCCTGATACTGGCCGGCAATGATCGGGTACTGGCCATCGCCGGTGCCGTTGCCGTCGGCGCCATGACAGGCGGCGCAGGGCTTGGACAGTTCGGCGCCCTTGGCTGGATTGCCGGCGGCGTGGACGTTGAGGGCCAGCGCGCAGCCGGCGAGTACGATGAGTGCTCGATTAAGCATGGCGTGCGACCTCAGGGTGCCGGCGGATTGGCCAGATAGGCCGTGATGTCGAGGATGTCCTGCTCGCTCAGGCTCTGCGCCTGGGCAACCATGGTCGGGTGCTTGCGCGCGCCGGACTGATATTCCTTCAACGCATTGACCAGATATTGCTGGTTCTGGCCAGAAATTCGCGGAACATGGTAGTTCGGGTACGCGTTCTTGTAGCCCGTGATGCCGTGGCATCCGGTGCAGGTGTACGCCTTCAGCCGGCCGGCTTCCGGATTGCCTTCAGCGGTTGCGACTGTCGGTGCCACCGACGCCAGAACCAGCAGCGCTGCGAGTGTGTAAGACCTCATCCATCCATCCCCGTGACGAGCCCCGCATAGTGCAAGGCGGTGGCAAAGAGCCGCGGATTATGCCGTTACGCGTTGGCCCGGTCCATGCCTGTGACTTGTGGCCGGCGCCGGTACAGCGGGGCTTGTCGATACTGACCTTCTGGTCAGGACGCCGCCTATGACTTCCGGGACTGCCTACCGGCGCACTGGTGTCATAGCGTACCAACACACTTGAGAGAGCCTATCCCGATGATGATCAAACGCCCCCGTCCATTGATTCTGTCGCTGCTGGTGACGGCGCTGAGCCTGAGTCTCGCGGCCTGCGGCGGCGGCCAGGACCAGGCGGCCACCCAGGACGCCAAGACCGAGCAGGCAGCCGCGCCGGGAGCAGAGGCCAAGAAGGAAGCGGTCAAAGTGCCGGTCGAGGTGGCGGTCGCCAGCCGCTCGGCCGTCACCGCGGCCTTTCAGGGCACCGCCAATTTGGTCGCCGAGGCCGAGGCCGAGGTGGTCACCAAGACCAGCGGCGTGGTGCTCGAAATCCGCGTGGAGGAGGGCGATCAGGTCAAGGCCGGTCAGGTGCTGGCGCGGCTCGATTCCGAGCGCCAGCGGCTCAGCGTGGCGCAAAGCGAAGCCAATCTGCGCAAGCTGGAGAACGACTTCAAGCGGCAGCAGGAAATGATCGGCCGCAAGCTGATCAGCCAGGACGTGTTCGACCGCTCGCGCTATGACCTGGACACCCAGCGCGCTGCCTACGATCTGGCCAAGCTGGAGCTCTCCTACACGGAAATCCGTGCGCCGATCGACGGCGTGGTGTCGAAGCGCATGGTCAAGGTCGGTAATCTGATCCAGTTGAACCAGTCGCTGTTCAAGATCGACGATTTCGATCCGCTGGAAGCGGTGATCAATGTGCCGGAGCGCGAGATGCGTTTGATCGCGGCCAAGCAGCCGGTGCAAATGCTGGTGGACGCGCTGCCGGATGCGCTGTTTACCGGCGAAGTGGCGCGCGTCAGCCCGGTGGTCGATGCCGGTACCGGCACCTTCCGCGTGGTCGCGCAGTTCCGCGACGGCAGCGGCCGTTTGCGCTCCGGCATGTTCGGTCGCGTGCGTGTGGTCTACGACCAGCGCTCCGACGTGCTGGTGGTGCCGCGCTCGGCGCTGGTCGGCGACGAGAAAGACGCGTCGGTCTATGTGGTCGAGGCCGACACCGCCAAGCGCCGCAAGGTCAAGTTGGGCTACAGCGACGGCGGTCAGGTCGAGGTGGTCGAGGGCGTCAGTGACGGTGAGCAGGTGGTGACGCTGGGACAGGCAGCTTTGCGTGATGGCTCCAAGGTGCAGGTCATCAGCAAGGAACCGGTGGCAGTCGCCAGCGGCAACTGAGTCGGGCTCGCCGCGGTGCGCGCCGGCTTTGCGGGCATGCGCGCCAGCGGCTGACGCTGCGCAGGATCGTGCGGCCCACGCTGGGCGGTGCGCGTCCTCTCTCTCGATAGCGAACCGGAAACTCGCATGAACATTATTCGCCTCGCCACCGAACGTCGCGTCACCATCGCGATGCTGACGATCGCGCTGGTGCTGTTCGGTCTGATCGGATTGAGCCGGCTGAAGGTCAACCTGCTGCCGGATTTGTCCTACCCCACGCTGACCGTGCGTACCGAATACGTCGGCGCCGCGCCGGCCGAGATCGAGAATCTGATCAGCGAGCCGCTCGAAGAGGCGCTCGGCGTGGTCAAGAATCTGCGCCGCATCCGCTCGATTTCGCGCACCGGCCAGTCCGACGTGATCCTGGAGTTTGCCTGGGGCACCGAGATGGATGCCGCCAGTCTGGACGTGCGCGAGAAGCTGGAATTGCTGCAGCTGCCGCTGGAAGCCAAAAAGCCGCTGTTGCTGCGCTTTGACCCGTCCACCGAGCCGATCCTGCGCATGGCATTGGCGACCGGCAAGGCCAGCGAGTCCGACGTGGCGGCGCTGACCGAGTTGCGTCGCTACGCCGAAGAGGATCTGAAGAAGCAGCTGGAGCCGATCGAGGGCGTCGCCGCGGTCAAGATCTCCGGCGGTTTGGAAGACGAGATCCAGGTCGAGATCGATCAGAACCGCCTGAAGCAGCTCAATCTGGACGTCGGTACGGTCATTTCCCGGCTGCGCAGCGAGAACATCAACATTTCCAGCGGGCGCCTGGATGAGGCCAGCCAGCGCTATCTGGTGCGCACGATCAATCAGTTCGCCACTTTGGAAGAGATGGGCGAGCTGATGGTGACCACGGTCGATGGCGTGCCGGTGAAGCTGCGCGAGGTGGCCACGGTGCGTCAGGGCTACAAGGAGCGCCAGGCGATCATCCGCAGTGACGGCCAGGAGGCGGTCGAGATCGCGGTCTACAAGGAAGGCGACGCCAACACGGTCAGCGTCGCCGAGGATGTGCTGAAGGCGGTCGATCGCTTGCGCAAGGAGATTCCGGCGGGCGCCGAACTCAGCACCGTCGACAACCAGTCGCTGTTCATCAAGAGCTCGATCCGCGAGGTGGTCGACGCCGCCGTGATCGGCGGTCTGCTGTCGATCCTGGTCATCTTCCTGTTCCTGGGCGAGGGCTGGGCGACGGTAGTGATCGCGCTGTCGCTGCCGGTGTCGATCATTGCGACCTTTTTCTTCATGCAGCAGCTGGGGATCGGCCTCAACGTGATGTCGCTGGGCGGCATCGCACTGGCCACCGGCATGGTGGTCGACAACGCCATCGTCGTGCTGGAAAACACGCGGCGGCTGCGCGATCAAGGACTAGGCGTGATCGAAGCCGCGGTCCAAGGCACCAGCGAAGTTGGCATGGCGATCACCGCGTCGACCTTCACCCACATCGCGGTGTTCCTGCCGCTGGTCTTCGTCGAGGGCATCGCCGGTCAGCTGTTCGGCGATCAGGCGCTGACCGTCACCTTTGCCATGCTGATCTCGCTGTTCGTCGCGGTGACGCTGATTCCGATGCTGGCCTCGCTGGGTGAAAAGCGCGAGCGCATGGCGCCGGCCGAGGTGGCGCCGCGCGGACCGCGTCACTGGCTCTACACCAATCGCCCGCGCATCGATCGCGGTCGCTTCCTGCTGCTGCCGGTGTGGCTGGTGTTGGCAATGCTCCGGGGGCTGGTGTGGTTGCTGGGCTACGGACTGTTCTTTGTGCTGCGCCGCGTCTACCGCTTGAGCATGCGCCTGCTGGGCGTGGTGCTGAATCCGCTGGCGCGCATCACCATGCATTTCTTCGACGGCATGCTGGCGCTGTACGACCGCCTGTTGCCGTGGTCCTTGCGCCATCCGGGCAGCGTGCTCGGCGTGGCGGTGCTGTCGCTGATTGCCTCGCTGATGCTGGTGCCGCGACTGGGCGTGGAACTGATCCCCGAGTTTGCCCAGGGCCGGCTGCAGGTCGATCTGAAGCTGCCGGTGGGCACGCCGCTGGCGCGTACCGATGAAGTGGTCGCGGGCCTGCAGGCACACGGACTGACCGTCGATGGCATCGAGCACATGTTCGCGACCGCCGGTACTGGCGCGCGTCTGGACGCCAATCCCACCGAGTCCGGCGAGAACATCGGCAAGCTGCTGGTCAGCTTGGCGCCGCACACGCCGCGCAGCGCCGAACCCGCGATCGTCGAGGCGATGCGTCAGTACACCGATGGACTGCCCGGCACCGAAACCAAGTTCTCGCGGCCGCAGTTGTTCAGCTTCGATACGCCGCTCGAAGTCGAGATCAGCGGCTACGATCTCGATCAGTTGAAGCAGGCCAGCGAGCGCATCGCGGCGCGCATGCGCAGCGAATCGATCTTCGCCGACGTCAAGAACTCCCAGGAGCAGGGCGCGCCGGAAGTGCGGATCTACTTCGATCAGGAGAAGATCTCCGCGCTCGGTCTGACCACGCGCCAGGTGGCTGACCAAGTGGTGCAGAAAGTGCGCGGCGAAGTCGCGACCCGCTACAGCTTCCGCGATCGCAAGATCGATGTGCTGGTGCGCGCCAACGAGCCTGATCGCGACTCCATCGACGCCGTGCGGCGCTTGATCGTCAACCCCGGCAGCCCGAGCCCGGTGCCGCTGGACGCGGTGGCGCGCGTCGAGATCACCGAGGGTCCGGCCGAGATCCGCCGCATCGACCAGGAACGCGTCGCGGTGATTTCGGCCAGCCTGCGCGGCGACTTGGGCGCTGCCGTCAAGGTGGCGCAGACCATCGTCGACGAGAATCTGCTGCCGCCCGGCACGCAGGCCAAGGTGGCCGGCCAGAGCGAGGATCTGGACGCCTCTTTCCGCTCGCTGATGCTGGCCCTGGGGCTGGCGGTGTTCATGGTCTATCTGGTGATGGCCTCGCAGTTCGAGTCGCTGCTGCATCCCTTCCTGATTCTGTTCACCATTCCGCTGGCGCTGGTCGGCGCGATCTTCAGCCTGTGGCTGACCGGCACTACGCTCAGCATCATCGTGTTCATCGGTCTGATCATGCTGGTCGGCATCGTCGTCAGTAATGCCATCGTGCTGATCGACCGCGTCAACCAGCTGCGCGCCGGCGGCATGGACAAACGCCAGGCACTCGCCGAGGGCGCGCGCACGCGCTTGCGGCCGATCATCATGACCACGATCACCACGCTGTTCGGCTTCCTGCCGATGGCGCTGGGCATCGGCGATGGCGCCGAACTGCGTCAGCCGCTGGCGATCACTGTCATCGGTGGCCTGACCTTCTCCACACTGCTGACGCTGGTGGTGATCCCGGTGCTCTACGACGTCGTCGACCGCCGCACCACCTTCCGCCAGCCGCGCGCCTCGGAAGGCGCGGAGGTCGGGGCGTGAGCGGGCGGATGAAGCGGGGGCAGGGGGCGGGGGGCAGGGGACCTGTCTCGTCGGAAGCGACTGCCGTTTCGCGCACGGGGAGCGCGTGTCTACAAGCCGCAGAGTGCTCCCAGCAGGCCTCACGGCCCGTCCCTTGCCCCTTGCCCCTTGCCCCGCTCTTGATCTCGGCCATTTCACCTCGCGCAGCTGCGCATTCCATCGCGGCCTCCCGGAGCCCCGCCCCATGACCCTCGCCGAAATCGCCCTGAAGCGTCCGGTCACCACGATCATGCTGTTCATCAGCTGCGTGGTGTTTGGTTTGTTGAGCGCGCGGCTGCTGAAGCTGGAGTTCTTTCCCGAGCTCGATGCGCCCTTCATCCTGGTGCAGGTGCCCTATCCCGGCGCCACACCCAAGGAAGTGGAGCGTGAGATCGTGCGGCCGCTGGAGGAGTCGCTGTCAACGATCTCCGGCATCGACACCATGTACGCGAACGCCGATGAGAACGGCGCCACCATCTTCATGGTGTTCGACTGGGGCCGCAATCTGAAGGTGAAGTTGTCCGAGGTGCGCGAGCGCGTCGATGCCGCCCGCGGCGAGTTGCCGAACGATATTCAGCGCATCCAGGTGCTCAAGTTCTCGACCAATGACGAGCCGGTGCTGCAGATCCGGTTGTCGAGCACTACCGGCAATCTGCTGGATGCCTACGATCTGCTGGAACGCCGAATCAAGCGGCCGCTGGAGCGCATTCCCGGCGTCGCCGCGGTGGAGTTGTCCGGCGTCGAGCAGAGCGAAGTGCGCATCGATCTGCTGCCCGAGCGCATCGCCTCGCACAATGTGGATCTGAACGCGCTGTCCCAGCGCCTGTCGCAGGCCAATTTCTCCACCTCGGCCGGCTTGATACACGACGGCGACTACCGTTTCCGCGTGCAGCCGGTCGGTGAGATCCGGACGCTGGACGAGTACGGCAACCTGGTGATCGGCGCCAATGGTCTGCGCCTGAAGGACATCGCCGAGATCCGCTACGCACCGCGCGAGATCAACTTCCGGCGCATCCTGAACGGCAACTACGCGGTGGGCGTGGATATCCGTCGCGAGCGCGGCGCCAATCTGGTGGAAGTGTGCGAGCGCGTCATGGCCGAGGTGCGCAAGATCGAGGCCAGCGGCGCGCTGGCGGGCATCGAGCTGTACATGATCGGCAACCAGGGCGAGGGCGTCACCCAGTCGATGGGCGAGCTCATCGATTCTGGTTGGGAGGGCATGCTGTTCTCGCTGCTGATCCTGTACTTCTTCCTGCGCCACTGGCCGAGCACCTTGATGGTCTCGCTGTCGGTGCCGATCTGCATCGCGATCAGCCTGGGCGCGATGTACTTCCTCGGGCTGACGCTGAATGTGCTGACCATGATGGGCCTGCTGCTCGGTGTGGGCATGCTGGTTGACAACGCAGTGGTGGTGACCGAGAGCATCTATCAGCAGCGCGAGAAGCGGCCGCATGACAAGATCGGCACCGCCATCGAAGGCACGCGCATGGTGCAGTTGGCGGTCAGCGCCGGCACGCTGACCAGCATCATCGTGTTCCTGCCCAATGTGTTCGGCGGTACCACCCAGGTCGGCATTTTCCTCTACTACGTGGCGATGCCAATGGCGGTCGCGCTGCTGGCGTCCTGGTTCGTCGCGGTCAGCATCATCCCGATGCTGGCGGCGCGCATCGAGCCGCCCAAAGGGCTGGCGCAGGTGCGCATCGTCGAGCAGTGGAAGCGCCAGTATGGCCGCGCGCTGGAATGGTCGCTCCGCCATCGCGGCTGGACCTTGTTCGCGATCCTGATGGTGTTCTTCAGCATCGCGATCCCATTGAAGTTCGTGAAGAGCGATTTCTTCGGCGGCGCGGCAGATCGCGACTTTGCCATCGGCTATGAGCTGAACGGCCGTTACCAGCTCGAACAAATGGAGCAGGCGGCGCGCACGGTCGAGGCTTATTTGTTGAAAAACAAGGAAGAACTGGAGATCGAGTCGGTCTACAGCTGGATCTCCGAAGACCAGGGCATGCAGACGCGCTTGCAGCTGACCAAGGGCGACGCCGCACACAAGCCGGTGGAAGAGATCAAGGAGCTGGTGCGCAAAGGGCTGCCGCAGATCGCCATCGGCAAGCTGCAGGTGGACGTGAACTTCGGCGGGCCCGGCGGTGGCGGCGGTGCGGGCGACAACCAGACGCTGTCGATCAATGTCACCGGCGATTCGACCGAGGTGTTGATGGGGCTGGCGAACGAGGTGTCGCGCTTGCTGGCGCAACGGCCGGAGTTCGCCGAAGTGCGCACCACCGACAATCAGGAGCAGCAGGAACTGCAGGTGCGGGTGGATCGCGAACGCGCGGCGAACCTCGGTTTCGACCCGGCCCAGGTCGGTCGATTGATTCAGGTGGCGATGCGCGGCGTGCCTTTGCGCGAGTTTCGCCAGGGCGATACCGAGGTGCCGGTGTGGCTGCGCTTCAAGGATGCGCAGTCGCTGTCGCTGGACGATCTGAAGGAGCTGCGCGTCACGCGGCCGGATGGCAGCTCGGTGCCGCTGTCGGCGCTGGTGACGGTGGAAATGAATCCGGGTCCGAGCGGCATCAGCCGACAGGATCGCGAAACCGGCCGTTCGATCACGCTGGAACTGAAGCCCGGTGGTGATCTGGGTCTGGCGACCAAGGCGATCGAACAGGTGCTGGCGAACTATCCCTTCCCGGCCGGCTACAGCTACAACATGGGCCAGCGCTTCCAGAACGAGGACGCCGCCGCGCAGGAGATGGTGTTCCTGTTCCTGCTGTCCATCGTGTTGATTTTCATGGTGATGGCGGCGCTGTTCGAGTCCGCGCTGTATCCGATCGCGATCCTGGTGTCGATCGTGTTTGCAGTGGTTGGCGTCTACTGGACCTTCCTGCTGACCGGCACCACCTTCTCGGTGATGGCCTTCATCGGCATGCTGATCCTCACCGGCGTGGTGGTGAACAACGGCATCATCCTGATCGAGCACGTCAACAATCTGCGACGCAACGGCCACAGTCGCCACGAGGCGCTGGTGCTCGGCGGCACCGAGCGTCTGCGTCCGATCCTGATCACCACCGGGGCGACCGTGCTTGGCCTGCTGCCGCTGTGCTTCAGCGATGTGAGTATCGGCAGCAACGGCCCGCCGTACTTCCCGATGGCGCGCGCCATTGCCGGCGGTCTGGTGTTTTCCACGGCGGTCACCTTGCTGGTACTGCCGACGATCTACGCGGTGTTGGAAGACACGGCCGAACGCTGCAAGCGGGTCTGGCGCCGCGCAGCGCCCGCGGTGGGTCCCGAGGAGGCGACCGCAGGCTGATCGCGCCGCGGCGGGGACGATCACAACGCGTGCCCGCTGCGTGCAGGTATGATCCGGCGCCTTGCTATCCTAGGTGAAGAGGTTGGCGCGTGTTTGAGATTCTGAAGACGGGCGGCTGGGTCATGATTCCGCTGGTGCTGGCATCGATCGTGATGCTGGGCATCATCCTGGAACGCCTGTGGACGCTGCGGCGGGCCTCCGTGGTGCCGCCCAAACTGGGCGCCGAAGTGCGTGCCTGGGCGCGATCGGCCAAGATCGAGCGCGATCACCTGGAAAAACTGCGCGGAAACTCGCCGCTGGGCGCCGTGCTCGCGGTCGTCGTGGCGCATCGCCAGCGCTCGCGCGAGATCATTCGCGACAAGGCTGAGGAAGCCGGGCGACAGGTGGTGCACCAGTTAGGTCGTTACCTGAACACCCTCGGCACCATCGCCACCATTTCGCCGCTGCTGGGTCTGATCGGCACGGTCTCCGGCTTGATCCGCATGTTTCTGGTGATCACCAAGGCGGGCATCGGCGACGCCAACGCGCTCGCCGGTGGCATCGGCGAGGCGCTGGTCGCCACCGCTTTTGGCCTCTGCGTCGCCGTCATCGCCTATCTGTTCCATCGCTATCTGCGCGGCAAGGTGCTGGATCTGGCCATGGATCTGGAGCGAGAGGCCGGGCTGCTGATCGATGCGCTGGAGCACCCGCCGGAAGCGGCGGCGGCGCCGACCGCGCCGGCGAGGGCCGCGCGATGAAGTTCACCGCCCCGGAGAGCGACGAACCGGAGATCACGGTGATCCCGCTGATCGACGTGATCCTGGTCCTGCTGATCTTCTTCATGGCCACCGCCACCTTCGATCAGAACTCGCGCATCAAGGTGCAGTTGCCGGAATCCAGCAGCGAAGCCGCGGCAGACACGGCGCAGCCGCTGATCGTGCAGATCGATGCCGATGGCCGTTATTTCGTCAACAACAGCGAGGTGCTGAACGCCGGCATCGACACGCTGAAGTCGGCGCTGGCGCAACTGGGTGGCGATCCGGCCAAGCAGGCTGTGGTGCTGCGCGCCGATGCCCGCACCCAGCATCAGGCCGTGGTGACCGCCATGGATGCGCTGGCGCAGAGCGGCTATCGCAATCTGTCGATCGCGACGGTGCGCGCCAACGACGGCGGCTGAGGCCGATGGCGTCTTCCGCCGCGGCTCCCCAGGTGGATTCCGGGCGCTTGTATCGCCGCCTGTGGCCCTATGCGCGTCCGCATCGCCGGGTGGCCGTGCTGGCCCTGATCGGCATGGTGCTGGAGGCCAGCGTCGCCGCCGGCTTCACCTCGCTGATGCAGCCCTTGCTCGACGACGCCCTCGGCGCGCGCAACAGCGCGGTCATCACCTGGTTGCCCTTCGCCATCATTGCGCTGTTCATCGCGCGCGGACTCGGCGTGTTCATCGGCGACTACGGGATGGCCTGGATCAGTCGACGCCTGATCGCCGACCTGCGTGCGCGTGTGTTCGACCGCTATTTGGTGCTGCCCTCGCGCTTCTTCGCTGAGCGCGCCAGTGGGGATGCGCTGGCGCGCCTCAGTTTTCAGGTGGAACAGATCGGTCAGGCTTGCACCGAGGGCATCAAGATCTGGGTGCTGGACACGCTGATCATTCTTGGCCTGCTCGGTGTGATGACCTGGTACAGCCCGCGGCTGACGCTGTCGGTGCTGGTGGCCGGCCCGCTGATCGCGCTGGTGGTGCGCACGGTCAGTCGGCGCTATCGCAAGATCAGCCGGCGCATCCAGAGTTCGGTGGCGGACGTCACCCAGATCGGCCAGGACGTGATCCTGGGCGAACGCGAGATCAAGATCTACGGCGGCCAGCAGGACGAGGCCGAGCGCTTCGCCCGCGTCAACGAACACAACCGCCGCCAGCACCTCAAGGTGGCGGCGACCAACGCGATGAGTTCGGCGCTGGTGCAGGTCCTGGCCGCCACCAGTCTGGCGCTGGTGGTCTATCTGGCCACCCGTCCGGGCGAGCTGGAGCGGCTGACGCCGGGTGCGTTCACCGCCTTCATGACCGCCATGCTGGCGATCCTGCCCTCGCTGAAACGGCTGACCAGTGCCCAGGCACTGATCCAGCGCGGGCTGGCGGCGGCGGAATCGGTGTTCGAGATCCTGGATCAGCCGGCCGAACCGGACAGCGGCACGCTGGCGCCGACGCGCGTGCGCGGCGACGTGCGTTTCGAGGGCGTCAGCCTGCGTTATCCGGGTCGCGAGGACTACGCGCTGCGCGACATTCACCTGTGCATTGCCGCCGGCGAAACCGTCGCGCTGGTGGGCCGCTCGGGTAGCGGCAAGAGCAGCCTGGTGGCGTTGCTGGCGCGATTTCTGGCGCCGGAGCGCGGACAGGTGCTGATCGACGACGCGCCGATCGAGCACTACCAGCTGCGCGCGCTGCGCCAGCAGCTGGCGCTGGTCAGTCAGCAGATCGTGCTGTTCAACGACAGCGTGGCGCGCAACATTGCTTACGGCGATTTGCGCCGGGCTGAGCCCGCTGCGATCGAGGCGGCGGCGCGGGCGGCGCATGCCTGGGAGTTCATCGAGCAGCTGCCGCAAGGGCTGGACACGCCGATCGGCGAGCGCGGGGCGGCTTTGTCAGGCGGGCAGCGCCAGCGTCTGGCCATTGCCCGCGCCTGGCTGAAGGACGCGCCGATCCTGATCCTCGACGAGGCCACCAGCGCGCTCGACAACCGCTCCGAGCGTCAGGTCCAGGCCGCGCTGAAGACCGCGATGCAAGGGCGCACGACGATCGTCATCGCACATCGGCTGAGCACGGTGGAGCAGGCTGATCGCATCGTCGTGATGGACGAGGGCCGCATCGTCGAGCAGGGCACGCATGCCGAGCTGCTGGCGCGCGGCGGCATGTATGCGCAGCTGTATCGCTCGCGCGAGGATGGGGCCGATGCGGATATCCCCTGAGCGCGAGGCGGCCCTGCAGGCGATCTGGTACGGCGGCCGGCCGCCGGGACTGGGCCTGCGCGCGCTGGCGCTGCTGTATCGGGTGTTGCGCGGGCTGACGCTGCTGCCCTGGTGGCTGCGCCTGCGGCGTCCGCAAGTCTTTGATGTACCGGTGGTCGTGGTCGGCAATCTCGCGGTAGGCGGCACCGGAAAAACCCCGCTCGTGATCGCCCTCGTCGAGGCGCTGCGCGCGCGCGGAGTTGGTGTCGGCGTCGTCAGTCGCGGCTACGGACGGCACACGCGCGGCGTGCATCTGGTGGATCGCGGCAGCCGCGCCAGCGATGTCGGCGACGAGCCGCTGCTGATCGCCCGGCGCACGCGTGCTCCGGTCGCGGTGGGAGAGGATCGCGTCGCGGCGCTCAAGCGCCTGATCGGCGTCGTGCCGCTGGATCTGGTGATCGCCGACGATGGGCTGGAGCACCACGCGCTGGGACGCGCCGCCGAGATCGTCGTGATCGACGGCAGTCGGGGCTTTGGCAACGGCCTGCTGCTGCCGGCCGGGCCGCTGCGCGCGCCGCGCGCGCGCCTGCGCGGCGTGTTGGCAGAAGTTTGGAACGGCGCGCCGCCGCCCGGGCAGCCCGCGGCGCCCTGCATGCGCATCGTGCCGACGGCTTTGCGGCCGCTGGGCGGCGGGCCGGCGCACGCCTTGGCGGACTGGCGCGGTCGCCGTGCCCACTTGGTCGCGGGCACCGGCAATCCGGCACGGGTATTTGAGACCGTGCGCGGACTGGGGATCGAGGTCATCGAGCATCCGCTGCCGGACCACAGCGATTACCGCGAGGGTCCGCCGAGCTTCGACGATGGGCTGCCGGTCATCACCACGGAAAAGGATGCGGTGAAGCTGGCGCCGCGCGCTGATTGGTATGTGCTGGAAACCAGCGCCGAACTGCCGCAGGGGCTGGTTGACGCCCTGTTGCAGGCACTGAAACTGGAGATCGATTGATATGGGCGAGCGCCTGATCATCGCCATGCCGGCGCGTTACGGCGCCAGCCGGCTGCCCGGCAAGCCTTTGCTCGAGATTGCCGGCAAGCCACTGATTGCCCACGTCATCGAGCGCGCCGCGCAGATGCCGGGCTGCGAGCGCGTGGTCGCCACCGACGATCAGCGCATCGCCGATGTGGCCCGGTCGCTGGGCGTGGACGCCGTGCTCACGCGCAGCGACCACCCCACCGGCAGCGATCGTCTCGCCGAGGTGGCCGAGCGCCTGGGCTGGCCGGACGACAGCATCGTCGTCAACCTGCAGGGCGACGAGCCATTGATGCCGCTGAGTTGTCTGCAGGCGGTGGTCGACGCACTGCGCGAAGATCCGGACGCCGCCGCGGCGACGCTGGCGACGCCGATCGTGCACGCCGCCGAGGTCCACGATCCCGCCTGTGTGAAGGTCGTGGCCGATCAGCGTGGACGGGCGCTGTACTTCAGCCGCGCGCCGATCCCGTGGGCGCGCGATGCCTGGGCACAGGACCGCCAGGCGCTGCCGCCAGGCCTGCCGGTGCAGCGTCATCTGGGGCTGTACGCCTATCGGGCCGGCACGCTGCGCCGTTTTGCCGCGCTGCGGCAGACGCCGCTGGAGCGCTATGAATCGCTGGAGCAATTGCGGTTGCTGGAGAACGGCTTGGCAATCGCGTTGCGGGCGGCGCCCGAAGCCATCCCGCCGGGCGTCGACACGCCCGCCGATCTGGCGCGTGTGGCGCAGCTGCTGATGGCGGCGCGACCGACGCGCCGGCCGCGCGTGCTGTTCGTCTGCATGGGCAATATCTGTCGCTCGCCGTTGGCCGAGGCCGTGGCGCGGCAGCGCTTTGCCGAACTCGGGCTGGCGGTGGACGTCGCCTCGGCCGGCACCATCGGCTATCACCAGGGCGAGCCAGCGGATCGCGGCGCGCTGGGCATCGCCGCGGTCGAACACCTGGACCTGTCTGCGCACCGCGCACGCCAGGTGCGCGCCAGTGACTTCGAGGACTACGATCTGATCGTGGCGCTGGACGATCGCAACCTGGCTGACCTGCAGGCGCGCTGCCCGGCGCCGCAGCGTCGCAAATTGTCGCGTCTCCTGGACTTCGCGCCGGGCTGCGGGCATCGTGAGGTGCCTGACCCCTACGGCGGCAGTCAGGCGGTGTTCGCGCAGGTACTGGCGCTGATCCGCGCGGGCGTCGACGGTCTGGCGCAGCATCTGCGCAGCCGTGAGGGCGGGGAACTGCATCCGGGAGACGTGGTATGAGCGGCGACATCTACCTGGCCGAACTGCCTGCCGATCTGGCCTGGGTGAATCTGGACGACGCTCTGCCGCTGGCCTCGCTGCGCGGCAAGGTGGTGCTGCTGAACTTCTGGTGCGGCTCCAGCATCGCCTGCGAGCAGCAGGCGCAGGAAATCCGCCAGCTGGAAGTGAAGTTCCACGACGGCATCGTCGTGCTGGCTATCCACACGCCCAAGCATCCGGCCGAGGCCGAGGATGCGCAGGTGCTGAAGACCGCCAACCGCTGGCATCTGCGCCATCCGGTAGCGAACGATCGCGAATGGCTGCTGTGGCGCCAACTCGGTATCGAGGTGTGGCCCAGCGTGGCGCTGATCGATCCGGATGGCAAGCTGGTCGGCATTTACGCCGGCGAAGGGCGCCGCGTAGAACTGGAAGATCGCATCCAGGCCTTGCTTGATCAGGCCGCAGAGGCAGATCGCCGCAGCTTCGATGTGGCGCCCACCGGGCGCAAGCCCGAGCCGCGCGCACCGCTGCGCTTTCCCACCCGTCTGGCGGCCTCGGCCTCGCATTTGTATGTGGCCGACACCGGCTACAACCGCGTGCTGGAACTCAGCTTCGAGGGCCGCATCAACCGGCAGTTCGGCTCGGGCAATCCGGGCAACTGGGACGCGCGCGGCACCGAGGCGGGCTTTCGTGATCCGGTCGGGCTGGCGATCTGGAAGGACTATTTGTTCATCGCCGACAGCGGCAATCACAGCATCCGCCGCGTGCGCCTGATGAGCGGCGACGTGGAAACGCTGGCCGGCAACGGCGTCTGCGAGCGCCCGCAGGGCACCGATTTTTCGCAGCCGAAGACGGTGCCGCTGGCCACGCCGCTGGATCTGGCGGTGCTGAACGATCGCTTGTACATCGCGGTCGCCGGCTTGCATCAGATCTGGCAGCTGGACCTCGGTCGCGATGTGCTCAGTCTGTATGCCGGCAACGGCCGCGAGGATGCCGTCGATGGCTCCGGCAGTTTCAGCAGCTTCTCGCAGCCGAGTGGTATCGCCATCGGCAACGACAGCCTGTACGTCGCCGACGCGTCCTCCTCGGCGCTGCGTCAGTTGCGCTTGTACGATGGGCGCGTGCAGACGCTGATCCCCGGCGGACTGTTTGCCGATGGCGCCCAGGACGGCGCCGCTGGCGCCGGTCGCATGTGCCATCCCACCGCGGTGCACGCCGATCTGGCGCGTGGCGTGCTTTGGATTGCCGACACGCTCAATCACAAGCTGCGCGTGTATGCGATCGCCAAGAACGAGCTGAAGACGCTCAACGTCAACTACAAGCTGCACGGGCCGGCCGGCGTCTGCGTTGCCCAGCAGGCGGTCTGGATCGCCAACACCGACGCCCATGAAATCCTCAAGCTGGACCTGAAGTCCGGTCGCCTGGCGCGCTTGCCGATCAGCAGCTGAGCGGGCGTGCGCGTGGCCGGGGACGAAGACAGCACGGAATTCGACGGCCGCGCCTTTGCGCGTACGCTGACCGGCGAGCCCGGTGTCTACCGCATGCTGGGCGTCGACGATCAGGTGCTGTATGTCGGCAAGGCGCGCAATCTGCGCAACCGCGTCGAGAGCTATTTCGCCCGCGGCGCGCACGATGCACGCATCACCAGCATGGTCATGCAGGTGCAGCGCATCGAGGTGATCGTCACCCGCACCGAGGCCGAGGCGCTGCTGCTGGAAAGTCAGCTGATCAAGGCCTTGAAGCCGCGCTACAACATCGAGTTGCGCGACGACAAGAGCTATCCCTGGATCCGCCTGACCGCCAGTGATGAGTATCCGCGCGTGGCTTTTCATCGCGGCGCCAAACTGCCGGGCGATCGCTATTTCGGCCCCTTTCCCAGCGCCTGGGCGGTGCGCGAGACGCTGAATCTGGTGCACAAGGCCTTTCAGCTGCGGCAGTGCGAGGACAGCGTGTTCCAGCATCGTTCGCGGCCTTGTCTGCAGCATCAGATCAAGCGCTGCAGCGCGCCCTGCGTGGGCTTGATCGACCGTCACGACTACGCCGCCGACGTAAGGCGGGCGGCGCTGGTGCTGGAGGGCAAAAGCCCGGCGCTGATCGAGGAATTGCAGCAGGACATGGATCAGGCGGCGCGGGCGCTGGAGTTCGAGCGCGCGGCGGCGCTGCGCGATCAGATTGCCGCGTTGCGTCGGGTATTGGCCGCCCAGTTCGTGCAGGGCGAGCGTGGCGATCTCGACGTGGTGGCCTGCGTCAGCCGCAACGGCAAGGCTTGCATCGAGGTGCTGTTCTTCCGTGGCGGCATGAGTCTGGGCAATCGCAGCTATTTCCCGCGCTTCCTGGGAGAGGCGAGCGAGGCCGAGATCCTGCGCAGCTTCGTGCTGCTGCACTATGGCGAGCAGCCGGCGCCGGCAGAACTGCTGATCAGTCATCCGATCGAGGATCAGGAACTGGTGGAGGAGGTGCTCGGCACACAGGCCGGCCGCAAGGTACGGTTGATCCACAATCCGCGCGGCGATCGTGCACGCTGGGCCGAGATGGCGATGCGCACCGCCGACGCCGCGCTAGCGACCGAGCTGGCGGCCAACGCCACGCTGCGCGCGCGGCTGGAGGATCTGCGCCTGCTGCTGGGCTGGGACGAGCCGCCCATGCGCATCGAGTGCTTCGACATCAGCCATACGCAGGGCGAGGGCACCGTCGCCTCCTGCGTGGTGTTCGACCGCCAGGGCGCGGTGAAGTCGGACTACCGGCGCTACAACATCGAGGGCATCGAGCCCGGCGACGACTACGCCGCGATGCGGCAGGCGCTGGAGCGCCGCTTTGGCCGTCTGGCGCGCGGCGAGGGCGTGGCGCCCGATCTGCTGCTGATCGATGGCGGCGCTGGCCAGATGCGCCAGGCGCTGGAGGTGCTGGGCGAACTGCAGCTGGACGGCATCCAGACGGTAGGCGTCGCCAAGGGCCCGGAGCGGCGCGCGGGCCACGAAACGCTGATCTTCGCGCCCACCATGCGCGAGATGGCGCCGGGACCGGGTTCGCTGGCGCTGCATCTGATCCAGCAGGTGCGCGACGAGGCGCATCGCTTTGCCATCACCGGCCATCGTGCGCGCCGCGGCAAAGCCCGGCAGAAAAGCGTGCTGGAGGATATTCCGGGCATCGGCAGCAAGCGCAAGCGGGCGCTGCTCAAGGCTTTTGGCGGATTGCGCGGCATCGAGCGCGCGGGTGTGGAAGACTTGGCGACCGTGGATGGCATCGACCGCGCCTTGGCGCAGCGCATTCACGATCTTTTTCACGAACGCTAGGCTGGCGGACGCAATGGCAGGCAGCAAATCCGGGATTCCGCTGAATCTGGCGACCGCGCTGACGATCGCACGCATCGTGCTGATCCCGGTGCTGGTCTTGCTGTTCTATGCACCGTGGAAGTGGACGCATCAGGCGGCCGCGATGGTGTTCCTGGCGGCGGCATTGACTGACTGGCTGGATGGCTGGGTCGCGCGGCGCTTCGACCAGGCCTCCAACTTCGGCGCCTTTCTCGATCCGGTGGCCGACAAGCTGATGGTCGCGGTCACGCTGGTGCTGGTGGTGCAGAAGGATCCGCAACCCTGGCTGGCGATCGTCTCGGCGGTGATCATTGGCCGCGAGATCAGCATCTCGGCGCTGCGCGAATGGATGGCCGAACTCGGCCAGCGTGCCACCGTACGCGTCGGTGGCGTCGGCAAGATCAAGACCATCGTACAGATGACCGCGCTGACCATGCTGCTGTGGCGCGATCCGCTGTGGACGCTGCCGATCTACTCGATCGGCTTGGTGCTGCTGCTGTTGGCGGCGGTGCTGACGCTGTGGTCGATGGGCCAGTATCTGCGTGCGGCCTGGGTGGTGCTGAACCGGGCAGCGTAGTACGAGCGAGCAGGGCCGGGACGCGGTTCATCCGCCCGGCGCACTTCCTCGAAAAAAAGCGGCATCAGGGTGTTGACAGCCGAGAATTCTCGGCTATAGTAGTCAGTCTCTTGCGGGAATAGCTCAGTTGGTAGAGCACGACCTTGCCAAGGTCGGGGTCGCGAGTTCGAGTCTCGTTTCCCGCTCCATTTTGCAGAGGCGAAACCTCGGTCCACCGAGGTTTCGTTGTTTCAGGGGCACGGTTTTCACCGTTCCCACGGCCAGGTGGCAGAGTGGTCATGCAGCGGCCTGCAAAGCCGTGTACGCCGGTTCGATTCCGACCCTGGCCTCCATCTTCTTGAATCCACAGCATTTCCCGGAACAGCATCGCTGCTCTGGGTTT
The DNA here is from genome assembly GCA_046346965.1 of Lysobacterales bacterium. GTDB lineage: Bacteria > Pseudomonadota > Gammaproteobacteria > Xanthomonadales > SZUA-5 > JAXMHB01. Next base: position 240,358 of record JAXMHB010000007.1, read on the forward strand.
TGCTGCGCGTGCGTGGCTCGCGTTCATGTTCTTATGCCACTCGGCCATTTCCCGATGCACTAGGATTGCAGCTTGAATCGACTGCAACTTTCCTGTGGGGTGCTGTTGTGGCGACTATTCGATCCTGGGTGGCTTGGGCGGCGCTGGCGCTTTCGCCAGTGTCGGCAATGGCGGCGTCGATTTCGCTGCTGAACGTGTCTTACGACCCGACCCGCGAGCTCTATGCTGACGTCAATGCGGCCTTCGCGGCGAGGTGGAAGGCCGAGCATGGCGACGAGGTCAAGATTCGCCAGTCGCACGGCGGTTCGGGCAAACAGGCGCGCGCGGTGATCGACGGGCTCAAGGCCGATGTGGTCACGCTGGCGCTGGCGGTGGACATCGACGAGATCGCGGCGCGCAGCGGCGTGATCGCCAGCGACTGGCAGCAGCGCCTGCCCGACAACAGTGCACCGTACTACTCGACCATCGTGTTCCTGGTGCGCAAGGGTAATCCCAAGCAGATCAAGGATTGGGATGACCTGGTGCGCGAAGGCATCGAGGTGATCACGCCCAATCCGAAGACCTCCGGCGGCGCGCGCTGGAACTACCTGGCCGCCTGGCGCTATGCGGAAGAGAAGTACGGCAGCGAGAGCGCCGCGCTCGACTTCGTGACGCGCCTGTACCGCAACGTGCCGGTGCTGGATTCCGGCGCACGCGGATCGACCACCACTTTCGTGCAGCGCGGTCTGGGCGATGTGCTGCTGGCCTGGGAGAACGAGGCCTACTTGGCGGTGGAAGAACTGGGCAAAGGCGAGTTCGACATCGTGGTGCCCTCGGTGTCGATTCTGGCCGAGCCGCCCGTGGCGGTGGTCGATCAGGTAGTCGACAAGCGCGGCACGCGCGCGGTGGCGGAGGCGTACCTCAACTTCCTGTACACCGAGGAAGGTCAGGCACTGGCGGCCAAGCACTATTACCGTCCACGGCTGGCTAGCGTGGCGGCGAAGTACGCCGAGCGCTTCCCGCAGTTGCGCCTGTACACCATTGATGCCGATTTCGGCGGTTGGGCCAAGGCGCAGAGCACGCACTTCAACGACGGTGGTGTGTTCGACCAGCTGTTCGACGCCGCCCGCCGATAAAGCCCATTGAGGAGATGTGCCGATGAACTCGCCCTTTCATGGCGCGGGGAGGACGCTGCTGCGTCCGCGTACGCTGAGTCAAACCATCGCTGCGCTGCTGGCCATCGCCGCCGGATCTGCAGGCGCACAAGACGCCGATGCCACGGCACAGTTGCTGGAACGCCTGGATAAGCTGGAACAGCGTTTGAGCCAGGTGGAGCAGGAGAACGCCACGCTCAAAGAGCAGCTCAAGTTCCGCACCGAGCGTCTGGAGCGCACCGAGCAGCGGGCGGCCAAGGCCGCGCTGCCTGGCGTCGTTCCGAGCTATGCCAGCGTCAACAATGACTACAGCTTCAAGCTGCGCGGCGTGATCGATGCCGACGCCGTGTCTTTCGACGCCGGCAAGGGCGGCTACGACTACAACAGCGGCACGGCCTTCCGGCGCGCGCGCATCGGCCTCGAAGGCGACGCTTTCCGCGACTTCAAGTGGCGTATCGAGTCGGACTTTGCCGGCAATGTGGTCGGCATCACCGATGCGTACGTGCAGTTTGTCGGCTACCGGCCGTGGGCCTTCACTCTTGGCCAGCACAAGGCGCCCTATGGGCTGGAATCGAACAACAGCGACAACTTCAACACCTTCCTGGAGCGCGGCATCTTTACCAACGCCTTCGGCAACGCAGGCGCGGAGCGTCGGATCGGTCTGGCGGCCTTCTATGGCACCGATACGCTGACCTTGGGCTTCGGCGTGTTCGGTGACAACGAGAGCTCGACGCGCTTGGCCGCGGCGCCGGATGAGAGTGTCGGCGTCAATGGCCGCGTCACCTGGGCGCCGCTGTTCGAGCCGGGCCATGTGCTGCAACTCGGGCTCTCTGGCTACTACCGCGGTGATCTCAAGGAAGGCAACTTCAACGACGCCGTGCGCTTCTCCGACCGCCCCAATGTGCGCGTCGATGGCGGCGTAATCGCCGATACCGGCGTGATTCGCCAGGTCGACAGCCTCAAGTACCTCGGCGCCGAAGGCGTCTACGTCAACGGGCCATTCTCGCTGGTTGGCGAGTACGGTCGGGCGACGGCGGATCGCTACGACGGACTGGACGATCCCAGCTTTAGCGGTTACTACGTGTACGGAAGCTGGTTCCTGACCGGTGAGTCGCGTACCCTCAAGACCGGCAGCTTCGACCGGGTGAAGCCCTGGCGCGATTTCGACTGGCGGCGCGGCACCCTGGGTGCCTTCGAACTGGCGCTGCGCTTCGATCGCTTCGACTTCAGCGACACGCCGGTGCTGGCACAACGGGGCAACGAGGGCGACACGGTGACCGCGGCGCTCAACTGGTATCTCAACGCGAATTTGAAGTTCATGTTCAACTACATCCATTTCCAAGGCACCAACACCCCGCTCGATCCGATCGGGCGCGATACCCGCGGCGACGCGCTGGCAGCGCGTCTGCATCTGGACTGGTGAGATGGCGGGCACTCTGAGCCTGCCGTTGCCGGCGCAGCGCGCGGTCATCCCCGGGCTGCGTTGGGCGCTGGCCTTCACGCTGGCCTGGCTGGGCGTGATCGTGCTGCTGCCGCTGGCAGCGGTGTTCGGACGCGGTTTCGATGAAGGCTGGCAGCACTTCGTCGATGCCGCGCTGAACCCGCGCGCGCTGGCGGCCTATCGATTGTCCTTCGGCGCGGCGGCGCTGGCGGCTTTGATCAATGCCGTGTTCGGCCTGCTGGTGGCCTGGGTGCTGGTGCGCTATCGCTTCCCCGGCCGGCGACTGCTGGACGCGCTGGTGGATCTGCCGATCGCGCTGCCGACCGCGGTGGCCGGCATCGCGCTGACCTCGCTGTACGCGCAGAACGGCTGGGTCGGCCAATGGGCGCAGTGGTTCGGACTGAAGATCGCGTTCACGCCGCTGGGCGTGGTGGTCGCGCTGGTGTTCGTCGGTTTGCCCTTCGTGGTGCGCACGGTGCAGCCGGTGCTGGAGGATCTGGGGCCAGCGCCGGAGGAGGCTGCCGCCAGCCTGGGCGCCGGACGCTGGCTGACCTTCAGGCGGGTGTTGCTGCCGGCAATCGCACCCTCGCTGCTGACCGGATCGGCGATGGCCTTCGCGCGTGGCGTCGGCGAATACGGCTCGGTGATCTTCATCGCCGGCAACATGCCCTACAGATCCGAGATTGCGCCCTTGCTGATCGTCATCCAGTTGGAAGAGTACGACTACGCCGGGGCCGCCAGCATTGCGGTGGTCATGCTGCTGGCCTCCTTCGCCCTGCTGCTCGGCATCAATCTGCTGCAGGCGTGGTCGCGCCGCCGCATGGGTCTGGGAGCCCGCGCATGAGCACGCTGGCGACGCGCGAAAAGCCGTGGGTCGCGGTGGGCCTGACCACGCTGGCGCTGCTGTTCCTGCTGGCGGTGCTGGTGCTGCCGCTGATCAGCGTGTTCGCCGAGGCCTTCCGGCAGGGGCCGCAGGCCTATTGGGAGGCTCTGCAGGAGGAGGATGCGCTGGCGGCGTTTCGATTGACGCTGACGGTGGCGGCAATTGCGGTGCCGCTGAATCTGATCTTCGGCGTCGCTGCCGCCTGGGCCATCACCAAGTTCGAGTTCCGCGGACGCGAGTTGCTGATCACGCTGATCGACCTGCCGTTCTCGGTGTCGCCGGTGATTTCCGGTCTGATCTACGTGCTGCTCTACGGCGCCCATGGCTGGTTTGGGCCGTGGCTGCAGGCACACGACATTGAGATCATCTTTGCGGTGCCCGGCATCGTGCTGGCGACGGTGTTTGTCACCTTTCCCTTCGTTGCCCGCGAACTCATTCCGCTGATGCAGGAGCAGGGGCGCGAGGCCGAGGAAGTGGCCTTGTCGCTGGGCGCCTCGGGCTGGCGCACCTTTTTCACCGTGACCCTGCCCAACATCCGCTGGGCGCTGCTGTACGGCGTGCTGCTGTGCAATGCCCGCGCGATGGGCGAGTTCGGCGCGGTCTCGGTGGTGTCCGGCCACATCCGCGGCGAGACCAACACCTTGCCGCTGCATGTGGAGATTCTTTACAACGAGTACAACTTCGTCGCAGCCTTTGCCGTGGCCTCGCTACTGGCCCTGCTGGCGCTGCTGACCCTGGTTTTGAAAACCTTGCTGGAATGGCGCCACGGCGATGCGCTGGCATCGCGGCGCAGCCACGCTGGCGCGGAGGAATAGCGATGCGCATACGGCTCGATGGAATCAACAAGGACTTCGGCCGCACGCGCGTGCTGCACGAGATCGCACTCGACGCCGAACCCGGCGAATTGATGGCCCTGCTCGGGCCCTCGGGTTCCGGCAAGACCACCTTGCTGCGCATCGTCGGCGGTCTGGAGCAGCAGAGCGAGGGGCGCGTGCTGTTCGGCGAGGAGGACACCTCGCGCTGGCCGATCCAGCAGCGGCGCGTGGGCTTTGTGTTCCAGCATTACGCGCTGTTCCGGCATATGACGGTGGCCGAGAACGTTGCCTTCGGACTGCGGGCACTGCCGAGGTCCCGGCGTCCGGCCGAAGCGGTGATTCGTGCGCGGGTGCAGGAGCTGCTGGCACTGGTGCATCTGGATGGCACGTCAGGGCGCTATCCGGCGCAGCTGTCCGGGGGCCAGCAGCAGCGCGTGGCGCTGGCGCGCGCGCTGGCGATCGACCCGCGCGTGCTGCTGCTGGACGAGCCTTTCGGCGCGCTGGACGCGCAGGTGCGCAAGGAATTGCGGCGTTCGGTGCGGCAGATCCACGATCGCACGCATCTGACCACGCTGTTCGTCACCCACGATCAAGACGAGGCGCTGGAGCTGGCGGATCGCATCGCCATCCTGCATCAGGGTCGGCTGGTGCAAGTCGGCACGCCGGATCAGATCTTCGACGAACCGGTCAATCGCTTCGTCCACGAGTTCGTCGGCGAAAGCTCGGTGCTGCATACGGTGGTGCAGTCCGGGCGCGTGATTCTGGACGGTCAGCCGCTGCATCTGATCGGCGGCCACCAGTTCGAGGGCCCGGCCGATCTGCTGTTCCGCCCGCAGCATGTGGTGTTGACCGATCCGGGTCCGTCGGCGATCGCCGCGCGCGTGCGCAGCGCTCACCGTGTCGGCGCGCGCTACCGCATCGAGGCAGATGTGGCCGGCGGCAATGTGGTCGAGATCGAAACCGCCCAACGGCCGCCGCAGGGCCGCGGTGAACTGCTGCATTTCCGGCTGCTGCGCTGGCGCCTGTATCCGCCGCACCCGCCCGGCACACAGACCACGCAAGCCTGGGCAGCGGGCGCCGAAGCGGCGACGTCGCAGCCGGAACTGCCCGCGTCGCAGCGCCTGCTCGCCTGACTCAGCCTTTGCCCAGCCGCTGCAGCAGATCAGCCGCTGCGGCGCGGGTGGCGGCGGTGATGTCCACGCCGCCCGACATGCGCGCCAGTTCGTCGATGCGTTCGGCTTTGCCGAGCGCGTCGACACGCGACTCGGTTTTGCCCGCGCTGCTGTGTTTGCTGACCCGGTAGTGCTGGTGGGCGCAGGCCGCCACCTGGGCCAAATGGGTGACGCACAGCACCTGACGACGGGCGCCGAGCGCGCGCAGCTTGCGGCCGACGATCTCTGCTACCGCGCCGCCGATGCCCGAATCGACCTCGTCAAACACCAGCACCGGGGTGTCGATCAGCGCGATGGTGGCGACCTTGATCGCCAGACTGATGCGCGCCAGCTCGCCGCCCGAGGCCACTTTGCGCAGCGGTCGCGGCGGCATGCCGGCATTGGCGGTCACCAGGAACTCGAGGCTTTCGCTGCCCTGGATTTGCGGCTGGCCCTCCACCGATTCGATCGCCACCTCGAAGCGCCCGCCACCCATGCCCAACTCCTGCATCAGCGTAGTCACTTCGGCGGCCAGTCGCTGCGCCGCACTGGCGCGGCTGGCGCGCAGGCGCTCGGCATGGCGGCGGTAGGCCTGCAGCGCGGCCTCGCTCTCGGCCTCGAGCGCCGCCAGCCGGGTGCCGGCGCCCTCGGCGCTCTCCAGGCGTGCGTGCAGTTCCGTCTGCACCTGCTCCAGGCCCTGCAGCGTGCAGCGGTGCTTGCGCGCCAGCGTGTGCAGGCGCGCGAGGTCCTGTTCGCTCTCGGCCAGACGTTCCGGGTCCAGATCCACGCTGTCGCGCCGGCGCCGGAGCAGGGCCAGCGCCTCGTCAATCTGCACCTGCGCGCTCTCCAGCAGGGCGCGGGCGTCGGCGAGGCCGGGGTCGACCTGCGTCAGCCGAGTGAGTTCGTGGCTGGCGTGGCCCAGCAGCCTCTGCACCGAGTCGCCCTCGTCGCCGTCGAGCGCCTCGACAATCTGCCCGAGGCCGTCGATCAGCTCGCCGGCGTGCGCCAGCAAGCGATGCTCCGACTCCAATTCGGCAATGCGCGTGGCCGTCACATCGGCCTCTTCGAGCTCGCGCACCTGGTGGCGCAGGAACTCGATCAGATCCGCGCCATCGCGCGCATTGCCGCGCAGGCTCTCGATCGCCGCATGCAGTTCGCGCCAGTGCCGCGCCGCCTCGCGCACGGCGGCACACAGCGCCGGATGCTGGGCGTACTGGTCCAGCAAATCCAGCTGGTGCGCGCGTTCCAGCAGCGCCTGGTGCTCATGCTGGCCGTGCACTTCGACCAACATCGATGCCAGCGTGCGCATCTGCTGCAGCGAGGCCGGTCGGCCGTTGATGTAGGCGCGCGAACCGCCATCGGCGCGCACCACGCGGCGCAGCACGCAGGGGCCGTCCTCATCCAGTTCCTCGGCACTCAGCCAGGCCTGCACGGCCGGCAGCGCCGCCAGATCGAACTCGGCGCTGATCTCGCTGCGCTCGGCGCCTTCGCGCACCGCACCGCTGTCGGCGCGCCCGCCGGCGACCAGCAACAGTGCATCCACCAGGATCGACTTGCCGGCGCCAGTCTCGCCGGTGATCACGCTCATGCCAGACTGGACCTGCAGGTCCACCCGTCCGGCCACCGCCAGATCACGCAAACTCAAGCTTTGCAGCATGGGAAAGGGCAGGGTCAGGAAAAACCGCACTATGAAGCGAGGCCGGCGCCATTGGCAATCGCGCCGGCGCGTGCGTAGCGGTGATGGCGGCAAGCGCCGTTTCCAGTCCGGACAAGCGGCGCCTGCTCAGCGCCCTTGCTCGTGTCAAAGCGCCAGTGCCACGCCATTGCCGCAGTGCCGCG
>JAXMHB010000008.1:0-196312 GCA_046346965.1 Lysobacterales bacterium
AACAGCGGCGCCGCGCGCGGCGACATTCTGCTGCTGACCGACCAGACCGACGCCAGTGCGGCGAGCGCCGCGCAGCGGGCGGCCGGCGCCGGCATGCGCGTCTCGGTGATCGGCGTCGGCACACTCGCCGGCGCCCCGCTGGCCGGCGCCCAGGGTTTCATCACCGACAGCGCCGGCAAACCGCGGCTGGCGCGGCTGGATCCTGTCAGCTTGGGGGCGCTCGCCAGCGCGGGCGGCGGCGCCTATCAGTCGCTCAGCATCGATGACAGCGATCTGCGCGCGCTCGGCGTGCTCGATCCGCAGTCCGGTGCCAGCGCTCGGGCCAGCGACGCCAGCGCCAAGGCGGGACTGCAGCGCAGCGACGACGGCTACTGGCTGCTGCTGATCGCGGTGCCGCTGCTGGCGCTGGCCTTCCGACGCGGTTGGCTGATGTCAGTGCCGCTGCTGCTGTGCCTGACGCTGGTGCCAGATCGCCCGCTGCGCGCGGCCGACGCGCCGACCGCCGCAGCACCGGCAGTCGCGCCGTCAACCACGCTGGCTCCGACGTCGCCGCCAACGCCGAGCGCACTGCAGAGCTTCTGGGACGGCCTGTGGCAGCGCAGCGATCAGCGCGCCTGGCAGGCGCTGCAGGCCGGCGACGCCGCCAGTGCGCGGCGGTTGGCGCAGGATCCGGCCACACGCGGCGCCGCGGCCTTTCGTGAGCAGGACTACGAGGCCGCCATCGACAGCTGGTCCGGCCAGGCGGACGCCGACGGTCACTACAACCGCGGCAATGCGCTGGCCAGCAGTGGCAAGTTGCAGGAGGCCTTGGCCGCCTACGACGAGGCGCTGAAGCTGGCGCCGGGCATGGAGGACGCTATCGCCAACCGCAAGGCCGTGGAGGATCTGTTGCGCCAACAGCAGCAACAGCAGCAATCCGGCCAGAGCGGGAAGCAGCAGCAGGATTCACAGTCCCAGCAGCAGGGCCAGAGTCAGTCCGGCGGCCAGCCCGAGCAACAGCCGCAGGATGGTCAGCAGGGCGAGTCATCGCCATCGCAGGACGAGCAGCAGCAAAGCGCGCAGTCCGGCGATCCGCAGTCCTCCGAGCAAGCGTCGTCGCAGCAGGCGGCGTCGCAGGATCAGCAGGGCGCGGCCAAAGACCAGGCGAGCGAATCCTCCCAGTCCGATCAGGGCGAAGGTGAGGATGCATCGAAGCCCGCCGACGCTGCGCAGGCGCCGAGCGCCGAGCAGCAGCAAGCGGCCGAGCAAGCCGCGCGCGAGCAGATCGAGCAGGCGCTCAAGGCGGGTGCAGCCGAGGGCGATACCGAGGACGGCAAGCCGGCGCGCGTGTTGAGCCCGGAAGAGCGCGCGCAAGCCGAACGCGAGCAGGCATTGCAGCAATGGCTACGCCGTGTCCCCGACGATCCCGGTGGACTGCTGCGACGCAAGTTTGAACTGGAACATCGCCGCCGTCAGGCGGAAGCTGCGGAGGATGGGCAATGACACGCGGATGGAGACTGCTGACGGCGATCCTGTGGCTGGCCGGAGCACCGGCGGCGCTGGCCGCCGTGACCGCGAGCGTGCAGCCAGAGCGCATCACGCTGGGCAACACCGCCACGCTGACCCTGGTGACCGATGAGGCCGGCGCCGAACCGGATCTGACGCCGCTGCAAGGCAAGTTCACCGTGCGCGGCACCGGCAGCAGCCTGCAGACCTCGTTCATCAACGGCCGCGAGACCACCAAGCTGACCTGGCAGATCGAGATCGAGCCCACCGAGGCCGGCATCCTCGGCGTGCCGCCGATCCAGATCGGCGCTGAGCAAACGCCCTCGCTGACATTGACGGTAATGCCGCCGCAACCGGGCAGCGCCAGCAATGGCGATCCTTACTTCCTGCAGACCGAAGTGAGCCAGGAGCAGCCGTATGTGCAGCAGGCGCTGGTCTACACGGTACGCCTGTATTACGCCGTCCCGCTGATCGACGGCAATGTCGACACCAGCGGCGTGCAGAACGCCAGCCTGCAGCAGATCGGCGAGGATCAGAACCGCCAGGAAGAGATCGGCGGGCGTCGCTACAACGTGTTCGAACGCCGTTACCTGCTGATTCCCGAGCAAAGCGGTCCGCTGACGCTGCCGCAGGCGCGCTTTCGCGGGCGCATGCAGCGCGACGGCGGACGTGGCTTCTTTGCCAGCGTCGAGAACGTCAGCGCAGTCAGCCCGAGCAAGACGCTGACCGTGCGCCCACAGCCCGACGCCGCACCGCAGCCCTGGCTGCCCGCGCGTGCGCTGACGCTGACGCGCGCCGATGTCGCCAGCGGCGCGCGCGCTGGTGAGCCGCTGATGCTGGAACTGCAGCTGACCGCCGACGGCGTGACCGAGGCGCAACTGGCCGATCTCACGCTGCCGACCATCCCCGGAGCCCAGGTGTTTCCGGAGCCGGCGCAGACGCAAACCACGCTGGTATCCGGCTTGCCGGTCACGCGGCGCACGCAGCGATTCGCGATCGTCCCGGCGCAGGCGGGCGCGCTGACCATCCCGGCGATCGAAATCGCCTACTGGAATACCGAGCGCGATCAAGCCGATGTGGCGCGACTGGCGCCGCTGACGCTCGATATCGCCCCCGGCAGCGCGCAGCCGATCAGCGTGGCGCCGGCGGCGGCCGTGGCTACGTCGGCGCCGGTCAGCGCGCCGGTCGTCGCTGACCGCAACCCGGTCGCCGATCCCGGCCTCTGGCGCATCGCCACGCTGGCGCTGCTGGTCGCCTGGGCACTGACCGCCTGGTGGGGCTGGCGTCGCGGTCGCCGCGCCGCTGCGCCCACAGCGCCGCCAGTGCCGCGCGCGGGCACGCTGGCGCAAGCGCTGCGCCAGGGCGAGCTGGCCGGCATTGCCGCCGCCTTGCGGCAGGACAGCGGCTGTCTGTCGCTGGGCGCAGTGGCGCGCCAGCTCAAGGACCCGGCGCAGCGTGCTGCACTGCAGGCGCTGGATGCGGCGCTGTGGTCGGCGCAAGCCGGCGCCGACTCCGCGCACCTGCTGGCGCAACTGCGCAGCGCCTTTGCCGGCGGACTGAAGACCGACGCAGCGCCCGCCGCCACTGCACGCGCGCTACCCGAGCTCTATCCGCGCTGAGCACCCGATGGCGCCGGGCGCCCCGCCAGTGCCCGGTGTGGATCAATCCCGATACACCAGCTCGCGGCCGCTGGCGAAACGGATCTTGCGGGGCTCCCAAACCACCTTGAAGCGGCCCGGCGGGTTCTGCATGAAATCGCGCTGCTGGGTGCTGACGCCGGCATTCATCCGGCCACAGGGAAATTCCATAGTGCCGCCGGTCCGCAGCTCGCGCCCCGCGCCCAGCTCGACGAGGCACAGATCCAGCGGCAGGTAGGAATCGCGATCGCGCGCCTGCAGCGAGCCCTGCAGCTCGACGATGGTGTCGTCACTCAAGTTCTGCACGCGCACGGTGACGGCGAAATACGGTTGCTTGCCGCTGTGGTCGAACACCGGCTGCCCACTCGCGGCTTCCGGGGTGTCGTTGACGACCTCGCTCTTGACCACCGTCGCCCGCACCTGCGCACGCAGCGGCGCCAGCTTGGCATCGCGTTCGGCCTGGCGTTCATCCGCCCGCGCTGCCTCGACCTTCATGCGCTCCACCCAGGCCCGCTGCAGAGTGATGGCCTCGGCAAAGGTGCGCGCCGTGTAGGGCTCATCGGGATCGGCGAATTGCGCCGGCAGCACATCGCCATTGCTGCGGCGCACATAGTCCTCGACCAACTGCCGCTCCTCGGCAGGCAGCTGCGCCAACTGCGCCTCCACACTCGACAGATCGGTGGTCCCGAACGGCAACGCCGTGGCATGCGGGTCTCCCGCGCAGCGTTGCAGCAGAAACACGGCGGCCGCCAGTGCGATCAAGGTCAGCAGTGTCTTGGCACTCATGAGGATGTCCATGCGGTAGCAAGGGGGCATGCTCGCACAGGCGCACGCGCCAGCCGAGTCAGGACAACCCCAGGCACATCGCCGGACACAGAAGTGGGTGCCCGCCGAATGCCTGCACGCGCGCCGTCGATCCCAGCCTCTGGCACATGGCGCCGGCTAGCGGCGACCGGACACTCGCGCCGCTCGAACTCACCAGGCGACGGATCTCGTGTTGGCCATCTACACGCAAGGGCTGAGTCGCCAGTTCACCGGCGGCCACGGCGTACACGACCTCGATTTGCAGGTCGCTAGGGAAGCTCTGATCAAGTCTCGTGAGCCGCGTTGCGAGTCAGAATCGTCTGCCGCTAGGCGCGGTCCGCAGGGCATAGCCGGGCTCTCTGGCCAAGGACCGGAACGACGCGGCGGACGATTCTGGCCGCAACCCTTCGGGACGGGGCTGAATCGGCCCCCAGCGTCGTCAGTCGCCTCGACCAGAGAGCCGGCTATGCCCTTCGTCGACTTTCTAGCTGGAGACCGATTCAGCCGCCGTCGCGGCCACGATACTTGATCAGAGCTTCCCTATCGCCAGCATCTACGGTTTTCTGGGCCCGAACGGTGCCGGCAAGACCACAACGATCCGGCTGCTGCTGGGACTGATCCAGCCCGATCGCGGTCGCATCGAGATCTGCGGCCACCTGCTGTCGGCGGGTCGGCAGGCGCTGGGATTGATCGGCGCATTGGTGGAGGCGCCGTCCCTGTACGCGCATCTCAGCGGCATTCAGAACCTGGACATCACCCGTCGCTTGCTCGACCTTCCGCATCGACGCATCGCGGAAGTGCTCGACCAGGTCGGTCTCGGCGCCGCGGGTCACCGGCGCGTGCGCGAGTACTCGCTCGGCATGCGCCAGCGCCTGGGGATTGCGCTGGCGCTGCTCGGACAGCCGCGGCTCTTGATCCTCGACGAGCCCGGCAACGGCCTCGATCCGGCCGGCGTCGTCGATCTTCGCCGATTGTTGCGTCAGCTGGCTGACGACGGACTGACGGTGTTCCTGTCCAGCCATCTGCTGAGCGAGGTCGAACAGGTCGCCACCCACGTTGGCGTGTTGCATGCCGGGCGCCTGCGTTTCCAGGGCACGCTGCAGGCGCTGCGCGAACGCGTTCCGGCGCTGCTCGACATCCAGTGCGGCGCACCTGACGATGCCCTCGCGCTGCTGCAGCGATCCGGCGTCAATGCGCGTCTGACCGCGACCGGCAGCATTGAAGCGGGCACCCAGGTGCTGGCGCCCGCCGCCATCAACCGCCTGCTCGTCGGCGCCGGCATTGAGGTCCACCGTTTGGCCGTCCGAGAGGTCACTTTGGAATCGCTGTTCTTCGACCTGACCCAGGAGCGGGCTGCATGAACGTCCTGCTGCGCGCGCTGGCGGCCGAGCGCATCAAGCTGCACCACACGCTGGCCTTGTGGATGTGTCTGATCGCGCCGGGCGTGGTGGTCGGGCTGCAGGTGCTGCAATTGCTGGTGCAGGATCTGAGTCGGCGTGAGGCACTGGACGGCCCCGCGGCCTGGCAGTTCTTCGTGCAGAGCAGTCTGGCTTTGTGGGCCCTGCTGATGCTCCCACTGTATGTGACGCTGCAGTCAGCGCTGTTGGCCGGTCTGGAACACGGCGATCGCCAGTGGAAACACCTGCTGGCGCTACCGCTGCCACGCTGGGTCCACTATCTGAGCAAGCTGCTGACGCTGGCCGCCATGCTCGCAGCTGCCCTGCTGATCCTGGCGCTGCTGATTGTGCTCGGCGGCGCCGTGTTGATGTGGGCCAGACCCGAGCTCGGGATCCGCGGCGCACCACCGCTGGGCCTTCTTTCGAGCAAGCTCGCCCTGATCTTCCTGACGTCGCTGGCGATGGTAGCAATCCACACTTTCATCGCCATCCGCTGGGCCAGTTTCACCGTCGCCGTCGCCAGCGGCATGAGCGCCACCGTGATGGGCTTTCTGATCGGCCAGTCGGCGCAGTTCAGCCACTGGTATCCGTGGTCGATGACGATCCAGGTGCTGGCCAAAGATCCCAAACACCTTGGCTTCGTGCTGATCGCCAGCTCGCTGATCGCCATCACGCTGACGCTGTACGCACTGTGGGACTTCGCCAGGCGCGAGTTTGGCTAGCCCCGAGTATGCGTGTCCGAGATCTGTCCGGGACCTACGACCTTCGAGAGCACACGGTAAGTGAAGCGTTTCGAACTCGTGGCGCCCGGACTTGTTCAGGCGTTTCCTTTCACATCTTGCATACGTAACATTTGTGTTCTATTGTTGATCGTCGCCGCTCCTGGCGTACAACGAACCTCACATGAAGGACTTCTTATGGACCCTTTTCGTGCAGCTGCATTGCGATTGACGGTTGCGGTATCCATACTTACCAGCACGTCCGTTTTCGCAGGGTGCTTCATGCCTTGCCCTGACGGAACGCGTTGCTATGCGCAGCCAGGTGGAGGATATATCTGCTACCAACTGCTATGTAATCAGAACGGTGTGTGTGGTCACTTGATTGTCTACTAAGGTCAGCAGCATTCCCGACGCGGAGGAACCATGGCGATTTCATTGAGCGGAATTCTGCTGTCGGGGATGCTGGCCACGGGTGCGTCGGATCCTGCAGTCGTTCTGGAGGACGACAAAGCATCTTGGTGGGTGTGGGCCAACCCCCCTGCGGTCAATATTGCGGCGGAAGGGGCAGTTTCGCGCGATCCTAAGCTGCCCCCACTGAAACTCCAATTTGAGTTCTTGATAACGAGCGCCGGACGTGTCGCTGAGTGCAGAGTGAGCCAGATCTCTGAAGATGTGTATGACGACGCTACGCTCTGCGCCTTGATTGCATTGCACCAGTATCGCCCGAGCATCAAGAATTCAGCGCGTACGCCCATCAGGACGTTTCAGACGATGTTGATCGGCGTCGATCCTGACGAAGCCCGAAAGCTGGTGCACAGCGCCGACTCACACTGAGGGTTTAGTGACTTCGGCTGCCCGCAGACTTCGTCGTTTCATTCGATGGTCTTTGCTGCTGCTATTGTGCCTAGGGATCGGACTCGTCTGGGCATTCGTAAATGCGCGTGATGCCATTCAGCCCCGAAACCCTGCGGGCTTCCGAGCAGCACTGACCTGGGCTTCTGTTTCGAATGGCGAAACCGATGCCAACGTCGGCCTGCGCTATTTCTCAATGCAGCAGGTGAACGCCCTTAGTGCCCGCTTCCCCGAATTTGGCCTGATTGCGGCAAGTCCGCCATCCGAGGAAGAAGTTGCGTACGCGGGACAAGACCTCCACGCGCGAGTGCAGTTCATCAAGCCTGACTCGTTCCTGGTGGCTGGCGTGCGATTGAATGGATCGCCCCTCAAGCTGAGCGACAGCCAAGTATGCGTCGCTTCGGAACGGTGGGTTGAAAGAACGGAGGTGGCGCTGGCGGCGTCCATTGAGATCGCTGGTGTCGGGTTCGAGCTTAGAGCATCTGTCGATCCGACAGTGCGCATGCTCGGCGGATCGGAGGTCGTGGATCTCTGGTGCAGCTGGGATGCCGTCGCCCGCGTGCTGCCCGGCGCGACATCGACTAGCGAGTCACAGCCCTTGTTCTGGGTCTTCGTGGGCTTCAAAGATGCCAACCAACATGCCCAGTGGATGCAAGAAACTCGCGAGATTGAGCTGCCTCGTGCGTTCATGGCTGGAAATAGTCCACACTCGCTGCTGACGATGGAAGGGTGGACGCCGCATCCTCGGTTGCAGCAGGAAGCACTCGCGCGATTGGCCCTTCTACAAGGTATGGGTGCAACTTTTGTGCTCCTCGGAGTGGTGTTGGTGTGTTTCAGCGCCGCGCATCACGTACGCAGGCATGCGCTTGAGCAATCCATTCGCAATGCATTGGGCGCCCGCGTCCAAACGTTGGTGATCAGCAGCGCAATAAGTCATGTCTGTACCCTGATTTTGGCGCTTCCGCCGGCTTGGTTGTTGGCTCGTGTCTTGTTTGCATTGCTCTGGCAGGACCCGCAGCTGTCTCAAGCTCAGTTTAGCGGAACATCAATCGACGGGGCTGGACTCTGGCCTGCCTTGGTAACAGGCATCGTAGCGTGCGCAATCTCATTTGCCACCGAGGCAATTGGCATTGTGCGGCAAGCGCGGGCGCCAAGGTTGGATGTCAGCAGCAAGTCCGCTCTGGCCGGGTTGCGCCAAGGACGAGTGGCGGGAGGCTTACTGGCGGCCTTCACCTGCTTTTCCTGTTGGGTGTCTATTGCACAATTGCAGCACACAACTATTCCGGCGCCTCAGCGTTTTGGTTTGGACCGGCCGTTAGTGGTACTGGAGCCGATCTTTCCAATGCGCACTCCGATCAGTCAGCGGGTACTGGCACCTGAGGCAATGCAGATGATCGAATCGCTTCCGGCCATCGCGGGATCCGTTGCGTTTGTCGAGTCGTTCCCGGCACGATCTAGTCTCGCATTCCCTGCCGAACTATTAACCGATGCCGGTACCAGCTGTGGCGCAAGTTCTGAACTGCTGAGGGGAAGTACAAGCTTGCCCAGAGTATTGGGTATACGCTTTCGACTCGGTCGGGCACCCGCGATGGACGAGATTGCGATCAGTGCAACGCGTGCGCGCCGCTGCTTTGGTTCAGAGAGTGACGCGCTCGGCAAACGTCTGACCGTTGACGGCATCATGCTTCCGATATCGGGCGTGTACGCCGACATGGACTGGAGCCTGGGACGGGGCACAGCCAGTGAGTTCATCGCGTCCTCTACGACGCAAGCTTTTGCCTGGTTCGCCGTCGCGGCGGATACCGCAGCTGCGGCGCGTGCGAGTTCGGTGCTGGAATTGGAAGTTCGCGAACAACGCCCCGCGCTTAAGGAAATTCGACAAGTTACGCTAGCCGAGATTCTGCAGAAGAGCTGGCATGACGAAGCGTCGCTGGCGAGGCTGCTCAGCGCCCTTGCTCTGGTCCTCAGCGTGGCGGCCGGGCTGGCGGCGGGCGGTCTCTACTCCGCGGTAGTGGCCAGTCAACGGGGCGCGCTTGCACTGCACTTGGCACTCGGCGCGACTCGATTGGGTTTGGCTGTCCGGGTAGCCCGCGGCATCCTTTGGACGGCCGCACCGGCCTGCGCCCTGTCGATCCTCATCACTGCCGCGCTTGCCGGCGCTTCACTGGCGATCAACGCACTCGTTGACGGCTCAGGGTATGCCGCACTGCTTGCTATGGGGACTTGCACGGTCTTGATGCTGCTGATTGCTGCGCATCGCGTTTTCAAGGCACTCGCGGCACCTGACCTGGGGCGAGAACTCGCAGGATCGTGAACCTGGGCGCCCACGAATGCGCAGCGAGCTGGCACCAGCGACCGACACGCTGGCGCCTGTCGTCGTACTCGCGCGGCAAACTCCGTTGCGACACCGCGACGGAAGCGCCGCAGTTCTGGTCCCCTGCCCCCTGCCCCGCTTCTACTCGCCCCCGCTTCTGCTCCCCCGCCACGCCTATTCCGTGGTCGCCGGCTCCGCGCAGCTGGCGCAAGCCCGATAGCCCGCGTCCAGCACGCTGCGCTGGTAGACCTCGCTGACTTCCGCGATGGGCTGCATATCGCTGGCGTACAACAAGGCGCGGTGCTGCAGCAGCTCAGCCGGAATGTCCAAGGCCGCGCCGTCGGCGGGAGTGCTCGGGCAGCTGCCGTCGGGGCCCAGCGGCGACCATAGCAGTTGCGCTGAGATCGACTGCCGGAACGGCTGCAACGGCGCCACCACGCGGCCAAAGGGTGTGTCGGTCTCGTCCAGCAGGCGGTTCATCTCGGGCGTCAGTCGCGCCGGGACGTACCAGTTCTCGGCGCGCGACAGCACGCGTTCGCCGCAGCGCAGCTCCACGCGGCGGTAGCGCAGTTCGCTGTTGGCGGCGACGCGCAAGCGCGCCAGCTGCTCGGCACTGGCCTCGGCGGTGGCATTGCGATCACGCACGGCGACGATGGTGGCATCCGCCGGGCCCAGTTGATGGCGCCGGCACCAGCCTTCCAGCACGGCAGTGGCGCTGCGATTCGACAGCAGTTCGGCATTCAGCGATTGCAGCATGGCGTAGGCCTGCAGGCGCGACAGGTAGTGATCGGGCCACTCGGCCCGCGCCTCGCCGCTCAGCCACAAGGCCAATCCCGCCCCCATCATCGACCACCCTCGCACTGGCATCACCGTCGGCTTCCGGTCAGAAGCGGAACTATGCCACGGGCTGCACGATGGACGCTGGCCGCGCTCTGGTTATGATCGGGGGCCTTGTGCCTGCGAACCCTGCTGCGATGGATTCCAATGAGCTTGCGGCGCTGCGTGCGGCCGGCTACACCCGAGTGCCGGTGGTGCGTCACGTCCGCGCCGATCTCGATACCCCGCTGTCGGCCTATCTGAAACTGGTCGATGGGACCGATGCCTATCTGCTCGAATCGGTGGAAGGCAGCGAGACCTGGGGCCGCTATTCGATCATCGGCCTGCCTGCGCGCGAGCGTATCGAGGTACGCGGTCGCCAGTGGCGTCGGCTGCTGGATGGCGTCGAGATCGAGCAGCGCACGGTGGCCGATCCCTTGGCCGAGGTGCAGGCGCTGATCGCCAGCGAGCGCGTACCGACCAGCCCCGGGCTGCCGGCCTTCGCCGGCGGCTGGGTCGGCTATTTCGCGTTCGAAACCTTGGCATACATCGAGCCCAAGCTCGATCGCCCGGAGCGCAAAGACGAACTCGGCACGCCGGAAATCGTGCTGCTGCGCACCGAAGAACTGGCGGTGTTCGACAACCGCCGTGGCCGGCTGTCCTTGATCGTGCATGCCGACACCCAGGAAGCGGGCGCGATCGAGCGCGCCGAGCGCCGTCTGGATCGGCTCACCCACCGCCTGCGCGCACCGGCGCCGGGCTACCCGGAAGTGCTCGATCCGCAGGCGCTCGACGAGGCGCATTTCGTGTCCGGCTTCACGCGTGAGCAGTTCGAGGACGCCGTACGCCGCTGTCAGGACTACATCCTCGCCGGCGATGCCTTCCAGATCGTGCTGTCGCAGCGCTTGTCGGTGCCCTTCCGCGCCCGCCCGATCGACGTCTACCGCGCGCTGCGCTCGCTCAATCCCTCGCCGTACATGTATTTCCTCGATCTCGGCGATCTGCACGTGGTCGGCTCCTCGCCGGAGATTCTGGTGCGGCTCAAAGCCGGCGAGGTGGTCGTGCGCCCGATCGCCGGCACGCTGCCGCGCGGCGCCGATGCGGCGGCTGACGAAGCCAACGCGCAGCGGCTGCTGCAAGACCCCAAGGAGTGCGCCGAGCACCTGATGCTGATCGACCTCGGCCGCAACGATGTCGGCCGCGTCGCCCAGCCCGGCAGCGTGCGCCTGACCGATCAGATGGTGGTCGAACGCTATTCGCACGTGATGCACATCGTGTCCCAGGTGGTCGGCCAGCTGCGCCCCGAGCTCGGCATCGTCGATGTGCTGCGCGCCACCTTCCCGGCCGGCACGCTGTCCGGCGCGCCCAAGATTCGCGCGGTCGAGATCATCCAGAACCTGGAACCGGTCAAGCGCAATCTGTACGGCGGCGCGGTGGGCTACATCAACTGGCAAGGCGAGGCCGATCTGGCGATCGCCATCCGCACCGCGCTGATCAAGGACGGCCGCCTGCACGTGCAGGCCGGCGCCGGCATCGTCGCCGACTCCGATCCCGCCAAGGAGTGGGAAGAAACCATGAACAAAGGCCGCGCCGTGTTCCGCGCGGTGGCCGAGGCGGTGCGCGGCCTGTAGCGGCCGCGCGCGGCGCCACCCCAGCGCAGACGTGCACCCACGTCTGCGCACAGGTACTGCAACCACTCCACAGCGGTCGGACGACGACTCCGCATCGATCCAACGACCACTCCGCATCGATCCAACGACCACTCCGCAGCGGTCCGGCGACGACTCCGCATCGGTCGGACGACGACTCCGCAGCGGTCCGACGACGACTCCGCAGCGATCCGACGACGACTCCGCAGCGGTCCGACGACGACTCCGCAGCGATCCGACGACGACTCCGCAGCGGTCCGACGACCACTCCGCAGCGGTCCGACGACCGCTCCGCACTGGTCCGACGACGACTCCGCATCGATCCGACTACCACTCCGCAGCGATCCGACGACGACTCCGCAGCGGTCGGACGACGACTCCGCAGCGATCCGACGACGACTCCGCACCGATCCGACGACGACTTCGCACCGATCCGACGACCGCTCCGCAGCGGTCCGACGACCACTCCGCAGCGATCCGACGACCACTCCGCAGCGATCCGACGACCGCTCCGCAGCGGTCCGACGACCGCTCCGCATCGATCCGACGACGACTCCGCACAGGTCCGACGACCGCTCCGCAGCGATCCGACGACCGCTCCGCAGCGATCCGGCGACCGCTCCGCAGCGATCCGGCGACCACTCCGCAGCGATCCGACGACGACTCCGCACAGGTCCGGCAAAGTCTGCGCAGTGCCGCAGTGCTGGTCCCCCGCCCCCTGCCCCGCTTCTGCCCCACCCCGCTTCCCCCCCCCGACTCGCGCATCTCATCCTCCACCAGCGGCGTTTCGTCGCATCGCTGCAGCCGGGCTGAAGGCCCGCGGGCATGCTCGGCGTCCACTGGACAGACTTGAGTGGTGCGTATGAGCAGGTGGCGCAAGTGGATGCTGAGACTGGGTGCGTTGGCCTTGGTGGGCGTGGCGGCGTTGGCGGTGGTGATCAGCTACGACGCCCCCTGCGGCGCGCCCCCGCCGGCCGCGACGGGTGACACCATGCAGGCGGTGATGTACCGCTGCTACGGGCCGCCTGAGGTGCTGGCGCTGGAGACGGTGGCCCGACCGCTGCCCGGGCCGGATCAGGTGCAGGTGCGTGTGCACGCGGCCAGCGTGAACCCGCTGGATCATCACTTTCTGCGGGGCCGGCCGTACGTGATCCGCCTGTCGGCAGGGATCGGCCGACCAAGCTCGGCCGCCATGGGCACCGATTTTGCCGGCACCGTGACCGCGGTCGGCGCCAAGGTGACGCGCTTCAAGCCCGGCGATGCCGTGTTCGGCGCCGCCGACGGGGCTTTTGGCGAGTATCTGGTACGCGGCGCCGAGGGCGCGATCGCCGCCATCCCGCCGGGCCTGTCCTTCGAGCAAGCCGCGGCGATGCCGGTCGCCGCAGTGACGGCGCTGCAGGCGCTGCGCGACCACGCCCGCGTGCGCGCCGGCCAAAAGGTGCTGATCAATGGCGCCTCGGGCGGCGTCGGCACCTTCGCCGTGCAGATCGCCAAGTCGATGGGCGCAGAGGTGACCGGCGTCTGCTCCACCCGCAATGTCGATCTGGTGCGCTCGCTGGGCGCCGATCAGGTGATCGATTACACGCAGCAGGACTTCACTTCTGGCACAGAGCACTACGACGTGATCATCGATATGGTCGGCAACCATCCGATCAGCCGACTGGTGGCGGTGATGCCTGAGGACGGTGTGTACGTGAAGGTGGGCGCGGTCGAGAAGAGCGACTGGCTGCAGCCCTTCGACACCATTGCTGCGGTGTCCTGGGCCTCGCTGTGGCACCCGCAGCGCTTCGAGACGCTGTTTGCCTCGCTCCCGGCCGCCGATCTGGAGGCACTGGCAGGCATGGCCAGTGCCGGCCAACTGGTGTCGGCCATCGACCGGCGCTTTACGCTGGCAGAGACCGCCGACGCCATGCGCTATCTGGAGACCGGCCGCGCGCGCGGCAAGGTGATCATCGAGGTGCTGGACCCGGCGCAGGCCGCCCAATGAAGCCGCTGCTGCGGGTGTTCAACGTTCGCGCCGAGGAAGCGCGCTCGGCGCTGTACGCCACCGCCTTTTTCTTCTGCGTGCTGGCGGCGCTGATGCTGCTGCGGCCGGCACGCGATGCGCTCGGCATGCAGCGCGGCATCGAGTCGGTGCGCTGGCTGTTCGTGGCGACCTCGGTGATCACGCTGCTGGTCAATCCGGTGTTCGGCTGGCTGGTGGCGCGCTATCGGCGCCTGCGCGTGCTGCTGATCGCCTACGGCTTTTTCGCGCTCGGCCTGCTCGCCTTCTACGCGCTGCTCGCGTGGGCGCCGGCTGCGGTGGGCGAACGCAGTGGCCAGGTGTTCTACGTGTGGTTCAGCGTCTTCAACTTCTTCGCCACCATGCTGTTTTGGGCGCTGATGGCCGACAGCTTCACGCTGGAACAGGGCAAGCGCTTGTTTCCGCTGGTGTCGGCAGGCGGCACTTTGGGCGCCATCGCCGGCCCGGCGCTGACCGCCCTGTTGGCCGAGCGCCTGGGCACGCCGGCGCTGCTGCTGGTGGCGATCGGCTTCATCGCGCTGGCCGGCCTCGCCGCCGGCGCACTGGCGCGGCGCCAGCCGCCGCTAGGGGTCAGCGTCGATCAGCCGATGGGCGGCAGCGCGCTGGCCGGAATCACCGCGCTGCTGCGCTCGCGCTATCTGATCGGCATCGCCGGCTATGTGCTGATCCTGTCGGTGATGGTCACCTTCCTGTACTTCACGCGCCTGCAAATGGTCGCCGCGCTGGGCGAGGATCTGGACATGCGCACCGGCTGGCTGGCGCGGATGGACATGGCCACGCAGATCGCCACGCTGCTGCTGCAGCTGGTGCTGGCCGGCCGGCTGATCGAGCGCATCGGCCTGGCCTGGACGCTGGCGCTGCTGCCGCTGACCACGCTGCTCGGCTTCATCGGCCTGGCGTTGGTCGCCACGCTGACCATGCTGGTGCTGGTGGAAGCCGGCTTCCGCGCGGTCCAGCGCGCCGTGCAACGCCCGGCGCGCGAGGTGCTGTTCACCATCGTGCCGCGCGAGGACAAGTACAAGGCAAAAGCCGTGATCGACACCTTCGTCTATCGCATGGGCGATGTGGCCGGCGCCGGCACCGAGGGCGCGCTGTCCAAGCTGGCGCTGGGCCTGGGTGCTCTGGCAGCCACGGCGGTGCCGCTGGCCGTGGCGTGGGCTGCACTGGGGCTGTGGCTGGGGCGCAAATCGCGAGCGCCGCAACCCAGCGCGTGATGCGTGGACCCAGCTTTCCGGGTCCCGGGTCCCGAGTCCCAGCCCCGAGTCCCGAGCCCCGAGTCCCGCTCAAGCGTGGATCGCGTGTCCCAGCGCCGCGAGTGCTGCTTCGGGCAAGGTTTCGGTCATGGTCGGATGCACGTGGATGGTGCCGGCCAGGTCTTCCAGCCGCGCGCCCATCTCCAGCGCCAGCGCGAACTCGCCGGAGAGCTCGGAGGCATGGGCACCGACGGCATGGATGCCGAGCACCAGATGGTTGTCGGCACGCGCGGTCACGCGCACAAAGCCGCCGTCGCTGCCGGCCTGCATCGCCAGCGAGCGGCCGTTGGCAGCGAAGGGAAACTGTCCGACGACGATGTCGTAGCCGCGCGCCTTGGCCTCGTCCGGCGACAGGCCGACGCCGACCAGCTCCGGTTCGGTGAAGCAGACCGCTGGAATCGCCACCGGATCAAAGCGACGTCGATGCCCGGCGATGATCTCGGCCACCATCTCACCCTGCGCCGAGGCCCTGTGCGCCAGCATGGGTTCGCCGACCAGATCGCCGATCGCCCAGACATTGCGCATCGAGGTGCGGCACTGATCATCGACCTGCACAAAGGGGCCGTTCATCGTGATCGCCATGCGCTCCAGCCCCCAACCTTGGGTGGCCGGACGCCGCCCGACGGCGACCAGCACTTTGTCGCAGGGCAGGCGCTGCCGCGTGCCATCGGCCGCCTCCACTTCCAGCGCACGCCCGCCGGCGTCCTCGACCAGCGCGATGGCCTTGGTCGACAGGTGCACCGCCACCTTGTGCTGCTTCAGCCAAGCCTCGACCGGCTTGACCAGCGGACGGTCGAACAGCGTCAGGATGCGGTCCAGCGCCTCGACGAACACCACCTCGCTGCCCATGCGCGCGTAGGCGATGCCGAGTTCCATGCCGATGTAGCCGGCGCCGATCACCACCAGCCGCTTGGGCAGTTCGCGCTGCAGCAGGGCCTCGGTGGACGACCACACGTGCTCGCCATAGGGAATCGAGGGAATGCCCGCCACCACCGAACCAGTCGCCAGGATCACGTGCTCGGCGCTGATCTGGACCTCACCCTCCGCCGTGGCCACGGTGCAGGTTTTCGCATCGGAGAACACCGCCTTGCCGTGCACCGCGCGCACCTTGGCCTTCTTCAGCAGCGCAGCGACACCGCCGTTCAAGCGATCGACCACCGTCTCTTTCCAATCCACTGCGCCGCCCAGATCGAACTGCGGCGCGCTGTCGAGCCGGATGCCGAGCTTGCCGGCACCCACGTGCTCGCGCATCGCCTCGAACTTGCCGGCGACGTGGATCAGCGCCTTGGATGGAATGCAGCCGCGGATCAGGCAGGTGCCGCCGAGCCGATCGGCCTCGACGATCGTGGTCTTGAGCCCCAACTGCCCGCAGCGGATGGCCGCGACATAGCCGCCGGGACCACCACCGACGACGAGAACTTGGGTTTGGATGGATTCGGCCATGGCGGAGTTCTCGCGGGTGTCAGTTGGTGAGTAGTGAGTGGTGAGTAGTGAGTAGTGAGTAGGAGCAGCGATGGGGCATGGAGCTGGCGGCTCCTGCCACTCACCACTCCCTACTCACCACTCACCGCTTCTCAGTCGATAAACAATGTCGCTGGGTTCTCCAGCTGCGCGCGCACGTACTGCACGAATTCGGCGGCGTCGTAGCCGTCGACCATGCGGTGATCGCAGCAGGTGGACAGATTCATCATCTGGCGGATGACGATCTGGCCATTCCTCACCATCGGCCGCTCGACCATCTTGTTGACGCCGATGATCGCGACTTCCGGCGCGTTGATCACCGGCGTGGTGACGATGCCGCCGAGCGCGCCCAGGCTGGTGATGGTGAGGGTCGAACCGCTCAGTTCCTCGCGCTTGGCCTTGCCCTCGCGCGCGGCGCCGGCGAGGCGGCGGATCTCGGCGCCGGTCTGCCACAGGTCCAGCGCTTCGGCGTGACGCACCACCGGCACCACCAGGCCATTGGGCGTCTGCGTGGCGATGCCCACATGCAGCGCGGCATGGCGGTAGGCGATGCCGGCCTCATCGTCGAAAGTGACGTTGATCTGCGGGAACTTGACGATGGCATTGGCCAGCGCGCGCACCAGGAAGGGCAACAGCGTCAGCTTGCCGCGCTCCTTGCCGTGCAGCGCGTTGAGCTGCTGGCGCAGCGCTTCGAGCTCGGTGACGTCCACTTCCTCGACGTAGGCAAAGTGCGGAATGCGCTGTTTGGCGCGCTGCATCGCCTCGGCGATCTTGCGGCGCACGCCGATCACCTTGATCGCTTCCACCCCGGTGCGCGGCTGGCGACCGGCCGGCGCGGCGGCCGGCGCGCTGCCTCCGCGGGCGATGTAGGCGTCCAGATCCTCGTGGCGAATCTGCCCGGCCGGACCGGTACCGGCCACGTACTGCAGCTGGATGCCCAGTTCCTGCGCGCGCCGACGCACGGCCGGCGAGGCCAGCGGCTTTTCGCCCGGCGGTCGCGGCAAGCCAGGGTCGGCGGGACCCGGGACCCGGGACCCGGGACCCGCGGAAGCGAGGACGGGCGCAGGAGCCGGTGCCGGAGCGGGTGCAAGGGCTGGACTTGGGGCAGCGGAAGCCGGCTTTGCACCGGGTCCCGAGTCCCGGGTCCCGGGTCCCGGCTTCTCCGCCTCGGCCGCGGGCGCTGCGACGACCTCATCGGCACCCGGCGTACCGGCGCCTTCCACTTCGATGATCACCAGCGGACCGCCGACCGGCGCCATATCGCCCGGTTTGCCTAGCAATTCCAGCACCTTGCCCGATACCGGCGAGGAAATCTCGACCGCCGCCTTGTCGGTCAGCATGTCGACCAGAGGCTGGTCCTCCTGGACCATATCGCCCACTTTGACGCGCCACTCGGCAATCTCGCTCTCGGCGATGCCCTCGCCCACATCGGGCAGCTTGAACACATAGCGTCCCATCGTCGAATCCTCTCGCATTGGGTGCAATTTCTGGATCGGGGACCGCGCCTGCGCGGACTCGCCGCGCCCTGGCCGCGTCGCCCGACTGTCCGAATCAGCCCGCCATCACCTTCTGGATCGCGCGCTTGATGCGCTCGGGGCCGGGGAAGTACTCCCACTCGAAGGCATGCGGATAGGGCGTATCCCAACCGGCCACGCGCACGATCTCGGCCTCCAGATGCAGGAAGCAGTTCTCCTGCACCTGCGCCGACAGCTCGGCGCCGAAGCCACCGGTGCGCGTGGCCTCGTGGACGACCACACAGCGGCCGGTTTTCTTCACCGAGGCGACGATGGTGTCGATATCGAGCGGCACCAGCGTGCGCAGATCGATCACCTCGGCATCGACGCCGGACTCGGCCACGCCCGCCAGCGCGACGTGCACCATGGTGCCGTAGCTCAGCACGGTGACCTCGCTGCCGGGCCGCGCGATCGCCGCCTTGCCGAGTTCGACCCGGTAATAGCCTTCCGGCACCTCGCCGAGTTCGTGCTTGGACCACGGCACCAGCGGACGATCGTGATAGCCGTCGAAGGGGCCGTTGTAGATGCGCTTGGGCTCGAAGAACACCACCGGATCGTCGTCCTCGATGGCCGCGATCAGCAGACCCTTGGCATCGATCGGATTGGACGGGATCACCGTCTTCAGTCCGCAGACGTGGGTGAAAATCGCCTCCGGGCTCTGGCTGTGCGTCTGCCCGCCGAAGATGCCGCCGCCGCAGGGCGAGCGCACCGTGATCGGCGCCGAGAACTCGCCGCCCGAGCGATAGCGCAGCCGCGCCGCCTCCGACACCAGCTGGTCGAAGGCCGGATAGATGTAGTCGGCGAACTGGATCTCGACCACCGGGCGCAGACCGTACACGCCCATGCCGACGGCAGTCGCCAGGATGCCGCCCTCGGCGATCGGCGTATCGAAGACGCGCTGCTTGCCGTACTTCTTCTGCAGGCCGGCCGTGCAGCGGAATACGCCGCCAAAGTAGCCGACGTCCTCGCCGAAGATCACCGTGTTGGGATCGCGCTCCATCATGATGTCCATGGCGGAGTTGATCGCCTGAATCATGTTCATGCGGGCCATGGTCAGACTCCCAATTCCTGGCGCTGACGGATCAGGTGCTGCGGCACCTCCTTGAACACATCCTCGAACATGCTTGCCGCACTGGCCGGCTTCACGCCCAGCGTGCCGTGGCTTTCGGCTTCCTTCTGCGCGGCGCGCACGTACTCCTCCAGCTCCGCGGTCAGCGCCGCGTGTTGTTCCTCGCTCCAGACACCGAGCGTGATCAGGTGCTGCTTGAGGCGATTGATCGGATCGCCGAGCGGCCAGCGCGCGCACTCGTCATCAGGCCGGTAGGCCGAAGGATCATCGCTGGTCGAATGCGGCGCGGCGCGGTAGGTGTAGAACTCGATCAGCGTCGCACCCAGGTTGCTGCGCGCGCGATCGGCAGCCCAGCGCGTGGCCGCATACACCGCCAGGAAATCGTTGCCGTCGACGCGCAAACCCGGCAGCCCGTAACCCACGGCGCGCGCCGCGAAGGTGGTTTGCTCGCCACCGGCGATGCCCTGGAAGGTCGAGATCGCCCACTGGTTGTTCACCACGTTCAGCACCACCGGCGCCTGATAGACGGTGGCAAAGGTCAGCGCATAGTGGAAGTCGGCCTCGGCGGTGGTGCCATCGCCCACCCAGGAGGCGGCGATGCGGGTGTCGCCCTTCAGCGCCGACGCCATCGCCCAACCCACCGCCTGCGGGAACTGCGTGCCCAAGTTGCCGGAGATCGAGAAGAAGCCGGCGTCCTTGACCGAGTACATGATCGGCAGCTGGCGGCCTTTGAGGCGGTCTTTGGTGTTGTTGTAGACCTGACACATCATGTCGACCAGCGACCACTCGCGGGCGATCAACAGGCCCTGCTGGCGATAGCTTGGGAACAGCATGTCGGCGGGATCGAGCGCCATCGCCTGGGCCACAGCAACCGCCTCTTCGCCGGTGCACTTCATGTAAAACGAGGTCTTGCCCTGACGCTGCACGCGCATCATGCGCTCGTCGTAGATGCGCGTGGTCAGCATGTAGCGCAGGCCGCGGATCAGGAATTCGGGCTCCAGCTTCGGATCCCACTCGCCGACGGCGACGCCGTTGTCGTCGAGCACGCGAATCATGCCGAAGGCGTGCTCGCGCATGGTGTGGTCGGGCTCGTCGATCGGCGGACGGCGCAGACTGCCCGCCGGCGGAATCACGATCTCGCTGAAATCGGGGCTCTCGCCGGGCCGCGCCTTGGGCTCCGGCACATGTAGACGCAATGGCTGCTTGGCGCTCATACGCATGTCCTCCCGGTAGACCCAGACTGCGGGTCGCAGGCTGCGGAGCATGCGCAGGCGCGCGCTCAGGGGCAAGTGAGCGCCGCCGCGTGAGGCGGTGGCAAAACCCGGGCGGCGCCCAGTCGGGCGCAGGACTGGCGCACAGCGCAACGCGCTCGCCACGACGGATGCGCGGCGACCCCGGATAGGCTGCAAAAGAAGGCCGCCGGCGCGGTGGCCGGCGGCCAAACGAGGCCTGGGCCGCAGCGTGCTCGCTACGGCCCGATGCGTGTTTACTTGTCGCGGATCAGCAGCGTGCGCCAGCCGAGATCGGTGGCTTGCGACATGCGATCCTCGGTGATGCCCGCGTTCGGGATGTCGACGCCGCCGAGCGGCGCCGGCAAGCTGGCGTCGAACTGGCAGCTGTCGGTATCGCAGCGCAGCAATCCGCGCTGGCTGCCTATCGTCACCACATAGGGCTGACTGCCCTCGATCGGATCGGTGGGCATTTGCTCGATCTGCACGCGCGTGTCATCGGCGGCGATCCGCCAGCTGCCGCTCAGCAGCACGCCGTTGTACTGGCTGAAATAGCCGGCGCGCTGCTTGATCTCCTCGCCGAAATAGTAGGGCCGCGCCGGCGCCCAGATATCGGTGCCGGAAAAGCGCACCCAGGCCAACGCCGGGCCTTCGACGACATACTCGAAGGTGCCGTCGGCGCTGACGCCCTGCGGGCCCAGGAACTCGCCACGCAGACTGGTGCCCTTGTTGGCCTCGTAGATCCCGAACACACCGCGGGCGTTGCCGACTGGACCCCCACCGACACGCCAAGTGGCGCGGCCATCGTCGGCTTGACCGGCGATCAACACGCCGAGTTGGCTGTCTGACTGATGCCAGGTCAGAGTGCCCTGGGTGGTTTTCCACCAACCTGCGGCCAGCCGCGGCGTGCCGGTGGGCGGCGTCTGCTTGCTGAAGCTCTGCTCCATCGAAGCCGTGGCAAAGCGCACCGTCAAGGTGGCGGGAAACTCGGTCAATCCCAATTCGCGCAGGGTGTAGGCGAGCTCGAGCCGGCGCACGATCGCCGTACACACGGTGTTCGGCGGATCCTCTGGCAGGCTGAAACTGAGCACGCCATTGCTGTAGCTGCGCACGACCCGCGCGCTGCGCGCATCGGCCACGCATCGACCCGATTCCGCGCGCACCACCACCAGATCGTCGGCGCTGCCGGTGTAGCCCGGCACCATGCGTATCTCGCCCGCTGCAGCCGCCAATGGGGCCAGCGCCAACATCAGTGCCGCCAGTTTCCGCATGACACGCTCCTGTAAACGTGGACACTGCAACATTGTGCATCAGCCCGGCGCGTTTTTCATGCCGGGCGCCGGCTTCAGGCGTCCTTGACGATCAACAGGCGGATCTCGGTCATGTCCTCGATCGCGTAGCGCAGACCCTCGCGACCCAGGCCCGAGTCCTTGACGCCGCCATAAGGCATGTTGTCGACGCGCCAGGACGGCACATCGCCGATCACCACACCGCCGACATCGAGCACATCCCAGGCACGCATGGCATGGCGCATCGAGTCGGTGAAGATGCCGGCCTGCAAGCCGAACATGGAATCGTCGACGCGTTTCAGGGCTTCCTCGAAATCGTCGAAGGGTTCGATCAGCGCAACCGGACCAAAGGCTTCCTGGCAGCTGACGTCCATCGCCGGGTTGGCGCCCTCGATCAGCGTCGCTTGCAGCATGGCGCCCTCGCGCTGACCGCCGGTGAGCACCTGCGCGCCGGCCGCACGTGCGCCCTCGATCCAGCCGTGCAATCGCTTGGCTTCGCCTTCCGAGATCATCGGGCCGATGAAGGTGTCTTCCTCGCGCGGATCGCCGTGCTTCAGCGCCGCCACGCGCGCGATCAGGCGCTCGCGCAGCGCCGGATACAGCGAGCGGTGGATCAGGATGCGCTGCACGCTGATGCAGCTCTGGCCCGACTGGTAGTAGGCGCCGAACACCAAACGCTCGGCGATGTGATCGAGGCGATGGCCCTGGTCGGCATCGACCACGCAGGCGGCATTGCCACCGAGCTCCAGCACCACCTTCTTCTTGCCGGCGCGCGCCTTCAGATCCCAGCCCACACCGGGCGAGCCGGTGAAGGACAGCAGCTTGAAGCGCTCGTCGACGGTGAACAAGTCGGCGCCGTCGCGGTGGCAAGGCAGAATCGAATAGCTCTCCGGCGGCAGCTCGGTCTCGGTCAGAATCTCGCCGATGATCAGCGCGCCGATCGGCGTGCGGCTGGCCGGCTTCAGCACCCACGGGCAACCGGCGGCAATGGCCGGCGCGATCTTGTGGGCGGCCAGATTGAGCGGGAAGTTGAACGGCGAGATCAGCGAGCACGGCCCGATCGGCACGCGCTTGGAGAAGCCGCGATAGCCGCGGGCGCGCGCCGAGATTTCGAGATTCAACACCTCGCCGCCGATGCGCACGGCTTCCTCGGCGCCGACCTGGAAGGTGTCGATCAAGCGCGTGACTTCGCCGCGCGAGTCCTTGATCGGCTTGCCGGCCTCGATGCAGAGCGCATAGGCCAACTCGTCGAAGCGCTCGCGGAAGCGGCGCACGCAGTGGTCGAGCACCGCCTTGCGCTGATAGGGCCGAAACTCGCGCAGCGCCTCCTGCGAGCGCACCGCGGCACCGATGGCGGCGTCGATGGCCGCGGCATCGGCCAGCGCCACCCGCGTGGCGACCTGGCCGGTGTACTTGTCGGTGACCTCGAGATCGGTATTGGCCTGGACGGCCTTGCCGGCCAGGTAGTAGGGATAGGCGTCGCGCAGCATGGGAATTCCCGGTGGACAGTGACGACGGCCGCGAGCGGCCGGCAGGAAGGCCGCACTCAGAGTGCAGCGCTCAACTCTTTGATTTCCTTGTTCAGAATCGCGTGGTTCTCGGAGTAATCGATGGCCAGTTCGATCAGATCGACGCCGGGCTCCTCCAGCGCCTGACCGAGCATCTGGCCGAACTCGGCCGCCGACTGCGGGCGCCAGCCGCGGGCGCCGTAGGCCTCGGCCAGTTTGACGAAATCGGGATTGCCCATGTCCATGCCGAAATTGGCGAAGCCCATGCCGGCCTGCTTCCACTTGATCATGCCGTACGCGTTGTCGCGCAAAATCACCACGGCGATGTTGAGCTTCAGGCGCACCGCGGTTTCGATCTCCTGCGAGTTCATCATGAAGCCGCCGTCGCCGCAGATCGCGACCACCTTGCGCTCCGGGTAGACGATCTTCGCCGCCATCGCGCTCGGCAGTCCGGCGCCCATGGTGGCGAGGGCGTTGTCGAGCAACAGCGTGTTCGGCTCGAAGCAGCGGTAGTAGCGCGCGAACCACAGCTTGTACATGCCGTTATCGAGGCAGACGATGCCGTTCTGCGCCACCTCTCGGCGGACGATGTCGACCATGCGCACCGGATGGATCGGGAAGCGATCATCTTCCACCCGCAGCGCCAGGTGCGCGTTCAACGCCTCGCGCACCTGATCGAAATAGCGGAAATCCCAGTGCGGCTGGCGCTCCAGGCGCTGCTTCAAGCGCCAGATCGAGTTCGCCATGTCGCCGACGACCTCGATCTGCGGGAAGTACACGCTGTCGACCTCGGCCGAGAAGAAGTTCAGGTGAATCACCGTGCGCTGGCCGGTGCGCATGAAGAAGGGCGGCTTCTCGACCACGTCGTGGCCGCAGTTGATGATGCAATCAGCCTTCTCGATCGCCCGATGCACGAAGTCGCCATCCGACAGCGCGGCATTGCCGAGCCAGAGCGGATGGTGCTCATCGACCACGCCTTTGCCCATCTGCGTGGTGAAGAAGGGAATGCCGAGCTTGTCGATGAACTCCGCCAGCATCTTGCTGGTGGTCTTGCGATTGGCGCCGGCGCCGATCATCAGCAGCGGACGCTTGGAATTGGTAATCGCCTCGACCGCGTAGACGATCGCCTTTTCGTCGGCCACCGGGCGCCGGGTGTGGCTGGCCTTCAGGATCAGCGCATCGCTGTCCTCGTCGGCGATGTCCTCCGGCAGTTCCAGGTGCACCGCGCCCGGACGCTCCTCCTCGGCGCGCCGGAAAGCCTCGCGCACGCGCGCCGGAATGTTGTCGGCAGTGACGATCTGCCGCGTGTACTTGGTCAGCGGACGCATCATGTCGACGATGTCGACGATCTGGAAATGCCCCTGTTTGCTGACCTTGATCGGCTTCTGGCCGGTGATCATCAGCATCGGCATGGCGCCGAGCTGGGCATAGGCGGCCGCGGTGACGAAGTTGGTCGCCCCCGGCCCCAGCGTCGACAGCGCCACGCCGGCATGGCCGGTCAGGCGTCCGTAGGTCGCCGCCATGAAACCGGCGGCCTGCTCGTGCCGGGTCAGGATCAGCTTGATCGTACTGGTGCGCAGCGATTCGAGGAAATCCAGGTTCTCCTCGCCAGGAATGCCAAACACATAGCGCACGCCCTCCGATTCCAGCGCGCGCACGAACAAATCCGATGCCTTCATCGTGCCACTCCGGCTGCCTGAGGTCGCCGCGATTCTGGGCGCGCTATCGGCCACGGACAAGTCGGCCGCCGGCGGCGTTGTGCGACCGGCGGCCGGGAATCGGGGTACAGTGGCCTCCATCCCCGCCGGAGGCTCTCCATGGCGATCACCGCCCTGCTACTCGCCAGCGCCCTCGGCGCCGCGCCCGACGGCTGTCCGGCGCCGGGCGAGATCGAGCCGCTGATTCGGCAGTACCTCGAAACCGTGTACTGGAGTCAGGCCGAACGCGACAACTGGCAGGTCAGCGCAGTCGGCAACTTCGAGTTCTCGCCGGCCAAGCCCGGCAAGCCGGTGCAGAAACGCTTGCTGCCGGACCAGCCAGCCACGCTGACCTGCCCGGTCCGCCTGACGGTGGGCTACACGATCACCCACGTCGACGGCCGCCTCGAAGCCATGGGCGGCACGCCACGCACGTATTGGTTCTATCGGGACGGCTTCGGCGATTGGGCGGTACGGCCGGAGTAGCGCCCGCCGCCTCAGCGCGGCGCGCAGTCAGGCCCTGGCGTGCAGGCCGGCAGCTGCATGGCGACCGTCCTGCCCTCCAGCCGCGGATCGGCGCCGCCGACCAAGCCCAGTGGCGTCACCTCGATCACATGGGTGCCGCTGAGCAACTCCCCGTCCACGATGTTCCAGCCCAGGGCGCGCAGCCCGCTGCTGATCTCCGCCGGCATCCGCCCGGCCTCGACGACGATTTCTGGCGTGCGCGCGAACATCGCGGCGGTGCCCACCGCCTGCTGCGGCGTTTGCCGCCAGTCGAGCACGCCGATGATGCTGCGCGCCACCGAGGCGATGATCGTGCTGCCGCCCATCGAACCCGCCACCAGTACCAGCTTGCCCTCGCGGTCGGTGACGATGGCGGGCGACATCGACGAGCGCGGCGCCTTGCGCGGCGCCACGGCATTCGCCACCGGCTTGCCGTCGATGACGGGCTCGAAGGAGAAGTCGGTCAGCTGGTTGTTGAGCCAGAAGCCGGCCGCCATCCGATGCGCGCCGTACTCGGATTCGATGGTGGCGGTCAGCGCCACCGCATTGCCCTCGCCATCGACAATGGACAAGTGCGTGGTGCCGTGTTCTTGCATGGCCGCACTGCCCCAGCGCGCGCGCAGCGCCTCGCCCGCGGGTGTGCCCACCGGCATCGCCGCGCGACTGCCGTGAAGATCGATCAGACGCGCGCGCTGATCCAGATACTCGGTCGCCACCAGCGCCGCGGTAGGCGCCTCCACAAAGCGGTCATCGGCCATGTAGTGATCGCGATCGACATAGGCCAGCCGGCTGGCCCACAGATAGGCAGCCCAGTCCGCCAGTTGCGCCGGGCCACCCGGCGTCGGCCGCGCCCGCTCGTACAGCCCGAGGATGGCCAGCATGGCATTGGACGAACTGGGTGCCGGCATGGAACACACCCGGTAGACGCGGAATGGCGCGCACAGCGGCGCCAGCTTGCGCGGCGTGTAGACGGCCAGATCGCTCAGGCTCAGCGTGCCGGCACGCGGCTCCCGCGCGGCGGCGTCGACGATGGCCTGCGCAATGCGGCCCTGGGTCAGCGCGCGCGGGCCCTCCGCCGCGATCGCGCGCAGCGTAGCGGCATAGGCGGGATTGCGCAGCCGGTGGCCCTGCGGCCAGGGCTGCCCGGCGGCGTCGAGATAGATCGTGCGCGCCTCGGGGTCAGCGCGCAGCAGCTCCACATAGGTGCTCAGACTGCGCGCCAGTCGCGGGCCAATGACAAAGCCCTCGTCGGCCAGGCGGATGGCCGGCTGCATCAGGCGCGCCCACGGCAGGCGACCGTGCTCGCCGTGCGCCAGTGTCAGCATCGCGATCAGCGCCGGCGTGCCGATCGAGCGCCCGCTGGCCTGCGCCAGTTCAAAAGGCATCGGCTCGCCGTTGTCGTCCAGAAACATCCCGGGCGTGGCGCCGGCGGGCGCCCATTCGCGACCGTCATAGGCATCGATGGCACGATCGCGGCTGCGGTAGTGCACCAGAAAGCCGCCGCCACCGACGCCGGAGGACTCGGGTTCCACCAGACCCAGCACCAGTTCGACCGCGATGGCGGCATCGAGCGCACTGCCACCCGCGCGCAAGATCTCCAAACCCGCCTCGACCGCCAGCGGATCGGCGGCGGCCACCATCGCCTCGCGAGAGGCGATCGGCGCCGGCTGCTCGGGCGCATGCGTACACGCGGACAGCACGATCAGCAGCCACGCGCAGCTCCACAGAGGTCGGCAATCCCGCATGGCAATGCTCCGATGTAGGGCCGCCAGCATGCCACGAGCCGCGTACTGACGCGGGCGTCAGTAGACGCCGAGCGCCAGTCCATGGGCCAGTGTGGCGCCCAATTCACGGCAGGCGGGCAGACTGGCCTCGACCGTCTCGCTGCGTGCCAGCAGCGCGGGCTGGACTTCCTTCCAGCCGTAGCCGCGGGCAATGCGCTGGATCGCCTGGATGGCGCCGCTGCCATCGTTGCCGGCACAGACGAAGCTGGCGTAGGCGCGCCCCTGCGTGCGGCCCTGGGCCGGATAGTAAGTGCGCTCGAAGAAGTCCTTAAGCGCACCGGACAGCGAGCCGAAAGTCTCCGGCGTCCCGAACAGATAGGCCTGGGCGGCGAGCAGATCGTCGAGATCGGCCTGAAGCGCGCGCTTGAGGATCACCTCGACGCCGACGGCCTCGCGCGCCCCCGCGGCGACCGCCTCGGCCATCGCGGCGGTGCGCCAGCCGTGGCTGTGGTAGACCACCAGCAGGCGCGCTGCCATCAGCCGCTGGCCAGGTAGTTCTTCACGCCATCGAGGAACATTTGCACCGAGATCGCCACCAGCAGCATGCCCATCAGACGCTCCAGCGCCGACAGCGTGCGCTCGCCCAGCCAGCGATAGAGCGTGGTGGCGGCAAACAGGATCGCCGCACTGGCCAGCCAGGCGGCGATCAGTGCGATGGTCCAGTCGCCCGCACGCCCCGGTGCCAGCAGCAGCAAGGCGGCGATGGTGGACGGACCGGCAATGCACGGAATGGCCATCGGCACGATGAAGGGCTCGCCATCCGGCAGATCGCCAAACACGCCTTCGCGCGTCGGAAACACCATGCGCAAGCCGATCAGAAACAGCACGATGCCGCCGGCGATGCTGACCGACTCCTCGCGCAGGTGCAGCAGTTCCAGCAGCGCACGCCCGGAGTACAGGAAGACCAGCAACACCACCAGCGCGATCAGCAACTCGCGCGCCAGCACGACGCGCCGACGGCGCTCCGGCAGGCTCTTCAGCAGCGACAGGAACACCGGCACATTGCCGAGCGGATCCATGATCAGGAACAGCAGAATCGCCGCTGACGCGATGTCCATGCTCAGCGCTCCATCCACTGCGTGGCATCGACCACCTGACCCGCCTGCGCGCGCGGCAGCTGCGCCAGCAGCCAGGTCAGCAGCTCGGCGTAACGCGCCGGCGGCGCCAGGCCATCGGCGGATTCGCCCACGTAAACCTTGCGCCTGAACGCGCTGGCGACGGGTGCCAGATGCACGCCGGCGACCACCGCCGGGCCATCGGACCACTCTTTGCCGGTGATGCCAATCAGCGCGCGCAAGGCCGCCTGACTGACGCCGTAGGCGCCCCAGTAGGCGCGCGTCGCGCGCTCGGCGTCGTCCAGCAAGAACAGCACGCGGGCATCGGCGGAGGCGCGCAGCGCTGGCGCCAGCGCCTGCAGCATCAGGAAGGGTGCGTGCACATTGATCTGCAGCGTGCGCAGCCATTCCTCCGGCTCGAACTGCTCGATCGGTGTCAACCCGTGCAGGCGTCCGGCGGCATACACCACGCCATCCAGCCGGCCGCAACCTTCCAGCAAACGCTCGCCGAGTTCAGCGTAGTCAGCCGGCGTGGCGCCTTCCAGATTCATCGGATACAGCGCCGGCTGCGCGCCGCCGGCGGCCTCGATCTCGTCGTACAGCTTTTCCAGCGGCGCCACACGCCGACCCAACAGCACTACGGAGGCGCCGCGCGCGGCCGCGGCCAGCGCCGTGGCGCGGCCGATGGCACCCTGGGCGCCGACGATCAGGATCTGCCGTCCGCTGAGGTCGGCGCCAGCCCAGGCGGCGGCGGGTGCCGGAGCCGATGTCATCCACTCGCTCAAGCCGCACCTGCCTGGGCACGCGCTTCCTCGACCATACGCTTGAGTTCGCCGGAGACTTCAAGGTCGGCGACGATGTCCGAGCCGCCGATCAGCTCGCCGTTGACGAACAGCTGCGGGAAGGTTTTCCAGTTGGAGAACTGCGGCAGATTGGCGCGGATCTCCGGGTCTTCCAGCACATTCACTGCGTGAAAGCTGGCGCCGGTGTTCTTCAGGCATTGCGCCGCGCGCGCCGAGAACCCGCACATCGGGAACTGCGGCGTGCCCTTCATGAACAGCACGATGGGATGGGCATCGACGATAGTCTGCAAACGTTGCATGACGTCCATATCTGGCTCCTGCGGGCGCCGGGAACGGCGCGTCAACCCCGTATCATAGCGGGCGAGTTCCCCCCGCTGCCGCGCCCGGAGTTACCGTGAGCCTGAAGATCGACACCCATGCCCACGTGCTGCCGCGCGACTGGCCAAATCTGGCCGAGCGCTACGGCGACGCGCGTTTCCCGGTGATCGATCACGCCGACGGGCGCCACCGCATCTATCGGGATGGCAAGTTCTTCCGCGAGATCGAGCCACGCACCTGGGACGCCGAGGAGCGCATCGCCGACTACGCGCGCTTCGATGTCGACCTGCAGGTGGTGTCAACCGTGCCGGTGATGTTCTGCTACTGGGCGCCGGGCGAGCAGGCACTGACGCTGCATCGCAGTCTGAACGACCACAGCGCGGAACTGTGCCGCTCGCATCCACAGCATTACCGCGCGCTCGGCACCGTACCGCTGCAGGATCCGGCGCTGGCGATCAGCGAGTTGCAGCGCTGCATGACCGAGCTCGGCTTGTCCGGCGTGCAGATCGGCTCGCATGTGCGCGACTGGAATCTGGACGCGCCGGAACTGTTTGATTTCTTTGCCGCCTGCGCCGAGCTGAATGCGGCCGTGCTGGTGCATCCCTGGGACATGATGGGCGCGGCGGCGATGCCCAAATACTGGTTGCCGTGGTTGGTCGGCATGCCCGCCGAGCAGTCGCGCGCGGTCTGCAGCCTGATCTTTGGCGGCGTGCTGGAACGCGTGCCGCGCTTGCGCATCGCCTTTGCCCACGGCGGTGGCGCCTTCCCGTACACGCTGGGGCGCATCGAGCACGGCTTCCGCATGCGCCCGGATCTGGTGGCGGTGGACAACCCGCGCCCGCCGCGCGAGTACCTGCAGCGCATGTACTTCGATTCCTGCGTGCACGACGACGCCGCGCTCAGCTATTTGATCCAGACCTGCGGCGCCGATCGCATCATGCTCGGGACCGACTATCCCTTCCCGCTCGGCGAGCAGGAGCCCGGCTCACACATCCGGCGGGTCGCCGAGGACGCCGAGCAGTACGCCCGACTGGTGCGCGGCACCGCGCTGGAATGGCTGGGTGAGGCGGGCTGAGCGCAAGCTGCCGGCGCCTAGGACTCAGTCCTCAAAGTCGTCGGCGAACAGCGGGCTCAACTGCGCCGCGTAGGCCATCCCTTCTTGCGGATTGTCACCCGCCTTGTACGGCGCCCCGATCAGCACGCTGCCCTGGCCGGTGGCGACCGCGCGGCCGAAGTTGTCGTCCAGTTCGGCATCTGCGGCCACCAGCAAGCGATCCTCGCGCCAGCCGTCGGTGTAGCGCTCGTACACATGCACGGCGCCAGCATCCTCGCGCGCCAGCACATCGTACCCGGACGCGCCGAGCACCACGCTGTTGCCCGACAGCGCTACCGAGATGCCCATCAACTCCACTCCCTGCGCCTGGGTTGCCACCAGCGTCGCCTCGGGCTTCAGATCGCGCCGGTACAGATAGGCCGCACCTTGGGCGGCGGCGCCGTCCTGAAAAGCACCGACCAGCAGACGTTTGCGATCGGCATCGACAGAGAAGCCAAAGCCGGCGTTGGTGCGCATCAGCGGCGCGCGCAGCTCACCGCGCAAGCTCCACTGTCCATCGGCCGCCCGCGCATACACCAAGGCAGCACCCGCGCCGGGCACGCCAGGCGCCGATAGACCCGGCGCACCGATCAGCGCCAAATCACCCGACAGCGCCACGCTGGCGCCGAAGTACACAAAGGCGGCGCCAGTAGGCAGGTCCAGACGCGCCTGCTGCGTCCACACCCCGGGTGCCTGACGCTCAAACACGTAGGCGACGCCCTGATCGACAAAGGGCACGCGCGCGCCGCGCGCGCCGACCAGCAGGCGCTGGCCCTGCAGCGACACGGCAAAGCCGAACAGATCGCGCTCACGGCCGTCGTTGGCCACCAGCTTGGCCTCCTGCACCCAGCCGCTGGCCACCCGCCGGTACACATACACCGAACCCTGATCGACGTGGTCGCCGATCACATCCCAATAGGCGCCGACGACGGCCAGGTCGCCGTCGATATCGATGGCAATGCCGAAGCGATCCTCGATCTGGGCATCGGCCGCAACCAGCGCGCCCTGGCGCACCCAGGTGCCGCCGATGCGCTGGAACCAGTGCACGCGCCCGGCGTCGGCGCCGGCATCGGTGTCTTCCAGAAACGCGCCCACCATCGCGGTGTCGCCATCGACCGCCACGGCGCTGCCGTAGCGATCCAGATAGGCGCCATCGCCGCTGTCGAGTTGATCGACCAGCACCACGCCGCCCAGTACCGGCCGATACCAGTACGCCGCGCCCTGCAATCGGTTCGGTCCGACCTGGGCCAGATCCGAACCTACCATCACGCCATCGGCCGTATGCGCCAGCGCGGTACCAAAGCGATTGGCATTGGCGCCGTCCGCGTTGTCCAGCCGTTGCGCCTCGCCGAGCAGCACGCCTTTGCGCGGGTAGACATACACCGCGCCCTCGCCGCCAAGCGCAGCCACCGCGCCTACACTGAGGCTGACAGCGCTGATGCCGACCGCCTGACCGTAGCGATCACCCGGCGCGCTGCTGTTGGCGGTGAGTGTCGTCAGCGGCGCCCACAGCCCTTCCGACCATTGCAGCCAGTGCACGCGATTGGCGCCGGGCGCGCCTACCAGCGCGTCGTCGCCGTCGATCACCAGCGCCGCGCCGAGCTCGGAATCGGCCGCCACCGGCAGCGCCAGCCGCGTCGCAGGGCTCCATTGCTGACCATCCCACTGACTGGCGTAGAGCGCGCCGGCACCATCGGCGCCAGGCGCGCCGATCAGCAGGCGATCCTCGCGCATCGCCAGCGCAGCGCCAAAGCGCGCCGCCTGGCTGGACGCTTCCGGTTGCAGCGAGGCCAGATACTGGTACTGCCCATCGGGCTGGCGTCGGTACAGATCCACACGGCCGTCATCGGCAGCATTGGGTGCGCCGACCGCCAGCCACTGGCCCGACAGCGCCACTGCGGTGCCAAAACGCTCGCCCGCCAGCGGCACCGGCGCACGCAGCTCCTGACGCTGGGCCCAAGCGCTCACGCCGGGCGCGTAGACGAACACCGAGCCCGCCTCCGCCTCGGCCTGCGCCGCACGTCGGGGCGCGGCGACCACCAGTTGGTCCGCCTGCAAAGCCAGAGCGACGCCGAAGTTGTCGCCGTCTTCGCCGATCGGCGTGGGCACCAACTTCTGGGTCTGCTGCCATTGATCGCCGGGCTGGCGGCTGTACAGATAGACCGAGCCCTGCGCGATACCGTTCGGCGCACCCGGCACCACGACGACGTCGCCGTAGGCACCGACCGCGGCCGTCGTCCCGTCAACGGCTACCGCCACGCCGAAATTGTCGCCAGATGCCCCATCCCCCACCACGCCCGGTCCGAGCCGGGTGCTCACCGCTTCAATCGGCTGCGCCAGCGCCGGAACTGCCGTGCAGGCCAGCCACGCCCCGACGGCCATCAAGCTGACTCGCTGCCATAGGCGGGCGCGCCGGCGACCCTTTTGGGGTGCGCACACAAGGCGGGGTATCAACGCGGAAGCAAGCGACATGGGCATGACGATTCCACGGCGACGCGGCGCCAGCGGGTGAGCGGCGCGCCCAGGGCATGGGGGCGACCAATGGGTGCGCGGGCGGCACTCGCCCCGGCCACCGCCCGCACGTTAGAGCCTCGAGTCATAGGCTCGCACGCTCCTGATGGCGTAGTGAGAGGTGCCGGCGGGCGTCGACGCCACAGCGCGTGCCACAGAGCATGCCCGCGCCCACGTCGCGCCGACGCGAACAGCGCCGCAGTTGTCGCGCTCAACGATCGGCAAAACGGTCGGTGGCCAGAATCAGCTCGTGCGCATTGCCGGGCTCGAACGCCGAGTGTCCGGCATCGGGCACGATGCGCAAATCGGCCTCGGGCCAAGCCTGCTTCAGGTCCCAGGCCGAACGCGCCGGGCACACGACATCGTAACGCCCCTGCACGATCACCGCAGGAATGCCGCGCAAGCGGTAAGCATTCGCGAGCAACTGGTCGTCGCGATCGAAGAAACCGCCGTGCACGAAGTAGTGGCATTCGATACGGGAAAACGCCAATGCGAACAGATCGGCCGAGGAAGCCTCGACATGCCGCAGATCCTGATACAAGAAACTGGTGCGCGCCTCCCATACCGCCCAGGCGCGGGCTGCCTCGACCTGCACCTGCGGATCCGGTGAGGTCAGGCGACGATAGTAGGCGCTCATCAGATCGCCGCGCTCCACCGGCGGAATCGCCGCCAGATAGTCGTCCCAGGCATCCGGGAACAGGGCATCGGCACCCGCTTGATAGAACCACTCCAGCTCCCAGCGCCGCAGCATGAAAATGCCGCGCAGCACCAGTTCGGTCACTCGGTTGGGATGCGTCTGGGCGTAGGCCAAGGCCAGGGTCGAGCCCCAGGATCCGCCGAAGACCTGCCAGCGCTCGATGCCGAGGTGCATCCGCAGGCGCTCGATGTCGGCGACCAGATGCCAGGTGGTGTTCGCCACCAGACTCGCATGCGGGGTCGATCGACCGCAGCCGCGCTGATCGAACAAGACGATGCGGTAGCGGCGGGGGTCGAAAAAACGGCGCGCTTTCGGGCTGCAGCCGGCACCCGGTCCGCCGTGCAGGAACACCACCGGCTTGCCGTCAGGATTGCCGCATTGCTCGAAGTACAGCTCGTGCCCGTCGCCCACCGGCAAGCGGCCGGTTTCGAAAGGCTCGATCTCGGGATACAGGTCACGGCGTTCCATCAGCAGCCTCCCAGGGTCATCCAGCGGGCCTCAAAGCAGAACGGCGACGC
Source organism: Lysobacterales bacterium (assembly GCA_046346965.1). Classification (GTDB taxonomy): domain Bacteria; phylum Pseudomonadota; class Gammaproteobacteria; order Xanthomonadales; family SZUA-5; genus JAXMHB01. The sequence continues at coordinate 34,000 of JAXMHB010000008.1, forward strand.
GGTGTCGCGTCGCCGTTCTCTTGTGTCCTAGCTGGTCGGGGCGGAGAGATTCGAACTCTCGACCCCCACAACCCCATTGTGGTGCGCTACCAGGCTGCGCTACGCCCCGACCGAAGAACCGCGGACCATACACGAGTCGACCCGGGCTGTCTAAGCCCTACGCCAGACCTGTTCAGTGGCCGGCTTGATCAAGGCGCCGACAAGATCGCCAGTACCGCTTCCAGGTCGATACGCATCTGCCGTACCAGTTCCGGCGACACCTTGCTGGTCTCGGCTTTCGGGGGCTCGCCTTCCAGTCGCTGACGGGCGCCACCGATGGTGAAACCCTGTTCGTACAGCAGGCTGCGAATCTGCCGGATCATCAGCACATCGTGGCGCTGATAGTAGCGACGGTTTCCGCGACGCTTCACCGGCTTCAGGCTCGGGAATTCCTGCTCCCAATAGCGCAGCACGTGCGGCTTGACGCCACACAGTTCACTGACCTCACCAATGGTGAAGTAGCGCTTCGCCGGTATCGGCGGAAGTTCGCTATTGCTGCCCGGATCCAGCATAAGCTTCCACTCGCGCCTTCAGCTTCTGCCCTGCCCTGAACGTCACTACCCGTCGCGCGGAGATCGGAATCTCCTCGCCGGTCTTCGGGTTACGACCCGGGCGCTGATTCTTCTGGCGCAGATCGAAGTTGCCAAAACCCGATAGTTTGACGTTCTCCCCTTGTTCCAGCGCTTCTCGGATGACATCAAAGAAGATGTCAACGAATTCTTTGGCCTCGCGCTTGTTCAGACCCACGTCTTCGAACAAGCGTTGTGCCATCTCGGCTTTGGTCAGCGCCATCCCCTAACTCCGCACCTGAGCCCCGAAATCACTACTCGCGCGCGCCGCAATGGCAGCGACCAGCTGGTCCACATCCGCGTCGCTTAGAGTGCGCGAGTCGTCTTGGAAAATCAAGCCGATAGCGTAGCTTTTGCAGCCTGATTCGACACCCGGGCCGCGATAGACATCGAACAGCACCGACTGGCGCAACAAGCTGCCTGCGGCCGCACGGGCGCACGCTTCCAGCTGCTCGTAGACTATCTCTTCACGCACCACCAGTGCGAGGTCCCGACGCACGGACGGGAAGCGCGAGAGATCCTGCGCCTTCGGCATCGCTCGATCGAGCACGCCGTCCACGGCCAACTCGGCCACCAGCACCTCGCCGCTCAGATCCAGGCGCGCCGCCAGTTCCGGGTGCAGCGCACCGAAATGGCCGATCGCACGACCTTCCAGCAGCACCGTCGCACTGCGGCCAGGATGCAATTGTTCCGGTCCACCGGGCGCGTACCGGATGCGTCCCGCCTGCTGCGCGCCCGCCGTCAACGCATCGACAATGCCCTTCAGGTCATAGAAGTCGACGGCGCGCTTGGAGGCGCCCCACTGCTCCGGACTGGCCGACCCGCTGAGCACGATACCCAGCATGGCTTCCTCGACCGGCACACCCTCGCCACCTTGCTGGTAGCGACGGCCCAGCTCGAACAGGCGCACGCGAGTCTGCTGGCGATTTTGGTTGTAGCGCAGCGCCGCGATCAGTCCCGGCAACAAGGAGGTGCGCATCACCGCCAGATCGGCCGACAGCGGATTGGCCAGCGCCACCGCGCCCTCGGCCAGCCCCCAGCGCTCCAATTCCTGCGCGCTGACAAAAGCATAGGTAATGGCTTCGTAGCAGTCGGCCGCGAGCAGGCGCTCGCGCAGGCGCACCAGCGGCAGGCGCGTCTCGATCGGCGTCGCCACGACCAGCTCACCGCGCGGCGCAACCGTCGGAATCTGGTCGTAACCGTGGATGCGCGCGACCTCCTCGATCAAGTCTTCCTCGATCTCGATGTCGAAGCGCCAACTGGGCGGCGTCACCCACCAGTCGCCGGCGTCTGCTTCCACCTGCATGCCGAGCGTACGCAGAATGCGCTCCACCTCGGCGGCGGGGATCTCGATGCCGAGCACTCGCTGCAGACGCGCACTGCGCAGGCGAACGCGCTGGCGCTGCGGCAACTCAGCCGCAATGGTGGCCTCGACCAACGGCCCGGCGTTGCCGCCGGCGATGGCCATCAGCAGCGCGGTCGCGCGCTCGAGCGCCAGGCGCGGCAATTCCGGGTCGACACCTCGCTCGAAACGATGCGAGGCATCGGTATGCATGCCCAGTTTGCGCGCGCGGCCGCTGATCGCGCCGGGTGCGAAATGCGCGCTCTCCAGAAACACACGCTGAGTCACGTCGGTGATGCGGGTGGCATGGCCGCCCATCACGCCGGCGAGCGCGATGGCGCCGCTGGCGTCGGCGATCACCAGGAACTCCGGATCGAGCACCACCTCGCGCCCATCCAGGAGTTTGCAAGGCTCACCGGCATGCGCGCGGCGGACTTGCACCGCGCCTTGGACCTGATCCGCATCGAAGGCGTGCAGCGGCTGCCCGAGCTCCAGCATCACGTAATTGGTGACGTCCACCAGCGCGCTGATCGGACGCAGACCGGCGCGGCGCAGACGCTCAGCCATCCAGTGCGGCGTGCTGGCGCGCGCGTCCAGGCCCTCGATGATGCGTCCGCAATAGCGCGGACATCCGGCACCCGCGGCGAGCTGGATCGTCAGGCTGCGTTCGATAGTCGCCGGAACCGGCTCGATCGCAGGCAGTCGCGCTTCGGTTGCGAATTCGGCGGCGACTTCCATTGCCAGCCCGCGCATGCCCAGACAATCGCTGCGGTTAGGCGTCAGCCCGAGCTCGATCACGGCATCCGGCAGCCCCAGCCAATCGGCCAGCGCAGCGCCGGTGGGTGCATCCGCCGGCAGTTCCAGCAGACCGGAGGCGTCGGCATCGATACCGAGCTCGCGCGCCGAACACAGCATGCCGAAGGACTCGACACCGCGCAGTTTCGCCGCCTTGATCTCCAGACCGCCGGGCAGTCGCGCGCCGACCACGGCCAGCGGGGCCTTCAAGCCCGACCGCGCATTGGGCGCGCCACAGACGATCGCCAAGGTCTGCTGGCCGATGCTGACCTCGCACACGCGCAGACGATCGGCATTCGGATGTTGCTCGGCCTTCAGGATCTCGCCGATCAGCACGCCCGCCAAACCCTCGCCCAGCGCCTCGGTGGACTCGACTTCGAGCCCGCACATGGTCAGCCGGTGGGTCAGCTCGGCACGATCTGCCGGCACTTCGACCAGCTCGCGCAACCAGTTCTCAGAAAACTTCATGTTCGTGCTCGGTCAGGCAAATTGCGCAAGGAAGCGCAGGTCGTTCTCGTAGAACGCACGCAGATCGGTCACGCCGTAGCGCAGCATGGCAAAGCGCTCGACGCCCAGTCCAAAGGCGAATCCGGTGTAGCGCTCGGGATCGATGCCGCAGTTGCGCAGGACATTCGGATGCACCATGCCGCAGCCCAGCACCTCCAGCCAGCGCTCGCTGCCGTCCGGCAACTGCCAGTTCATCAGCACGTCGGCAGAGGGTTCGGTAAACGGAAAGAATGAAGGACGGAATAACAACTTGGGCTCGCGCTCAAAGAAGGCGCGCACGAAGTTCAACAACGTGCCCTTGAGGTCGGAGAAATTGATGTCCTCGCCGACCACCAGTCCCTCCACCTGATGAAACATCGGCGAGTGGGTCTGATCGGAGTCACTGCGATAGACCTTGCCGGGAATGATCACCCGCACCGGCGGCTGCTGCGTCTGCATCACGCGGATCTGCACCGGCGAGGTGTGCGTGCGCAGCAGGCGGCCGTCGGGGAAGTAGAAGGTGTCGTGCATGGCCCGCGCCGGATGGTGCGGCGGGAAGTTCAGCGCCTCGAAGTTGTGCCAGTCGTCCTCGATTTCCGGGCCATCGGCCACGGTGTAACCGAGGTGCTCAAAAATGCCAACGATGCGCTCCAGCGCACGCGTGATCGGATGCAGGCCAGCACTGCCCGGCGTGCGGCCCGGCAAGCTGATGTCGATGCGCTCGGCGGCCAGCTTGTGCTGCAGCGCCGCCGCGTCCAGCACTGCTTTGCGCGCGGCCAGCGCCGCACCGATGGCATCGCGTACGCGATTGACTTCGGCTCCGCGCTGCTTGCGTTCGTCGGGCGCCAGACTACCGAGGGTCTTCAGCAGGGCGGTCACACTGCCGGATTTGCCCAGATACTCGACGCGCAACTGATCGAGCGTGGCGAGGTCGGCCGTAGTTTCGATGCGTGCGAGCGCATCGGCGAGGACTGTGTCGAGGTTCATGCGTGTCCCAGAAACGAGAACGGGGAAAAGCACGCTTTTCCCCGTCCCGTTGATGATGGTGCAACTGCGATCAGGCGGCTGCCAGCTTGGCCTTCGCCTGCTCAGCCACGGCCTTGAACGCCGTCATGTCGTGCACGGCGAGATCGGCCAACATCTTGCGGTCGATCTTGATGCCGGCCTTCGACAGACCGTTGATCAGACGGCTGTAGCTCAGACCGCACATGCGGGCGGCCGCGTTGATGCGGACGATCCACAGCGAGCGATAGTCGCGCTTCTTGCGCTTGCGACCGATGTAGGCGTACTGCAGCGCCTTGGTCACTGCCTGTTTGGCAACGCGATAAACCTTGCGGCGGGCGTTGTAGTAGCCCTTCGCGCGGGCCAGCAGCTTCTTGTGACGCTTGCGCGCCGTTACACCACGTTTGACTCGTGCCATGACTCAAGTTCTCCCTTATGCGTACGGCAACATGCGCTCGACGCGGCCTGCGTCTTCCTTGCGGACGTGGTTCGGTCCGCGCAGATTGCGCTTACGCTTGGTGGATTTCTTGGTCAGGATGTGACTCTTGAACGCGTGGCCACACTTGAACTTTCCAGACCCCGTCTTGCGGAAGCGCTTGGCCGCCGCACGGTTGCTTTTCATCTTCGGCATTGTCTTTCCTTGCACTCACTTGGTTGAGCCAGCGGGTGACCCCGATTAAGGGTGCTTTCCTGATCCGTACCCGATTGACTGCGTGGTGGCCGGTTGCCCGACCCATGCCCGGATCTCACTCCGGGGGAGTGGCCGGCTTGCGCCGGCCGGTGCGACCCTTGCGGATCGCAGGTCGCTGGCGATCAGGCCAGCGCCTTCTTCTTGGGCGCGAGCATCATGCTCATCACTCGACCCTCGACGCGCGAGCGCTGCTCGATCACCGCGTCCTCTTTCAGTTCCTGCTCGATGCGGTTGAGCATGGCGTCACCGATATCGATGTGCGCCAACTCACGTCCGCGGAAGCGCAGGTTGATCTTGACCTTGTCGCCCTCTTCCAGGAAGCGTCGGATCGCCCGCATCTTGACCTGGTAGTCGCCGTCATCCGTCCCCGGACGGAACTTCATTTCCTTGATTTCGATCTGCTTTTGCTTCTTCTTGGCCAGATTGGCCTTCTTCTGCAGTTCGAACTTGTACTTGCCGAAGTCCATGATGCGACAGACCGGCGGATCGGCGTTCGGCACGATCTCAACCAGATCCAGGCCAGCATCCTGCGCCATGCGCAAGGCCTCGAAGCGCGACAGGATCCCAACCTGCTCGCCATCGGGACCAATCACGCGCAACTGCGGGACACGGATTTCCTCGTTTTTCCGGGTGGGACGTTCCAGGACAGCTATGACTGCGACTCCTTATGAATCAAACCGATGGAAGCGGCATCGGCACCGTCAATGACCGTGGCTCGCGATCTCGGCACGCAAGCGATCGGCGAACTCCGCCACACTCATCACACCCAGGTCTTCCCCGGTGCGGCGGCGCACGGACACGCTGCCCGATTCCTTCTCGCGCTCCCCGGCGACGACCAGGTACGGGATCTTCTGCAACGTGTGCTCGCGGATTTTATAACCGACCTTCTCATTCCTCAAGTCGGCATGCACGCGGAAACCCTGATTCTGCAGGCTGCTGGCGACTTCCGCGACATACGCGGCCTGATGGTCGGTGATGCCCATCAGCACAACCTGGGTCGGCGCCAGCCAGACGGGCAAGGCACCCGCATGATTTTCGATCAGGATGCCGATGAAGCGCTCCATTGAACCGACGATTGCGCGGTGCAGCATGACCGGATGGCGACGCTGGCTGTGCTCGTCCACATACTCGGCACCCAGGCGACCCGGCATCATGAAATCCACCTGCATGGTGCCTAGCTGCCAGGTACGGCCGATGGCGTCCTTCAGGTGGTACTCGATCTTCGGGCCGTAGAACGCGCCCTCGCCCGGCAGTTCCTCCCACGCCACCCCGGCGTTGCGCAGCGCGGCGCGCAGCGCCTCCTCCGCCTTGTCCCAGGTGGCGTCCTCACCGAGACGCTTCTCGGGGCGCAGGGCGATCTTGATCTGGATGTCGCTGAAGCCAAAATCCGCGTACACCTTCAGCGCCTGCTGGTGGAAGGCCGCCACCTCGGATTCGATCTGGCTTTCGGCGCAGAAGATGTGGCCGTCGTCCTGGGTGAAGCCACGCACGCGCAGGATGCCATGCAGCGCGCCCGAGGGCTCATTGCGATGGCAGGAGCCGAATTCGCCATAACGGATCGGCAGATCGCGGTAGCTGTGCAGGCCATGGTTGAAAATCTGGATATGGCCGGGGCAGTTCATCGGCTTCACCGCGTAGGTGCGCTTCTCCGACTCGGTGAAGAACATGTTCTCGGCGTAGTTGTCCCAGTGCCCGGAACGCTTCCACAGGCTCACGTCCAGGATCTGCGGGCAACGCACTTCCTGGTAGCCGGCCTGGCGATAGACACCGCGCATGTACTGCTCGACCGCCTGCCACACCGCCCAGCCCTTGGGGTGCCAGAAGATCAGGCCCGGCGCCTCGTCCTGCATGTGAAAGAGTTCCAACTGCTTGCCGAGCTTGCGGTGATCGCGCTTCTCGGCCTCTTCCAACTGCATCAGATAGGCAGCCAGATCCTTCTTGTTCAGCCAGGCAGTGCCGTAGATGCGCTGCAATTGTTGGTTCTTGGAGTCGCCACGCCAGTAAGCGCCGGCCACCTTCATCAGCTTGAAGGCGCCAAGCTTGGCCGTGTTCGGCACGTGCGGGCCGCGACAGAGGTCCACCCAGTCGCCCTGCCCGTACAGCGAGATTTCTTCACCGGGCGGGATGATGTCGTCGATGATCTCGGCCTTGAACAACTCGCCCTTGGTCTTGAAGAAGTCGATGGCGGCGTCCTTGCCCATGACGCGGCGTTCGACCGGCAGCGCCTCGGCGACGATCTTCGCCATCTCGGCCTCGATGGCCGCCAGATCCTCGGGTGTGAAGGCGCGCTCGAAGGCAAAGTCGTAGTAGAAACCGTTGTCGACCACCGGCCCGATGGTCACCTGCGCCTTCGGAAACAGCCGCTGCGTGGCCTGCGCCAGCAAATGCGCGGTGGAATGGCGCACGATCTCGAGCGCATCGGGATGCTTGTCGGTGACGATCTCCAGCTTGACCTCACCCTCCAGGCGATAGCTGGTATCGACCAGACGCCCGTCGACCTTGCCGGCCAGCGCGGCCTTGGCCAGACCGGGGCCGATGCTGGCGGCGACCTCGGCAATGCTCAGCGAGTGCTCGAAGGAACGCACCGAACCATCAGGGAGTTGCACATTGACCATGGGTATCTCCAGAGGTGGCTGCGTCTGCAGACACCGTATTGCGATCTGCGCGGCAATCCGAGGTGGTTCATCGCGCCAGCCAAGGCAAACCGCAGGCGCAAAAAAAGGCGCCGAGCGCCTTGGATTGCCGCATGACGAGGTCGCTCAGCCGATCAGTGCAAGTTCACCGTTCGAGTGCTCATGTGCCACCTCGCTGCGTTCGACATACTCTTGGTGGGCGCAACAGGGATCGAACCTGTGACCCCTACCATGTCAAGGTAGTGCTCTACCGCTGAGCTATGCGCCCAAGAGAGCGCGAGACTATAGCAGCGACTTGGCCGATCGCCAAGCCCCGTCGGACTGCGCCCGAAACGGACGCAGTCCCTTGACACGTCAGGCGGCCTGGGCAATCGCGGCCGGCGCGCTGTGGCGGATCAGGTGATCGAAGGCACTCAACGCCGCCTTCGAGCCTTCTCCCATCGCAATGACGATCTGCTTGTACGGCACGGTGGTCGCATCACCGGCAGCGTAGACACCAGGGATCGAGGTCTGGCAGCGGTCGTCGATAACGATTTCGCCGCGCGGACTCAGCGCCACGCTGCCCTTCAGCCACTCGGTATTCGGCAGCAGGCCGATCTGCACGAAAATCCCTTCCAGCTCGATGCGATGCAGCTCGCCGCTATTGCGGTCCTTGTACTGCAGACCGGTGACCTTGCTGCCGTCTCCCAACACCTCGGTGGTCTGTGCCGAGGTGATCACGCGCACATTGGGCAGGCTGTAGAGCTTGCGCTGCAGCACCGCATCGGCGCGCAACTGGCTGTCGAATTCGAGCAAGGTCACCTGCTGCACGATGCCGGCGAGGTCAATCGCTGCCTCGACACCGGAATTGCCGCCGCCGATCACCGCCACGCGCTTGCCCTTGAACAGCGGGCCATCGCAGTGCGGACAGTAGGCCACGCCCTTATTGCGATACTCGTTCTCGCCCGGCACGTTCATCTGGCGCCAGCGCGCGCCGGTGGACAGCACCACACTGCGCGCCTTCAGGCTGACGCCGTTGGCGAGGTCGATTTCGATCAGATCGCCACTGCGGCGCAGGCCTTCCGCGCGCTGCAGGTTCATCAGGTCGACGTCGTAGCTGAGCACGTGCTGCTCCAGCGCACTGGCCAGCTTCGGACCCTCGGTTTCCTTCACCGAAATGAAGTTCTCGATGCCCATGGTATCCAGCACCTGGCCGCCGAAACGCTCGGCGACGATGCCGGTCTTGATGCCCTTGCGCGCCGCGTAGATGGCGGCCGCGGCACCGGCCGGCCCACCGCCGACGACCAGTACGTCGAAGGTGCCTTTCTGCTTGAGCGCCGCCGCGGCGCGCGCTTCCGCTCCGCTGTCCAGCTTGCTCAGGATCTGCTCCAGGCTCATGCGGCCCTGTCCGAACAGCGCACCGTTCAGATAGACGCTGGGCACGGCCATGATCTGACGCGCCTCGACTTCCGCCTGGTTCAGCGCGCCGTCGATGGCCACGTGGCGGATGCGCGGATTGAGCACGCTCATCGTGTTCAGGGCCTGCACCACATCCGGGCAGTTCTGGCAGGACAGCGAAAAATAGGTCTCGAAGTGGAAATCCCCGTCCAGCGCCTGAATCGCGGCGATCTGCTCGGGCGACAGCTTGGGCGGATGCCCGCCCACTTGCAGCAGCGCCAGCACCAACGAAGTGAACTCGTGTCCCAGCGGAATGCCGGCAAAGTCCACGCGCACCGGCGAACCGGTCCGCGCGATGCCAAAGGCGGGGCGGCGGCTGGCGTCATCGGTGCGACGGACGCTGATCAGCGGCGACAAGGCCGCCAGTTCCTGCAACAAGGTGTGGAGTTCAGCCGACTTCGCACTCTCGTCCAGCGAGGCGAGCAGTTCGATCGGCTGCACCAGTTTGCCCAAGTAGGCCTTGAGCTGCGTTTTCATGGTTGCGTCGAGCATGAGCGTCTCCGTTGTCTGGTCTGGATCGAGGTGCAGCGGGAGGGCACGGGGCCCTCCCGCCGTGACGGTCAGATCTTGCCGACCAGATCCAGCGAGGGCGCCAACGTGGCGTCGCCCTCGTTCCACTTGGCCGGGCACACTTCGCCCGGATGCGAGGCCACGTACTGCGCCGCCTTGACCTTGCGCAGCAGCTCGCCGGCGTCGCGGCCGATGCCACCCGCGGTGACTTCCACGATCTGAATACGACCCTGCGGATCGACGACGAAGGTGCCGCGGTCAGCCAGACCGGCCTCTTCGATCATCACGTCGAAATTGCGGGTGATCGTACCGGTCGGGTCGCCCACCATCACGTACTGGATCTTGCGGATGGTGTCCGAGGTGTCGTGCCAGGCCTTGTGGGTGAAATGCGTGTCGGTCGACACGGCGTAGATCTCCACGCCCAGCTTCTGGAACTCCGCATAACGGTCGGCCAGATCGCCGAGCTCGGTCGGGCACACGAAGGTGAAGTCGGCCGGGTAGAAGAACACCACCGACCACTTGCCGCGCAGATCGGCATCCGACACGGTGATGAACTGGCCGTTCTGGTAAGCAGTGGCCTTGAAGGGCTTGATTTCGGTATTGATCAACGACATGACGCACTCCTGTGGGTGGGGGATGAATCGATGGAGCGCAGTCTAGGCAGCACCGATTCATCCGTCCAATGGATTGCTCATCTCGTTTAGATAGACTTCATCTATCGAATGCGATCCGATTTGGGGGCTGTCAGCGCCGGCCAGCGCCCGTCCTCGAAGGCCGCGCGATAGTGACGCACCGGGATGGCACCCCAGGCCAGCATGCCGTCGACAAACTCAGCGACCGGGCGATCCGGGTAGCGCGTGCGCCAGTCCAACCAGAGCGCGTGGATGTCGCGATAGCCGAGCTGATAGGTGGTCAGCTGCGGCGAGCTGAGCTGCGCGCGCTTCCACAGATTGGCAGCGAACTGGGCATCGAGCAGCGCGTCGTCGGCGAGAAAGCGTGCCAGCCGCGCCTGATCCCAATCCTGCGTGTGCACGGAGATATCCGCGATCAGGCGGGCGATGTTCTCCTGCTGCTTTTTGTAGTGCGCCAGCCGCTCGTCGACGCCGCCCCAGCCCAAATCCAGCATCAAGCGCTCGGCGAAGCTGCCCCAGCCTTCGGTGTACACGCCATCGCCGAACAGACTGCGCACGGCATGCGGCTGGCGCGCCGCGACTTTCAACTGCACATAGTGGCCGGGCACCAGCTCGTGGGCGGTGATCATCCGGTTGAATCCGGTGTTGAAGGCCGAATAGAAGCGCGCCTTGGCCGCCTCGGGCGCGTCGTCGGCGATATTGGGCAGCAGGAACAGTGTCTCGGCGTCGGGCTGGTAGGGCCCGGCCGGGTACACGCCGCCCACCGACTGTCCACCCAGCCACGCCGGCGCTGTGCCCACGACCAGCGTGCGCGGCTCCGGCAGAGTGAGCAGCGCGTGCGCGCGGGCGAACGCAAAGGCCGCATCGGCGTCGGCGTTGAACTGCGCGACCAGCGCCGCCGTGCTGGACGGCCGCCGCGTTTCCAGCTCGGCGTACAGCTGGCGCAACACCGCAGCATCATCCAACGGTGCCGGCTGATCCGGGTGCAGCGCAGCCCAGACACCACGGCCGTACGCGGCTGCCTCCTGGCGCTTGCTGGCCAGATCGCGCCAGGCATCGGCGAGCACCTGATCGAGCGGCGTCTCGATGCCGGTGACCACGCGAAAACGCTCGGCATAGCGCTCACGCAAGCGGAAATCGGCCGTAGCGATCGCCGCCAGCGCCTCACTGCGCACCGCCAGCCGCAGCAAGGCCTCGGCCGCCGCGCGCCCGGCGTCTTTGAGCCGGCGCACCTGCAGCGCGCTGGCGCCGGTCGCCGCCGGCAGGCCCTCGCGGTAGTACTCAGCCAGTGCACGCAGACGCAGCGCGGCTTCGGCGGCTCGCTCGGGCACCACTCGTGCCGGGTCGGCCTCGCTCAGGGCCGTCAGCGCGGTGGCCACCAATCGCGGGACGGCGCGCGTACGTGCCAAAGCCAGATCCAAGCGCTGGCGTGCCGGACGGTCAGTGCGCAACACCAGATACAGCGTCGCGGCGCTCAGCGGCTCCGTCCAGAACAGCGGGTCATGCGTCGGGCCTTGCTCGGTACCCCACTCCATTTGCACCTGACGCGCCTGTCGCGCCAGCAGCTCGAGATCGATACGGCGCTGCGGATCGACATCGCCGGCCAGCGCCGCGCGCGCCGCGCTCAGCGTCTCGATATTGAACTGCAGCCAGCCAGCGCGTTCGGCGGCGTCCAGGCGCTCCAGGCGCGCGTCCAGATCGGTGCGACCGGCCGCCGTGGCCTGGGTCGGAAAGGTCTGCAGATAACGTTCGGTGTAGTCCTGCACCAAATCGCCCGCCACAGCACTGCTGCTGAGCAGCCAGCCGACGACGCTCCACGCAAGCAATAGCTTCCACGCACGACGCATGACGACTCCTTCAGGCCTGAGGGCGCGCGCCGGCAGACGGCGCGGCTGCAGGCTGCGACATCAAGGCCCCAGGATGCAACGCGCCAGCGCCAATCCGCTCAGATAGGCGCCTTCGACGCGCGATCCATGACACCAATCGCCGCCGAAGCCCAACTGCGCCTCGGCATCCCACAGCGCGCCCACATGCAGCGGTGCCGGCGCCAGCGCGTAGCGCCAACGATGCGCCTGCGCCGCCAGCACCGGCGGCGGATCGTGGCCCAGGGTCTGCGCCCAGGCGTCGAGCAGTTCGGCAGTCACCCGCTCGGGCGCCTGATCCCACCTTTGCTGCGTGTACTCCGCGCCGGCATGCAGCACCCAGCAGTCGGCGCTGCCCAGGCGCCCGGCTTTGCTGCTGTTGCGCGCGGTCCACGACAACTGCCCGACATTGATGAAGGCCGCATCGATGGCGGCCGCCAGCGGACGCTCGAACGCGACCATCACCGCCCAACACGGCAGAAACTGCAGGGCGGCCAGCGTGGGCGCTTGTCGCGCGTTGGGAAACAGCGCTGCCGCCTGCGGCGCCGGCAGCGTGCACAGCAGCGCCGCGAAATCCCCCAGGCACCGACCGTCGCGCAGCTGCAGCTGCCAGCCACCCGCCACCGCCGCAGCCGCCACCACCTCGCTTTCGAGATGCAGCTCCACGCCTTCAAGCAGATGCGTGCTCAGTGCCGGCATCCCCGGCACCGCGATCCAGCGTGTCTCATTGCCGCGCGGCGCGCGCCAGCCGTCCACGTCGATCGATGTCAAGCGCGGCCACCAGGGCGCCACCAGCCCGCGCGCGTGCCAGCCACGCACCGCCTCCAGCAGGCGCGGATCGCGTGCGGTGAAGTACTGGGCGCCATGGTCGAAGCTGCCCAACGACGTCTGGCGCGTGGCGGCGCGGCCACCCGGCCGACGCCCCTTGTCGATCACGCAGACGTGGGCGCCCGCTTGGCGCAGCGCGCGAGCTGCAGTGGCACCCGCGATGCCCGCCCCGATCACCGCCACCCGCGTCATCAACTGACTCCAATCAGCGCCGCGAGCAGTGCCACGTGCACCACGACCACCGCGCCGGACAGCCGTGCGCGCAGCTTCATGAACCAGGCCGGCCATTCGGGCGAGGGCCGTCGCAGCACGTCAAACAAGCCGACCACCGCGTACAGCAGCGCCAGCACCTTGACCGCATGCTCCGCCGGGATCAGCAAACACAAAAATGCCAGCAGGCTGGGCGCCACCGACAGCGCCAGCGCGCGCCATTGCACCTCCCCAAGGGCCGCGCCCCAGCGGACGCCGCCCAGAAAGGACAAAATGACCGCGGAGTAAGCCACGAAAGCCCGCAAGGCGAGTTCACGCAAGCTGGCGTCGCTCGCCACCACGGCGAGCGTGGCGATGGCCACGAAAGGAATGACGCCAGCGCCGCCCAACCAGGCCGCTGCCGGCGGAATACGACGCGACAAGAACGCACCAGGTGCCGCCATCAGAACTGCCTCCGCATTCACCGCGCGCCCACCGTCTGTGCGCTGAGCTAATCTGCCCTGACCCAACTGCAGGCCAGCGACCGTGGAATACCTGAGCGTACTCGACCAACTCAAACAATCGCCGCCGGCTTTCGCTCGCGGTTCCGAGCAGGAACGCTCGGCGCTGGACCAGTTCGCCCGCTTCTTTTCCGACTTCTCGCCCGACAAGGTCGACCGCCTGATCGATCACACCTACGCCAGCGATGTGTGGTTCAACGACACCTTGAAAACCGTGCAGGGCCGCGAGGCGCTGCGCAGCTATCTGCGCCACAGCGCGGAAGCCGTCCAGCACTGCCGCGTGCAGATCCTCGACATCCTGTCGAACGACAGCGGCGACTACTACATCCGCTGGACGATGGTGATCCGTTTCCGCCGATTCAAGCCGGATACCGATACCCAGACCATTGGTATCAGTCATCTGCGCTTCAACGGCGCTGGCCTCGTGGTCCTGCATCAGGACTACTGGGATTCCAGCGCCGGCCTGTTCGAGCACATCCCCCTGCTCGGCATGGGCATACGCGCCATCAAGCGGCGCGTCTGAGCGCGCTTACTTGAGCGCTTCCTCGATCGCCGTGCGCAGTTCCGGCGCGTCGGGCTTGACCCGGCTCCCGAACGACTTCAGCACCTTGCCATCTTTGGAAATCAGGTACTTGTGGAAATTCCAGCCGGGCTCTTCGCCGCCCTGCTTGGCCAGTTCCTGGTAGAAGGGATCTGCCGCCTCGCCCTTGACGGCGAGCTTCTGGAACATCGGGAACTTGACGCCGTAGGTCAGCGTGCAGAACTCGCGGATCTCCTGCTCAGTTCCCGGCTCCTGGCCCATGAAGTCGTTGGACGGGAAGCCCACCACGGCAAAGCCGCGCCCCTCCAACTCCGCATGCAGCTTCTCCAGGCCCTCGTACTGCGGCGTGAAGCCGCATTTGCTGGCGGTGTTGACCACCAGCAGCACCTTGCCTTCGAACTGCTGGCACAGATTCACCGGCGCCTCGCCCGCCAGCGGGCGGAAGCTGCGATCGAGCAGGGGGCTGCAAGCAGCGTGGGCGCCGTGCGCGGCGATCAGCAAAGCGACGGCAGAGAAGAGCCGGATCATGGGTGGTCCTCGCGATACTCAGGTGGCAGGGAAGCGCGGCCGCACCTCGACGGGTGCGTGCGGGCGCTGCGTTAGGCTTGCATCATCGCTGATTGCGTACTCGCCCGGACGTGAAGACGGCAACCCTTGCACCGCGCGGCGGTGCGATGCAGCATCGCGCGCCGATACCCTGAGCCCACCGTCGCCGCATGAGCGCTCGCTACAACGCCGCCGATATCGAAGTCCTGCAAGGACTGGAGCCGGTCAAACGCCGGCCCGGCATGTACACCGACACCACCCGACCCAACCACTTGGTGCAGGAGGTGGTCGACAACTCGGTGGACGAGGCCCTGGCCGGCCACGCCAAGGCCATCGAGGTCAAGGTCTACAACGACGGCTCGATCGAGGTCATCGACGACGGCCGTGGCATGCCGGTGGACATCCACCCAGAACACGGCGTGCCGGGCGTCGAGTTGATCATGTGCCGACTGCACGCTGGCGGCAAATTTTCGAACAAGAACTACAACTTCTCCGGCGGCTTGCACGGCGTCGGTGTCTCGGTGGTGAATGCGCTCAGTGAGCGCGTCGACGTCAGCATCAAGCGAGACGGCCAGGAGTACTCGATAGGCTTCGCCCACGGCGACCCCGCCAGTCCGCTGCGCGTCATTGGAACGGTGGGCAAGAAGAACACCGGCACCCGCGTGCGCTTCTGGCCAGAGGCCAAGTACTTCGACACGCCCAAGCTGTCGATGCCGCGGCTGCGCCATGTGCTGCGCGCCAAGGCGGTGCTGTGCCCGGGTCTCGCCGTGACGCTGTGGGACGAAGCCAGCGGCGAAACCGAACGCTGGTTCTACGAGGACGGGCTCAAGGACTATCTGCGCTCGCAACTGGCGGATCGCGAGGTGGTTCCGGCCGAGCTGTTTACCGGCTCGATCAAGAAGAGCGCCGAAGCGGCGGACTGGGCGCTCGGCTGGACCAGCGATGGCGAGCTGGTGCAGGAGAGCTACGTCAACTTGATCCCGACCGCGCAGCACGGCACCCATGTGAACGGACTGCGCTCGGGTCTGACCGATGCCATCCGCGAGTTCTGCGAGTTCCGCAACCTGCTGCCGCGCGGCGTCAAGCTGGCGCCCGAGGACGTCTGGGAGCGCCTTTGCTTCGTGCTCAGCTTCAAACAGCAGGATCCGCAGTTTGCTGGACAAACCAAGGAGCGCCTGTCCTCGCGGACGGCTGCCCCCTTCGTCACCAGCGTGATCCACGACGCCTTCAGCCTGTGGCTCAATCAACACACTGACCTCGGCGAGCGCATCGCCCAACTGGCGATCGAACGCGCGCAGGCGCGACTGAAGACCGAGAAGCAGGTGATCCGCAAGAAGGTCACCAGCGGCCCTGCTTTGCCGGGCAAGCTGGCGGACTGCGCCTCGCAGGACCTGTCGCGCACCGAGTTGTTCCTGGTCGAAGGCGATTCCGCCGGCGGCTCGGCCAAACAGGCGCGCGAACGCGACTTCCAGGCGATCCTGCCGCTGCGTGGCAAAATTCTGAACACTTGGGAGGTCGATTCGAGCTCGGTCCTGGCCTCGCAGGAAGTGCACGACTTGGCCGTGGCCATCGGCCTGGATCCGGGCAAGCCGGACTTGTCGGGGCTGCGCTACGGCAAGATCATCATCCTGGCCGATGCAGATTCCGACGGCCTGCATATCGCGACGCTGCTGTCGGCGCTGTTCCTGCGCCACTTCCACGCGCTGGTGGCGGCCGGTCATGTGTTCGTCGCCATGCCGCCCTTGTTCCGCGTCGACGTGGGCAAACAAGTGTTCTATGCGCTCGACGAGAGCGAGCGCTCGGAGATCCTCGATCGCGTGGCGCGCGAGAAGATCAAGGGCCAGATCAGCGTCACCCGTTTCAAGGGCCTGGGCGAAATGAATCCGCAGCAACTGCGCGAATCGACCATGCATCCGGACACCCGGCGACTGGTGCAGCTGACTATCGACGAGGGCCAAAGCACCAATGCCCTGCTCGACATGCTGCTCGCCAAGAAGCGCGCCAACGACCGCCGCGAATGGCTGGAAAGCAAAGGCGATCTGGCCGTGGTGTGATGGACGCGGCCGGCGGCGCGGCGGATCCGCGAGCGCCGGCCAAGGCCCCGGGGCGCTCAGGTCTCCAACCGGAATGACAGCCCGTAGTAGTCGCGCACAGCAAAAATCATGACCGCCGGCGCCAGCGGATCGGGAGAGGCGCTGACACCGTCGGGCCCGATGTCGCCATCGGCGCGCCACGGCGTTGCCAGCACGTAGGCCTTGGCGACCTTCTGCCCGGTGAACTCGATACGCAGCGTTTGTGCCGTCTTCGACAGCACTTTGAACGTGCCCTTGTTGCGGACGATCCGGCCGGCGGGATCGACGATGCCTTGATAGACAGCCATGGGGTGCTCCTGATGGTGGGTTGCCAGGATCAGGAGTCGCCGAGTCGTGTGCTGTCTCAGCCCCGGACAAGAAAAACCCCGACGTAGACCACCGTCAGGGTGAGAGAGTGCAATGCTGTAGTCAACGTCCGGCTACGGCGGCCGGGGACAGCGCCGCGCCCGCAGGCGGCGGCGCCGGAGAGGCTTGTTCAGGCCACCTTTGCGTCGGCGTGGAACTGCTCGGCTTCCGTCGAACCCTTCAAAGCGGTGATCGAGGACTGCGCGCCGGCGATGACCTGGGTCACCTGATCGAAATAGCCGGTACCGACCTCACGCTGATGCTTGGTCGCGGTGTAGCCCAGCGGCTCGGCCGCGAACTCGGCCTGCTGCAGCTCCACGTAAGCCGACATCTGCCGCTCCTTGTAGCCCTTGGCGAGCTGGAACATCGAGAAGTTCAGCGCATGGAAGCCCGCCAGCGTGATGAACTGGAACTTGTAGCCCATGGCGCCCAGTTCGCGCTGGAACTTGGCGATGGTGGCGTCGTCCAGATACTTCTTCCAGTTGAAGCTCGGCGAGCAGTTGTAGGCCAGCAGCTTGCCCGGGTACTTGGCGTGGATGGCATCGGCGAACTGCTTGGCAAAGGCCAGATCCGGGTGACCGGTTTCGCACCAGATCAGGTCGGCGTAGGGCGCATAGGCCAGACCGCGCGAGATCGCCTGCTCCGGGCCGACCTTGGTCAGGTAGAAGCCTTCGACAGTGCGCTCGCCGGTGCAGAAGGGTTTGTCGTTCGGATCGACGTCGCTGGTCAGCAGGTCCGCGCCCAGCGCATCGGTACGGGCGACGATGATGCTCGGCACGCCTGCGCAGTCGGCCGCCAGTCGGGCTGCGACCAGCTTTTGCACTGCTTCCTGCGTCGGCACCAGCACCTTGCCGCCCATGTGGCCGCACTTTTTGGCGCTGGCCAGCTGATCTTCCCAGTGCACGCCCGCCGCACCGGCCTCGATCATGTGCTTCATCAGTTCAAAGGCATTCAGCACGCCGCCAAAACCGGCTTCGGCATCGGCGACGATCGGCTGCATCCAATCCACTGCATCATTGCCCTCGGCGTGATGCAGTTCATCGGCGCGCTTCAGCGCATTGTTGATGCGACGCACCACATTCGGCACCGAATCCACCGGATACAGCGACTGGTCCGGATACATCGCACCCGCGGTATTGGCGTCGGCGGCCACCTGCCAGCCCGACAGGTAAATGGCCTTCAAGCCTGCCTTCACCTGCTGCATGGCCATGTTGCCGGTCAGCGCGCCGAGCGCGTTGACGTAGTTCTCCGTGTGCAGATAGCGCCACAGTTTCTCAGAGCCCAGTTTGGCGAGCGTGTGCTCAACCGGTACCGTGCCGCGCAGACGCACGACATCGGCGGCGCTGTAAGGACGCGTGACGCCCTCCCAACGGGGGTTGTCGCGCCAATCTTGTTCCAATTGCTCTTGGGTCAAAAACGCCATGGTTCAGCCTCGCTCACGTTGCAATAGCAGCCCGTAGGCCGGAAGTGTCAGGAAGCGCTCGAAGCGCTCGGCCAGCGCAAGCTGCTGCAAGATGTCGGCAGCGGCGTCCAGGTCGGCGTTACTGAGCGGGTGATTGCCCGCTTTCAGCTTAAGCACTTCCTCCTTGAGCCACTGCTCCACCTTGGCCGCATCGATGCTACGACCATCGTCTAAACGCGCACCGGTGCGCACCCATTGCCACAGCTGGGCGCGCGAAATTTCGGCAGTCGCCGCGTCTTCCATCAAATTGTGGATCGGCACACAGCCATTGCCCGAGAACCAGGAGCCGATGTACTGCAGGCCGATATTCATGTTGAGGCGCACACCGGCCTCGCTGATGCTGCCCTGCTGCGGGCGGATCAGGTCGTCCCGGGTGATCTGCACGTCCTCGCGCAATTTGCCGAGCTGATTGGCCTCGGGCATGTGGCAGTCGAAGATTTCCATCGCCACCGGCACCAGTCCCGGGTGCGCGACCCAGGTGCCGTCATGGCCATCGCCGGCCTCACGCTCCTTGTCGGCGCGTACCTTGGCCAGCGCAGCCTCGTTGGCGGCCGGATCATTCTTGATCGGGATTTGAGCGGCCATGCCGCCCATCGCGAACGCGCCGCGCCGGTGGCAGGTCTTGATCAACAGCTGCGAGTAGGCCTTCAGGAAGCCCTGCGCCATCGTTACCTGCGCGCGCTCGGGCAGCACGCGCGTGGGATCGGTCTGGAAGGTGCGGATGTAGCTGAAGATGTAGTCCCAGCGACCGCAATTCAGACCGACGATGTGCTCGCGCAGCTCGTAGAGGATCTCGTCCATCTCGAAGGCGCCGAGCAGCGTCTCGATCAGCACGGTGACCTTGACGGCGCCCCGCGGCAATCGCAGCGCGGTCTCGCAATGATCGATCACCAGGTTCCAGAGGCGCGCCTCCAGATGGCTCTCGAGCTTGGGCAGATAGAAGTACGGACCGCTGCCGCGCGCGATCAACTCCTGCGCGTTGTGGAAGAGGAACAGCGCGAAGTCGAACAGCGAGCCGGAAATCGGCGCGCCATCGAGCGTCACATGCGCCTCATCGAGGTGCCAGCCGCGCGGCCGCACGATCAGCGTCGCGGTCTCGCCTTTCAGTCGGTAGGGCTTGCCTTCCGGCGAGATGAAGTCGATCTGACGCCGGATGGCGTCGTACAGATTGCCCTGCCCACCGATCTGGTTGGCCCAACTGGGGGCGTTGGAATCCTCGAAGTCGGCCATGAAGGTCTTGGCGCCCGAGTTCAGCGCGTTGACGATCATCTTGCGATCGACCGGCCCGGTGATCTCCACGCGCCGATCCCACAGATCGTGCGGAATCGCCGCCACTTTCCACTCTGCGGCGCGGATCGCCGCGGTGTGCGGCAGGAAATCCGGCAGTTCGCCAGCATTGATGCGCGCCTGGCGTTCCAGCCGCGCGGCGAGCAGGCGCTGGCGCTCCGGCTCGAAGCGACTGCACACGTCTTCCAGGAAGCGGAGGGCCTCGGGTGTCAGGATGCGCGCGGCATCAGCGACGGGAGGGGCATCGATACGCAGGCGCGTGCCCGGCGTACGGTCTGGCTCGGTCATGGTCAGCTCTCTCTGGCTGGTCGCCGTACCGCCCCCTCCCAAGGCCGGTACAGCAGATTAACCGGAGCCTAACGAACGATTGCCGAGTGCGCAAACCGGACTTTGGCCGCATGGATTCAGACAAAAATCCAGCGCCGGCGACGCAGATCCGCGTTCAACAAGGCGTGTAACAGGGCGCTTTGTCCAGCGTCGCCATGGCGGCAACGCTGGGTGATGCCTCAGCGCCGCATGCCGCCCGGCGGCATGCCGCCGCCCATGCCGCCCATGCCACCCTTGAGGGCGCGCAGCATGCCCTTGATGCCGCCACCGGAGAGCTTCTTCATCATCTTCTCCATCATCATGTACTGCTTCATCAGCTTGTTGATGTCGGAGGCGTGGGTGCCGGAGCCGCGCGCGACGCGGGCCTTGCGTGAGCCATTCAGCAGATCGGGGAAGCGCCGCTCCTTGGGCGTCATCGAGTTGATGATCGCGATCATCTTGCGCATTTCTTTGTCGCCCATGGCGCCGGCGGCGGTGGCATCGCCGATCTTCGGCATCATCGGCAGCTTGTCCATCAGCTGCGCCATGCCACCCATCTGCTGCATCTGCAGCAGTTGCTCGCGCATATCGTTGAGGTCGAAGCGCTTGCCGCTGACCACCTTGGCGGCCAGTTTTTCCATCTTGTCCTGGTCGGCCTTGCGGGTGACGTCCTCGATCAGCGAGAGCACATCGCCCATACCGAGGATGCGCGAGGCGAGACGGTCGGGATGGAAAGGCTCGAGGGCATCGAGTTTCTCGCCCGCACCCAGGAACTTGATCGGCCGGCCGGTCAGATAGCGCACCGAGAGCGCCGCACCGCCGCGGGCATCACCGTCGGTCTTGGTCAGGATGACGCCGGTCAGCGGCAGCGCTTCGGCGAAGGCCTTGGCGGTGTTGGCGGCGTCCTGACCGGTCATGCTGTCGACCACGAACAGGGTCTCGATCGGGTTCAGCGCGCGATGCAACTCGGCCACCTCGGCCATCATCGCCTGATCGATCGCCAGTCGGCCGGCGGTATCGACGATCAGCACGTCGATCAACTGCCGGCGCGCGGCATCCAGCGCGGCCTTGGCGATTTCCAGCGGCTTTTGCTCCGGCGTGCTGGCAAACCACTCGGCGCCCACCTGCCCGGCCACCGTCTTCAGCTGCTCGATGGCCGCCGGTCGGTAGACGTCGCAGCTGACCACCATGACGCGCTTGCGCTTGCGTTCGTGCAGCAGCCGCGCGAGCTTGCCGGTGGTGGTGGTCTTGCCGGAACCCTGCAGACCGGCCATCAGCACCACCGCGGGCGCCGGGCAATTGAGGTTCAGATCCTCATTGCGGCTACCCATCACCGCCACCAGCTCGTCGTGCACGATCTTCACGAGGGTCTGGCCTGGCGTCAGGCTCTGGAGCACTTCCTGGCCGATCGCGCGCCCTTTCACGCGCTCGATCAGCGCCTGTACCACCGGCAGCGCGACATCCGCCTCGAGCAAGGCAATGCGCACTTCGCGCAAAGCTTCGCGGATGTTCTCCTCCGACAAGCGGCCGCGCCCACGCAGGCGGTTGACGGTGTCAGTCAGGCGTTTGGTCAGGTTTTCGAACATGGCGGATCCCAGGACAGCCGAGGACGCGGACTCTACGACCTTGCCCATGAACAGGGAACAGCCCGCGCTTGCGCGCGCCCCGGGGCGCCCTCTAGCGTGAACGCTGGCGCGGTGAACGGAGCGGCGGCATGGAGCAGTGGGCGGCAGTCAAAGCCCTGTACCGGCAGGCGGCTGAACTGCCGGAGGACGCCCGGCGTGCCTTTGTCGAGGCCCAGCCAGTGGCGCCCGAGGTGCGCGCCGAAGTGCTGTCGCTGCTCGGTCAGACCGCGGATGTGCTGGCGCTTCCGCCGCTGCAAGCGCTGGGCGAAGCGCCCGTGCCGATGCCGGACCGGATCGGACCATTTGCGCCGCTGCGCCTGTTGGGCCGCGGCGGCATGGGCGTGGTCTGGCTGGCCGAGCGGCGCGACGCTGGCTTCGTGCAGCGCGTGGCGCTGAAGGTCATCGGCGATGTGAGTGCCGATCCGTCCCTGCTGCGCCGCTTTGAACGCGAGCGCGAGATCCAGGCGCGACTGCAGCATCCCAACATTGCGCCGCTGATCGATGGCGGGCTGACCGAGCAAAAGCTGCCCTGGTTCGCCATGGAGTACATCGCCGGCGCCCCGATCACGCAGTGGTGCGACCAGCAGCGCGCCGGCATTGCTCAGCGGGTACGGCTGATGGTGCAGGTGCTGGATGCCATCGACTATGCGCATCGCAATCTGGTCGTCCACCGCGACCTGAAGCCGTCCAATGTGATGGTCGGCGCCGATGGCGTGCCGCGCCTGCTCGACTTTGGCATCGCCAAGCTCATCGACGAGGGTGAGCACACCGCGCTGACGGGCGCCGATACGCGCTTGCTGACACCCGAGTACGCCTCGCCCGAGCAGATCCAAGGCGGTGTGATTACCACCGCCAGCGACATTTACTCGGCCGGCGTGCTGCTGTTCGAACTGCTGGTCGGGCGCCTGCCCTATCGGCATGCGGGGCGCGCGCGACTGGCGGCCGAGATCGTCGAGTCCGAACCCGAGCGACTGCGCCAGGCGCTCTCGCGTCGCCTGGACCCTGCCATCAGCGACCCACGCGCGCGGCCAGTGGCGACGCTGGCCGCCGAGCGCGGCCTCGACGCCTCACGCCTGCGCCGCAGCCTGGACGCGGACCTGGAGCTGATCGCCGCCACCGCACTCGCCAAGCTGCCGGAACGGCGCTACCGCTCTGCCGCGGCGATGGCTGACGATCTGCGCAGCTGGCTGGCGCAACGCCCGATCCAGGCGCGACCGCCCTCGCTCGGTTACCGGCTGACACGCGCCATTCGGCGCAATCCCGGACTCGCTGGCGCCTCGGCGCTGGCCCTGCTCAGCGTATGCGCAGGCGTCGCCTTTAGCCTGCACTTCGCCATCGAAGCGCGCCGGCAAAGCCAGATCGCGGTCGCCGAGGCCGACACCGCGCAATCCATCCGGGGCGTCCTCAGCGACATGTTTGTCGATGTCGATCCCTACCGCTTTGCGCGCAGCGAACTCAGCGTCAAGCAGTTGCTCGATCAGGCCATCCGCCGCGTCGATCGCGATCTCGCCAGTCGCGCCGATCTGCAGGCGCTGGTGCTGATGGATCTGGGCCGCGCCTACTTCAACGTGGTCGATCAAGCGCGCGGCGTCGAGCTGCTGAAGCGCGCCTACGAGCTGCTGCAGCAAGGCGTCGTGACCCGCCCACGGGATCGTCTGGCGATCACGCTGCGCTATGCCGAGGCCTTGAGTGCCTATGGCGATGCGCGCGCCGCAGCGCCGGTGCTGGCCGAGCTGCCCCAGTACGATGGCGTCGCCGAGCCCGGCACGCCGCTCTGGTTTGACGCCACGCTGATGCGCGCACAGCAACTGGCGCCAGCGGAGGCCGTGGCACGGCTGCGGGCGTTGATGGGCGAGCCTGGCGTCGCCGGCGACGCGGAACGCGAACTCGCGGTGATGCGCATACTGGCGAGCGAGCTGGATGGCGCCGGCGAGGAGGCCGATGCCGAGCGTACGCGCCGCGAGATCGTCGATCGCGTCCGTCAGCGCGGCACGCCGATGCAATTGGCGCGGGCGCTGCACAATCTGGCGCTGAACCTGCGCTCGCGACCGGAGGTGATTCCGGTGCTGCGCGAGGCCATCGCGATCTACACCGAGCAACTCGGCGCCGACCATCTGCATACGCTGAACGCGCGCAATCTGCTTGCCGGTGAACTGGTCAGCGCTGGCGAGTTCGCCGAGGCTGACCGGGAGTTTCAGGCCGTGATCGCCGCCCAGCGCCAGCTCAACGGCGTGCATGTGATTGCCTCACTGGTCAATTACAGCTTTGCCCAGCGCAATCGGCGCCACTACCACGAAGCGCTGGCGCTGCTGGACGAGGCCTTCCAACGCGGGGCAGCACAGGGGATGACGGCAGAATCCGACATTCTCGGCGGCGCCGAAGTCGGTCGCATCGAATGCTGGATAGGCCTTGGTCGCTACGCCGAGGCGGACAGCCATCTCGCGGCGCTGATCGCCCTGCGCCGACGACTGAACGGCAATCTGGCGGCGCCGCTGATCCTGGGCAGCTGGCTGGCGCTGGAGCGCGGCGCGCTGGACGCCGCCGGCAACAGTCTGGCCGAACTCAATGCCCTGCCCCAGGCCGGCTTTGTGAAAGTGCGAGCGCTCTATCTCACCGGGCGCTGGCAGCGCGCCCGCGGCGAGAGCGCGCTGGCCCGCAGCAGCCTGCAGGCGGCGCTGCTGGCCGCGGAACAGACGCCGAGTCGCGGCGACGCCTGGCCCTTGCTTGCTGCGCTGGAACTTGCCGAGATTGACTTCCGCAGCGAGGACGCGAGCCTGCGCACGCAGGCCACGCAACTACGCGAGCGCAGCTTGAGCCAATTGCAGCTGCTGATCCCGGCCGACGACAGACTTTGGCAGCAGCCGCTGCTGCGCCAACGTAGCGCTGAGTGAGCCCGCGCAGACGATGCTGGAGCGGCCGGCCTGCTCGGACGCCGCGCGAGGCTCCGGTATCCCGCAGTAAGCAGACATTGGCGCCCCAGACGCTGCTGGCGGCCTACCATCCGCCCATCGTTCCGAGCGATTGAGACTGGCTATGCGAGGCTTGCGTCAGGTTTGCATCATCGTATTGGCGCTATCGCTACCCGGCTGCCGGCCAGCCGTCAGTGATCCGAATCGCTACGTTGGGCACTATCAGACGGGCTGCTTTGCGCACCAGTGGGTGCGAATGGACACCCTCGATGGTCGGCCAATCATGGTACGTGCCGAATTCAACGTCGCCACCGCAGGTCCGGATGCACTGGCGCTGACGCTGCGCCAGCACTACTACCGCGCTGGCGATCTGGCCTGCGCCGGCCCGGAACTGGGCACCGAGATCAGCGCGATCCGAATGGCGATCGATCCACGCACCACCGAGGTCGCCTACGGGAGCGAGCGTCTGCCAGCAGCACGCATCCGCGTTTACTACGCGCCGCCATCGGGGCCGGGCCAGCCAAATCCCGACCCACAGCAGCTGAATGGCCTCGCCTACCCGGCCGAATACTTCACCGCACACCGCTTCAAGCGCTATCTGCTGCTGATGATCGGTGAGGGCATCTACTTCGGCAACGAAGAACGCGCGCTCGATTCCGAGGGCTTCCCGATCTATCTGGAAGACGAAGCTGCAGCCTATCGCGTCGCGCTGGGTTCTTAAGGAACCTCTTGCCAAGCATGGGTGTGGCGGGACAAAAGCGGGGCGGGGGTCAGGGGGGGGGGGACCAGCACCGCCGCGCTTCCGAGCACTGTCGCAGGCACCTGTTTGCCGCCCGAGTAAGCGCGCCAGGGGCGAGACAGGGACTCTTGCCAAACATGGGTGTGGCGGGACAAAAGCGGGGCGGGGGTCAGGGGGCGGGGGACCAGCACTGCCGCGCTTCCGAGCACTGTCGCAGGTTCCTGTTTGCCGCCCGAGTAAGCGCGCCAAAGGCGAGACAGTGACTCTGCCAACCATGAATGTGGCGGGACTCGGGTCCCGCTCGCAGGCACTGAGCTTGAGCGCTGACCGGCGCGCCCTCAGGCGACGCGCGTGCTCCACTGGGCCTCAGCCCCCGGTACGTTTCCCACCGACTCCTTCAGCAGTCGCAGCGTGCGCATGACCGAGCGATGCAGATCCTGCATCTCGCCGTAAGGCACGTCTTTGGTTTCGTGGTAGGCCACCGCCAGCCACAGCGCGATGCCGCGCAGTTTGAGCGGCAGATTGTCGGAGCGGATGCGGTCGAGCGCGATCGCGGTGCCATTGCCCCAGGGGCTGTAGCGCTCGTTGTTCTCGCTCGAATACAGATGCGGCACCGCCGCGGCGGCCGCGTTGGCGAACTCCTTCTGCGCCAGCGCAAACAGCGCACGGCGCTGGTCCAGCGACAAGAGGCCGATCGCTTTTTCCAGATCTTTCAGCTGGTTGCGCAAGGTCAGATAGCGGGCGAGTGCAAGTGTGCGAAAGACGATCTTCATGGACGTGTACTCGGGCGACCTCGGCAGGAGCATGGTGCCACGTGCGGGCAGTTGCCCGATGTAGCGAATTGCCAACTTGGTCACAAGTTGACGCGGCGTGTCACAAGCCGGCGTAGGCTGCCTAGGTGTGCACGGCGAGTCAAGACCGGCGCTGTGACTTCCAGCGGTTGAGCGCGTCCCTGGACTCGCCTACATTCGCGCGCCCGCTCCGCCCACACCAGGACTCCGCATGAACCGTCTCGCTGCCGCTCTGTTGCTGGCTCTCGCTACGCAAGCCCACGCCGTCGAAGGCATGTGGCAACCGCATCAGTTGCCGGCGATCGAAGCCGATCTGCGCAAGGCGGGCATCGCCGTCGATCCCAAGCAGCTGACCGATCTGACGCGCTACCCGATGAACGCCATCATCAGCCTGGGTGGCTTCTGCACGGCCTCCTTCGTGTCGCCGATGGGTCTGATCGTCACTAACCACCACTGCGCCTACGGCAGCATCCAGTTCAACTCCACCGCCGAGCGCAATCTGCTCGCCGATGGCTTCCTGGCGCAGACGCTGGGCGAGGAACTGAAGGGTGAGCCGACGCTGCGCGTGTATGTCACCGAGTCGATCACCGAGGTCACCGATCAGGTGCGCGGTGAGCTGTCGGCGATGGACACTGGCCGCAAGCGCTACGACGCCATCGACCGCAAGCAGAAGGCGCTGGTGGCCGAGTGCGAGGCAACACCGGGTTATCGCTGCGATGTCTACGTCTTCCACGGTGGCGCCCAGTACTTCCTGGTCAAGCAGATGGAGATTCGCGACGTGCGCCTCGTGTATGCGCCGGCCGAAGCCATCGGCAAGTTCGGCGGCGATATCGACAACTGGATCTGGCCGCGCCACACCGGCGACTTTGCCTATTACCGCGCCTATGTGGGCCCGGATGGCAAGCCGGCGGATTACAGCGAGTCCAACGTGCCCTATCGCCCGAAGGCGCATCTGAAGGTGCAGCCGGCCGGCGTGCAGGAAGGCGATTTCACCATGGTCGCCGGCTATCCCGGCCGCACCAATCGCTACCGTCTCAGCGAGGAAGTCGGCGATGCCATCAGCTGGCAGTATCCGACGCTGATCGAGCGCTATGGCAAGATCCTCGCGCTGATCGACGAGCACACCAAAGACCGCCCCGATGCGGCCATCAAGTACGCCAGTCTGGTCGCCGCCTTCAACAACGGCTTGAAAAACTTCCAGGGCAATCTGGATGGTTTTGCCAAGATCGACGCCGTCGGCGCCAAGGCGGCCGAGGAAAAGGCGATCCTCGAATGGGCACGCGCCCATGATCAGGCCGCCGGCGTCGCCGGCTTTGAGGCGCTGAAGGCGCAGTTGGCGGAAGCGCGCACACGACGCGAGCGCGATCAGCTGATGCAGCTGGTCAGCAGCACGGCGCTGTACGCCAGTGCCCGCGATCTGTATCGGCTGAGCGTGGAGCGCGAAAAGCCCAATGCCGAGCGTGAGTTTGGTTTCCAGGAACGCGACGAGCCGCGCATCCAGGGCCGGTTGATGCAGATGGACCGGCGTTTCGATTCGACCGTGGACCGCGCGATCCTGACCTATGTGCTGGGCCTGTATCTGGAGCTGCCCAAAGAGAACCGTGTGCCCGAGCTGGATCGCTGGATCGCTGCTGGCGATGGCGAGCCGACGCCGGCCTCGCTGGCGCGTCAGCTCGACGGGCTGTACACCAGTCAGCTGATCGATCCCGAGAAGCGCATGCAGTGGTTCAAGCAGGATCGCAAAGCCATCGAAGCGGCCAAGGACCCGGCGCTGCAGTGGGCGGTGGCGATGCTGCCGGCGGCGCTGCGCATCGAGGACCAGATCAAGACCTACGGCGGCGAGGAAACCCGCAACCGCCCGGCCTGGATGGCGGCGCGCATCGCCTACGCCAAAGCGCAAGGCCAGGAGGTGTATCCGGATGCCAACAACTCGCTGCGCGTGACCTTCGGCAACGTCAAGGGCTATACGCCGCGCGATGGCATCGTCTATGAGCCCTTTACCGATCTCGACGGCATCCTGGAAAAGCACACCGGCGAGGATCCGTTTGACGCCACCGAGAAGCAGCTAAAGGCAATCCGCAGCAAGCAGTACGGCCCCTACGCCGTGAACGGCTCGGTGCCGGTCAACTTCCTCGCCGATCTCGACATCACTGGCGGCAACTCGGGCTCGCCGATCCTGAATGCGCGCGCCGAACTGGTGGGACTGGCCTTTGACGGCAACTACGAGTCGATCAGCTCGGGCTGGGTGTTCAATCCGCAGCTGACGCGGATGATCGGCGCCGATGTGCGCTACATGCTGTGGATCATGGATGCCGTCGACGGCGCCCACCGGCTGCTTGAGGAAATGGGTGTCAAACCTGCCTTCAAGCGCTGAGCGCGACACGCCCGCCGACCCGGCGCCACCGGGTCGGCGGCGCGGAATCCGCCGCGCCCAGTATCCGCAGGAACTGGCGAACTGGGCGCTGGTCAGCGTGGGTGTGGGAGCGGTGGAAGGCGCCGTCGCCGCGACGCTGGTGAAGACGCGCTACAGCGGCGCGGTGTCGGACTGGGTGCTGGATCTGGCCGTGGCTCTGGTCGCCGGGGCGCCCGCCTGGTCGAATCTGGCCAGTTTTCTGTTTGCGGCGCACCAACTCGGGCGCGACAAGATTCGCTGGACGGTGCGCTGGCAAGCACTGGCCTTGGGCAGTGTGGCGATGTTGGCGCTGGTGCCGGGCGGCGCCGCCGGCCTGCTCGCCTCGGTGCTGCTGGTGCTGCTGGCGCGCATCGCCTGGGTCGGCGTGATCACATTGCGCGCAGTGGTGTGGCGGCGCAATTTTCCCGACGCTGCGCGCGCCCGGCTGGCGTCGAAACTCTCCGCCTTCAATGCCCTGCTGATGGCCGCCAGCGGCGCCACGCTGGGCTGGTTGCTGGGCCACGCGCCGGCCTGGGAGCCGGTGTATTTCGCGCTGGTCGGCGGCGTCGGCCTGTACGGTGCTTGGCGCTACCGGCGTCTGCGCCTGCGCGGTCACCAGCATCTGCGCGCTCGCGAGGCGCAAACGCGCGCCGAGGGCGATCTGCGGCTGTCCTTTGCCAGCTTCCGCAAAGTGCTCGGCGCCGATCCTGGTTACGCCCGCTACATGCGCGGCATGTTCATCTTCGGCACCGGCAACCTGATGCTGCCGGCTCCGCTGCTGCTGATCCTGGGCGAGCAGCTCAAGCTCTCGGCTTTCGAGCAGGTGCTGCTGGTGGCCACGCTGCCGCTGCTGGTCCTGCCGCTGGCGATCGGGCGCTGGGCGCAGTTTTTTGATCGGGTACACATCGTCGAATTTCGCGCCGTGCACGCCTGGAGTTTCGTCTGCGCCAGCCTGGCTTTCTTGCTCGGCTGCGTCAGCGGTCAGCTATGGCTGCTGGTGCTGGGCTCGGTGCTGCTGGGCGTGGGCTACGCCGGCGGGCAATTGGGCTGGAATCTGGGGCACAACGACTTTGCGCGCCCAGAGCAAGCCGCACTGTACATGGGCGTGCACGTGACGCTCACCGGCATCCGCGGACTGCTGGCGCCGCTGCTCGGCGTGGCCAGCTACCGCGCGCTGGAATCGCTCGCGCCCGGGCACGGCGCCTGGATGCTGCTGCTGGCGCTGGCGCTCAACATCAGTGGCGCGATCAGCTTCCGGCGCCAACTGCGCGAGCGGGCGCCCGCATGAGTCCGCTGATCTGTCTGGTGGGCCCCACTGCGGCCGGCAAGACCGCGACGGCACTGGCGCTGGCCGAGCGACTGCAGGCCGAGATCGTCAGCGTCGATTCCGCGCTGGTCTATCGCGGCATGGACATCGGCAGCGCCAAGCCGAGTCCGGCCGAGCGCGCCCGGGTGCGCCACTGGCTGATCGACATCCGCGAGCCGGAACAGGCCTACACCGCCGCCGACTTCGTCCGCGATGCCGAAGCGGCGATCGCCGACATCGAAGCGCGCGGCAAGCGCCCGCTGGTGGTGGGTGGCACGCTGCTCTATGTGCGGGCGCTGCTGCAGGGCCTGTCCGAATTGCCGCAGGCCGATCCGGCAATGCGCCAGGCGCTGGACGCCGAACTGGCCGAGCTCGGTAGTCCGGCGCTGCACCGCCGGCTCGCCGAGGTCGATCCCGTCGCCGCCGCGCGCATCCATCCCAACGATCCGCAGCGCATCCTGCGCGCGCTCGAAGTGCACGCACAGACCGGCGTGCCGATCAGCCAGCTGCAAGGCGCGTGGGCGCAGGCACCGCGCCGCCCCGGTCTGCTGCTGGCGCTGGCGCCGCCCGACCGCAGCGTGCTGCATCGCCGCATCGAGGCCCGCGTCGACGCCATGCTGGCGGCCGGGCTGATCGAGGAAGTGCGTACGCTGGCGGCACGTCCGGGCATGCGCGACGATCTGCCCTCAATGCGCTGCGTCGGCTATCGCCAGGTGCTCGGCTTTCTGCGCGGCGAGTACGATTTGCCGCGTTGCCGCGAGCTGATCGTCTACGCCACCCGTCAACTGGCCAAGCGCCAGCTGACCTGGCTGCGCGGCGAGCCGGCCACGCGCTGGTTCGACCCCGATCAGCCCGGACTGATCGACGTGCTGCTGGCCGAGATCGCCCGCGCCACGGCCGCGGATGCCAACCCCACGCTCACGCCGGCGCTGTTAAACTCGGGCGGTCCGTCGTGAAAGGGTCAGCGCGTCGTTGAGGGACGACCGCCGGCCCGCTGGCTGCGCCGATGGACCATCAAAACAGACCAACAACAAAACAGAGAGGTCGACCATGTCCCGGGGACATTCCTTGCAGGATCCTTTTTTGAACGCGCTGCGGCGTGAGCGCGTCCCGGTTTCGATCTATCTGGTCAACGGCATCAAATTGCAGGGGCAGATCGAGTCTTTCGATCAGTTTGTCGTGCTGCTGCGCAATACCGTGTCCCAGATGGTGTACAAACACGCGATTTCCACCGTCGTTCCCGCCCGCAATGTGCGCATCACCGATGGTCCTGGTGGTGAGGGCGACGGCGAACTCGGGAGCTGAGATTGTTCGAACGATCCAAGGGTGGTGAACGCGCGCTGCTGATCCTGCCGAAGCGTCATGGAGTGGACTTTGACGCGGCGGCTTCCGAATTCCGGGAACTGGCCCGCTCGGCAGGCGCCGAGGTGGTGGCCGAGTGCGTGGCGCGCATCGACAAGCCCCACCCGGCGCTCTACATCGGCACCGGCAAGGCGGAAGAGGCCAAAGAGCTGGTGCAATCGGCGCAGGCCGATCTGGTGCTGGTCAACCACGCGCTGACGCCGATTCAGGAACGCAATCTGGAACGCTTGCTGGAAACCCGCGTGGTCGACCGCGCGGGCTTGATTCTCGACATCTTCGCGCTGCGTGCGCGCAGTCACGAGGGCAAGCTGCAGGTGGAGCTGGCGCAGTTGCAGCATATGGCGACGCGTCTGGTGCGCGGCTGGACCCATCTGGAACGCCAGCGCGGCGGTGCAATCGGCCTGCGCGGCCCCGGCGAAACGCAGCTGGAAACCGACCGCCGGCTGCTGGCCGAGCGCGTCAAGATCCTGAGTGCGCGTCTGCAAACCGCGGTGCGCCAACGCGAGCAGGGCCGCAAGGCGCGTGAGCGCAGTGCTCTGCCGGCGGTGGCGCTGGTGGGTTACACCAATGCCGGAAAGTCCACGCTGTTCAATGTGTTGGCGCGCAGCGAGGTGTATGCCGCGGATCAGCTGTTCGCCACCCTCGATCCCACCGTGCGGCGCGTCGAGGACTTTTCCTTCGGCGCGCTGACGCTGGCCGACACCGTCGGTTTTGTGCGCGATCTGCCGCACGAACTGGTCGCCGCTTTCAAAAGCACGCTGACCGAGGCACGCGAAGCCGATCTGCTGCTGCACGTCATCGACGGCGCCGACCCGCTGATGCCGGAGCACATCGCCCAGGTCGAGGCGGTGCTGACCGAGATCGGCGCCGGCGAGATTCCGCAGATCCAGGTGATCAACAAGATCGACGTCTCCGGCGCCGAGCCCAAGGTCGAGCAGCAGGACAGCGGCCGCGTGCGTGCCCGCGCTTACGTGTCGGCCGCCACCGGCGCCGGCATCGACGGCCTGCGGCGCGCGATCGAGCAGGAGTTTGCCGGCGAGCGCATCGTCAAGACGCTGCCGCTGCGCTACGCCGACTCCGGTCTGCGCGCGCGGCTGTTGTCGCTCGGCGTGGTGCAGTCGGAACAGGATGTGCCCGGCGTCGGCTGGGCGATGGAGGTCGATCTGCCGCAGCGGCTGGCGCTGCAACTGGCGGCGCTGCCGGGCGGTCAGGGCGATGTGGTGCGTCGACTGCTGCTGGCCAGCGAGGGTCAGGATGAGGCCGACCATGGCTAGCCCAGGTGGCGGACCAGCACTCGCCACTCACGCTGATCCAGGCACTATGCTTCGTATATCGCGCCGTTGAGCTTTGACTGGCGCGCCCCCATAGCAAGCAAACTCAGTTTCTACTAAGCAAGACCGCACTGCGGTCGATTCGGAGTGTAATCGGATGGCCTGGAATGAACCCGGCGGCGGGCGCCGCAATCCCTGGGGTGACGGGGGCGGTGGCAATAACGGCGGCGGCGGACAACCGCCGGATCTGGAAGAGATGCTGCGTCAGCTGAAGCAGCGTTTGTCGGCACTGTTCGGCGGCGGCAAAGGCACTGGCCGCGGCGGCAGCAGCGCAGGCAGCGGCGCCGGCGGCCTCGGCATCCTGATCGTCGTGCTGGTCGGCGTGTGGGCGCTGATCGACTCCTTCCACATCATCGACCAACGCGAGCGCGGCGTGGTGCTGCGCTTCGGCAAGGCCGATCGCATCCTCGAACCCGGCCCGCGTTTCACCCTGCCGCGGCCGATCGAGCGCGTCGAGCGCGTCGATGTCACCCAGGTGCGCTCGATCAGCAGCAAGGTGCTGATGCTGACGCGCGACGAGAACCTGGTGAACATCGATTTCGCCGTGCAGTACACGGTCGGCGACGCCGTGCAGTTCCTGTTCAAGGTGCGCGACGTCGAGGAAACCCTCTCGCACGTGGCCGAGGCCGCCGTGCGGCAGGTCGTTGGCAGCCGCTCGCTCGACGATGTGCAGGTCGGCAACCGGCTGGAGTTCACCAACGAAGCCCGCGAGATCATGCAGAAGCTGCTGAACAACTACGAAGCTGGCATCACCGTCAGCATCGTCAACTTCCAGGACGTGGTGGTGCCGGATCAGGTCAAGGACGCCTTCGACGACGCCATCAAGGCGCGCGAAGACAAGCAGCGCGCGATCAACGATGCGCTCGCCTACGCCGCCGACGTGGTGCCCAAGGCCAGCGGCCGCAAGGCGCGCATCCTGGCCGAGGCCGAAGGCTACAAGCAGGCGGCCGAAGCGCGCGCCCGCGGTGACGCCGAGCGCTTCACGCTGCTGGTCGAGCAGTACCGCGCCGCACCCGAGGTGACGCGCAAGCGCTTGTATCTGGAGACCATGCAGGACGTGCTCTCGCGCACGCCGAAGGTGCTGATCGACGGCGACAAGGGCAACAACATGCTGTACCTGCCGCTGGACAAGTTGACCCCCACCCCGGGCGGCGGCGCTGAGCGCGCGCCGGCGGCGATGACCGGCAGCGGCGAGGGCCGATAACCATGAAGAA
Source organism: Lysobacterales bacterium (assembly GCA_046346965.1). Lineage (GTDB taxonomy): Bacteria > Pseudomonadota > Gammaproteobacteria > Xanthomonadales > SZUA-5 > JAXMHB01. The sequence continues at coordinate 67,785 of JAXMHB010000008.1, forward strand.
TCTGATCCTTCCTTTTGTCGTGCTGCTCGGCATCCTGGTCGGCAGCAGTGTGTTCACCGTGCGCGAGGACCAGTACGCCGTGCTGTTCCGCCTGGGTGAGATCCAGCGCACCGACTATGGCCCAGGGCTGCACTTCAAGCTGCCGCTGGTCAACAACGTGATGAAGTTCGACCGTCGCATCCTGTCGCTGGACAGCAAGTCCGAGCGCTTTCTGACCTCGGAGAAGAAGGACGTGCTGGTCGATGCCGCGGTCAAGTGGCGCATCGACGACGTCAAGACCTACTACACCGCCACCCGCGGCGACGAGTTGCGCGCGCAGCAAACGCTGGGCCAGATCGTCAAAGACCGCATGCGCGACGAGTTCAACAAGCGCACGCTGCAGCAGGTGGTCGCCGACCAGCGCGACGAAATGATGGCGAATTTGACCGAAGCGGCCTCCAAGTCGGCTGCCAAGCTCGGCATCAAGGTGGTGGACGTGCGCATCAAGCGCATCGACCTGCCGGATCAGGTGACCGGCGCCGTGTTTGACCGCATGCGCTCCGAGCGCGCCCAGGTCGCCAACGCGCTGCGCTCGAACGGTTCGCAGGAAGGCGAGCAGCTGCGCGCCGAGGCCGATCGCAAGGTGCAGGTGCTGCTGGCCGAAGCCGAACGCGACGCCCAGCGCATCCGCGGCGAAGGCGACGCCACCGCCGCCCAGATCTACGCCGAAGCTTACGGCCGCGACGCCGAGTTCTACGCCTTCTACCGCAGCCTGGAGGCCTACCGGAACAGCTTCAAGCAGCAAGGCAACGTGCTGGTGCTGGACCCGGATTCGGAGTTCTTCGAGTACTTCAACAAGGACCAGAAGCTCGATCGATGAGCGATTTCTGGGCCGCCGCCGCGCTGGTGCTGGTGCTGGAAGGCATCCTCCCCTTCCTCGCACCAGCCCGCTGGCGCGACGCCATGCGCCAGGTCGCCGAACTCAGCGACAGCCAACTGCGCATGATCGGCCTCGGCAGCATGCTTGTCGGGCTCGTTTGTTTGGCCTGGGTGCGGAGCTGAAGCACGAGGGCACGTTCAAGCAGAGCGGAGGGGCAAAGGGCAGCGCTTGCTCGGCACCGCCGAGCGCTACCCTGAGCGCCCGACGGCTATGCCGACGGGCTGGATCGAGGGCACGCTAAGGCGCGAACCCTGGAGAGATTGCGCGCTGAAGGGCGCCGGTCCTGCGGCGCCTGCGCTTTTAGGAGGGCGCGGCTGCTGCGGCGCCTAGGCTTTGAGGAAGGCGCCGCTCCTGCGGCGCCTAGGCTTTGAGGAGCGCGCCGCGCCTGCGGCGCCTAGGCTTTGAGGAGCGCGCCGCTCCTGCGGCGCTTGGAAGGTGCTAGCTCAGACTCGGAACGGAATCCTTCTCCCACCGGGAGAAGGTGGCCCGCAGGGCCGGATGAGGGCGGGTCGGGATTGAACAGCAGCGCCGCAGGCGCGGCGCCCTCCAACAGCGCGTGGACCCTCAAGCCTTCGCACCTTTGCGTGCCCTCGTGCCCTCGTGCCCTCGATCCGGCGCGGCGATGCCGCGCAAGCGCCGCCCTTCGCCCCTCGCGCTCTGAGGGCGGGTCAGCATTGAACAGCAGCGCCGCAGGCGCGGCGCCCTCCGGCGCGCGGTGTCGCCGGCCCTCGCGCCTTCGAGTGCCCTCAATCCGGCGTGGCCAAATCGTTCGCCCTTCGAGAGAAAGCGGCCCACTCAGACTCGGAACGGAATCCTTCTCCCGCCGGGAGAAGGTGGCCCGCAGGGCCGGATGAGGGCGGGTCAGCATTGAACAGCAGCGCCGCAGGCGCGGCGCCCTCCAACAGCACGTGGACCCTCCCGCGTTCGCGCCTTTGCGTGCCCTCGTGCCCTCGTGCCCTCGATCCGGCGCGGCACCGCCGCGCAAGCGCCACCCTTCGCCTCTCCGCTTTGCTGTTGCGTGCCCTCGTGCCCTCTCGCTCTTACGTGCCCTCGTGCCCTCGCCCTACTCCCCCGTCTGCAGCCGCCACAGCGTCGCATAGCTGCCGCCCTGGGCGAGCAGGCTGTCGTGAGTGCCGGATTCGACGATGCGGCCGGCTTCCAGCACGTGGATGATGTCGGCGTGGCGGATGGTCGAGAGCCGATGGGCGACCACCAGCACGGTGCGGGCGCCGGCGGTGGCGCGTAGCGAGGCGGTGATCGCGGCTTCAGTCTCGTTGTCGACCGCCGAGGTCGCTTCGTCCAGTACCAGGATGCGTGGATCGCGGTAGAGCGCGCGCGCCAGGGCGATGCGCTGGCGCTGGCCGCCGGACAACTCGGCGCCGCCCTCGCCTACCGCCTGCGCATACCCGCCGGGCAGCGCCGCGATGAACGCATGCGCCTGGGCGGCGCGGGCGGCGGCCTCGATGCGCGCCGGGTCCGGCTGGCGATCGCCGTAGGCGATGTTGTCGGCCACGCTGCCATCGGTCAGAAAGGGCTCCTGCGCCACCAGCGCGATGGCGCCGCGCAGCGCGCGCGGATCGATCTGCCGCAGGTCCACGCCATCCAGCCGAATCGCGCCGCGCTCGGCATCCAGAAAGCGCAGCAGCAGGCGCAGCACCGTGCTCTTGCCGCTGCCGGTGCTGCCCACCAGCGCCACTGTCGCACCCGCCGGCACGTCGAAGCTCACCCCATTCAGCGCCGGCCGCTCGTCGTAGCGGAAATGCAGATCCTCAAAACTCAGCGCGCCGCGCAGCGGCTGCGGCAGCGCGCCCTGCACGCGCACCGGCGCCGGCGTGTCGATCAGATCCATCACCCGCTGCACCGAGGCCATCGAGCGGTTGTACAGATCGGTCATGTCGGCCAGCCGCGTCATCGGCCACAGCAGGCGCTGAGTCAGGTACACCAGCGCGGAATAGCTGCCCACCCCCAGCTGACCTTGCAGCGTCAGCCAGCCGCCGTAGAGCAAGGTGGCGACGAAGCCGAGCAGAATCGCGATGCGGATCACCGGCGTGATCGCCGCTGCAAAGCGAATCGCATCGGCATTGCGGGCACGGAATCCATCCGAGGCCACGCGCAGATGCTCAGCCTCAAAGGCCTCGGCGGTGTAGGCCTGGATCGTCGCCATGCCGCGCAGATTGTTCGCCAGCCGCGAGGACAGCACCGCCGCCGCCTCGCGCGCGCTGGCGTAGCGCGGCTGCAGCCGCTTCTGAAACCAGAAGGCGCCGATCACGATCAGCGGGATCGGCAGGATCGCCATGAAGGCCAGACTGGCGGTCAGCGTGAAGAACACCGCGCCCACCAGCAGCGAGGACATCAGCACCTGGATCAGGTCATTGGCGCCGGTGTTGAGAAAGCGCTCGATCTGATTGACGTCCTCATTGAGCAGCGCCATCAGCCGCCCGCTGCGCGCGCGCGTCACCGCATCTGGCGGCAGCGCCTGCAGATGTTCATAGGCCGCCTGGCGCAGCTCGTGCTGCAGATCCTGCGCCAGCCCGCGCCATTGCACCGCGTACAGGTACTCGAACAGCGATTCCAGGCCCCAGATCAGCGCCGTCAGCGCGGTCAGCAGCCACAGCTGCGTCATCGGCTCGACCACACCCAGCTTGGCCAGGAAGGAGGCGCGCTGATTCACCACCACATCGACCGCCACGCCGATCAGCAGCTCCGGCAGCACGTCGAAGAACTTGTTCAGCGCCGAATACAGCGAGGCGCGCCAGGCCCGGGCGCGGTGCGGATGGGCGTAGCGATACAGGCGGCGCAGCGGATGGACGGGCATGGTCAGGGTCCTGATGCAGTGGCGCGAGCATAGGCAGTGCGGTCGGCGTCTGTGCGGGCCGGCTGCTGGCATCCGCACGCTGCCCGTAGGCGTCGATCAGCGGGCTAGAATGCCGCCAGGGGAGAGTCCATCGCATGCATCGATTACACACCGCGCGCTGGTCGTTCGGCTGCGGCCTTTGGGCCGTGGCCGCACCCGCCTGCGCCAACTCGCTCAGCCCCGTGCTGATCTTCGGTAGCGTGGCGCTGGCCGTGCTGAGCGCGGTGGTTGGCTGGATCCTGGGGCGCGGGCTGTCCCTGCGCGAGAACACCGTGCTGCCGCAGGCGATGGAATCCGACCAGCGCCTCAAATGGGCGCTGTGGGGCAGCGGCGACAGCTTCTGGATCTGGGAGATCGACAACGATCTGCTGTCCTGGTCCAGCGCCACCCCGGTGCTCGGCCTCGACAGCCAGAGCTCCATCCGCGGCAAGGACTGGCGCGAGCGCGTGGTCCATCGCGACGACCGCGCCCGCGTCGAGGCGGCGCTCAAAGCGCATCTGGCCGAGGGCGCCGAGCAGTACACCGCCGAGTACCGCCTGCGCACCGGCCACGGCGACTGGACCTGGGTGCGCGCACGCGGGCGCGTCGTCGCCCGCGACGCCCAGGGCAAAGGCACGCTGCTGGCGGGCACCTTTCGCATCATCGAGCGCGAGCGCGCCGAGGAGTCCGAGCGCCGCATCAGCGCCGAGGTGATCCGCCACATGCTGGAAGGCGTCAGCATCACCGATTTGCAGTTCCGCTTCATCTCCAGCAACCCGGCCTTCCAGCGCCTCACCGGCTACGACGCCGCCGAGCTGATCGGCCACAACGCCAGCATGCTCGACTCGCAGCGCCACGACGCCGCCTTCTACGCCGAGGTGCGGCGCGAACTCAGCGAGCGCGGCCACTGGTCCGGCGAGATGTGGCAGCGCCGCCGTTCGGGCGACGACTTCATGGCCTGGCTGAAGATCGCCGAGGTGCTGTCGCCCGAGGGCGCGCGCACGCACTACGTGGCGGTGATGGCCGACGTCACCGACCGCAAGCGCGCCGAGCAGCGGCTGCGCTATCTGGCCCACTACGACCAGCTGACCTCGCTGCCCAACCGCGCGCTGCTGCGGCAGCGTCTGCGTCAGCGCATCGACGGCGGCGGCAGTCGCCGTTTCGGCCTGATGTTCATGGACCTGGACCGCTTCAAGCACATCAACGACTCGATGGGCCACGCCGTCGGCGACGAGCTGCTCAAACAGGCCGCGCGCCGGCTCAACCACGTGGTCGGCGAACCGGAAGCCGTGGCGCGCTTCGGCGGCGACGAGTTCACCGTGATGGCCACGCGCGACACCAGCAATGAAGGCGTCGAAGGCCTGGCGGGCGAAATCCTCGACGCCTTCGCCGGCCCGCTGTTGGTCAACGGTCACGAGATCGCGATCTCGCCCTCGATCGGCATCGCCTACTACCCCGACCACGGCCGCAACATGGACGAGCTGTTGCGCCACGCCGACGCCGCCATGTACGAGGCCAAAGCGCGCGGCCGCAACACCTACCGCGTCTACTCGGCGCGCATGGCCGAGGACGCCAGCGAGCGCACCCGACTGGAAGCGGCGCTGCGCAAAGCGCTGGACCGCGACGAAATCCGCCTGGTCTACCAACCCAAACTCAGCCTGCGCAGCGGTCGCATCACCGGGCTTGAAGCGCTGCTGCGCTGGAAGTCGGCCGAACTCGGCCACGTGCCGCCCTCGCGCTTCATTCCGCTGGCCGAGGAAACCGGCTTGATCCTCTCGCTGGGCGAATGGGCGCTGCGCCAGGCGCTCTCACAGGCGCGCGCCTGGGCCGACGCCGGGCTGCAGGAAATGCGCATCGCGGTGAACGTCTCCGCCGTCCAGTTGGCGCGCGGCGGCTATTCCGAACTGGTCAAAATGGTGCTCGACGGCCACGGGCTCTCGCCCAGCTGGCTGGAAATCGAACTCACCGAAAGCGCGCTGATGGCCGACCCCAAACGCGCCGGCCAAACGATCGCCGAGCTGCGCGAAATCGGCGTCCGCGTCGCCATCGACGACTTCGGCACCGGCTACTCCTCGCTCAGCTATCTGCGCGGCCTCGCCATCGACACCGTCAAAATCGACAAGAGCTTCGTCGACGGCATCGAACACAACGTCGACGACGAAGTGCTCACCTCCACCATCATCCTGATGGCCCACTTCCCTGGGCCTCAGCGTCGTCGCCGAAGGCGTCGAAACCGAACGCCAACTCACCTTCCTCCGCGGCGAAAACTGCGACGAAATCCAAGGCTACTGGCTCGCCCGCCCGCTCGACGCCGAAGCCTGCCGCGGCTTCATCGTCGGCTATCGCATGCCCAAAGGCCTGGTGCTACCGGGCGCCTGAACCTGCGGGCGCCGCCAGCGCACACTGTAGCGCGGCTCCGTGCGCGCCCGAGTCCACGACCCTGCGCACCACCCCATCGCGCCGGCGGCCGCGGCTTCACCCCGCCCCCGACTACCAGCTTCTCGCAGCGCCCACCGTAGCGCGGCTCCGTGCGCGCCCAAGCCCATCACCCTGCGCACCACCCCATCGCGCCGGCGGCCGCGGCTGCTACTCGGCCACCGTACTCATTCGCGCAAAAACCCCAACACCGCCTTCACCACCGCCTCCGGCGCCTCCAACTGCGGGTAATGCCCTACCCCCGGCAACTCCACCAACGGCGCCTGCGGCAACAACTCGCGATAACGCCGCACCAGCGAAGACCCCGAAATCGGGTCCGCCGTCCCGTCGATCAAACAAAAAGGCACCGGGCTCCGCTCCAACGCCCCCACCCAGCGCGCCCGCAGCCGCTGACGCTCCGCCATATAGCCGATCAACTTCGGCATCACCGCGCGCCCGTTCTGCCGCTCCATCCAGCCCACATCGCGCGCAACTCCCCCTCCGGCAACGGCCGCGCGCAAATCTGCCGCATCGTCGCCGCAAAGCGCGCATAACTCGTCAACCGCGCCACCAGTCCACCCAGCGGCGAAGCCAGCAGCCGCTGAATCAGCCGCGGCCGATGCGCCTCCGGAAACAGCCGCCATTCAAAAACACCACCCGCGTCATCCGCCACGCACTGACGCCGTCGATCTGCCGCGCCAATAACTCCTGCGCCACCGTATCGCCATAGTCATGCGCCAACACTGCCGCCTCGCGCACCCCCAGTTGCGCCAACACCGCCTCCACCACACCCGCCTGCGCCGCTATCGAATACGCAAAGTCCACCGGCTTATCCGAGGCCCCAAAGCCCAGCAGATCAATCGCAATCAGTCGGTACTGCCCCGCCAACGCCGGCCACACCGTATGCCAGTCCCACGACGAGGTGGGAAAGCCATGGATCAAGACCAGCGGCGCACCCTGCCCCGCCACCCGAAAGAAGATCCGGTGCCCCTGATGCGAGAGAACGTCGCCGGAGGCCAACCAATCGGACGGCGTCATCACAACTCGTCCATCGGACTGCGCACGCCGCGCCCGCCTTTGTTCAAGACATGGGTGTAGATCATCGCGTTCACTGATCTGACTCAGGCGTCTGACAAGGATATAATAAACGACTGCAGCCCAAAGGTCATGAGAAACGCCGCCACCTCCGCCGCCCCGAGATCCCTGGGATGCCGCTTCTTGTGAAACAGAATGAAACGCCGAACCTAGTCCACATACGCCTCCGCGGTACGCAAGCTGTAGTGCCGCACACGCAGCGCGCCGCGGACCCGATCCAGCAACTTGGGAGGCTCGTTCATCTGTGAAGTTTAGGTTTGCCTATCTCACTGCGCAAGCCCGGAAGCCTGCCGCATCAAGGCTCCCTTGCGGATAGGCGACCGACGGGCGTAGGATGGCTGTCGTCTAGTTGTAGTTAGGCTTCAATCAAACTTCATTACACCGACTTTCAGGGGGAGCTATGAGTGCGGACTACAGTGAGATTCGTGACTCAACCAAAATCGGGCTATCTGAAAAGGTCCGAAACGCCCTACGGAAGTTACCTGCTCCGGGCAAAGACTTTTGAAGCTTCGAGGGTTTTGTTGACGAGGAAATCGAGTTCACGTTCCCGGTAACCGCCCTGATAGGTCCCAATGGGTCGGGCAAATCCTCTGTCTTGGGAGCGGCTGGCTGTCCATATAAGGCCATCAAGCCAGGTGTATTTTTTCCGAAGAGCACGATTGGTGATGAATCCATGTCAGGATGGAGAGTTGATTGTAACAATTGACAAACGATTGAGTCCCAAGACCATCGTGAAAAGGAACTCGAGTTTTCGCCAGGCAAAATGGGTTCGGTAAGGACGTCGTTGACAGATCGGTGATCCACTTTGGCATTGATCGGACTGTTCCGGCCGGAGAGCGCCCTCAATTCAAGAAGTTCATGAAGTCGACTTATAGGCACGCTTCACCACTCGAGGGCCCTTCCAGCAGACGTTGCGAGGCAGGTTGAGCATATACTTGGCCGTTCGGTTGCAGAGTACAAAGCCACAAAGTGGGAACTGATGGGAAATTCTTGGTGGAAAAATCCGGAGATAATCAGTTCTCCGAATTTCACTTTAAGGCGGAGTGAATCGTCGATCATACGCATGGTTACTAGGATCGAGCAAGCACCAGAAAACAGCTTGATTCTCATTGAAGAGATCGAAAATGGGTTGCATCCGTAGCCACTCCGAAGGATGGTTGAGTACTTGATTGATGTTGCGGACCGGAAGTATTCAATCCATATTTACAACTCCTGACGCGGCCCTTTCTCCCCCTGCCGTCTGACGCCATTTGGGCGAGCATTGACGGGAAGCTCCGTCAGGAGATTATCTGTGGAGGCAGTTCGCGCGGTTTCCGGTCGCGTTGATAAGAGGTTGGCGGTTTTCGTTGAAGATGATTTTGCGAAAGCCTGGGTTGAGGCGATCTTGCGCGAAAAGCTCGGCGCAGACTTTGATCAGGTTGAAGTTCATGCCGTTGCGGGAGATGGCAATGCGGTCACCTGATTAGCGTCGAACCTCGGTAGTCGTCAGTGGTCTGTCTCAGCCTGTGAGACGGCCGGGTGGGATCTTGGTGCCATTGAGAGCCAGGAGAGTGGCGATGGCAATGAACCAGGTGCAGTTCCAGAAGGGTCTGTCGGTGGCGGAGTTCATGGCGAGCTATGGCAGCGAGGCGGGGTGTCGGGAGGCGCTGGAGCGTGCGCGCTGGCCGCAGGGCTTCGTCTGCCCAAAGTGCAGCCATGTCACCTGCCGTCGTTTCGAGCGCGGTGGGCAGCTCTATCTCGAGTGCACCGCGTGCGGCCATCGGGCTTCGCTAGTCAGCGGTACGCTGTTCAATCCTCAAGCTGCCCCTGCGTCTTTGGTTCCTTGCGATGTACTTGCTCCAGCGCGGCGAGGCCAACCTCTCGGCTGGAGCTCAAGCGCCATCTGGGCGTCTGCTATCGCACCACGCTGGCGAACGAAACAGAAGATCATGCAGGCCATGACCGCACGCGAAGAGGCCCGCAGGCTCGAGGGCTTCGTGCAGATCGACGACGCCTACCTGGGCGGCGAGATCAGCGCGGGGCGCGGCTCTCCCAACAAGCAGGCCTTTCTGATCGCCGTACAGACCGACGAGACGATGGAGAAGGTGCTGTACGCCGTGGCCGAGCCGGTCCCGACCTTCGACAAGGCCGCAGTGGCTGATTGGGCCGCGCGCCGCCTGGATCCAGAATGTGAGGTGTACACCGATGAGCAGCGCGTTCAACGCGCTCTCGAAGACAAGGCCATGCGCACCACGGTTGTCGCGTCCGGGCGCCGCAGGCGAACGCGAGCGACAAGCGCGCGCTGGGTCAACGTGGTGCTGGCAAACATCAAGCGCTCGCTCTCCGGCGTGTACCACTCGATCCGACAGCAGAAATATGCTCGGCGCTACTTGGCGGAGGCCACTTGGCGCTTCAACCGGCGCTTCGACTTGCGAGCGCTCGTGCCGAGGCTCACTGTAGCCATGGCGACGTGCGGACCCCACTCGGAACGAATGCTCCGGATGGCGACGAACTATGCGCACTGAAGATTAGCGCTAATCAGGTGCGGTCAAGACCCACCGGAGTCATCTTCAAAATCCGGCTGCTCGGTTTAAATCACTATGCGTAGTTGACGGCGACTCCTCGCAAGCAGAGGACCGAGCACGCCAAGACGCGGACACGCAGGATTTGTCGATGAACGGAGCCAAAGGCCGGTCATTGCTCGCGCCTCTGGAGGTTCCGGCCGTCGGAGTGGCGTTCTGCGCAGGAAGACCCAACGCACCCAGGCGCCCGCGGCGCCAGGTGGCTATCTGTACCGCTCAGCTCAGTTTTTCGAGCCAGCGGGCATAGCCGATGCCTTTCATCCACGCTTGGCCGATGGCGTGTGCTTTGTCCATGATCGCCTCGGCACTGCCGACGATGCGCCAGTAAGCTGAGCCGACGCCCTTCACTTGCCCGGTCCAGTGGCTGGCATCGAGTCCGAGCCGACGAAGGGCGGGCGGTTCGGTCGGTTGGATGACGCCGCGCTTGTCAGGTCGGATCTGCCGTCCTGTGTAATCCACCAGTTGGATGTACTCGGCCTCCGTCATCGGCAGTCGAAACACCGACAGACCGACGATGGGCCGCAGCGTCTTGCCTGCCCGATTGGGCTGTTCGCGCAAGCGCTCTGCGCGCGCCTGCACGCTGGTGTGATCCGAGCGCTCGACGTTCTTGGCGATGCCAGCACGCACCGGGTTCAAATCCACGTAAGCCATCGCCGCCGCCAGCGCGCGTTCGTCAGCCAGCAACTGGCACTTGAAACGGCTTTCCCAGAATCGACCCTTGACGCCGTCCTCGGCGTTCGCGCGCCGAGCGACGTATTCGTCCAGGCACTTCATGAACCAAGAAAGATTGCAGAGCCGCTTGCGGTACAGGTCGGCCATCGCCACCAGTCGCTCGCGCCTGGCGGCCTGGCGCTCGGGGTCGCTCAGCGGGAACAGTCGCCCCCAGCGATCCGCGACCTCGTCGTACCGAAGCTCGCGCCAGCTCAGGCTCTACCGAGAGCACGACGTGCAGATGGTTGCTCATCACCGCATAGGCATACACCTTGCCGCGAAAATCTCGCCCAACGCGTTGATTCGATTCACGATCATCGGCTTGCGCGCATCGTGATCCTTGCCCGTGAGCGGATCGAGCGCCGCACAACCACGACCGCCGCACGCAGCGCGGCGCAGTGAGCGCCACCGTGCTGGTCGGCGCTGACGGTGGGCGCGGGCTTGAGTCACGCGGCCATGATCGCGGGCTGTGTCGTTGCTGTCTGTAGGATTTCTTCGCGTCATTGTGTGAAATTTTCCTACAGAACGCTGCGTGTCCTTGATTGCAGATTGCACGTACAGATTACAGCCTAGCAATACATTCAAGCCAGAGTCATTGCGGCGCGGCCTAATTCAGGAGTTGGATGCGCATGGAAGATTGAGGCGCGCCGCGGGGTTGCTTCCTTCCTCACCATGGCGGCATGCGGCCTTCCGCTCATCTCATGGCAGCTTCGCGGTCAATATTCGCATGCAACTCCGCCAGCAATCTTCATTTCCTGCGCCTTTTCCAGCTTGCTTTCTGGCTACATCGGCTGGCGTCTTGCTGGCCTCTACAAACGCATACCGAGATTTGCAGTATTCCGCTTTCCCATTCACAGTTGTGTTCTTGACCTCTGCGGCGGTTGCTATAATCTACATTTGTTCAGCCTTTATTTCACGATTGGGAATATTGGGCTGGTCTCTCTTCCCAGATCGAAAGTATTCCAGCTACGTAGCGATAGTACGCAGGCTTTAGCAGTGTGATTTGGATTCCCGCACTTCTCATTACCACACTGGTCTTGCGCAGGATTGCTAGGTCAGGACTGCGCATCCGGAAACAGGAATAGGCGCGCGCAGCCGCATCTATTCAGGTGGCTAAGCCCGTCCCGCACACTGGGCAACAAACGGGGGGGCAACAGGCAGGGACACGCAAGTTTGCTTGAGGACGGCGCCAGAGGCTGATCATTGCTCGCGTCTCCGAATTTCCGACCATCTGAACGGCCCGCTGCGTGCGGAAATCCAGCGCCCCCAGGCGCCCGCAGCCTAAAGTGCTGGCCGATCCACTCAGCTCAGTTTTTCGAGCCAGCGGGCATAGCCGATGCCTGCATCCACGCTTGGCCGATGGCGTGTGCTGTCCATGATCGCCTCGGCACTGCCGACGATGCGCCAGTAAAGCTGAGCCGACGCCCTTCACTTGCCGGTCCCGCAAACGCGGGACACGCAGGATCTGCCCATGCACGATGCCAAAGCCCGGTCGTCGTTCGCGTCTCTGGAATTGCCGACCATTTGAACGGCCCGCTGGCCGTGCAATCCAGCGCCCCCAGGCGCCCGCGGCCTAAAGTGCCCCAGCGGAACCACTCAGCTCGGTTTTTGAGCCAGCGGGCGTAGCCGATGCCTTTCATCCACGCCTGCCCAATGGCGTGCGCTTTCTCCATGATCGCCTCAGCCGAACCGATGACGCGCCAGTAGGCCGAGCCGACGCCCTTCACTTGCCCGGTCCAGTGGCTGGCATCGAGTCCGAGCCGACGAAGGGCGGGCGGTTCGGTTGGATGGATGGCGCCACGCTTGTCCGGTCGGATCTGTCGGCCCGTGTAGCAACAAACGCGGACACGCAGGATTTGCTTGAGCACGGCGCCAGATGCCGATCATTGCTCGCGTCTCTGGAGGTTCCGGCCGTCTGAGTGGCGTTCTGCGCAGGAAAATCCAACGCCCCTAGGCGCCCGCGGCGCCTGAGATTCCCGGCCGAACCACTCAGCTCAGTTTTTCGAGCCAGCGGGCATAGCCGATGCCTTTCATCCACGCTTGGCCGATGGCGTGTGCTTTGTCCATGATCGCCTCGGCACTGCCGACGATGCGCCAGTAAGCTGAGCCGACGCCCTTCACTTGCCCGGTCCAGTGGCTGGCATCGAGTCCGAGCCGACGAAGGGCGGGCGGTTCGGTCGGTTGGATGACGCCGCGCTTGTCAGGTCGGATCTGCCGTCCTGTGTAATCCACCAGTTGGATGTACTCGGCCTCCGTCATCGGCAGTCGAAACACCGACAGACCGACGATGGGCCGCAGCGTCTTGCCTGCCCGATTGGGCTGTTCGCGCAAGCGCAGCATCTGCGCGCGCGCCTGCACGCTGGTGATCCAGGCGCTCGACGTTCTTGGCGATGCCAGCACGCGCGGGTTCAATCCACGTAAGCCATCGCCGCCGCCAGCGCGCGTTCGTCAGCAGCAACTGGCACTTGAAACGGCTTTCCAGAATCGTCCCTTGACGCCGTCCTCGGCGTTCGCGCGCCGAGCGACGTATTCGTCCAGGCGCCATGAACCAAGAAAGATTGCAGAGCCGCTTGCGGTACAGGTCGGCCATCGCCACCGGTCGCGCTCGCGCCTGGCGGCCTGGCGCTCGGGGTCACTCCAGCGGGTCGCCTTGGCGATCCGCGACCTCGTCATCCGTCGAAGCTCGCGCCAGCTCAGGCTCTACCGAGAGCACGACGTGCAGATGGTTGCTCATCACCGCATAGGCATACACTGCCACCGCGAAAATCTCGCCCAACGCGTTGATTCGATTCACGATCATCGGCTGCGCATCGTGATCCTTGCCCGTGAAGCGGATCGACGCCGCACAACCACGACCGCCGCACGCAGCGCGTGACGCAGTGGTACATGCCGTGCTGGTCGGCGCTGACGGTGTGGGCGCGGGCTTGAGTCACGCGGCCATGATCGCGGGCTGTGTCGTTGCTGTCTGTAGGATTTCTTCGCGTCGTTGTGTCAGAATTTTCCTACAGAACGCTGCGTGTCCTTGATTGCACTGACCGTGTGGGCGCGGGCTTGAGTCATGGGGCCATGATCGCGAGCCGCGACGGCGCTGTCTGTCGGATTTCTTCGCGTCGTTGTGTCAGAATTTTCCTACATAACGCTGCGTGTCCTTGATCGTGCGATCCCTCTCGCGGCGAAACGTCACACAGCTCCAATCAATTAGGCGTCTAAATATGCGCACTGAGGGAATTAATCGGCCAGATGCACTGCGTGCCGATCTTTGAGTCGAGTCAAACGGAACGGAGTATAGGGGTCCTGGGGAGGTTAGATGATTAGGACGCATTATGACAACCTGCAGGTTACAAGAGGCGCTAGCGCAGAAGTAATACGGGGTGCATACCGGCAGTTGGCTCAGAAATGGCATCCCGACAAAAATCCAGATAATCGCGAAGAGGCGGATAGAATTCTGCAGATAATCAACCGTGCATATGCTGTGTTGTCTGACGAAGAGCGTCGCAAGGAACACGACATCTGGATATTTCAGCAGGAGAAAAAGTCCTCTGGGTGTGCAAACCAAGCAGCACTTTGTCATAAATGCGGATCAACCGTGGCTTGTAATGCGAACTTTTGCGGAAACTGTGGAGCCCAAGCGGAAGCGACGTCGCCTGAACTCACAACTCACACAGATGAAAAATCCGGGACAGACTTGGGCGACGGGAAAAGACGTGCAGACCGAAGATCTGGTAGCGGGAACTGGACAGTGGTTCCAGTATGGGTTACGCTTTTAGTCTTGGCTTCATGTTTTGGTGGTATTTATTGGCTTCTCCCAAAAGAGCCAAATGTCCAAAGGCTGGGTCCAAACCTCGTCGGCAACCCCGGGCGCAATGAGGTGGTAAGTTCCGCGAGTCACGACGAGGCTGCCGAGCCGTCGCAGGCGGTTGCGCCTAAAGCAGGCAATTGGTGGGATAAGTACGAGGACCCCAAGCAACCGAAAAGCCAGTCGCTAAGGGATGTTCCGGCAGACGACATAGGCACACCGGATTCTGCCAACGTGGAGGGTTCCGCTGCGCCGCAGTTGACGCTGGCACATAATGAGTCGGTTGACGCCACTCAGCTACCACTCCCCAAAAGCGGAGATTTTGACAGTTCCCGGTCTTCCACGGAAACAGGTATTTTGATTCGAACTAGTCCCGGGGGCGGCCACACGCTTGTCAAGGTGGAGACTGTGGCCGGAACAGAGGTGACTAGGGCTTTTATTCGGCAAGGACAGAGCTATACAGTCAAGCTGCCATACGGAGTATATGTCCTCAAGACTGCGAGTGGGCATCAGTGGTACGGCCCGAAGCTCCTATTTGGCGCAGAGACAAATTACTCCAAAGCAGACGACACTTTCCCGTTGAAGTCTTGGGGCGAGATTTGGGAAATAGAGCTCGTCTCGCAAATCAATGGAAATCTAACAACAACTTCGCTGGACAAAGATCAGTTTTAGAACCGCTTTCCGGAATACGCCTAACTATGAAATCAAGCGGACGCCCGATGTCGCTCTTCGCGCAAACCACCATTAGCGGCGGGCGCCGCTTATTTCGGCGTTAGGGCGCAGTGGCATCAATTTCGCAACCGGGGCTCTCATGAACACAATCGGCGTCGTTTTTGCTCTTCTGGTTGCTGGCGTCATCTGCACAATCTTGAGTCCGATCGCATTGAATTTGGCCGGCTTGCCCGGCGCGCTGGCCGCCGGCCGGCCGGGGCTCCGGTCCAAGGCCCGATTCGTCACGGGCTCGATCCTGAGCGCAGTGGGTCAGTCCTATGCATACCTCGCATATGAAGCGCTGGTCCTTGGCTGGGTTCGCATGAAGATCGCTAGTGGGGCAGTAGCGTTTGTTGCGTGGCCCATTGCTTTCCTCGCCTGTTTCATTCCCATCTTCGTGTCCATGGGGGCCGCTCGCTCTGAGGCCTCCGAGGCGGCATATGCGAACCCACAGGCCGAGGCGATCCATTTAACGTTCTTTGCGGCGATCGCGGGGTTCGTAGCGTTCGCCTTCTGGCCGAGCATTGTGGCAATTGGCTGGTCCTGGGTGCCCTATGCACCTCAGCCTGCGCCCTAACAATTCGTCCAAGCCGACGCCGCTTCGCGGCGCGGCTTAACTCAGGTGTTAGGAAACGAACAACAAACGCGGACACGCAGGATTTGCTTGAGCACGGCGCCAGATGCCGATCATTGCTCGCGTCTCTGGAGGTTCCGGCCGTCTGAGTGGCGTTCTGCGCAGGAAAATCCAACGCCCCTAGGCGCCCGCGGCGCCTGAGATTCCCGGCCGAACCACTCAGCTCAGTTTTTCGAGCCAGCGGGCATAGCCGATGCCTTTCATCCACGCCTGCCCGATGGCGTGGGCTTTCTCCATGATCGCCTCGGCGTTGCCGACAATGCGCCAGTAGGCCGAGCCGACGCCCTTCACTTGCCCGGTCCAGTGGCTGGCATCGAGTCCGAGTCGGCGCAGGGCGGGCGGTTCGGTTGGATGGATGGCGCCGCGCTTGTCGGGTCGGATCTGTCGGCCTGTGTAATCAACCAGTTGAATGTACTCGGCTTCCGTCATCGGCAGCCGAAACACCGACAAGCCAACGATGGGCCGCAGTGTTTCGCTTGCTCTCTTGGGCTGCTCCCGCAAGGTCTCTGCGCGCGACTGCACACTGGTGTGATCGGATCGCTCGACGTTCTTGGCGATACCGGCTCGCACCGGATTCAGATCCACGTAGGCCATCGCCGCCGCCAGTGCGCGTTCGTCTGCCAGTAACTGGCACTTAAAACGGCCTTCCCAGAATCGCCCCTTCACGCCGTCCTCCGCATTGGCGCGCCGAGCCACGTACTCGTCCAGGCACTTCATGAACCACGACAGATCGCACAGCCGCTTGCGGTACACGTCGGCCATCGCCACCAGCCGCTCACGCCGCGCGGCCTGGCGCTCCGGGTCGCTGAGGGGGAACAGTCGCCCCCAGCGGTCGGCGACCTCGTCGTCCGTCCAGCCTCGCGCCAGTTCCGGCTCCACCGAGAGGACCACGTGCAGGTGGTTGCTCATCACCGCATAGGCGTACACGGCGACCGCGAAAATCTCGCCTAACTCTCTGATTCGATTGACGATCATCGGCTTGCGCGCATCGTGGTCCTTGCCGGTGAGCGGATCGACGCCGCACAGCCACGCCCGGCGCACACAGCGCGTGACGCAGTGGTACATGCCGTGCTGATCGGTGCTGACAGTGTGGGCGCGGGCTAGTGTCATGGCGGGCATGATGGCCACCGGCAAGATCGCTGTCTGTCGGAATTCTTCGCGTCGATGTGTCAGACTTTGCTTACAGATTGCTGCGTGTCCTCGATCCCTCATCTGGGGCGGCCGTGTACGTGTCATCAGCACCCATAATGGCGAGGACAACCCTTTCAATGGGCTGGTGAAGGAGATCCAGAGCGGCGTTCGCGCGGGCTCAGTGCACCGCATCGAGTTCCGCGCGGCCGTCGAGCAGGGGCTCTATCGGCGAGTTTGCATTCGCCTGCGCAAGGCATGGGACGCTCCCAGCGAGGCCGCTTGGGTTGCCGGCATTTATAAGGTTTACGGCGACGCTTCGCGCGAAGAGCTGGATGTCATTCCCTCCAGCGGCTCTGGGATGTGGCTCAGCCAGGCACTGATCGAAGCGCGCAGCAAACCGGCAAAGGTGTTGCGCCTGGAGGCGCCGAAGGGCTTCGAGCTGGAAACCGACGCCTACCGGACCACCTGGGTCACGGATTGGCTGACCCGCGAACTGCTTCCGGAGTTGGAGAAGCTCGATCCCTCGCTCATCAGCGGTTTCGGCCAGGACTTCGGCCGCAAAGGGGATCTCTCGTCAATTGCGCCCTGGCAGCTGCTGCAGAACTTGAAGCGACGCTTCCCGTTCCTGGTCGAGATGCGCAACGTCCCTTATCGCCAGCAAGAACAGGTGCTGTTCTACCTCGTGGATCGGCTGCCGAACTTTCGCAAGGGCGCTATGGACGGCGGCGGCAATGGTGCCGCCCTCGCCGAGTACGCTCAGCAGCGCTATGGCGTGCTGGTCGAAGTGGTTTTGTTCACAGAGTCCTGGTATCGCCAGCACATGGGGCCGCTGAAAGAGGCGTTTGAACAGGACACGATCGAGATTCCGGCCGATGTCGATGTGATGACCGACCTCAAGGCCATCAAGCTCGTGCGTGGCGTGGCGCGCGTCCCCGAAGAGCGCCGCAACGGCACGGATGGCAGCCAGCGCCACGGCGACTCCGCAATCGCCATTGCGCTCGGCCACTACGCCAGCCGCAATCTGGCTGCGCCCGTTGATTTCACGCCCGCGACTCCGCGTACGCGAGGATTTGACGCCAGTCCGTCAAGCGATCAAGAAAACTTGGAGCCGAAAGCATGGTGACGAATGCGCTGGCGCGGGGATTCCGCACACTTCGTGCGGCGCTGTCGCGCGTTCTGGCGGCGGATGGCACTACGGTCGCCACTCGCGATCTTGAAGAGTCACAGACGTCACAGCTGACGCAGTTGCACCGGGAAATTGCGGGCCATCCCGCCCGCGGTTTGACGCCCTCGAAACTGCAATCGATTCTGGAGGCGGCTGAGCAGGGAGACGTGCTTGCTCAGTTCGAGCTGTTCGCCGACATGGAAGAGCGTGACGGACATATCGATTCCGAGTTTGGGAAGCGTCGGCGTGCATTGCTCGGGCTGCCCTGGGACATCGTCCCACCACCGAATGCAACAGCCCAAGAGAAGAAGGCGGCGGCAGCGGTCAAGGAAGCAGTCGAATCGCTGAGTTTTGAGACGCTGGTCTTCGAGCTCGCAGACGCGATCGGCAAGGGGTTTGCGTGCTTGGAGTTCGATGGCTGGCACAAAGTCGAGAACGTCATGGTGCCCAAGCACATCGACTTCCGGCCCCAGACCTGGTTCCAGCTCCCGCAAGGTCCGCGCGAGGAGATCCGACTGAGGGACAACTCCGCAGACGGCATGGCGTTGCAGCCGCTGGGATGGATCGTGCACAAGCACAAGGCGCGCAGTGGCTTCCTGGCGCGCGCCAGCATGTTTCGGTCGCTGGTCTGGCCGTACTTGTTCAAGAACTACTCTGTCGGCGACCTCGCCGAGTTTCTGGAGATCTACGGCATCCCGCTGCGAATCGGGAAGTACCCGGCCGGTGCCAGCGAGAAAGACAAGACGACCTTGCTTCGAGCACTGGCGAGCATCGGGCACAACGCCGCTGGCATCATCCCAGACGGAATGCTCCTTGAATTCAAGGACGCTGCCACCGGAGATCCTGACGCATTCATTGCGATGATCGACTGGTGTGAGCGCACTCAGTCCAAGGTCATCCTGGGGGGCACGCTGACCAGCCAGGCTGATCGAGGTAGCAACACAAACGCGTTGGGGAATGTGCACAATGAGGTTCGCAAGGATCTGCGCGACTCCGATGCTCGGCAGATTGAGGGCACGCTGACACGCGATCTGATCTATCCGATCGCTGTTCTGAATGGCTGGGTCGACGGTCCTAGTCGTTCGCCACGACTGCGGCTGCAGACGGAAGAGCCGGAAGACATCGAAAAGTTCTCCCGCGGCCTCGGTAGTCTGGTCGGCATGGGAATGCGGATCAGCCGTCAGTGGGCTCAGCAACGCGTCGCGATCCCTGAGCCGGAAGGCGACGAGGATGTGCTGACGTCGCCGGGTCGGCCGCCTTTCGCAGCTGCATCGCTTGGTCGTGCGGTTGCCAGCGCTCAGGTCACCGGCGCGACAATCCAAGAACTGGTTGCGCAGCGGATGCAAGTCGAGGCAGCTGACCCACACCAGGCGCTGATCAACCGCATCAGAGATCTGGTGAGCGAGGCAACGGATCTCGCTGATCTGCGTGAGCGCTTGCTCAATGCCTTTGGCGACCTGCCGCGTGAAGACCTCGCACGCGTCATGGAGGCGGGGTTTGCAGTCGCGGACCTGATCGGTCGGCGCGACGCCAGCGACGAGTCCGTGTAGTGACGCAGGCTGCTCGTGATCCCAAAATCCAGGGCATCCTGCGCCAGCCCTTTGCAGAGCAGGCAGCGTTCTTTCGTGGGAAGCTGGGCAACCTGCTTCCTTCCGCTCGCTGGACAGATGTGCAGCGAGCGCAGCACGATCGCGGCGTAATGGTGTCGGGCGCCATGACGGCTGACATCCTGACCGACTTTGCTGCAGCGATTGACCGATTCATCGTCGAGGGCAAGAGTCTCGACGCGTTCCGAAAGGACTTTGACGCCATCGTTGAGCGTCACGGCTGGGCATACAACGGCGAGCGCAACTGGCGCACCCGCACCATCTACAGAACGAACTCAGCGACCGCCTACGCCGCCGGACGCCTGGCACAACTGCGGGCGGGGGAATTTGCGTACTGGATGTACCGCCACGGGGGTAGCACTGATCCGCGACCAGAGCACCTCGCATGGGATGGGCTAGTGCTGCCTTCTGACCATGATTTCTGGCAGACCCACTATCCGCCAAACGCGTTCAACTGTTCTTGTCGGGTCATTGGCGTGCGTGACCCAGAGTCTGCACGCGCGCTCGGTGGCGATCCCGACAAGGCGCTGCCATCGGGCTGGGATGAGATTGATCCCAAGACTGGCGCCCCTCGTGGAATCGGAGCGGGCTGGGACTATCAGCCAGGCAACACCGTCTCGGAGCTGGTAGGCCAGATGGCCGAGAAAACTGTCCAGTGGGACAGCACGCTGGCCAAGGCGTACATGCAGGCGGTGCCACCGGCGCAGCGCGACGCGATCTCTGAGGCCTTTCGATCGTTGCCATCCTTGGCCAAGGATGCCGTCCGCTACGCGCGGAACATCATCGACGGTCGCTCGGACATCGAGATTCCACCCTATCGGACACTCGGCTTGCTGACCACGGGCCATGTTGACCAGGTCAAGCGACTCACAGGCGTAGAGGCGTCCGGGTTCGATTACTCCCTGGACCCGTCGTCGGTCGCGCATATTCAGCGCAAGCATGGCGATCCGGCCTCAGAAGCACGGCGCGGCCAGCGAGCAGTAACAGCAAACGACTATGCGCGCATCCCCGCGATGCTGAATGAGCCAGACGCAATCGTTGACGCAGGTACGTCCGATGTTGGCAGGCCGTCGGTCAGGATCGAAAAGAAGTTCGGGGGGGAGCTTTACGTCGCTGTGTTCGAAGTGCGACAGGGCCGAAAGATGGTAGCGCTGCAGACGCTCTGGATCAGATCACCTTGACGCGTCCTCGGCCTCAACGTCCTGGACGGCTTCTGGGTATGAGCCAGACGGCACGGTGCCCACGCCAAGATGATCTGACGGTGAGCATACAATGAAGATCGAAGTGGCTGTGCTTTACCCTGAGACGCAGGCGATGCTCAGTAGGATGGAGAGACTCGGCGTTGACCTGCGCCCTCTGATGCAGGAGATCGGCGAGCAACTGACCGAGTCAACCAAGCAGAGGTTCGCGACCGGAACCGCGCCTGATGGAACCCAATGGGCACCCAACGCACAATCGACCTACCTCACGTACCTCGCAAAGTTCAGGGGGTCGCTAGGCAAGAACGGTCGGCTGACGCGCGCAGGCATCGGAAGAGTCACGAGCAAGCGCCCGCTCGTTGGTGAGTCGCGCAGGCTGTCTTCCGAGATCTACTATCGCGCCACGCGCAATAGCGTCGATGTCGGCTCGGCGGTTGAGTATGCAGCCGCGCAGCATTTCGGCAATCCGACCAATCGCTTCTTTGGCAAGGCGCTTGCGCCGATCCCCGCGCGGCCGTTTGTGGGCCTGTCTGACCAGGATCAGGTGATGCTGGTCACCACCGCAGGGCGATTCCTCCAGAACGCGCTCAGAGGCGCCAGCAGCCCCTGACCCGTGGCGGATGTTGCGGCGATGGCGTATTAAAGGCCCTGGCGCCGAATTAAACGGGTTTTAAACCGGACGCAGCGCATGAGCTAGACGACTAAAGCTCGTTAGTCTCACCGAGCGCCTCTGGGCCGCGAACCTACGCGGGCCATGCAGCCATCCCCCGCAAAATCGTTACTTGCTCAAGCCATCGCCATTGCGGCGTGCGCGTTCAGCCTTCCGGCGCTTGCTGAGGGCGCAACTGAGATCCTGATGCAGCTGACGCCGGCCGGCGAGTTCCGGGCGAGCGACGGTCGAGAGATCCCGTCGGGCGCGTGGCGCATCGACGGTCAGATCGCTGGCCGCGTGATCGGCGAGTTCAACGCGCGCGCCAACCCTCTCGTGCTCGATTACGAGCACCAGACCCTGCACAAGGAAACCAACGGTCAGCCCGCCCCCGCGGCGGGCTGGTTGCGAGAACTGGTCTGGATTGATGGCAAGGGGCTGTTCGCGCGCGTGGAACTCACTGCGCGCGCCCAGTCGCTGATCCGCGCTGGCGAATATCGATACGTGAGCCCCGTCTTTCTCTACCACAAGACCACGGGCGAAGTGCTGGCCATTGAGATGGCGGCGCTGACGAACAATCCCGCAATCGATGGCATGGAGCCACTCGTGCTCCGTGCTGCCGCGACGTTCGGTCGCATTCCCTCGGAGACCCCTGCAATGAACAAACTGCTCTTGGCGCTGATTGCTTCGCTCAACTTGCGGCCTGACTCCACCGAAGACGAGGCGGCGGCGGCGTGCAGCGCGAAGCTCGATGAGCTGGCCAATCTGCGCCGTGCGCTGGATGTGCCCGAAGCGGCGAGCAGCGTAGCTGCCCTGGCCCACTGCACTGCGCTGCGCACCAAGGCCGACGCCCCCGACCCGGCGAAGTTCGTCCCAGCCTCAGTGGTCGAGGAGTTGAAGGGGCAGATCGCCGCGCTCAGTGCGAAGACGGCTGAACGCGAGGTCGGTGAGCTGGTGGAGGCTGGCCTTGCTGATGGTCGGCTCTTGCCGGCCCAGAAGGAATGGGCAACCGCCCTGGGCAAAGGCAACTTGGCCGCGCTGACCGCGTACCTGGCTGCCACGCCCGCGATTGCGGCGCTGTCGGGCTCTCAGACGCGAGGGCGCGCTCCCGAATCCACGGCTACGAATCCGCATGCGCTGACGGAGACGGAGCTGGCGATCTGCGCTGCAACGGGTACCACGCCTGAGGCATTCGCCAAGGCCAAGTAAGAACATCCACTCTAGGAGCGAGCCATGGGCCTGACTCAAGACCGCAACACCCCGCGCCGGGCTGGCGATCAGTACGAGTTCCCGGTCGCTGCTGCGGCCGTCTGCTATGCCGGCGGCATCGCGGTGCTCACTTCCGCCGGCTACGTCCAGCCCGGCAGCTCGACCGGTGGGCAGGTGGCGATCGGCATCTTCGACGAGCGTGCCGACAATGCTAGCGGCAGCGCAGGCGCCATCAACGCCAATATCCGCACCGGCACCTTCCGCTTTGGCAACAGCGCGGGCGATGAGGCCATCAGCCTCGCCGATGTCGGCAAACAGTGCTTCATCGTGGATGACCAGACTGTCGCCAAGACGGCGGCCGGGGGACGCTCGATCGCCGGCATCGTCGAGTTTGTCGATTCGCAGGGCGTGTGGGTTGAGTTCGAGCCGATGGTTGGTCGCGAAATCGAGGTCGACCAGACGTTGACCAGCGCGCAGCTGCTCGCGCTCAACGGGACGCCGATCGACGCTATCGCGGCTCCCCCCGCGGGCATCGCATTGGTGCCGCTGTCCGCCACCGCTTTCCTCGACTTCAACTCCGTCGCGTATGACGGAATCGCGACCGGCGAGGATCTGGTGCTGCGCTACACCGATAGCAGCGGCGCCATTGCCGCGACCATCGAGACCACCGGGTTCCTCGACGCGGCGGCCGATGCGCACCGGCACATCACGTTTGCGTCGCAGGCCACGCTCACCCCGGCGGCGAAGTTGGTCTGGCACATGACTACCGGAAACATCGCCACTGGTAACTCGCCGCTCAAGACGCGCGTCCGCTACCGGCTGGTGCCGGTCCTGAGCTGACCGTCCCTCGCCACCGTCTTTCTGGAGCAATTCGATGCTGATCAACAACACCAATCTGACGGCCCTCCACACGGCGTTCCGCGCCGCGTTCATGGGCGCACTCAGCCAGGCACCGACCAACTGGGCACAGGTTGCCACCGAGGTGCCGTCCACCACGGGAACCGAGGAATACGGCTGGCTGGGCCAGATGCCCGGTATGCGCGAATGGGTCGGCGATCGCGTGGTCAACGCCATCTCAAAGCACGGCTACAGCGTGCGCAACAAGGACTGGGAATCCACCGTTGGTGTGCCGCGCAACGCCATCGAAGACGATCAGTACGGCATCTACACGCCGCTGTTCCAGGAACTCGGCCGCGCTGCGGTTGCGCATCCCGACCAGCTGGTGTTCGAGGCTCTGAAGAACGGCTTCAGCAACCTGTGCTACGACGGCCAGAACTTCTTCGATTCCGATCACGCGGTGATCGACGCCGACGGCGTCACGGTCAACAGCGTCAGCAACAGCGGTGGGGGCTCGGGTACGCCCTGGTTTGTGCTGGATGCCAGCCGCTCGATCAAGCCGCTGATCCTGCAGATGCGCAAGAAGCCGCAGTTCATCGCGAAGACCAAGCCCGAGGACGACAACGTCTTCGAGCGTCGCGAGTACGTCTGGGGTGTCGACGGCCGCTGGAACGTGGGCTACGGCTTCTGGCAGATGGCCTATGGCAGCAAGCAGACGCTCGACGAAACCTCGCTGGCCGCGGCAATCGCTGCGATCGGCAGCTTCAAGGGCGATCACGGGCGCCCGCTGGGTCTGCGCGCGACGCTGCTGGTTGTTCCGCCGTCGCTGGAAGTCACCGCCAAAAAGCTGGTGGTAGCTCAAACGGCCGCCAACGGCGCGACCAACGTCCTGGCCGGCACCGTCCAGCTGCTCGTCTCGCCCTGGCTGGCTTGATGGCCTGACGGCCTACTGACCGTTGCAGCTCGGGGCGGCGTCGCCGCCCCGAGTTCTGGAGAGAACGATGCGTGCACTGATCAAGTCCACCACCCCGCGATTCCGGCGAGCTGGCATCGAGTTCAGCGCCAAGGGCGTGGAGATCGACCTCGAAGCGCTGACCGACGCCCAGCTGCAGGCGATCTACGGCGAGCCGCGCCTGGTCGTGACGCTGATCGAAGTTCCGAAAGTCCAGGGCAATGCGCCTGGTGAGAATCAAGAAGGCGCGGCCTCACTTGGGTCTATCCCCGAGGCCGGCACTGGTGACGACGGCGCCGCCGTCACCTCCAACCCGGCCGGAGCTTCGGCTCCGGCCGGTGCGGATGCCGCGCCCGCGGCAAAGCCCGCGAGGGCGCCAAAAGCTGCAAAGCCGAAGGCCTGACCTATGTACGTCACGCTGGCTCAGTTGGCCGACGCGCCGGGCGCAAAGGAACTCTCAGAGGTAGCGAGTTCCGAGCGTCTTGGCTCGCCGCTCGTCGACGCTACGCTATTTGATCTGACACTGCGCGGAGTCGATCGGTCGGCGTACTCACCGGACGAGATTTCTCGCGCGGATGAGGCAAAGGTCCGCGTGCTGTCCGCCGTCGAAAGTGCTGACGAATTGATCAATGCGCACTTGGCTCGTCGATTGGCAGTGCCTCAATCCAGTGTGCCCGGTGTCCTGGTGCGCATCGCACGCGCGCTGGTTCGCTATGAGCTTCACAAGAACCTCATAGGGGCAGATCAAGGCCACCCAGTGCTGCGGGACTATCGGGATGCGCTGCGTCTGCTGGAGTCAATTCGGGATGGGAAGGTGACACTCGGACCGCAGGACCCTGTCGCTGCAAATGAGTCCACGGCAGGAGATGTGCGGTTCGAATCATCGGCGCCCGTCTTTGGGCGCGTGCGAGGTGCGAGATGAGCTTCCTCGGGCCGTTTGACGCTGCCGCCATGCTCATGCGGCTGCAGGCGCACGTCAGCGTGTGCAAGGTCTTCGGACTTGCGACCGACTTGGAAGCCGCGATCAAGAACCCACCCGCCGCGTTGCCGGCGGGCTATTTGGTCATCTCGGAACGCGCGGCCGATTCAAGCGGCCTGACCGGGCTCTTGATGCAAGACGTGAGCGTGCAGGTCGAGGTGGTGTGGATGGTTCGGAATCACTCACCGGCCGCGGCGCTGGCTGACATGCGAGCAGTGATCGAGCAGGGACGGTCCGCGCTCCTGGGCTGGCACGCGCCTGATACCGATGCCCCGATGACCGCCATGACCAAGCAGGACATCCAGTACAGCGGCGGCGTGCTGATTTCGTCCGATGTGTTTCGGACGTCCTACACCATCCAAAGGACCGTGTGATGAGAAAGATCAGAGTTACCCCGACCCGCCCGGGTCAATGGGAGTACCGCGATGGGCTGCTGGTCGATGTCAGCACCGGCACTCCGTACGAAAAGCAGATCGTCGATGGCGTGCTCGTCGACTACGTGCCGCCCGCGATCAAACCCGCTGCCGAGGGCAATGAGCCCAAGCGCGTGCGCAGCATCAAGCAGGAGAAAGTGGCATGACGCAGCCGGTAACCGAAGCCTTTTCCAAGCGCGGGTTGGTGATGAAGCCCGAAGTGACCGATGGGACCGACTCGGTACCCACCGCGCTGGCAAACGGCATCAATCTGTACGACGGCAGCTCGACGATCGAGGGCGATATCGTCGACATGAGCCAGGATCTGCCGTACTTCTCGCACGACGATTTCCTCGTCACGAACACCCGCTCGATCATCGAAGGCACGGCGTACCTCTATCCGCCGTCGTCGCCGGGCGCGTCGGGCTCGACCGGTGATCCGGAGTGCGCGGTGTTGCTGCTGCCGGCTGGCATGGCCAGCGTGAAGGACTCCGTGGCGAAGGAAACGCAGCTCAACCCCATCAGCACCTCGTTGCCGTCGGCGTCGGCGTACTGGTGGCATGTCGATCACAAGGTGAAAGCGCTGGGCTCGCGCGTGGTGGTGAGCGAGTTGAAAATGGAGATCGGCATGCGGCCGTCGATCCGCTGCCGTGTGCAAGGCAACTACGTGAGGCCGTCGAAGCAGACCATCCCGTCGATCACGCGGCCTGCCGAAACGAAGTTCCTCTCGCAGCCCGAGAACTCGACATCGTTCCTGTCAGCCAACGGCGACGCCGAGGTCGAGCTGTGGGGTGCATTGCTGTCGGTGAACTTTGGCAGTGAACTTGAGCTTGAGCCCTGGACCAGCAAGAAGTTTCAGGGCATCGGCGGCCGGCGTGGTGAGTTCACCCTGCGCTGCGCTCGCGCTGATCTGGACGACATCAACCCCTGGGAAGCGTGGGAGTTGAGCCAGGTGTTCACGGCTCGCTACCGCACCTACGTGAGCGCATCGCCTGGGCCCTATGTCGAGATCGGCATCCGCGGAAAGATTACCGCGGCCAAGATGATCGAGATCAAGAAAAAGCTCGCATGGGAGATCACCGGCCGTTGCCTGCCGTCGAGCGCTGGCGGCGACGAGTTCTACATCCTGTTTGGCGACGACACGCCGTAACGACAACAGCCCGCAGCTACGGCTGCGGTCATTCCACGGGGGCACGGAGCGCCCCCGCTTTTTCGGAGCAAGCACCCATGTCACTGAAAGTTCGTAACAGCCTCACGTTCGCGGTCACGGTCCATGTATCCGAGCCCGGCGATGTGCCGGATGAGGTAATCGAAGGTACGTTCGCCGCGTGGTTCAAGCACGTCGAGCCGAAGCGTTTTGCGGAGTTGTGCGACGAGTTGCGCGCGGTCTCGTCCGGTCCGGACGAAGCGCGGTTCCGTGCGCTGGCGAGCACCATCCGCAGCGCGCAGGGCGACGCACTGAAGGCCGCGGTCGCGGACCTGGTCGAGCTCATCCAGGGCACCTCGGAGCCGGTCACTGTCAGCGCGATTTTTGCGTTCCGGACGCGCTTGCTCGACGAAGTGTTGGACCGCGTGGAGGGCATCGGCGATGACGCTGGCCAGCTGCCGGCTGCCGCGCAGGTGGCGTACGTCAAGGGGCGTCAATCCACCGCACAAGCGGCGATGGACAAGTTCTTCGCGACCTATCAGGACGCCCGCGCGGGAAACTTGCCGCGCTCGGCCGCGCGCTAGCCGGCGACCGAGAAGAATGCCGCCGGCTCGACGATGTCGGGCCGGCGCCGGAGGAGACGGAAGAGGATTTTTGGCGCGGCGCACCGCGCCACAAAGGCGACGAGGACGGACAGTGGGAATTCGATCTGCTGCACTGCAATCTCCTCGCCTATGCCACCTACTCAGCCTGCCGGCTGGACTGGGTGCCGCTGGGCCTGGGTGGTGCGTTCTGCACGGGGGTTTCGGCGGCGGAAGTGCATGCGGCGCTGAACGCGCTGCGGGTGCCATGCGACGATTGGCCAGACACTACGCACGCAGTGCTGTGCATCAGCCGTGCCGCGGCCGAAAAGCTCAACGAGCGCAAGGCGCCCGCGCGTGACTGACCAGATCGTCACCCTACGCATCAACACGGACTCCCGCGGCGGTGTCGCGGGCGTTCAAGTTGTGCGTCGCGAGCTCACCGGGCTCAGCACCGACGCGGCCCGCGCGGGCAGCAGCACCAGCGCCAGCCTGTCTGCAGTCGATGCAGTCGCCGGGCGGATGGGCAGCTCCTTCGAGCGCCTGCGCGGCCTGGCGCTCGGGGCGCTCGGCGCGTTCGCCGGGTTCTCATCGCTGCAGTCAATCTGGAACGCCTCACTGCAGGGCACGATCTCGCAGGAACGCGCCCTCGCGCAGGTTGAGGCTCGCATCAAGAGCACGGGCGGCGCGGCCGGGCTGACCGCGCCGCAGCTCGCCGGCATGGCCAGTTCGCTGCAGAGTGTGACCACCTACGCCGACGACGCCGTCAGCGAGATGCAGGCGCTGCTGCTGACGTTCACGAAGGTCAGCGGCGATGTGTTCCCCGCGGCGCAGATGGCGATCCTCAACGTCGCCACCGGCATGGGGACCGATCTGAAGTCGGCCGCCATCCAAGTCGGCAAAGCGCTCAACGATCCAGTGCAGGGCCTGACCGCACTCTCGCGCAGTGGCATTCAGTTCAGCGACGCCCAAGAGGCGACCATCAAGCAGATGGTGGCGATGGGCAACACGGCCGGCGCGCAGCGCGTGATTCTGGCCGAACTGGAGACGCAGTTCGGCGGCGCCGCTGTAGCCGCCCGCCAGACCTTCGGTGGCGCGCTGCAGGCACTGCAGATCGCGTTCGGTGATCTGTTCGAAGTGTCGGATGGTTTGCCCGATCTGACGGTGCAGATCGAGGCCGCGACTGCAGCACTCAAAGACCCGGCAACCGTCGCCGCGGTGCAGCAGCTGGCGGCAACGGTGCTGCAGGCGATCCCGGTGATGGTGAACGGATTCGTCGCGGTCGCTCAGCACGGCGGGGAGCTGCTCGTCGTGATCGCGGCAATTGCCGGCGCGCGGGGCCTGGGCGCGCTGATCGCCGCGGCTGGCCAGGCGCGCGCGGCGCTGCAGACCACGCTGAATTTCGCGTCGATCGGCGCGCAGATTCAGGCGCTGAATTTGCCGATCGTCGGCGCGACCAGCGCCATGAAGGCCATGACGCTGGCCGGTGATGCCTGGGGCGCGCGGCTGTTGGCGCTGGCGGGTGGCCCGATCCCCGCTGCCATTGCCGCGCTGGCGCCGCTGGCGCTGGCGATCAAACAGAATCTGGACGAGCTAGACCGCCTGGAGCGCCGCGGCGCGACCGTCGTCAAGGCGCCCACCGGGTCGATCGGCACCGGCCTGGCCGGCGCGACGCGCCCGACCGCGGCAATCGAGCAGGACGTACAGCGGCTGAGCGCACTGATGGACCGCGACCGCGGCCGCGAGCAGGCGATGGAGCGGCACGCCGCGTCGCTGGAACGCCTGCGCCAGCAGTACATGCGCACCGGTGGCACCGTCACTGAGTGGAATCAGCTGATGGCGCGGTCGAGCGTCGAAGCTGCGGGCGCACGCGCAGCCAGCACGCAAATGGGCGCGGCGCTCGCCGAGCTGAACCGCATCGGCGCCGACGCGGGCACGGTGCAGGCGCGCCAGGCCGCCGCGGCGACAACGCTGCGCACGCGCCTGGCTGAGCTTGCGGCGATCGAACAGGCGACGCCGGCCGCCGTCGGCGAAGTGGCGCGGACCCGCGCGGCACTGATCGCGCAGTATCAGCGCGAGGTCGCATCCATCGGCGGTGTGACCGCAGCAAACCGCACGATTGAACGCTCCCAGCGCGAAGCCGAACGCGCGGAGTCCTCGCGCTCGCAAACGATGCGCCGGCTGATCGAGCTGACGCTCGGCGCAACGGCCGCCACCGATCCCGCTGCCGCCGCACTCGACGATTACGCCGATGCCGTGCGCCGCGCCGCCGATGCCGGTGGCCGCGCGATCGAGGCGGGCAACAGTCACGCGCAGGTCCAGGCGGCGGTGCGCGACGCCACCGACGCCGCGGCCGCGGCGCTTGATCGCTCGCTGCAGTCGATCGAGCGCGAAGCCGATGCGCGGGCGCGGGCGGCGGATATCGTCGGGCGGACGCTTGAGTCGCTCGAATTGGAAGCGCGCATGGCCGGTCTGTCGGCCCGCGAGCGCGTGATTTTGACGCTGACTCTCGAAGCAGAGGAGCGTATTCGTGACGAGTTGAACCGCGGTATCGAGCGCAGCAAGACGCTGACGGAGGAAGAGCGGAAAGCGCTTGTTGATCGCGCCAATGCCGCAATGGACGGCATCGATGCGGCGCGGGCGAATGAGGACGCGCTGAACTCGCTGCGGCAAACCGGCGTGAACGTGTTTGGCGACCTTGCCAACGCAACCACCGATTGGGTGATGCGTGGCGGCCGGGACTTCAAGTCTTTCTTCGGCGACGTGGTATCCGGATTCAAGCGGATGCTGGCCGACATCATTTCCCAATCGCTTCGCGCCCGGCTTGGTCAAACCTTTGGCAGCGCGTTTGGATTGGGTGGAACGGGTGCCGCAGCCGCTGCGCCTGGCGCGGGAATGATGGGAAATTTGCTGGGCGGCATCACGGGCGGCGGCGGCATTGTCGGCAATCTGCTCGGCGGCACCTTCGGCGCAGTCGGCGGCATGCTCGCCGGCTTCGGCGGCGCCCTCGGTGGTTTTGGTGCGGGGCTCACTGTCGCCGGCAATGCCGGCTTGTTGGCCGCTGGGCAGTTCGGCGTCGCGCAGCTGGCCGCGGGCAATCTCGCGGTGGGCCTGGGCTCCTTGGTGCCGGTGATCGGCGCTATCGCCGCGGCGGTGGGTATCGTCAATCAGATCTCGGGCGGGCGCCTGCTGGGCACCAGCTATCGCGCCGAGTCGTCGACGTCGACTTTATCGCTGGGCGCTGACGGTGGCGACGCATCGCAGACCATCCGTGAAGTGCGCCAGCGCTCGCTGTTCCGGGGCCGGCAGTGGCGTAATCGCTCAGTCGACGCCAGCGACGAAGCCGTCCAGGCCGCCAGTCAGCTGTTCGACGCGGTCCGCAAAGTGATGGTGGAAGCGGCCCGCGCGATGCAGGGCGAGGCGCCTGGCATGATCAGCGCAGCCCTGCGAACGGTGCAGGAGTTCGACAAGGACGGGAAAGTCAAAGCCACAAAGTACTTCGTCGATGTGCTCGGGCGGACCTGGGAAGAGGCAACCGCTGAGGCCGCGTCGACACGTATCACCGCCGAGGGCCTGATCGCGACGATTGACGCGGTACTCGGGACCACGGCGGATGCGGCCAGTGCTGCGATCGGCAACACCGTCGCCGACGCCTTTGCCGGCGCCGACGGCGGCATCCGTGCCGCTGGCTCTGCGTTCGACTCGGCGATCAAGAGCGTGGGCGCCGCGGTCGGCGAAGCATCGGCGATCGCCGAGCGCTGGCGCGACGATGCCGCCACGCTCATGGATGGCGCGCAGATGCTGCTCGCTGCGGCGACCGATATCCGCGCCGGTACCGGGCTGCTCGGCGAGGGCGGATCGCTGACGGCGATCACCGCGCTGATCGAAGACCTGGCCGCCGAGGGCGAGTCGCTGACCGCTGCCTATGCGCGCGTGTCGGCATCGACAAAGCTGTGGGAAGAGGCGCTTGCGCTATCGGGCGTCGCGGTCGATCAGACGCGCGAGCAGCTGGTGCGATTCGCGACCGATATCACGACGGCCGCAGGCGGGATCGAGCGCGCGCAGGCACTGTGGACCGGGTACTTCAGCCGCTTCTTTAGCGACGAAGAACGGCGTGCGCTGGCGCTGACTCGGGCGCAGGCGCGGCAGGGTTCGGAGTTCTCCGACATCGGCTTGAACGCGAGCGACTTCGCCGGTGCCGACGCCATCCAGCGCTTCCGCCAACTGTTTGAAGCCGCGCTCCCGACATTGGGCGCCGAAGCCATCGTGCAGTGGCTCGAAGCCGGCGATGCGCTCGGCGCGGTCATCGACCTGCAGGGCACCTACAACGAAGTGCTGCAGACGACCGTTTCGACGCTGGGCGACATCATGTCGGGCGTGGAAGAGCAGATCGCCTCGTTTGCGCCGCCCCAGACATTCGCGCAGCGCATCGATGCGATCACCGCGTCGATCGATCAGCTGATCAAGGAAGCGGTGCGGCTGGGCGCGACCGAAGAGCAGATCGCGCGCATCCGCCTGCTGGGCACCCTGCGGGTGAATGAAGTGCTGCAAGAGCAGCAGCGCGCGATGGACGAGTACTCGCAATTCATTGCCGGATTCCGCAACGAGGATGCAGGGCTCAGCGAGTTCCAGCAGGCCGTGCGCCGCGTCGAGCGCGAAACGCAAGCCGCGACCAACCGGGCAAACGAGCTGGCTCGCTCGGCCGGCCTGGCCGGTGCGGCTGAATCCGATCTGGTGCTGATCCAGCGGCGCGGCGCCGAGCAGATCGCCGAGGCCGCGGCGCAGCTGGAAGCATCCATCGTCTCGCTGGCGGATCAGCTGGGCTACGCCGCCGAGCAGGCCACTGATGCCACTGCCGCCTACGGCTCGGATCTCGGATTCGTCCACTGGCTCGAACAGCAGCGCCAGGCCATCGCCAATGCGCCGGTCATCGACCCGCAGCGTTTCGGCCTGGCCAATCGGCTGGCGGCACAGGCCCGCGAGCTGGCGGAGTTCAGCGGCGCCGCGGTCACGGAGACGCTGGCGCGGTTGCGCATCCCGTTCGATCGCCTTGTCGGCGATCTGGGCGTCGATATCGAGCGTCTGGGCTCGCCGGAGATCATGGACCGCCTGGTGCAGGCATCGCGCACGCTCGGCATTGACGTGCTGGATGCCGCGCGGCAGCTCGGGCGCAATGTCGGAGAGTTGAGCGATGCCACGTCGCTGATCAACGACGCCTTCGAAAGAGCACTGGAGCGCTTGCCCGAGAACGTGCGCAACAGCCTGGACCCACTGTTCCGCGCCTATGAAGGCGCGACGACGGCCGAGGGCCGGGCGAGCGCACGTAGCAACCTGGTCAACGCCATTGACCAGCTGCCGCCACAGCTGCGCGCGCTGCTGGCGCCGTTCCTGGCCGAGATCAATTCCAGCGCGCTGGCCGAGCAACAGCTGGGCGCCGCCGAGCAAGCCAACCGCTATCTGTCGGTGTCGGTGGACCACCTCGCCGAGATCCGGCGCGTGCTGTCGCAGCCGACGCCGGTGCCGGCCGTCCGTGTGGGCGAAAAGGCCGGCGCGCAGGGCTCGGGCGACGCCGCCATTCTGCGCGAGATCCTGCTAGAGAATCGCCGCCTCAACGGCCAGGTCGAAGAGCTGCGCTCGACGATCCGCCGCATGCAGGACAACGCCGTCACCGGCCGCAACGGGGTGTCGGCATGATGACGCTGCTGGCCGTGATCGCCGGCCCAACCGGCATCGGCGTGCGCTATGAGGGCACAGCCCACTACGCCACGCTGCCGACCGACACGCCTGCGAACCAGCTGTTCGGTGCACGGCTGCTGCAGGCCGTCTATGAACGCGCGGTGTCCTTCGTGGTGTGGACGCGCGCGACCACCGCGGCGCCCGTCAGCGAGTTGGTGCTGATCAACCGCGATGGAGCCCTGGACACGTGGCCGGAGTACTCGTGGCGCGGTGTGCAGATCACGCTGAAGCTGGTGGCGCAGCGCGCCGCATACAGCACGGCAACCACCGTCGGGCAGGTGACCGTCGAGCGCTGCGGCGCGAGCGGCCAAAGCCGCATCCGGCTGGTCTGCCGGAGCGCCCTGGAGCGGATGGCGAAGCCGATCACGCGCACGTACTCCCAGAGCATTGCGAACGAGCAGCTGCGCGGGCAGACGCGGCCCATCACCCTGGGTCACGTGCGCTGGTCGGACCCGCGGCCGCAGCGTCTGCACTCGGTGTCCTCGCGCGGCCTCTACGACGTCGCCGACGACATCTACGAAGCGCTTGTCGAAGTGCGCAGCCGCGGTGCGCTGCAGACCGAGCAGCCGGCGCCGCTGCTGCCGACGGGCGGCTTTTTCGCCGACATTGACCAGTGCTTTGGCTTTCACTACGGGCAGCAGCTGTACAAGCTGGCAGCCGAAGTGCGCGGGCAACTTCGCCGCGGCGCGCAGCTGGTCGCCAGTCCCACGTTCCCGACCGGCACTGGTGGCGATCCGGATGATTTCGACGTGCTCGAAGGCGGCGCCGGGGCAGTGACGTGGCTGGGCGCTGGCAGCGTGCAGATCGATGGCGATGGCACGGCTCCGACATACGTGGCGCAAGATCTGTCGCTGACTGCTGGCGCTCTCTATCAGATCGAGCTGGAAGTGGTTGCGCAGACCGGCACCGCGACGCTGTTTTACGGGTCGGCCCATGTTCGGGATTTTGAGACAGTCGGCTTGCGCACGCTGGTTGCCACGTTCACCGCGACGGCGACTGCGGACGTGCGCGTGGGCTACGACACCGGCGCCGCTGGATCGCTGCAGATCGCGGCCGTCCGTGTGTACCGCGTCTATCGCAGGGACTCGCTCAGCGAGATCCTGCGTTTCATCGCGAGTCGCTGCGATCTGACTGACGCCGACATCGATCTGACCGCGTGCGCGGCGATTGAGAGCGAGACGCCCTATCGCCTGGCATTCGCCACTACGAGCGAGTTCAACGGCGACGCACTGGCCCGCCTCGCCGCGCAGAGCTACGGGTGCGCGCTGTACCAGTCCCGCAGCGGCAAGCTGGTCCCAATTCGCCTCGCTGCGCCTGCAGCCTCGCCCGACTATGAGATCCCGGCGCGACTGATTGTCGGGGAGATCGAGCGCGAGCCGGACGATGCGCCGGGGCTGTCGACGCGGCTGAACTGGGGCCGCAACTATCAGCGCCACGCCGACGACGACATGTCCGGCATCACCGATGCGGATCTCCGCGCGCAGCTGGCGCGCGAGGTGTCGACGGTCACCACGACGGTGACGCTGCATGCCAACTATGCGGACGCTGCCGAGCGCGCGCCGATCGAGACGCTGCTGAGTGATGTCGGCGACGCGCAGGACGAGATCGATCGCGTCTGCGGGCTGTACACGGTGGCGCGCTCGTTCTGGACGCTGCGCGTGCGCACCGACCGGGCAATGGACTCGTATCTGATCGAGCCGGGGCAGACGCTGCGGATCACGCATCCGCGCGCTGGCCTGGCTGGCGGGAAGCTGGTGCGGGTGGTGCTGGCGCGTAGCCAGTTCGTCGGTGGTGGTGGCGTGGAATTGGTGGTGTGGGGATGAGTATGCGCGATGACCGATGGGTGCTGGAGCTGGTTCGCAATGGGTCGCTACAGCGGCTGCTGGTACTGGCTGTGAACCTTCGGTTCAGCGGGCTACTGATGGGCGTGCTGGCGATGCTGCTTGTTGAAGGCTGGATTGCCCGCGTTGGGATCGGCGTTTGGCTGGCGCTTTACGTTGCGCAGTGGGTGGGGCTGCGCGCGCAGTGCCAGCTGCTGCTGAACAAGCTCGAAGGGCGCTGACATGGCCACGATCATCAGCGCAACCAACTTCGCCGACGCTGCCGGCGTCACGTTCTCCGTGCTCACCGGCACGATGTCGCTGCCGCTGACGCAGCTGCAGCGGCCGTTCGGCGATGGCCTGGCGCGCGGCGCAACATCCGGTTTTCCGGTGCTGATTTTCGAGGTGGATCTGGGCCAGGAGCGCGACATCATTTCGCTCGGTCTGTTGGGCATGAACGGCGAGGGTGCCGGCGTCCAATTTGCGTTGTTCAACGGCGCTGGTGGCACGTCCCCTGTGCTGCCTTACACGCTGGTGGAGTGGTTCGAGGCGTGGCGTATGCCGTTCTCGCCGGCCTGTTGGCTGCATGCCACTACAGCGCCCTGGCGCGCGCGCTACGTGCGCATCCGGATCGATATCTATGAAGTCAGCGGGTCGCTGCCCGCCTTCGTGGATATGCGTCGCCTGTGGGTTGGCGGCGGTGCGCTGGTCGCCGGTGGTGTATCGCGCCGCTGGACGCTCGATTTTGTGGACGCGAGCCAGGTCGACCGCGCGCCCCGCGGCGGCGCCTATGGCGAGCAGCAGGCGCGCTGGCGCCGCGCGCGTTTTGGGCTGCAGCGCCAAGGCGCCGAAACGATGATCGGCGATGGTGCGCTTGACGGTGCTGGCGGCGTCTGGACCGAGCTCGCCGCGGCCGGCAAAGCGCAGGAGATCGTGGTGGCGCCGCGTGCACACGAGACCTCCGATCAGCTGCGCTACTGGCAGACGCTGCTGGGCGTTGCGACCGAGTGGTCGCCCCTGGTGAATGACTCGGGCGAGATCTACGGACTCGAGTCCGCCGCGGTGGAAGAGACGTTGATGGAGGCGCTGTCGTGAGGGATCGAGCAACGATCTATGCGGTGGAAGGCGACACCTGGCAGTGGGTGTTCCAGTGTAAGGACGGCAACGGCGCGGCCTACGATTTCGGCACGCAGCAGGCAGTGATGCAGCTGCGTCGCTCGATCGGCGACGCCACGCCGTTCGCCGATCTGACTGTCGGCTCCGGCATTGAGATGGACACCCCGGATGTGGGGTCGATCCGGGTCAGCGTGCCGAGCAATTTGACCGCTGGTGTTTGCCGTGGCGCACCGACTGTGGAAGTGCTCACCGAGCTGAAGCTGGCAAACGCGGCCGACCCGCCCGTGGTCACGACGCTGAGCGCGCTGCGCGTGGTGGTGATGCGCGCCGGCACAAAGGTGACCGCATGAGCATCGAAACGATCATCGTCCAGGTCGAGCAGCCGACGGTAGTTGTGCGCACCGGCGTGCCGGGCCCGGAAGGCCCGCCCGGTACCGCTGAGGGCGATGTCGCCGGCCCCGCCGCATCCATCGACGGCGAGCTCCCCGTATTCGACGGCGGGACCGGCAAGCGCCTGAAGCGGGGCACGTACACGCTGGCCACGCTGCTGGCCACCGCGCGAGATCGCGCTACGCATACCGGCACGCAGCTGGCGGCAACGATCAGCGATTTCGCGGCCGGGGTCGGCGCGCTACTCAGCTGGTCTGCGATCAGCGGCAAACCAACCACGTTTGACCCAACTGCCCATAAGTCCAGCCACGCCACGGGCGGCAGCGATGCGCTGACGGCGGCCGATATCGGCGCGGCCTCGGCCACCCACAAATCGAGCCACGCTACGGGCGGCAGCGATGCACTGACCGCGGCCGACATCGGCGCTGCCGCGGCGTCGCATACGCACGCGCTGTCGGCGCTGACGCAGAGTGGGGCGATTACAGGGCAGGCAGTGGTGTGGAACGGCACAGCGTGGGCCCCGGCGACGATCAGTGCCGGACTTCCCGTGGCCTACACCGCGGCGTCGGGTGTGGTGCCGATCGACATCACTGCGCACAGCAGCGGAACCACAGGGTTTCGGCTGGCGCGAGGCTCAAATCTTCGTATGGAGCTTGGGGTGACCGCGGACATTCCCCAGCTCCGGCTGCAGGATGCGTACAGCTCGTCTGGTGGTCTGCTCATCCAGACCGTTTACGGATCTCCTGCATTCTTCGTTAACGGCACGCGAGTGCTTGACCTATCGACAGCTGCAGCGATGTTCGGTGGTGTGTCGGCAATCACGGTAGGCAATGCGTTCGGCGCCGGCGCAACGTACGAGGTCTGCGCCCCCACCGGGGACTACGGATACGCCTCGCTGAACCTACGCGTGCGGGGCGGCGCCGGGCAGGCATCGGCAACGTCCGCGGCGCGGCACGGCGGCAGTCTGGCTCTAGAGGGTGGTGCAGCGGGTACGTTCGCCGGGCAGGCGGGCAACGGCGGCGACGTCACGATTCGCGGAGGCGCTCCCACTGGCGGCGGCACTCGCGGCCGAGTGTTCGTGCTCGATCTCCCCACGTCTGACCCGCATGTGGCGGGTCAGCTGTGGCTTAGCGGTTCAACCCCTCAGATATCGGCAGGGTGATTCATGGGACTGAAGAAGGCACTTCGTAATCCGGTGACGGGCATCGTGTCCGAACGCTGGCACGTGTTCGATTTGCGGATTCAGCCGCTGAATGGAGCAGCGCTGGTCGTGCTGGGCGGCTGGGGCTCGGATGAGCTGTATGCGCAGGGATACGCACCGGCCGATACGCGCGTGTTCGAGCTCCCGCGGGACGTCTTCTTGCCTATGGCCTTGGCGGCGCCGAGTGGCTCGACGGTTTACGGATCAGTTGCTCGGCCCCTGTATCAGCACATCGTGACCGCGCGCCGGCAGGTTCCCGTCGGATCGGTGCGTGCGGACGATGTGCTCACCCTGCCAGGGGGCGAGACCGTGGGGGTCGATCAGATCGATACCACCGGCCCTGTTCCGACGATCCCCAGCGAGTTCGCCGGGGCTGAGATGGTGTAGCGCAAGAAAAAGAGGAGCGCCCGCCGAGCTGTTGGAGCAGCCCGGCGAGCCTCGATCCACTGACGAAGCCAGTGAACCAAGCCAGGGCTCCCCACACCGCGCGGTGCAGGGGCGAGGCTACACAACCCCTAAGAGGTTCACCATGCCAAAGGAAACTACGGCCATTCTGGCCGCAAAACCGATCATCCCCTGGCCGGGCGGCAAGCGCCGTCTGGCCGCCAGGATTCTGGCGCTGATGCCGCCCCACAGCTGCTATGTGGAGCCGTTCGCGGGCGGCGCCGCGCTGCTGTTTGCTCGCGAGCCAGCGCCGGTGGAGGTGCTGAACGATGTCAACGGCGAGCTGGTCAACATGTACCGAGTGGTTCGCCACCACCTTGACGAGCTGGTCAAGCAGTTTCGGTGGGCGCTGGCCAGCCGGCGCATGTTCGAGTGCGCGCAGATGGAGCGGCCCGAGACACTCACGGACGTGCAACGAGCCGCGCGCTTCCTGTTCCTGCAGCGCAGTTCGTTCGCCGGCAAAGTCAGCTCTCGGAGCTACGGCACCGCGACCACGGCGACGCCCCGCCTGAACCTGCTGCGCATCGAGGAGGAGCTGTCGGCCGCGCACCTAAGGCTGGCCGAGGTGTTCATCGAGTGTCTTCCCTGGCGCGAGTGCATCGAGCGGTACGACCGACCGCACACGCTTCACTACTGCGACCCGCCGTACTGGGACACTGAGGGTTACGGCGTCGAGTTCGGCATCGAGCACTACCACGCGCTGGCCGACGTCATGCGCACTGCCAAGGGCAGAGTCATCGTGTCGATCAACGACCACCCGCTGATGCGCGAGGTGTTCGGCGCGTTCCGGCACGAACAGCTGAACATCACCTACTCCATGGGCAATGCCAGCGGCCGAGGCGCGCCGAGGTCGGAGCTGATCGTGATGTCGTGGTGATGCGTTGAAGAGCGCTTTGACGTGCCTTCAGGCCTCGTTGAACGCGCCGGCAGCCAACGAAAAAGGGGCGCCTCTCGGCGCCCCCGGCGAACGGTAGACGGTCGAACACGTCAATTCGATCGCGCGGTCCCGCGATTCCTAGTTGGAGGATCGCATTTTGCGCTTAAAAATTGACGCGTAAGTGGCAGATGGTGATGTTTCAGGCCATGTGTCCCGTCTCTTCAACTCATGTGGCCGCTTACAATTGCCACCCAACTCCGGGAGCGGACCCCATCCCTCCCAGGGGCATTGCGCACAGCGTGACCGCCTCGCGCCGCAAGTTAGCACAGCGTACGCGAATTGAGTCAGATCGCAGGCGGATCGCGCGCGCCGCGCAGCTACCCACCAGGGCCCTGGTCTCGCCGGCTGGCGGCGCTCATCATCGGGTGATCGTGGACGCGCGCCAGACCGGCGCGGTTTGCCAAGCTCAGGCGGTAACGAATGCGCTGACGTGCGCGCATCGCTGGCAACAAGACCCAGGAGGAATCGTGCGAGAACTGAGCGTGCTGATGCTGCTGGCCATCGTGGCGTCCAAGGCGATCGCCGGCGAGCCGTTGACGCACTGCACGGAAGCGGAGGAGGTTTTCTACGCCTGCGAGGTCGAAGGTAGCCAGAAGATCGTGTCGCTGTGCGGCCAAAGCGATGCGCAAGGTGCGCCACTTTGGGTGCAATATCGCTTTGGACGTACGCATCGTCAAGCCCGCGGGCTGCGGCAGGCCCGCGGGCGCCGTTTAGCCGGTCAGGCCCCCAGACTCAAGGAGGCGGTATGAGCATTCATTACGAGCACAGTGTGACGGTACAGAGCACGCCCGCTCTGGCGTTCGCGGCGATCGACGATCTGCCGCTGACCGCACAATGGCTGCCGCCCTGCGTCAGCTTGACCAAAGTCGGTGTCGGGCCGAATGCGCCGGGAGATTTGCTTCGATACATGTACCGACAAGGTGGTCGCGAGCAGGTGATGGACGGGCAGATTCTGGATCGAGTCCCTGGTCAGCGCTTGCATTGCCGGTACGCCGACCGGACCTTCGAGGTGCTGGTCGATTTGCAGGTCGCACCCTTGCCGGCAGGCGCCCGGATCACGCACCGCGTCACCATCATTCCGGCCACGCTGGTGGGCAGGCTGATGCAACCTTTGATCCGTCTGGGCCTCGGCAAACAAACCCGCGATGCAGCCACCAACTTGAAGAGGCTGCTGGAGTCGACGCCGGGCTGCACGTGACGTCGTCGGATCGAGGGAATCCAAGTGTTCAAGGGAATCGGTGTGTTACTGGCGCTGTACGTGGTCTTTGCGGTGCTCAGCGGCCGCGTCTACGCCAAAGCCGGGATGGCCGGGGAGCAGGTCCATCGTCAGACCTCGCCTGCCTACTACTGGGTGGTGATCGCCATCTACGCCGGGCTAAGTGTGGCCCTGTGCACGGTGTTCTGAGACTCGCCATCCCGGCCAGGCCCATTGCATGGCAGGGGCAGACTGCGCTGTAGTGGCGGCGGTTCAAGCCATGCGCCCTGCCCTGAGACGCCACGATGGCTTTGGATCCTGAGCACGCGTATGTGCACCTGGCTGCGGACGGGCACGGCGTGGTGACGCCGGGCGGCGCAGCGTTCTGGCAGTTGCCGCCAGCCGAGCTGGCGCGCTTCGAACAGGGCTGGCTGGTCAGCGAGTTTGTCTGCTCGGCAGATTGGGGCACCTGGGAAATGCATCCCTGCGGGGACGAGTTCGTGTACCTGCTGAGCGGCGATGTGGAACTGCGCTGGGAAACCGCGGAAGGCCTGCACCACGAGCGCCTGACCGGCCGCGGCGCGACACTGATTCCGCGCGGGCTGTGGCACACAGCCAGGGTCTACGTCCCCAGCCGCCTGCTGTTCATCACCCGTGGCGAGGGCACCCAGCATCGGGCGGTGGGTGAGTCCTGAGGCGAGAGCGGTCCGCCACGCGGACGTCGCCGCCCGCGTCCGTACCACGCTGCAAGTCGCCATCGGCGCTGCCACACTGACCGTCACCAGTGTCCGATTACGCGTAAGCATGCGCATGGAGTCCAGCACGCTGCGTTGACTCACCCAATCAGGAGCAGAGACCGATGAAACCCAAGCTCAGCGTGGCATTGCTGCTGATGGCGGCAGGCGGTGGCGCGTTGGCCACCATTCCCAGCGTGCGCAACGCTGCCTGGCAGCAGTTGCGCAGCATTGCTGCGCCACTGTTTGCTCAGGGCGACGCCACTGATGCGCGATTCGACGACTTCTACGCCGACATGGTTGAACGCCTGCCGCCTCAAGCGCGCGCCGAGCGGGCGCTGGAGCTGGTGCTGAATCGCTCGCTCGGCGCCGCCGAGTACGTCACCGCCAACGCGGCGAGTTGGTCCGGTGCGATCGAGGCCACACCCCAGCTGCAGAGTTTGGTGCGGGCGGCACTGGATGCGCCGCGGATCGAGACGCGAATGGCGGCATTCGAGGTGTTTCTGGCCGCGTACGGGCTGGAGAAGTCGGTCGCACAGGCGGACCAACTGCACGCGCGCTGGACGCGCAATCCGGCGCAGAACGGTCCGTGGGCAATGTGGAGTCTGGCCATGCTGGCAGCGCGCGGCGTGGATCGAGAACGCACCTATCACGCGCTGCGTGCTGCCCTCGACGAGTCCGATGTGTCGCTGCGCAGGGCCGCAGTGGATGCCTTTGCCCGGATGGGCGGCGCCGAAACCATCGACCCGCTGCTGAGCGTAGCCGCCTCTGATCCCTCGCCAATCGTCCGCGAGCGGGCCTTCTGCGCGCTGGC
This sequence comes from Lysobacterales bacterium, assembly GCA_046346965.1. Taxonomy (GTDB): domain Bacteria; phylum Pseudomonadota; class Gammaproteobacteria; order Xanthomonadales; family SZUA-5; genus JAXMHB01. The sequence goes on from JAXMHB010000008.1 coordinate 109,716, forward strand.
CTCAAGCGGCACTTTGTTGATGGCCGAACGCTATCAGGCGATCCCCGGTCTGCTGCACATTGCCGATGTTTCGAGCTCAGACGCGCAGAACCGCGCCTGGAGCTATCAGGCGCTGACCGAAATCTCGGGCTTGTACGATGTGCCCGCCGATACCGCCGTGTGGCGCGAGCGGCTGGACGCCGTGGGCCTGCTGACTGCGCAATGAGCGCCTACCGCCCGCCCCCGCCTAGCGCTGCTCCCGCGCCCATGCCGCGTCGATTTGCTGGCGCGCCAGCGCATTGGCATTTGGCGTCGTACGCACATCAATGCTGGACTGAAAACCCATCAGCCGATTGACGCCGCGGATTTCCAGCGTTTGCGCTTTGCCTCGATGTGCGCTGCCGTCGTCGGCCCATTCGATCGGCGTGCTGCGCACGATCAGGGCGATCGGCAGCTCGCCAGCGAGCCGCCACTCGATCACGCCGCGCTCGGTGTCGATGCCGAGGATCCCGTCGATCGGCTGCTCCACGCCCTGAGTGTCCATGACCGCATTCAGCGCGGCATCGGCGGCGCTGAAGTCGATCCGCACGACCAGCTCGTCCGGCCCTTTGCAGGCCCAGGACTCATCCCCGCCCTCCACCGTCGGCAGCGCCTCGCAGCTGTCGGCCAGGCGGGTGTACACGCTATCCAGATGCGTCTCGGGTGCAGCCGGGTGCATCGCCAGCAGCAGCAATAGCCAGGGTGTCATCGGCGCCGCACCTGATCGGTCTAGACCGGTTTAGCATGCCATGCGGCGACCGCTGCTGCCGCAGACGCCGACCGGCCGCGTGCCGAGCCGCATGACGCCGTGCAACGGGCGGTTGCCCAAGCCCAATCAACGGGAGATCCAGGCATGCATGAGCAAGGTTACCGACTGCAGAGCGAGTTGTTCACGCCTGAGGCGGGTGAGGACGCGGAGACCAATCCCGGCGTTTACGGCAAGGCGCTGGCGCGCTGGATCGCCGATGGCTTGCAGCGCCGCGGGGTGGCGGTGGCGGGCGTGGTCGCCGAGGATTGGGGCTGGTGTGTGCTGCTGGCCAGCCGACCCTACCGGCTGTGGATAGGCTGCGGGAATGTGCAGGAGGAACCCTCGCCCGATCGCTGGACCTGGTACTGCAGCGTGCACAGCGAGGTGCCGTTCTGGACCTTCTGGGTGAAGTGGACGCAGGCGGCGCAGATACAGGCGCAGGTGGCGCAGATCGATCAACTGCTGGCGGCGATGATCGCCGAGGAGCCGCGCATTCAGCGGGTCGCGGAGGACTGACGGGCGGGCCGCGACGCCCGGCGCGCGTACGAAATCGAACACGGTGCGCGATTTCGTGACGCGGATTGGCGCCGTCCGCCGCCGCCATCGCGGACTCGGCCGGGGCTGCTGGCCCGGCCCGGTTCTTGCTGAGGCCGCGAGACCTCTGTGATCACAGGATCTTCACCATGCTGACCGAGCTCTCGCAGCAGATCTGGCTCAGTGCGCGCGGACTGTGTCGGCGCTGGTCTTTTGCGCTGCTCGCGCTGCTGTCGCTGAGCCTCGGTATCGGCGCCGCGGTGTCGATCTATGCGGTGGTCGACGCGGTGCTGCTGCAACCCCTGCCCTACCCGCAAGCCGATCGCCTGGTGCAGATCGAGGAAGTCGATGACCAGGGGCAGCGCATGCCCTTGGCGCAACCCAATCTGGACGATCTGCGCGCGCGCCATCGCGGCTTGGCCGCGGTGGCCGAGTACAACGGCGGCGTGACCACGGTGGCCTCGGGGAATCAGGCCGCGCGTACCGGCGTCTATCTGGTCGGCGTGGAGTTTGCGCAGGTACTGGGCGTGGCGCCGCAGATCGGCGCCGGCCTGGCGCAGGAGGCACTACCGGGCGCGCTGGTGAGTCATCGCTACTGGCAGCAGACGCTGGGCGCGCCGGCCGGTCTGGACGGCCGCACGGTCAGTGCGTTTGGGATGACGATGCCGATCGTCGGCGTGATGCCGGAGGGCTTTGCCTTTCCCGAAGGCGCCGAGGTGTGGATGGATGCGCGCGTGATCCCGCCGTCGGACTCGCGCAGCGCGCACAACTGGTCGGTCATCGCGCGGCTGCGCGAGGGCGTGAGCGCGGAACAGGCGCAGGCGGATGCGCGCGCGGTCGGCGCCGCGTTGAAGCAGGAGCACGGCCGCGAGGTCGATCTGAGCGCCTTTGCGCTGACCGATCTGCGCACGGCGATGGTCGGCTCGGTGAGCGCCGCGCTGTGGGTCTTGCTGGCCGGCGTGAGCTTTCTGCTGCTGATCGCCGCCACCAACGTGACCAATCTGTTCCTGGCGCAGGCGTTGGCCCGACGCCAGGAGTTGGCGGTGCGCGATGCGCTCGGTGCCGGGTCGGCGCGCATTCTGGGCCAGTTCGTGCTTGAGAGCGTGTTGCTGGGCCTGGGCGGCATGCTGCTCGGCCTGTTGGCCGCGCAAACGACGCTCAGCCTGCTGGCGCAAACGGTGGTCGACGTCCTGCCGCGCACTCAAGACCTGCATGTGAGCGCGCGAGTGATCGGGCTGACCGTGGTCGGCACTTTGCTGGTCAGCACGCTGATCGGCTGGATCGCGGCGCGCGGCGGCCATGGCGTGATCGCCGCCAGCTTGAAGGAAGGCGGCCGCAGCAGCAGCGCCGGACTGGCCACCGCCCGCGTGCGTCAGGGTCTGGTGGTGCTGCAGGGCGCGCTGACGGTGGTGCTGCTGGTGGCCGCCGGCCTGCTGGCCCGCAGCTTCATCGGCCTGCTGCAGCAGAATCCCGGCTTCCAGCCGGAAGGCGCGCTGACCGTCAGTCTGACCTTGGATGCGCCGGAAGGCGCTGAGGGCGATGCCCAGGTGGTCGGACGCCTCGGCGGCCTGATCAGCGCCATTGCCGGCATTCCCGGCGTGCAGGCGGTCGGCGGCAGCAATGGTTTGCCGCTGTCGGGCGATGGCAGCAATGGCTCCTTCTTCGATGAGCACGCCGATTTTGCCGGCCAGCCCGAGCCGCTTGGCTATGCCGAGTTCCGCGTCGCCAGCGCCGGCTATCTGGATGCGCTGGGCATGACGCTGCTGCGCGGGCGCGACTTCGCCAGCACCGACCAGCCCGGCAGCCCGCACGTGGCGCTGGTCAGCCGCAGCCTGGCCGACAGCACCTGGCCCGGCCGCGATCCGATCGGCCAGCGACTGCAGTTCGGCAATATGGACGGCAATCTGGAAGTGCTGACGGTGATCGGCGTGGTCGCGGATGTGCATGAGCAATCGATCGAGCGCGTCGACCACGGCAGTGTCTACGTCAACTACGCGCAGCGGCCGGCGCGTGCGCGCGACTTCAATCTGGTGGTGCGCGCGGCGGATCTGGCCGGCGTCAGCGTGGCGCTGCGGCAACTGCTGGCAAGCAGCGCGGCGGATATCCCGGTGCGCTTCAGCAGCCTCGCCGATGTCTATCGCGACTCGATCAGCCGGCAGCGCTTCTCGCTGCATCTGTTCGGCGCCTTTGCGGTGGTCGCACTGGCGCTGGCAGCCACCGGCTTGTACGGGCTGATGGCCTTCCTGGTGGCCCAGCGCCAGAGCGAGATCGCCGTGCGGCTGGCGCTCGGCGCTTCACCGGCGGGCGTGCTGGCGCTGGTGCTGCGCCAGGGCGTGCTGCTGCAGTCGCTGGCGCTGCTGCTCGGATTGCTGCTGGCGCTGGCCTTGACGCGCCTGATGGTCAGCTTGCTGTTTGGCGTGCAGGCCTTCGATCCGCTGACCTACGGCGGCGTGTCAGCCTTGTTGATCGGGGTGACGCTGGCGGCTTGCTGGCTGCCCGCGCGCCGCGCCGCCACGGTAACGCCGCGCCAGGTGCTGAGTTAGGGCAGCGCTTGCCAGGTGCGGAAGAGCAACAGCGGGGCGAGGGTCAGGGGGCGGGGGACCAGGCATGCGGCGACTGCGTTGCGCTGTCGCCGGTTTGCTGATCGCGTCAGCGCGCTAGAGGCGAGGCGGCCTGCGGCGCGAGCCGTCAGCCCCTACACTCGCTGGAGACCGATGCAGCCGCCGTCGCCGCCGCGATACGTGTTCAGGGCTTCCGTGGTCGTGGCATGCTGTTCGCAGTTCAACACTGCGGATGGTGCCCATGAAGATCACGGTGGAAGCTCTGGTGCGCGCGCCGCTGGCGGAGGTCTGGCGCTGCTGGATCTCGCCCGCGGAGATCGTCCAGTGGAACGCGGCCTCGGATGACTGGCACACGCCGAGCGCCAGCGTCGATTTGCGCCCGGGCGGGCGCTTCTGCTCGCGCATGGAGGCGCGCGACGGCAGCATGGGCTTCGATTTTGAAGGCACCTATACCCAGGTGCTCGATCAGCAGTTGATCGAGTGCGAGTTCGGTGGCCGCAGCTTGCAGGTCGAGTTCATCGCCAGCGCCGAGGGCGTGCGTGTGCGCGAGACCTTCGACGCCGAACAGACACACTCGATCGAGGCGCAGCGGAGTGGCTGGCAGGCCATCCTCGATCGCTTCGCGCGCCACGTCGAAAGCCGCGCACGCTGAGCGCGCCATGGCACACGCGATCTACATCAACCTGCCGGTGGCCGACCTTGCCGGCGCGATGCGCTTTTATCAGGCGCTCGGCTTTGCGTCAGATCCGCAGTTCAGCGGCGCGGATGGCGGATGCATCACGATCAGCGAGGGCATCCGCTTGATGCTGTGCCCGCATGAGAAGTTTCGCAGCTTCACGCCCAAAGCCATTTGCGACACCCGTCAGGCGGTCGAGATGCTGCTCAATCTGCAGTGTGACAGCCGCGCAGAGGTCGACCAGCTGGTCGCGCGGGCGCTCGCCGCGGGCGGCTCCACCTACGATCAGCCCGAGGATCTGGGCTTCATGTACAGCCACAGTTTCGTCGACCCCGACGGCCATGGCTGGGGCCTGTTTAGCCTGACCTCGGCGCCGCCAACTTGATGCAGGAGACCTGCGATGCCTAGGCGATGGCTGGTTCTGATCCTGGGACTCAGCACCGGCGCCAGCGCTGGCAGCCTGCCGCAAAGCTGTCCGCAAGGCGCCGTGCAGGTGCTCAAGACTTTCGACTACACCGGTGACCAGCAAACGCTGACCCTGCCGACACGGATGGCCTCGCAGGTCTACATCCAGGCTTGGGGCGCCCAGGGCGGCAGCTCTGCGGCCATTCCGGCCAACGGCCCGGCGACGGGCGGCCTGGGCGGCTATGCCGAGGGCTATCTGCTGAGTACAGTCGACGAACTGACTTTGACGATTGTGGTGGGCGGCGCGGGTGGCGCGCCCGCGGGTGGATACAACGGCGGCGGCAACGGCGCCGTCCAGGACAACCCCGGCGGCGGCGGCGGCGCCAGCGATTTGCGCGTCGGCGGCAATGCCTTGAGTCAGCGCGTGCTGGTGGCCGGCGGCGGCGGCGGTGGTGGCCGCAGCGGCTGCCCTTTCGGCTTCTTGGTCGGTGGCGCCGGAGGCGCCGGTGGCGGCGGCGTAGGCGCCAACGGCCCTGACGCGCCCACCTCCGGAGGCGTTGCCGGCGGTGGGCAAGGCGGCAATGCCGGCGGCGTGCAGGGCGCACCCGGTCGCGCCGGCGTGGGCTGCGTGGGTCTGGACGGCCAGAGCGGCGTGAGTGGTACGCTGGGCCAGGGTGGCCGGGGCGGCGAGGGATCACCCCATGCGGGCTGCACCTTGCCCGAAGCTTTCAGCATCCCTGGCGGCGGCGGCGGCGGCGGCGGGTGGATTGGCGGAGGCGGGGGTGGCGGCGGCAGCCTCGGCACGGTCATGTGCTCGGGCACGGACAAGGGCGCGGGTGGCGGCGGCGGGGGTGGCCAGTCGCACTATGACCCCGCCCAGATTCAGGGCTTTGTCAGCACGCCGGGCAGCTGGACTGGCAATGGCGTCGTCATCCTCAGCTACTGCATCGCTGACCAGCTGTTCGCCGATTCGCTGGAAGATCCCGCGCCCTGAATCGAGCGGCGCGTGCGCGGATCACACCGGGCGCGCGGGAATAGCGGGCATCGGCACTGGTCACCCTGATGCGCCGCGTCTGACGCGTCCATGCGTATAGTGCGTTCGGGCGCCTGCAGGCGCGCCGCACTTCAGGCACTGCCGCATGTCCGAGGACGAAGCCCAGATCCGTGAACTGCTGGCGCGCTGGCAGACGGCCACTATTGCCGGCGATAGCGCCACCTTGCTGTCCCTGATGACCGACGATGTGGTGTTCCTGCTGCCCGGTCGGGCGCCGATGCAGCGGGCCGAGTTCGTGGCTCTGATCGAAGCGCCGGGGCCGCGGCCCGGGCTGGCGATCCAGCAGCAGATCCGCGAGATCGGCGTCGACGGCGAGCTGGCCTGGCTATGGTCGGAACTGGCGGTCTCCGTCCGCCCGCCGGGGGCGCAGCGCACCATCGAGCGCGCCGGTCACACGCTGACGATTTTTCGCAAGCAAGACGGCGTCTGGAAGCTGGCGCGCGACGCCAATCTGCTGACCGTCCGCGCGGACTGAATGGCCCGTCATCCCACGGGCGGGATCCACTGTCAGCTCCAGCTCGGGAACGACGTACGTCCCGCATCACTGACCCATCCGGCGCCGGGAGCGCATCTCATGATTCTGCGATTGATGATTGGCGCCATACTCGCCAGTGCCCTGTGGACGCCATCAGCCCGCGCCAACGGGCAGCTGGACAGCAGTTTTGCCGGTGGCCGCACGGCCAGCTATTGGCCCATCGATGCCGGCGGCCTGCGCGGGGCCACCACGCCGGTGCAGACGCTGGTGCAGCGCGATGACAAGGTGCTGGTGATCAGCAATACGCCAACGCCCTTCGGCTCGCAGTTCCCCGGCAACAGTCAGATCGGCATCACCCGTCTGAACAGCAACGGCAGCGTCGATCTCAGCTACGGGCCGCTGGGTCAGCGCCTGCTCGATGCCGGGCCCGACTTCGAGGTCGAGGTGGTGGACGCCGCGCTGCGTCGCGACGGCGCCCTGCTGGTGCTCGGCACTTTGTACGGCCCCTTTAATCAGAGCGATATGGCGGTGTGGGCGCTGTCGCCCAACGGCGAGCCGGACCCGGCCTTTGGCAGCAACGGCTTCCGGCGCGTGCGCCGCGGCGGCAGCCCGTCGGATCGCGCCGGCGCGCTGGTGCCCTACCTGCTCGATTCCGATCGCTTCCTGATCGTGGGCGATCTGCGCGATGGCACTAGCGGCAACCACAGCCTGATGCAGGTGGTGCTGTTCGCCGACAGCGGTACGCTGTGCGCGGCCAGCGATTGCGGCAACGTCATCGGCGGCGATGTAGGCCTGCCCACGCAGTGGCGCATGCTGCGCGTGGACGTCAATTTCGATGTCGAGGTCACCAGTGCCGTGGCCTATTTGCAGAGCACACCGACGTTGGACCTGCGCGTACGCACGCTGATGCGGCGCTCCGTGGTCGATGGCAACGGCCAGTTCGATGGCGTCGTCGTCGGCACCTCGCTGCCCTCGCAAAACAATGTGCTGGGACTGGACCCAGGCTTCGGCGGCGGTGGCTTTCAGCAGTTTTTCTTTACTGCCGCGCCCGGCTATCGGCACAGCACCGGCAATCAAATCGCCATCCAGGCGCGCGGCAACCAGTTGCGCCTTTTGATCGCCGGCTACAGCGCCAATGCCCAGGATCTGGACCCGTCCATGGGCCTCTACGCGATGAATTTTCTGACCGGCGCCGCCGACCCCAGCTTCAACGGCGGCGTGGCGCGGGTGTTCGACTACGCCGCCAGCGGCATCCACGGCGATGCCTATGCCGCGGCCGTGCTGCCCACACCGGACGGCAAGATCCTGATCGGGGGCGGCTACGAAGCGACCGGATTCACCTTTGGCGATGCCGCCCTCACGCGGCTGAACGACGACGGCAGCTTCGACAGCAGCTTCGGCGCGCTCGCCGCTGCCCTGCCCGGCCGCGCCGGCTACGGTCACAGCCTGAACAGCGGCGACCGCGACAACCGCCTCGCCAGCATGGCGCTGTTGGCCGATGGCGAGCGCGTGGTGTTCAGCGGCTACGCCTACGCCAGCGACGACGGCAGCTACTACGGCAGCGTCATGCGCGCACGCCTGTACGCCGCCGATTTGCTGCGCAATGGCTTCGAGTGATCCGGCCTACACGCCCAACTGCGCGCGCTGCTTCAACTCGGCAGCCACATCGGTACCCAGATAGCTCTCGAGCACCCGGCGGATACCGTAGATCACCGGCGTCAGCGCGATCGCCATCAGCGCCTTGTAGCAGTAATTGACGGTACCGATCGCCAGGAACAGTGCCATCGACCAGTGCTGCGGCCCGATCACGAAGGCGATGTACAGCACGACGAAGCTGTCGATGAACTGCGAGACCAGCGTCGACCCGGTGGCGCGCGCCCACACTTTCTTGTCGCCGGTACGGCGCCGGATCGCGTGGAAAATGCGCACGTCGATCAGCTGCGCCAGCAAAAAGGCGATCACCGAGCCGCCGATCGACCACAGGCCCTGGCCGAAGATCGCGGCGAAGGCCGCCTGCATATCCGGCACCCCCTGACTGACGCCCACCGTCACCCACCAACCGGCCGGCACCAGCGAGATCGCCAGATACGCGAACAGGAAGCCGTACAGGATCAGCCCCACCGCCAGCCAGGAAATGAAGCGCACGCCGCGCTGGCCGTAGTACTCGTTGATGACGTCGGTGAGCACAAACACCACCGGCCACAGCATCACGCCGGCAGTGAAGTTCAGAGAGCCCTGCTGGCCGAACAGGTTCCAGTTGAAGGGCTGCAGCCCCAGCGTGTCCTCCATCGCGAAGATCTTCACGCCGACAAACTCGGCGATCAGCGCGTTGGTGATGAAGATGCCGGTCAGCACCACGAACAGCGTCTGCGAGCGATTGAGCACAAGGGCGTCCTGTCAGGGCGGGCGCGCGAACTATGCCACGGGGCACGCGAGAGCGAGGCGTACGCGGCACGCGGCACGCGAGCGCGCGGCGCGCCGTCACTTCAAGGAGGGCGCCGGTCCTCCGGCGCCTGGGCGGCCGAGCGCACGGTGCCCGCGTACCCTCGTACCCTCGTACCCTCGTACCCTCGTGCCCTCTTGCCCTCTTGCCCTCGATCCGGCCCGTCGGCATAGCCGCCGGGCGCTCGCTGCGGCGCGCAGCGGTGCTGCGCAAGCGCCGCAGCTCTCCCCTCGTGCCCTCGTAAGTGCCCTCAGTCCGCCGGCACCGTGCGCTCGGCCGCCCAGGCGCGCAGGCGCGCGACTTTCTCGCCCATCACCACCGACAGCGGGCGGGTGTTGCGCAGTTCATCGAGCAGATGCCGCTGATCGAGCGCGGATTTTTCGCCGTGGGCGGCGTACAGCGAGGACACCACCGCCTGCTCGATTTCGGCACCGGAGAAGCCGGCGCTGGCGGCGGCGAGCGCGGCGAGATCGAAACCTTCGGGCTTCATGCCGCGTCGGGTCAGATGGATGCGGAACAAGTCCTGGCGCACGTCCTCGGCCGGCAGATCGACGAAGAAGATCTCGTCGAAACGCCCCTTGCGCAGCAATTCGGGCGGCAGATGTTCGATGGCATTGGCGGTGGCCACCAGGAAAATCTTGGCCTTGCGCTCGGCCATCCAGGTGAGGAAGTACCCGAGAATGCGCCGCGACACGCCCTCGTCACTGTCGGACGTCGAAAACGCCTTCTCGATCTCGTCGATCCACAGCACGCAGGGCGCCATGACTTCGGCATTGGCCAGCGATTCGCGCAGATTGCGCTCGGTTTCGCCGTGGTACTTGTTGTAGATGCTGGCCATGTCCATGCGCAGCAGCGGCACCTGGAAGCCGCCGGCCACCGCTTTGGCCGCCAGACTCTTGCCGGTGCCCTGCACGCCGAGCAGCAGAATGCCCTTGGGCGGATCGAGCGGCACCGGCGTCGGCTCACCGAGGAAGGCCGGCCGCCGCTGCTCTACCCAGCGCTTGAGCCTGCGCGAGCCGGCGACATCACCGAAGCCCAGCGTCTCGTACTCGAAGCTCAGCACGCCGGCCTTGTTCAACAGCTCGAACTTGGCCTTGGCCACGGCGGGCAGATCGGAGTCGGTGATCATGCCGTCGGTAGCGATGATGCGGCGCGCAATGCGGCGCGCGTCGGAGGCGGCCAGGCCTTTCAGATTGCGCACCACCGCCTTCAGCGCGCCCATGTGGATCTGCACGCGCTTGCCGGCGTTCTCGCGCGAGTAGTTGGAGGCCTCCTCGCGCACGATGCGGTCCAGTTCCGCCTCGTTGGGCAGCGACAATGAGAAGCGCACCGCCAGCGCGTCGATCTCTTTGGGTAACTCCAGATTGGCGCCGACCAGCGCCACCACGTGCGGCTGCACGCCCTGGCGGATAGCGATCTCGCGCAACTGCCGCAGCGTGACCACGTAGCGCAGGAAGGGCGAGTAATCGAGCAGCAGGAACACGCTCTTCTGGCGCGTCTGCACAATCGCATCGAGCACTTCCCCCGAGCTCATCGGCTTCGGCTCGGTGTCCATATCGAGCCGGCGCAGCCCGGTGGTGATGCTCCAAGTGTAGAGCGGGCGCAAGCTGCCTGTCAGCGCGCGCTGAAACGACGCGATGACCTCCAGTTCCTCATGCGTTTCGATCGCCAGCAACGGCGTATCGGCGCGGATCAGCGCCGCCAGATCCAAGTGTTCGTTCATGCGCGGATGATGGCGGAAGCCTGCGGGGAATGGGAGGCAGCGCGTGTCACGCGCATTTCACGACGCTAACGAGGTCGACATAGTATGTCAACGCCCGGCATGTTCCGCGGGGCGCGTGGTGGAGCAGAAGCGGGGCAAGGGTCAGGGGTCAGGGGACCAGCCATTCGGCGACTGCGTAGCGCTGTCGCCAGTTTGCAGAGCGCGTAAACGCGCCGAAGGCGAGCCGGCGACCGATTCAGCCGCCGTCTCAGCCACGATGTTTGTGCAGAGTCCATGTCTCGCCCCTGGCGCGCTTACTCGGGCGGCAAACTGGTACCCGCGACAGTGCACGGACGCGCAGCAGTGCTGGTCCCCCGCCCCCCGCCCCGCTTCTGCGTGCCCTCGTGACCTCGTGCCCTCGTGCCCTCGTGACCTCTCGCCCCCCGCCCCGCTTCTGCGTGCCCTCGTGCCCTCGTGCCCTCGTGCCCCTTCGCACCTACTCAAAGCCATTCCGAAACACCCCGCGCACATCCGGGCCATCGCTGGCGACGTTGTTGGCCAGCACCGGATCGGACAGTGGCGCCGGCACGCTGACGCTGGCGAGATTGAACACCGGGTCCTCTGGCAAGGGCGCCAGCTCGGCGCTCAGCGTGAAGCGCGCCTGCCCGGCGATCGGCAGATCGACCAGTTGATCCAGATTGCCAGTGCCCGACGGCGCGCAGACGGCGCCGCCGCTGGCCTGACAAGTCCACAGCGCATCGCTGAAGCCGGGCTCCAGCGTGTCCTGCACGCGCGCGCCGGCCACCGCGGCCGGGCCTGGATTGCTGACGGTGATCAGGTAGACCACGCGCGTGCCGCCGCTGACGAAGGCGCCGCCGTTGCTCTTGACGATCTGCACGTCGGCGCTGCTGCCGCCACCGGGAATGACGCTGACCTCGGCCGAGGCCGGCCCCTCGCCGGCGGCATTGACCGCGCTGACGCGGCAGCGATGCACCACGTTATTGCTCAGCGCGGTGACCGTCAGCGGCGCCGCCGGGCCGCTGCCGCTGCCCGCGGGCGTGCAGCGCGCCAGATACTCCAGGATGCTGGCGCCGCCATTGGAGGCCGGCGGCGTGAACTGCAGGCTGGCGCTGGCATCCCCCGGCGTCGCCGCGCCAATCACCGGCGCATCCGGCAGCGTGCGCGGCGTGGCGGTCAGGCGATTGGACAAGGCCGAGTTGCCGCCCACATTGCTGGCCTGAACGCCGCACTGATAGGCCGTGCCATTGCTGAGCCCGGTGTAGACGTAGGGCGAACCGGTGGCCGGACGGATGATGCCGCCGCAGTGCGCCAGATAGCCAGTGACCGGGGCGCCGTTGCTATTGGTGGGCGGCTGGAACTCCAGCGTCAGCGTGCCATCGCCGGGCGTCAGCTTGGTCAGCACCGGGGGACTCGGCGGGCCGGCCGGCACCAAACTGACACTGGCGGAGGGCAGCGACTCGCCCGCCACATTGGCGGCCACCATGGTGCAGGTGTAGGTCACGCCATTGGTCAGGCCGGTCAGCAGCACGCTGCGGTCCGGCGCGGCGACGCTGCCGCTGACGCCACCGCTGCAGCGTGCGGTGTAGAGCGTGATCGGCGCGCCGTTGTTCGCTGGCTGATTGGCGGTCAGCGCGATCTGGCGATCCGCACTTTCCGCCAGCACGATGGTCGGCGCTGCCGGCACGCCGCGCGGCGTGGCGTTGAGGACATTCGAGGCCGCGCTCGATCCCACGGCGTTGCGCGCGCGTACGCTGCAGGCGTAGCTGCTGCCGTTGTTGAGGCCGCTGAAGACGATTGGTGCCGCGCCAGCGCTCGCGGTCTGCGTCCCGCACTGGGCGAGGTATTCCAGGATCGGCAGATCGCCGGTGAAGCTCGGGGCGTCGAACTGCAGCGTGATCTGGCCGTCCTCCGGCGTGGCCGCGGTCAACAGCGGCGGGTCCGGCGGCAGGCCGGCGACGGCGCTCAGCGCATTCGACGGCCGTGACGGCCCCAACGCGTTGACCGCACGCACGTTGCAGGCATAGCTGCCGCCGTTGACCAGCGCCGGCACCAGCAGCGGCGAGCCCGGGCCCTGCGCGCTGACGCCGCCGCAGTCGGCCAGATAGCCCGTAATCGGCAGACCGCCGTCATTGACCGGCGGCGTGAAGCTCAAGCTCAGCGTCCCCACGCCCGGCGTCAGCGCATCGAGTCGCGGCGAGGCCGGCACGGTGTTGCCGATGGTGAACTCGCCCAGCGCAAAGGTGCTGGGCCCTATCGGCACCTGGGCGATGACGCTCAGGCTGCTGCTGTCGATCACGGCCAGGCTGTTGGCGGTGCGCCGCACCACGTACACGCGACTGCCGTCGACGCTGGTCGAAATGCCGTAGGGCGCGGAGCCGGCGCCCAGCGGGATGGTCTGCAGCAGTGCGTTCGTTTGGCCATCGACCACGCTCACCGAGTTACCGTTGGCATTGGCGGTGTAGATGCGACTGCCGTCCGGCGCCACCGCCACTGCGATCGGCAGCGCCCCGACCGGCACGCTGCCAGCCGTCTGTGTCTGCAAGTCCAACACCACCAGCTCGTTGCGCCCCGCCGTTGTCACATAGGCATAGCGGTTGCTCGGCCCGAAGGCAGTCGACTGCGGATTGCCGCCCGGCGTCGACAGCGTCCACACCACGCTGGCGCTGGCGGTATCGACGACCGACACCGAGAAGCTGTTGGCGTTGGCGACCACCACGCGGCTGCCGTCGGGCGACACCGCGACGCCAAACGGGCTGGCGCCCACCGGCACATTGGCGACGATGCTCTGGCTGGGAATGTCGTAAATGCGCAGGAATGGCGAGTTCAGCAGCGAGGCGTACAAGCGCGTGCCGTCCGGACTCACCGCCAGCCCGAACTGGCTGGCGCCGAGATCCAGCGTGCCGACCACCACCTGGTTGGCCGGATCCATCACCTGCACGCGGGTGGAGCCCTGCGAGCCGATGTAGACCACGCCGGTGCTGCGGCTGGCCGCTACCGAGAACAGGCCGCTGCCGAGCAAGGGATTGGCGACCACCTGATTGCTGGCCAGATCCACCACATGGATGCGGCCATCGCCCACCGAGGGCAAGTAGGCAAAGGGCGCGGCCGCCAGCGCGGAGCTGAGCAGGCAGAGCGAGGCGGTTGACAGGGTGCGCAGTCGCATCGGCAACGTCCGACAGGGAACCATGCCGGTGTTAGCGGATTTGGCTGCGGCAAACTGTCAGCTGGCGGCCGCGCTGCGGCTGAGTCGAGCCTCAGTGCAACAGCCGCCGCAGTCGCGCGCGCTCGGGGGAATCGGCGACCAGCACGCCATCGAGCTGCGCCAGGATCTGCTGCGCGAGCGCGCGACTGGCGGCCGGATCGCCTTCGCCAGCGCGCCGGGCCAGCCATTCGGCGCGCAGTATCCGGGTCAGCCAGACGCGCGAGTCGTTCGCACCCAGCGCCTCGGCGCGCAATGCCTCCGCCTGCGTCAAGTCATCCAGCGCGCGGTCCAGATCGCCGTCGGCCGCCGCGATCTGCGCCTGCGCCTGCAGTTGGTCGGCCTGCAGTTGCGGGGTCAGGCTGGGCTGCGCCGCGGCGACCTGCGCCAGCCAGTCGCGCGCCTCCGCCACGGCGCCCGTTTGTGCGCACACATCGGCCAGCAGCAAGCGGGCGGTGACCACGTCCGCATGCGCGGCCGGCAGGCGCGCGGCATAGCCCTGCTCAGCCTGCCGCACCAGCGGCAGCGCCTCGCGCGGGCGCAGCTTGGCGAGCAAGGTGGCCAGATTGAAGCGCAGGGTGGCCAGCGCCGGGCTCTCGGCGCCCCACTGCGCTGCGGCGATTGCCAGCGCCTCGCGGTAGCGGCGTTCGGACCCGGCGTAATCGCCCACGCGCATCGTCGCCAGCGCCAGATTGTTCATCAGCACGGCGTACGGGCCCGAGTTGCGCCCGATCTTGCGCTCCGCCAGCGCCACCGATTGCTGGTAGTAGCCCAGCGCCTCAGTGAGCTTGCCCTGCTGGGTCAGGATGGTGGCCAGTTCCGACATGCGCCAGGGGATATCGACGTCCTCCTCGCCAGACAGCGCCTGACGCTGCGCCAATGCGCCGCGCAGCAGCACTTCTGCCTCGTCCAGCCGTCGCAACCGGCCGAGCAAGGCGCCCAGACGCTCCTGCGTGCCCAAGGTGGCCCCGTCATTGCCGGTCTGCGCAGCCCGCAGCGCCAGCGCGCGTCGCAACGGCGCCTCGGCACGCTCCGGCTGATTGGCCGTGGTCGACAGGAACAGCGACAGCGCCTCCAGGGCCTCGGGCAAACGTCCAGCGGCGGCGCCCGGCGCTTCGGCCATCCTGACCGCCTCGGTGAGCGCTGACTCGGCCTCGTCCAGACGGTCATCCTGCGACCACGCGGCCCCCAGCATCAGCAGCGCGCCGAGCAGGTCGTCGCTGCCCGGCGCCGCCTGTCGCAGCAGGTCCACGGCCTCGCGCGCTGCACTGACGGCCTCGCCAGAGCGCAGATTCTGCCGATACCACAGACTCAAATCTTGCAGCCGCTGCGCCAGCACCAGCGGCCGATCCAGCTTGCGCGCCAGCGCGACCGCCTTTTCAAATCCGACCCGCGCCTGCTCGGGTTGCCCGAGCTCGCGCTGCACGCGCGCCAGCGTCGCATACAGCTCGGACTGCACCGCCGGCTGGCCCTCGAGATCCCGATCAATGCGTTGCAGCGCCTGCTCGACCAGCGTGCTGACCGGCACCTCGGCGCCGCCGGCATCCGGATTGGCGCCATCCAGCATGGCCACCAGAAAGTCACTGACCTGACGCGCGCTGCGTTCGGCCTGGGTGGCGCGATCACGCTCCTGCTGCGCCTCCAGCTGTGCGGCGCGGGCGCGATCACGGTCGGCGCGCAGTTGCAGCGTGAACGCGCTCACGGTCAGCAGGAACAAGCTCGCCGCCAGCGCCAGCGGCCAGCGCCGCTGCAACCATTTGCGCGTGCGGTACCAGGTCGTGGGCGGCAGCGCCGTCAGCGGTTCGCGGCGCAGATAGCGCTGCAAGTCCTCGCGCAATGCCGCGACGCTCTCGTAGCGATCGGTCGGCGCCTGCGCGCAGGCGCGGCGTACCACCGCCTGCAGCTCGGGCGCGCGCGCCAGCTGCGGACCCGCCAGCACATCCAGCAGGCGCCCGAGGCTGTACACATCCGCGGCGGTACTGATCTCGCCGCCCGCCTCCTGCTCCGGGCTCGCAAAGCCGGGCGTGAACGCGCGCACGCGCTGCGAGGACGTGCCGGGACGACCATCGGGCTCGTCGCCTCCGATCAAGCGCGCGATACCGAAATCGAGCAACTGCGGACGCCCGTCGCGACCGACCAGAATATTGCTGGGTTTGAGATCGCAGTGGACGATCAGCCGCGCATGCGCAAAGCTGACGGCATCGCAGACCTGCAGCAGCAGCGCCAAGATCGCCGGCAGCGCCAGACCCTCGTCCTGGCAATAGCGATCGATCGGTCGCGCGTCCAGGTACTCCATCACCAGATAGGGCTGGCCATCGCGCGTGCTGCCGCCGTCCAGCAGGCGGGCGATGTTGGGATGCGCCAGACTGGCGAGGATCTGTCGTTCGCGCGCGAGGTAGCGCAGCGCGGCGGGACTGGCGAGGCCGCGCAGCAGCTTGACCGCGGCGCGCTGCTCGAAATGGCCGTCACTGCGATGCGCGGCATAGACGGTGCCCATGCCGCCGGCGCCGATCTGCCCGGTCAGCGTCCAGGCGCCCAGCACCGTGCCGGGCGGCAGCTCGTCCTGGCCACTCAGCAGGCTGAGGCCAGCCGCCACCGCCTGCAGATCGCTGGCGGTGACCCGCAGCTCGCGCGCCAGCAGCGCGCGCACCTGCTGCTTGACCGGCTCGGGCTCGCTGGCGGCGAGCAATTGCGCCTCGCGCTCCGCCGGCGGCAGATCGCAGACGGCATCGAACAGGCGCCGCACTGCGGCAAACTGCGCCGTCTCATCCACGCGCCAACTCCTCGCGCAACCACAGCCGCGCAAAGCGCAGATCGCGATCGACCGAGGACATCGAGATGCCCAGCACTGCGGTGATCTGCTCGCGATCGAGTCCACCAAAACAATTGAGGTGCAGCACCTCGGCGCAGCGCGGGTCCAGTTGCGCCAGCCGGGCCAGCGCCTGATCCAGCGCCAGCAGATCGGCGACCATCGACTCCTCGCCGGCCAGATCCTCGACCAGACTCACGCGCAGCTCCGGGTGCGCACGCTTCTGCGCTTGGCGGGCGCGCGCGTGATCGACCAGCACGGAGCGGATGTACAAAGACATGCTGGCGAAAAAGTGCGCGCGGTCCTTCCAACCCAGGTTCTGGCCCGCCACGCGCAGCCAGGCCTCATGCAGCAGCACGGTGGGCGTCAGCGTGAGATCGGCCCCGGCATGCCGCAGACGCTGCGCCGCAATCTGCTTGAGCTCGGCGTAGGCGCTGTCGAACAGCTGCCGGCAGGCGCGGCCGTCGCCCTGGTGCCAGGCTTCGATCAGCGCCGTCAGTGGGGCGGCGCTCATGCGCAGCGCCCCCACGCCATGGCGCCGGTGGCTTCGGGATCGGATGCCAGATTCATGCGAGTCATGATGGGCCAGCAGGGCGTGAAATGGGAGTCGCCTGCTTTGACGCCGGCGACGCGTGGCCGTAGGGTAGCGCGATTGTCCAGACAGCTCGGGAGCGCCCATGGCTACACTGATTCGCGGCGGCACACTGGTCGACGCCGACACCGCCTGGCGCGCGGATGTGTTGCTGGCGGACGGCAAGATCGCCGCCATCGGCGAGGGGCTGGACGCACCGGCCGGCACCGAGGTGGTCGACGCCGGTGACCGCCTGGTGATGCCGGGCGGCATCGATCCGCACACCCACATGCAGCTGCCTTTCATGGGCACGGTGGCCAGCGACGATTTCTACACCGGCACCGCGGCGGCGCTGGCGGGCGGCACCACCAGCATCATCGACTTCGTGATTCCCGATCCCAAACAGCCGCTGCTGGATGCCTTCCAGACCTGGCGCGGCTGGGCCGAGAAAGCCGCCTCGGACTACGCCTTCCACGTCGCCATCACCTGGTGGGACGACAGCGTGCACCGCGACATGGGCATCCTGGCGCAGCAGCACGGCGTGCAGAGCTTCAAGCACTTCATGGCCTACAAGAACGCCATCATGTGCGACGACGAGGCGCTGGTCTCGAGCTTCACCCGCTGCATCGAACTCGGCGCGCTGCCCACCGTGCATGCCGAGAACGGCGAGCTGGTCTTTCGCCTGCAAAAGCAACTGCTGGCGCGCGGCATCACCGGGCCGAAAGGTCACCCGCTGTCGCGCCCGCCGGCGGTGGAAGGCGAAGCCGCCAATCGCGCCATCCGCATTGCCGAGGTGCTCGGCACGCCGATCTACATCGTGCACGTCTCGGCCCAGGACGCGTTGGCGGCGATCAGCCGTGCGCGCGGCGAAGGTCAGCGCGTGTTTGGCGAGGTGCTCGCCGGGCATCTGCTGATCGACGATTCGGTTTATGACGACCCGGACTTCACCCGCGCCGCGGCCCACGTGATGAGCCCGCCCTTCCGTCCGCGGCAGCATCAGGACGCGCTGTGGGCCGGGCTGCAGGCCGGCCATTTGCACACCACCGCGACCGACCACTGCGCCTTTTGCGCGCCGCAAAAAGCGGCCGGCCGCGACAACTTCACGCTGATTCCGAACGGCTGTGCCGGCGTCGAGGATCGCATGTCGCTGCTGTGGCATTACGGTGTCGGCAGCGGCCGTCTGACGCCCAGCGAGTTCGTGCGCATCACCTCCACCAACGCGGCGCAGATCTTCAATCTGTATCCGCGCAAGGGCGCTCTGCGGCCAGGCGCCGATGCCGATCTGGTGGTTTGGGACCCGAACGGCACGCGCACGATCTCGGCCGCGACGCATCACCAGAACGTCGATTTCAACATCTTCGAGGGTCGCACCGTCACCGGCATCGCCACCCACACTTTCACGCGTGGCCGATTGGCCTTTGTGGAAGGCGATCTACGCGCCAGTCGCGGTGCGGGGCGCTATCTGTCGCGCCCCACGCATCCGGCCTACGCCGAGGCGAATGCCCGCCGTCATGCCTAAGTCTCTGACGGCGCTGATCTGCGCCCTGCTGCTGAGCCCCTTGGGCCACGCCCAGGACCCGATTTACAAATGCACTCAGCCGGACGGGGCAATCAGCTACAGCGACGAGCCCTGCGCCGGCGACGAGCACAGCGAGACCGTGGCGCTGACCGAGGACGCTGCCGCGACCACCCCGGTGCAGGCACTGTGCGCGGACGACACCCAAGCCTGGCTCGCCGGCGCCCCGGCGGCGGCCGCGCGCAAAGGCCTGCCGGCCAGCCAGCGCGCTGCCCTGCGCCACCCGCAGGCGCAGCCCAGCAGCAAGGGCAAGACCGCCGCCGCCACCCGCTGGCGTCAGGCCGCCGACGGCGCCGTGCATATCTGCTACAGCCCGGCCGGCAAGACCGAGGCGATCGAGATCGTCGCCACCGGCGACGGTCGTTTGATCGAGTTCCGCGGCGGGCTGCAAACGCTGCTGAACGACCCGCGCACGCCCATTGCGCTGCGCGAGCGCTGCCGCGACCTGATCCAGCAGTGCGCCCGCACCGACGACAACTACGATCGCTGCGTGGTTGAAACTACCACCTGCACCGGCGAACAACCCTGGCTCAACGGCGCCGCCTGCTGCCCGCTCAGCTGCAAATCCGACTACCGCAGCCTGCGCGACAGCGAGGTGCCGGGGAAGCTGGCACTGGAACGGGCGCTGGGGGAGTTGAGTTGCGTACGCTGACGTGGAGGGCCAACGTTTTCGTTGGCCCTCCATCGCTTACGTTAACGACGCGGCGGGCTCCGCCAGTGACGGCGAACGTGCTCCGCGCAGCCGAACCGGCGACGCCAGTAGTCCGTCACTGGAACGGTACGATCACCATGTTGATGAGTCATGGCTATGATCCTCAGTTGGGCGATCCCTCTTGAGGTAGCGTCGCGTGAGAGTTAGCACTATGCTAACCAAGGGTCGTGCGACTACCCCCGGCGAGGTTAGGCCGGGCGCTGCCTGGGGGCCATCAGAGTTGATCTTGCCGGACCCTCTGATGGCTCCGTTCTTTTACGCGTCTAGGGCATCGATCTAGACGCTCGGCATAATGACCGTCATTCTTTCCTCCTTGTCTTGAGTCGTTGGATGTAAAGTCCAATCATTCCGGACAACATCTCCCAATCAGCATCAGAGAGCTCGCGCGGAAACTCGATGCGCGCCGGACTGTTACCCGGGATTGGAATCTCGAAGCGCTCAGTCTCAGCTGTGGGCACTCGGGAGGCACTGTCCGAGGCGACTAAAGGGCGGGACTCCGTTGACGTACTTCGACCGCCCGATCGTGAAGCCGATCGCGCGCTCGGGGAGACCGCGATGCCTGCCTCCTTGCACATCGAGCAAAAGAAGCTGATCGCGCGCAAGAGAGTGCTGCCCTTAAGCCCGCGATTACTGAACACTTCTTCAAACTCTTCTGCACCCGCCGTCCGTACGTCGAAGTCGTTGCGGTCGAAGGCGAACTTGTACGCATCTCGGATCGCCCTGCCTAGCGCGATTCTTCTTGCATCATCACTTAACGTCATC
Organism: Lysobacterales bacterium; assembly: GCA_046346965.1. Classification (GTDB taxonomy): domain Bacteria; phylum Pseudomonadota; class Gammaproteobacteria; order Xanthomonadales; family SZUA-5; genus JAXMHB01. The sequence goes on from JAXMHB010000008.1 coordinate 129,982, forward strand.
ACAGCTTCAGAGAAGCGATCCGTAGGTCTTCCAACTCCGTCGATCAGCCCCAGAAACCTCATTGCGGTGAGAGATTCGTTCAACGCCGAGCCGCTAACACTCTTGATCTGAGTCTTGTCGACGATCGTCGGCGCGACTATCCACTGACGCATCTCAGCGAGCACATTGCTGAACGCTGCAAAGGCCACGTAAGGCAACTTGTCCATGCGCACCTCCATTCTGGGGACGAGTTTGCACGCGCCGCCATCGCACGTCAATACGTCCAGGGCGAAGTCCATCATAACGTAATGCGTAAATGCAGTTAGTTTGCGCACGAATGCACAAGTAGCTTGCATACGTGCCTTTTACGTCGCGCACGCGCTATGCGATTTCAGTGCTTCGGTGCAGCTCTCATGACCAACATGAAGTTGCAGCTATGCGCTGACGCAGCACGTCGCCTCGTGTCGTCACATGTCGTCGATTGGGGCCGACAAGCTGGAAGGCTGAGTTCGCGTAGGGAACTAAGGAGCGAGCCGTCATTTGCACGGCCATAAAGCACATCGATTTCTGGCGTCGATGAAGATCGCGCAGTTAGCCGCCCAACCACTCAATCCTTCGGCGGCGGCGGCGCCAGCACGGTGCGGTTGCCGTTGTGCTCGGGCGGGCTGACGATGCCGGCGGCTTCCATTTCCTCGATCAGTCGCGCGGCGCGGTTGTAGCCGATCTTCAGGCGCCGCTGGACGCCGGAGATCGAGGCGCGGCGGGTTTCGGTGACGATGCGCACCGCCATGTCGTACATGGCGTCGGCCTCGCCATTGGCCTCTTCCGGCAGACCGGTTTCGCCGACGATGCGGCCGTCGCCGAGTTCCTGGGTGTCTTCGAGGATGCCCTCCAGGTACTCCGCCTTGCCGTGGTGCTCGCGCAAGTACTTGACGACGCGATGGACCTCATCGTCGGACACGAAAGCGCCATGCACGCGCTCGGTGGCGGCGGTGCCGGGCGGCAGGTACAGCATGTCGCCGTGTCCCAACAGCGTCTCGGCGCCGGATTGGTCGAGGATGGTGCGTGAATCGATCTTGCTCGACACCTGGAAGGCCACGCGGGTCGGGATGTTGGCCTTGATCAGGCCGGTGATCACGTCCACCGACGGCCGCTGCGTGGCCAGGATCAGGTGGATGCCGGCGGCGCGCGCCTTCTGCGCCAGGCGTGCAATCAACTCTTCGACGTTCTTTTTCGCCACCATCATCATGTCGGCGAACTCGTCGATGATGACGACGATGTGCGGCATGGTGTCGAGCGGCTTCGGGTGCTCGCCCGGCGCCGCCTTGGCGACGTTGAACAAGGGATCCGGGATCGGCTGGCCTTGTTCCTGGGCCTCGCGCACCTTGCGGTTGTAACCGGCCAGATTGCGCACGCCGACGGCGGCCATCAGTTTGTAGCGGCGCTCCATCTCGGCCACGCACCAGCGCAGCGCGTTGGAGGCCTCTTTCATGTCGGTCACCACCGGCGCCAGCAGATGCGGAATGCCCTCGTACACCGAGAGCTCCAGCATCTTCGGGTCGATCATGATCATCCGCACATCTTTGGCGGTGGCTTTGTAGAGCAGCGACAGGATCATCGCGTTGAGCGCCACCGACTTGCCGGAGCCGGTGGTACCGGCGACCAGCAAATGCGGCATCTTGGCCACATCGACCACGCTGGGGCGGCCGCCGATATCCTTGCCGAGCGCCAAGGTCAGCACCGAGCTGGCTTTGTCGTATTCCTTGGAGCGCAGGATTTCCGACAGGAACACCATTTCGCGATGCTGGTTCGGAATCTCCAGTCCGACCACCGATTTGCCCGGAATCACATCGACCACGCGCACGCTGACTACCGACAGGCCGCGCGCGATGTCCTTGTCCAGCGAAGAAATCTGGCTGCCGCGGATGCCGGGCGCCGGTTCCAGCTCGAAACGCGTGATCACCGGGCCGGGATAGACGCCGACCACGCGCGCCTCGATGCGGAAATCCTTGAGCTTGAGTTCGACCTGCCGCGACAGCGCCTCCAGCGCTTCGGGCGAGTAACCCTTGCCGGTGACCTTGGGCTCGTCCAGCAGCGCCAGCGGCGGCAACTCACCCGAGGGGATGTTCTGGAACAGCGGCATTTGCAGCTCGCGCTCGGCGCGCTCGCTTTTTTCCACGATCGGCGCCGGCGTTTCGATCTTTGCCGGTTCGCGCTTCTTGCGCTTGACCACCTCTTCCTTGCGCACCACCTCGCGCTCGGCGCGCGCCTTCTGGCCGACCCGCCAGTCCAGAAACTGCTGGCGCCAGACGCCCATGCGCGCAACCAGGCGCAGCGTGGCGGCGCCGACGCGATCCATCATCTGGAACCAGGACACACCGGTGGCAAAGGTCGATCCGATCAGGAACATCACCAGCGCGAACACCGTGGTGCTGCCTCGCCCCAGATTGGGCACCATCAGCCCGCCGAGAAACTTGCCCAGCACGCCGCCGGCACCGCCCGGCAATCCGTCCGGCCGCATCTGCGCATAACCCAGAATGCAGCCCCCGATCAGCGCCAGCAGCAGCCCCGCCGCGCGCGTCAGCGGCACCAGCGGATGCGCCCCGGCGCCAATCTCGGCAGGATCGCGCAGGAAGCGCCAGGCGTACCAGAGCAGCGCCAGCGGCAGCAGGAAGGCCATGCGGCCGATCAGGTACAGCAGGACGTCGGCGATCCAGGCGCCGGCACGCCCGCCCCAGTTGTGCACGGCCTCGACCGAGCCGGCGTGCGACCAGGCCGGATCGGCGGGATGAAAGCTGAACAAGGCGACCAGCACGTACGCCGCCAGCGGCAGCAGCAGTACGAAGGCACTCTCCCGCAGAGCTCGCTGAAAGCGTTCGCGCCACCCGGCCATCGCCATGCTCACTGCCATCTCGGATCCTGAACCCTTACGCTAGGAATATCACGCAAGGGATTCAGTCTATTCGAAAAGCTGAGCAGCGCACAGGGAAGCCGAAGGCCCGGTTTTTCGATCCGTCACAGGCCTTCCAGGCGCACCACCGGCTCCGACACCGTCTCGATCGCCACCGGGCCACGGCGCCAGTGCTGCGGCTGGGCGGGATCGTAGACATCGACGTTTACGGTCGCCGCCTGCGCCTCGAAGCGGAAATCGACACGGCCGCCGTCGACGCTGGTGGTGGCTTGCGCCGGGCAATCCGGGCAGAAGCCGCGGTAGCTCTGCATGGCGAGCGACTCCACCGCCTCATTGCGACCGCTGCCGAGCACCCAGCGCGGCTGGCGATTGCCGTCGTAGAAGTAGGCGATGGCCACGCGCAGGCTGCCGGCCGCATGCACCGTCAGGCCCCAGCCCGGCTCGCTGCGCTGATACCAGGTGCCGGTGCGCTCGGGATTGGCCGGCGCGCTGCCGGCGAGCAGCGACTGCATCCCCTCGCTGCCGCTCCGGCTGCCGAGACGCCACTGCATCGTCGCCTGGGCGGCGTCGCTGAACTGCAGGCGAATCTCGCCCACCACCGTGCCCACCGCCGTGCCGGTGGCGGGATTCCAGGTGTAGCGATTGAGCTCGGCGACCCAGGGATTGGCGCGCGGCGCCGCGCCCTGGTACCACACCGGCGTGCCGTCATCGGCATAGGTGTACCAGGTGACGAACTGGGTATTGCCGGCATGCTGCAGATCGAGCCCATGTCCGCTGCGCTGCGGGTTGTACCAGAGCCCCGGCGTCGCCTTCAGCGTGGTCGACGCCGCATCCGCGGGATTGCTGCCCTGCTTGAGCTCCAAGGCGTTGGCCATGCCGTCGCCATCGCGGTCGATACCAAGGCGCGTGCCCAGCCCGCGCGACACCAGCGTCCAGGTCTGCGCCTGCGTCGCGCTGGCGCGCCCCTGCAGCGTGGCCACCGGCAAGGCCTCGCTGCCATCGGAGGGCAGGAAGCGATCGGTCGCCGCATCCAGGACGTAACTCAGCTCGCCGGCGGCGACGATCAGGTCGACCCGGCCGGCGCGCGCGAGCGCCAGCATCTCGGCCGCGCGCGCGGGCGCCGCACCGGTCAGCGTCAGCTGCGCGCCGACGGCGGCATGGGCGTCCTTGGACTGCGGCGCCGGCGCGCCAAGCAGCGGGTTGGCGTTGCCGAAATCCGAGCCGGAGAAGGCCAGCATCAGCGCGATCAGATCGGCCACATCCTGGTCGTTCTGGACATTGAAGGTGCGCGCCGACAGGAACTTGGCGAGCGAATCGACCGAACCGTCGTGCAAAAAGCCAAAGCCGGCGACGTTGTCGGTCTGGCTCATCTCGAAGCCGACTTTCTCGTACTGGTTGCGCAGATGCGGCACCTTGATCGACACATTGGTCGACCCATCGGTGCTGACGATGCCGAGATGATTCTCACCCATCGGCCCCAGCGGCATGATGCTGCCCCCCACCGACACACCTAGCACACCGAGGAACAAGGGCCCGTTGACCGCCATGCCGGTCGGCAGCGTATGGCAACTGGCGCACTGGAAGGGCGAATCGAGCAGACCCTGGGTGTACAGCGTCAGCCCGCGCTGCGGGTTGCCGCTGCCGAGCGGCAGGCCCTGCATGGCAAAGCGGCCGCTGGTGTAGTGGCCGGGGAGCGCGATCTGGCTGGGCAGCGTGTTGTCAAAGTTGCGAAAGGGATTGGGTGGAAAGCTGATCGTCGCCAGATGGCGCTTGAAGGCCAGCATCTCGCTGGCGGACAGCTCGGTGTCGTCGCCCAACAGCCCGACGAAAGCCGGGTTGAAGGCCTCGATGCCGGCACGATCGCCGCGCCAGTGCAGCGGCTCGTGGCCGATGATGTCCTGCAGCGTCTGCGTGGTCATCGGGCCTTTCATCGCGTGATAGTCGGTGCAGGCCGGCAGCCCGCGCGTGGTCACGCAGTTCTGGTCGAAGCGTTGCAGCGGCGCCGACGGGTCACCGAGGTCCCAGGCCAAACGATCCATGCGCGCATCGACATGGCAGGACGCGCACGAGGCCTGACCGAGGCCTGAGGTGCGATGGGTGTCGTACAGCAACGGCCGCCCCTCGCGGATCGCCGCTGGCAGCGGATTGAACACCGGCACGCGCGCGGTTTCGACGCCGCGCTGGCTGTCGACCTGCGACAGCGACACCTCGAAGTGATTCCACACGTACAGGCGGCCGCGCGGCTCATCCAGCGCCAGCGCCACCGGGCCCTGACCGACGCTGATCGGCTCGCCGCGGCGCGCGCCGCTGGCATCGATGGGCAGCACGTTGTTGGAGCCGAGGCCCGCCACCCAGCCGCGCTGACCGTCGCTGCTGTAGACCAGCGCGCGCGGATCGCCGATCGAGCGATTGCGCTCGCTCTGCGGCACGCTGCGCTGGCGGTAATCGAGGTGCGAGTTGAGGTCGACGACCTGCTGGCTGCCGCCGACCGCCGGATTCACCCGCGCAAGCTCGACGCGCACGAAATCGCTGCGCACATTGGGCTCGTAGCGGATCTGGTTGCGCGCATCGGTGCCGACCAGCCCCAACTCGCCGCTGGCCGGATTCACTGCCAGCGCCATGCCGATGTTCATCAAGCCGGTGATGTAGCGCACCGACAGCGTCGCCGTGTCGATCACCGCAATGTCGCGATCGGCCAGATCCCAGCCCACGCGCCGCCCCGAGGCGGGCGCCAGCGCACCGGAGACGAAGTCGCTCCAGTCGCCCGTGTTGTCGTCGCGCCAGCGCCGATTCTCATCGCGGCGGACGATCAAACCCACCGCCGGCGGCGGCGCCGTCGGGTTGACCGGCGGTTCGAAGCTGGTTCCGCGGTTAGGCGGCGGGTTGCGACCGGCGTACGGCCCGCGCGCGTCGCTGACCACATTCGGCAGTCCTGCATTGATGCCGACCAGCCCGCCGGCCAGCACCGTGGTGGCGTTGCCCGATTCGAAGATCGCCGCGTAGACGCTGCGGCCATCGGCACTGACCGCGAGCGCGCGCGGGTCCTCGGCCTGGATCGCCACCGTTTGCGGCGGGCGGCTCAGATCGTCGAGCGCGTACACCAGCACCTGATTGGCCTGCGAGCAGCTGACAAAAGCGCGCTGACCGGCAAACACGACATCATAGGGCTCGTCGGCGGTGGCCAGCGTGGCGCGCACGCGCCGGGTGCCGAGGTCGATGATGCTGATCGAGTCCGAAATGTGGTTGACCACCCACAGCTCGCCATTGCCGCGAAAGCGCACCGACACCGGGTCCACGCCGACCAGCACATGGCCCACCGGCAGCGGCACATCCCCGGTCACATCAAAGAGTTGCACGCGCTGGTCGGCGGTATGGGCGAGCGCCAGCAGACTGCGATCGGGGCTCAGATCGAGGGCGTGCAGCGGCGGATTCTCGAAATTCACATACGGCAGATCGGCTGCCGCGAGGCTGCCCGACAGGCAACAGGCCAGTGCCGCCCAGATCTTGCGCATCCCGCTCCCCCCGCGAGCCTCGGTCCGCCGAGGATAGGCCAGCCACCACCTGCGCGACAGGCGGGCGCGGCGGCGCTAGCCATCGTTCAACAGCAGCGCCGCAGGAGCGGCGCTCTCCAAAGCGCGGTCTCTGCAGCGCTCGCGCTTCGACTCGTCAACAGCAGCGCCGCAGTAGCGGCGCCCTCCAAAGCGCGGTCTCGCCAGCGCTCGCGCTTCGACTCGTCAACAGCAGCGCCGAAGGAGCGGCGCCCTCCAAAGCGCGGTCTCTCCAGCGCTCGCGCCTTCGCGTGCCCTCGTGCCCTCGTGCCCTCGATCCGGCCCGTCGGCATAGCCGCCGGGCGCTCGCTGCGGCGCGCAGCGGTGCTGCGCAATCGCCGCAGCTCTCCCCTCGTGCACTCATGCGCTTAGGTGGCCTCGACCTTGCGCATCGGGTTGTTCGGGTGCGTGGTCCAGTTGCGATAGCTGCCGTCGTCTACGCGCTCCATCGTGATGCAGCCGTCCACCGGACATACGTGCATGCACAGATTGCAGCCCACGCATTCCTCGTCGATCACCTCGAAGTGGCGCGCGCCGTTCTTCTCGCGGGTGATCGCCTGGTGCGAGGTGTCTTCGCAGGCGATGTGGCAGAGGCCGCATTTGACGCATTTGTCCTGGTCGATGCGCGCCTTGATGTCGTAGTTCATGTTGAGGAACTGCCAGTCGGTGACGTTGGGCACCGCCTTGCCGACAAAGTCCTCCAGGCGCGCGTAGCCCTTCTGGTCCATCCAGTTCTGCAGGCCGTCGATCATGTCGCTGACGATGCGGAAGCCGTAATGCATGGCGGCGGTGCAGACCTGCACGGTGCCGCAGCCCAGCGCCATGAACTCGGCCGCATCGCGCCAGGTGCCGATACCGCCGATGCCGCTGATCGGCTTGCCGCGCGTGGCCGGGTCGCGCGCGATCTCGGCCACCATGTTGAGCGCGATCGGGCGCACCGCCGGTCCGCAGTAGCCGCCGTGGGTGCCTTTGCCGTCGACGGTGGGCGTCGGCGCCATCAGATCGAGGTCCACCGAGGTGATCGAGTTGATCGTGTTGATCAGCGAGACCGCATCGGCGCCACCGCGGAAGGCGGCACGAGCGGAGGTGCGGATATCGGTGATGTTCGGCGTCAGCTTGACGATGCAAGGCAGCCGCGAGTGCTGCTTGACCCAGCGCGCGACCATCTCCACGTACTCAGGCACCTGACCTACCGCCGAGCCCATGCCGCGCTCGCTCATGCCGTGCGGGCAGCCGAAGTTCAGTTCCACCGCATCGGCGCCGGTGTCTTCCACCATCGGCAGGATCGACCTCCACGAGGCTTCGTCGCAGGGCACCATCAGCGAGACCACCATCGCGCGATCCGGCCACAGGCGCTTGATCTCGGCGATCTCTTTCAGGTTGACCGCCAGCGGGCGATCGGTGATCAGCTCGATGTTGTTCAAGCCGGCGATGCGCCGCTCACCCAGGCGCACTGCGCCATAGCGCGAGCTGACGTTGACCACTGGCGGATCCAGGCCGAGCGTCTTCCAGACCACGCCGCCCCAGCCGGCCTCGAAGGCGCGATTGACGTTGTAGGCCTTGTCGGTGGGCGGCGCCGAGGCCAGCCAGAAGGGATTCGGGGAACGCACCCCGAGGAAGTTGGAACTGATATCGGCCATCGGGGCACCCTCCGTGTACACCGTGCAGACACTACACCGGCAATCGCGGCGCGTGCAGCCCGGCCGCGCACGCTGCTGCACAGCCCCTGCACGCTGACGCACAGCGCAGGACCCGTGGCGCAGGCAGACTGCAGCCGTCGGTGGTTGACCGCCAGCAGCCAGCGGCGCGAGTCTGCGTCTGCCTCGGGGAGAGTGCGCCATGTTCGATCGCTGCCGCGCCGCTGTGCGCGGGCTCAGTCTGCTGTGGGTGCTGTGTTGCGGCGATCCACTCCGCGCCAGTGAGCGTGGGGCGCCGCTGGTGCAGGTGTACGACCTGCAGGAAACGGTGGGCTCGGCCGGTTTGGCCACTGAGCTGCTGCCTTTGCCGGATGGCCGTTTGTTCATCGCCACACTGGGTGGCCCGGTGATCCACGACGGCGTGCGCTGGCAGGTACTGAACCATCCGCGCCGATTGGGTGGCTTCAGCGAGATGACGCGTACGCCGGATGGCCGCATCTACGCCGGCTTCAATGGCGATCTCGGCTATTGGTCGGAGGAAGTGCGCGGACGCTGGAGCTGGCACAGCGTGCTCGATCAGCTGCCGGTATCGGCCCGTCAGACCGACGCCATGCGCGGTATCGCCAGCCAGGACGACGGTCGCATCCTGTGGTTCCTGACGCAAACCCGGCTGATCCGCATGCCGGTGGGCGGCGAGGTCAGCGTGCTTGGTGCCGAGCAGCCCTTCACCGGCGGTTGGCTGGTCGGCGCGGATTTTTGGGTGCAGGACGCCAGCGGCCGCCTCGCACGCGCGCCGGCGCAAGGTGCCCTGACGCTGAGCGCCGTGCCGGGAGCCGCCGAGGCGCTTGGCACCGATGCCAACGGCCGCGGCTATTTCGTGCGGCACATCGTCCATAGCGGCGCGGAGTGGCGTCTGCTGCTGACCGACGCACGCATCCTGCGCTATCGCGAGGGCCAGTTCTCCGACTGGCCACACGCCGCCGTCGACATCCTGCGACGCCAGCGCGTGCTCAGCTTCGCCGAGCTCCACAACGGCCACTGGGTAATCGGCAGCACCGGCCATGGCCCGGTGGTGCTGGACGCGGACGGACGACTGCTCGATCAGTACGACGCCCAGGACGGTGTGCCGGTGCGCGCCACCTACGGCTTTTACGAGGACCATCAGGGCGGCGTCTGGCTGGCGCAGGAGCGCTCGCTGGTGCGCATCGATCTGGCCAGCGGACTGACGCAGTTGGGCGAGGCGCAGGGGCTGCCGGTAGGCGCCGAGACCCTGCGTCGCATCGACGGCGTGTTGTACGCCATCGGTGGCAACTATCTGTATCGACTGCAGCCGGGGCAGGACTCTGCGCCCGCCCACTTCGAGCGTATCGATGGCGAGGTACTGCGCTCGGTGCTGGATGTCGCACCGGCGGCGGACGGGTTGCTGGTGGTCAGCGCCGGCTTGCATCGCCACCGCGACGGCGTCACCAAGGAAATCCTCCCGCTCGCCACCACCACCAGCCTGAGCGCATCCACGCAGGTGCCCGGCCGCTATTGGTTGGGGCATCAAAAGGGACTGCATCGGGTCGACCTCGACGCCGCCGGCCAGCCGGTGGCGACGCCGATGCCGGTGCCGTGGCCGGTCTGGCAGGCGGTGGAGAGCGATGCCCAGACGCTGTGGCTGGCGGATCGAGCGGGTCATCTGGCGCGGATGACGCTGAGCGATCCGCCGCAGCTGCGCGAGTACCGAGAGGCCGACGGCCTGCCCGGCGGCACCGTGAAGATCTATCCGCGACGCGCCGGCGGCGTCTGGCTGGCGACGCTGGGCGGCGTGATGGTGCACGATCCGCACAGCGATCGCCTGCGCAAGGCCGAAGGTCTGCCGCCAGAAATGCTCAGCGGGCGCATCTTTGCGCTGCTGGAGGACAACGAGGGCAATCTGTGGGCGCGCGGCGATGATCTGAACGCCGTCGCCTGGCGCCGCGGGGATCAGTACGTCCTCGATCAGACGCTGCTGCACGGCGTCAGCATACGCCCGACCAGTTACGCCTTCCTGCGCGAGGGTTCGATCGTCTGGGTGGCGCGCTCGAATGGCCTGTTGCGCATCGATCTCGATGCCCGTCAGGCGCCGCCGCCGGCGCGCCCGCCCTATCTCAGCGAAATCCGCACCGGCCCCGAGCTGATCCGCACAGCGCCGACGGATCTGCGTCAGTTGACCTTTGAACAGCGCGATCTGCAGCTGCGCTTCGGCGCCGCCGATCTGCACCGCAGCGAGGCGCTGGTGTTCCGCTCGCAACTGCACGGCTACGACGCCGACTTTGCCCCCTGGAGTGGGCTGGCCGAGCGCAGCTATACCAATCTGCCCAGCGGCGACTATCAGTTCGAGCTGCAGGTGCAGGACAGCTACGGGCGCAGCAGCAGCGCGCCGCCGCTGGCGATCCACATCGCGCCGCCCTGGTATCGCAGCCCGCTGGCCTACGCCGGCTGGCTCGCTCTGGCCGTGCTGCTGCTGTGGGCCGCCGCCGCGCTCGGCGCACGCCGGCGCCAGCGCGGGCTGCTGCAACGCCAGCGCGCGCTGGAGCAGGAAGTCAGCCTGCGCACCCAGGAGATCGCCGGACAGAACGAGACGCTGCGGACGCAGGCCGAGGCGCTGGCGACGCAGGCGCGCCAGCTGGCAGAGGTGGACCAGCTGAAGACGCGTTTCTTCGTCAACGTCGGCCATGAGTTCCGCACGCCGCTGACGCTGGTGATGGGGCCGCTGGACGATGTGCTGCGGGATCCCGGCATGCGCTTGCATGCGCGAGCGCGCGATCTGCTGGAACTGGCGCAGCGCAACGCGCGTCGGGTGCTCGATCTGGTGGTCGAGCTGCTCGACGTCCACAAGCTGGAGCACGGTCAGCTGCCGCTGCAGCGTGTGCCGGTGGATCTCGCGCGCTGGCTGCCGCGCCAGTTGGACGAGCAGCAGGCGCTGATCGAACGCCACGGCCACCAGCTGTCGGTCGAAATAGCCCCGGGGCCGCTGGTCGCCAGCATCGATGCCCTGCAGCTGGCGCGGGTGGTGGGCAATCTGCTCAGCAACGCGGCCAAATACATGCGCCGCGGTGGCGAGATCCGCGTCTGCCTGGATCGCGACGGCGAGCACGCGCGCTTGCGCGTCAGCGATGCCGGTCGCGGCATCAGCGCCGCCGCCTTGCCGCATGTATTCGACCGCTTCTACCGGGCCGATGAGGGCGATGGCGGCGGCGGCCACGGCGTGGGCCTGGCGCTGGCGCGCGAGATCGTCGAGCGCCACGGCGGCAGCATCCGCGCCGAGAGCACCCTGGGCGTCGGCAGTTGCTTCGAGGTGCAGTTGGCGCTGGTGGCCGACCCGCCGGTGCCGCTGCCGGCGCCGCTGGATCCGGCCGCCGCGGAGCCAGTATCCGACGCCGCACCGACCGAGGCGCGCGCGCGTCCGCGGGTGCTGGTGGTCGATGACCATGCCGATCTGCGCCTGCGCCTGCGCCAACTGATGGCGACCCAGTACGAGGTGATCGAAGCCGAGGACGGGCCCGGCGCTCTGCAGGCGGCCTGCGCACAGCTGCCGGATGTGGTGGTGGCCGATGTGATGATGCCGGGCTTCGACGGCGTGGAGCTGGCGCGACGCCTGCGCGCCGATCCGGAGACCGCGGCCATCGGCATCCTGCTGCTGACCGCCAAGGCCGGCGCCGAGCATGCCGTGGTCGGACTGCAGGCCGGCGCCGACGACTATCTGGCCAAGCCTTTCGATGCCGGCGAACTGCTGGCGCGGGTGGAAGCGCTGCTGGCACAGATGCGCCGGCTGCAGGCACGGCTGGCACGGCAGGGCCAGCAGGAACTGCCGAGCGCGCCGGTCATCGATCGCCAGGAGGCCCGTTGGCGCGAACGCCTGGACCAGGTGATCAGCGCGCAGCTGTCCGATCCCGAGTTCAACGTGGAGGCGCTGGCGCAGGCCATGCACCTCGATCGCTCAGCGCTGTTTCGGCGCCTCAAGCAGATGGGTGAGCTGGCGCCGGCCGACCTGCTGCGTGAGCGCCGGCTGCTGCGGGCGCAGGACTTGCTGCGGCGTGGCGAGGGCAGCGTCACCGAGATCGCCTTTGCCGTCGGCTTCGACAATCTGTCCAGCTTCACGCGCGCCTTCCGGACGCGCTTCGCCTGTGCGCCATCCAGTCTGCTGCCCGGCGTGCGTCAGGCCGCACGCTGAGCTACCCGGCGGCGGCGCCGCCGGGTTGCTGCGCCTGCTCAGCCCTTGGGCTGCAGCAGATCCTCGATCTTCTTCTTGATGTTGGCCGCCTTCCAGGACGGAATCGCGTAGGTCCACGGGCCGGCCTTGGCGTTGATCTCGGCCACCCGCTTGTCCAGCTCCGCGCGCTTGTCGGCCTTGGCCTTGGCGGCATCGAAAGGCGCCGGCAGGGCCGGCGGCTCGGCCGCTTTGGCGGCGTCAGCGCTGGCGCCATCGGCCTTGGGCGCTTCCGCCGCTTTGGCGGCTTCGACCGCCTTGGCGGCTGCCTCGGCGCTGGCGCGTTCGGCCTCGGCCTTGCTCTGCTCGCGAGAAACCCAGGCATCCAGCGTGGCCTCGTCCACCCGCGCCGCCACTCGCAGCCAGGACTTCTCGCCCTCGCCCCACAGCGTGGCATCCACCACCAGGCCGCTGTAGCTGACGTAGGTGGCGGTCCAGGCGGTCTTATCGTCCACCGGCGCATCGGCCGCGGGCGACACGTCCTCCAGCGTCAGCCCGGCCAGCGAACCTGCGATCAGATTGCCGGCCGAGTCCGAACTCAGCTGGCGTCCCTTGGGCAGGTTGTAGACGGTGTAGTTGAAGGCGTTGGGGTCCTGCTTGTCGATCTTCAGTACCGACTTGTCCGGCGCCGTCACCGCCACGGCCAGCACCTCGGAGGAAGGCAGATCGATGATCTCCTTCGCCATCCAGTTGCTGCCTTCCTTCTCCGGGATCAGATCGCCGGACACCAGCAGCGACTGCGCCTCACCGTCGCGGCGCACGAACGTGCCCGGCGAGCCGGTACCGGCGCTGATGCCGACGATCAGCTTGGCCGGCGCCTTCAATCCAGCCAGCTCGACGCCCAGACCCTTGGCGACGGCGCTGCCCAAGTCCTCAACGCCCAGGCGCGCGTAGTTCTCCGGCTTGCTGGTCTTGACCTCGCGCACCTTCGATTCCGACAGCTTGATCAGGTATTCGCGCACCTTGCCCATGTCAGCCGGGTAGTCATGGTGATTGGCCACCACCCAGCCGCCATCGCGCTTGGCCAGATCGGCCACCAGCTTGCCTTCGGCCGCCGTCACCTTGAGGCCAGTGACGGCATTGAGTTGCTCGGCCAGCCCGGCGATCAAGGGACCGTCGGCGCCGCCCTGCCCCGAATCCGCTTGCTGCCGCTGCGTCAGCAGCAAGCCGGCCAGCAGCACCACCACCGTGATCAACAAGAGAGAAATCAGTCGTTTGCGCATCATGGCTCAGGCTCCGCTCGCGGCCAGACGGCGCCGCTTCAAGCGCAGGCGCCAGAACAGCAGCGCCAGCACGACGACGATGAAGGGCACCGTGGCGATGTTGTTGAACTTGATCACGCCGCCCAGGTTCTCGATGTCCTGATCCAGGCTGCGCTGCACCTCGCGCAGTTCCTTGCGGATGCGCAGCTTCTCGCCCTGGAAGCGCTCGATCTCCTTCTGCTGCTCCGGCGACAGGATCAGCGCGTTCTCGGCCGACTTGCCGGCCTGCAGCTCGTTGATCTTGTCTTCCGCGGCCTTGAGTTCCTTCTCCAGCTGTTCCTGGGTGGCGCGGTAGCGTTCCTCGGCGGCACGCCGCATGTCCTCGACCACCGTGAACGGACGCGCGCTGCTGTTGCGACCACGGATCGAGATCAGCGCCGAGGATCCGGACAGGTTGTCGGCGCCGTTGACGATCAGATCGCCGTTGTCGGCGAAGGGTGTGATCAGTTGCTGGCCGAAGAAGTTCTGCACCTGCACCCACAGGCGGTTGGTCAGCAGATCGGTGTCCGCGACCAGCAGCGCCTGGATATCGTCTTTGGACTCGGCCAGATGACCGGGCTGGCTGGCGCGATCCTCGAAGGCCGACTTCACCTTGCCGGACAGCCGCGCGACCAGGATGTAGTTCTCACCACCCGGCGTGTAGTCGCGCAACAGCTCACGCGGGTCAGGCACGAAGCGCACGCGCTCGGTGCTGATGGTGGCGGCGTCGCTGCTCGACTGCACCACCGGTTCGAGCTTGGTGGTGGCGCCCTCTTTGGCGCGGAAATGGCCGATGGTCTCGACGTTCAGCTGGTCCAGCTTGGCGCTGATCAGATCCTTGTCGTTCATCTGCGCGGCGCGCAGCCCGATGATCAGCGGGTGGCTGACCGGCGGAGCGTTCGGATCGATCTGCACCTGCAGACCCTGGCTGCGATCCATCACCACCTCATCCGGCTTGAACTCCACGCCCCAGGCGCTGAACAGCTTTTCCAGATTGGAGCTCTTGTCGGCGAACATCGCCGCGCTCGGGTTCTGCGGATCGGCGCCCGAGGTATCGGCGCCGGCATTCGGGTCGACGAAGACCATCAGCCGTCCGCCGCCGAGCACGAACTGGTCGATCGCGTACAGCGTGTCGTCCGGCAACTGTTTCGGATGCACCAGCATCAGCACCTTGATCGCGGGATCGATGGTCTTGACGTCGGCGCCGAGCGGACGCAGCTCGAACAGATCGCCCAACTGCTGCGCGATCGCCCACGGATCGCTCATCTTCTGCGTCGTGGGATCGAAGCCGCCATTGATCGGCAGCGAGCTGATCAGACCGATCACCGGCTTCTCCGGCTGCTGCAGGTTCTGCACCAGCTTGGCGATCTCGTACTCCAGGAACACTTCCTTGTCCGGCTGGAAGAAGGGAATCGCCGCCTTGCCGTTCAATGCGTTGGTGCCGGCCAGGCCGAAGAACAGCTTGTCGCCGCGGCTGCCGACCGGCACCGACTGCAGGCCGTAGGCGGTGGCTTCGTCTTCTTCCTCGCTGAAAGGCTGCGGGTCGATGACGCTGAGCTTCAGCTTGCCGCCGGAGCGGCTCTGCATCTCTTCCAGCAACTCGCGCACGCGCTGGGCGTAGGTGCGTATCGGCGGCAGATCGCGCGAGGCCTCGTCGGAGAAATAGAAGTACAGATTGATGGGCTCGTCGATCTTGCCCAGGATTTCCTTGCTGCCCTCACTGAGGGTGTATTCGCCGTTGGCGGTCAGGTCGATGCGCGCGCCGCGCAGGACGAGGTTGGTAATGATGGTGGCGCCAACGAACAGCACTGCCAGCAGCAGCAGCGTCAATCCGCCCGAGGCGCGTTTGGTCATCGCGGTCATGGGTCGTCTCGCTCCTCAGTCAGCTTTCTTGAGATCGATCACCACCGAAGTGGCGTACAGGAAGAAACCGATCAGCAACCCGAAGTACACGAGGTCGCGCAGATCGATCACGCCCTTGCTGATCGAGGCGAAGTGGGTGATGAAACTGAGGGATGAAACGCCATCGACCAGCCACTGCGGCAGCAGCAGCTTGGCGGCGCCCAGCACCAGCGGATGACCCGCCAGCAGCAGGCCGAAACAGATGACCACGGTGATGATGAAGGCGATCACCTGGCTGCGGGTGGCGGCCGACACCGCGCTGCCGATCGCCAGGAAGCCACCGGCCATCAGCAGACTGCCGAGGTAGCTGGCAAAGATGACGCCGTTGTCCGGATCGCCGAGGTAGTTGACGGTGATCCAGATCGGGAAGGTCAGCAGCAGCGCCACGCCAACGAAGGCCCAGGCCGCCAGGAACTTGCCAAGCACCGCCTGGTTCTGCGTCACCGGCAGCGTCAGCAGCAGCTCGATCGAGCCGGTGTTGCGCTCCTCCGCCCACAGGCGCATGGCCACGGCCGGCACCAGGAACAGATACAGCCAGGGATGAAAATCAAAAAACGGCTTCAGATCGGCCTGACCGCGCTCGAACAAGCCGCCCAACTGGAAGGCAAAAGCGCTGGCCAGCACCAGGAAGATCACGATGAAGACATAGGCGACCGGCGTATTGAAGTAGCTGGACAGCTCGCGCCGGAAGATCACGGACACGGGATTCATGAGCGGGCTCCGGACTGGGTGATGGTGCGGAAGACTTCATCCAGGCGACCGCGTTCGAGCAGCACTTCGCTGACCGGCAGTTTGCGGTCCTGGATCAAGCGGCTGATGGCGCCAAAGATGGCCTGACCCGGCTTGGGGAAGGCCGTCACCACCTTGTCCTCGCCGTCGATCACGACATCGGCGACGCCCGGCACCTCGGCGAGCGCGGCCTGCAGGGCCTGCAAATCCTCGGCGCGCACGGTGACTGCGTGGTGATAGCGCGAGCGCGCTTCCAGTTCGTCCGGCGTGGCATCGGCGACCACCTTGCCGTTGGCGATGATGATCGCCCGCGAGCACACCGCATGCACTTCTTCAAGGATGTGGGTGGACACGATGACGATCTTGTCCTTCGCCAGACCCTGGATCAGCGTGCGCACCTCGTGCTTCTGATTCGGGTCCAGGCCGTCGGTGGGCTCGTCCAGCACCAGCACCGTGGGGTCGTGCAGGATCGCCTGCGCCAGACCGACGCGACGCTTGAAGCCCTTCGACAGGGTTTCGATCGGCTGTTCCACCACGCGCTGCAGGCCCAGCCGCTCGACCACCTCGCGAATGCGGTTGCCCTTGGCGTCGGCCGCCATGCCGCGGATGTCGGCAATGAAGGACAGGAAGCTGGCGGGCGTCATCTCGCCATAGGCGGGCGCGCCTTCCGGCAGATAGCCGATGCAACGCTTGGCTTGCAGCGGCTGCTGTTCGACGTCGTGCCCGCAGACGCGAATGCTGCCGGCGGTCGGCGTCAGGAAGCCGGCGATCATCTTCATCGTGGTCGACTTGCCGGCACCATTCGGGCCGAGGAAGCCAAGCACCTCTCCGGGGGCGACCGTGAAACTCACGGAATCAACCGCCAGGAGATCCCCGTATCTCTTCGTTAAATTATTGATTTCTATCATTTTATTAGCACCAGCCTGATGAGCCGTGGGCGGCGGAAAGAGATGACTGTGTCGATGCAACGCGCGGCGCATTTGGGGATCTGATGGGGGATTTCAAGCGTCTGCCTTGCGCGACACGCACGGCCGGCGTCCTGGCCGACCACTGCCGCCTCCGCACACGCCCACACGGCCCCCTGCTCCCCCAAAAAAGCGCTAGCCTCAGGACACCAAAACGGCAACGGAGTTCCCGATGTTCGAACGATTCGCGCGCAGTTGGGATCTGATCAAGGCCAGCGCCTCGGTGCTCAAGAAAGACAAGGAGTTGCTGGTGTTTCCGGCGGTGTCCTCGGTCGCCGCCATCATCGTCGCTGCCAGCTTTTTGGCACCCTTGATCTGGTGGAGCATGGGGCATCCAGACGCGTTCCAGAAGGACAACGTCAACCCCGCGTGGCTGGTCTACGCCTTCGTGTTCTATCTGTCGCAGTACTTCGTGATTTTCTTCTTCAACACCGCGCTGGTCGGTGCCGCCTCCATCCGCCTGGAAGGTGGCGACCCGACGGTTGCCGATGGGCTGCGCATCGCCTGGTCGAAGGTCGGCACCATTCTCGGCTACGCCGCGATCGCCGCGACCGTCGGCATGATTCTGCGCGCCATCGAGGAACGCGCCGGCTGGATCGGCAAATGGATCGCCGGCCTGATGGGCGCCGCGTGGACGGTTGCGACCTTCCTGGCGGTGCCGGTGCTGGTGCACCGCGACGTCGGCCCGATCGAGGCGGTGAAAGAGAGCGCCCTGCTGCTGAAGCAGACCTGGGGCGAAAACCTGATCGGCCAGGGCGGCGTCGGCCTGGTGTTCGGGCTGATGTACGTGCTGCTGTGGATGGTGTTCGGCGCCCTGATCGTGGCCAGCGCCGCCAGCCAGAGCGTGGGGCTGATCGCCACCGTCGTCGTCATCGGCGTGCTCTGCACTCTGCTGCTGGCGCTGATCCAGGCGGCGCTGCAGGGCATCTATTCGGCCGCGCTGTATCGCTACGCCACCGGCTATCAGAACGCCGAGGGCTTCTCCAGCAACCTGCTGGAACAGGCTTTCGCGGTCAAGCGCTGAAGCAATCTCCGCACCCGCCGTTCGTTGGCGGGTGCGCCCCCGCGCCTCTAACAAGCACTCACCCGCGATGCTGTGCAAGCCATCACAGTCCAGCAGTTTGCAGGTGGGTGTTTGTGTGACGAAGCGCTAATGTCAGCACAGCGATACGACGGAGACCGGTGACACTCAGGCGTTGCAGATGGGCCCGGCCCGCCTCCGAGCATTGCGCTCGCCGGCGGCTACTGGTCGGCGCGCCTGGACTGTCACCGGCGATGCGTGATCGCGACGATGCGCCCCGATGGGGTGTCAGCCCCACCGCGTCGCGCGGTGCCCCGTGGCCTGAACGGAGCCTTTGATTGATGTCGCGTCTCGCTCGTTGGTTTGGACCGGAACTGCGGCTGACCCTGGCATTCCTGTGCCTGGGCGGCGTGCTGGCGTATCTGGGCCATGGCTACAGCCGCCGTGTGGATGCGAACCATCATTTGGCGCAAGCCAGTGCCCAGCAACGCGTGCAACTGCAGCGCATCCTGCGTTGGCTGACTCAAGTGAGCGTGTACACCGGCGAGGCACGCGAGCAGGCGCGGGTGCAACTGGCCACCGATTTTGCCTATGCCACGCAGATCATGACGGCCCTGCGCGACGGCGGCACGCTGACGCTGGGCCAGCAGCCGGTGACGCTGGCACGCGGGCGCATGCCCGAGGGCGCCAGCGGCGTCGCCCGGCAACTGGACGAGCTCTGGCAGCAGTTTGCCGCGCGCACCAGCCCGATCGCCAGCAACGGGCGCACGCTGGACGACGCGCAACTGCAGCGCGCGCTGGAATACGCCAGCGAGACCGAGGGCGAACTGACGCGGCTCGCGACCGAACTCGGCGCGCTGATCGAAGCCGACGCCGACGCCGCGCAGCAGCGCATCACCTGGCTCGAACTGGCCGGCTTCATCCTCGCTGCAGGCTTCTTCTCCTTCCTGCTGTTCCTGTACGCCCGCGAGCTGCGCAAGGTGCGCACGGCGCAGAAGGAAACCAACGACATCCTGCAAACGGTGCCGGCCGGCCTGTTCCTGCTCGATCCGCAGCTGCGCCTGGGCGATCAGCACTCGGCGCAACTGACGCGCATCCTGCAGCGCGAGAATCTGGCCGGCGCCGATTTCTACTCGATTTTGTCCGGCATGGTGGCGCCGGAAACCCTGCTGACCGCGCGCGACTACATCCAGCTGCTGCTTGGTGATCGCGTCAACGAGCATCTGGTGGCTTCGTTGAACCCGCTGGACGAGGTCGAGGCGCAGCTGCCGGGCGAGTCCGGCCGGTTGGAGAAGCGCTGGCTGGGTTTCACCTTCCGACGCGTGCTGGAACAGGGCCGCCTCAGCCATCTGCTGGTCACGGTGACCGATGTCACCGACCGCGTGCTGCTGGCACGCCGTCTGGAGCAGGCCGAGGCCGCGTCCGATCAGCAGGCCGAGCGTCTGCTGGATCTGTTCCTCAACCTCACCCACGTCGAGTACGGGTTGCTGGAAGCGCGACTGGAACGCTGGGAGCGCCTGCTGCGCGAGTCCAACGAGGTGCTCAAGCGTCAGGCCGCCACCCAGGACGAATTCCATCAGCTGATCAATCAGGTATTCCGTCCGATCCACGCGCTCAAGGGCGAAGCCGCGGCATTGGACCTGGGGGTGATCGTGCAGCGCGCGGCAGCCGTGGAGCGCGAACTGGCGGATTTGCGTACGCGCGATCTGAATCTGACCGGCAACGATTTCCTGCCGGTCACCGTGCGCCTGGAAGACCTGTTCGCGCAGTTCGATGCCGTGCGCAAAGTGACGCGGCGCCTGTCTGAACTGTCGCGCGGACCGCGCGCGGCCGCGGCTGCCGGTCCCGTCGCGCCGGCCCCGATGGCGCCGCCTGCACCTGCCGCCGCGCCGGCATCCCGCCCGGCCGCAGCGGCCCCGGCAGCGATCAAACCCGGCGCGCAAATCCGTGCCAGTGCCTGGGATATGGCGCGCGAATTGTGCCGGCGCACGGCCCACACCATGGGCAAACGCGCTGATCTGGAACTCGCCGGGCTGGATGACGCGCTGGTGCCGGAGCACCTGCGGCAGCCGCTGCTGGACGTGGTGATGCAGTTGGTTCGCAACGCGGTCGCGCATGGCATCGAGGTGCCGGATGAGCGCAAGCGCCAGGGCAAGTCGGACACCGGCCACCTGAGCGCGCGCTTCCAGCGTCAGCCGGATGGCGGCTTTGAACTGCAGTTCCGCGATGACGGCCGCGGCATCGACTTCGAGCGCATCCGCGAACGCGCCGTGGCGCTGGGCAAGGTGTCGGCGGCAGTCGCACAGGGACTGGAAGCACGGCAGCTGGCGGCGCTGATCTTCGAGCCGGGCTTCTCCACCGCCGACCTGCCGGGCGACAGCGCCGGCCGCGGCGTAGGTCTTGATCTGGTGCGGGAACGGATACGCCGTCTGGGCGGTCAGATCGGTGTGTCTACCGGCCCTGGCCAGTACACTCAATTCAAGATCCGCCTGCCCGCCGCCGTACCCACGCCATGAAGCTCCTGATCGTCGATGACAGTCTGGTGATCCGCAACCGCATCCAGCGGATCGCCAGCGGCCGTCGCTTTTCTACCCTGTACACCGCCGCCAACGGCCGCCAGGCCATCGAATTGTTCAAGCGCGAGCGTCCGGACGTGGTGACGATGGACATCACCATGCCGGAGGTCGACGGCATTGCCGCCACCACCGAGATGGTGCGCAACAATCCCAAGGCGCTGATCCTGATTGTCTCGGCCGTCGCCGACAAACCCACCGCCATCGAGGCGCTCAAGCGCGGCGCGCACGGCTTTCTGCTCAAGCCCTTTACCGACCAGCAACTCGCCGACGCGCTGGCCGTTCTGATCAATGGAGCCGGACATGGATGAGAATGACATCCAGGTGTTGATCGATGGCACGGTCAACTACTTCCACCGCGTCGTCGATCGCGCCACCGAGGTCGGCACGCCTTACCTCGCCGACTCCATCGAGCCGGTGATCAGCGATTTCACCGGCGTCATCGCAATCACCGGAGCGCGCCGCGGCAGCATTTATTTCACCGCGCCGACGGCGATGCTGAGCCACATCCTGCTCAAGCAGGGCGAGCAGGATCGCTCGCCGGAACTGATGGCCGACATCGTCGGCGAAGTCGCCAACACCATCTCCGGCAATGCCCGGCGCTCCTTCGGCCAGGAGTTTCTGATCTCGGTGCCGAGCGTGTTTCAGGGCCCGGTGGTACGGCAGAAGCTGGCCCTGGCCGAGCGCTCCTTCGTGGTACCGATCACCTGGAAGCAGTATCGGGCGGCGCTGGTGGTCAGTCTGAACTGAGCCGTCCGATCGCGAAGGAGCCAGTGCCTTGCTGAGCACGCTGTGGACAGAGGTACCGGCAACGCTGACGGCGGCGCCCGAGCTGCCCGCACATGTTCCGGCGCACTGGAGCACCAGTCTGCTGGTGATGTTGATCGCGCTGGCGGTGATCGTGGCCTGCGTGCTGATGCACTACGAGGGATTGACCTGGCTGCAGAAGCGTCTGGGGCATGTGCATATCGGACCCAAGCGCCTGCGCGTGCTGTTCGGCATCATCGGCGTGCTGGCCATGCATGCCGTCGAAATCGTGTTCTTTGCGCTCGGTTACGCCATGGTGCACTGGATGCCGGACGCCGGCGGCGTGGCTGGCATGGCGCGCCCGGGCTTGATCGATTTGAGCTACTTCTCGGCGATCACCTACACCACCGTCGGCTACGGCGATCTGGTCCCCTTTGGCGCCTTGCGCTTCTTGGCCGCTGTGGAATCGCTGTCGGGGTTCGTGCTGGTCAGCTGGTCGGCGTCCTTTACCTACCTGGTAATGGAGCGCTTCTGGCGGACGAGCTGAGCGGCTCGCGGGCGGGAATGCGCGCTTCCACGACGGTGCCCTGCTCCGCGCTGAGGCGCAGCTCGCCGCCCAAGGCCTGCATGCGTTCGCGCATGCCGCGGATGCCCTGACCGGCGCTGCCGGACCAACCGCGACCATTGTCGTGTACCCGCAGCACATGTTCATCGCCGGCACGCAGCAACTCGACGCGCACCTGATCGGCGCCGGCATGGCGCACGATGTTGGTCACCGCCTCGCGCAGGACCAGCGCCAGTGCGCTCTCCTGATCGGCATCGAGGCCAACCGGATCGACTGCTGGCTGCAGCCGGATGCCGAGGGCGTCGAGCGCCACCCGGGCGCTGACCAGCTCGGCGCGCAGGCCGGCCGTGCGGATGCCGACCACCGCACGCCGCACCTGCCCTAGCGCCTCGCGCGCCACGCCTTCGACCTCGGCAATCTCGCGGCGCGCAGCATCGCGGTCGCGCTCGAACAGGCGATGCGCCAACTCGGCCTTCAGCACGATCACGCTGAGCGTGTGACCCAGCAGATCATGCAGATCGCGACCGATGCGCTCGCGCTCGGCCAGCTGCGCCAGCTGCCGCACCTCATCCTGACTTAGCCGCAGCGCCGCGTCCTTGCGCTCGTAGGCCGCCGCCACAGCGGTGCCGACGCCGATGGTGAGCAAGAGCAGCAAGGTCATCCCGGCGATCATCAGCGGATACCCAAGCTGCAAATGCCAGGCCAGGTAGGCCAGGTAAATGAGCGCCGACAGCGGCAGCGCGCGCCGCAACGGAACGCTGGCGATCAGCGTCACCACCGCATAGATCACATAGGTGTGCGCCGCCGGATTGAAGGGCAACAGTGCCAGCGCCAGCAGGCCCATGCCGGAGGCCGCCCACAGCTTGGCCGCACCCTGACTGCGCCAGGCCCAGGCATTGAGCAGCAGGAACACCGGCAGCGACAGCAGCGTCGCCGCCAGCCAGCCCGGGCGCGCCATCGGCGCGATCAGCAGCGGCAGGAACAAAAACAACAAATACAGCAGGTTGCCGAGCGCAAACGCCATGCGCCGCTGATCGGCGCCGATCAGGTATCGCAACCAGGTACGCCCGCCCATCGTCTCGCTCCCGTGTCCAGCGCGCCTGCAGTCTGCGCGTGCTGGATCGGTGTCGCCACGGGCGCGCGTCAACGCGCCGGGGTGACAGTTGTCAGCTGCGGGCGCTCAGTACAGTGCCGCCAAGGCGAGCGCTTGCTCAAGCTTCTGCGGGTTGGGGCTGCTGAGTGCCATCACCTGGATCTGCACCTGACTCTGATCGCGCACGAAGTAGATCGACACCGCGCCGGTCTGGGTGATCGCATAGGCCCCTTCGCCCAAGGCCGATAGCG
Source organism: Lysobacterales bacterium (assembly GCA_046346965.1). Taxonomy (GTDB): domain Bacteria; phylum Pseudomonadota; class Gammaproteobacteria; order Xanthomonadales; family SZUA-5; genus JAXMHB01. Next base: position 153,378 of record JAXMHB010000008.1, read on the forward strand.
CCTGATAACCGGCCGTCGACTGCGCCAGGGCCTGACCGGATTGCAGCGCCGATTGCGCCGCGGCCGGCGTCGCCGCCGTGGCCACGTAGACCTCCACCATCTGCGTTACTGCGTCGGGCGCACCTTCGACGCTGCCCTGCCCGGCGACATACACGCAGCGCGAATCCCACACATAGCCGCTCAAGCGCGGGGCGAGCGCCTGCTGCAGCGCAAACGGAACGTCCGGATACACCTGCCGCAGATCCTCAAGACTGATGCGGGCACAGGCGTCCACCGGCGTCAGCGCCTGCAGCGCCGCCAGCTCGGCATCCGGGTTGGCCGCAGCGGTCGCCGCGGGTTGCACAGCGGCGGGCGGCGCCGGCGGCGTGGCGCGATCGCAAGCAGCCAGCAGCACGGCGCTGGCGAGCCATAGGGCGGAGGTCTTCATTTAGCGTCCAAATTCAAGGGAATCCCCAGCGCCATGCGTAAAAGCACGCCCGATCCGTGCATCCGCCCGGCTTACATCTGCAGGCTGAGCGACTGCCCCACCGGCACCGCGTTCCACGCCGCACTCAGGCGCGCGATCTCCGCGCGGATCGCCAGGATCGCCGCCTCATCCAGCGCCAGCGCCGGGCACTGCCGGGCCTCGCAGGTCAGCTGATAGAGCGCCAGCATCTCCGTCGGGGCGGACTGTCCGCCGGACCACTGATCGCCCTGGATCACTTCGACCAACCGCTCGACCGCGTCGCTCTGGGCCTCGGCCTGCATCTGGAAAGTGGCCGCCTCGCCATCGCCGACACGGCGCAGGAAGCCGCGCAAATCCAGTGTGTGCTCGACCGCGTAATGCACCATGTCATGCGGAATGATGCCCTGCTTGGGGCACTCGATCTGCTCGGGCGCGCGACCGGGTCGGCTGATCTCCAGACGATCCCATTTGCCGGGTCCCTTGGTGAACACCAGTTTCATGGACTGCAAACTCCGGGTGGACAGACGCCCGGAATCCTACGCGTTGCGGCGGCCGGCCGGGGCGCTGCGGGCCCCGGCCGACTCACACTCAACGCTGGCGCCGCACCGCCAGTACGCCGGCCAGTGCAGTGAGCAGCGTCAACAGCAGCAGCCCGGTCTGGTTCAGGCTGGGAATCTCGGTGAACGGCAGACCGACGGTCACCGCAGCGCTCTGCGCATTGTTGTTCGGCACCGGATCGGTGGTCGGCGAGGCCGTGCTCGCGGCCACGCTCATGCTGCCCTCGTTGTTGCTGTAGGCCAGCAGCGTCAGCGTGCGCACACCACCCGGGGCCGTCGCGCCCGGCCAGGTGCAGACGATCGTGCCAGTGGTGCCCACCTGCGGCGTCGTGCAGTTCGCGCCTGCTGCGGTGTGGCTGCTGTAGCGCAGATCTGCTGACAGCGTCAGCGTGATCGCCACATCCTGCGCGTCCGCCGGTCCGTTGTTGGTGCTGGTCGCGACGAAGCTCAGCGGCTGGTTGGCCAGCGCCTGGGCGGGTGTGGCGCTCAGCGCGATCACCAGATCCGCCTGCGCGATGACGCTGGTGCTGGTGCTCGCCGTGTTGTTGGCCGACTGCGGATCGGTGGCCGACGATGCCACGCTGGCGCTGGCGTTGAGGACGGTGCCATTGGGTGTATTGGCCGAGACCAGCACGGTCACGCTCAGCGTGCGCGAGCCGCCCGCGGCCACGCTGCCGCTGATGCTGCAGCTGATGCCGGCGACGCAGCTGCCACCCCCGACGACGTTCCCCGAAACGAAGCTGGTGCCCGCTGGCGCGGTCAGATTGACGGTGACGCCGGCTGCATCGGACGGACCGCTGTTGGTGACCACGGCCGTGTAGCTCAGCTGGCTGCCAGCGACCACTGGATCGGGCGTGTCGCTCAGGCTGATTGCCAGATCGGACACCGCGTTAACGGTCGTCGTGGTGGTGGCGGTGTTGTTCGCGCTGACCGGGTCGACGGTCGTCGAGGACGCCTGCGCGCTGGCGCTGAGCACACTGCCCTGCGCCACGGCGGCGGCAATGATGGCGCTGATGTCGACCGTGCGCGCGGTCGTCGGTGGCGTGGCGCCGGCCCAGGTGCAGGTGATCGTGCCGATTCCGGCGCAGTTGCCGCCAGCGCTCGGGCTCACGCTGCCCGGAGTGACGCCCGCCGGCAGCGTGATGACCAGCGTGGCGTCCTGAGCGTCCGAGGCGCCGCCATTGCTGAGGCTGGCGCTGTAGCTCAGCGCGGTGCCGGCGACTGCCGGGTCCGGCGAGTCAGTGATCGTGACCGACAGATCGGCCGCGGTCGTGACCGCGGTGCCCGCCGTCGCAGTGTTATCTGTGGGGTCCGGATCGACGCTGGCGGCGCTGACCGTGGCCGAGGCGGAGATCAAGGAGCCGCTGGCGGCATTCGCCGGCACGCCCACGACCAGCGTGGCGGTGCGGCTGGCGCCGTTGGCGGTCGCCCCGGGCCAGCTGCAGCTGACAGGACCGCTGCCAGTGCAACTACCGCCCGCATCTGCGCCCGCCGAGACAAAGCTGGTGCCGGCTGGCAGCGGCAGCGTTACCGCGACATCGGTGGCGGCATCCGGTCCGGTATTGGTCACCACCGCGGCGTAGCTCAAGCTCTGACCGGCAATCACCGGATCGGGCGTGTCGCTCAGCACCACGGCCAGATCGGCCTGCGGGGCGGCAAACACCAGTTCGATCACCACCGGCGAGGTAAACCCGTTCGGATTGGTAGCCGATGAGCCGACGGTACTGGACACCGCGTCCGCCACACCGTTGGCAAAACTCGCCGTGCTGAAGAAGGTGCTGCTGGCCCCGCCCACCGCGCCGGAATGGCGAATGGTGATCATCAACTCCTGCCCGGGCGTGTAGGTGTACGGCGTGGTGAAGTTGATCGTCGGGCCAAAAGGATTCGGCGCCGATGGCGTCGAGGCCGGATTGGCGACATAAGCATTCACCGGCACCGTCAGCGCGCCCGAGCGGGTGGTCACCACGGTGGCGGCATTCTGGTTGGCGGCAAAGGAGGTCGCCGTCGACGCGATCTCGCCGTCGGCATTGATCGCCGCGCTGGCGCGACTCAACTGCACGTCGTACTGCGAGAAGGTCAGCGCGCTGGTCGGCCAGGTACTGGTGGCACTCCCCAGAGACGCGGCGATTTGCCGATAGCGCATGCCGACGATCTGCACCGGCGCGGTGATCCCGGCCAGCTGCGAGGGGTGGTAATAGACCTGATAGGTGCGCGCGGCATCGCGCAGCAAAGTGTTGAGGCCACCGGTTTCCAGCGTCGTCGGCAGCACTTCGGACAGCGCGCCGCGGTTGATCGGTGCCGGCCGCAGGTCCGGCGCGGCGCTGCGTACATAGGGCACGTTGGTATCGCTGAGCTGCTCGGCGTAGCTCAGAGTGCTGGCGCTCAGCGCCAGCGTGATGAGACAGAGGGATCGGTACACGCGGCACTCCGGACGCAGGGATGAGCACGAGAAATCGAGCTCTGACGATAGCGTTCAACCGACTTGCCCACATCCTCTGTCAATGGGATGCGCGCGCCGGGCGCTTGCCCCGTCCACACTTTCCGGCGAGACTCCCGGCGCCGCCGCCGGGGCGGAAGTCTGGACGTCTATACCACCCATGCTGCCATTGAGCTTCGAGTTTTTTCCGCCCAAGACCGACGAGCAGCGCGACACGCTGGAGCGTACCGTTGAACGCTTGCGTCCGCTCAACCCCGAGTACGTCAGCGTCACCTTCGGCGCGGGTGGCTCCACGCTCAGCTACACCTACGACACCGTCGCCGGCCTCAAGCAGCGGCACGGACTGGACGTGGCACCGCATCTGTCCTGCATGGGCGGCACCCGGCAGGAGATCCGCGATCTGCTCGACCGCTATGTGGCGCTGGGCTGCCGCCGACTGGTGGCGCTGCGCGGCGATCTGCCCTCGGGCATGGCCACCGCCGGCGAGTTCCGCCATGCCATCGATCTGGTGCGCTTCGTGCGTGAAGGTTACGGCCGGCAGTTCCACATCGAGGTCGCCGGCTATCCGGAGATCCATCCGCAGGCGCGCAGCGCCAACGAGGATCTGCAGCATTTTGCCGCCAAAGTCGCGGCCGGCGCTGATGGCGCCATCACCCAGTATTTCTACAACGTCGACGCCTATCTGCGCTTCGTCGACGACGTGCGCGCGCTCGGGGTGGCGGTGCCAGTGGTGCCGGGCATCATGCCGATCAGCAATTTCAGCCAGTTGAAGCGCTTTTCCGACCAGTGTGGCGCCGAGATTCCGCGTTGGCTGGAGCGGCGGATGCAGAGTTTTGGCGACGATGTCGACGCGGTCCGCGCACTCGGCGCAGAGGTGGTGGGCACGCTGTGCCGCCGGCTGATCGCCGCCGGCGCACCGGCGCTGCACTTCTACACGCTGAATCGCGCCAAGGCGACGCTGGCCGTGATCGATCAACTGCGCTGAACCAGCGCAGTGCGCTCGCGGCCTTTGGCAGAATGCCGGCATGCGCCTGCTCCTGCTGCTGATCTGGGCCCTTAACGACGCCGCCTTCGGCGCCGAGATTCCCTATTGCGGCGGCCAGCACCGGATCGATGGCGAACTCGACGACTGGCGAGCGCCCTGGTACGCCGCGGCGTTTGCGGAAACCGCAGCCGCGCCAGCGCAAGCCAATCAGGTCTCGGTGCAGATCTGCTGGACGCTTGAAGCCTTGCATTACGGCATTCGCGTCGACGATCAGGATCTGCTGCCGGCGCCGACGCCGCTGGCGGTCGACCAGTATCACCAGTACGACTCGGTGCAGATCTACATCGACGCTCGCGGCGATGATCAGGACCGCATGAATGACGACGATGTAGACATTCTGCTGCTCCCCGACGGCCGCGCTGGCGTGCTGCGCGGCGACGCGCTGGTCGGCGCGCTGGCAGCGGCGATCGTGCCACAGCGTGAATCCACGCCGCTGCCGCTGCGCTACGCCAGCCAGCGATGGGACACGGGCTGGCAACTGGAGCTTGCGGTGCCTTTCGCGGGCCTCGGGATTGAGCCGCGTACCGCCCTGCCGCTGCGCATGGATGTCGCCATCAACGATTGGCTGGTCGATCACCCGCCGGGCGCATCGGAAGCGCTGACGCCCGAGCGCGTGCGCGCGCTGGCCGAGCGCTCTGCGCTCACCGCCGATACCGATCCGGCGGTGGGCACCCAGCTGTGGCCGCGCAACTGGTCGGGCGACAATGATTTTGGCTATCCGCAACGCTGGCGCTCGCTGACGCTGACGGGCGCGCCGGGCGTTTGGGAGGGTCTGGTGCGGCGCCTGGGCGCGGGCACTGCGCTGGGTCTGGTGGCCGCGCTGTGTCTGGCGCTGGCCGGACTGCTGATGCTGGGTCTGTACGGCTGGCATCGCCGTCAACTGCAGGCGCTGCTGGCGCGCCTGGCCGAGCTGCCGACGGTCGTGCCCGCCTCGGCGCCGGCCGCAGCGTCAGCGCCAGCGGAGGACGTCCCGGCGAGCGCCGATGCCCCGGATGTCTCGCTTCGAGATCGCGAGTTCGCCGAACGCGTGCTCGGCTATGTGCGTGCCCATCTGGAATTGGCGCACAGCCCCAGCGAGCTGGCCGAGCACTTTCACGTCTCGCTGCGCACCTTGCAGCGACGCGTACGATCAGGACTGGGCAGCAGTCCGCAGGATCTGGTGCTGGCGGCCCGCCTGGAATCGGCACGGGAACTGCTGCAGCGCGGCAGCTTGCGGGTCAGCGAGGTGGCGGCCCGGGTGGGGTTCGAGGACTTGTCCCATTTTTCGCGCCGCTATCGACTCGCCTTTGGTCACGCGCCCTCGGCCGAGCGCTCCGAGCGGGGTGCGGCCTGAGGCGCGAGGTTGAAGTCTGCGCGCGCCACCCCATGTTCCAGGCCCACGCGTGGCCCTATTCCGGTGTCACACGCTTCCTGGAGTCGATCGATGAGTCTGTTGCACACCCCTCTGCAAGCCGGCGACCTGCACCTGTCCAACCGCATCGTGATGGCGCCGCTGACGCGCTCGCGCGCCGGGCGCAGTCACATCCCCAACGCGATGATGGCCGAGTACTACGCGCAGCGCGCCAGCGCTGGCCTGGTCATCAGCGAGGCCACCATGGTCGCGGCGGACGGCTGCGCCTTCACCGCCGAAGGCGGCATTTTTGATCAGGCTTGCGTCGACGGCTGGCGCGCCGTCACCGATGCCGTGCACGCGCGCGGCGGGTTGATGCAGATCCAGTTGTTCCATCCCGGACGGGCGGCGCATTCGCTGCTGAACGCCGGCACGCAACCAATTTCGAGCAGCGCGCGGGCGATCACTGGCAGCACGATCAGCACGCCGGAAGGTCCGCAGGCCTATGAAACCCCGCGCCGGCTGAGCGAGGACGAGCTACCCGGCATCGTCGAGCTGTTCCGCCAGGGTGCCCTGCGCGCCAAGGCGGCCGGCTTTGACGGCGCGCAGTTGCACGGCGCGCACGGCTATCTGCTCGATCAGTTCCTGCGCGACAGCGTCAACGACCGCCAGGACGGCTACGGCGGCAGCATCGCCAAGCACGCGCGACTGCTGCTGGAAGCCACCGATGCCGTCATCGGCGTCTACGGCGCCGGTCGCGTCTCGGTGCGCATCTCGCCGCTGGTGGCCTTCAATGACATTGCCGATTCCGATCCCGAGGCGCTGGTCGCCTACTTGGCCCGCGAGTTGGACCGCCGCCAGATCGCTTTCCTGGAATTGCGCCATGCCGACCATCGCGAGCCCGCCGAACAACGCCTGGCCGCCATCGCGCGCGAGCAGTTCCGCGGACGCTTGTTCCTGAACGGTGGCTACGACCAAGCAAGCGGCGAAGCCGCGCTGGCGAGCGGTGCCGCCGACGCCATCGTCTACGGCAAGCCCTTCCTGTCGAATCCGGATTTGGTGAAGCGCTTTGCACGCGGCGCCGAGCTGGCGCCGGTGGACTTCAGCCGTCTGTACACGCCGGGCCCGGCGGGCTACACCGACTATCCCGCCCTGGCCGACTGAGGCCGGCGCAAGGGCGGAAGACCTGGACGAGCCAGGTCTTCTGCCGTGGCCTCCGAGACTCAAGCAGCGCCGGCGCTCGGCCGGCGCTGACCAGGCGAACCTGAATCACTCAAAGCCGTTGGCAAACACGTTCTCACCGACCGCGCACTGGTTCTGGAACAGGCAGGCGACCCATTCCGGATGGTCGATGAAGGGATTGCGGTTGCCCTGGAAGCTGTAAATCACCTCGTTGCGCAGCACTTCCTGGGCATCCGGCGGATCAGCCTGATGCCAGGCGATCAGCGTATCCAGCACCGCCATATAACCCACCGCCGCGTACTGACCGCTGGGCGTGATCTGCAGCAGCGAGCGGTTGTTGGTCACGATCAGATCGGGCTCGCGCTGACCATTCGCATGCGTGCCGCCCTCGTAGCGCACGTCCATGTACAGGATCGCACGCGCCAAGTCGCCCTTGCGCTTGCGCCACACCTCGAAGGTGCCGGTGTTGCCATCCGGCGCGCGCACCCAGTTGGAGTCACCCGGATAGGTACCGCTGGTGCCGCCGCCACCGTTGTTCAGCAAGGTCACCAGTTCGGTGCAGCTGGCGTCGCAGTTGTCGAAGGGCTTGTTGCCGCGATCGGCGTTGTACTGGGTATCCGAGGCGAACAGCATGTGGCCATCGGTGTACGGACCGTAGGGGAAGCCATCCAGCGTCAGCACGTCGTTGAAGCCGAGCGAGTTCGGCCAGCTGTGCTCACGGTTGTAGGTCAGGCCGCTGCCAGTGCCGGCGCGATCGGCACCCTTGGCGTAGGCGCGGTTGCGATAGATGTCGAGCACCTGCGCCGGATTGGCCGGGTTCTGCTCGCCAGTTTCGACCATGTCCCACACATCGCAATTGGCCGGCGTCGGCGCCGCGATATTGCAGGTGGCACCGTTGGAATAAGGGAAGGACTGATGGTCGTCGATGGTGGCGTGCAAGGTGGTGCGCAGCACGGTCGGATTGCTGGCATCGACATTGGCGTAGTAGTTGGAAGCCGAGGCCGCAGTGGTGAAGGAGAACACATAGTTGCTGGCCAGCGGATCCGGCGTGCCGTCCTGGTCCAGGATCAGCGCCGCCGTCAGCGTGACCGTGCACTGCTCCAGCAGGTCGAAATCGGTGTCCGGATTCAGCGTGTAGCTGCTGGGACCACCGCTGACCACGGCCGGATGCGCGCCGGAGTTGGCGCAGACGATCGAGTACCAGCTACCGCTGGTGCTGACCGGCTCGCTGAAGTTGATCTGCACATTGGTGTTGACCGGCACACTGGCCACGCCGTTGGCCGGCGTCGTGGTGCTGACCGTGGGTGGCGTGTCGCTGACGACGGTGAAGCTCCACTGGTAGTTGGCCGCCATCGGGTCCGGCGTGCCGTCGGTGTCGAGCACATTGGCGGCGGTGACCGAGGCGGTGCAGACCTCGCCGAAGACCAGCGTTGGCACCGGATCGAGCGTGCGCGTCGCGCCGCTGCCGGATTCGCTGACACTGACCGCGCCGCTGCTGCTGCAGCTGAGCGCGAACCAGCCGGCATTGGTGGTCACCGCTTCGCTGAACTGCACCGACAGATTGGCGGCCGGCTGTACCGCCGTGGCGTTGTTGGCTGGCACCGTGTTGGTGATGGTCGGCGCCACATCGACGCCGCCGGTGGTGCTGACGATCAGGTTGTCGATCGCGAGCAGATCGTCGGCGCCAGCAATATTGGTTTCCGACCAGCGGATCCAGAAGGTCTGTCCGGTGCCGATCGAGAGACCGGTGATGGTGTAGTTGATGTTGGCCTGATTGGCGGCCAGATTGCCGTTCAGCACGGCAATCGAGGCACCCTGGATCGGCGCCGTGAAATCCAGCTGGGTCACCGGCGTCCAGGTGCCGGTGCTCAGACTGGTGGCATCGGTGGAGTAGGCGAAGCTCAGCTTGTCCACGTTGCCAGAGCCGCCGGCGCGCCATTGCTCGCCGGTGTACTGCAAGGTCAGTTGGCCGATGTTGTTGCCGGTCTGATTGACGTACTGGGCGCCAATGGTGGACTGCGTGGTGTTGCTGGCGAGCGAGCCGAAGGCGCGCTCGGTCGAGCCGGTGCTGCCCGCACTGTAGGTGTCGCCGCTGTTCAGAGTGCCGTCGGTGGCGGTGTACGTGGTGTTCGCCGTGTTCTCGACGAAGGCCCAGCCGGCCGGCAGATTGGCCGCAGTGCCGGTGCCGGTAGACACCAGCGAGTCAAAGTTCTCCTGGACCGGCGTGCCCGTCAGCGCGATCTGCGCGTGGGCCACGGGAGCGAGCAAACAAAGAGCAGCAACACGCAACAAGACGGACATCGACTCAACCCGACACGAAGGGGGCGGCGAGTCTAGCCCTGCCACTATGACAATGCGCGTGCACTGCTGTGTACAACCGATGAACGGCGCGCCGAGTCACGCTTGCCGGCGGCCGCCTCGCGCCGCCGACCACGCGCACGCGGGGCGTGCAATCCACCGACAGCGCCGCTATGCTCCGCAGTTCTCCGTGCCGGAGTGGCGGAATCGGTAGACGCAGCGGACTCAAAATCCGCCGCCCTTAAAAGCGTGTGGGTTCGAGTCCCACCTCCGGCACCAACGTTGATCCAGGCCGCCCAGTGCGCCGGATCGCCGCCCGAAGCCCGCCATGATGCGGGCTTTTTTGTGCCCTCGCGATAGACCCAATCGGCCCTTTCCGCGCTACCGGGCCCGGTGTCCTGTTCACGCTCGGGCGCTGCGCCCCGGCTGCGCCAGGCAGGCGCGGCCGGGCGGCGGGTCTCATTCGAAACCGTTGCGATACAGACCGCGGATGTCGGGGCCGTCGGTGGCGACGTTGTTGCCGAGTTGCGGATCGTCGATCGGGCTTGGCGGCGTGACCGAGGCGAGGTTCGAGACCGGGGTCTCCGGCAGCGCTGCGACGGTCGCGGTCAACAGGAACTCCAGCGAGCCGCCGGGCGGCAGATCGACGCGTTGATCGAGATTGCCGCTGCCGCTGGCGCCACAGACGGCCCCGGGGCCCGGCTGGCAGGTCCAGCTGGCGCCCGAGAACTCCGGATCCAGCGCGTCGTGCACGCGCGCGCCGGCGACGCCGGCCGGGCCAGCGTTGCTGACCACGATGCGATAGCTGACCGGCTCGCCACCGCTGACGTAGTTGCGCTGGTTGCTCACGCTGACCGCCAGATCGCTGCTCAGGCTGGCGGCGGGATAGGCCGCCACGCTGGCCGAGGGCGCGCCGTAGCCGACGCTGTTGCGGGCACGGACGCGGCACTCGTAACGTTGGCCGTTGCTCAGCCCGGTGATCTGGATCGAGCTGCCGGTGCCGACGCTGGCCTGCGCGGCCGGCGGGCATTCCAGTCGGTAGTCGAGGATCGGCGCGCCACCGGTTTGCGTGACGAGGCTGTACTGGACGGTCAGACTGCCATCGCCGGGCACGATCGCGCTGATGGTGGTGCTGCCCGGCAATCCCAGCGGCGCCACTGGCGCGGAGGGCGCCGACGGCGTTCCTGTCCCCACCGCATTGCGGGCACGCACGCTGCAGCTGACGGCGACGCCGTTGTCCAGTCCGGTGACCACTAGCGGCGAGCCCGGTCCCGTTTGCGACTGACTGCCGCAACTTGCCGTGTAGTCGAGGATGGCGCTGCCGCCGTCGTCGGCCGGCGGACTGAATTCCACGCTGAGCGCGGAATCTGCGGGCAGCACCTGATTGATCACCGGCGCACCCGGCTCGCCCAGCGGCGTCACCTCATTGGAATCCGCCGAGGGCAGGCTGTTGCCGACCGCATTGGTGGCCAGCACGCGGCAGCGCACCGGCTGTCCGTTGGGCAGGCCGGCGACCAGCAGCGGCGGATGCGGCCCGGTCTGGGACTGATTGCCGCAGGTGGCGGTGTAGCTCAGGATCGGGCTGCCGCCGTTGTCACTGGAGCGGGTGAAGTCGATGGTCACCAGATTGGCGCTGGCCACGGCGAGCCCGATGGTCGGCGCGCTCGGCACGTCCACCGGGGTCACCTCATTGGAGTCGGCCGAGACCGGCCCGGCGCCGACGATATTGCTGGCATAGACGCGGCAGCGCACCGGCGTGCCGTTGCTCAATCCGCTGACGACGAGCGGCGCGGCCGGGCCGCTCTGCGACTGGCTGCCACAGCTGGCGGTGTAGCTGGTGATCGCGCTGCCGCCGTCACTGAGCGGCGCGTCAAAGCTGACCGCCACCTGCCCTGCCCCAGGCGTCGCCGTGCCGATGATCGGTGCCCCCGGCAGACCCCGCGGGGTTCCACTCGCGGCATTCGAGGGCGCGCCCTCGCCGACCAGGTTCACCGCTGACACTGTGCAGCTGTAACTGACGCCATTCTCGAGGCCGCTCACTTCGAGCGGTGAACTGCCTTGGCTGCTCACATCGCCACAGCGGCCGATGTAGCCGGTGATGATCGCGCCGTTGTTGCTGGCTGGCGGCTGGAAGTGCAAATACAGGCGTCCATCGCCCGGTTCCACCGAGTTCAACTGCGGGGCCGGCGGCACGCTCGCCTGAGCGATGATCAGGAATTCGCGCGTTGCCGGCGGACCGATGCCGTTGCCGGCGCTCAGGGTGATGAGTCCGCCTCCGACCTGGGTAGGCGTGCCGCTGATCGTGCCGGTAGCGGCATCGAGGCTCAGCCCCGGCGGCAGACTGCCGCTTGAGATCCAGAAGCTGGGACTCGGCACGCCGCTGGATATCGGCGTGTATTGGAAGGGCTGCCCCACCGCGGCGACGAATGCCGGAATCTCCGCCAGGCTGGCGCCATAGCCGCCCACCACAGCAAAGCGGCCCATCGCAAAGGCGCTGCTGCCGAGGTTCAGCGTCTGGGTCACGCTGGCGCTGGCGGCATCGATCACGCTGACGGTCGCGCTGCCGCGATTGACCACGTACAGGCGGCTGCCGTCGGGTGAAACCTCGATACCGGACGGCTGCGCACCTACGTTGATCTGCGATTGCAGTTCGAAAGGCTGCGCGTTGACCACGCTGACGGTGTTGCTGCCGGCGTTGCTGACGTAGACACGCTGGCTGTCGCGACTGACAACGACGCCGAAAGGCTGGCTGCCGGTCGCGATCGAGCCCACCGGCGCGTAGTTGCTGGCATCGACGGCCGTGACCACGCCACCCGTCTGGCTGGTGGCATAGACGCGACGCCCGTCGGCGCTGATCGCCACGCCCATCGGATCCATACCGACCGTTACCAGTGCCAACCGCTCGTAGCTCGAGGTGTCGTAGACGCCAATGGCGTCGGTGCCGCCGTGGGCCACCCACAGGCGGCTGCCGTCGGGCGACAGAGCCAAGCCAAAGGGTTGATTGAACACGGGAAAGCTGGTCAATACGGTACGCGTGGCGGCGTCGATCACCGACACCGTGGAATCGCCGCTGTTGCTGACGTAGACGCGCAAACCATCGGGCGAGACCGCTGCGCTCCAGGGGCCGACGCCTACGCTGATCTGTCCGACCACACTGCGGTTGTAGGGATTGATCACGGTGACCGTCCCCAGCGCCGGCGAGACCAGATAGACGCGTGAACCGTCCGGACTGGCGGCGACCCCGGTCTGGCCGGCGCCCAGGCCGACATTGCCGAGCAAGCTGCCGTTGCTGAAGTCGTAAACGCCAACGCTGGCGGCACCCAGGCGCGGGATGTAGGCCTCGACGCCGGGCACACCCGGCATCACCGTGTTCGACGACGCCGAGGCCGCGCTGGTGCCGCCGGCATTGCTGGCGCGCACGCTGCAACTGACCGGAATCCCGTTCGGCAAGCCGATCACCGACACTGGCGAACTGGCGCCGCTGGCGGATCGCGCGCCGCACTGGACCAGGAAGCTGCTGGCCGCACCGCCGCTCGCAGACGGGGTGAACGCGACCATCACCTGGCCATTGCCGGGCTGCGCGACACCGATGGACGGCACGCCAGGCGGATTGCCGGGCACGATCGGCGGCGTCGGCGCCGAGGCAATGCCGATCTGCGTGGCGCTCTCGGCGCGCACGCTGCAGGTCACGGCCACACCGTTGCTCAGTCCGCCCACGACGATCGGCGAGGCGCTGCCGCTGACGGTCTGGCTGCCGCAGCTGGCGCTGTAGCCGGTGATCGTCTGACCGCCATTGCTGCCGCCGCTGAAAGCCACGCTGATAGCGCCGTTCTGCGGGGTGCCCACCACATTGGTCGGCGTCGCCACCTGCAACTCGAAGGCGCCGATGTCGTTGCCGTTGCCGCCGCTGGCGTTGGCGAGATGGGTGAAATCGATCGGTCGCAGCAGACCGCGGCCATCCACCGTCAGTCCGGCGCCACCGGCATCGATGATCGGACTGTCGTACAGCGGCGGATGCATGGGGCCAAGATTGCCCTGGTCGCTCAACGGCCCCAGCCGCGGCGCCACGCCGGGCAGGTTGCCGACCATCGACGGCGAGGCCGGGTCCCAACTGTGGCCGGCGACGTTGCCGGTCAGGTTGTAGCCGAGCGAGCGCAGCACGCCGCGCGCATCGGGCGCCGCGCCGCCGGTGTTGCCGGCGACCAGCGCATTGCTGAGATTGGCGGTGCCACCGTCATTCCACAGGCCGCCGCCATCGGCAGCCGCGCTGTTCAACGTGATCGTCGGGTGGTTGATGTGCAGAGTGGCGCTGCTGGCGTTGTAGACACCGCCGCCGCCATCGGCGTTGGCGTTGTTGCTGCTGATCGTCACGCTGTTCAGTGTGGCCGTGCCGAGATTGCCGAAACCACCGCCGCGCGTGGCGCTGTTGTTACGCAGCGTGGAGCGCCGCAGCACCAGCGTGCCCAGATTGGCGATGCCGCCGTACTGGCCGGCGGCCACGTTGTACTCGATCAGGTTGTCGGCAATGTCGGTGAAGCTGGTGGTGTCGATGTACAAGCCGGCGCCGTTCGCGCTGGCGGTGCACCCGGTCATCCGGATGCGTGAGCCGAACAAGGTTCCGCGGGTCAGCACGCAGCCCCCATTGCGCGCGCGGTTTTGCTCGAACAGCACATCGGTCAGCGTGGTCGTGCCGCTGTTGACCAGCACGGAACCACCGTCCACGCCATTGCCGGGGTCGCCGCGATACAGCCGCATGCCGATGATCTGCACGCTGTTGCCGTCGATGGTGTAGTGGCGCGAACCGAGGCCGGCATCCAGCGTCAGCAGGCCGGTGCCGGGCCCGGTGATGGTCAGCGATTTGTTGATCACCAGCGCCGAGCCACCGAGCGCAATGGTGCGCGCCTGGTTGAACACCGCCGGGTCGAAGCCGATGTGATCGCCCGCGGCTGCATCGGCGATGGTCTGGCGCAGACTGCCGGCGCCGCTGTTCGCCGTATTGCTGACGATCAGTCGCGGCACTTCATAAGCGCCGATATCGACGCGCAATCCACGCTTGCGGGCAAAGCCGGCGCCGCGCTGGTCGGTGGTGAAGGCAACGGCAGGCACGCCGCCGCAGCCGGCGTTGACCAGTACGCAATCGCTGCCGGCATCGATCGCCGGACTGATCGGCTGCAGGGCTACGGTGGCGGTCAGGCCGCCGTTGTTTGCCAGCGCCAGATAGCGCGGATCGATGCCATACAGATTGAGCGCGGGATCGCCGTCGATCTGGGCGCTGCCACGCGTGCGCACCAGATTGCCGCCGATGGAGTAGATGCGGCCGCTGATCTCGGGCGCCGCGCCGGTATTGTTGGCGATCAGCGTGTTGCCCACCTGCACCTCCGCGCCGGGATACACCGTCATCGCGCCGGCATTGCTGCCGACGTTTTCGACCAGCGTGGTGTTCAGGATCGCGGCAAAGCCACCCAGCAGCAGCGCGCCACCCTCGGTGCTTTGCCGCGTCTGGTTGCGCCAGAAGCTTGAGTTGTACAGGCGCAGCTGGCTGCCGGACTGGATGCCGGCGGCGTACTGCGCATCGTTGCGATCGAAGGTGCTGCCGCTGATGGTGGCAAACACGTCGGTCTTGATTGCGCCGAACTGGCCGTACTGCGCGCTGCTACCAGGATTCAGCACGCCGTTGGCGATGAAGCTGCTGTCCTCCACCGTCAGTGTGGCGGTGACGGCGGCATTGGCCAGCGGCTCGATGTGAATGCCGCCAGCGCCGCCGTTCGAGTAGTTGCCTTCGAAGCGGCAGCGACGCACGATCAACGGCCCGTTGCTGAAAATCGCCCCGCCCTTCGCGGAGCTGCGGTTGAAGTTGAACTCGGAGTCCTCGACGATCACCGTTTGATTGGCCTGGATGTACAAGGCGCCGCCGGGATACACGCCGCTGTCGAGGTTGTTGAAGCGCGCATTGCGGATCACCATCGTCATCTGCGTCGGCAGGCTGCTCGACGCCAAGATGCGCGGCAGCGTCGCGCCATTGGCCAGGATCGTGACACTGCGCCCGGTCTGCACCTCAGTGGCCAGTGTCGAAGTGACCGTGAAGTTGATGGTGTCACCAACCGTGGCGATGCGCGTCAGGGCGCCGGGGAAACTGCAGTCGCCGGGTGCTGCGGTGCACGCCGAGAGCGCGGCACTGCTCGATGTGGAGTCGACATCAAACGTCGCCGCCCACGCGGGCGCTGCCAGCGTGCAGACACCGAGGACGAGTGCGGTCGCAACTGTACGGACTGACATAAGCGCTCCAGAGACGGCCCGCGACTGCGGAGCCTGCTGGAGCTAGCGAGAAACGCCGGGGCAAACTGTCAGCCGCGCGATCAGGGCGCGCACCGGACGCCCGCGCGCGTCGGCCGCCGCCCGGGGCAGCGGCGCCCTCGATCAGCCCAATCCGAGCACGCCCTCGCGCCAGCCGCGCAGGTCCTCGGGCAGCGTACCGACGCGCGCCCAGTGCTCCAGCGCGCGGCGCGAGAGCAGTGCGTCGCTGCTGAGTCCCAGGCTGTCGGCGACCGCCTGCGCGCGTTGCTTCAGCGTTTGCGCGCGTGCCTTCTCGCTGTCGCTGAGCGGGCTGACGACCGGGATCGCCAGTTCGTCGGGCGTGGCAGGTTCGGCCAATACCGAAGCCAGCTTCTGCGCCAGCCGCGGACTGGGTTTGCCGTCCTCGGCGATGGCCGCTTCCAACGCCGGCAACGTCGGCTGCGTCAGACAGGCGGCGCGGATGGCCACCGGGTGATCGAGGATCCAGCGCTTCGGCCGGTTGCGCTTCAGCGCCTCGGCGTCGCGCCAGCGCAGCAAGCGCCACAGCCGCTGCTGCTGCACCGGCGTCAGGCGTTCGATCGAGCGCAGCTTCAGATGCGGCAGCGGATCGAGCGGCAGCGCCGCCTTGGCGACCGCCCGCGCGCATTCCTCGGCCATCCACGCGCTGCGCCCCAGCTGCGCCAGCTGCGCCGACAACCGGGCGTGCAGCGCATGCAAATGCTCGACATCCTCGGCGGCGTAACGCAGTTGCTCGGCGTCCAGCGGCCGCTTCAGCCAATCGGTGCGCGTGGCCTGCTTGTCGAGCGCGATGCCGAGTTCCGCCGCCACCAGCTTCTGATAACTGGGCGGCTGCTGGTAGCCACACAGGGTGGCAGCGATCTGGGTATCAAACAGCGGGGTCGGGATCTGTCCCAGCGCATGGCCCAGCACTTCCAGGTCCTCGCTGGCGCTGTGGATGATCTTGTGCACCTGGGTGGCTTGCATCAGTCCACCGAGCGCGGCGGTCACACCTTCGACCAGCGGATCCAGCAGGGCGATGCCTTCCGGAATGGCCAGCTGAATGAGCCCGAGTTCGGCATGCCAGGTCTGCGTGCGGATGAACTCCGTGTCCAACGCGACTGTCGTATGGTGCAAGGCCTGAGCGGCATAGTGCGCGGCCGCCGCCGGCGTATCGATCCAAACCGGCGCTGGCGCCGCATTCGCTACAGACACTAGAGTTACCTCGACAGTGGCGCCGTCTTTGCGGGCACAGGGAAATGGCACGGAGCGATCAAGGATCCAGGCTGAGCTTTGTGATCGCGCTGCTGATCATACTGGGCAGCGCCTGGATCGGGTGGTGGCGCGCGCAACGCGGCCCCGGCGCGGCACTACCGCAGCGACTGGAGGAGCCGGCGACGCCGCTGGCAGCCGCCACAGACAACGCCGAGGACGCCGCCGATCTGGCCGCCGCCGAGGATGCCGAAGACGAGCCGGTGGAACTGCCGGCCGACACGCTGCCGGTGGAACCCACCGAACTGGCCTCGGAACAGCTGGCGGCGCTGGTGCAACGCATGCAGGCCGAGTTGGATGAGGGCCATTTGCTGGAGCCGCGCGACAGCGGCGCCTTCGCGCTGGCCGCGCGCGTGCTGGCGGTCGACCCGGCGCAAGCGGAGGCGCGCGAGGTCTGGCGGCGCACCTTGAACGAGTTGAAAGAGGCCGGCACGCCGGCGCTGCCGGCCGCCCTGCTCCCGGTCGCGCGCGCGGCGCTGAAACTGGCGCCGGAGGCGGAGGTCGATACGCCGCCGGTGGTGGCGGTCCGCAATGCGCTGGAGCGCGGCGAGGCGCTGCTGGATCAGATCACCCGCGGCGAGCGACTGCTGGCGCGCGAGGGTGCCGGGCCGCGCACTTTTGCCAATGCCGTCGAGCGTTTCCGCGCGGCACTGGCGGTCGACCCGGCCAGCCCGCGCGCACTCAAAGGCCTGGAAGAGGCGCAACGGCGCATGATCGAGCGCGCGCTGGCCTCGGCCTACGATCTCAAGTTCCGCACCGCCGACGAGTTGCTGCAACTGGCTGAGGGCGTGCAGGCCGGCAGCTCGCGGGTGCTCGATGCGCGCTCGCAGGTGATGGCTTTCCGCGCCCAGACCGAGGCCGATCAGCTCAGCCGCTTCAAGGACGCCATTGCCGCCGGCAACCCCGACCAGGCCGAGGCGGCGCTGAAGATCCTGCGCAAACTGCTGCAGGACACGCGGCAGATCCAGGATCTGGACAGCAAGATCGTCAATCTGAAGCTGTACGGCGGGCTGTCGCCCGGCGAGCGCTTCACCGACGCGCTGGCCGATGGCAGCCGCGGTCCGCGCATGGTGGTCATCCCGGTCGGCAGTTTTCTGATGGGTTCAGCCGAGGACGAGCCCATGCGCAGCAAGAGTGAAGGCCCACAGCGCGCCCTCAGTTTCGCGCGCGGCTATGCGCTGGCGCGCAGCGAGGTTTCGGTCGCCGAGTTCCGCCTGTTCGTCGACAGTGCCGGCTACGTCAGCGACGCCGAGCGCAGCGGCAGTTCGGCGATCTACGACGAGAAAACCGGGCGCATGAGCAAGAGCAAGCGGATCAATTGGCAGCGCAGCTACAACGGCTCGCGCGCCCGCGACGGCGACCCGGTGGTGCACGTTTCCTGGAACGACGCCAGCGCCTACGCCGACTGGCTGCAGAAGCAAACCGGCAAGCGCTACCGGCTACCCACCGAAGCCGAGTTCGAATACGCGCTGCGCGCCGGCAGCAGCACGCTGTATCCCTGGGGCGCCGCCGAACCCACGCTGCCAATCGCCAATCTGGCCGGCACTGGCGAGGTCTCCAAGCAAGGCCGCCGCTGGACGCAGGGCTTTGCCGCCTACGACGACAATCACTGGGGCCCGGCACCGGTGCGCAGCTTCGACGCCAACGCCTTCGGCGCCTTCGACCTCGACGGCAACGTCTCCGAGTGGGTAGAAGATTGCTGGCACGACAACTACTTGCGCGCGCCCGATGGCCCGATCGCCTGGGTCAATCCGGGCTGCGAACTGCGCGTGATCCGCGGCGGCTCCTGGGGCAGCGCCCGCGACCAGGCCCGCAGCGCCTGGCGCGGCAGCGCCCTCGCCGACTCCAGCGGCGCCCGCGTCGGCTTCCGCGTCGTCCGCGAGCTGTGACAGCACGCAAAGGCACGAGGGCACGAGGGCACGAGGGCACGAGGGCACGAGGGCACGAGGGCACGAGGGCACGAGGGCACGAGGGCACGAGGGCACGAAAAGGCTCGCATGCCAGTAGCCTGTGTAGAGAACCGACCACCCAGAAAGCGCCTGGCTTTAGGCTTCAGGCTCTTACGTGCCCTCGTGCCCTCCGCTCTGCTTGCGCGTGCCCTCGTGCTTAGGCGTGCCTATCATCCGCCGCACGCTGATCTGAGTGGGACCTCGTGACGCAGGATCTGGATGTGTTGATTGCCGGCGGTGGCCTGGTCGGGCTGACGCTGGGGCTGGCTTTGAGCGGCTCGGGCTTGCGCGTGCGGCTGGTTGATCCGGCGCCGGCGCAGCTGAACTTGGCCGATGAGCGCCATCTGGCGCTGTCGGCGGTGACGGTGCGCAGTCTGCGCGCGCTCGGGGCCTTTCCCGAGCAGGCGGCCGAGCCGATCTGCGCGATCCACGTGTCCAGTGCCGGCGAGTTTGGCGCCGTGCGCTGGTCCGCCGCGGAGGCGGGCCGCGCCGATTTCGGTCAGGTGGTGGCGGCGCGCACCTTGCTCGGCACGCTGCGTGCGGCCGCCGCGCAGCGCGCGGACCTGGAACTGACCGCGCGCGCCGAGGTGGTCGAGGTGCAAAGCCACGAGCAGGCGGTGCACGCCAGCGTGCGCGATCTGGACAGCGGTGAGCAATTGCCGCTGCGCGCGCGCCTGCTGGTGATCGCCGATGGCGTCGAGTCGCGGCTACGCGCGGCGGCTGGCATCGGCGTCACTCGCTACGATTACCAGCGCAGCGCGATCTGCTGCGCCTTGTGGCCAGAACGCGCGCATCAGGGCGTGGCCTACGAGCGCTTCACCCGCAGTGGCCCGATCGCGCTGTTGCCGCAGGAACAGGGACGCTGCGGCGCCGTCTGGGTGGTGCCGCAACAGGACGTGGACGCGCGCATGGCGCTGCCGGACGCCGAGTTCCTGCGCGCCTTGCAGGAGGCCTTCGGCTACAGGCTGGGCCGCATTCGCCGCGTCGGGACGCGGCTGGCTTACCCGCTGCGGCGGGTGCTGGCCGAGCGCCTGACCGCCCCGCGCCAGGTGCTGATCGGCAATGCCGCCCAGGCGGTGCATCCGGTCGGCGCGCAGGGCTTCAATCTGGGCCTGCGCGACGCCACGGCGCTGGCCGAAGCGCTGCGCGCAGCGCAGCAGGCTGGCGCCGATCCCGGTGCCGAGGCCCTGCTGGCGAACTATGCCGCAGCGCGCCAGGCCGATCGCCGCGCCACCACCGGGCTCAGCCACGCGCTGGCGCTGGGAACCAGTATCGACGCGGCACCGATGCGCTGGCTGCGCTCGCTGGCGCTGCTGGCGGCCGACCGCCTGGAGCCGCTGCGCGAGCATTTGCAGCTTGGCGGCATGGGCTATCGTGGACACACTGCGCTTTGGGCACGCCGATGAGACTGCGCGAACGCGATCGTTGGGATGTGGTGGTGGTGGGCGCCGGCATGGTCGGCGCCAGCGCCGCGCTGGCGCTCGAGCGCGAGGGCCTCAAGGTGGCGCTGGTCGAGGACCAGCCGGCGACGGCCCCCAGCGCCGGCGAACCGGTGGATCTGCGGGTGGTGGCGATCGCGCCGCATGCGCGGGCGCTGCTCGCGGAGTTGGGGGTGTGGCCGGCCATCGCCGCCGCGCGCGCATCGCCCTACACACGAATGGAGGTGGCCGACGCGCTGGCGCAAGCCAGTCTGCACTTCGATGCCAGCGATTACGGCTGGCAGGCGCTGGGTCATATCGTCGAGAACCGTCTGGTCGCCGGCGCCTTGTGGGCGGCGCTGGAGCGCTCCGCCGTGCAGCGCTATCAGGATCGCGTCGCCCACCATGTCAGCGACGCGCAGGGCGTGCGCGTGCAGTTGGCGGGCGGCGTGGCGCTGGATGCGCGATTGCTGATCGCCGCCGATGGCGTGCACTCCAAGCTGCGCGCCGACTGCCTGATCGGCGTCGATGGCGCGCCCTACGGCCAGAGCGCGCTGGTCGCCCACATCGAACTGGAGCAGCCGCACGCGCAGACCGCGTGGCAGCGCTTCCTGCCGAGCGGGCCGCTGGCCTTCCTGCCGCTGCTGGATGGCCGCGCCTCGATTGTCTGGACGCTGCCCGGCGCGCGCGCACAAGCCTTGAGTCAGGCCGAGGAGGCAGATTTCATCGCCCAGCTGGAACGCGCCAGCGACGGTCGCTACGGACGCCTGCAGCTCGCTTCGGCGCGCGCGCTGTTTCCGCTGCGTTTGCAGATCGCCCAACGCTTCGCAGCCGAGCGCCTGATCCTGATCGGTGACGCGGCGCACGTGGTGCATCCGCTGGCCGGCCAGGGCGTCAATCTGGGCTTCCAGGACGTGCTGGCGCTGCGCGATCTGGTGCGCCGGGCGCGTGCGCGACAGCGCAGCTTCTGCGCCGCCAGCGATCTGGCGCGCTGGGCGCGCGCTCGCCGCAGCGAGGCGACGCTGGCCGCACGCAGCTTCGACGCGCTCAACCGGCTGTACGCAGTGCACGACGGCCCGCTACTGCCCTTGCGCGCGCTGGGCATGAATCTGGTCGACCGCTTGAGCCCACTCAAGCGCAAGCTCGCCGAACAAGCGGCCGGCATCCGCGCAGGCTAGCGGCTCTCTGGCCGGGCTTGGGAACCTCTTGCCAAACATGCGGTGAAGAAGAAGCGGGGCGGGGGGCAGGGGGCGGGGGACCAGCCATGCGGCGACTGCATTGCACTGTCGGCAGTTTGCAGAGCGAGTAAGCGCGCCGAAGGCGAGACCGGGACTCTTGCCAAACATGAGTGCGCGGGCAAAAGCGGGGCGGGGGCCGGGGGACCAGCACTGCCGCGCTTCCGTGCACCGTCGCCGGCTCGATCTGCACCGGGTCCCGAGTCCCGAGTCCCGAGTCCCGAGTCCCGAGTCCCGAGTCCCGAGTCCCGCCTTTGCTCGTCTGACGTGCCGACGACAGTGCCAGGCAAGCGCTGCAGTGCAGGTCCCCTGTCCCCTGCCCCCCGCCCCGCTGTTGCACCCACGCCCCCATGTTTGGCACGAGGCCCCCATGGCGGGTCTTTTACCCACCCTGAACCGGCATTCGCCGCAAGCTGTCCGGGCCGGGTAGACTACGGCCCCGGTTTGTTCCTGCCGGATCTCCCCGATGACCCCCCTGATCTTCGTCACCGGCGGTGTCGTGTCCTCTTTGGGCAAAGGCATCGCCGCCGCCTCTTTGGCTGCCATCCTGGAAGCGCGCGGCCTGCGCGTGACCATGATGAAGCTCGATCCCTACATCAATGTGGATCCGGGCACGATGAGCCCGTTCCAGCATGGCGAGGTCTATGTCACCGATGACGGTGCCGAAACCGACCTCGATCTGGGCCACTATGAGCGCTTCCTGCGCACGCGGATGACGCGCAAGAACAGCGTAACCACTGGCCGCATCTACGAAAATGTGATCCGGCGGGAACGGCGCGGTGATTACTTGGGCGCCACCGTGCAGGTGATTCCGCACATCACCGACGAGATCAAGCGCTGCATCGACGAAGCCACCCAGGGCTATGACGTGGCGCTCGTGGAAGTCGGCGGCACCGTCGGCGACATCGAGTCGCTGCCTTTCCTCGAAGCCATCCGTCAGATCCGCATCGAACGCGGTCCGGAACTGGCGCTGTTCATCCATCTGACGCTGGTGCCCTACATCAAGGCCGCCGGCGAGATCAAAACCAAGCCGACCCAGCACTCGGTGAAGGAACTGCGATCGATCGGCATTCAGCCGGACGTGCTGCTGTGCCGCGCCGAACAGCCTCTGCCGGAGTCCGAGCGCCGCAAGATCGCGCTGTTCACCAATGTGCCGGTGCAGGCGGTGGTGTCGGCGGTGGACGTCGACATCATCCACAAGCTGCCGATGTGGCTGCACGAACAAGCGCTGGACCAGATCGTGGTCGACCGCCTGCGCCTGAAAGCGGGCCCGGCCGATCTGTCCGAGTGGCAGCGCGTGGTCGATGCCTGCGAGCACCCGGAGGACGAAGTCGAGATCGTCATCGCCGGAAAATATGTCGAACATTCAGATGCTTACAAGTCGCTGTCGGAAGCGCTGCGGCACGGCGGCCTGCGCCAGCGCACGCGCGTGAAGCTGCGCTGGGTGGAGTCCGAGCACGTGGAGAAGCTCGGCGCCGAGGTGCTGGAAGGCGCCGACGCCATTCTGGTGCCGGGCGGCTTCGGCGAACGCGGCTTCGAGGGCAAGGTGCTGGCGGCGCGCCACGCACGCGAGCACAAGATCCCCTACTTCGGCATCTGCTACGGCATGCAGGCGGCGGTGGTGGATTTCGCCCGCGCCATTGCCGGGCTGGAAGGCGCCAACAGCACCGAGAACAACCGCAACTGCGAGCACCCGGTGATCGGCCTGATCACCGAGTGGCGCACCTCGACCGGCGCCGTCGAGCGCCGCACCGACAGCTCCGACCTCGGCGGCACCATGCGCCTGGGTTCGCAGGAATGCCGGCTGAAAGCGGGCACGCTGGCGCGCCAGCTGTACGGTGCTGAGGTGATCCGCGAACGCCACCGCCATCGCTATGAGTTCAACAATTTCTACCGCCAGCGGCTGGAAGAGCTGAGCCTCGTAATCTCCGGCAAGTCGATCGACGATCTGCTGGTGGAGATCGTCGAACTCGCTGATCACCCCTGGTATCTGGCCTGCCAGTTCCATCCGGAGTTCACCTCGACGCCACGCGATGGCCACCCGCTGTTTGAGGGCTTCGTGCGCGCCGCGCGGGCGCACAAGGCGGCCCGCCATGCCCGTCAGCCGACCGCGGTGAGCGCCTGATGGCTACTGTGCAGCTATGTGGCTTTGACGTCGGACTGGAGCGCCCTTTCTTCCTGATCGCCGGGCCGTGCGTGATCGAGTCCATGCAACTGCAGCTCGATACCGCCGGCACGCTGAAGGAAATCACCACAGCGCTCGGCATCCCGTTCATCTTCAAATCGAGCTTCGACAAGGCCAATCGCTCGTCGGGACGCAGCTTCCGCGGTCCGGGCCTGGACGAGGGCCTCAAGGTGCTGGCCGAAGTCCGGCGCCAGATTGGCGTACCGGTGTTGACCGACGTGCACGAGTACACGCCGCTGGCGGAGGTGGCCAGCGTGGTCGATGTGCTGCAGACGCCGGCCTTCCTGTGCCGACAGACCGATTTCATCCAGAACGTCGCGCGCGCCGGCAAGCCGGTGAACATCAAGAAAGGCCAGTTTCTGGCGCCCTGGGACATGCAACACGTGGTCCAGAAAGCGCGCGATGCTGGCAATGATCAGATCCTGGTATGCGAGCGCGGCGCCAGTTTCGGCTACAACAATCTGGTGTCGGACATGCGCGCGCTGGTGGTGATGCGGCAGACCGGAGCGCCGGTGGTGTTCGACGCCACCCATTCGGTGCAGCTGCCGGGCGGACAGGGCGATCGCTCCGGCGGCCAGCGCGAGTTCGTGCCGGCGCTGGCGCGTGCGGCGGTCGCTGCCGGCGTGTCCGGCCTGTTCATGGAAACCCATCCCGATCCCAGCGTCGCGCTGTCGGATGGCCCGAATGCCTGGCCGCTGGGGCGGATGCGCGCACTGCTGGAAACGCTGCAACAGGTCGACCGCGCGGTGAAGGCACGTCCCTTCGACGAGGCCGATCTGATCTGAGCCCGCGCTTTGCCGCAGCGCATCAGGCCCGCATGCCGCTATTCTTGGCGCCGTGCGGGCCGTCCCCGCGACCTCCTCCTCATTTCTGTCTGATCCCTCCATGACCACGATCACCGCAGTGCACGCCCGCGAAATCCTCGATTCGCGCGGCAACCCGACGCTGGAAGCCGAAGTCCGCCTGAGCACTGGCCATCTGGGCCGCGCCGCCGTGCCCTCGGGCGCCTCCACTGGCTCGCGTGAGGCCATCGAGTTGCGCGATGGCGACAAGACGCGTTACCTGGGCAAGGGCGTGCGCAAGGCCGTCGGCCACGTCAACGGCGTCATCGCCGACGCCATCCGCGGCACCGATGCCGCTGACCAGGCCGGGCTGGACGCACGCCTGATCGCGCTGGATGGTACCGACAACAAGAGCCGGCTCGGCGCCAACGCACTGCTCGGCGTCTCACTCGCGGCTGCCCACGCCTATGCCGCCAGCCGCGGCATGGGGCTGTGGCAGAGCGTGGCCGGTTCGCGCACGCCGCGGCTGCCGGTGCCGATGATGAACATCATCAACGGCGGCGCCCACGCCGATAACAGTGTCGACATGCAGGAATTCATGGTGCTGCCGGTGGGCGTCAGCAGCTTCAGCGAGGCCTTGCGCGCCGGTACCGAGATTTTCCATGCGCTCAAGGGCGTGCTGAAAGGACGCGGACTGGCGACGGCAGTGGGCGACGAGGGCGGCTTCGCGCCGGACCTGCGCTCCAACGAAGAAGCGATCGAGGTGATCCTCGAAGCCATCGAACGCGCCGGCTACCGTGCCGGCGACGATGTGTTGCTGGGTCTGGATGTCGCCAGCAGCGAGTTTTACAAGGACGGTCGCTACCATCTGGCGTCCGAGGGCCGCTGGCTGAGCAGCGAGCAGTTCGTCGACTACCTGGACGGCTGGGTGCGCCAGTATCCGATCGTCACCATCGAAGACGGCATGGCCGAGGATGACTGGGCCGGCTGGAAGCTGCTGACCCAACGCGTCGGCCAGCGCGCGCAGTTGGTCGGCGACGATTTGTTCGTCACCAATACGCGGATTTTCCAGCAGGGCATCGACCAGGGCATCGCCAACGCCATCCTGATCAAGCTGAATCAGATCGGCACGCTGAGCGAGACGCTGTCGGCGATCGCCTTGGCCGATCAGGCCGGCTACGCGGCGATCGTGTCGCACCGCTCTGGCGAGACCGAGGACACCACCATCGCCGATCTGTCGGTGGCCACCACCGCCACGCAGATCAAGACCGGCTCGCTGTGCCGCACCGATCGCGTCGCCAAGTACAACCAGCTGCTGCGCATCGAAGAGGCACTGGGCGCGGCGGCGAGTTATGCCGGTCGCGACGCCTTCCGCTTCGGTCGCTGAGGGCAACGCCCGCCCATGCGCTGGCTGCTGCTGCTGCTGCTCGTTCTGCTGGTCGCACTGCAGTACCAACTGTGGTTCAGCGGCGGCATGAACGATGTCTGGGACTTGGAAAAGTCCCTGCAGCAGCAGCGTGAGGAAAATGCCCGCTTGCGCGAACGCAATCAGGCTTTGGCCGCCGAGGTGGAAGACCTCAAGAGTGGGCGCGATGCCATTGAGGAGCGCGCCCGCTCGGAGCTCGGCATGGTCAAACAGGGCGAGCGCCTGATCCAGGTGGCTGAGCCCGAACGCGCCGTCGAGGCGGCCGAGAAGCGCACCGAGGACACGCCGCAATGATCTGGGCGGTGGTACCGGCCGCCGGCAGCGGTCGGCGTTTCGGCGGCGAGCGTCCCAAACAATATGCTGACATCCACGGCAAGCCCTTGATCGGCTGGACCTTGCAAGCGCTGGCGCAGCATCCGGCGGTGGCCGGCCTGATGGTGGTGCTGGCGGCCGACGACCTCTGGTGGCCGGGCTGGACCGAACTGGCCGGCAAGCCGGTGCTGCGTGCCTGCGGCGGCGCTGAACGCGCCGACTCGGTGCTCGCCGGCCTGCGCGCACTGCCGCCAGCGGTCGCCGCGCAGGAGTTTGTGCTGGTGCACGATGCCGCGCGCCCCTGCGTGCGCGCCGAGGACATCAGTCGCCTGATCGACCTCGCGGGCGCGGCCGAAGGCGGGCTGCTGGCGACGCCGCTGCGCGATACGCTCAAACGCGCCGACGCCAGTCCCGGTGCGGGCGCGACGCCGCAGGTGGCGCACACAGTGGCGCGCGAGGGCCTGTGGCGGGCGCTGACGCCGCAGATGTTCCGGCGCGGCGCGCTGGAGCAGGCGCTGGCGCGCTGGCCGCACCAGTCCGCGCCGCCCACCGACGAGGCGCAGGCAATGGAAGCCTGCGGAGTGCAGCCGCTGTTGGTCGCGGGCGCCGACGACAACCTCAAGGTCACCACCCCCTCCGACTGGCTGATCGCCAGTCAATTGCTGGGAGCCAGGCAATGACGACGCGGTGGCCGCGCACCGGCATCGGCTATGACGTGCACGCCTTCGGTCCCGGCGACCACGTGATGCTGGGCGGTGTACGCATCGCCCATGACCACGGTCTGATCGCGCATTCCGATGGCGATGTCGCGCTGCACGCGCTGTGCGACGCCCTGCTCGGCGCGCTGGCGCTGGGCGACATCGGCCAGCACTTTCCGCCCTCGGACCCGCGCTGGCGCGGCGCCGACAGCCGTGCGCTGCTGCGCCATTGCCACCAGTTGATGACGGCCGAGGGCTATCAACTTGGCAACTGTGATGTGGTGATCGTGTGCGAGCGCCCGCGCATCGCTGCGCATGCGCCGCTGATGCGCGAGCGCATCGCCACCGATCTGGCCTGCGCGCCGGCGCAGGTCAGCATCAAAGCCACCACCTCCGAACGCCTCGGCTTCACCGGCCGCGGCGAGGGCATCGCCGCCCAGGCGGTTGTCATGCTGGTGCCGCGATGATGCTGGCCTACGCCCACGGCGGTCCGGCGCTGCGTGGCGTCCTCAAGCAGCAGCCGGAAGATTTCATCGTCGAGGAGACGCTGGGTTTCGCAGCCGATGGCCAGGGCGAGCACGATCTGCTGCAGATCGAGAAGCGCGACGCCAACACCGAATGGGTCGCGCGCACGCTGGCGCGGCATGCCAAGGTGCCCTTGCTCGCGGTCGGCTATGCCGGCCTCAAGGATCGCCACGGGGTGACCCGCCAGTACTTCACCGTGCAACTGCCCGGACGCCAGGTGGACTGGTCCACTTATGCCGCGCCGGGTGTGCGCGTGCTTGAGGTGGCGCGGCACTCGCGCAAGCTCAAGCGCGGCGGCCTGACCGGCAATCGCTTCGTGCTGGTGCTGCGGCACCTGGTCGGCGATCCGACATTGGCCGAGGCGCGGCTGCGCGTGCTGGCTGCTGCCGGCGCGCCCAACTATTTCGGCACGCAACGATTCGGCCGCGAGGGCGGCAATCTGGCGCTGGCGCGCCAACTGCACGCCGGCGCCACGCTGGGGCGCAGCGAGCGCAGCTTTGCGCTGTCGGCCGCCCGCAGCGCGCTATTCAACGCAATGCTGCATCGACGCGTGCTGGACGGCAGCTGGAACCAGCCCATCGACGGCGATTTGATGAATCTCGCCGGCAAACGCGCCTGGTTCGGGCCAATCGCCGTCGATCCTGTGCTGCAGCAGCGCTGCGCCGAGCACGACATCCACCCGACCGGCGCCTTGTGGGGCGGCGGCGAGCTGCCCAGCGCCGGCGCCTGCGCCGCCCTGGAGCAGGCGGTAGCCGCCAGCGAGACCGTGTACGCCGAGTTGCTGGTCAGCACCGGCCTCGAACAGGAGCGCCGCGCCTTGCGTGTGTGCGCCGATGCGCTGCACTGGCGGTGGCTGGCGGCGGACACGCTGGAGCTCGCCTTTGCCCTGCCGGCGGGCGCTTACGCCACCAGTTTCGTGCGCGAACTGATCGACTGGGCCGAGCCCGAGGGCGTGCTCGACGAGTAGGCGCAGGAACGAAAAGCGCTGGCGTCGACCCCGTCGACTGAGCGAGCATGCGCGCCATCACGCGGCGCTCACACCTGCCGCTCCGGAGTAGGCCATGTTTTCGCTGCAAACCATCTTTGGCAAAGGCGATCGTTTCTTCTCGCTGCTGGAATCCAGCGCCGGCGCGGCGCTCGACAGCACGCGCGCGCTGTTGGCGCTGGTGGAGCGACGCGCCAACCAGCCCTCGCTGGAGGAGTTCCGCCTGGCGCGCGAGCGTGAGCGTCAGGTCGCCGATGCGATCCGCACCGAACTCGTGCACACCTTCGTGACGGCGCTCGAACGCGAGGACATCGAATCGCTCGGCAATGCGCTGTATCGCATCCCGAAGACGGTGGAGAAGTTCGCCGAACGCTACGCGCTGGCCGGCGAGCGCATCCACGGCGTCGATTTCGTGCAGCGCGCGCGCATGCTGGTCGACGCCGCCGAGGTGGTGGTCAAGATGGTCAGCGAGCTGCGCAAGATGCAGCTGGAGTCGATGAAGAGCTTGTCGGACCGGCTGCGCGCCATCGAAGTCGAGGCCGATCGGCTGATGCTGGAGTTGTATCGCGAGCTGTATGCGGGCAAGTACGACCCGATCCAGACCTTCATGGTGCACGACTTCTACGAGATTCTGGAAAAAGCCATCGACCGTTGCCGCGAGGCCGGCGTGGTGGCGTATCAGATCGTCCTGAAAAACAGCTGAGAGCGACAGCCATGGCGCTCACCCTGTTGCTGCTGTTGATCCTGACGGCGCTGATTTTTGAGTTCATCAACGGTTTTCACGACACCGCCAACTCGATCGCCACGGTGGTGGCCACCAAGGTGCTGACCCCGGCGCAGGCGGTGTTGATGGCGGCCGGGATGAATTTGATCGGCGCGCTGGCGGGCGAGGCCGTGGCGAAGACCATCTCCAGCGGCCTGATCGATTCCGGCGTGGTCACCGTCACCTCGGGCGTGTTGCTGTGCGCGCTGACGGCGGCGATCGTGTGGAATCTGATCACCTGGTGGTGGGGCCTGCCGTCGAGTTCCAGTCACGCGCTGATCGGCGGCCTGTGCGGTGCCGCGGTCGGCGCGGCGCACGGCAATCTGCAGGCGCTGATCTGGGCACAGCCCGCGGAGCCCTGGTACAAGGGTGGCGGCCTGCTGTTCAAGGTGGTCGTCCCGATGGTGCTGTCGCCAGTGGCCGGCTTTGTGCTCGGCGTGGCAATCATTGCATTGCTGTTCGCGATCGTCGCCGGCATGGCCCGCGCCGGTGGCTGGCTCGGCCGTTTGGCACGGCCACGCTGGGTCAACGGCTTCTTTGGCAAAGCCCAGCTGGCCTCCGCTGCCTACATGGGCTACGCCCACGGCCTGAACGACGCGCAAAAGACCATGGGCATCATTGCGCTGGCACTGGTCGGCGCGCAGTCGGTCGGCACGCTCGACGATCTGCCGCCTTTCCTGAGCTTCCTGCACCCGACGCCGGGCGGCAGCGGCATCGACACCTGGATCAAGATCACCTGCGCGCTGGTGATGGCAGCCGGGACCGCGATGGGCGGCTGGCGCATCATCAAGACCCTCGGCCACAAAATGGTCAAGCTGCACCCGATCCACGGCTTCGCCGCGGAGACGGCGTCGGCGACCATCCTGTCCACCGCGGCCGCGATGGGCATGCCAGTGTCCACCACCCACAGCATTTCCACCGCGATCATGGGCGTCGGCTTTGCCAAACGCGCCAATGCGCTGCGCTGGAACGTGGTGGAACGCATCATCTGGGCCTGGATTTTCACCATCCCGGTGACCGGTGGCATCGCTTACTTGATGGTGCTGGCGACGCGCTGATCGCCGATACTCCGCGTTCTTTATCGACCGCCAGGAAAGACAGCCATGGGCGTTCCCACCCTAGACATCCGCCGCTACGACACCGACCGCGCCGCCTTCGTGGCGGAGTTGGGCAAGGCCTACCGCGAGTACGGTTTTTGCTGCATCAGTGGCCACGGCATCCCGCAGACGCTGATCGATGGCGCCTACGACGCCTTCAAGCGCTTCTTCGCGCTGCCGGACGCCGTCAAGCGCCGCTACCACGTGCAGGGCGGCGGCGGCGCACGCGGCTACACGCCCTTCATGGTGGAAACGGCCAAAGATTCCAAGTACCCGGATCTCAAGGAGTTCTGGCACATCGGCCGGGAGATTCCGCGCGACTCGATCTACGCCGAGGTGATGCCGGAAAACCTGTGGCCCGAGGAAGTGCCGGAGTTCCGCGAGCTCGGCTACGGGCTGTACACCGCGCTCGATCAGCTCGGCACGCGCGTGCTGCGCGCGCTGGCGCTGCACATCGACCTGCCGGAGCACTACTTCGACGACAAGACCAATGTCGGCAACTCGATCCTGCGGCCAATCCACTATCCGCCGATTACCCAGGCCGACGTGCCCAATGTGCGCGCCGGGGCACATGAAGACATCAATTTCATCACGCTGCTGGTGGGCGCCAGCGCCGAAGGCCTGCAGGTGCTGACGCGCCAGGGCGAGTGGTTGCCGATCACCACGCAGGGTGACGCGATCGTGGTCAATATCGGCGACATGCTGCAGCGCCTGACCAACCATGTGTATCCCTCGACCACTCACCGCGTGGTCAACCCGCCGGGTGCGCAAGCGCGCGAGCCGCGCTTCTCGGTGCCCTACTTCCTGCACCCCAATCCCGATTTTCTGATCGATGTGCTGCCGGGCTGCATCAGCGCGGAGAATCCCTCGCGCTATCCGACGCCGATCACCTCGCACGAGTATTTGCTGGAGCGGCTGCGCGAGATCAAGCTGATCTGAGCAGCGCAGGACACCCGGCGCCGCGGCGCCGGGTGTACGCACTCAGGGCTTCTTGTCGGAACCGTCGCCGCGCAACTTCGCCATCATGGCGCGCACGCGCAAGCGGAACAGCGCGGCCTCGCGTTCCTTCACGTCCTCGCTGCTTTCCGCCGTCGCAGCGGCTGGCGCTGCTGCGACGGGCGCCGGACTGGCCGTGACCGGCGCCGGCGCTGCCGCCGCAGGCCGTGCGGGCTGCGCTGGCGCTGCTGGCGGCGGCGTCACCCGCGGCGGCGCCGCCACAGCCGGGCGCGGCGCGACGGGCACTGCGGCAGCAGGCACCTGCGGCGCCGCAACGACCGGCGCTTTGGGAGGCGCGGGTGTCGTCGGCAGTGCTGCGGGCGTTGCCACAGGTGCAGCGGCGGGGGCCTGCGCGTCTGGCGTGACGACCAGTTTGGACAGATCGCGCGGCTTGAAGAAGCCACTGTCCTCCAACTCATCGGCCATCGCCGCGATACCGAGCTTGCTCTCGTCGATTTGAATCACGCCACCGTCCATCTGAACCGGCGGCGGCGGCACGTTGCCCTGTACCTGGAAGCGTGACAGTTCGGCGGCCAGATCCGCGTCGAGCACCGCGGGCTTGGCCGGCGCGGGCGTTTCTGCGCGCGGTGCGGGCGCTGCCGGCGCCGGTGCGACCGGCTCTGTGCGCGTCTGCGCCGTCTCCGGTTCGCGCCCGAGCTTCTGGCGCAACTCGCCGGTCACCTCTTCGGTGAACAAGGAGTCGTCCTCGCGCACCAGAAAGCGCGCCAGTTTGTCGAACAGCGAATCGTTGATCTGCTCCCAGGGCAGCTGTCGGCGACTGGTGCCCAGCCAACTGGCGTTGTTGAAGCTCATGCGCAGGATCGGATCTTCGGCCGAAATCTGCGCCTGCAGGCTGGCCTTGATGTAGCCGCGGGCATGGAAGGTGGCGACCATGATCTCGCCCTGCGGCGTGCGCTTTTCTTCCTTGATGCCGCCCAGATTGTTGTGCCGGAACACGCTGATCAGCGTCTTCACCTTGGTGACGTTGTCGGCGCGCACCACCGGCGTACGCTCGGGGTCCACGCGCAGCGTCCAGGTCATGTTGATGACGAAAGCCCGATGGCGGCGCTCGTGGTCGATCTTGTAGTCCCAATACGGCTGGGCCGCGAGATCGCCATAGCCCTGGATCGGCATCTTGACGACGATGGCGGGCTTCACTTCCATCAGCGTCGCCACCAGACCCTCGAGGTAGCGGGTCAGCTCCAGCATCCGCGGTTCGATCTGCTGCTTGTAGATCGAATCGCGCTGATCGCGCTCGCGCTGCGCCATCTCGGCCTGCGCACGCTGCTGATCTGCTTCGCGTTTTAGGCGTTCGAGGAAGGACACAGCGGACTGGGTCACCATGGGCGGGGTATTCGCGATGATACCGACAGGTGCGGGGATCGAAACAAGCGCTGAAACGTAATTCCTCTGCGTCGCATCGGCCTGCGGTGTGACTCACGCAGCGCGGCATCCTTGCGTATGCTTCCGGCTGGTTTCCATCACGCTCCGGCCATGACCGCTACCGAGTTGCGCATCATTCTGATCGTCCTAGGACTGCTGATACTGGGTGCGATCTACTGGCTCGGTCGCGGCAGTGCCCGCCGCAGCGACCCGCAGGCGCGAGTGCAGGGCGGCCGCCGCGAACCCGTGCTCGGCGAGGACGATCCCGACGGCTTCAGTGCGCTCAGCGATACGCCGTGGCACAACGCGGTAGACGTGGACCAGCTGCCGCCGTTGGATATCGACGGGCTGAGCGAGCGCGAGGAGCGTCGCGACAGCAGCACGGCGAGCGCAAGCAAGGTGGGCCAGCGCGAGGCGACGCCGCACGATCGCATTGTCAGCCTGTACGTCGTGGCGCAGGATGGATACACCCTGCACGGCCCCGAACTCGTGGTCGCCGCCGAGAAGGCTGGTCTGCTGCATGGCGACCTCGGCATTTTCCATCGGCTGGTGGACAGCAAGCCCGAGCTGGGACCGATTTTCAGCATGGCCAATATGGTGCGGCCGGGCAATTTTGATCTGGGACAGATCGATCAGTTCACCACCCCAGGCGTCGTGTTGTTCATGACGCTGCCGGGACCAATGTCGGCCCTGGATGCCTGGGACACCATGCTGCCGGCCGCGCAGCGCTTCTCCGATCTGCTCGGCGCGCAGTTGCTGGACGACCAGCGCTCGCCGCTGGGCCGTCAGCGTATCGCGGCGCTGCGTGATGAACTGCGCGCCTACGACCGCAAGCGCGAGCAGCTGCAGATCAAGCCGGGCTGGTAAGGCATGAGCACGGTCGCCGAGCGCATCGCCGAACTGCGCGCGGAAATCCGCGCCCATGACTATCGCTACCATGTGCTGGATGCGCCCAGCATCCCGGACGCCGCGTACGACCAGCTGTTTCACGAGCTGCGCCGCCTGGAACAGGCGCACCCGGAGCTGCTGACGGCGGATTCACCGACGCAGCGGGTGGGCGCCACCCCGGTCAGCGATCTGGTCAAGGTGCAGCATGCGGTGCCGATGCTCTCACTCGGCAATGCCTTCTCCAGCGCCGACGTGCAGGACTTCGTCGGCCGCATCGAGCAACTGCTGGGCCGCAGCGATATCGAGTTCTCGGTGGAGCCCAAGTTCGACGGGCTGGCGCTCAGCTTGCGCTATGAGGACGGCCTGCTGGTGCGGGCAGCCACGCGCGGCGACGGCAGCATCGGCGAGGACGTGACCCACACGATCCGCACCATTAAGTCCATACCGCTGCGCCTGAACGGGGCGCCGCCTGCGGTGCTGGAGGTGCGCGGCGAGGTTTACATGCCGCGCGCCGGCTTCCATGCCTACAACCGCCGCGCACGCGAACGCGGCGAGAAGGAACTGGTGAATCCGCGCAACGCCGCCGCTGGCAGCGTGCGGCAGCTGGATCCGCGCGCCGCCGCCGAGCGGCCCTTGTCCTTCTTTGCCTACGGCCTGGGCGAACTCAGCGATGGCCCGCTGGCAGATCGCCACTCGGGCATCCTGGCGCGGCTGCGCGAGCTCGGATTTCCCATCTGCCCGCTGGTCGACCGCGCCAGCGGCGCCCAGGGCTGCCTGGCGTATTTCGACCGCATCGGCAGCCTGCGCCCTACCCTGCCCTACGACATCGACGGCGTGGTCTACAAAGTCGATCGGCTGGACTGGCAGGCGGAGCTCGGTTTCGTGTCGAGGGCGCCGCGCTGGGCCATCGCCCACAAATATCCGGCGGAAGAGGCACTGACGCGGCTGTTGGCCATCGATCTGCAGGTCGGGCGCACCGGCGCGGTGACGCCGGTCGCGCGTCTGGAGCCGGTGTTCGTCGGTGGCGTCACCGTCGCCAATGCGACCTTGCACAACTTCGACGAGGTCGCGCGCAAGGATCTGCGACCGGGCGACACGGTGATCGTGCGCCGCGCCGGCGACGTGATTCCGGAAGTGGTCGCGCCGGTGCTGGAGCGCCGACCACCCGAGGCGCAGCCGGTCAGTCCCCCGGCGCACTGCCCGGAATGCGGCTCCGCGGTGGTGCGCGTCGAGGATGAAGCAGTGGTGCGCTGCACCGGCGGCCTGATCTGCCCGGCCCAGCGCAAAGAGGCACTGCGCTTCTTCGCGTCGCGCCGGGTGATGAACATCGAAGGGTTGGGCGAAAAAGCCGTCGAACAACTGGTCGACACCGGTCTGGCGCACTCGATTGCGGACCTCTACCGCATCGATCTGGCGACCTGGTCGACGCTGGACCGCATGGGTGAGCGCTCCGCCACCAAGTTGATGGCGGAGCTGGAGAAGAGCAAGTCGACGACGCTGGAGCGTTTTTTGTATGCCCTTGGGATTCGCGACGTCGGCGAGTCCACGGCCAAGGCGTTGGCACGGCACTTCGGCAGCCTGGACCGGATCATCGACGCCAGTCTGCGGCTGACACCGTACTTCGCCGAGCCGCAGGCGCTGCAATCGCGCGAACTACGCAAAGCACTCGGCAACGAGGCGCTGATGGCGGTCCCGGACATCGGCCCAGTGGTAGCCGAGCGGCTGTGGAGCTTCTTCAGCGATGCGCGCAACCGCGAGGTCATCGAGGCGCTGCGCCAGGCCGGCGTGCACTGGGAAGAGCGCGATCCCGCCACGGCGAGCGCCGGTCCGCTGCAGGGTCAGACCGTCGTGCTGACCGGCACGCTGGCGAGCATGGGGCGCGACGCCGCTGGCGCACGGCTGGAGGCATTGGGCGCCAAGGTGGCCGGCAGCGTGTCGCGCAAAACCAGCTTCGTCGTGGCGGGCAGCGATGCCGGCTCGAAGTTGAGCAAGGCGCAGGAACTCGGCGTGCCGGTGCTCGATGAGGATGCGCTGCGGGCGCTGTTGGCGCAGCACGAACATGCGCCTTGAGGCACTACGCGAGCGCGCCCGCCTGCTGGACTGCGTGCGCCGCTTCTTCGCCGAGCGCGGCGTGCTCGAGGTGACGACGCCGGTGTTGTCGCAAGCCGGCAACACCGACCCCAATATCGAGAGCTTCGTCACCCGTTACGCCGGGCGCTCGGACGCGCCGCCGCTGCGCTGGCTGCGCACCTCGCCCGAGTTCTTCATGAAGCGTTTGCTGGCGGCCGGCAGCGGCGACATCTTTGAACTCGGCAGCGTGTTTCGCAACGGCGAGTGCGGACAGCGCCACAATCCGGAGTTCACGCTGCTGGAGTGGTACCGCGTCGGCTGGACACACCACCAGCTGATGGACGAAGTGGACGCGCTGGTGCGCGCGGCAGCGCAGGCTTTCGGTCGCGCGCTCGGCCCGCTGCAGCGGCAGAGTTACGCGGAGTGCTATCAGTCGCTGCTGGGACTGGATCCGCATCGCGCGCCGCTGGCGGCGTTGCAGGCGCCGCTCAGCGTCTATGCCATCGATCCCGACGGCCTGACGCGCGATGACTGGCTGGATCTGCTGCGCACCCACTGCATCGAACCGCAATTGGACGCGTCGGGCGGCTGCTTTCTCTACGACTTTCCCGCCAGCCAGGCCGCGCTGGCGCGCATACGCGCGGGCGACCCGCCAGTCGCCGAGCGCTTCGAGCTGTATCTGGGGTCGGTGGAGCTGGCCAACGGCTATCACGAGCTCTGCGATCCGGTGGAGCAGCGCCAGCGCTTCGAACGCGATCTGCAGCAGCGGCGTGCGCGCGGCAGCGCGGAACCGGCCATCGATGTGCATCTGCTGCAGGCCTTGGCACAGATGCCCGCCTGTGCCGGCGTGGCGCTCGGCATCGACCGTCTGCACCAGTGGCTGGTGGGCGCCAGCCGCCTCGATCAGGTGCTGTGCTTTCCGTTTGGCGTGGCTTAGCCACCGTCCGGCGACGCCCGGCGCAGCCGCGTGGAACTGCGGAATCTCTGGCTCAGTCGCAGCCGTGTTGTCAGTTCGACAACGCCACGGAGCCGCCCATGTTTCGCCTCTCGCTGTTGACCCTGTTACTGGCGCCGCTCGGCGCTGCCCACGCCGACGATGCAGCCGAGCAGGCTGCCGTTCGTCAGGCGCTCAGCCGTCTCGCACCCGACGCTCAGATTGAGTCGATCCGGCCCAGCGCCATGCCCGGCGTTTATGAGGCTCTGGTCGGCGGCACCGAGATCTACGTCAGCGCGGACGGCAAGTACCTGCTGCAAGGCACCTTGTGGAACGTGGAGGCGCGCCGCAATGTGACCGAGGACGGGCGCGCGCTGCGCCGCAAGCAGGTACTGGCAGAGGTCGGCAGCGAGCAACGCATCGTCTATGCGGCTGCCCAGCCCAAGCATCGCGTGACCGTGTTCACCGCCATCGACTGTGGTTACTGCCGCAAGCTGCACGAAGCCGTCCAGCAGTACAACGACGCCGGCATCAGCATCGAGTACATCCTGTTTCCGCGCGGCGGGCTGCAATCGCCGAGCTATCAGGACAGCGTGTCGGTGTGGTGCGCGGAGGATCGCAAGGCGGCACTGACCGCGGCCAAGCGCGGCGAACCGGTGGCGACGGCGATGTGCCCGAATCCGATCCAGCAGAATCTGGCGCTGGCGCAGCGGCTCGGCATCAACAGCACGCCGACGCTGGTGACCGAGACGGGGACGGCGCTTCAGGGTTTCGTGCCGCCGGATCAGTTACTGGCGCAACTCGACGCCGCCAGCGCGCAGCCCTGACGACATCGGTCTTTGCGGCTTATGCGGGCGGCCGATGCACAGGCTTCAGTCGCACATACAGCTGTTTGCGCACCCGCGCGACCAGCGTGCCATCGGCGGTCCGCACATCCACCGGAAACCAGCGCAAAACACGCTCGCCGCCGGCAGCATCGGCGCGCAGTTGCGCTAAATCCTCGTCCTGCAAGCGGAATTCAGCGTACACGTCGCCACGCCCCGGGTTCACAAACTCGATCTCGCCGGCCTTGTCCCAGACCAGATACTCGCGACCGAGGCACTCCATCACCATGATCATCCAGAAGGGATCGGTCATGGCGAACAGCAGTCCGCCGAACTGGGTGCCGACATAGTTGCGGTTGTACCAGCGCAACTTCAGCCGCACCTTGGCGTAGCGCCAGTCCTCGCTGATGGCGAGCACGCGTACGCCGCCGAACCAGAAAGGCGGCCACCAGCGCAGCATGCGCTGCAGCTTCTTGGGCGTCATGCTGCCAGCCATCGTAGCTCGCCGCCGCCCGCAGGCGGCGGCAGTCCTGAATCAGAACAGCAGGCTGGTCATGCGTCGACGGTAATCGCCGATCAGATCGGCGTCCGGCAGGATGCGGAAGGCATCCAGCAGCGCACGTCGGCCGAGATCATCCTGAAACTTGCGATCCGCCTTCAGGATGGCCAGGAACTGATCCATCCCGGCAGCGTACTGCTGCGCGAGCAGCAGCCGCGTACCGAGCTGATAGCGGGCGGACAGATTGTTCGGATCGGCGTCGATGGCGGCCTGCAGCTCGGCATTGGCAGGCGCATGTTCCACTGCCAGGATGAATCCCAGCCGCGCGCGCGCGCGCTTGCTGAGCTCGTGGTCCTGCAGGTCACTCGGCAGCTGGTTCAGCAGCGCCACTGCTTCATCGATCAAACCGGCCCGCAGTAGCGCGTCGGCCAGCTCGGCCTTCAACTCATGCTTCTTCGGATCAGCCTTGATGGCGGCCTGGAGCGCGCCGATCACCGAGCTCAGGTCCTCGGCGTCCAGATCCGGTTCGGGCTCCGGCTCGGGCGGCGCGGCGGTGATGTGCTTGGCCAGCATCGCCCGAATCGCGCCTTCAGGCTGCGCGCCCATGAAGCCATCGACCGGGCGGCCATCCTTGAACAGGACGACGGTCGGCAGGCTGCGGATGCCGAAGCTCCCGGCCACCGCTGCTTCCTCGTCGGTATTGACCTTGGCCAGCTTCAGCCCGCCATTGGCCTCGCGCACGATGCGGTCCAGCGTCGGCATCAGCTGCTTGCAGGGGGCGCACCAGGGGGCCCAGAAGTCGACCAGGACCGGCGTGTGAAAAGAGGCTTCGAGCACATCGGTCTCGAAGTTGTCCTGGGTGGCGTTGAAAATGTGCGGAGAGTCGGCCATGTCGATGATTCGAAGTCGGTAGCAGGGGCAGATGGGGGCAGCCACGCCAAAGACAATGGCGCCGCGAAGCCCGCATCATTCCCCAAGCGCTGATTCGGCGAAAGTCCATCAGCCACCGAAGCGGCACGCTGGCAGGCGATCGGCGACAAGGCTGGCGGGCTCGGATAGGCTAGCGATTCAGGCGTACGCGGATCGGCCGGGAGTGAGCATGCACGTCAGAGTGACGCAACAGGATCTGGAAAGCGCTGCACAAGCAGGCGTGCTGGCACCTGAGCAGGCACAGCAACTGTGGGCCTATCTGGCCGAGATCCACGCCGATGCCCATGAAACCCCCAGCTTCAAGATGGCGCACCTGCTGTACTACTTTGGCGGCCTGATCGCGATTGGCGCAATCTCGCTGTTCATCACCATCGCCTGGGACACCTTCGGTGCCTGGCCGCTGCTGGTGATGGGATCGGCCGTCATGCTGCTTGCGTACGCGCTGACCCGCCGTTTTGTCGAGATCGAGCGCCAACCGATTGCGGCTGGCACGATGGCCGCCCTGATGATCGCCAGCGTGCCGATGGTGCTGTTTGCCCTGCAGCACGTCCTGGGCTACTGGGAAGGCATGCAGAGCTACCGTGACTACCACTACTGGATCGATTGGCGCTGGCTGATGATGGAGTTCGGCACGCTCATCGCGGGGGCCGTGGTGATCTGGCGCTTCCGTCTGCCCTTCGCGATGCTGCCGATCGCGGTGACGCTCTGGTACATGAGCATGGATGTCGCGGCCTTCCTGGCACAGGATGGCGACGGCTGGTTCAGCGAGGCCGGCTGGAAACTGCGTGCCACTGTGTCGATGGTGTTCGGCTTGGGGATGATTGGGCTCGCGCTGTGGATCGAACTGCGCCAGTACGCGGCAGCAGCACGGCAAGATCGCCGTGATTTCGCCTTCTGGCTGTACCTGATCGGCGTGATGACCTTCTGGGGAGGCCTGAGCAGCCAGGACTCTGGCTCCGAGTTCGGCAAGCTCATCTACGCGTTGATCAATGTCGGCCTGATTCTGGTCGGCACCATGCTGGCGCGTCGCGCATTCGTGGTGTTCGGCGCGCTGGGCGTCATCGGCTACCTGGGCCACCTGAGCTATGAGGTGTTCGAAAACAGCCTGCTATTCACGGCCGTGTTGGGTGGCATGGGCATCGCGATCGTCTACGCCGGCATCTGGTGGAGCAAGCGCGAAGCAGCCTTGCACCAACGACTGGTGCAATGGCTGCCGGCCTCACTGCAGCGCGCCATCAGCGCACGCAGCGGCTGATCAGGCGCCGCAGTCGCCGAACTGCACCCGGTCGGTGCTGCGTATGCGACCGGAGTTGGCGACTACCACCTGTCCACCCGTGCTCAGTCCGGCATCGCAGAACACGAATCGCACATTGGACCCGTCGGCGCGGCCGTAGCCACGGTAGGTCAACTTGCGCCGGCCGTCGCTGGTGCGAATCGTCAGCGTCCCTGCGGCCTGCGTGTGCGTCAGCACCAGGCTCTCCACCGGATCGAAGCGACCGTTCAAGTTGTCGTCTCTGTAGATCAGCCAGCCTTGCGACCAATCGCCGACGGTCTGGCACTGACGCCCATTGCTGCTGGGACACAGCACCACATTGCGGCCGGTGGTGGCCGATTCCGCCCGGGCCATCTGCAGGCTGGCCACCAGCGCGTTCTTGGCCGTCGTCAACTGATTGTTGCGCATCAGCGTGCCCATCCCGGGCACGGCGTACAGCGCGATGATCGACAGCACGGCGATCACGATCATCAACTCCAGCAGCGTAAACCCCTGATTTTTCACGACCTTGCCTCCATGAGTGAACGTGCAAGCAAAGCTAGGCGGAGGCAGCTGCGCTCGCTACGGTAAAACTGCGCACGACCTTGTAGGAAATTCTTGATAGTTGCAGTCGACGTGCTGGCAGGAGCGTGCGCGGCCTTGATCCAGTGCCGAGTAGAATCCCGCGCAAAGATGACGAGCGCGCCATGACCGACCGTTTCGAGTTGCATTCCGAGTTCGCCCCGGCCGGCGATCAGCCACGCGCCATCGAGGCGCTGGTCAGCGGCTTCCAGGCCGGCCTTGCACACCAAGTGCTGCTCGGCGTGACCGGCTCCGGCAAGACCTACACCGTGGCGAACCTCGTCCAGCGTATCCAGCGACCAACATTGGTACTGGCGCCCAACAAAACCCTGGCGGCACAGTTGTATGGCGAGTTCAAGGAATTCTTCCCGAACAACGCGGTGGAGTACTTCGTCTCCTATTACGATTACTATCAGCCCGAGGCCTATGTCCCGTCCAGCGACACCTACATCGAGAAGGACGCCAACATCAATGAGCACATTGAGCAGATGCGCCTGTCGGCGACCAAAGCATTGCTCGAACGCAAGGATGCGTTGATCGTCGCCACCGTGTCGGCCATTTATGGCCTGGGCGACCCCAACCAGTATTTCAACATGGTGTTGCATCTGGTTCGCGGCGATCGCATTCCTGATCGCGAGATCATTCGTCGACTGACTGAACTGCAATACAGCCGCGGCGATTATGAGCTGCGTCGCGGCACCTACCGGGTACGTGGCGAGGTCATCGACGTACACCCAGCGGAAAGCGATCGCGAAGCCCTGCGCATCGAACTCTTCGACGGCGAGATCGAATCTTTGGCCTTGTTTGATCCGCTCACCGGCGAAATCAACAAGCGGCTGCCGCGTTTCACCATCTACCCGAAGTCGCATTACGTGACCTCGCGTCGCAACGTGCTCGACGCGGTTACCACAATCAAAGCAGAACTCGCTGATCGGCTGGAAACGCTCTACCGCGATGGTAAGCTGCTCGAAGCCCAGCGTTTGAAGCAGCGCACCCAGTTTGACCTCGAAATGATGGCGGAAATCGGCTATTGCCAGGGGATCGAGAACTACTCGCGACATCTGACCGGCCGTGGCGAAGGAGAGGCGCCGCCTACATTGTTCGACTATCTCCCGCCCGATGCCCTGTTGGTCGTCGACGAGAGCCATGTAACCATTCCGCAGTTAGGCGCGATGTACAAGGGCGATCGCTCGCGCAAAGAAACCTTGGTGGAATTCGGTTTCCGGCTTCCCTCGGCGCTCGACAACCGTCCTCTGCGCTTCGAAGAATGGGAGCGCCGAGCGCCACGCACCTTGTTCGTCTCAGCGACGCCAGGACCTTATGAGTTGCGTCTGGTCGATCAGAAGGTGGTCGAGCAGTTGGTTCGGCCGACCGGACTTCTGGACCCGGAGACCGAGATCCGTCCGGTCGCGACACAGGTCGACGACCTGCTGTCCGAAGCGCGCGAACGCATTGCACTCGGTGATCGGGTCCTGGTGACGACACTGACCAAGCGCATGGCAGAAAATCTGACCGAGTACCTGACCGAGCATGGCATCAAAGTCCGCTATCTGCACTCGGATATCGAAACCGTGGAACGCGTGGAGATCATTCGTGATCTGCGCCTCGGCAAGTTTGATGTGCTGGTGGGAATCAATCTGCTGCGCGAGGGCCTCGACATGCCCGAGGTATCGCTGGTGGCGATCCTGGACGCCGACAAAGAGGGCTTCCTGCGCGCTAGTGGATCATTGATTCAAACCATCGGTCGCGCCGCACGCAACGCCAGGGGCAAGGCGATTCTGTACGCCGACCGGATCACGGACTCGATGAGGCGTGCGTTAGAAGAAACAGACCGCCGACGCGCCAGGCAGATTGCCCACAACCTCGAACATGGGATCACGCCCAAGACCATCATCAAGCGTGTGACCGACGTCATGGAGGGTGCGCGCGATGCAGCAGCGAATGACGATGCGCTGGATCGGAGCGAACACCAGCGCAAACAGAGCAAGCGTAGCGCCGTGGCTGAGCCACGTGTCGATTACGCCGCGCTGAGCCCCGAGCAACTGGGCAGCAAGCTGCGCAAGTTGGAGGAGCAGATGTTCCAACTCGCTCAGAATTTGGAGTTTGAAGCAGCTGCGAAACTGCGCGACGAGATCAAGCGCATCAAAGCACAGGGCTTGCTCGCCTGACCTAATGCGGGTACGTCGCCAGAGGTCGACGTCCCAATTGGTTTCGGCTAGCGAAACTGGACGCGAGCTCGGAGTACAGTCGAAATGGGGATATGCGTTGCGACGACGGCATCAGCCGCGCTCGCGGTTGCCGATCCAATGCACCATGATTCGACAAATGCTCGTTTACGCATGCAG
>JAXMHB010000009.1:0-169305 GCA_046346965.1 Lysobacterales bacterium
AGCGTTGCTTCATCGAAGTCCCGGCCCGCAGTCGCGGCGTCGGCCTTCCAGATCTACAGGCGTCGGGCCAGAGTCATGTCTGGCCGACGCGCATTCTTTCACTTACCGTCTGCAGCGCGTCGAGTGCGGGAAGATCAGGACTCCCCGTCGAACAAGGGCGCACGTGCCGCCATGATCAATGCCGCTGCGCGTTCTTCGGTCATGCCGTCGAACTCCATCAGTTCGTCGGTCGCGAGATCGGCCAGATCGTCGCGGGTCTGAATGCCGCGGCCGGCCAGCGCAAAGGCGGTTGCTTCGTCCATGCCCTCCACGCCCAGCAGCGACGGGTCGGGACGATGGTCCTCCAGCGCTTCTTCCTTGGCGATCAACTCGGTCAGCAGTGCGTCGCGCGCACGAGCCCGGAGCTCCTCAACCAGATCTTCGTCGAACTCGTCGACCGAGAGCAGTTCACCGGTCGGCACGTAGGCCACTTCCTCAACCGAGGTAAAGCCCTCGCGCACCAGAATCGCGGCGATCTCCTCGTCCACCTGCAGGCGCTCCTTGAACATCTCCAGCGTCTG
Source organism: Lysobacterales bacterium (assembly GCA_046346965.1). Classification (GTDB taxonomy): domain Bacteria; phylum Pseudomonadota; class Gammaproteobacteria; order Xanthomonadales; family SZUA-5; genus JAXMHB01. Next base: position 561 of record JAXMHB010000009.1, read on the forward strand.
CTTGGATTCCGCCTCGCTCTTGGCCTGCGCCTGCGCCTGGGTCATGACGTTGAGCTGCCAGCCAGTCAGTTTGCTGGCCAGACGCACGTTCTGTCCGCCGCGGCCGATCGCCTGCGAGAGCTTGTCCTCGGCGACAGCGAGATCCATGGCGTGCTTTTCTTCGTCGAGAATGATCGACTGCACTTCCGCGGGCGCCATGGCATTGATCACGAACTGCGCCGGGTTGTCATTCCACAGCACGATGTCGATGCGTTCGCCGTTGAGTTCGTTGGACACCGCCTTGACGCGCGAGCCCTGCATGCCGATGCAGGCGCCGACCGGATCGGTGCGATTGTCGTTGGCGCGCACCGCGATCTTGGCGCGGTCGCCGGGATCGCGTGCAGCGGCCATCACGGTGACCACGCCCTGGCCCACTTCCGGCACTTCAAGCTTGAACAGTTCCATCATGAACTCGGGCGCCGTGCGCGAGACGAACAGCTGCGGACCGCGGGCCTCGCCACGCACATCGTAGAGATATCCGCGGATGCGGTCGCCGGTGCGGAAGTTCTCGCGCGGGATCACCCGCTCACGCAGGATGATGGCCTCGGCGTTGCCGCCCAGATCCAGATAGATGTGGCCGCGTTCGACGCGCTTGATGACGCCGGTCACCAAGGTGCCGATTCGATCCTTGTACTGATCGACGACCTGCGAGCGCTCGGCTTCGCGGACGCGCTGCACGATCACCTGCTTGGCGGCCTGCGCCGCAATGCGGCCGAACTCGGCGTTCTCGATCGGCTCCTCGATGTAGCCGCCGATCTCCACCTTCGGGTCGGTTTCAAAAGCGACCGTCTGCGCGACCTGACGCTCGGGGAACTCGAGCGGTGCGTCGTCGGCGATCACTTCCCAGCGGCGGAAGGTCTCATAGTTGCCGTTGACCCGGTTGATCGACACGCGCGTGAGGATGTCGCCGCCGTGTTTGCGCTTGGCGGCCGACGCCAATGCCGCTTCGAGCGCCTCGAAGATCACCCCGCGCGGCACGCCTTTCTCGTTGGCCACCGCATCGGCCACCAACAGCATTTCCTTACTCATCCTTTTTTCCTCCGCGTGCGCGCTGTGCCTTGCCCTGCGTTTCGAACTGCGGCACCAGCTTCGCCTTCTCGATATCTGCCATCGCCAGCGTCACCGGACCGGTGTCGAGTTCGATCGTCACCTGGCCTTCGTCCGCACCGACGATGCGTCCCTGGAAACGGCGTCTGCCGTTGATCGGCGTGAGTGTCTGCGCACGCACCACCTCGCCCACAAAGCGCTGGTACTGCGCTGCGTGATAGAGCGGGCGATCGAGGCCGGGAGACGAGACTTCCAGCGTGTAGTTGCTGGCGATCGGATCGTTGACGTCCATCACTGCCGACACTTCCCGGCTGACCGCTTCGCAGTCTTCCAGCGTGACCGGGCGTTCGCGATGGTCAATATACAGGCGCAACAAGCTGCTCGAGCGCGACAGAGCAAGCTCGATGCCCCATAGTTCGAGGCCCAGCGCCTGCACCGTAGGCCCGAGCAACCCCGCGATTTCAGCTTTCTTCGCTGAGGACATGGGATCCGGACATAGGCGACATTCGGACAACAAAAAAGCCTCCGAAGAGGCTTTCTGTCGAAAACCAGTGGTAGCGGGGGCAGGATTTGAACCTGCGACCTTCGGGTTATGAGCCCGACGAGCTGCCTGACTGCTCCACCCCGCACCAGAAGCTCACCATAGTAGCGTGCGGATCGGTGCTTGGCAACACCTGCGTGCTGCCCGCGTCAGGGCCGCGAGCCCGCGCGCATTCGCTGCTATCGTCCGCGTTTTCTTCCTGCCTTGGAGGCGCCCATGCCCTTGCGAGTTGGTATCAACGGATATGGCCGGATCGGCCGCAACATTCTGCGTGCGCTGTACGAGTCGGGTCGTACTGACGAGATCCAGATTGTCGCCATCAACGATCTAGGCGATGCAGCTACTAATGCGCATCTGACCCAGTACGACACCGCGCACGGTCGCTTCCGGCACGAGGTGGGCGTCGACGGTGACTCGCTGACCATCGGCAGCGACCGCATTCGCACCTTGGCCGAGCGCGATCCATCCAAGTTGCCCTGGGGCGAGCTTGGTGTCGATCTGGTCATGGAGTGCACCGGTCTGTTCACCAGCAAAGCGAAGGCGTCGGCGCATCTGGCTGGCGGGGCGAAAAAGGTGCTGATCTCCGCGCCGGGCGGCAATGATGTCGACGCCACCGTCGTCTTCGGCGTCAACCACGGCATGCTCAAGGCAGAGCACACGGTGGTGTCAAATGCCTCCTGCACCACCAATTGCCTGGCGCCGCTCGCCAAGGTGCTGCACGAGAGCATCGGCATCGTGCACGGCCTGATGACGACTATCCACGCGTACACCAATGATCAGGTGCTGACCGACGTGTACCACTCGGACCTGCGCCGCGCCCGCTCGGCCACGATGTCGCAGATCCCGACCAAGACGGGGGCGGCGGCGGCGGTCGGCTTGGTGCTGCCCGAACTCAACGGCAAGCTCGACGGCTTTGCCATGCGTGTCCCCACGATCAACGTCTCGGTGGTCGATCTGAGCTTCGTTGCCGCCCGCGCCACCACGCACGCCGAGATCGATCAGATCGTCGCTGCCGCGGCGGCGGGTCCGCTGGCGGGCATCCTCGGGATCAACAAGAAGCCGCTGGTGTCGGTGGACTTCAATCACGATGCGCGCTCCTCGGTGTATGACTCGACACTCACCAAGGTGATGGGCGGTACACTCGTGAAAGTGTGTGCCTGGTACGACAACGAGTGGGGCTTCAGCAACCGCATGCTCGACACCGGCCTTGCGATGATGCGGGCCGTCTGAGGCGGAGCCGACCCTGCGTGCGCCGCATCAGTGCGGCCTCGTATGTTGATGTTGTAGACGGCGCCTTCGCGGCGCCGTCACTGTTTTTGTGCGTCTCAGTGCCATGTTGCGCTGCAGCATAAGTGCTTGTTTCGAGCGTTAGTTTTGTGTTGCGTTCGATTGACAGCACTACTTATCATCGGCCTGTCCCACCCTTGTCCCGATCACCGAAAAAGGAATCCGCGCATGCAACTCCAGCGGCTCGTTCCACTGGCCATCGCCGGCCTTCTGTTGGGCGCCTGCTCCGGCAGCAGCAACAGTCCCCGGGCTACGCCTCAGCCTCCTGCCACCAACAGCAACGGTTCCTATGTCAGCGGCATCATGACCGCTCGCTTCGATCCGACCAACGCGGTCATTCCGTTCCCGAACAACCTGCTGATCCAGGGCTCGCGCGACCTTACGGTGAACGCGCCGGCCGCAAACCCGGCCAATTTCGGCGATCCGACCGTCGCCTTGAATGCGCTGGACGGATTCTCGACCACGGCGCCGTGGACGATGACCTTCTCGGCTGCGCTGGCGCCGTCGTCCATCGTGCCTGGCCAGTCCGTGCGCCTGTTTGAAGTGCAGGTGGTGACCTCCGGCGCCGCCGCCGGTGCCGTGCAGCGCGTCGTGCGCGAACTGTCCTCGCCGTCGGAGTATGTGGCGGCCATCTCGACGGCAGATTCGACCGGGCGCACCCTGGCGATCGTGCCCACCAAGCCGCTCGAAGAACTCAAGTCGTACATGGCGGTGGTGACCGACGGAATCACCGACACGGCGGGCAACAACGCAACGCCTGATCAGACCTACTTCTTGGCAAAGCGCACCGCGCCGCTGTCTTCGGGCACCGGTAGCGCCTGCGTCTCGCTGGATCCGCTGCTGCCGGCCAGTTCGGCTTGCGCGTTGGAGCCCTTGCGTCAGCTGACCAACTCCTTCGAAGCGGCCGCGAATGCCGCAGGTGTCGATCGCAACAAGATCGTGGTCTCCTGGGTCGCCAACACGCAGGGTGTCACCCCGACCTTGCGCGCCCTGCGCGCCTCGACGCGTCCGGCCACCACCCGTTTCGCGCCCACTGGCCTGACCACGGCAGTCGCCGGTCTGCCGCCGATTGCCGACATTTACATCGGCACGATTGCACTTCCGTACTACCTGACGGCACCCGGTACCGGTACCCCGGCGGCGCCCGCCAGTGCCGTGCTGACCAGCTTCTGGCAAGCGGCTCCTGGTGCCTATGTCGCACCGTTCAACGCGCTGGGTCTGGACCCGACCTCGACCAACCTGACGGTGGCAAACCCGATCCCGGTGGCGACCTCGACGGTCACCGTTCCGGTGCTGGCGACCCTGCCGAACGCTGCCTCTGGCCGCACACGTCCGGCCGCAGGCTGGCCGATCGTGATCTTCCAGCACGGCATCACGCGCAATCGCTGCGACATGCTGGCGATCTCGGCAACCTTTGCGCAGGCCGGTTGGGCGGTCATCGCCATCGACCAGCCGCTGCATGGTGCGTCGCCGACCGATACTGCGGACGCTTGCCGTCCCTTCTACATCGGTAACACGCCGTTCGCGCAGTTGGGCGCACGTGAGCGCACCTTCGACGTCGATCTCATCAACAATGCGACCGGCGCCGCAGGTCCGGATGGCCGCGTAGATTCGACGGGTGCGCATTTCATCAACCTGAGCAGCCTGCTGACCTCGCGTGACAATATCCGTCAGGCCGAAACCGATCTGTCGGTGCTGGCCGTGTCGATTCCGACCATGGACTTCGACAACAACCAGGTGCCGGAGTTTGACGGTTCGCGCATCGCCTTCGTCGGTCAGTCGCTGGGTTCTATCGTCGGTACCGTGTTCCTGACGTTGGAGCCGACGGTCAGCGTTGCCACGCTGAGCGTGCCCGGTGGCGGAATCGCCAATCTGCTGAACGGATCGCCGACCTTTGGTCCGCGTATCCGAGCGGGCATTGCTGCCGCACGCGGCATCACCACGACAGATCCGAGCTTCCCAGGCCTGCTGGCGCAGTTCCTGCTGATCACGCAGACCGTGATCGATTCGGGCGATCCGATCAACTACGCGCGTCTCGCCGGCTCGGAACGCATCCTGTTGCACGAAGTGGTCGGTGGCGGCTCCGTGCTGCCGGATCAGGTGGTCCCGAACAGTGTACCGGGCGCCCCGCTGTCCGGTACCGATCCGCTGATCGCCAACCTCGGCCTCAGCACCATCACCGCCAGCACGACCAACGCCAACGGCATCCGCGGTGTCGTCCGCTTCATTGCGGGCGATCATGGGTCGCTGCTGTCGCCCGCGGCTTCCGCACGCGCTACGGTCGAGATGCAGACGCAGATGGCGTCGATGATCGCCTCGGGCGGTGCCCAGGTCGTCGTCACCGACACTTCCGTGATCCGCACGCAGTAATCCCTCGCCGCGAATACCGGATTGATCATGGAGACAACAATGAAGACCACCGGAAACATCCGCGCGCCGAAGATCCGCGTGCTGGCTACCGCTGTCGCTGGCGCGCTCGCACTGGGGGCAGCGCCCGCGTTCGCCTATGAGTACACCAATGGCGATTTTTCGCTGACCACATCCAACACCATCAGCTACGGCGTGCAGTCGCGCATGCAGAAGCCTGCCGAGAACCTGATCGGCAAGGCCAATCTGTTCACACCGATCATCGTCCCGCCGCCCGGCACATCGGTTCTGTTTCCGGTGCAGTTGCCGAATGCCCAGCAGCGCCTGCTGCCGGGCCGTTTCTCGGTCAACTCGGATGACGGCAACCTCAAGTGGGATCGCGGTGACGTCTTCAGCAACGCGATCAAGTGGAACGGAGAACTCTCCTGGCAATACGGCGAGCACTTCGGTGGCTTCGCCCGCGCCCTGTCGTTCTACGACTACGAGAACCAGCGCCGCGATGATATTTCCGACCTGGCCAAGCAGAAGGTCGGCAAGGACACCCAGTTGCTGGACTTCTTCGCCTACGCGAACTTCCAGATGGGGTCGGTGGACAGTCAGGTGCGCCTCGGTCGCCAGGTGGTCAGCTGGGGTGAGAGCACCTTCATCCAGCAGGGCATCAACGTCGTCAACCCGATCGACATCTCCAAACTGCGCGTCGCCGGTTCGGAGCTGAAGGAAGCCTTCCTGCCGATCGACATGGTCTTCGCCAGTTTCGCGTTCAACGAAAACCTGTCGATGGAAATGCTCTATATGCTCGAGTTCGAGAACACCGAACCCGAGCCGGCGGGCACCTATTTCAGCACCAACGACGTCGCCACGCTCGGTGGCGAGTACGTGATGCTGAATTTCGGCTTGGTCGGCGAGCCCAGCAACTACGATCTCTGCCCGACGATCCTCTCCGGCGTGAATCCCTACGGCACCAGCGCCGCCGGCCAGTTGCTGTTCACCATCGACCGTACCTCGTGCTCGGCCGCCGTGCCGCGCAATCCGGATCGCTTCGCCGACGACAACGGCCAGTACGGCGTCAAGTTCACCTACTTCTCGCCGGACCTGAACAACACCGAGTTCGGCCTGTATTTCCTCAACTACCACAGCCGCCTGCCGCTGCTGTCGGGCGTGGCGGTGACCAACTCGAATGCCTTCTCGGGCCGCTACTTCGCCGAGTACCCGGAAGACATCGAGCTCTACGGCTTCAGTTTCAACACCACGCTGGAAGGCTCCGGCATCGCACTGCAGGGTGAAATCAGCTATCGCCCGAACCAGCCGCTGCAGATCGACGACGTCGAACTGCTGTTCTCTGTGCTCAGCCCGCTGAACGCAGTGATTCCGCAGCCGGTCAATCGCTTCATCAGCCAGCTTGGCAGTTACGCGCCGGGCGAAGAGATCCGCGGCTGGGAGCGCCACGAAGTCAGCCAGTTCCAGTTCACCGCGACGAAGATCATCGGACCCGACAACTGGGTGGCTGCCGACCAGATCTCCGCCGTGATGGAAATGGGCTTCACCAAGGTGTGGGACCTGCCGGACCACTCGGTGCTCCGTTACCAGGGTGACGGCACGGATACCGGTGGCGGCCCGGACTTCCTGACCGGCGCGTTCCGCAACCCGCAGACCCAGGAAGGGGGCTTCCCGACGTCGTTCTCCTGGGGCTACCGTCTGGCTGCCCGTGCGGATTACAACAACGCCTTCGGCTCGCCGTTCACGCTGTCGCCGCGTTTCGCCTTCAACCATGACGTCAATGGCATCACCCCGGGCCCGGGCGGCAACTTCCTCGAAGACCGTCGTTCGCTGACGCTCGGCGTTGAAGCCAACTACCTCAATGAATGGTCGGTGGACGTCAGCTACACGCGCTTCATGGGTGCCGGCAACTTCAATCTGATCCACGACCGCGATTTCGTTGCTTTCACCGCACGTTACGCGTTCTGATCCAGTCGACAGGAGGGGAGATCATCATGACAAAGCACAAGCTGCGCCTGCTGGGCGCGATAGCTGGCCTGTCGTTCGTCGCGGGTCTGCAGGCCGCCGTGCCGCAGGCTCAGGCGGATCGGCTGGGCCGGGACCTGACGCCGATGGGCGCCGAGAAGGCTGGCAACAAGGAAGGCACCATCCCGGCATGGGAAGGTGGCATCACCAAGCCGCCGGCGACCTACAAGCTGGGCGACTTCCACCCCGATCCGTTCCCGGGCGACAAGGTGACGATGGCGATCACCCCGGCGAACTACAAGGACTACGCGGCAAAGCTGACGCCGGGCCAGCAGGCGATGTTCGCCAAGTACCCGACCTATCGGATGGACATCTATCCGACGCGTCGCAGTGCTTCCTTCCCGCAGCGCATCTACGACACCACCAAGCAGAATGCCGTCAACGGCAAGATGATTGGCACGGGTGCCGGCGTGGAAAATGTGGCTGAAGGCTTCCCGTTCCCGATTCCTCAGAACGGCTACGAGGTCATTTGGAACCACAAGTTGAAGTTCAAGGGCGTCGCGGTTCGTCGATGGGCCAATCAGGCGGCGCCGACTGCCGCGGGCGCCTACACGCCGATCCGCATCCGCGAAGAACTGCTGGGCTTGTACTGGAAGCAGGGCAACAAGATTGCAGACATCAACAACATTCTGACCTACTTCTATCAAGAGGTGCTGGCGCCAGCACGTCTTGCGGGCAGCGTGCTGTTGGTCCATGAAACCTTGAACCAGGAAGCGCAGCAGCGCCAGGCATGGGTGTACAACCCAGGCCAGCGCCGCGTCCGCAAGGCGCCGAACGTCGCCTATGACAACCCGGGCACCGCGTCCGACGGTCTGCGCACCAATGACATGACCGACATGTTCAACGGCGCGATGGATCGCTTCGATTGGAAGCTGGTCGGAAAGCGCGAAATGTACATCCCGTACAACGACTACAAGATCCATGCGAAGGGATTGGACTACAAGGACATCTTGCGTCCGGGGCATATCAATCCGGATCTGATGCGCTATGAGCTGCACCGCGTGTGGGTGGTGGATGCCACGCTCAAGCAGGGCTTCCGTCACATCAACAAGCGCCGGACTTTCTATCTGGACGAGGACAGCTGGCAGATCGTGATGATCGACCACTATGACACTCAGGGTCAGATGTGGCGCTTCAGCGAGGCTGCGGTGATCAATTACTACGATCAGCCGGTGTTCTGGACGACGTTGGAAACGCACTACGATCTCAAGTCGGGTCGTTACATCTCGTCGGGTCTGGACAATATGGAAACTCCGGTGGATTTCTCGTTCCAGACGACGCCGGACAATTTCTCGCCGCAGGCCCTGCGCAGCCGCGGCGTCCGCTGATGCGTTGACATTGAACGCCAGTCGGGGCCGCATGTCCCGACTGGCGTTCGCGTTTTCGGAGATCACAAATCGGGCCCCAATGCGCAAGGTTGCGGGGCACGAGCCATATTCGAGGGGAAGGCGAATGAGGCATCTGCATAACGGCCGGGGCATGGGCGTGTGCCTGGCCCTGGCAGCGTTGCTGATGACGGGGGTAGGGCAGGCGCAAGCGCCCGCTGCGAGCGGCGATGCCGCCACCAAATGGCAAGACCCGTCCACAGCACCCGCGGAAATACTGGACATTCATCGAATTCAACGGTCTCTGTTGTTGGATGGCACCAACGCACGGGACCGCGCTGTGGTTGTCGGGGATCGCGGGCACATTCTGGTGTCGGAGTCGCGCTCCGAATGGCGCCAGGTGCCGGTGCCTACCCGCAGCATGCTGACTGCGGTCACAGCGGTCGACAACACGCTGTGGGCCGTAGGTCATGATCAGGTCATCGTCTATAGCAATGACGGCGGGCTGACCTGGACGCTGCAGCACCACGACACGATGGCCGATGGCCCGCTGCTCGACGTGCTGTTTCTGGACGCCGAGCATGGCTACGCGATCGGCGCCTATGGTCAGTTCCTCAGTACCACTGACGCCGGGGCGACATGGAAAGTGGAAACCATCAGTGATCGCGTCGCGCGCGCCGAAGGATCCAAGGCGGCAGAGTCCACCTCCGCTGACGAGATGGACGACTCGGGTCTGGCCAGCACCGATGTAGGCGAGGACGAAGGCGACCCGCACCTCAATGCGATTGCCCAATCAAGCGCGGGTCTGCTGATCGTGGGCGAGGCGGGCGCCGGCTACCGATCGCAGGACGGAGGTGCAAGCTGGGAGCGCTTCGACCTGCCGTACGAGGGTTCCATGTTCGGTGCCGTGGCGACCGACGATGGCGCCATCATCGCTTTCGGACTGCGCGGAAACGCCTTCTCGACGCGCGATCTGGGCCGTACCTGGACGGCGCTCGATACCGGCACCGAGGCCAGTCTCATGGGCGGCGCGGCGGTCTCTGGCGGGCGTGCCGTTCTCGTCGGGGCGAGCGGAACGGTGTTGCTGGCGCCGGCTGGCAGTCAGCAGTTGCGCGCCTACAACTTTGCCGATGGCGGCGTGATGAGCGCCGTCATTCCGCTGAGCGACACCGAGTTTCTGACGATTGGCGAGAACGGTATCGCCAAGTACCAGCCGAACTGATCGGGAGAAAGACACATGGCAGGATTCGGGTCTGGAGCCGACCACGCAGGCTACCCACTGTTGGAACGGGTCATTTTTGGAAATCGCGGCGTGGTATTGGCGCTGTTTGCGCTGATCACACTGGGTTTTCTCGCTGCTGCGAGTCAGTTGCGCATTGATGCGGGTTTCCGCAAGCAGTTGCCGCTGCAGCATGAGTACATGCAAACCTTTGTCGATTACGAGGTCGAGTTCGGCGGCGCCAATCGCGTGTTCGTCGCGCTGATCGACAAGAGTGGCAACATGTTCAACAAGGAGTTCTTCACGGCGCTCGAGGCCACCACCGAGGCGGTGAAAGCGATTCCGGAGGTCGACAATTCGCGCGTACGCTCCGTGTTCACGCCGAATACGCGCTTCGTGGAGATTGTCGAGGGTGGTTTTGCGGGCGGTAACGTCATCCCGGCGGACTTCTCCACCACCGTGCCCGACTTCAATCCGTCACCGGAGGATTTCGAAACCATCCGTACGAATATCATCAAGGCCAACATCGTTGGGCGTCTGGTGGCCAAGGATTTCTCCGGCGCGATGGTGCAGGCCGAGTTGATACCGGAAACGGCGGCGCCGGGCGGCAAGCTGGACTATCAAGCCATCGGCAACAAGCTGGAAGAAATTCGCTCGCGATTTGAGAAGGGCAATGTCACTGTCCACATCATCGGGTTCACCAAGGTCGTGGATGACATTGCCGACGGCGCGCGATCGGTCATGTATTTCTTCCTGGCAACCATCGCGTTCACCTGGCTGTTGTTGTTCATCTACTCGACTTCGTTCAAGTTGGCGACCCTGACCGTGGCCGCCGCCTTGATTGCCGTGGTGTGGATGCTGGGCGCCTTGCGCTTGATGGGCTTTGGCATCGATCCGATGAACATGTTGACGCCATTCCTGATCTTTGCGATCGCGGTCAGTCATGGCGAACAGATGATCAACCGCTACCGCGGCGAAATCTTCTTTGGGGGTTTGGAAGAGGGCACGCCCGAGGAGTTGGAGAAGCGTCACGGCGTGTCTTCCCCCGAGGCGGCGGTGCGTGCTTTCCGGCGCTTGCTGATCCCGGGTTCGGTGGCGCTGGTGGCAGGATGCATCGGCTTTGGGACCATTTTGCTGATTCCGGTCAAAATGATCTCTGAGTTGGCGGTGACCGCCACGGTGGGTGTGTTCCTGACGATCTTCACCAACCTTATTCTGCTGCCGGTGCTGCTGTCCTACACTTTCGCCTTCAAACCTGCCCCGCAAGCGTGCATATCGTCTGCGCCAGATTACCGCGTTCGACCACATCTGGTCGTTCCTCACGCGTTTCTCGCGGCCGGTAACTGCGGCCGTGATCATCGTGTTGGGTCTGACGGCCTGGTTTTTCGCGCACAAGCACGGCGAACACATGATGATCGGTGATGCGCAAGACGGCGTGGCTTTGTTGCGCCCTGAGGCTCGTTACAATCAGGATGCGCGCCTGATTACAGAGCGCTTCGCGCTGTCGACCGACATCATCAACGTGATTGCCGAGGTGGGGCCGTTTGCCTGCACTGAAAGCTACGCCGCGATGGAGACGATCGATCGTTTCGCGTGGCATATGCAGAATGTTCCAGGCGTACAGCAGGTGATTACCCTTTCGCAAATCGGCAAGATCGTCACCGCTGGCTACAACGAGGGCAGCGTGCGCTGGCGCGCACTGCCGCGCAATACCGAGGTGATGCGCCAGAGCCTGCAGAGCGTGGAAACTGATTCAGGCTTGATTGATGCGCCAGAATGCCGCGCGATGCCGGTGATCATTTTCACTGAAGACCACAAGGCAGAAACGATTACCCGCGTGGTTGATGCCGTGAAGAAATTCCGCGCAGAGAACGGAGCGCTAAAAGTCAATTTCCGAGTCGAGCGGGCGCAGGCTGAAGAGGCGGCGACGGCGAAGGGCGAGGAGTATCGCACCGACGATGTGAATCTGCGTCTCGCCACCGGCAGTGTCGGTGTCGCAGCGGCCATCAACGAGACCGTCAGTGCGCGCGAAAAGCCGATGCTCTATCTGCTGTACGTCGCGGTATTCCTGATGTGCATCCTGAGCTTCAAGAACCCGCTGGCGGCGGCCTGCATCGTCTTGCCGTTGATCTTGGTAACGGCGCTGGGCGAGGCTTTGATGGTGGAGTTGCAGATCGGGTTGAAGGTCAACACGCTGACCGTCGTCGCGCTCGGTGTGGGCATCGGTGTGGACTATGCGATCTACATCTTCGCGCGCATGCGCGAGTTGATGCAGCAGGGCAAGGGACTCAGTCAGGCTTACTTCGAGGCGTTGAAGACGACCGGTATCGCCATTTTCTACACCGCGCTGACTTTGGCAGTGGGTGTGGCGACCTGGATCTTCTCGGATCTCAAGTTCCAGGCGGACATGGGTTTGATGCTGACCTTCATGTTCGTCGTGAACATGATCGCAGCAATCATCTTCCTGCCGGCGCTCTGTCGCTGGTTGCTGCGCCCCTTCGAAAAGGTGCAGTGGGATCCACCCAAAGCTTGAGCAACAAAGGCGGGCAGCCTGTGTAGGCTGCCCGCCGCGTTTAGGCTCGGTGTGCTCTCATCGCCGCAACGCGGCGGAGATCGGCGGCGCGGAGATCAACTACGTTCCGCGCGGCCGATGGGAACCAGTGACCAGAGCTTGGAGAGCGAGAAACTCGGGACCAACTTGCGGACCGAGCGCTGGGCGGGATCGGCGATCGCGGGTTCTGGCGGGGCACTGGAGCGCGGCAGATCGCGGATGCCGATTCCCTCCTTGCTGACGCGCGCGGACTCCAACGCAAACCGATCCCAGCGCAAGAAGTGCGCCTCCGGGACCAGAATCCAGTCCATGCTCGGGATGTCCCGACCCAGCGGATCCCAGTAGCGAGCGCCCGGCAGCGCCGATGCTTGCAGGCGCACCCGCCCGCGCAGCCTGAACGCAACGCCTTCGAAGCAGTAGACGATGAATGCGTGTCCCCGGATCAGCGCGCAGGGCTTGCCGTACAGCTGGCCCAACGTCGCCTCGTGAGTGCGTACCAGGTACTCGCAGATAGTGTCGTAGCGCGTGCGCGCGTTAGCCATGAGTCCTCCCCCTGGAAAACATCGTAACTCAGAAGCTGGGCGGATGGGTGTGCATGGGCCGCAGTTTGTGTCGAAGGCTCGCAAGCGAATGCAGCGGCCATCGGAGCTTCGGCGTTCGCCGCCGTGATGGAATCAAGGTGGTCGCGAGGAGCCTTCGACCAGACTGTCCCATCCAGCCAACGCGGGAAGGAGGAATCCACAGCGACGCCAGCAGCGTGGAATACTCGGGCGTATGGACTATGAGATCTGGCCACTGGGTGATCGCGCGCTGCTGCTGCGCTTTGGCCTTGAGCCCACGCTGGCACTCAATGCAGCGGTCCACCATGCGTGTGCGGCGCTCAAGCGCGCGGAGCTGCCGGGCGTGCAATCGATAGCCCCCGCTTACTCGTCTTTGATGCTGGATTTGGATGTGCGCACCTGCCGACAGGAGGGGGGCATGGAGCGACTCCGAGAGCGCATCGACGTCGCGCTGGCGGCGCTCGACACGGCGTCCGTGGTTCCGGGTCGCTTGATCGAAGTAGCGGTGCGCTATGGCGGCGAGGATGGTCCGGACCTTGCGGCCGTGGCCGATTGGCTCGGGCTGACCGCGCAGGCGGTGGTTGATCTGCACGCGTCGGTGGAGTACCCGGTGGCCATGATCGGTTTCTTGCCTGGCTTCCCGTATTTGCTCGGTTTGCCTGCGGCGCTCGAGTTGCCGCGTCGGGAGCAGGTGCGCAGTACGGTCGCGCCGGGGTCGGTCGCGATAGCCGGCCGCCAGACGGGCATCTATCCGCAAGCCTCTCCGGGCGGTTGGCATCTGATCGGACGCACCGAGCAGGCGCTGTTCCATCCTGATCGCCCGCCCTACGCGCTCGTCGAGCCGGGCGATCGCGTGCGCTTTCTGCCGGTTGCCTAAGGATGCTTCAAGTCCTGCGCATCGCGCCTCTGAGCTCAGTACAGGACGCCGGCAGACGCCAATGGCGAGCGCTCGGTGTGCCCGAGGGCGGACCGTTGGACGAGTGGTCACATGGCGTCGCCAATGTACTGGTCGGCAATGATGCCGACTGTGCCGCGCTGGAGATCGGCTTTGGCCACAGCCAGTTGCGTTTCGACTGCGATGCGCTGATTGCCGTCGCCGGCGCGCGTGTGCCGGTGTATGCCGACGGCCAGGCGCTGGCACGCTGGCGCCCCGTGCGTCTGCGCGCCGGCTGCACCGTCGACATCCAACCGGCGCGCTCGGGCGTGCGCTGCTATCTGGCTGTGGCAGGCGGTTTGGATTCGCCCCGCGTCATGGGCAGCGCGAGCGCTTTGCACGGGGCGCCTGGTTTTCCCGGCCTGTTGCGGACTGGACAAAGCCTGCCACTGTCGCCGCTACCGGCCAGGGCTTGGCCCGGGCTGCCGCCGCCCGCGCGCGGGCAAGGCGCCATGCGGCAGGCCAGTTGGTGGGCGGACGCGGAGCCGTTGCTCGATCTAGGCGCGCACGCCGCGCTCAGAATTGTTGAGGGGGCTCACGCGCACATGCTGCACGATCGCCTTCAGTGGTTCCGCAGCGAGTTCCGGATGTCCGCCCAGGCCAACCGTATGGCGGCGCCGCTGGAGGGTTCGCGCCTGAATATCCGTGATGCCGGCCGCCTGGTCAGCGAACCGGTGGTGCCTGGCACGATCCAGTTGCCGGGCGATGGCCGTCCGATCATCCTGCTGGCGGACGCGCAGACGGTCGGCGGCTATCCGCGCGTCGCCCATTTGGCACAGGTCGATCTGGCGCGTCTGGCGCAGCGTCCGCCGGGATCCGCTATCCGCTTCGAGTCGATCAGCATCGACTGGGCGCAGCGTATCTGGTGTTGGCGGCGAGAACGGTTGGCGCGCCTGCAATTGGCGTCCAAGGCCCGATTGTGCGCAGCGCGCGGGCCTTGAAGCGCTATCGTCAGGGCTTTGCCGAAGGACGTCTCGCATGGCGCGTTGCTGTGACCTCAATGCCGATCTGGGCGAGAGCTACGGCGCCTGGGAGATGGGCGATGACCTCGCCCTGCTGGATGTGGTCAGTTCGTGCAATGTGGCCTGCGGCTTTCACGCTGGCGACCCGCTGACCCTGCGAATCACGATTCAACGCGCGCTCGCCCGCGGCGTGGCCATCGGCGCCCATCCCAGCTTGCCCGATCTGGTCGGCTTCGGTCGGCGCGAGATGGCCACTAGTGCCGACGAGTTGCACGCCATGACCCAGTACCAGGTCGCCGCTGTGCAGGGAATGGTGGCCGCTGCCGGCGGTCATCTGCATCACGTCAAGCCTCATGGGGCGCTGTACGGGATGCTGGAGCGGGATTCGTCGCTGGCGGGCGCCTTCGTCGAGGCCGTGGCCGCGCTCGACCCCAAGCTCTGCCTGTACGGCCCGCCCCAAGGGGCCCTGCGCAAGATGGCTGAGGAACGCCGACTGGGATACACCGCCGAGGGCTTCGCCGACCGCGGCTACCGAGCCGACGGCTCACTGGTGCCGAGGCGCTCGGCCGGTGCGCATCTCCCGCTGGACGCGGCGCTGGCGCAGGGACTGGCGCTAGCGAGCGGACAGGCAGTGACTGCTCAGGACGGCACGCGGATCACACCCATGGTCCAGACCCTGTGCGTGCACGGCGACGGCGCCGAGGCGGTGCGCCTCGCCCAGGGTCTGCGGCGGGCGCTCAGCGATGCGGGTATCCGGATAGCCGCCCCGTGAACGCACCGTACGCCTGGCTGCCAATCCTGGTGGTTGTGCTCGGCTTTGCCGCGCGCGTCCACCCGGCGCGCGTCATCCTCGGCGCCGCGTTGACCGCTGCGGTGGTCGGTGGTTTGAGCGGCAGCGCCTTCCTCGAAGTGCTCGGCGCGAGCTTTCTCAAGGCCCGCTACCTGCTGGTGATCGCGCTGGCGCTCCCGGTGATCGCGCAGATGGAAGCGCACGGACTGCGGATGTTGGCCGCGCATCTGGTCACGCGCTGGGAGCGAGCGCGGCCCGGTCGTCTGCTGATCGGCTATCTGCTGCTACGCCAGAGCTCGGCGGCCCTCGGACTGACCAGTCTAGGCGGACATGCGCCGATGGTGCGTCCGCTGCTCGCGCCAATGACCGAAGCCGCCGCGCAGCGCGATGGTGCGCTGGCTGACGGTGACCGCGAGCGGCTGCGGGCGATGGCGGCAGCGACCGACAATGTCGGCCTGTTCTTCGGCGAGGACCTGTTCCTGGCCTTTGGCGCCGTGTTGTTGATGCAGAGTTTTTACGCGGATCACGGCATCGAGCTCTCGCCCTTGTCGATCGCGCTCTGGGGGATACCACCGCGGTGTGCGCCTTCCTGATCGGCTATCGCTTGTATCGGCTGGATCGACGCCTCCGGAGCGCGACGCAGGCGCGACCCCCATTTACTGGATGATCGGCCTGCTGCTCGCGCAGATGCCTGCGCGTCCTGCGCGAGGGCAGGGGAATCCAGAGCGGCCCGATCCGCCTTCTATAGCGCACTGGCAATCCTGTTTCTGGCCGGCGACTGGATGCCGGTGGCCTGGGCCGGCGCACTGGTTCTGCTGATTGCCGTGCTTGCGGGTTTGCGCTGCCGGATCGACGCGCGGAGATACCGACGCCGCCGAACGTCGGCGTCCGGTTCGCGGCTGCTGTTGCCGATCCTCGCCATCCCGCTGCTCACGCTGCTCCTCAGCCTCGACACTGCCGCGGTTGCGCTGGGACGGCGTGCGGCCTCTGGCCAGCAAGCAGGGCCGCTGTGGGCATTGGCCATCGCCAGCGTGGTCGGACTGGCGTTTGCCTGCACGCTGACGCGGGAATCCCTCGGGTGGCCGTCAACCGCGGCGGACGCCTGTTCGAGGCCATCGGCTGGGCGGTGCTGTTGCCCCTGTTGCTGGCGGTGCTCGGCACCCTGTTCGGTCAGGTCGGCGTCGGCACCGCGCTGGCGAGTTGGCTGGCCAGCTGGCTGCCACTCGACTTGCCCTGGGTCGCCATCCTCGCCTATGGACTCGGCATAGCGCTGCTGACGATTGGCGATGAATACCTTCGCTGCCTTTCCGGTGATGGCGGGCGGACTGGCCTTGCCCTTCCTGATCCAGGCCCATGGCGCCCATCCGGCGCCGCTGGCGCGATTGGCATGCTGTGCGGCTATTGCGGGACGCTGATGACGCCGATGGCCGCCAACTTCAATCTCGTTCCCGTGGCCCTGCTCGATCTCAAGGACGCCACGCCCATCATCCGCGCGCAACTGCCCACCGCATTGCCGCTGCTGGTATCAACCTCATCCTGCTTGGTGTCCTCTGTCTGCGATGAAACCTCTCGTGCTGCTCAGTGGTTTTGAACCCTTCGGCGGCGACGCGCACCAATCCTCGCAAGAAGCACGCTCTGCTCGATGGAAGCGTCATTGCCGGGCATCGCGTCGTGAGCATCGACCTGCCGGTTACCTTCAGCGGCGCCTGGCGACGTCTGGAGGCCGGCATCCGCCGACACGACCCAGCGCTGGTGCTGGCAACCGGGCTGTGGGCCAGTCGCAGCGACCTATCCGTCGAGCGCATCGCGTTGAACTTCGTCGACGCCCGCATCCCAACCGCGGCCACCAGCCGCGCAGGCAACAATCATCGCCGGCGCGCCGCTCGCCTATCCCAGCCGCTTGCCGGTCAGCGCCATCGTCAACGCCCTCAAAGACGCCCACATCAGCCTCCGCGTCATAAATGCCGGCGCCTTCATCTGCAATTTCGTCTACTACCGATTGGCGCCGCAACTGCAATCCAGCCGCCGCCGCTACGGATTTGTGCGTCCCGACCGCCGCCGAACATCACGTCGGCCCTTCTTGGCGCGATGCCGCTTGTCACCATCGCCGCGGGCATTCGCCGGTCATCGCGACCACGCGCTGGTGCACTGACGGAGTTCCCGCCCACTCGTCGGCAGCCCCGGCCCAACCATCGGCAGCCGCTGGCCCGCGCGCGCACAAGGTTTAGTCTGCCTCACCGACTACTCGGTGCGGAGCTACTTCGTCCATGCGCAAACCCCTACACCGGCAACGCGGCTTCAGCATGATCGAAATGCTGGTCGCGATCGTCATCTTCTCGATCGGCATGATCGGCGTCGCCCTGATGCAATTGCGCGGTATGTCCTACGCCAAAGATGCCGGCTCGCGTACCCAGAGCGGGCGGTCCTCGCCCGAGCGATGGCGGACCGCATGCGCGCCACCATGCAAGGCTTCCGCGGCGGTGCTTGGCAATGTCGATTGGATGGAACAGGTCGACTACCGCTATCCCGGTGGCGCCGTGGCTACAGCGTGTAGCTCGAGGCCACTCTCCAGCAGGCCGCAAATAACGATGTGCGCCTGGATAACGCAGCAAGTGCTGCAGAAACTGCCCCCGCCGGCGAGCGGCCAAGCCGTCACCATCACCCGTGCTACGGCACCATCCCAAATGCACAAGGCCGCAACTTCACGCTGGAAGAACCCGATGGCGACCAGACCTACGACATCAAGTACCATCAATGTGAGGGCCGCCACATGAAGAAGCTTGCCATCTCGCCAGCATGAACGCGGCTTCTCGATGGTTGAGTTGCTGGTGGCACCTAGTCATCAGTCCCCAAATCATGATCAGCAGGTTGATCAGATCTTTCTTGCAAACCGCCAGTCTTACCGCGTCATGGAAGGCGCAAACTTTATGCAGGAGAACTTGCGCTTCGCAGTAGACCGAATCGCAACATCCGTAAGAATGGCCGATCACTGGGCGACTGTAAGTCGACAGAAAATAAGCAACACCGCTTCAGGATCTTTGTGTTCAGCAGCTTGGGCCAGGGATCTGGAGTCATGGCGTTTGGGGGAGTGGACGGTAGTGCCAGCGTGCCGACTGCGGTGGAGTTCATGCATCAGCGCGGCCAATTACCAGCCTAACAGACATCATCTTGGTTCGCTACACTGGCCCGGACATTCTTCCAAACGCGGTCGGCCTCACATCCGCAGGTGGTACGTCCGGGCCGGTGTGGGGAGCGACAAAGGCGAGATTTTTCCGTGGAAATACCCGCCTGCGTCACATCGAGGCAACGCAGGTGTTTCTCGATGCAATACAACGCCGAGTTGTTCTGGGTCCGTCGATGCAGCGACCCTGGAGCAGACGCCAGTTGCGGCACCAGTGACGATGGTGATCAGCCGGATCGCATTCCGACCTTAATGCGATCATATCCTGGACACCAACGCGAGCAGCTGGACATTCAGGGCCCCTTGCCGAAGGCATGGAACAGTTGCAGTTGGAGTATCAGGTCATGAATCGCGGATGGATGAACGCGACCGCCGTGAATGCGCTCACAACACTTCTGCCCACACCGTGGGATTTGATGATCACGGGTGCGCGCGTCGCCAGCATCATGCGCAGCGCCCAGCCCGACAGCGGCTTCGGACCGATACCCGCACCTTCAATCTGTCGAGCGACACGCCTAACTACTCCGTCCCGGCTGCTGCGCAGATATATGCGCGTCGCCTACGAGGCAAATGCTGTCATTCGCGCCCGTGTGCGGCCTGCTCCCGCTATTTGATGAGGTGTAAACAATGAACAACGGAAATGGACTGAGCGCAAGCAGGCCGGTGTCGCGCTGTTCGTTTGGGCTCATTTTTCTGCTGATTACTTTGGTGGCCGTAACAGCCATGCGCGGCACCTCGCTCGAGCTCAACATGGCGGCGAACACGGCAAACCACGAGGAGGCGTTCGGTGCGGAGTCGGGGCGTATGGCGTTCGTACGGGTGATCCGCGACGTCGCCTGCAATTTCAACTTGCGCAGAGCGCATTGAAGTCACCGTCAACCGGTGGCGGAACCGCGTGTATCAATCCAGCGGTCTGCGGTCAGGCTCAAACCGGCCCGGCTGGCCTCGCAAACACAGCCAACTATCCTTGGGAGATAAACTGACGATAGAAAATCCGCTGTGGAACCTTAGCAAGCGCCTGCCTGGTGAGATTCCGTCGAACCCATCCTCGTACGTCAAGCGATTCGAGCTACTGTTCGGAACGGGTCAAGCTGGCGTAGCTTCAGTGGGCACCTACCTCACGGACCCGGTCTTCCCGCCAGGCGCCGCTACGGCGCAAGTGCAGGGCTATGAGGGTCCCGGCGCTGGCTCGAAGGTGGCGGAACTCGAGATTGAAGTGACCTCCGGCGGCGTGATGTCCAATGCTCGCGCCAACGTGGCGGGACACACCGATACTAATGCGCGACGCCGCACCCGATACTTGTCTTTCCGATCTAACGTTTGGATCCTCTTGAGGAGAAGCGCACCATGCAAACTTCACTGTCAGAGCTGAAACTGCGTTGAGTGCTCTGGGGCTGTCGGTCGTCAGCGTCATCGGGTTGCCCTTTGTTCGGACCACGCCCATGCCGCGCGCACGTCCGTCGGATATGTCCAGCTTCACCCAATTCCCGGTGGTGGGAACTAGTGCCAGCGTCGCGCCGCAGAGTCGTCCTAAACGTCTCTCGCGATCATCAGTTGTTCTACAAGGCGTACAACGACTACACCGATCTGGACGGCAACGGCACGCTCGGGGCAAGCACACATTCGATAGAAGCTACACGGCTATTTCGATTCCTACAAGTGCTACAACTACGACGCTGCGGGCAATCGTTCGCGCCGTCTTCGATCACGAATAACAAGTATTGCTCGGGCGCCTGGTCGGGAAACTTCCTGAACTGGGTAACGATGTCGCGCATGGACGCGACGCGCAGGTGCTGATCGGCGGCCTGCGGTCCACCGACGTCAGCACGACCGTCCTCGAGCGTGCACATTTGCCGGGTGACAGGCATTCTGGGCTAAGTACTACAACGGTCCGGATATCGAAACCTGACCCCTTCGATCCGCCGACGACCTCATCACCGGTGAGCGTTACTTTTGCCTCAGATGTCCGCGTTGGGCCTTACATTACGCCTGACACGGCAAGCACCTGGGTGGAACACGGCGCCGTACGGCGCGGCGCCGCAGCACTGCGGTGCTCAATTTTCCTTTGGCTGGCGTGACAACCTACCAGATCGGCGATCAAAGTGAGAATCGAGGTCCCGTCTTACACCGACACTTTCATGGTGGGTGAGTGATGCTGCAGTTAACGGGACAACACGGTTTCCATCCGCATCAACCCCGATAGCGTTGTTTCAATGGGCAGCCCGCAAACCCCACCAACACGGCATTCCGTAATGCAGTTACACGCAACTTCACGCTAACGAATCTGACTCGCACTGGTATTTCCTTCTGCAATACGAACTTTGCCAATGCGTCCGATGGTCTGTCATAAAATGACACGTCGCCACCGCTTTTGCGCGTGGCGCAGGGCAACTACGACCTCTGGGCAGCCAATGAGCAGGTGCAGTGCAAATGGTTCGATGAGCGCAGTAACTCACTGGGGCAGCTTTTACGCAGCATTCCGCGGCAACGGCAATCGCGCTATTGTCCGGCCTGAATGCGAGTGGCGAATGCGCGCCGCACGGCCGCGTCACCTTACGCATCAGTGGCGCTCGGCAGCGGGCAGAGCGCGGGCCAATTCGTGGTGCGCGTGGAAGCCTGCCGTTCAACTATGCTCGGCACCGAGCGTTGCAAGCAGTATCCAGGCGGCAACTACAAACCTATCCGGTCTGCTCCAGCAATACGGCGACGAAGGCGATCTGAAGTTCGCACTATTCACGCCCGCTTGGGCCAAGAACGTAACGGGTAGCGTGCTGCGCAAGGGCATGGCGGACATGCGCGACGAGGTCAATACGACGACCGACGGCACGTTCAAAAATTTCAGGGTTTGGTATTCACCCTCAACAAACTGCGCATCGTAAACTACAACGCAGGCACGGGTAACAATTACGGCGCTAACGACGGCTGTAGCTATCAGCGCACAGGTATCGGGAATGGTCTGACTGACGCGGTAGCGGTGGGAGTGCTCCAGTTGGGGTAACCCGATGTCTGAGCTGTACGCCAGCGAGAAACGCACGCTATCTTGCCGGCTCGACGGCCACGGTGCGATGGCTCCGGGAACCTCGGGCGGCGATACGGCTCTGGGTCTCCCTACACCGCCGACCTGGACGACCCGATCTCGCCCTCCTCTATTGCTCGCCGCTGAACGTGCTTAACTTCAACGCGAGTGTGAGCAAGTACGACTGGAATGGCGTGCCGACGACCGGCTTGGCGGGCGGTCCCAATGCGGTGGCGCCCCCGAGCAGGCGCACTGTGGGTACCACCGAAGGATTGTCCGGGAGCGTGTTCATCGGTGAACGGATCCACCGATGACAATCTGCTCTTCCATCAAGGCCTTTGGATCCTTGGGCGCGGCACGCTTGTGTCCTGAGGCACCAGCGCTGGAAGGCTCTTGATGGCGGCGGCTTGGTGGGCCAAGACGAACAAGATCCGCAGCACCCCAGCGATTACCGAGTACAAGATCGCCGGTCCTCAAGGTGACGACCTACGGCATTCAGTTAGCGACGAACACGCCGAAAATTGAGATTCCGGTTGGCGGCGGTCGTAAGGTGTCCATCCTGCCCGCCTACCGTTTGGATAAGAGCTCCAATGGCAGCGGCCCTTTCGGCGGCGGTGCAATTGTGGATTTTCAGGTGGTGTCGCTGGACGTCGCGAACGGTCGTGGCAAGTTTTACGTGAAGATTGGGAGGATAGCGCTCAGGGTGGCGATTACGACCAAGACATGTGGGGCACTATTACTTATGAAGTGTTGAATTCCGGGGCGCAGGTCAAGATCACAGCAGACGCTGTCTCGGCATCGACCAACGCGGGCCAGGGCTTTGGCTATGTGATCGACGGCACGACTAAAGACGGCCCGCACTTCCATTCGGGCATTTACGATTTCGACTTCACCGATCCTTCGTCGCACAGGTCTTTACGTGGGATCGGTGCTTGCCAATGGTACGTCCGTTTACATCAACGTCAGCGGCGGCTGCTGAAGCTGAAGTTGACGGATCCGCCGACCTCGGTTACCTACGACGTGTCTTCGAGTGGAGCGCAGGCGAAGCTGTTCGCCAGACGATCCGCTTTGGTTTGCCGCGAAGTACGGCGGCTTTACCGACAGCAACAACAACAACATTCCGGACTTACAGAGCGAATGGGACACCCGCAATGTCGCGGGCGACCCGACTCGGACGGAATTCCTGATACCCTATTCCTGTTGACAGAATCCGGAGGCCCTAGAGGACTCTTTATCTCGCGTATTCCGGCAGATCCTGTCTAAGACTTCCTCAGGTACTGCGGCCGCCGTCGTGGCGAACAGCTCTCCCACGCGGTTTCGGCGCTGTTTATCAAGCGCTGTTTGAACAACGCCGCAGCAGCGCCAATGCGCGCGAGGCGCGGTGGTTGGGTGATCTTCAGGGTATTTGGATCGACAGTGCCGGTTATTTGCGCGAAGACATCAATGCGAATAAGCGCTTGGATAATTATTCGGTTGATCTGTGATCCAGTTCTACTTCGATCCCAACGTGCAACCACCGCGCGCGCGCTATAAACAGCTGAAAACAATACAGAAAATTGCGAACCCTGACGAGTTTGTGGCAGGGCCGGTCGGAGGGACGGTTTGCCGCCAGGTACGACCTTGGAGCTTGAGGGACCTCGGACCCTGTGGAATGCTCGCAAGACGCTTGCCGCCCTGTCGTAGTGGGTTGGATGTGCAGCGGACGTATCTGCTACGGCTGCGGAAACTGGCCGCCACATCTTGACTTGGGTGGATTCCAACTACGACGGGAATTTGAGTCAGTCGGAGGTGTTGCCCTTCGTGTGGGGTACGGGTGGGTTCGGCTCGAGCAATAAAGGATTCTTGAACTCGAACGACAATACGGGGCCAGAACATTGTGAATTGGGTACGTGGTGTCGAGGTGGCTGGGTTCCGTAATCGGCTGCTCGACTATTCCAACACCGGGACGCCGCGGGTGTTGCGGTTCGGGGATGTCGTCAATTCGACGCCTTCGTAGCCGGCAGCCCAGCCGAGGCCTTCAATCTGCTGTACAATGACGATAGCTATACAGAGTTTTCGGCAGCTTACACGCCGCGTCGGCAGATGGTCTATGTCGGTGCGAACGACGGTATGCTGCATGCGTTCCACGGCGGCTTCTTCGATCAGCGGCAACTGCGGTTCGCGCGAAGCGCAGTACCGCCAGCGCACCAGTTGGGCGCTGAAATGTGGGCATACGTTCCGGGAACCTGTTGCCGCATCTGCGTTGGCTGACAGATTCGAACTACACACACATGTCTTTTACGTCGATGGTAGTCCCTATGTATTTGACGCCAACGTTTTTTCGTCGGACTCCACGCATGTGCAAGGATGGGGGACGTTGTTGGCAGTGAACTTCCCGCACCGGCGGAAGGGAACATACGGCCTGATACGGCGAATGACGGCTTGGGCGCTGCGAACTCCGACGGCAATCCGACGGATGATCTATTGTCGCGTGCGGCTACCGTGCTCCTGGATGTCACAAATCCGGAAGCTGCGCCGAAGGTTCTTGCCGAGATTCCGGTAGACGAAGGCTGGCAGTTGGGGCGGCCGACGGTGGCTGCGTTCCGCGATATCAATGGATCCACGAACAAATTCTTCTTGATCGTACCCTCTGGGCCGAATAAAGAGCTGAGCGGGCGCATCGTTTCCGACCGGGCTTTCAAAATCCGTGTCTATGACTTAGCGCAGTTGGCGAATGGTGGTTTCGCCGGTGCGTACCTTGGACGACCCAGCGGGATCGGGAGATTTGAGTTTTGCTATGGACCCGGTGTCGGCCGACTACGATCTTGGTGACTACAAGGCAGAGGCGATTTACTTCGGTACCGTGAAGGCGCCGGCAACCGGCGTGGAGTTCACCGGTAGTCTGTTCAAGGTAAATACGGGCGAGAGTGCGAATCCTGCGTCCTGGAGTATTCAGCTTGTGCACACATTACCCAGCGGCCGATTACCATTCGTCCGATGATGGGTCTGGATGACAAGAACGAGCGCTATGTGTACGTAGGTACCGGGCGCTTGCTCTCGGGGCTTGATACCGATTCGGCGGTCCTGCAGCGCATTTATGGCATCAAGGATCGGTCGATTAGTCCAAACACGGTCGGTGGTCTCCCGACCACGGGTTTGGTCGACGTGAGTTCGGTTTCGGTCACCGCTGGCGGGTTGGTGAACCGGGAGCACGCAGTTCAACGACTACCTGGCCACGTTCGACGCGCTGCGGGAGGTTGGTATCGTAACTTGGCAGCCGCTACGACTCTGGGCGGCTCGAACGAGTTGTCGGTAATCAGGCGCTGGTTTCAGGATTGTTGCTCACGACCACTTATGTGCCCAGCAAGGATCTCTGCGCAAATCTCGGCACGTCCAATCTGTTCGTGCTGAACTACAAGGCGGGTGTCGCATCCCCGTCCGCTGGCGAACGCTGGGGTGGAACGCCGCCCTCGGTTCTACGGTAGTCAATCCTTCAACTGCCCTGGGTCCAGGCGTCCCGTCCGCTCCGACGATTGCCATTGGTCAGGGGCAGGGCGGTCGTAGTAGCCAGGAGCACTTGCAGCCGGACGTCCACCGGTGCGATCATCTGCCAGGACCTCGAGAGCGAGCAGTTGTCGCGTTCAGGTGAATCGTCTGGCGTCAACCGTCAGGTGGTCTCTCATGTACGTGCGTCGAACAAAGATGCTGGGCTTCTCATTGATTGAACTGATGGTGGTTGTGGCGGTCGTCGCGATTTTGGCTGCATTCGCTATCCCTACCTATCGCGACTACGTTTTACGGGCTGCGCGAACCGACGCAAAGAACTCGTTGGTGGATCTTGCTGCAAGGCAGGAGCGGTTTCGAGTTTGCGAACAATGCCCTGTACCACGACGTTGACGCAGTTGAATGCAGGTTCAACGTCCTTGGATGCGGAAAGTATTCTTTGACGATGGCCGGTACGGCGACGGCGTTTTCGATCACGGCGACGCCGGCAGGCACGCAGGTGCAAGACAAGTGTGGCGCCTTGACATTGAATCAGGCCGGATTTTGCCGGCACGGTCAACTCAAACAGTTAGTGCTCAGGAGTGTTGGCGGTGAGACGCGTATTGCTGGTCTGTGGGCTGCTGGTCTGCTGCTTACGCAGGCGCGGCGGACAAGGTCTATCGGTGGGTTGATGCGGCGGGCGTCACTCACTTTGATGCTCGTCCGCCCGCCGATGGTCAACAGACGGAGAGTGCTGGTGCAGGGCGAACGGCGCTCGAAGCCGGAGGTTGTTCAGCAGGATGCGCCGGCGGCGGGTTGTCGGAGATTCGGTGGACCAGGAGTTGAGCGTGGACGCGGATATCCGCGAACAGGCTCGCAGTCGCTTCGGGTATTGCAGCAGGAGAAGGTGGTCGTTAGGCGGGACAAGCAATCCGGTGAGCGGCGGGTACTGTCAGCCGCGGAGCGGGCGGAAGCCGTGGTGACCGCTGGAAGCTGAGGTGAAGCGCGTGTGCGGTTCTGAGCCAGCCAGGCGAGGTGCATGATGAGTTCCAGACAGGTTTGGTTTTACGTTACTCGAGTTGATCTTTACGCTGGCGTTGCTGGCGGTGGTGTCAGCGTTCGCACTGCCGTCTCTGCAAACCACGGTGCGCCGTAATCAGGTCTCTACTGAGGTCGGCAAACTGCTGTCGGATCTGCTGTTCGCGCGCGTAATACCGCGGTGTCTCGCGGTCGAGTCGTGACCTTGTGTCGGAGTAGTGACCTAGCGTCGTGCGGGGGTGGGGGCGGCAGGTCAGTATGATGTGGGCTGGCTGACGTATATGGCGACCGCGCCGCGAATTCCATGACCTCAGGGGCCGGTTTTGAGTTGCTCAAAGTGGGGGACATCCGTCGGTAATGCCAATCTGCAGATTCGGTCTCCTGGCGCACAGGCACCGACGCACATCGGCAAGCCGAATGGTCGCATTGATCCGGCGACGCGGTTCGATATCGGTGTCGGTCTGCTACGACGGCGCGTCTACTACGCAGGTGCCGGCAGAAGCGGATTGTCCTGTCGGCCTCCGGTCGTCCGAATGTGACGGATGTTCCGCCCGGTGGGTGCTGGTGGCGTCTGATCAGTCTGAAGACTGGTTCGCGACTGAGTCGTTAGTCTCGGGGGTGGGCACTCGGGCTGCTCGGGGGCTTATTGGGTTTTCAAAGGCGGTCCATTTGCCCAATGCGTTTCTGAGCTCAAGCCGAAATTCGGCCTTGTAGTGCATCTTCGGGTGCCCGTTGATCCAGAAGCCGAGGTACAGGTAGGGCCTGGAGGTGCGGCGGGCGTACTCGATCTGCTGCAGGATCGCCAAAGATCCCGAGGCTTCGTTTGGCGTGCTCGGGGCGTAGAAGGTGTAGATGGCCGACAGCGCGTTGGGCGTGCAGTCGGTGACGGCGATGGCGACTAGATCATCGCCCAAATAGTGGTTGATGAAGACGGTGTCTGCCCAGGTGGAGAGCAGGAAGCGGCTGAAGCCTTCGGGGTCGCCGTCGTCCATGCCGGCGCCGGCGTGGCACCCGCTCAGGTAGCGCTGGTAGAGCGACAGGTGCTGCTCGCTCTCGTGGGCGGGTTCGATCTCCACGCGCAGGTCTTGGTTCTGCGCCCACACCCGCTGATGGCGGCGGCTGGCCTCGAAGCGATCAGCCGCGATGCGGGTGGCGACACAGGCGCGCAGGCGGGGCACGCGGGGCGATAGATGCGGTCGCCGGCGCGGGAAGCCGTGCTCCAGCGCCTGTTCAAACACCTGCGCGAGGCGCGGTTCCTCGGGGTCCAAGACCAGATTGTTCGCAGTGCGGTCCGCGTAGTAGCCACACGGATGATCCTGTGTGCGAAACAGTCGGACGCTCTCGGCCATGCGCGTAGTGCTCAGCTCTCGGGGACGAGGCGTATCAGGCCTTCCTGCCGGTTGAGGCCACGAGGCGCCCCTGGGCGTCATAGATCATGCCGCGGGACAGTCCACGCCCCGCGTGGTCGGACTGTCGCAGGAGTACAGCAGCCAGTCGTCGATGCGGAAGCTGCGGTGGAACCACATCGCGTGATCCAGACTGGCCATCACCGCATGCCCTGCAGATAGCTGATGCCGTGCGGGAGTGTGGCGGTGCCGATCAGGTGAAAGTCGGAGGCGTAGGCGAGCAGCGCGCGGTGGAGCAGTTCGTCGTCGTCGATGCGATCGACCAGTCGGAACCAGACGTGTTGGAAGGGTGGGCGCTTCGGTCGCTTGATCTCATCGCGGGGATAGACATGAAGCCCGGAACTCGAACGGGCCTTTGCTCATGACCCAACGCTGCAGCTTGGCCGGGATGCGCGCCAGGGCTTCGGGGAGATCGGTTCGGGTTCGGTCAGGTCCTCGGGCGGCGGGACGTCCCGGCATCGACAGTTGGTGGATCAGGCCGTCCTCGGGCTCCTGAAACGACGCTGCCATGGTGAAGATCGGCCTTGTGCTGGATCGCCATGACGCGGCGCGAGCTGAAGCTCTTGCCGTCGCGGTGCGGTCCACCTCTCGTAGACGATCAGGGCCTCGACATCGCCAGCGCGCAGGAAGTAGGCGTGCATGGAGTGGACGACGCGCCCCTCGACGGTGCGCTGCGCGGCGATGGCGACTGCCCCAGCACCTGGCCCCCAAACACGAAGCGCGTGCCGATGTCGCGGCTCTGACCGCGGGACAGGTTCTCTTCGATGCGCTCCAGTTGCAGCAGGTCGATCAACTCGGTGACGATGGCTTTGGGCATGGGCAATGCTGCGCTGCGGGAGGGCGCCACTATGCCGCGCAGCGGAGCACGAGGAACCTCTAGCCGCGGTGGAGCAGAAGCGGGGCGGGGGGCAAGGGGCGGGGGACCAGTCGTACGGCGGCTGCGTTGCGCTGTCGGCAGTTTGCTGATCGAGCGAGCGCGGAAAGCCAGACCTCGGCTTCGGGTCCGCTCAGCTCAGCCGACGATGCGCTTCTTGATAGCGCGGGCAGGCCTCGAGGACCTTCGACCACGGAAACAGGGGGCCGGGATCGCGCTTGCGGTAGACCAGCAGGCTGTCGTCATCGCTGGCAGGTACTTGGCTGCGGTCCAGATCCTCGTGGCCGGCGATCTGAAGCGCAGGCTTGGGTAGGTGCTGGCCAGCCACTGCGCTGCAACGCGATCAGCGCCTCGATCTGCGCCTCGGGATAGGCCTCGGTCATGGTCTGATGGCGCGAGGCCAACCAGGTCAAAGGTAGCGCCAAGATTGACCAATTCGATGCCGATCGAGCGCGGGTTCCAGCCGCGCGTGTGGTTGGCGACACGGTCGGCGGCACATAGCACTCGATGCGCGCATCGCGATCGATGTAGTAGTGCCCGCTGTTGCCGGTGCTGCTGCTGTAGTGCTCGACTTCGCCGTGGGTGCGCGCTGTGGCGAGATCGGGCAGCTCGGTGCAATGGAGGACGACGGTATCGATAGCCTCCGTGGATCGACGCTCCAGGCGCTCGACATAGGGCAGCGGGTGCGGGTGGACGAGCATGGCCGACTCCGACCCCGGAGGACGCCTGAGCATAAGGGCCTCCCGCCAGCAGGCTGCGCGTCCGCGCTCGCGCTCGGCCATACTCGGCTGTCCGATGGATCGGTGTGGGAGTCAGCATGAGCGTGGCGGGCCAGGTGATTCTCTCGCATGGCATGGAAGGCAGTCCCCAATGCGACCAAAGTGCGTGTGCTGGCCGAGGTCGCTGAGCGCCTGCGCTTTCGCAGCGAGCCGGGTGGACGATCAGGGCATCCTCGATCCGCTGACGCGCCTGGATCGTCTGCTGGCGCGCATCGATCAGGCCGCCGGCCCGGTGGTGCTGATGGGCTCGAGTCTGGGCGCCTACGTGTCGGGGCTGGCGTCCTTGCAGCGCGAGGTGGCAGGCCTGTTTCTGTTGGCGCCGCCGGTGCGCTTGCGCGGGTTGCGCCGGATCTGGCGCTGCGGGCGCCGCGGATCGCCATTGTGCATGGTTGGCGCGATGAGCTGATTGCCCCGAGGAGGTGTATGCGCTGGCCCACGCGCATCGGGCCAGTCTGCATCTGTATGACGCCGATCATCGATTGACCGAGGTGGTGCCGGCGATCGCCGAGCATTTCGAACGTTTTCTGATGCAGGTGCGCTCATGAGCCTTGTTGCCGCTGTTTGCCAGCTGTGCGCGCGGGATCGAAACTCTGGTGGCGCGCGAACTGGCGGCGCTGGGCGCCGGTGGCATCCGTGAGACGGTGGCGGGCGTGTATGCCGAGGGCGATCTCGCTACCGCTTACCGGATCGGCTACTGCGCGTCTTCCAGCCGCTGCTTGCTGCGCCTGGGCGAAGCCGAGATCTGGTGCCAGCCCGACGATCTGTACGCGCTGGCGCGCCAGGTTCGCTGGCACGAGCACTTCCGTGGCGAGGATCGCTTTGCCATCCACGTCGGCGGCAAGTCGGCCGCCTTCCGCGATACGCGCTTTGCCATGCTGCGGGTCAAAGACGCGATTGCCGACGCCTTTCGCGAGCGCACCGGCGCGCGGCCCTATGTGGACGCGGAAACGCCGGATGCGCTGGTGCATATCGCGCTCAAAAGGCGGACGCGCGGCGCTGTCGATCCGCGAACTGGGTGCGGCGCTGCACGAGCGCGGCTATCGGGTGTCCGGGCATGAGGCGCCGATCAAGGAGAATCTGGCGGCGGCGCTGCTGGTCCGCGCTGGCTGGCCCCGAGTTGGCGCGCGAGGGCGCGGCGCTGGTCGATCCTTTCTGCGGTGCGGGGACTTTGCTGATCGAGGCTTTGCGCATGGCGGCGGGCGTGCCGGCGCAGAGCCTTGCGTCGGGATTTCGCCTGGTCGCGCTGGCTGGGAGCACGACGAGGATGTCTGGCAGCGCCTGCGCCAAGACATCGATCAGCAGGCCGATGCCGGATTGCGCGCTGCAAAGCCAGGCTTTCGGTAGGCATCGATCGCCATGCAGTCGGTCGGGCTCGCCAAGCGCCAGTTGCAGCATGCCGGGCTCGCGGGCTTTGCCCAACTCGAGGCACGCGATGCGCGTCAGGTCGCCCGACCGGCGGCGCTTCGGGCAGAACCTGATCGTGGCCCGTCTGCCTTGGCGGCCGCCTGGGGATCGAGCGCCGGGTGGCGCCGCTGCACCGTGAAGTTTGGGGCGCGTTTGCAACGGGCTTTCGTCGGCGGCTGGCGTTTTGCGCTGCTGGCCGGCAGCGGGCGCTGGCGCGCGCCACGGAGCTGCGCGCCGAGAAGCCGCAGAAGGTCTACAACGGTGCGCTGGAGATAACTTCATGCTCATCGCCGGCACCGTCGCGCCGCCGCGCCGCCATCGAAGGACCGCCGCGCTTCCGCAGCGCCGGCGCGGAGATGGTCTACAACCGCATCCAGAAGAATCACCAGCGCCTGAAGCGCTGGTTGGAGCGCGAGAAGAAGATTCGCGCCTATCGGATCTACGACGCCGATCTGCCCGAGTACGCCGCGGCGGTGGACGTCTACGAAGACCGTCTGCATATCCCGGAATATCAGGCCCCCAGCGAGATTCCGCAAGGCCAAGACCGAGGAACGCTTCAAGGATTTGGTGTTTGCGGCGCGGCGCGCCTTTGAACTGCCGACCGAGCAGGTCTATCTGAAGCAGCGGCGCATGCAGACGCCGGAGGACCAGTACCGGCGCCAGGATGCCAGTGGCGAGTTTTTCCACGTGGCCGAGGGGGAGGCGCGCTTTGAAGTCAATCTGCAGGATTATCTGGACACCGGCCTGTTTCTCGACGGTCGTCAGATCCGCGGCTGGCTGCGCGACAGCGCCAAGGATCGGCGCTTCCTCAATTTGTTCTGTTACACCGGGTCGGCCACGGTGGCGGCTGCCATCGGCGGCGCGCGCAGCAGCGTCAGCGTGGACCTGTCGCCCACCTACATCGCCTGGGCCGAGCGCAACTTCAAAGTGAACCATCTGGATCTGCGCCGACATCTGCTGGTGCAGGACGATGTGATCCGCTGGCTGGCGAATGTGCAGGACAGCTTCGATCTGATCTATGTGGATCCGCCGAGTTTCTCCAACTCCAAGCGCACCACGACGGTGTTCGACGTGCAGCGTGATCACGTGTCCTTGCTGCGGCGCTGCCTGCAGCTGCTGACGCCGGGCGGGAGCGTGCTGTTCGTCTGCAATCTGCGCAAGTTCAAGCTGGCGGACGAGGTTGCCAGCTTTGCGCGCGTGGACGATGTCACCGAGGCCAGCATCCCGCCGGACTTCGCGCGCGACCAGCGCATCCATCGCGCTTACTGGTTGCGGCGGGCCGGGGATTAAGCGCGTAGCGCTGGTCGGCATCACTTCACCCGCGATTCAGCCGCTTGCTTTACCTTGATCGGGCGTGGTCCACGGCCGAGAGGAGGGCAGGGCAATGCGACGTTGGATGATCTGGATGGTGGTGGCGATGGCCTGGGCCTGGCTGACGCCAGCGCAGGCAGGTGGCATCAACTGGTCGCTGGGCTACA
This sequence comes from Lysobacterales bacterium, assembly GCA_046346965.1. Classification (GTDB taxonomy): domain Bacteria; phylum Pseudomonadota; class Gammaproteobacteria; order Xanthomonadales; family SZUA-5; genus JAXMHB01. Next base: position 32,843 of record JAXMHB010000009.1, read on the forward strand.
GCGATTACGGCCGGCATGGCGGCTATACGTTGGAAGTCGGTCGCTTCGGCGGTCAGCGTTACCAGGCACTCAGCTGGAACGCACCTGCCTGGTATGGCCCGAGCTGGGGCTATGGCTACGGCTATCGCGATGACCGCTGGTACCTGAGTGGCTACCGACCCTCCTATGGCTACGGCTGCCGCGCCGGTTGCGGCTATGGCTACACGCCGCGCTACTACGGCTACCGGACGCCGAGCTATGGCTATCGATACGAGCGGCGTTACTACGATCGCGATGATCGTCGCTATGGGCGTTACGGCGACTACGGCTATCGCGATCGCGGCCACGTGCGCTATGCGCCGCGCGAGCGCTACGAGTACCGCAATCGCGGCGGCTACCGCGAAACCGCCTACGAGCGTGCGCGTGAGCACAGCTACGAGGCGCACGAGGACGCCTGGCGCGGCAAGCGCGGGCGAGACAGCGGCTGGTGATGTGCAGGCGCCGGGGGCCGCGGGCGCCCGGCGCTGCCGTTGCGATCAGAAGTCCTGACCCAGCGGATGCACCGTCAGTTCGTCGACCACCACCGAGTCTGGCTGGTCGATCAGTTGCAGGATCAGCCCGGCCAGCCAGGCCGGGCGCAGACTCCAGGACTCATCGCGGCTGCCCTCGCTGGCACCGCCGAAATCGGTATCGATGATCCCTGAGTTGATCAGGCTGACCTTGATGCCGGCACGTCGCGTGCACGCGACATCCCTGACTGGGGTGATCCCTTCGCGGTTGGCGGGGCGTACGCTCCATTCGTTACGATCGTTGACCTGAGCCCCCCCTTCTGGGTATGCTGACGGCTCTCGGTGAACTGGAGCGTTGCACAATGACGTTGAGGTCATGTTTGGGATGGTTCGCGCTGGTCTCGTCCGCATTCGTGAGCACCTGTCACGCGCGGGCGATATGGACAGAGTGTCAGGGTTGCAGTCAATGGAATGCCAAGTCAATCGCTGAACAGGGCTTGGCACCGGCAACCAGAGTCATATTCGATGCGGCGCAGAACGTCGCGTGGAAGTATGACGTCCTGCGCGAGCAGGTCGGGCAAAACTGTCAGATCCAGCGTCCCGGAGGCTCCCGAGACGATGCAAACGGCGACAGCCTCTCGGATACAGCCAGCAAGCCGACAGTCAATGCGGCTGGCGAATGCCAATGGGCGAATGTTGCATACTCAACATTTCTGGACAGCGACGACTTGGAGATCATGGCATTGCTCCATGATGCCTACCTGGAGACCGGTGGCACCTGGAAGTCCTCGAGATCGATCAGTCGCGACGATATTTTTGTCCCCGACTGCGCGTACTGCGTCACACCGAGTGGGTCAGGATATGATGTGGTCAACGACATGATGTATCGAAGCCAACTTCGGACGTCCGTCAATGACTACCTGCGCTCAATCCAGCAGCCCACAGCCAAACTAATCGACGGCATTCTTCAAGGGCTCGAAATATCGTTCCTTGGCGGAGATATGACAATAACGGTGATGGTTACATTTGCCGATGGGACGATCGTCCCTGTGGTATTTGACGACCAGAATCCGATGGGTTTCATCGATCCTGATCGAGTCACCGATGAAAATGGCAACGCACTGATGAATCAAGGGAACAGGGATGCGTTCGCCCATTTCGGGGCCGTTTACCGAACGGCGGATGCGGCGGAGAATTTCCTAAGGAACGCCGAGCGACTTGGGGTTCCCGTCACGCGAGCGCATGGTGGCGGCGGGCGCACGGTCAGTTGCACTTGGGAGTGCGAGCGCACTGCCTGCAATCTCAAGTGCTCCAGTCAATAGTCTGGATCCCGGCAGGGCGGCGATCCAGCCAAATCGTCATCAGTTCGCTCTTGCGGTGTTCGACGAAGGGCTCGAACTCGCCAACGTCTGCGTTGTTGATGACGTCTGAGAGCGGATCGTCCAACAACGCATCGCGGATGATCACAGCAGGTGGCGCTGACGACCGTACGCACCATCGCCTGAAGGCGAGATGCACGTCCCGCTTGTTGCGGTTGAGACCCAGACGGCGCCGCATAGGGTCAGAAGTCCTGACCCAGCGGATGCACCGTCAGTTCATCGACCACCACCGAGTCGGGCTGGTCGATCAGTTGCAGGATCAGCCCGGCCAGCCAGGCCGGGCGCAAACTCCAGGATTCATCGCGGCTGCCTTCGCTGGCACCGCCGAAATCGGTATCGATGATCCCTGAGTTGATCAGGCTGACCTTGATGCCGGCATTCTTGACCTCGCGCAGCAACGAGTGGCTGAAGCCGGCCAGGCCGTGCTTGCTGGCCACATAGGCCGCCATATTGGCCAGCGGGCGCCGCGCCAGGTCCGAGCCGACGTTGATGATGTGGCCCCGCCCTTGCGCCAGCAGGCGCGGCAGCACGGCATGGCAGATCTGCATGACCGCACCCAGATTGACCTGCAGAATGGTCATCAACTCCCGCTCGCGGTGCTCGACGAAGGGTTTGTACTCGCCGACACCCGCGTTGTTCATCACGCCGGACAGGTGGGTGACCTTGGCGAGCGCCGCCTGCACCCGACTGACCAGGGCATCGGCGTCGGCCAGATCCAGTTCGATCGGCGTGATGTGATCGGGATGGATCGCCGCCAGCGCCGCCAGACGGGCGCTGTCGCGGGCGCAGGCCAGCACTGCGTGTCCGCGCTCGGCCAGCTGCAGCGTCAGATGACGTCCCAAGCCGCGGCTGGCGCCGGTCACCATCCAGGTCATCGGCTTTCTCCTTCGTCTGAGCAGGCCGCAAGCATCCGCTGAGTACCCGCTGGCGTCAAAGTACGATAGTGTTCGTACACTCACCTGTCCGCGGTCACCGGAGCAACCCATGTCGCTGGCTCGATGGCTGTGCTGGATGCTGCTGCTGGCAGCGCCTGCCGCACTGGCCTGCGATCTGCCGCATCGCCATGCCGGCACCGCCAAGGTGGGCAACACGCCGACCGCCTTCTGGGCCGGCCCCTCGATGAGCGGCGCGTGGTTTGATCCCGCACGTGATGGCGAGGGCGTGATCGTGCAGTTCCTGGCCGATGGCCGCGCGCTGGCGATCTGGTTCACCTATCCGGCCGCTGGCGAGCCTGGGGAACAAACCTGGCTGCTGGCGCAGGATGGGGTCGTCGAGGGCGACACGCTGCGCTTTGCCGCGGTGATCCGCCCGCAAGGGGCGCGCTTTGGCGCGGCCTTCGATCCCGCTGCCGTGCGCCTGGAGCCCTGGGGCACGCTGGAATTGCGCTACACCGAGTGCAGCGAGGCGGTCCTGAGCTGGCACGGCCCCGCCGCTTATGGCAGCGGTACGCGCACGCTAACCCGATTGTCCAGCCTGAATGAACTCGGCTGCAGCGGCACGCGTGCGCTGACGCCCAATGGCGGGCGCGCGCTGTCGGGTCTGCGCTCGCGCAGCGGTGCCTGGTACGTGCCGGAGCGCTCGGGCGAGGGCTGGCTGGTGGAGGACCTGGCGGACGGCCACAGCATCGTCTACTGGTTCACCTACGACACCGAGGGCCGCCAGGCCTGGATGCTGGGCGTCGGGCGACGCGAGGACGAGCGCATCCTGATCGCGGATCTGCGGCGCACGCGCGGGACCCGATTCGGTGCCGATTTCAATGCCGCGGCGGTCGAGCGCCAGCCCTGGGGCGAACTCGAGTTGCGCTTTGCCGGCTGTGGGGCGGCGGAGCTTCGTTATCGCAGCACGCTGGCCGAGTACGGCAGCGCTACGCGCGCGACCCAGCGCCTGACGACGCTGGCAGGCGCGCCGTGCATCGAGGCGCCGGGGCCTTTGCCCGCGCTACGGTGGGTGGAGCGCGCACGCACGCCCTCACCGGCGCAATCGGAGCTCGCCACGACCGCGCAGTCGGGATCGGTCTACGCACTCGGCGGCTTCGGGGCGCCGCGGGCGTTCCGGCGGCTGGACGTCGCCAGCGACCGCTGGACGCTCCTGCCCGAGCTCCCCGGTGGGCGCGACCATGCCTCGGCCTTTGCGCTGCCGGGCTACATCTATCTGGTCGGCGGCGCAGTCAACGGGCCGGGCGACTCGCAGACTGGCGCCTTTCGTTTCGATCTGGCCCGCGGTGTGTGGGAGCCGGTGCCCGAGATCCGCGCGACCTTCGGCAGCAATGCCGCGCTCCTGCACGGGCAGGTCTATCTGGGTGATGTCACCGCCGGTCTGCAGCACTATCAGCCGGCGACACGCCAGGTACGACAGATCGCGCGGCCGGATTTTCAGGATCGCGATCACGCCCAGGTGCTGGCCTTTTTGGATGAGATCTGGGTGCTGGCCGGGCGCTCGCCGGAGACCACGCGCGTGTCGATTTACGATCCGGTCAGCGAGCGCTGGCGCGACGGGCCGCCACTACGCTACCCCCGAGGCGGATTCGCGGCGGCGGTGGTGGGCGATCGCATCGTGCTGACCGGCGGCGAGGTGCTGGAGCGCGGCAGCTATGTCGAAGGACGCACCGAGATCTATAGCGCCGGTGCCGACGCCTGGGAGACCGGTCCTGATCTGCCGGTGCCGGTGCACGGCGTCTCCGGGGTCGCGGTCGAAGACCGCTTCATCGTGGTCAGCGGATCGACCAACGCTGGACTGGCCACCGGTGCCACTGGGCGCGTGTACGAACTCCGGCTGCTGCCGGCGGCTCGCTGAGGCCTTAGCGCTCGTCCAACGGACGCTTGCTTTTGCTGGCTTTGCCGGCTTTGGGCTTCTTGACCGGCTCCAGCTGATCGAGGGCGAGCAGGAAAGCCTCATCCGCCAGAGCGCCGAGGGCGTGCAGACCGGCGCGCAGCAGCTCGTTTTTCTTGCTCGGGCGACCCAGGCCGCGGGCGCGCGCCTTCAGCGCGGCGATGCGATCGAAGTCTGCCTGCGGCATCGAAAAACGTTCGCGGATCAGCTCGGGCAGCGCGGGCGCGGTGGCCACTTTGGGTGCGGCTGCCTTCTTGCTGCGCACCACGCGCGGCGCGGGCGGGGTAGTGGAGGCTTTGGGCGTGGTCTTCTTGCTTCGGGTCGTCGCCATGGTGGCAGGCATCCTCGGGAACCGCGTCCAGTGATAGCACGGACGCCTGCTACGGCGTCACCTTGCGGATTGGCGGCCGGCTCAGTCCGATTCGACCAGCGCCACCACGTGGCTGAAGTCCCGCCGTGCCAGATCCGCGCCGCGGATGTACAGATAGAGCAGCCCGCCGCCGGCCCACTGGCAGACGCGGTCGCTGTCTAACTGCAGCAGCAATTGCCAGTCCGCTGACGGCTCGTCGGGACCGATCTCGGCGGCGACTTCGATCTCCAGCGCGCCATCGTGCAGACGCGTGGGATAGCCGCCAAGCTGATGCCGTGGCCCACGGACCGGCGCGGCGTGCAAGGTGCGCCGATACGCCTCCAGCTGCGCCGCCGTCCAACCCTGCGCTGCCACCTGCAGCGAGTCCGGCGCCGGCCATTGTCCGGGCGCGTCCACGATCCGCAGCGGTTGCGCTGGCGCGAGCACCGGCGCGGCCGCCTCGCGCGCGTGCTCGGTGGACTCGTCCAGGTATTGCACGAGCACGCGCGGGCGCAGCTGCGCGTCGTCGAGCGGCTGCAGATCGGCATCCAGCGCCAAGTGGATCCACAACAGCCCGCGCTCGGGCATCCCCGGCAGCCGCCGCACGGCGGCCAGATCGGCGCAATCGAGCTGCGCCAGCAGCGCCATCGGACGGCCCTCAAACCGTGGCCAATAGTGCCCCGCGGGTAGCCGGCACTGGCCATACAGCCAGGAGTTGCGCGCCCGTCCCGCTGTGTGCGCGGCCGCCACGTGCAGTCGCAGGCCGTCGCGCTGCAGTGCGGTTGGCGGCGTCAGCGAGACCTCGGCGGCGGCGTCCAGCCGCAGCAGGCCCTGCCAGCTGAGCATGTCGAAGCCGATACGCCGCGGCGCGCCTGCGTCCACGCACAGGCATTCGTCAACGCCGATCTCCCAGTTCAACGCTTCCGGCAAGCTGGCGACCTGGGCCGACTCGATGTCGACGATCCGCGTCGCGCCGGCGCCGGATGCCTGCAGAAACTCACTATCGGGACTGAATGCCAACGCCAGCTCTGTACGCTCGCCGGCATCGGGAAAAGGCCGATAGGCCAGCGTGCGGCGCGCCCCGACATCGACGATCTCGACGATCCCGCCGCGGTGGCTGATCGCGAAGCGATCGCGGTTGGCGGCGGCGACCAGCGCGAGGCAGCGCCCGGGATGATCGGCGTGGTAATCGCTGATGGCCTGCAGATGGGTGGCATCGCGCAGTGTCAGACGTGGACGTGGGCCGTCCTCGGCGCCGTGGACCAACAGCGCGCCCAGCAGCTGCGCCGGACTGCCATCGTCCTCGATGCACCAGCGCAGCGAGAGCGCGCCCTCATGCCATTCCAGCAGCCCGCGCTGGCCGCGGAAGCCGAGCAGTGCGCGGCGCTCGCGCGCGGACTGGATGCGGACGCACTCGATCAGCGGCACGCCGGGAAAGAACTGCCGCTCCGGGCGCGAGTCTGGGTACAAACTGGCGGCGTCGATCTCGGCACACAGCGCGCCGTCGCTGCAGCGCAGCACGCGCAGCACGGGTGCACTGGCGAGCGCGGCGTAGCTGAGCAACAGGTGATCCGCATCGAGCCGCGCCGCGGCGATCGGTGCCGCGTCGATGTCGGGACGCACTGCAACCGAGCGCAGCGCGTCCAGCCACTCGCCGCGCGCACGTGGCAGCAGTCGATCGAGTTCGGCCCGAATGCGCTCCGCGTCCAGTTGCAGACACGCGTGCTGCCATCCACAGTCGATCAGCCTGCTGCCATCGCAGCGCTGGACCACCGGCGCCGTGCGCTCGCGCGGCAGACCGTCGGCATCGGCGAGTGCCAGCACCAGCCACTCGCCCGTGCCGAGGGCAAAACACGCGCGTCGCCCGCCGCCGCTCATGCGTGTACGCGTCGGCGGGCGGCGCTCCGCTCAGGGGAAGATGCGCACCACGAAGCCATCGTGATCCGATACCCGCAGCGGCTTCCACTCGTTGGGCGACTCAAAGCCGCTGGGCAGCAGATCGTCGCCGTACATGGCGACGTTGCTGAGGGTGCGCTCGAAGATCAGCGGGGCATCGACATTGGCGCGGCCGTAGTACATGCCGACGAACTGCGCCTGAGCTGCGGTGCTCAGCAGTGCGTGATCGAGCACCTGCAGCGCGCGGTCGAAGAAGTAGCTGTAGCGATCCTGCGCCGGCACGGTGTCGACGGCGTTGCTCAGATTGGGCTCGACGATATCGACCGCCGGCGCCAGCAGCGCGTCTGGACTGGGATCATTGGCCAGCCGGGCGACGCCGCGGATGGTGCCGATGGTATCGACGTGCCCGTCGGAGAACTGATAGGCATTGTGGTCGCCGACGATGATCAGCGGCACGCTCGGATTGCTGGTCTGATAGGCCTGGATCAGCGTGGCGATCGATTCCGACTGCGCCAAGCGCTTGCGGCACAGGCGCTCGCCGGCGGCACCGGGGCGGCAGTCGGCCAGACCGCTCAGCGAGCGCGTGTGGTTGACGATCACCGAGAACGGGCGATTGCCGACGCTGAACACGCCCTGCAACTGGAAGGGCGGGCGGTCGTGCAGGCAGGACGGCGGCACATCGAAATTGAACTGCTCGCTCTTCGCCAATTGCGTCAATGTGTAGCCGGGATTGATGCGACCGCTGCGCACCAGGAAGCCCGAATCGATGCCGCCACGTCATTGCCCTCGGCGAGATGGGCGGTGTAGACGATGCTGGGATCGTCGCTGCTGATCTTCGCTGCCAGCGTTTCCAGCACGCCGAGGTTTTCCACTTCCTGCACGGCGACCACATCCGGCGCACGCAAGACATTGCGGATGTAGGCGGAGAACTTGGCCATCCGGCGCGCGTACTCGCCCTCCTCGGACACCTCGTTGCAGTTGCTCAGGCTGGTGCAGGTGAAGGCGCCGGTGCAGTTGGTCGAGGCCGGGTTGTTGATGTTGTTGGCCTGATCGGTATCGAAGAAGCGCAGCATGTTGATCGAGCCCACCGACAGATTGTTGGCCGCGGCCACCGGCACCGGGCGCGGCAGCGTCGCCTCCTGCAGGATGGTCAGCGTGGCCGGCCACAGTTCGTAGTCGCCGAAGTCGTAGCCGATCACGCCCTCGGCGGCGAAGCGGGTGCCGCCGTTCATCGCGCGATTCGGCAGCCCGAGCTTGTCGGGATCGAGCTCGAAGGTTTCCGGATTGGCATCCCACAGCGGAATCGACAGCGCGATGCCGGCGTAGCCTGGCACCACGATGCCGGGCTCGCGGAAGCCGCGATTCGGGCCGGCCAGAATGGTCGGTTCCGCCAGCGGATCGGAGGCGAAGCGCTGATTCGGCGCGTTGACGACGCCGTCGCTGATGCTGACGCGCATGCCCTCGATGCACTCGAAGTTGGCGAACTCGACGTTGGGATCGCTATAGCAGGACGGCGTGCTGAGCAGCGGCGACGGATTGCTGGCGCCCAAGGCCACTGCCGGCGGCAGGCTGCCAGTACCGGTCGGGGTGACCACCGGCGAGCCGCTGATCTGGGTGAAATCGAAGAACTCCTGCACCGTGCCGGTGACATCGACGAGGTCGCCGACGGCCACCGTGGGCGCGCTGCCGGTGAACACGAAGATGCCGTTCGAAGAGGCCAGATTGGCATCGTCGCGCGCCGTTGGTGTCTGCATGAAAAAGCCGTTGGGTGCGAGCGCAATCACCACGTTCTGTGGCGTCGTCACTTGCGAACCGACCAGCGGCGAGGTGTTGCCGGTGCCCTGGATCTGATAGATCTCGACCGGATCATCGTTGAGGATGGTGCCGGTGGCCGTCAAATCGCCGGCCAGGGCGTTGTTGAGCCCCGAGATCGTCAGATTGAAAGTCTCGTTGTACTCGCCCGCCGTGTCCTGATTGACGTTGACCGTCACCTGCGTGCTGCTCTGGCCTGCCGCAATGCTGACGCCGCTCAGGTTGAGCGCCTGGTAGTCGCTGCCGGCGGCGGCGCTGCCGTCACTGCTGAGCACATTGAAGCTGACGCCACCGGCGGGCGCCGGTGCGTCCAGTGTGACGTTGAAATTGAAGGCGGTGGTGTTGCCGACCGTGCTGCCCTCCACCTGCTGCAGGTCGGCGATGCTAAGGATCGGCAGGCCACCACTGCCCGTGGCGGTCAGTTGGATGTCGTCGATGCCGACCCACTCGTCCGAGCCGGCGGCGTTGGTGGTCATGATGCGCAGCACCACCAAGGGTTCGTTGTTGACGGCGGCTGGCAGCGTCACGTCCACCGGCGTCACCTGGGTCGCGAGGTTGGGGCCGGTGGTGGCGTCAGCGATGTAGGCGGCGGGCACGTTGCTAAAGTTGCCGCTGGCGCCGACCCGGTAGTGCAGCGCCACCTGCTGTGCCGAGTTGTCGGCACCGCCATCGATATCGCGTACGTTGTAGCGCACGCGCAAGTCCTGACGATTGCTCATGTTGACGTAGAGCAGCAGGTGCGGCGCGTCTGCAGTGCCACTGCCTTGCATCGCCACGACGGGATCGCTGATGCCGTCGAACTCGGCCACGCCACCGGTGGTGTTGGTGTTCGGATTGGCCTGATTGGCAATCACATCGACGGCTGACACCGGCGGACCGACGACATAGTCGGCCAGCAAGGTGCGCGGATCGAGCGTGGTCGGCGTGCCGGCGTCGATATCACCCAGATAGCCGACCACGCCCGGCACGCCCGACCAGTCGTCGTTGGTGCTGATCAGACCGACACTGGTCCAGGCCTGCGATGAGGGCGTTGATTGCGGTGTGGTGTCGGCCACGGCCGCACCGGCGGCGGCCAACAGCAAAGACAGTGTGACGGTGCGCAGCTTGCTCATGGCGGAGTCCTCGGGTCTGCGCAGCAGGATAACCCCCATAAGCGCGATCGCCGTGACAGCGCGGCAACATTGTGTGCTGCCGCAGCGCTTGGTGGCATGCTTACGGCCCCCTGGATGCACGCTGCCAGCGCATGTCTGCCACCCTCAAACTCGCCGATTTTCGTCTGCCGGGTATCGACGGCTGGGATCTGCCGTTGGATCGCTTCGAAGGCGAGGTGGTGCTGCTGGTGAACGTGGCCAGCCGTTGCGGGCTGACGCCCCAGTACCGCGCCCTGGAGGCCTTGCACCGGCGCTACAACGACCGCGGTTTTCAGGTGATCGGGGTGCCGTGCAATCAGTTCGCTGGCCAGGAGCCGGGGTCCGAGGCCGAGATCCAGCAGTTCTGCACGGTCCAATACGACGTCACCTTCCCGATGTCCGGCAAGATCGAGGTCAATGGCCCGAAGCGTCACCCGCTCTACGAGTGGCTGGCCGGCAGCAGTGCGGCCTTCCCGGGCAATATCAGCTGGAACTTCGAGAAGTTCCTGATTGGCCGCCACGGTCAGCCGATCGCGCGCTTCGCGCCCAGCGTTGCGCCCGAGGATCCGCGCGTGGTGCAGGCAATCGAACAGGCGCTCGGCTGAGCGCCGGCCCTTAGCGGCCAAACACCCGCTTGACGGCGGGCCGTTCGGCCTCGATGCGTATGAACCAGAGCATGGACGCGGCGATCAGCTTCACGCCGACCGGCAGGAACACGTAGACGATGATCAGCGCCGTGGTGTCATAGTGGCCCGCCGCCGGATTGAAGCCGAGCAAGTCCAAGATCGGCAGCGATGCGGCGGCGCCGATCGCCGTCGCCAGTTTGGTGCATAGCGCCCACAGGCCGAAATAGGCGCCGGTCGCGCCGCGCGTGTCCTTGCCTTCCTGCGCGTTGATCACATCCGCCAGCACCGCGGGCGGCAGGCCGTAATCGGCGCCGAGGCCCAAGCCCGTGATCACCGACACGCCGATGAACCAGCCGATGTCGCCCTTGCCGAAGAACGCGGCCACCACCATCGCCACCACCGTCACCAGGATGCCGATGAACCAGGCCGCGGCCTTGCTCCAGCGGCGTGACAGGTACATCCACAGCGGTACGCTGGCGGCGCCCGAGATGAAGTAGGCCATCAAGATCAGGCCGGCTTCGAGCTTGCTGCCACCGAGCACGTGTTCGACGTAGAACAGCATCACGCTGACGGCAATGCCGAGCGCCGAGCCATTGACCACGAACACCGCCAGCAGCCGCCGATAGAGCGGGTTCTTGAGCGGCGAGAAGAAGGCGCCAAGGATGCCGTGCGCTGGCTTGGGCACCGGCCCATGGACCGAGGGCGGCGAGTACAGCAAGGTCGGCAGCGCCGAGCACAGTGCGATCGGCAAATAGATGATGCCCAGCCATTGGTAGCCGGTTTCCTCGCCCAGCCGGGCGGTCAGAAAGGTCGGCAGCACCACCGACAGCATCATGCCGGTCAGCCCGAACACCTCGCGTCCCACCGTGACCCGGGTGCGCTCGTTGTAGTCATCGCTGAGCTCGGCACCCAGGGCGTGATAACTGATCGACACCCCGGCGTAGCCGAGGTGCACCAGCACCAGCGCAACGAACAACCAAACGCTGAGCAGGGTCGGATTCGGATTGACGCCGTCCGGTCCGGGCTGAAACATCGACGGCGGATCGAACAGCATAAAAAAGCCGCCAATCAGCAAGGGCAGCATGGCTGCGACCAGCTTCAGGCGACCGTTGCGCACCCGCGTCAGTCGATCCGACCAATAGCCGAGTACCGGGTCCTGGATGGCGTCGATCACGCGCGAGACGATCAGGATCGGTCCGATCAGCGCCAGCGACAGCTTCAGCACTTCGCCGTAGTAATGCGCAACGTTGAGCACCACCGGAAGCGCCGCCATGGCCAGCGGCAACTGCAGCGAGGAATAGGCCACCAGACGAGCGAATGCGATACGCACTCGCGTGTCCGCTGCTTGCGATGCCGGTGAACTCAAGCGCTCTCCCCAGGTGTGCACAGGCGATCATCATCGGCGCTGTGCACACGAGCGGCGATACGACCTTCGCCGCGCAGCATAGCGCCGCCCCTTGTCAGCTGCGCGTGTGCGCAGTACCTGCGATCAGATCGGCTTCAGTGACGAAAATGGCGAATGCCGGTGCAGACCATGGTCATGCCGTGCTCGTCGGCGGCGGCGATCACTTCCTGGTCGCGCATCGAACCGCCGGGCTGAATGACCGCGCGGATACCCGCCTTGGCAGCGGCGTCGATGCCGTCGCGGAAGGGGAAGAATGCATCCGAGGCCATCGCCGAGCCGGCGACCGTCAGATTCGCTTGCTGCGCTTTCCAGGCGGCGATCTCGGCACTGACGACGCGGCTCATCTGACCGGCGCCGATGCCGATCGAGCGGCCGTCGCGGGCATAGACGATGGCGTTGGATTTGACGTACATCGCCAGCTTCCAGGCGAACAGCAGATCGGCAAACTCCTGCGCCGTCGGCGCCCGCTGCGTCACCACTTTGAGGTCGGCCGGACGGATGCGATCCTGGTCGGCGACCTGCACCAGCAGTCCGCCCTGGATGCGTTTGTAGTCCAGCGTGTCGGGCGCCTGCGCGGGCCAGTCGCCGGTCACCAGCACGCGCACATTGGGCTTGCTCGCCAGTGCCGCCAGCGCCAGATCGTGCACCGCCGGCGCGATCACCACCTCGATGAATTGGCGCTCGACGATCACCCGCGCGGTGTCGCCATCGAGGGCGCGATTGAAGGCGATGATGCCGCCGAAGGCAGACACCGGATCGGTTGCGTAGGCGCGCTCATAGGCCTCCGTCAGCGAAGGCGCGACGGCCACGCCGCAGGGATTGGCGTGCTTGACGATGACGCAGGCGGGTTCGTCGAACTGCTTGACGCATTCGAGCGCTGCATCGGCGTCGGCCAGATTGTTGTAGGACAGCGTCTTGCCTTGCAGCAGGCGCGCGGCGGCAATGCTTGCCGGCGGCGGCGGCGTCTCCAGATACAGCGCGGCCGGCTGATGCGGGTTCTCGCCGTAGCGCAAGGGCGTGCCGCGGGTGTAGCTCAGATGCAGCGTCGGTGCGAAGGGCTCGGGCTGCGTCGGGTCGGCAGCCCGCGCACCGAGGTACTCGGCGACACGACCGTCATAGGCGGCAGTGTGCGCGTAGGTCTGCGCAGCGTAGCGGCGGCGCTCGGCCAGCGTGGTGCCGCCCGCGGCCAGCGCCTGTTGCAATTCCGCATAGTCGGCCGGATTGGTGAGCACCGCTACCCGTTCATGATTCTTGGCGGCAGCGCGCAGCATGGCGGGTCCGCCGATGTCGATGTTCTCCACCGCGTCCTCATAGCTGCAGCCCGGGCGCGCCACGGTGGCGGCAAAGGGATACAGGTTCACCACCAGCAGATCGATCGCGAGGATGCCGTGCTCGGCCATCACGGCGTCGTCGGTGCCAAGGCGCCCCAGCAGCCCGCCGTGGATGCGCGGGTGCAGCGTCTTGACGCGGCCGTCCATGATCTCCGGGAAGCCAGTGATCTCGCTGACGTCGGTGACCACCAGGCCCGCCTCGCGCAGCGCGCGCGCGGTGCCGCCGGTGGACCACAGTTCGACCTGATGCGCGGCGAGCGCGTGCGCCAGTTCGATCAAGCCGGTTTTGTCAGACACGCTGAGCAGCGCGCGGCGGATGGGGATGCGCGGGTGCGACATGTGAGTGCCAGCCCAGGCGGAGTCGGGGGAGGCGGATGCTGCGCGACGATCCAGCCAGGCGCAAGCCGCCTGCCGTCGGATCAGTGGGCGATGCCGTGCTCGTCGAGCTTCTTGCGCAGCGTCGCGCGGTTCATGCCCAGCAGTTCGGCGGCGCGGGTCAGATTGCCGCCGCAATGCCTCAGCGCCTCTTCCAGCACCGGCCGTTCGACCTGACGCAGCATCAGGTTGAGCAGATCGTTGCAGGGCGTGCCATTCAGATCCTGCAGATAGCGGCGCACGACACGCGTGGCAAGATCGCGCAAGGTCGATTCACTGCGTGCGCCGTCCTGCGCACGTTCGGGATTCGCCACGCTGGTCATGTGCATGTGTCCTTGCCCGCAAAGTGCAGCCGCCCGTGCCGCGATATACGCAGCGAGCGCTGATGGTGTAGGGGAGAATGGGCGACGAGCATAACCTTACCCGCCGCCGTGCCGTCAATCGATTTCCCGGAACTTCCGACGAAGCGCCAAGCAGCCCACGAATTCGTTCAGCCGCCAGCTCGGTCGGGGGTAAACGCGAACTGGCGCACAGTCAGGACATCCAGCGCCTGCGCCATGCGCCACTCGATCAGCGGGTGCCGAACACCACGATGGTCTTGCCGGAAACGGTGATCTTGCCGTCCTCTTCCAGCTGCTTCAGCACACGTCCCACCATCTCGCGCGAACAGCCGACGATGCGCGAGATTTCCTGGCGCGAAATGCGGATCTGCGTGCCTTGCGGATGGGTCATTGCATCCGGCTCCTCGCACAAATCGAGCAGGGTGCGCGCGACCCGGCTGGTCACGTCCATGAAGGCCAGGCGCGAGACCTTGCGGCTGGTCTGCAGCACGCGCTTGGTCAGCTGCGAGGCGATCGCAAACAGGATGCGCGGACACTCTTCCTTGAGCGGACCGTCGAACAGCTGGAACACGCGCTCGTAGCTGATCTCGGCGAGCTCGCAGGGCGTGCGCGTGCGCACCAGCACCTCACGCTTTTCGGGCTCCATGAACAGGCCCATCTCGCCGATGAAATCGCCCTCGTTGACGTAGGCCAGGATCAGTTCGCGACCTTCCTCGTCCTCGGTCATTACCGCGACCGAGCCCTCGATGATGTAGTACAGCGTGTTGGCGACGTCGCCCGGCCGAATGATCGGCGACTTCGACGGATAGCGGCGGCGATGGCACAGCGCCAGGAAGCGCTCGACATGGTGCGGCTCCGGCGCCAGCGGACGGGCAGCCGCGAGCTTGCGCAGACTGGCTTGCAGCGTGTAGCGCAAGATCGATTTTTCAGGCTTGCCGGCGTTGCTCATGGATCACGCTCCCCAGCGGCGTCCAGATGATCTCAGGTTTATAACACGCACGCGCACGGCCGACGGTCGGGACTTCCCCGTGGCGGCGGCAGGGCGCGCGCCTGGAGCCCACACTCACGCGAAAAGCCGCTAATCTCAGCGGCTTTCCTTGATCTAGACGCGCCGGGTCACTCGCGATGAAAACCACCCACGAAATCCGCAAGGCCTTCATCGACTACTTCGTCGGCAAGGGGCATCGCCATGTCGCGTCGAGCTCGCTGGTCCCGGGCAACGATCCCACGCTGCTGTTCACCAACTCCGGCATGGTGCAGTTCAAGGACACCTTCCTCGGTGCCGACAAGCGCGAGTACAGCCGGGCCACCACGGCGCAGCGTTGCGTGCGGGCAGGCGGCAAGCACAACGATCTCGATTCGGTCGGCTACACCGCGCGTCACCACACCTTTTTCGAGATGCTGGGCAACTTCAGCTTCGGCGACTATTTCAAGCGCGATGCCATCCACTACGCCTGGGAGTTGCTGACCGGCGTCTATGGCCTGCCGGCCGACAAGCTCTGGATCACCGTCTATCACACCGACGACGAGGCTTTCGACATCTGGCACAAAGAGGTGGGCGTGCCGGCCGATCGCATCACCCGCATCGGTGACAACAAGGGCGCGCCCTTTGCCTCGGACAACTTCTGGCAGATGGCGGACACCGGGCCTTGCGGTCCCTGTTCCGAGATCTTCTACGACCACGGTCCGGAAGTCGCCGGCGGCCCGCCGGGCACGCCCGAGGGCGACGGCGATCGCTACATCGAGATCTGGAACCTGGTCTTCATGCAGTTCGACCGTGCGCCCGACGGCAGCATGAGTCGATTGCCCAAGCCCTGCGTCGATACCGGCATGGGCCTGGAGCGGCTGGCGGCGGTGCTGCAACATGTGCACAACAACTTCGAGATTGACCTGTTCCAGGGGCTGATCGCGGCTGCGGCGCGGCTCACCGGCACCAGCAATCTGAGCGAGGGTTCGCTGCGCGTGATCGCCGATCACATCCGCGCCTGCGCCTTCCTGATCGTCGATGGCGTGCTGCCCAGCAATGAAGGCCGCGGCTACGTGCTGCGCCGGATCATTCGTCGCGCGCTGCGGCACGGCTGGAAACTCGGCGTGCGCGGCGCCTTCTTCCACCAGATGGTCGGACCGCTGGTGGCGGCGATGGGCGAGGCCTATCCGGAACTGGCGCAAAAGCAGGCTTTCGTCGAGCAGGTGCTGGCGGCCGAGGAAGAGCGCTTTGCGGAGACGCTGGACGGCGGCATGAAGGTGTTCGAGCAGGTGGCGGCCAAGGCGCAGGGCACGATTCCGGGCGCTGAAGCCTTCCGCCTGTATGACACCTACGGCTTCCCGGTGGACCTGACCGCGGACATTGCGCGCGAGCGCGGCATGGCGGTCGACATGGAGGGCTTTGAGTCCGCCATGGACGCCCAGCGCGAGCGCGCGCGCAGCGCCGGCAGCTTTGGCGGCGGCGTCGTGGTCAGCGCCGAGACCGTGGATGGCCTGGCGCCGACCGTGTTCCTCGGCTACGAGGCGCTGCAGTGCGAGGGCGCGAAGGTGCTGCGCATTCTGGTCGATGGCGCCTCGCGCAGCGCGCTGCAACCCGGCGAACAGGGCATCGTCGTGCTCGATCGAACGCCGTTTTATGCCGAGAGCGGCGGCCAGGTCGGCGACCACGGCGTACTGATCGCAGGCTCGGCGCGTTTGCAGGTCAGCGATACCATCAAGCTGGCCGGCGCTTTCCATGGCCATGTCGGTGCGCTCAGCGGTGCGCCGCTGAAGGTGGGCGACAGCGTTTCGGCGGCGGTCGATAGCGCGCGCCGGCAGGCCATCGTTCTCAATCACTCAGCCACGCATCTGCTGCACGCGGCGCTGCGCGAGGAGTTGGGCGACCATGTCCAGCAGAAGGGCAGCCTGGTGGCGCCCGAGCGTCTGCGCTTCGATTTCTCGCATTTCCAGCCGATCAGCGCCGAGCAGCTGGCGCGCATCGAGGCGCGCGTCAACGCGCAGATCCGCGTGAACGCCGAGGCCGAAGTGCACCACATGGCGATGCAGGAGGCACTCGACTTCGGCGCGATGGCCCTGTTCGGCGAGAAGTACGGCGACCACGTTCGCGTGCTCAAGATGGGCGACTACTCGACCGAACTTTGCGGTGGCACCCACGTCGCGCGCACCGGCGATATTGGCCTGTTCAAGATCGTCAGCGAGGGCGGCATCTCGGCCGGCGTGCGTCGCATCGAGGCGGTCACCGGTGCGGGCGCGGTTGCGCTGGTGCAGGAACAGGAAGCGCGCATGCGCGAACTGGCGGGCCTGCTGGGGGGTGGCGCTGGCGATCAGGTCATCGCCAAGGTGCAGCAACTGCTGGACAAGTTGAAGAAGGAAGAAAAGGAAATCGCCGCGCTGAAGTCCAAGGCGGCCGGCGCATCGGTCGATGAGCTGGCGAGTCGCGCAGTGACTGTCGCCGGGTACCAGGTATTGGCCGAGCGCGTGGAAGGCGTGGATGCCAAGGTGCTACGCGAGATGCTCGATCGCCTGAAGCAGAAGCTGGCCGATGCCGTGGTGGTGCTGGCCTCGGCGCAGGACGGCAAGGCGACGCTGATTGCGGGCGTGTCGGGTGCCGCACTGGCCAAGGTCAAGGCCGGCGATGTGCTCGGCTATGTCGCCACGCGCGCAGGCGGCAAGGGCGGCGGGCGCCCGGACATGGCCCAGGGCGGCGGCAACGACGGCCCCGAACTCAAGGCGGCGCTGGCCGAGATCGCCGCCTACGTCGCCAGCAAGGTCTGAGACCTGATTTCTGCGCCGATGGCGTTGCCATCGGTGGCGAGACTCGGCTACCATTGCTGTTCCCTGCGGCGACGGATGCCTCAGGGCGTAGAGACAAGGACAGTTGCGAGTGCGCGTCATGGCACTCACGATACCCCGGCTTCGTCCGGGGTGCCGGCAGGAGGAATGGATGCTGATCTTGACGCGTCGCGTCGGCGAGGCCCTGATGATTGGCGATCAGGTATCGGTGACGGTGCTTGGCGTAAAGGGAAATCAGGTGCGCATTGGTATCAACGCACCCAAAGATGTTGCGGTACACCGCGAAGAGATCTACCAACGGATACGCAAAGAGGACGACGTAGAAGCGGGCGACCCGCCCACCGACGACGTCCCCTGACAGTTTCGGAGAGATGCCCGAGAGGCCGAAGGGGCTCCCCTGCTAAGGGAGTATGGGTGCAAAACACCCATCCAGGGTTCGAATCCCTGTCTCTCCGCCAGACATGAAGCCCAAGCCTTTGCAGGCTTGGGCTTTTTTGTGTCCGCGCATCGCCAGTCCCAACGGCGGTCCCCACCGGGCGGCTGCCTTTCGCCGGATCCCCGCCGGCTGCGACGTCCGCCATCACCGATTCGACGGCTTGCTCGACAGCCGCGTCCCCGCCGTCGCCCGCATTGGGGCAGAATGCGCGACCACTTTTTCCCTTCCTGATGGAGCTCCGCCGATGCCCAGCCGTCGCGATCTGGCCAACGCCATCCGAGCACTGGCGATGGATGCCGTGCAGCAAGCCAACTCCGGCCATCCGGGCATGCCGATGGGCATGGCCGACATTGCCGAGGTGGTCTGGAACGACTTTCTGCGCCACAACCCGGCCAATCCGGGCTGGTTCAATCGCGATCGCTTCGTGCTGTCGAACGGTCATGGGTCGATGCTGCATTACGCGCTGCTGCATCTGTCTGGCTACGAGCTGTCGATCGACGAGATCAAGCGATTCCGGCAGCTGCACAGCAAGACGCCGGGCCATCCGGAAGTGCACGAGACGCCGGGCATCGAGACCACCACCGGTCCGCTGGGTCAAGGCCTGGCCAATGCGGTGGGCATGGCGTTGGCCGAGAAGATTCTGGCGCGCCGCTATAACCGGCCGGGCTACACGCTGGTCGATCACTACACCTACGTGTTCGCCGGCGACGGCTGCCTGATGGAAGGCATTTCGCACGAGGTGGCGTCGCTGGCAGCGACCCTGAAGCTGGGCAAGCTGGTCGTGCTGTACGACGATAACGGCATCAGCATCGATGGCAAGGTCGGCGGCTGGTTCACCGACGATACGCCCAAGCGCTTCGAGGCCTACGGCTGGGAAGTGATCCCCGGGGTCGACGGCCACAATCCGGAGGCGATCAAGGCGGCGCTGGTGACGGCCGCTGCCGATCCCGACAAGCCGACGTTGATCTGCTGCAAGACGGT
Organism: Lysobacterales bacterium; assembly: GCA_046346965.1. Taxonomy (GTDB): domain Bacteria; phylum Pseudomonadota; class Gammaproteobacteria; order Xanthomonadales; family SZUA-5; genus JAXMHB01. The sequence continues at coordinate 51,998 of JAXMHB010000009.1, forward strand.
CATCGGCTATGGCTCACCAGCGAAGGCGGGCAGCGAGAGCAGTCACGGCGCGCCGCTGGGCAAGGACGAGATCGTGGCGACACGCGCGGCGCTCGGCTGGGCGCATGCGCCTTTCGTGATTCCCGAGGATCATTACGCCGGCTTCGATGCGCGCGCGCGCGGCGCGCGCTGGCAGGCCGAGTGGGAGGCCTTGTACGCGACCTATCGTTCGGTCTACCCCGAGCTGGCGGCGGAGTTTGATCGCCGGCTGCGCGGCGATCTGCCGGAGGCCTTTGAGCCGGCGATCGGCGCGCTGATCGCCGACTTCGAGCGCGAAGGCGCCGCCATCGCCTCGCGCAAAGCCAGTCAGCGCGTGCTGGAAGCGCTGGTGCCGGTGGTGCCGGAACTGATCGGTGGCTCCGCCGATCTGGCGCACTCGAACTATTCGATCGTCAAGGCCAGCCGCGATGTGCAGACGGCCGAGGACGGCGGCAACTACATCTATTACGGCGTGCGCGAATTCGGCATGAGCGCGATCGCCAACGGCCTGGCGCTGCACGGCGGCATCCTGCCGTTCACCGCCACCTTCCTGGTGTTCTCCGACTACGCCCGCAACGCGGTGCGGATGAGCTGCTTGATGCACGCGCGCGTCGTGCATGTGTACACGCATGACTCGATCGGTCTCGGGGAAGACGGACCGACGCATCAGCCGATCGAGCACCTGGCCAGCCTGCGCCTGATTCCGAACAACCGAGTCTGGCGACCGGCCGATGCGGTGGAATCGGCGATCGCATGGAAGTGCGCCATGGAGCGCCGCGACGGGCCGAGTTGCCTGGCTTTCTCGCGCCAGAACCTGCCGCACCAATTGCGCACGCCGGAGCAGCTGGCCTCGATCGCGCGCGGCGGTTATGTGCTGCTCGACAGCAGCGATGGCCGCATCGATGCGATTCTGATCAGCACCGGTTCGGAAGTGGATCTGGCCATGCAGGTGGCACGCGCGCTGCAGGCCGAGGGCCACGCGGTGCGCGTGGTGTCGATGCCCTGCGCCGAGGCCTTCGACGCGCAGCCGCTCGAGTATCGCGAGGCGGTGCTGCCGCGCTGGTGCCGCAAGCGCGTCGCCATCGAGGCCGCGGTCAGCGACTACTGGCGCAAGTACGTGGGCCTGGACGGCGTGGTCTTTGGCATCGATCGCTTCGGCGCATCGGCGCCGGACAAGGTGCTGTACACCCACCTGGGCCTGACCGTGGATCGCATCATCGACGCCACCCGACAACTGATCGTGGCCTGATTGCACGACCGTTGAAACTGATGTGCGCCGCCGTCGGGTGGCGCAGGAGATCGGCATGAAACGCTCGCGATGGCTGTGCCTGCTGGGGCTGATGCTGACCCTGCCAGCCCATGCGCTGAAACTGGCCGATCCCGCTGTGCTGGCGCGCATCGTCGATGATGAACCCAGCTTGCCGCGCGGGTACACGCCCGCTGAGCGCGCGCGTTGGCGGCTGCCGGATCTGTCCCGGCTGCCGCTGGCGCCGCCAACCGGGGCGATCCATACGCCGGCCGAGTATGAGCAGAACGCGGGTTTGCTCATCCGCTGGGGTTCGCAGAACGCGCTGCTGACCGAGATGGCGGTGGCCATCACCACCGGCGAGCCGGATTTCCGCTTGTATGTCGTGGTGTCCGGCAGTACGCAGCAGTCGTCGGCCAGCAGCACCTTGAGCTCGGCCGGCGCCGATCTGAGCCAGATCCAGTTCATTCAGGCGGCCAGCGATTCGGTGTGGATGCGCGATTACGGTCCGCGATTCATCGATAACCAAGGCAAGCGCGCCATCGTCGACCATGTCTACAACCGGCCGCGACCGAATGACGACGCCATTCCGGGCGTGATTGCGACGCTGTGGTCAGAGCCCAAGTACGACATTCCGTTGACCCACGGTGGCGGTAATTTTCACCTGTTTGACGACGGTACCGCCTATATGACGTCGCTGATTCAGGCGGAGAATCCCAGCCTGTCGGCGCAGCAGATTCGTGATTACTATCTGGCCTACCAGGGACTGGATCTGACCATCCTCGATCCACTGCCGGCCAGCTTTGATTCCACCCAGCACATCGACATGTGGATGCTGCCGGCGGACGACGGCCGGGTCATCATCAATCAGTATCCGGCGACCGGCAGCCAGTACACGGTGCCGCGTCAAGTCACCGATGCGGCGGCGCAACTACTGGCGCAGCGCGGCAAGAGCGTGCTGCGGCTGGGCGGCTGGCAGGGCAGCAACGGCGCCCATTACACCTACGCCAATGCCGTGGCGCTCAATCGTCTGGTGCTGACCTGCCGATTCAACGGATACACGGCCGAAAATGCCAACGCGGTGCAGGTATTTCAGCAGGCCTTTCCGCGTCGGCAGATCGTCACGGTGGATTGTTCGAGCATCATCACGCTGGCCGGCGCCATCCATTGCATCGTCATGCACGTGCCGGCAGTGCTGCTGCGCGATGGCTATGAGTAGCGGCGCGCGTATTTAATGAACCTCTTGCCAAACAAGGATGCGTGGAGCCAAGAGCGGGGGGGTCAGGGGTCGGGGGACCAACACTGCCGCGCTCCGTGCACCGTCGCGGGTACCTGTTTGCCGCCCGAGTAAGCGCGCCGGAGGCGGGGCAGGGACTCTTGCCAAACAAGGGTGCATGGAGCCAAGAGCGGGGCAGGGGTCAGGGGGCGAGGGACCAACACTGCCGCGCTTCCGTGCACCGTCGCGGGTACCTGTTTGCCGCCCGAGTAAGCGCGCCGGAGGCGAGGCAGGGACTCTCTTGCCAAACAAGGGTGCGTGGAGCCAAGAGCGGGGCAGGGGTCAGGGGTCGGGGGACCAACACTGCCGCGCTTCCGTGCACCATCGCGGGTACCTGTTTCCCGCCCGAGTAAGCGCGCCGGAGGCGGGGCAGGGACTCCTGTCAAACATGCGTGCGTTGGAGCGAAAACGGAACTCGGAACTCAAGACTCTGGACCCGGGATGCGGGACTCGCCGTTGGCGCGCTTACTCGGTCTGCAAGCCGGAGATAGCGCAACGCAGGCGCCGCATGGCTAGTCCCCCGCCCCCTGCCCCCCGCCCCGCTCTTGCCCACGCACCATGTCTGGCAAAGGTTCTTAACGATTCAGGAAGAAGCTGAAAATCATGTCAGCAACCAGAATCGCGCAAATGCTGAGCACTACGGCACGGGTGGTTGCGCGGCCGACGCCTTCGGCGCCGCCGGTAACTGAGAAACCGGTTGCGACGCCGATCAGCACGATCAGCGCGCCGAAGACCACGCTCTTGATCAGGCCCTGATTGATGTCCCAGGGTTCGAGCACGATCAGGCACTGATACAGAAAGCCCGGCAGGCTCATGTCCACCGCCGTCAGCGAGAACAGTGCGCCGCCGACGATGGCGAAGAAATCGGCGATCAGGGTCAGGCAGGGCAGCATGATCAGCGTCGCGATCATCGGCGGCGCGGCCAGATAGCGCACCGGTTCGACGCCGATGACGCGCAGCGCGTCGACCTCCTGCGATACCGTCATCGAGCCCAGCCGCGCCGCCAGTGCGGAGGCCGAACGGCCGGCGACGACGATGCCGGTAATCAGCGGGCCAAACTCGCGGGTAACGCCGATGCCGAGGCCGACCACAATGGCGCTCTCGGCGCCGAAGCGCTCCAACTGCGCGATGCCGTTGATCGCGAGGCTCAGGCCGATGGTGACCGCCAGCAGCGAGACGATCGGCACGGCATCGACGCCGATCTGCCGCATCTGCTCAAACACCGCCGCGATGCGCACCGGCTGTCCGATGCGCCAGCCGACCAGCGTGTAGTAGAAGGTTTCGACCAGCAAGGCGCCGAAGTAGCCGAGCTCCTCGATCATCCGGAGGGTGCCGCGGCCGAAATGGGCGATCCCGTTGTAGAGCGGTGTGTACATGGGCGGCGGCAGGCTCGTCGATGGGCGCGCAGGGCGTTACTTGGCAGCGTCTTCCAGGCTCGGGAAGATCGGGAACACCCGGTCCAGCCGCGCCAATTCAAGTACCGCGTGCACCGGCTTGCTCACGGCCACCAGACTGAAGCGCTGGCCCTTGCCGCGTGCGTTCTGAAAGCCCTCGACCAGGGCCGCGATGCCGGAGGAATCGATATAGGTGACGGCGGACAGATCGACCGCCACCGGGCGCGCACTGGCCAGCGCATCCAGGATGGTCTTGCGCAGCCGCTGCGACCAGGACAGATCGACTTCACCGCGCACCCGGACCACGCGCACGCCTTGTTGTTCTTCGGTGGCGCAATCGTTGATGTCACTCACTGGGACACTCCTGCAGGATAGAAATCAGGGTAAACGCTTGATCATGGTGAGCTGATTGCCGACGCCGTCCTCCGGCTGGCGGAAGATCCAGTGATCCATGACGCTGTCGATCAGATTGATGCCGAGCCCGCCAGGCCGGCACTCCGAGAGATCGCGCGGCTTGATTCGACTGGGGTCCACCGGCTGTGCGTAGTCGCGCAGCTCGAAGCGCAGCGCGTCGGTGTCGAGCCAGAAAGACAGCTCGACGCGCCCGTCGCAACAGCCGCCGTAAGCGTGGCGGATCACATTGGCGACGGCCTCATCGACGGCCAGCACGATGCGTTGGCGGTCGTCGTCGGCAAAGCCCAGCTGCGCCAGGGTTTCGGCGACCTTGCGCCGCACCAGGCGCAAATTGTCGGGATCGCTGGAGCCGGCAATGCCGCCCAGATAGCGGGAGTCGGCGTCGTCGTCGGCAATCAGCATCAGCGTGGTGTCGTCCGCGAGCGACAGCTTGCGCAGCGTGCCGACAATGGCCCGCACGCGCGCGCGCGGGCTGACGCCGGATACGCGGTCGATCAGCGCGCGCACGCCTTCGATGCCGATCGGGCGACGCTCCGGGCCGCGGACGTCGGTGACGCCGTCGGAAAAGCCGTAAAGGGAACCGCCTGCCAGCGCCAGTTGCTGGGTCTCGTAGGCGTAGTCGCCGAGGATGCCTAGCGGCGGCCCATCGGCGCGCAGCTCACGCATGCTGCCCTCGGCTCGGCGCAGCAGCAGCGGCGGGAAGCCGGCGTTGGCCAGTTCGATCATGCTGGTTTGCGGATCGTAGTAGCCGGCCACCGCGCAGACGAACATGCCGCGGGTGACGGTGTCGGCCAATTCGCGATTGACCTTGGCCAGCCAGGCGCCGGGCGGCGTGCCGTCCTTGCCGGCCCAGCGCAGACAGCTGGATGCGCGCACCATCAGCAGCGCGGCGTCCATGCCCTTGCCGGCGACATCGCCCAGACAGAAGGCGATGCGCCCGTCGGGCAACTCGAAATAATCGTAGAAGTCGCCGCTGATTTCGCGTGCCGGCAGATTCAGCGCCACGACCGGAAAATCGCGTCGGCGCGTCGGCAGCAGGGTCTTTTGCATCTGGCGCGCCAGCTGAAACTCGCGCTTGATGCGATTCTGCTCGACCAGTTCGCGTGTCAGGCGTGCGTTGTTGAGTGCCAGCGCCGTCGGCACCGCCAGCAGTCGCAGCACATTGGCATCGTGGCTGTCGAACAGCGCGCCATCGCGCTTGTTCAGCACCTGCAGCGCGCCGATGGCGCCGTCCGCCGTGTCGAGCGGCGCGCACAGGATCGAGCGCGTGTGGAAGCCCTTCTGGTCGCCCAGGTAATCCGGATCGTGGCTGGTGTCGCGCACCATCTGCACGCGGTTCTCGGCGATGGCGCGGCCGACGATGCCACGTCCGCGCTGCACGCGCAGCCCGGTCACGTCGACTGGACCGGCGCAGGCGCGGCAAACGATATCGCCCTCGATCGGATCGCTCAGAAACACCGCCGCCGCCTCGGCGTTCATGTGTTCGGCGATCTGCACGACGGCGCGGCGCAGGGTTTCGCCCACATCCAGCGAGGCGGCGAAGGCATGGCTGAAGTCGGCCAGGATGCCGACCTCTTCCGGGCCGATGCGCGCCAGCCCGGTCGGGGCGGGCACAAAGGCCACCGGCACGCTCACGCGCTGACCCCGGACGCGCTGCGCTTGCGCAGACGGCGCCACACCCACATCAGCGGACCGCTGCTGACGTACACGAGGCCGATGGCCAGCAGCACGCCGGGCGGATGCGCCGCGACCGGGACGATCGCCAGTACCACCACCAAGATCCAGAAGAAGGGCACCCGGTCCGGCAGTACCTTGAAGCTGTAGTAGGGGAAGCGACTGACCATCAGCAGGCCCAGCGCCAGCGTCAGCACCAGCGCAATCCAGCGGATGCTGCCGCCCACGAGACCGAGGTTTTCCATCGCCCAGATGAACGCCACCAGCGTGCCGGCCGAGGCCGGACTCGCCAGACCAGTGAAGAAGCGCTTGTCGGTGTGCCCGACCTGGGTATTGAAGCGGGCCAGCCGCAAGGCGGCGCAGGCGGTGTACAAAAAGGCGATCAGCCAGCCCAGTTTGCCGACAAAATTGCCGTACTCGCGCAGATCGGCCAGCGCCCACATGTACACGATCAAGGCCGGCGCCAGCCCGAAGCTGATCAGATCGGACAGGCTGTCGTACTGCACGCCGAACTCGCTCTGCGTGTTGGTCATGCGGGCGACGCGCCCGTCCAGACCATCGAAGACGCCGGCGATGAACACCGCCACGACGGCCGGGACGAACTGCTCGTTGATGCCGGCGACGATCGCATAGAAGCCCGAGAACAGCGCTCCGGTGGTCAGCAGATTGGGCAGCAGATAAATGCCTGGGGGGCGGCGGCGGGGTTCGACTTCGGCTTCGCTCATCGGCTCGGGTTGCGACGGCGGTAGAGGACCGCCCGGAGCCGGCATTGTATAACTCGCAGACGCCAAGTTTGACGTAAGCTTGTCTCAGCCAAGGAGAACGCCATGCGCCGTGCCATCGTTTTGCTGCTGATCACGCTGCTGGCCGGCACCGCCCAGGCCGCCGAGCCCAAGGTCTACAAATGGACCGATGCCAGTGGCACCGTGCACTACTCGCCGACACCGCCGGCTGACGACGCGGTGGAGGTCAAGCTGCAGAAAGGCCCCAAACTGCCACCTGCAGAGCCGGCCAAGGTGGCGCCGGAAGAGACTGACGCCGATCGCTGCGCCCAGCATCGCGCCAACCTCAAGCTGCTGGAAGGCAACAAGCCGCTGACCATCGAAGTCAATGGCAAGCTGCAGCCGCTCAGCGCCGAGCAGCGCGCCGCCCAGCTGCGCGATGCGCGCGCGGCACTCGAGCAGTGCGAAGGGACGACTGAGCCCGAGTCCTGACCCAGTGCGCGCCGGATCCCGCGCCCGCGCCGTGCGCGGGAACGTCCTGCTCAAGTGCGTGCTGCTGTTGGCCTTGCTCGCAGGCGGCGTCTGGCTGTGGTGGCGTTACTCGCCGGAGACGCTGCCGGATCTGATCCGCGCGCAGGTAGTCGAACCTTTGCAGCAGACGGAGCGGCCGGGCAATCCGCCCTTGTACAAATGGAAGGATGATCAGGGCCGCTGGAACATCACCGATGCGCCGCCGCAGGGCCGTCCCTACGAGACCATCGTGGTCGACCCGAACACCAATGTGTTGCCCTCGGGCGCTGCCCCGGAAGGCGATTGATCCGCGGGCTGACTCGCAACGCGGCTCACGAAACGGGTTCGGAATCCATGTCTCGCCTTCAGCGAGCTTACTCGTTCTGCAAACTGACGACAGCGCCAGGCAGCCGGCGCATGGCTGGTCTCCTGCCCCCCGCCCCTTGCCCCGCTCCTGCTCCACCCGTGCGCAGGTTTGGCAAGAGAGCTTCCTAGTAGTCGCGACTGGCCGGCATCAGCACGTGGCCGAAGCCGGCATAGACCTGCCAGGCCAGCCACAGCAGCAGGGCGCCGTAGGCCAGTCGCGGCAGGATCAGCGCCAGCCAGTCGATGCGCGCCTGCAGCGAGGTGCTGGCGGCGCGCGCGTAGCGCTCCAGCGATTCGGCCAGCGTGCCGCTGCCTTCGCCGCTGGCGATGATGCTGCGGAGTACCCCGATGTCGGGATCCGGCAGTGCGCCGACCGCCAGGGCCAAGGTCTGCCCGGCGCGCAGGCGCGCGAGCAGCTCCGCATATTCACGACGCAATGCCGGCCAGGGCAGCGTGGTCTGGGCGATCGCGGTCGCCGATTGCAGCGGCAGGCCGCTGCCGAGCAATAGTGCGACCTGTTCCCAGTAGGTTTGGGCTGCATGGCGCAGCAGCAATTCGCCCACCAGGGGCAGGCGCCGCAGCATGCCTTCGAGGGCGCCCAGTGATCCGCTCGATACGGCGTGGCGCCAGCCGCGCAGCAGCGCGACGAGCAGCAGACCGAGCAGCAGCACGCGACCCAGGCTGGCGGCGAGGTAGCCGCCGCCGCTGATCTGACCGGCGATCAGCGCCGGCAAGGGCAGCAGGAATAGCGCCAGCACCAGCACGGCCGTCGGCATCAGCAGCCGTGCCTGCAGCTGGCGCGAACGCCGGGCGTAGGCGGCGGCGCGCTCACCCAGGCGCTCGTGCGCGAGCGCGGGGCTGCCGCCTTCCAGCGCAGCGCGCAACACGGCACTTTCAAAATCGCTGAACAGCCCGGCACCGGCGCCGGCGTCGGCTATCGACTGGCCCTTGCGCAGCAGCGCGAGGGCGCGCTGCGCCGCGGACCGTACCGCCGCGTCGCCGTCGATCAGCGCGAAGGACTGCTGCGGCGGCACGCCTGCGCGCTCCAGCGCAGCCAGCTGGCGATGGACATCGGCCCGCTGCTGCTCGCTGAGGGCGCTCGGCATGGTCAGTCGAGCGGGGCGCCGAGTGCGCTCTCGACGCGGCGGACGATGTCGCCGCTTTGTACCAGCGCGATGGCCTTGTCGATATCCGGTGCCAGCAGGCGGTCACGCGCCATGAACTCGACGCCGGCCTGGCGCACTGCCTCCAATGCCAGGCGCGCGCCGGTCGCCGGTTGTACCTGCTTGAGGTGCTTGAGGTCGCTCTGCAGGCGCTTGATGTCCTCGGCCAGCTCGGTGGTTTCCTCGCCGGTGACCGGCGACAGATTGCGCAGCTTGGAGCGCAGCGCCTGCACGCCGAGGCTGGTCGCCAGCGTGTAACTGGCGCTCAGGATCTGCAGCCGGAACTCCAGCGCCTGCGTGCCCACCAGCAGCTCCAGCGCCAGCACTTTCTCCAGATCACCCAGCATCTCCAGCACGTGGCGGGCTTCGGTGGCGCCCATCGACACGTGATCCTCGGCGTTGGCGCTGGTCGGCACCGAATACACCGTGGCCGGATGCGCCTTGGTCGCCAGTTCGTTGACCAGCGCGGCCGCTGTGTACTGGACGATCATGTGACCGGAATCGGTGCCGTCCTCATTGCCGATCAGGAAGGGCGGCAGCCCGTCATTGGTGGCCGGGTCGACCAGCTTGGCCAGGCGCCGCTCGCTGATGCTGGCGAGCACCGGGATGCAGCACTTCAGCTGCGTCAGTCCCAGCGCAATCGGCATGCCGTGGAAGTTGCCGGCCGACACCACGCTGTCCTCACCGGCTTCTGCCTCTGGGAAAATCAACGGGTTATCGGTGACGGAATTGAGTTCGATCTCGGCAATCTCGCGCACGCGCTCGAGTGTGTCCTTGACCGCGCCGTGCACCTGCGGCACGCAGCGCAGCGAATAGGCGTCCTGCGGCTGCACCTTCTTGCCGCCGCGGAAGGGCAGGTTGCGCTGGTAGTAGCGCGAGCGCGCGCCGCGTTCAGACTTGGGGACATAGTCCCAGCGCACGTCGAAGGTGCGCGGATCGCCCTCGTTGCCGGTCCAGGCCTGGGTGCTCCAGGCGTGGAAGCGCGGCACGCGGTGGTAGGGAATGTCGACCAGTGTCGAGCCCGCCACCAGGCGGCGCAGATTGCTGGCGGCAGTGATCTGGCCCGGGTGCGGACGCAGCGCATGCACACGTTCGTCGAGTGCGGCCGAACGCCCGCAGAAGGCCTCCAGGGCGACGGCCGCGTTGATGTCTGCCTGTTTCAGCAATTCCTGCAGCCGGCCGATCGCCAGGATCGCCGAGGCCAGCATCTGGCCGGTGCCGTTGTTCAGTGCCAGTCCTTCCTTGAAGGACAGCGTCAGCGGTTCGAGGCCGGCGCGCGCCAGCGCCTCGGCCGCCGGGACGCGCTGGCCGCGCTCATACACCTCGCCCTCGCCGATCACGGCCAGGGCCAGATGGCTGAGCGGTGCCAGATCGCCGCTGGCACCCACGGAGCCTTTCTCCGGCACCACCGGAATCAAGTCCAGCGTCAGCAGCGCGCACAGGCGTTCGAGCGTCAGCACGCGCACGCCGGAATGACCCTGCAGCAGCGTATTGATGCGGATCGCCAGCATTGCACGCACCAGCGGCACCGGCAGCGGATCGCCCACGCAGACGGCGTGGCTGATGATCAGATTGCGCTGCAACTCTGCCACCACCGGCAACTCGTCGCCGTCGCGCCGCCGTCGCCGGGTGTTCTCCAGCAAGCGATCGGCATTCGAGCCGAAGCCGGTGGTGACGCCGTAGATGGGTTCGCCGCGCTTCAATTCCTTGGCCAGGAATTCGGCGCTCAGCTGCACCCGCTTCAGCGCGGTGCGCGATAGCCGCACCGGGCGCCGCGCGGCGGCGATGTCGAGCACCGATTCGATGCTCAGGCGGCGACCGTCGAGGTCAATCGGACGCACCTTGCCGGCGCTCTTGGCTTCAGCGTGCTCTGCGCTCATCCACGGAATCCTTCAGACGGGTGGATTGGCTCAATCCAGCTTGCGGCCGCGGCGCTTGAGTTCACCCAGCGCTTCGGCCTGTTCGATTTCGACCCGCAGCGCCTTGATCAGCTCGCTGCGCTCCACTTCAAACTGCTCTTCCTTGCGCAGATCCTTGACCACCACGGCGCCGCGCTGCGCCTCGTTGTCGCCGACGATGACGGCAAAACGGATGCCGGCCTTGTCGGCGTACTTGAGCTGTTTGCCCAGCTTGCTGGCTTCCAGCACCAGTTCGGTGTTGATGCCGGCCGCGCGCAGCTGGTTGGCGATGTCGAGGTAATGCGGCATCAGGCTGGCGTCCATCTGCGTCACCAGCACCTGCACCGTGCTTTCGGCGGTGCCGATCAGGCCGGCCTCGCGCAGCTGGTAGTACAGCCGGGTGGCGCCGATGGAGATGCCCACGCCCGGCAGGCGCGACTTGGTGTAGTGGCTAGCCAGATTCTCGTAGCGGCCACCCGAGCACACGCTGCCGATTTCCGGGTGATCCTTGAGCAGCGTCTCGTAGACGCTGCCGGTGTAGTAATCGAGGCCGCGCGCAATCGAGAAATTCAGCGCGTACTGCGATTCCGGCACGCCCAGACCCTGGACCAGCGTCAGCACTTCGCGGAGCTCATGGATGCCGGCTTCCAGCTGAGCGTTGCCGCCGCCGAGCCCCGCCAGCATCGCCAGCGCTTCGGCGTGACTGTTCGAGCGCTGGGCGACGAAGGCCAGGATCTCGTCGACGCGCTCGGGCGCCAGCCCGAAAGCCTCGCCGGTGAGCGTGCGGCGCACGTAGTCGGCGCCGCGCTTGTCGAGCTTGTCGACCTCGCGCAAGACCAGTGTCTGCTGCTCCGGATCGGCAACGCCGGCGCGCTCGAAGAAACCGCGCATCAGCTTGCGATTGTTGAGCTGGATCACGAAGGGTCCGACCGCCAGTTCGCGGAACACGCTGGCGATCACCGCCACCACTTCGGCGTCATAGCGGATGGACAGCTCGTCCTTGCCGATGATGTCGATATCGCATTGATAAAACTCGCGAAAACGCCCGCGCTGGGCGCTCTCGCCGCGATAGACGCGCTGCATCTGGTAGCGGCGAAAGGGGAAGGACAGGTTGTGCTCGTGCTCGGCCACATAGCGCGCCAGCGGCACCGTCAGGTCAAAACGCAGCGCCAGCTCCGGGGCATCGCCCTGTTTCAGGCTGCCGGTGGACTGGACGAAATAGACCTGACGCTCGGTTTCGCCGCCGCTCTTGGTGAGCAGCACATCGGCGATCTCGAACACCGGCGTTTCCACCGGCAGAAAGCCGAAGCGCTCGTAGTTGCGGCGGATCGTGTCCAGCATGTCCTGGAAGGCGATCTGGTCGAGCGGCAGCAGTTCCATCGTGCCGGCGGGCGTACGTGGCTTGACGATGCTCATGGGGCGATCGCGGGCGGTAGAGAAGGCCGCGTAGGCTAGCGCCTGGGGGCCGGGCTTTCCATCGACGCCGGCAAGCCTGCGTGCCCGGGGTTCAGGCGCGGGTGGCGCCGGCCAGCGTCAGGCGGTTGCGGCCGCGCTGTTTGGATCGGTACAGCGCTTTGTCGGCGGCATCGACGATGGCCTCGACGCTGCGTCGCCCGGGATCGCGTTCGGCCAGACCCATGCTGACGGTGACGCCAACCTCGCCCTCGCTCTGGCCTTTGCGCACCGCTTGGGCGCGACCGCCGCCGCCGCGACGGCCGAGCTTGACGCGCGCCGCCTCCACCGACTCGCGCACCGCTTCCAGCGACGCGCTGGCGCTTTCCGCCTTGCGGCCCTCGAACACGATCGAGAACTCCTCGCCGCCGTAGCGATAGGCGGTGCCGCCACTGACCCGGCGCAGTTCGCGCGCGACCACTTTGAGTACGCGGTCGCCGGCCTCGTGGCCGTAGCGGTCATTGAACTTCTTGAAGTGATCGACATCGACCATGGCCACCGCCACGCGCCCCTGGCTGCGCGCCAGACGCTCATCCAGCGCACGCCGGTTGGGCAATCCGGTCAGCGCATCGACGAAGGCCATCCGGTAAGCGCCATACAGGACCGCCACTGCCACGCTGGCGGCCATCACCGCCAGCCACGCGCGCATCGAGCCCAATGGCGCGTGCGACCAGGCAACCACGCCCGGCAGCAGCGCGAAGGCCAGATACAGATCGAGCGGCCAGCCACGCCACAGCCAGCGCAGCAGTGCGATGGCGCAGGCGGCGATCAGCAGCCAGCTGGCGGCGGTCAGCGCCGGGGTGTAGGCGAGCGCGGCCTGGTGCCCGGCCGCCAGTTGCGTCGTCAGCGCCGGCGCGTAGGTCGGCAGCCAGGGCAACAACAGCGCGGTAGCGATGAACAGCAGCGCGCGCAGCGAGCGCAAGGAGGGCTCCGGGATCGCGGTGACCAGCAGCAGCAGCGCGGCGGCGGCCATTCGAGAACCGTGCTCTGCGGGCTGCAGATACAGCGTGATGGCGACCACCAGCAGCACCAGCGCGTAGCGATTGCGCCTGAAAGCCAGCGCCAGCAACAACGCGCCGATGCACAGGGCATCGGCGTTGTTTCCAGCCAGGTTCAGAAGGTTGGCGAGCATTGCTGAGGCGCGTTCGAGCTTGGCGGATTGTACCGATGCGCGCCTGCGCTACAAGCCGAGCCTGCGGCAACTGTGATCGGCGCCCGCGCAGCGAGCAGCCTTCACCCCTGCCTTCAGAAGTAAACGCGGACGCCGACGCCCAGATTCCGCCCCGGCAAGGGCGCCACGTCCTTGAGCACCGAGGTGTGCAATCGCGCCTCGGTGTCGCCCAGATTCTCGCCCTTGAGGTACCACTCGAAGCTGGCGGCCTCGGTGTCGTGACTGTAGGTCAGCGCGGCATCCCACAGCGTGAAGTCCGCGGTGGGCGTCTCAAAGGCCGCCGTACGGGTCTGGTCGAAGTAGTGCGTGGCGCCAATGCTGGCGTGCCAGTGCTCCCGGTGCCAGCGGAACTCACTGCCGATACGGGACTGCGGGATGCGCGGCAGATCGCCACCATCGCTCAAGCGTGCGCGCACGCTGTCGCCGAAGCTGCGGAGATCGAAATGACCATACTCGTTCTCCGCCATATGCCAGGTGCCTTCGATCTCGAATCCGGTGAAGCGCGCATTCCCCTGCGACCACAGCCGCACCGGCAGATCGTCCTCGATGTCGGCGGTATCGGCCAGATAGATGAAATCGTCGAAACGGCTGTGGTACGCGTGCACGCTGCCGGTGAAGCGCTCGGCACGCCAGCGCAGGCCGAGGTCGATCTGGTTCGAGACCTCCTGGTTGAGGGCCGAGTCACCGATCTCGAAGCTCTGGGTAGCGGCGTGCGGGCCGTCGCTGTACAGCTCTTCGGCGGTGGGCAGACGCGCCGCGCGGTCCAGGTTGATGCTGAAGACCAAGGCCTCGCTGAGATCCCAGCTGGCACCCGCGGACAGGCTGAATCCCGAGTGGCTCTGCTCGCCATCCTGGACCTCGGCGTCGATGGACTGGTGGTCGTAGCGGCCACCCAGCTCCAGGTTCCAGCCGCCAAAATCGCGGCGCTCGACCAGGAACAGGCCCCATTGCGTCGTCTGACTCGGCGGCACGAAGGCTTCCTCGCCGATTGCCTGCAGATCGCGATCACTGAAACTGAGGCCATAGGCGCCGTTCCAAGCGCCCCATGCGCTGTGGATGATGTCCAGGCGGCCGCTCAGTTCCTGATTCTCGAAGCGTGTCCCGACTTCCGCGCCTTCCAGCTCGACATGTTCGTAGTCGTTGCTGCCGATGCGCAGGCGCAGGCTCTCCGCGCCACGGTAGGGATCGTCGAGTCCGGCTTTCAGATCGACCCGACGCTGATCCATGTCCAGCCGCACATCCTCCTCGCCAGGCACGCCGTAGTTGGTCTTGTAAGTGCTGACAGCGAGTCCGAGGAAGCCGCGCTCGCCGATCATCGATCCGCCCACGGCGCCGCCCTTGCTGGTCAGCGAGCTGTTCGCCAGCACGCCGTCGTCCTCCGCGCCACCCGCCACGGCCGGGCCTGGAATCTCGTAATCCGCGGCATCGCGGTAATAGGCGTCAGCGCGCAGGACGAAGCGATCATTGCCGGTCTCGATACGCGCCATGCCGAAGCGGGTATCGGCGACGGTGTCGCCGCCGAGCTGCAGCCGGCCGCTGACCGGCTGATCGCCGGCGGCTTCGGGTATGCGTCCATCGATCACATTGACCACGCCGCCGACAGCGCCGGCGCCGTACAGCAGCGTCGACGGTCCGCGCAGGACCTCGATCTGGTCGGCCAGGAAGGGTTCGATGGTGACCGCGTGATCGACGCTGACGGTGGACACGTCCATCGACGCCAGCCCCTCGCTCAGCACCTGCACGCGCGCGCCGTCCTGGCCACGGATGACCGGGCGGCCGACGGCCGGCCCAAAGAAGCTCGTTTGCACGCCGGCCTCCTTCTGCAGGGTGTCGCCCAGCGTGCCGGCTTTGCGTTGCTCCAGCTGCTCACCTTGCAGCACCGAGGCCGGCTGGATCAGATCGCCGTAGCTGCTGCGCAGCGGATCGGCCTGTACCGTGATGGCATCGAACTCGTGCTCGTCGTGGTGCTCGGAGTCGCTCGACTGCGCGAGTGCCAGCGGGGAATACAGCAGTTGGGCGATCAGTAGCGGAAGCAGGCGTACGCGCATGAAACGGCTCCGGATTGAAAACGATATAACGTAACAATACGAACTGCGACCTGCGATGACAAGGCGGAACGCATCAGAGTCTCAGTCTCACCCTTGGCGCGCAGACTCGCTCAGCAAACCGTACTGCGACAGTGCCAGGCAAGCGCCGCAGTGCTGGTCCCCCGCCCCCTAACCCCCGCCCCGCTTTTGTCTCTATGCACCCATGTCTAGAACGAGCGTATGCCGGACGCGCGGGCTCAGCCGCGCCAGTGCGGTCTCAGCGCGCGGCGGCGCTCATTCCCACAGCGTCACCTTGTCGGCCTTCAGCGTGTAGGCCGCGGCGGCGATGTCGTTCTGGATCGCTTCCACGTGCAGGCTGCCCTCGATCCAGTAGGCGTCGTAGATCTCGGTCACCGGGATCGGCTGGGCCAGACGCGCCAGAATGATCTGGTTCGGCGGCGGCGGCGGAACATGGATGCAGGCGCCGAAGTAGGGGACGATGAAGAACTCGCTCATCTGGTTGTCGGCGCTGACCTCCACCGGCACGATGTAGCCGGCGATCTTGACTTGCTCACCATCGAGTTCCGGGATGGTGCGGCTGCTGCCCTGCTGCTGCGGCTTGAACATGCCGTTGTGATCGACCGGCGGCGCTTCGGTCATCGCATCGACCTCGTCCTTGGGCATCAACTCCAGCCAGTCGAGTTCGCGCGGACCGTCGCCGGCGTGGGCGCCGGGCATCGCCAGCAAGGTCAACAGCAACAAGCAGATACGAAAGGTCATCGAGATCATCCAGGGTGGTTCGTCGTGCCCGCGGCTAGGCGATCAGATGCGCACGGTCAGACCGTCCGACAGCGAGCGTGTGTAGGCCAGAAGCGCCGGGATAATGCCAGCCAGCACGCCGCCGCAGAGCACCGCCAGCAGCAACAGACCCTCGCGTGCGGTGAAGGCGTATGCCGAGATGTAAAGACCAAACTGGCTCGCCAGCCACGGGCCCAGCACTGCCAGGACGGCCACCACCAGCAGCGTGCCGAGTGCGCCGCCGACCAGCGTCAGCACGGTCGACTCGATCAGCAGCAGTGCGCCGATCTGCCAGGGGCGCGCTCCGACCGAGCGCAGGATGGCCATCTCGCGGCGGCGTTCGTTGAGCGTGGTCACCAGCGCCGTCACCATGCCCAGCATGCCCGCCACCACGACGCAGCCGGCCACGATCAGCAGCGCCGATTCGGCCACCCCGACCAGGCTCCACAACTGCGTCAGCGTCAGTCCGGGCAGGATCGCCAGCAGCGGTTCGCCGGTGTACTGGTTGATCTGGCGCTGGATCGACAGCGCGGCCGCGCGGTTTTTCAGTCCGACCAGCACCGCGGTCAGCGTTTGCGGCGTCAGATCGTGGTGGCCTGCTCCTGAGCCCGGCACGCGTACGCCGTGCTGCCAATCGGCGTGGATGGCTTCGATGCCGTCCAGCCGCACATGCACCGTGCGGTCCACCGGCGTGCCGGTGCGCTTGAGGATGCCGACCACGCGGAAGGGCTGGTCGGCGTGCGTCATGATGTCGTGATGCCCGGTGCCGTGCGCGAGCACCAGTTCGCTGCCGAGTTGGTAGCCGAGGCGTTCGGCGACTTCCGCGCCGAGCACGGCGTCATGCACCTCGGCAAACGCGGTGCCGGCGGCGAACTCCAGGCCCTGCGCGCGGCCGTAACGGTAGTGCTCGAAATAGTCGAGCGTGGTGCCGAGCACGCGAAAGCCCCGGTGCGAATCGCCCAGCGAGATCGGGATGGTCCACGCAATCTGCGGGCCGGCCGCCAGTTCCTGGTAGCTGCTGTAGCGGATGTTGTTGCTGGCATCGCCGATTCTGAACACCGAGTACAGCAGCAGTTGCACCGGCCCGGTGCGCGCACCGACGATCAGATCGGTGCCGGACAGCGTGCTGGCAAAGCTGTTGCGCGTCTGGATGCGCATGCGCTCGACCGTCAGCAGCAGAGCGACGCTGATCGCGATGGTCAGCAGCGTCAGCAGCGCGGTGTAGCGGCGATTGAGCAGACTGGCGTAGGCAAGGCGGATCAGCATGTGCCCTCCGTCGCGACGCGATTGAGCGTCGGCAGATCAAGGGCGCGGTCGAAATGCGACTCCAGGCTGCGATCATGGCTGACGAACAGCAGCGCCGACCCGGCGCGCCGGCACTCCTCGAACAGCAGTTGCAGAAAGCCGTCGCGGGCGTCGCTGTCGAGCGCGGACGTCGGCTCGTCGGCGATCACCAGTTCCGGTGCGCCGATCAGCGCGCGCGCCGCCGCGACGCGCTGCTGCTGACCCACCGACAACTGTGCGGCGGGCCGCGTCCAGCTCGCGCGCGCCAGCCCCAGGCGCTCCAGCAGCAGCGCAGCTTGCGCCTGCGGGTCGCCGCAGCGGCGCCGGCGCAGCGCCGAGTAGCCGCAGGGCAGGGTGACGTTGTCGATCGCGGACAGATAGGGCAACAGATTGAATTGCTGGAACACGAAACCGATGTGATCGGCGCGCAGGCGGTCGCGCGCGCTGCCCTTCAAGCGCGTCAGCGGCGTGCCGAGCACCTCGATCTCGCCCTGTTGCGGCTGCAGTACGCCGCCGATCAGATTCAGCAGCGTGCTCTTGCCCGAGCCGCTGGGGCCGCGCAGGAACAGACTGCTGCCGGCCTCCAGCGTCAGGCTGTCGATCGCCAGCACCGGGGCGGCCGGATGCCAGCCGAAGCGGAGCTGCTGGATGAGGAGCAAAGGCATCGGGGAACTCACCTCGGGTTCAGTCTGGTCGTTCCTTTCGGGGCCGCAAACGTTATACTGTTACGCGGCAGCCGACCAGATGCGTAGATCGCCATGCAGCAACACAGCCATCGCGGGTTTGTGAGTTGGGACGGACTGGGTGCCAGCGTGTCCTTCGTCTGCGCGCTGCATTGTGCCGCACTGCCGCTGGTGTTCGGCCTGTTGCCCGGCGTGCAGATGGCGCTGCAGTCGGTGAACCACGAGTGGCATGGGCTCGCGCAGTTCCTGCTGTGGACGCATGACATCGAGCGTCTGGTGGTCAGCGTGGTGCTGGTCTACGCCTCGCTGGTGCTGGGGCTTGGTTTTCGCCGCCATGGTCAGCGCAAGGTGCTGGTGGTCGGTGCGGCAGCGGCTGCGTTCATGGCCACCGGTGCCTTTGGTCACTGGCACGGCGAGGACCTCTTCCACGTGGCGCTGCAGGTGCTCGGCGGCGTCGGTATCGCCACCGCGCATGTGCTCAATTTGCGCGCGCTGCACCGGATCGACCCGGAACACCGCTTCCACGCGCACGGCCTGAAGGCGCTGGCACCCTGAGTGGCCTGGCGGGCGCCGCGCCGCGCGGAGCGTCCCCAATCGCGACCACCTGACGCCTGGCTGCGCGCAGCGCAGTTCGACGTCAAAGTCTCAGATCACGGCTCAGCGCCTGTCTCGAATGGCGCACGCTGCCGTCGATGTCCTGCGCGCACTCAGCCCTGCCCAAACAAAAACGCGCGGCCATGCCGCGCGTCATCGATCAACGGTCTGCTGACTGCCGAATCTCAATCTTCGCCGGCGAAGAAGGAGAACAGGCGCATCAGGTGCAGGAACAACACCCAGATGTCGGCCAGCAGGCTGGTCGCCACCACGATGTAATTGGCTTCGGGATCGTGGATCAGCTGGCTGGTCTGATAGAGGATGGCGGCGGACACCAGCAGCACGGCGGCGCCGGAAATCATCAGGCTGAGGATCGGCAGCGCCAGGAAGATGTTGGCGATCACGCCGACCAGCAAGACCAGCGAGCCGACCACCAGGAAGCCGCCGAGGAAACTGAAGTTGGAGCGCGATACCAGCGCATACCCGGACAGCGAGAAGAAGATCAGGCTGGTGGTCGCCAGCGCGTACACCGGGATATTGGGATCGGCTTTGAGGTAGTGGCCGACGATGGGGCCGAGGAAGTAGCCGAGCAATCCGGCGTAGACGAAAGACAGGCCCAGTCCGATCAGATTGTTGCGGTTGGCATGGATCAGCATCGGCATGCCGATCATGAAGGCCAGAAACAGCCAGACATTGATCATGCCGGCGTTGCTGCTGATCGCATACCAGGCCGTCAACGCGCTGACGCCAAGGATCATGGTCAGCAGCAGATAGGCATTGCGGATGGTTTTGGTGGTACTGAGACTCGCGCTCTCGGCGCGGGTCGTCATCGGGATGGCATTGCTCATGGCGGTGGCCTCGCTCGCGTGTGGTTTGGTGACATTCGCCACGCATCTTAGAACGCGGCTTCGTGATTGTTAGGTCAATGCAGCGCGCCGCCGGCGGCCGATCAGTCGCCCAGCAGCGCGCTCACATGCGCGAGCGCGCCCTCGCGCAGGGCGGTCAGCGAGTAACCGCCTTCCAGCGTCGACACCAAGCGCCCGTCGGCGTGCCGATCTGCCAATCGCGCGAGCGCACGGCTGATCCACGCATAGTCCGCGCTGCTCAAGTCCAGGTCGGCGAGCGGATCGAGGCGGTGCGCATCAAAGCCGGCCGAGATCAGCAACAACTGCGGTGCCCAGCGTTCGATCGCCGGCAGCAGCGATTCTGACCAGATCTGTCGAAACGCCGCCGAGCCAGCCCCTGGCGGCAGCGCGGCATTCCGCACCTGCGGTCCGTCGGCCAGCCCGGTGCCCGGATACAGCGGCGACTGGTGGCTGGACACGAACAGTACGCGCGGGTCCTGCTCCAGAATCGCCTGCGTACCGTTGCCATGGTGGACATCGAAGTCCACCACGGCGATGCGCGACAAACCGTGCGCCTGCAGCGCATGCAGGGCGCCCACAGCCACCGAGTTGTACAGGCAGAAGCCCATCGCCTGCGCTGCCGTACTGTGATGGCCGGGCGGACGCACGGCACAGAAGGCGCGCCGCGACGGGCCTGCCATCACCGCATCGATGGCTGCACACAAGGCGCCCGCGGCGCGCTGGCTGGCCGTCAGCGAGCCGGGTGACAGGCGCGTGTCGGCGTCGAGTTCGACATACCCCAGTTGCGGTGCGTGCTGCGCCAAGCTTTGCAGCAAGGCGTCCGTGTGGGCGCGCTGCAGTTGCGCCGGGCTGGCCAGCGGCGCCTCGCGCCATTGCAGTCGATCACCCAGGCTGCGCAGACCGTCCAGCACCGCGCGCAGACGCCCGGGGTGCTCGGGATGGCCCTCGCCGGGATCGTGCGCCAGACAATCCGTGTGGGTGTAAAGCCACATGGCTCAGCCGCGCTGATCGCGCCGCCACAGCACCTCGCCAGCGCCGGACTCGCGCGCCAGCACGCGGGCGATCACAAACAGCAGATCGGACAGCCGGTTCAGGTAGCGGATCACCTGCGGGCGCACGGCTTCGGCGCGCGACAGCGCGATCGCTTCGCGCTCTGCGCGCCGGGTGACGGTGCGCGCCACGTGGCAGTGCGCCGCCGCCGCGCCGCCGCCCGGCAGGATGAAATCCTTGAGCGGTGGCAGCGGGTCGTTAAAAGCGTCGAGGTCGCGCTCCAGCCCCTCAATGTCACCGTCCTGAATCAGCGCCATGCCGGGGATGCAGAGCTCGCCGCCGAGATCGAACAACTGATGCTGGACGCGGATCAGGCACTGGGCCACCGGCGCCGGCACTGCGGACTGCGCCAGCACCACGCCTATGCAGCTGTTGGCCTCATCCACGGTGCCGTAGGCGGCCACGCGCAGACTGTCTTTGCCGGTGCGGCTGCCATCGCCGAGGCCGGTGCTGCCGTCGTCACCGGTGCGCGTGTAGATCTTGGAAAGTCGATTGCCCATGGCCGCTCCAAAGGACACACCCGCGGCGCTGCCGCCGCGGGTCGTGCCGGTTCCGATGGGCTCAGGCCGCGGCCGTCTGCTGGCGACGACGGGCCCAGGCCATGCCGCCAAACAGCAGCGTGCAGTAGCTGGCCATGCCGAGCAGGGTGTAGCCGAAGAAGGGGATCGCCGCGACATAGCAGGCGATCAAACCGCTGAGGTCGCGGCTGTAGTCATGTCCGCCGCCGCTGGCCCACACGGCGAAGTTGCTGACGATGAAGAAGACGCTGGCGGCCAGCAGGCCATTGCCGGCCACTCGCAGGGCGCCCGGATCCGGGCCCATGCGCTGGCCCAGCCAGACGTTGAAGGCGATCAGTGCGTAGATCACCGGCATGCCCGAATGCAGGCCGATCACCACGTCGGCCAGCGCCATCGCCAGCAGCGGAATCAGATAAGCGAGTCGACGATCCGCCAACCAGGCGCCGGCAAACAGGCCCATCGCCTCCACCGGCGTGAAATTGGGCGGGTGCGGCAGCAGGCGGGACAGGGCGGCAAGCACGATCAGCGCGGCCACCAGCGTCGTGCGCGGGTACCAGCGCGCAGCGGCGTCATTCGACATCAGGGATCTCCGGCGGGGAACAGCGGAGCGCAAGCATACGGCACCGGCCGGGAGGGGCAAAGGATGCGCAATCCGCTTTGCATTTGCCGGCAACTCGGCCAGCATGCGGCGCTCATCGGGAGGACATCCATGCGCAGCGTATGCCTGGCAGTCGGAGTGTGGTGGACCGCGGCCCTGAGTGCAGCGCCGGTGACACCCACCGTCATCGTCGATATCCACGCGCTCGGGCCGGCCCGGCTGCAAGCGCTGAAGACCGAGGATTCGGTGCGCTGGAGTGCCGAGTTCGGCACCGAATTGCTGCTCGGCGTTGCGCCCGAGGCGCTGCCGGCCTGGCTGGGGCGGGACGGCGTGCGTGCCGGCCCGGAGGCGCTGGCGCCCGATCAGATCTGGATCCGCGATCACGTCTGCGTGCACGAGGCGGTGCAGCCGGCGCTGGCTGTGGTCGGTGGCTACGAGGTGCTGCGCCTGCCGGCGCCAGTGGTGGCTTATCAGACGCGCATCGGTGCGGTCGGAGCGGCGCTGCCAGCCGATGGCGTCCATGCACGCGAAGCGGCCAATGCGCCGCCGATCAAGGCCGCGCGCGTGGTCGATGCGCGCATCAGCGCCATCGTGGCGCGCGTGGACGCAGCGCGTTGGTTCGCCACGCTGAGCACCCTCGCCAGCTACAACCGCAACAGCTTTTCGCCGGCGCTGGGCGCGGCGCGCGACTACATTCTGAGCAGTCTGGGCAGCACTGGTCTGCAAACGGAGACCTACAACTACACGCTGGAGAATCTCGCCAACTGCGGCGCCACGGTGCCGCCGCCGATCGTGATCAGCAATCCGATCGGGCGCAAACTGGGCCGCAGCCTGCCGGATGAGTGGATCGTCGTCGGTGCGCATTACGACTCGCGCAACGTCGATCGCTGCGACGGCACGCTGGCACCGCAGCCCGGCGCCAACGACAACGCCTCCGGTTGCGCCGGCGTGATCGAACTGGCGCGCGTTTACGCCAGCGTGGCGACCGAGCGCTCAGTGCTGTTCATGTGCTTCTCCGGCGAGGAGCAGGGCCTGTGGGGCAGCCGACGCTATGTCGAAGCGCTGCAGAGCAGCGGCGAGATCGGCAAGGTCAAGCACATGATCAATCTGGACATGCTGGGCTTCGATGCCGGTGGCGCGCTCGACGCGCGCGCCGAAACCAATGCCACGAACGCCGCGCTGCTGACCGAGTACCGCAGCGCAGCCACCGACTACGCGCCCGAGCTCAATCTGATCACCAGCAGCAACACCAGCGCCGGCTCCGATCACTGGTACTTCCTGCAGGCCGGCGTTCCGGCCGTTTTCACCTGGGAGAACGGTGCGTCGGTGTACCCGCACTATCACCGCGACACCGACGTGCCAGCGAACATGACCAACGCGCAAGCGCTCGCCGGCGGCATTCTGAAAATGGACGCGGCCATGCTGGCGCAGAAGGCCGGGCTCAGCGCCGAGTTTGCCGACGGCTTTGAGTGAGGGGAGCGCCCGCCAAGGATGGGGGCACGGGGAGAAGTGGGGCGGGGGGCAGGGGGCGGGGGACTGTGCGGCCGGGCACATGGGTGACACGTTGACCGGGCACATGGGTTACACGACGCTAGCAGCTTTACGAGCCTTTGGATTCTTTCCTGCTCAACCTTCTGTGGGCTTTTGAAGGCTCAGTGCAGGTAGGTCAGGGTCATCGTCTCCTCGTCGATGTGCGCGATCAGTTGCTGGCAGAAGTAGACCTTCCAGCCTTGGATGCTCGCTTCCAGACCAAGCCACTGATGGGCCAGCGCCTGACTGACGAAGATGCGCTGGCCACGCCAATGGATGTCGCCGTGTTGTTGCACCATGCGGGTCTCAAAGTGGCTTGGATACTCGATAGGCGGCAGCTTGCGCGGGTGCGCTCGGGTCGAGGGTTGATACCGGCTCTGCGGAGGCACCATGCCCAGCGCTTCGTGCGGCCGCTCTTCGTTGTAGCGCTGCCGGAACGCGTCGAAGACCTTTTGCTGCGCCTTCAGGTTCGCCTGCAGCGGTGACAGCGTCTCCGCCTTGAGCGTGCGATGCATGCGTTCATGGCGCGAATTGTCCGTGGGTGTGCCCGGTCGTGTGCGATGCAGGGTGATGCCCAGGCGCAGCCACCACGCCGACAGACGCGTCAGTCCCAGGCTGGCCGTGTGGTAGGCAAAGGGCACCCCATTGTCCGTCCGGATCGCCGCCGGCAGCCCGTATTCGCAGAACAGTCGGCGCATGACCTTCTCGGTCTCCGCCATGCTGATCGCCCCCATCGCATGGCACGCCAGCAGACAGCGCGAGTGCGTGTCCGTGACCGTCAATGGGAAGCACTCGCTGCCATCGCCCAGTCGCCACTGACCCTTGAAATCCGCCGCCCATTCCTCGTTCGGAGAGCTCGGCAAGGGCCAGCGCAGCGGCTTCATCGACACCACCGCCACCCGCCGCCGCGGCTTGATCAGACCATGCCGCGCAAACAACTCGCCCACCGTGCTGACCGCCGGCAACTCAAGCTCCGGCCGCTGCGCCGACAGCACCGCCAGCACCTTCTTGGGGCCGTAATGCGGGCGCTCACGCTTCAAGCCCAGCAAGGC
The DNA here is from genome assembly GCA_046346965.1 of Lysobacterales bacterium. Classification (GTDB taxonomy): domain Bacteria; phylum Pseudomonadota; class Gammaproteobacteria; order Xanthomonadales; family SZUA-5; genus JAXMHB01. Next base: position 76,302 of record JAXMHB010000009.1, read on the forward strand.
TTCTCGCACCAACTCTGGCGTCGCATGCGACTGCGTCCTGCGCGCCCGCGACCGATCCGCCAGCCCGCCCGACCCCTCCGCCTCGTACCGCCGGATCCACTTGCTCGCCGTCTTCCGACTGATGCCGAACCTCCCCGCCAGCTCACTGACCGTGCCCAACCCTTGGCGGTACGCACGGACCAACCGATCCCGTTCTTCCATCGCGGTGACCTCTTGCCACGGCATCGACCATCTCCCGATGTCTCAATGCCGTAAAAATGTCACCCATGTGCCCGGTCTAAAATGTCACCCATGTGCCCGGTTCATACAGACTCGGGACTCGGGACTCGGGACTCGGGACTCGGGACTCGGGACTCGGGACTCGGGACTCGGGACTCGGGCCCTAGCGGCAGTCGATTCTGACTCGCAACGCGGCTCACGGGACTTGTTCAGGGTCCCTGTCTCGCCCTTGGCGCGTTGACTCGTGCGGCAACAGCTATCCGCGACAGTGCACGAAAGCGCGGCAGTGCTGGTCCCCCGCCCCGCTCTTGCTCCCCCGCCCCCCCCGCCCCACTTTTGCTCCTCCGCACTCGCTTTCCCGGCCGCCGCCGGCTCGGCGCCACTTCACCGGTCATTCAGCGCGTGGCCTCAAGCATCCGCGGTTTTCCTGACCATGGAGCACGCGCGATGAAACGGACTTTGCTGTGGATGACGCTGATGGCGGTGGCCCCGCTGGCCTGCGCCGAAGGGGATGCGGGCTGGAAAGGCGAGGGCGAGCTCGGATTGGCGCTGTCGCGTGGCAACTCGGAGACCGAAAGCCTGAACGGCAAGGTCGGGCTCAGTTTCGAAGACGCCCGCTGGAAGCATGCGCTGGGCTTCTCCGCGCTCCGCCAGAAGGGCGAATCGGGCAATACGGGTGATCTGGAGCTGACCGCCAACCGCTATGAGCTGAGCGGCTCCAGCGGCTACAAGTTCAGCGAGCGCGCCTATGTCATCGGCACACTGCGCTACGAGAACGACGACTTCGCGCCCTACGAGTACCAGGCCATCGGCTCGCTCGGCCTGGGCTGGTACGCGATCAAGAACGAGACCACCGAGTGGCTGTTCGAAGGCGGTCCGGGTTATCGCCGCTACCGCGAAGTGGCCACCGGCCAGACCGACGGCCAGGGCGTGTTCCGTGGCGTGATGGGCTACAAGCATGTGCTGACCGAGACCACCTCGTTGGAGAACGAGCTGCTGGTGGAAGCCGGCTCCGACAACACCTACGCGCAGAATGACACTGGCCTCGTGGTGAAGATGAACGCCAAGCTGGCGCTGAAGGCGGGCCTGCAGTTCCGCCACAACAGCGATGTGGCGCCGGGCCTGAAGAAGACCGACTCGCTGTTCACGACCAATCTGGTCTACAGCTTCTGACGCGCTGCGACCCTGCCCAGCGTGGGCAGGGTCGCAATACACCGACTGCGCGCAGGGCGACTCAGATCGCGCTCAGTTCCACGCTGGGGCTGACGCCCAGGCGCTTGTGCATGATCGGGCTGGTCGTCGTGTACTGCAGGTGCACCTTGGCGCCCGGATTCAGCCGCGACTTGATTGCAAAGGCCGCCAGCGCCGCCTCGTGGAAGCCGCACAGAATCAGCTTCTTCTTGCCGGGATAGACGTTGATGTCGCCCACTGCGTAGATGCCGGGCACGCTCGATTCGAAGCGCTCGGTATCGACGACGATCTGGCTCTTGTCGATCCCGAGGCCCCACTGCGCGATCGGACCGAGCTTGGGCGACAGGCCGTAGAAAGCGAGCAGGTGATCGAACTCGATCGAGCGTGTGACGGCGTCGCCGCCGACGACGGTGATCCCTTTCAGCGTGTCGCCCTCGGTCACCAGGCCGGTGACGTTGCCGATCAGGAACTGCATCTGCTGCTCATCGCACAAGGCGCGCATCTTCTGCACCGAGGCCGGCGCGGCGCGGAACTCGTTGGAGCGGTGGATCAGCACGACGCTGCGCGCGATCGGCTGCAGCGCCAGCGCCCAGTCGAGGGCCGAATCGCCGCCGCCCAGGATCACCAGATCGCGCTCGCGGAACTGCTCCGGATTCTTCACGGCGTAGTGGATCTGCCGGCCCTCGAAGGCGTCGGCGCCCGGCACCGGCACCTTGCGCGCCTGGAAAGCGCCGAGCCCGGCCGCGACGATCACCGCCTTGGTGATGAATTCGGTGCCCTTGCTGGTCACCACCCGGAACTGCTGCTCGTCCAGCTTCTCCACCACGCTGACCTCCTGGTCCAGGTGGAAAGTCGGGTGGAAGGGCGCGATCTGCTGCATCAGATTGTCGGTCAGCTCTTTGCCGGTGCACACGGGCAGCGCCGGGATGTCGTAGATCGGCTTGTCCGGGTACAGCTCGATGCATTGGCCGCCCGGTTGCGCCAGCGCGTCCACCACGTGGGCATTGATGCCCAGCAGGCCCAACTCAAACACCTGGAACAGGCCGACCGGCCCGGCTCCGACAATCACGACGTCCGTTTCGATGCTCATGGTCTAAGTCCTTTAGGAAAAACTGATGTACACGCTAGCGCCAGCGCCGGTCCTGAAGCTTGATGATGCGCAATTCTGACCGATCACAGGCTCAAGGGCCGGCACCGGCAGCTGCCTGGAGTTCAGGCAGCCAGACGCAGGCCCCTGGGCGCAGCAGTGCTCAGACCCGTGCGCAGTTGTTGCCCGACCTGTGCGGAGTAGTCGCCCGACCTCTCCCTACCAGTCGCCGCACCTGAGTGCTGCAGTCGCCGCACCGCTCCGTACCAGTCGTCGAACCTGTGCGTAGCAGTAGCCGGACCTTTGCGTAGCAGTCGCTGGACCTGTGTGCAGTCGTCGCCGGACCTGTGCGGAGCAGTGGCCGGACCTGTGCGGAGCAGTGGCCGGACCTGTGCGTACCCATCGCCGGACCGCTGCGTAGCAGTACCCGGACCTGTAGAGAGTCGTACAGCGACGACTCCGCAGACATGCGGCGACTGCTCCGCACAGGCCCGGCGACTGCTCCGCACACGTGCGCCGACTGGTACGCATCGGTGCGACTACTGCTCCGCATCGGTGCGACTACTGCTCCGCATCGGTGCGACTACTGCTCCGCATCGGTGCGACTGCTGCATCGCATGGGTGCGACTACTGCTCCGCATCGGTGCGACTACTGCATCGCATGGGTGCGACTACTGCTCCGCATCGGTGCGACTACTGCTTCGCATCGGTGCGACTACTGCTTCGCATCGGTGCGACTACTGCTTCGCATGGGTGCGACTACTGCTTCGCATCGGTCGGACGACTACTCCGCACAGGTGCGACTACTGCTTCGCATCGGTCAAGCGACTACTCCGCACAGGTTGAACGACTACTCCGCATGGGTCAGCGACCGCTGGGCATCGTTCGGCGTGGCTACTGCACAGGTCCTGGAAGGGTTGCGCGCGTGCGAGCAGGGCTGCGCAGTCATCGGGCAACGATGGCGAGGCCACGAGCAAGGCGTGGGACACGACCCGACAGCGCCGCTCCCGCGCCCCATTCCCTCTCGCCCCGCCCTTGCCAAACCCCGGCGTGCACAGCGGCGCACACAGTGCCCGCTGGCCCGCTATCTTTGCGGCGACCGCGGGGCGCGGGTGTAACTGGGGGCATCCATTGAGCGAGTTTGGCGCAAGCATCGGCTGGGAGCGCATGCAGACCCATGCACGGCCGGGCGGCATTCCCTTCGATCCGGAGGATGCTCCGACGCTGAGCCGGGAGATCCAGGCCCTTTGCCAGGCGCTGAAATGCCCGCGCCCGCCGATCGTCTACACCGCCGAATTCGCCATTCGCCTGCACGAGGAGCGCGCCATGCTGGGCATGCGGCGCACGCAGACGCTGGCGCTGGGCTGGCCGCTGCTGCATTGCCTGGATGCGGACGAGGTGCGCGCCGCGATCGCGCTGGCGCTGTGCGGGCAGCCGGTGGCGCTGCCGCTGTCGCCCGAGGCCAGTGCCGACGCGCGCGTGGCCAAGGTGGTGGGCGAGCCGCTGCTGCAGCGTCTGCTGTGCCGCATGCTGGCCGCCGCCGAACTGGCTTTGGCGTGGTGGCCGGCGGAGGCTTGCACGCTGTCGGCGGCCGAGGCCTGGCGCAGCTTGCGGCGCGGGCTGGAGCAACGCGGTCGAGCCCATTGGCAAGCAGCCTACCAGCAGGGACTGGCGCGCAACCCGGCGGCCGGCGCGCGCATCGCGGCGCTGCAGGGGAGCGAACTGGCGGGCGGCAGCCACCGCAGTGCGGCCGTCGCCTGGCTGTGGGAAGCGCTGGTCGACCGCATCTGGACGCAGCTGGAATCGCGCTTTGGCGACTGGCCGCTGTGGCGCCTCGATACGGCGCCGGCGGCGGCTGAAGCCGAGCCCGATGCGGCGCCGAGCGCCGTCGAGACTGAGCCCGCGGTTGAGTGCGCGCCCGATCCGCGCATACGTCTGCGCGAGTTGGAGGCACTGCGGCGGGCCGGGCAGCTGGACGCCGACGGACTCGCCGAACTGGCGCGCGGGGTGGAGCTGGCGGCAGGCGCGCGCGCCGCGCATGCGCTGTATCGCGAGCTGTATCAGATGGCGCGCACGCCGGAACACGCGCTGGCGCTGGCGCGCACACTGGTGGCGGTGGACCTGCCACGCGGGCGCGCGGCGCTGCAGCGGATCGCCGAGAGCCGCCATCCGGTGGCGCAGAATGCACAAGCCATGCTGACGGCGCTCGATGCTGCCGGGCAGAATCCGCCCACCCAACTGGATCTGCTGGCCCATGGATGAAATGAGCGACGCGCAGCGGGCCGCCGCCCTTGCGCTGGAGCAGGAGTTGCTGAGCAGCATTCCGCTGACGCGGGCGATGCAGCTCAAGGTCACGGCCTACGCGGGCGATCGCCTGCAGATCTGCGCGCCGCTGGCGCCCAATATCAACGACAAGGGCTGCGCTTTCGGCGGCAGTTTGGCCGGGCTGATGACGCTGGCCTGCTGGGGACTGGCGCGCCAGGTCTTGCTCGACGCCGGCCACGCGGCCGACATTTATGTGCAGGACTCGCAGATCGTCTACCTGCAGCCGGTCTGGGGCGAGCTGCGCGTCGATGCCTATGCCCCGGCCGAACAGTCGCTAGCCGACTTTGTGCAGATGTACGCGGCGCGCGGCAAGGCGCGCATCAGCCTGTGCGCCGAAGTGCCGGGCGTGGACGCGGTCGCCACCCGGCTCACGGCGCGCTTTGTCGCCAAGAAACGAGAGGAGTAACAGCGATGCGGCATTGGATACTGCGACTGTGCGTGGTCTGGCTCAGCCTGAGCCTGCTGAGCGCCTGCGGCGGGCCGGGGACGCGCGAGGAAGGCTTGCGCATCCGCCTGTACAACTACTCGGCGGCGGTGCGCTGGAACGAGATCGAGCAGGCGGTCGGCTTCGTCGATCCCGCCACGCTGCGCGAGCACCCCTTCACCGAGGCCGATCTGGCGCGCTGGCGTCAGGTGCAGGTCTCGCGCTACGTCGAAGGTCCGCAGGGGATGGATGCCCAGGGGCGCGTGGTGATGACGGTGGAGATCGAGTTGATCGACCGCGCCTCGCAGAGCGTGCGCAGCATCATCGACCACCAGCGCTGGCGGTATGACGAGCCGAGCAAGACCTGGTGGCTGGAAAGCGGGCTGCCCTCGCTGGACGCCAACAAGCCCTGATCAGCCAGCGACCACGGTGCGGTCGCGGCCCTGGGTCTTGGCTTCGAACAGCGCACGGTCGGCCTCCTGAAACAGATCCTCGGGACGGCTCAGGCCGCGCCCGGCCAGACTGGACAGGCCGATGCTGATGGTCACCGGCGGCGCGTCGTGGAAGCGCTGCCGGCGCACCGCGGCATGCAGACGCTCGCACAGGCGCTGCGCCGCCTCGCTGTCGGCGTCCGGCAGCAGCACGGCAAACTCCTCGCCGCCCCAGCGTGCCAGCAGGGTGTCGGCACGCACCGCCGCGCGCAGCGTCTGCGCCAGCGCGCGCAGCACCTCGTCGCCCGCGGCGTGGCCCATGGAGTCGTTGATGCGCTTGAAATGATCGACATCGACCACCAGCAGACTGAGTTCGCGCTGCTCGCGACGTGCATCGTCGAAGCGCTGGCGGAACTGCTGGGTGAACTCGCGCCGATTGGAGACGCCGGTGAGCGGGTCGGTACTGGCGGCCAGCGCCAGCTGATCGGCGCGCTTCTCGAGTTCGGCATGGGCCAGCGCCAGCGCATCCTGACTGGTGCGCAGATCGTCATTGGAAGCGGCCAGCTGGCGGGCGAAGCGCCGGCTCTCGGCGTAGCGCCAGGCCAACAGCAGCGCGACGACGCCGAGTGAGGCAGTAAACAGCCAGATGCGCCACTGGCCGGCGCGCTCCTCGCGCAGTTTCAGCTCGCTGATCTCGTTGTCGCGACGCAGCAGCTCGATCTCGCGATCCGCTTCCTCGGAGCGGTGCTGCCATTCGAGCACGGCCAGCCGGCGATTCATGTCCAGCCCGCTCAACTGTTCCTGCACATGCAGGCTCTCCTGGGCCAGATCCAGCGCCCGCGCCAGCTCACCGCGGTCACGCAGGATCGGAATCATCGCCCGGTAGACGTTCAGCAACTGCGGCTGGTCGTCGCCTTGCGTGTAGGCCGGCAGCGCCAGCTCCCACAGGCGCAGCGCGTCGTCGACGCGCCCCTGGCGCCGGGCGACTTCTGCCAACAGCGCGCGAAAATCGGCGAGCGTGGCCGACTGCTTGATCTCCTCGGCGATCGCCACGCCGCGTTCAAGCGCCTGACGGGCCTCGTCGAAGCGCTCCAGCCCGACCTGGGCGCGGCCGATTTCGAGCAGCGCATAGGCGCGTCCTGGCGGGCTGTCCAGGCGGTCGGCCAGCCGCAGGGCGTCCTGCGCGATGCCGAGCGCCTCGCCGTGCGCGCCGCGCAGATTGGCGACCTTGGCCATGCTGCCGAGCAGCGGCGCCTCGCGCGCGGCGTCGGAGTGCCGGCGCGCTTCTGCCAGTCCCTGTTCCAGCAACTTGCGCGAGGTCTCGTACTCGCGCAGGCCGGCGTACAGCAGACCCAGGTAGTGATAGGTGCGGTCCATTTCCGCCTGGGCGCCGGCTTCCTGCAGGCGGCGGCTCTCGGCGAGGTTCTCCAGCGCGGCCGAGTACTCGCCCTGGTTCAGCCGGATCAGGCCGATGTGGGTCAGCACGGCGGCGGTGCCGTCGCGATCGTCGAGCTGCCGGTACAGCGCCAGCGCGCGCTCGAAGCCGCCCAGTGCGGCCGACAGATCGCCTTGGCGACGTGCCACCGTGGCGATATCGAGTTCTGCCTGCGCCACCGACTGCAGATCGCGGCGCTCGGAGGCACGCGCCAGAATCGCCGCATGGCGCTGGCGCGCGGCATCGTAGCGGCCGCGGTGGAAGTCCATCTGCGCGTAGCCGCGATCGATGGCGTCCTGTGCCTGCGGGCTCTGGCCACCCAGCGTGCTGGCCGCCGCCAGCGCCGCCTCAGCCGCGCTGAAGTCGCCGCTTGATACCAGTCGCTCGGCCTCGGCCAACTGCGCGCGGAGCTCCGTCGACAGCGGTGCTGGCGCGGGCTCCGCGGCCGCGATCGCCGTGCTGCCGATCAGGCTCAGACAGGCCGCCAGCACCAGTCCGCAAAGCCGCCTCATGCGCGTGCACCCCCGTCCATCGCTGGCGCTCAGCATATCGCAGCGCGCAACGCATGCCAGGAATGGGCGAGCGCCGAAGCAGGCGCCCGCAATGCTCAGGCGGAGCGACGCAGCGCCAGCGTCAGCAGGCGCGCGTACAAGCGCTCGTTCAAGGTGGCCGGTTGGGCATAACCCATGCGCGCGAGGCAGGGCAGTTCCGCCGCCGTGGGGCGCAGCGTGAACGCGGCGATCACCGCGCGCAGACGATCGCGCGGCCGCTGCGTGTGCGCCTTCAGCCAGCGCAAGGCACCCAATAGACGCTCCTCGGTGGCATCGAAGTCAGCGCCGAAGGGGAACAGCGGAAACAGGCCCTTGGCTTTGGCCCCGGTCAGCGCGGCCGACAGCGCGGCAGGCGTGTTCTGACGCCAGCGTGGCGGGATCTGCCAGCCGGCGTCCAGCTTCCCGGCGCTGCGGGCGCGCGCCGCCAGGTCATCCTGGAAGCGCGCATCGGTGATGCTGAGCAGGCGCTTGATGCACTCCTCGTCGCTCTGCCCGCGCAGATCGGCAACACCGTACTCGGTGATCACCAGATCGCGCAGATGGCGCGGGATGGTGGTGTGGCCGTAGTTCCAGACGATGTTGGAGCGCACCACGCCCTGACTCTCGCGGGTAGCGCGCAGCATCAGCACCGAGCGACCGGTCGGGACCGCGTGCGCCATGGCGACAAAGTTGTACTGGCCGCCGACGCCGCTGACCACCTGGCCGTTGTCGAGCGCGTCGGAGACGGCGGCGCCGAGCAGCGTCTGCATCATGCAGGTGTTGAAGAAGCGCGCCTCGTGCCGCTGCGCCAGGTGCAGGGCTTCCTGACCGCCGTACAACTCATTGATATGGGAGACGCGGGTCATGCAGAAGCCTTCGTAATCGGCTGCCGACAGACCGCGCATCCAGTCGTACAGGGCGTGCGAGCCGAGGTAGAAGGCACCATGCAGGAAGCGACCGTTGCGCAGCGGTACCTGATCGATCACCGCAGCGATGGCGGCGCGTGCCGCACCGGCCGGCAGCAGCGCATCGACCAGGGTGCCGTCCGGTAGCCGCAGCGTGTCGCGATCCTGCATCTGACTGCCGGCGGGCAGCAGACCATGGTGGATCAGGGTGCGGACGTGGTCTTCGTTCAGCGGTCGCGGGTACACGCCCGACTCGACCAGCATGTCGATATCGCTGGCGCGCAGCGTCGTGCCGATCTGACGTCGGTTCAGCAGTCGCTGCAGCGGCAGATGGTCATAGACGCGGCGCTTGAGGATGCCGGCCTTGTGCAGCTCCATGAAGCCGTCCATGACCATCTCGCTGGCGCCATACAAACCCGTGTCCAGCGTGTCGAAGCCGCCGATCTTCTGGGCGAGCAGACGCTGGTGCGGATCCAGCAAGGGCTCCACGGTGGCGCGCCAGCTCGCGTTGTCCTGATGGCGCAGCCGCAGCGCGTACACCAGCGCATCCGACAGCGCGCCGATGCCGATCTGCAGCGTGCCGCCATCCTTCACCAGCGTGCTGGCGTGCAGGCCGAGCGCGTACTCGGCGTCCTCCACCGGCTGTCGCGGCAGCGCAAACAGCGTGTGCCGCTCGTCCGGGCACTCCAGGATGACGTCAAAGAACTCCGGGCCGACCTCGGCATCGTTGCCGACGTAGGGCAGGGCCGGGTGGACCACGCCGATGGTCATCAGCGTACGCCCGTCCTCGCGCACGCGATCGGCCAGATCGAAGGTGGTGTCGGTGTTGCACGACAGGCTGTAACGCGGGCCCTCGGGCGTGTCGCGGCGGGCGATCATCTGCACGGCGAGGTTGACGCCAGTGGCCGCCACATCGCGCGCCACGTGGGTGTAATTGACGCTGATGTAGTTCCGTTGCGCCAGCGGTCGCCCCAGCATCGAGCCCGACTGCATGTAGAACTCGCGGATCTCGATATTGGCCGGCACGCTGCCGTTGCGCACATCGCGCACATAGTCGAGATCGGGATAGTCATCGCCCCACCAGCGCTGCGCGAAGGGACCGAGGAAACGTCGCTCCAGATCCGCGCCTGGGTTGGGTCGCGCCAACGAGAGCGCCGTCATCAGCTTGAAGTGCACCTGGGGATCGGCCTTGGCCGCCTGGTACAGCGCGTTGAGCAGGCGATTGGGCTTGCCGAGGCCGAGCGGCGTGGCGGTGATCCACTGTCGCCCCAGACGCTCGCGCACCAGGGTCACGACATCGTCGATGCGGGTGAAAAACTGGGTATGCGCCATGACCGACTCCCACAGGGTTGGCGCGGATCATAGGTGCAGCCGGCACGCGGCAGGCTTGCGCGAGGTCATGTGCGGGCGGCGTCGGCGTCTCCGCGGCCGGAATTGACCCGTTCGGCCGCAGACTGACAAAAAAGGGCAGATTGCCTCTTGCATTTACCGCCGGTTCAGGCGACCATACTGCCACGTATGGTGTTGGGGCGGCGCGCCGGAATCGGCAGCCGAAAGCACCAGCGGGATCTTGAAGGTTCACTGCGCTACGCATCCGCGGCGCGCGCATTCACGTATCTGGGAGGAAACCGTGAAGCTCAACCGTCTGTCGCTGTCCATCGTCACCAGTCTGCTCGTCGCCGCGCCGCTGGCGCAGGCGCAAACCATCGTCGCCAAGCAATTGGCCGGTTCGCCGTCCGAGTTCGCCGCGATGGCGCCGGTCAATCCGGCCGATGCCGCGATCCATTCCAAGAGCGCGCTGCTGCCGGTGGTGATGACGGCCGACAAGTCGGGTCGCTACAGTGCCGATGTGGCGCTGCCGGTGGAAAGCGACAAGATGCGCTTCCTGGTGTTCTCGGGCGGCGCACTCGACTGGAACGTCGGCATGCGCGCGCCCGGCGATCAGAGCGTCAAGGCGGCCACCAGCCTCGTCAGCGAGTATCGTCAGGCCGAGTTCGGCGTCGAAAACGCCTCCTACGCGGCCGACTACTACGCCTTCGACAACATCCAGAGCGGCGACTGGTCGCTGAAGCTGAGCGCCGGCAGTGCAGCGGCGACGCGCGGCTACGTGCTGCTGGAAGGGCAATCGGATACGCAGTTGGTGTCCTACGCCACCACCACCAAGCAGTTGGTGGGTGAGCGCATCGGTTTCGTCGCCAGCCTGTATGGCGAAACTGCCGACGGCGAGGTGCTGTACGGCAAATCGGCCGGTCGCGTGGGCTCCGCGTCCTTGCGCGTGACCGCGCCGGATGGCGTCGAGCAGACCTATGCGATGTACGACGACGGCCTGCATGCAGACGGTCGCGCCGGGGATGGCATCTACGGCGGCGACTTCCTCGCCGACAAGGCCGGTCAGTATCAGGCGCAGGTGACGGTGCGCGGCAGCAATCGCGACGGCCGTCCGGTGGTGCGCACCGCCGAGCATCCGCTGCCGATCCTGGAGCGCTCGCTGACGCTGAGTGGCACCAAGGCGGCGGCATCGACCAGCGACGGTCAGCGCCTGAGCCTGAGCGTGCCGGTGGCTGGCGAGAAGGCCGGCCGCCATTACCGCGGCTACGCCGAGGTGTGGGGTACCGATGCCGAAGGCCAGTCGGTCCCGGTGGCCTGGGTCAGTGGCATGGTCACGCCGGACAAGGGCGCGGTCAGCTTTGGCCTCGACACCCGTTGGATTGTCCTCGCCGGCGCCCAGGCGCCGTTCGAAATGCGCAATCTGCGCCTGGAAGATCCGGATACTTTCGTGACGCTGGCTGGCGCCGAGCGCCTGCCGATGAGCGTGCCGGCGCTGCGCATCAAGGCCAAGCCCGCGGACATCGTCATCGACGAACTGATGACCCAGGGCCCGCGCCCGGCCGCGCTGAATGCCGACAAGGGCACCGGTTCGCGCCTGTTGCTGGTCCATGGCTACTGCTCGGGCGGCGTGTGGCCGGCCGCGCAGTTCAGCAATGCCTCGACCTTCCTGGATGCCAACCAGAACCGCTCGCACGACCAGTTCGCTCGCCTGATCCAGAGCTTCGGTGCCACCTGGAACTCTTTCGGCGTGGTGGCCCATAGCCAGGGCGGTCCGGCCTCGCTGCACCTCTACACCTACTACTGGTCGGGTCTCGATAACGCCACCGGTGCGCGCCTGATCCAGTCGGTGGGCAGCCCGTATCAGGGCACCAATCTGGCCGGCATTCTGGCCTCGCTGGGCAGCTGGTTCGGCGTCGGCTGCGGCACCAACAACGATCTGTCCTACAGCGGCGCTGCCAGCTGGCTGGCCGGCATCCCGACCTCCAGCCGCGCCAAGGTCAACTACTACACGACGGCCTTCCGCACCACCAACTGGTGGACCAACGACTACTGCAACTTTGCCACCGATCTGGTGCTGAGCGATCCGGAAGACGGCACCACCGAGCAGGCCAAGGGCCAGCTGTCCGGCGCCGTCAACCGTGGTCACACGGCAGGTCAGTGCCACACTGCCGGCATGCGTGATCCGGCCCAGTACCTGGATGCCACCCGCAACGCGACGATGAACGCCAACGCCGCGCGCTGATCTGCGCTAAACCGCTGAACCACAAACCCCCGGCTTGCCGGGGGTTTGTGCATTCTGGCGAGGCAAATCTAGTCAGGACTCGTAGGGTCGCCCGTCCTTGTGATGGGCGCGCACGCCCTCGGGCGTCGGTACCAGCATCACATCGTCGTCCGGATAGAAGGCGCAGTCGCCGCCATCGCGGGTGCCAATCTCCAGATAGCGGACGCGTTCGGTCGAGCGGTTGACCAAGGCATGCGCGTCGGCCACGCCGGCCGCAAAGCCCGCGCACATGCCGGGCGTCAGTGTCTGCGTGCCGGCTTCAGTTTCCAGCGTGGCCACGCCCTCCAGGATCAGCACGAACTCGTCCTCGCGCGTATGCCAGTGGCGCAGCGCGGAGCGCGCACCCGGCGCCAGCGTCACCTCATTGACGCCGAACTGGCTGAGGCCAAAGGCATCGCCCAGTCGGCGTTTGGCGCGGCCGCCGATGCGGGCGGCCAGCGCAGGCGGCCAGGCGCTGCCGGTTTCCTGCGCCACCGACTCGATCGTGATCGCCACAGCGTGGGGCTTCATGGTCTCAGCCCATGCAGAAGGCGTTGAGCTTGTGGCCGTCCAGATCGCGGAAATAGCCGGCATAGAAGCCCTCGCCGCGCGGGCCCGGCGCGCCCTCGTCGCTGCCGCCCAGTTCCAGCGCCTTGGCGTGCAGCGCATCGACCTTGTCCTTGCTGTCGACGACCAGTGCCACCATGGTGCCATTGCCCACCGTGGCCGGCTGACCGTTGTAGGGCCGGATCACCCCCAGCGAGGGTTGATTGGGCGCCACCGCCCAGGCGACAAAACGCTCGCCCTCCATATAGCGGGTCGCGCCGATCACCGCGAGCAGGGCGTCGTAAAAGGCGGCGGCACGCTCCAGTTGATCCGTACCCAGCGTCACATATCCAATCATGGCGTCATTCTCCAGTAGGCCAGGCTGCGGCTTCGATGTCCGCAGTGATCGGCATGATGCACCTTGCAGTGCACCAAACCGGCAGTTGCCTGCTAGATTCGAAAGCCCTCCGACTAGAACGCTGTCATGGACCTGCACCTTTACAACACGCTGACCCGCCAGACCGAGCGCTTCGCGCCCGCCAACCCCGGCCAGGTCACGATGTATGTGTGCGGGCCGACCGTCTACAACTATCCGCATATCGGCAACGCGCGGCCGTACACGGTGTTCGGCGTATTGGCGAAACTGTTGAGACAGCAGTTCGGTGCGCTGCGCTACGCGCGTAACATCACGGACGTCGACGACAAGATCAACGAGGCCGCCGCCAAACTGGGCGTGCCGATCGAGGTGATCACCAGCAAGTACACGCAGGCCTTTCACGAGGACATGGCTGCGGTCGGCGTCGCAGGCGCCTTTGCGCCGAATCTGGAGCCGCGCGCGACGCAGCACATTCCCGGCATCGTGGCTATGTGCGAGCGCCTGATCGCCTCCGGCCACGCCTATGCGGCCGAAGGCCATGTGCTGTTCAACGTCGATACCTATGCCGGCTACGGCCGTCTGTCGCGGCGCACGGTGAAGGAAATGATCGCCGGCGCGCGCGTGGAAGTGGCGCCGTACAAGCGCAATCCGGCCGACTTCGTGCTGTGGAAGCCCTCGACGCCCGAGTTGCCGGGCTGGGACAGCCCCTGGGGTCGCGGGCGGCCCGGCTGGCATATCGAGTGCTCGGTGATGGCCGAGCAGCACTTGGGTGACACCATCGACATCCACGCCGGTGGCGCCGATCTCAAGTTCCCGCATCACGAGAATGAGATCGCGCAGAGCGTGTGCGCGCACGGCGGAGCGGAGTTTGCCCGCTACTGGCTGCACAACGGCTTTGTCACTGTGGAAGGCCGCAAGATGTCGAAGTCGCTCGGCAATGTCCTGTTGATCAAGGAGTTGCGCGAGCTGGCGCCGCCCGAGGCCTTGCGCTATCTGCTGCTCAATGCGCACTACCGGCAGCCGCTCGACTGGTCCGAGAAGGCCTTGCAGCAGGCCAAGGTCACGCTCGATCGGCTGTATGGCACGCTGCGCGATCTGGCGGATGTGAGCCTGCCCGCCGAGCCGGTGGCGGCGGACGCGGTGCACGCGGCGCTGGCGGATGATCTCGGTACGCCGCAGGCGCTGGCCCTGCTCAGCGAACTGGCGCGCGATGCGCAAAAGGCCGAGGGCCCGGCGGCGCGCGCGCTGGCCAAGGCGCGGTTGATGGCGGCGGGCGAATGGCTGGGTTTGCTGCAGCAGCCGGCGGCCGACTGGTTCCAGTCGGGCAAGAGCGCGGTGGATGTCGCACGCGTGGAAGCGCTGATGGCCGAACGCGCCAGCGCGCGGCAGCAGCGCGACTTCGCACGCGCCGACGCCATTCGCAACGAACTGACGGCGATGGGTGTGGTGCTGGAAGACACTGCGCAAGGCGTGCGCTGGAAGCTGGCTTGAGGCCAGTTGCCAGCGTGAGTGCGTGGGAGCAGAAGCGGGGCGGGGGGCAGGGGGCGGGGGACGAGCACTGCCGCGCTTGTGTGGCGGTGTCGTGCGGCGGCTTCAGCGGCCAGCTTGAGTGGGTAGGAGCAGACGCGGGGCGGGGGACGAGCGTTACGCTGCGTGGCGTTGCCGCCTTACCATCTGCTGCCGGAGCAGGCGCTCACGCATTCAGTAAGCACTACGCAGCAACTCGCCACGCGACTGTGCCGGGCAAACGCCGCAGTGCTGGTCCCCTGCCCCCCGCCCCGCTCTTGCTCGTCCGCACTCTGGGAAGCGCTGCCTCAACTACGGAACACGACACCGGCGCACTGTTCGGGGCCTGCGTGCAAGCCGCCCCGATGAACTCAGTGGGCGCGTGCCATGCCGAGCAGGCGTGAGGGCAACAGCCGGATGCGCTGCAGCAGACTGCCGGCCAGCCAGGATGGCACCTGCGCATCTGGGCGTGGTGCCACCAGATAGCGCCGCGCGGCTTGCGGGTTCTGTTTGAGCTGCCAGTAGCGACCGACGGCGGCATCGACGCTGAGGCGGCAGGAACCCATCCGCACCGGCTTCAGCAGCAGCCGGAACACCTGGCCTTCGTTGATCAGATCGATGGCGACCTGCGCATTGGCGCGATCGGTGACGACCACCGTCGCAATATGCGGGTGGTACTGCTTGAGCGCCTTGATCAGCGCGGTGAAGTCGCCATGCTGGCCGGCGGTTTCCGAGATCACCACGCCGGTTTCGTGCTGCTCCAGCACCTGCAGCGCGCGTTCGGGACTGGCGACGAAGCGCACCTGGTAGTGCGGCTGCAGGATTTCGCGCATGCGCTGCTGGGTTTCGGGGTCGTCCTCGATCACCAGAATGCCGACCTGACGCCGCGCTTGTTCGCGGTCGAACT
Organism: Lysobacterales bacterium; assembly: GCA_046346965.1. GTDB lineage: Bacteria > Pseudomonadota > Gammaproteobacteria > Xanthomonadales > SZUA-5 > JAXMHB01. The sequence continues at coordinate 91,773 of JAXMHB010000009.1, forward strand.
CATCGACCGGTTTGTCCAGCACCACCGGCGTATCGCGTGCAATGCGGCAAGCCAGTTGCACGGTCTCGCGCAGCTCGGTGTTGTCCCACGGCTTGTTGATGTAGCGGAAAACCTCGCCCTCGTTGACCGACCCGAGCACCGCATTCAGATCGGCATAGCCGGTCAGCAGTATGCGCATCGCCCGCGGGTGGCTCATGCGGATCTCGCGCAGCACCTCAATGCCCTGCATCTTGGGCATGCGCTGATCGCAGACGACCACATCGATATCTTTCTCGGCGGCCAGTCGGATGGCCTCGGCGGGGTCGGTCGTGATGCTGACGTCCATATCCCGGAACAAGGCCTTGAGTGCCCGCAGGATGCGAGCCTCATCGTCGATGCACAGTACGCGGATCCTGGGCTCGGACATGGTTCTCAGGCCGGCTGCTTCAGCAGCGCATGGTCGACAGGGAAGCTAACGGTAAACGTGGACCCTTTCTTTGGTGCAGTTCGCACCTTGATGGCGCCACCGTGGCTCTGCACGATCTTGTGGACGATGGAGAGGCCGAGGCCGGTGCCTTCACCGACCGGCTTGGTGGTGAAGAAGGGGTCGAAAATCTTCGGCATCACGTGGTCGGGGATGCCGCTGCCAGTGTCGGTCACGTCGATTTCCACCTGATCGCCGGCGCGGCGCGAGATCAGCGTGAGCTTGCCGCCGTCGTCCATGGCCTGACTGGCGTTGGTGATCAGATTCAGCAGCACCTGATTGATCTGCGAGGCGACGCCGTGAATCTTCGGGATTTGGCCGAGCTCCTTGATCACCTCGACACGGTCGCGCAGCTGGTGCGCAGCGATGGTCAGCGCGCTCTCGATGCACTCGTTGAGGTCCAGAAGGTCCATGCCGTCGCGATCGACGCGCGCGAAACCCTTGAGGTTTTTCACCAGATTGGCGATCTGCACCAGGCCGTCGACCGAATCCTTGAGCAGATCGTCGCCGTCGCGCAGACGCTCATCGTTCGCCAGTGCTGCCCGCACCTTGGTCATGGCGCGGCGCATGGGCTCGATGTTCTGCGGCTTGCTGATGTCGGCTGCAAGCATGACGTCGAAGCCCTGCAGGCATTTCTCGATCAGCTGGCGGTGCTCGCCGAGCAATTCGCGCACGACCTCGACATTGCTCTTCACGAAGCCGATCGGCGTGTTCATTTCGTGGGCGACGCCGGCGATCATCTGCCCCAGCGACGCCAGTTTGGTCGTATGGATGACCTGGGACTGGGTTTGCTGCATCTTTTCCAGGTTCGCGCCCAGTTCCTCGCTCTGCAGGCGCGCCTGCTGCAGCTGGCGACGCAACATGAAGCCGTAAGCGCCCGTCAGCAGAACGATTACTGCGAGGATCCCCTCCAGCATGCCCAGCCACCCCTGCAGAGCCGTGCGCCAAGATTAGCGCCGTTTGTCGTGCGACTGTTGCAGACCGGGCCAAAATTGACAATACGCGTCACCCCGGCGCGCGCGCCGGATGTGACGGGAGACCGCATTGTGGGGAACCCGCGGTGCACGCGTGGGTGCTGTCGCCCCCAAGCTCAGCGACGCACGCTCACAGCGCTTCCAGCGTGGTCTTGTGCAGGCTGCCGTCCTCCTTGAGCTCGCAGTGCCAGTAGCGAAAGGCGGGATCTTCCTTGACGTACTCGCGCGCCTCGCGTTCGGCGCTGCTCAGTCGGCGTACCTTGAGGTCGCGCCAAACGTAGCGCGAGCCATCCTCGTTGCCATCGCGCCAGCCTGGGCCGTAGAGGTAGGCGAAAATGAGATCGAGCTGATCCGGCCGCAGTTCGCCCTGATCGAGCAACGGGGCAGGTACCCGCAAATAGACGCAGATGCGATAGCTGGCGGGCGACACATAGCCCGAGGGCAGCGCCAACCCATCCTGAAAATCCACTTGAAACAGCGCTGTGTCAGTCAGATTCATGAGCATCTCCGTTTAGGCAAAGGCGGGGCGGGGGTAAAGGGGCGGGGGACCAGCCATGCGGCGGCTGAGGGGCCCGGTCGCGAGTACGGTTTGCTGCAGGACCAAGCTAAGGATTCCGGCGAAGTTGCCACGCAAGCGCCGCAGTGCTCGTCCCCCGCCCCCTTCCCCTCGCCCCCGCTGTTGCCCCTACCCGCGCCAAGTAAACACCGCCCACACCACCGTGGCCACGACTGCCACCCCGAGCACATCGAGTAGCCAGCCTTCGCGCAGCATGCGGCGGTTGTCTACCTTGCCGGTGCCGTAGGCGATCATGTTGGGGGCGGTGGCCACCGGCAACATGAAGCCCAGGCTGGCGGCCAGCGCTGCCGGCAGCATGAACACGATGGGATCGACGCCGGCACCCGCCGCGGCCGCGGCCAGGATCGGCATCAGCAACGCCGCGGTGGCGGTGTTGCTGGCGATCTCGCTGAGCAGGGTGACGCCCAGGCACAGGCCGAACAGCATCAGCGGCAGCGGCCAATCGCGCAGCAGGCTCAGGTGGTCGGCCATCGCCTGCGACAGGCCGGAACTGCCGAAGGCACTGGCCAGCGCGATGCCGCCGCCGAACAAGATCAAGGCGCCCCAGGGAATGCGCTCGGCGGTGTCCCAGTCAAGCAGGCGCTCGCCCTTGCCATCCGGCACCAATCCCATCGCCAGCGCGCCGAGCAGTGCCACGCTGGCATCGCTGGCGCCGGGCAGACCCAGCCAGCTTTTCCAGCCGCCCCAGGGATCGGTCCGGAAAATCCAGGCCAGCGCGACCACCGCGAACACCAGCAGCACCCGGCGTTCGGCCGCGCTGATCGGCGGCAGCGTCGGCAGCGTGGCGGCGGGGAGTCCACGCAGATTGCGCCCCAGCCAGAGCGCCAGCATGGGCAGCGTCAACACGACGATCGGCAGGCCATAGACAAACCAGTCGAGGAAGCTGATCTCGACCCCGGTGGTCTGCTCGTACACGGAGCGAAAAATCAGATTGGGCGGTGTGCCGATCGGCGTGCCCAGACCGCCGAAACTGGCGGCATAGGCGATGCCGAGGATCAAGGGCGCGGCGAGTCGGGGATCGGGATAGCGCTCCAGCACCGCCAGCGCCACCGGCACCAGCAGCAGCGTGGTGGCGGTGTTGGAAATCCACATGCTGATCAGACCGGAGGCGAGCACGAAACCCCACAGCAGCCGACGACCGTCGGCGGCGCCGGTGAGTTGCAGCATCCAGTACGCCATGCGCCGGTGCGCGCCGTTGCGCTCGATCGCGGCCGACAGCATGAAGCCGCCGGCCAGCAGCAGGATGACCTCGTTGCCATAGGCTTCCGCCACCGCCTTGGCATCGAGTACGCCGGTCAATGGCAGTACGGCCAGCGGCAGCAGCGCCGTATGCGGGGCAGGTATGGGCTCGAACACCCACCAGATCGCGACCCAGGCGGTCAGGCCTGCGGTGATGGCGAACGCCGCGCTCACGCCGCTGGCATCGGCGCCGAAACCGACCAGCAGAGCCGCCGCGGGGCCGGCCCATAGCAGAGCGTTGCGTGCGCTGATCATCGGTGGCGGGCTCCTGGCAAGAGTTTGGATTCTGGGCTGCGCGCGGCATCCAGGGAAACCCGTGCATGCTCAGGATCCGTCGCGGCGCGAGCCGCGCACCCCCAGGATGCCGGCCAGCAGACGTCGCCCGGTGATTGGGGTCGCCAGCTTCCACACATGGGCGGCGATCGCGTCTACGGTCGGTTGTGGCGCGATCTGGCCGAGGATCAGCGTCGGGCAGATCGGGATCAGCCCCGGGTTCTCGCCGCAGACCCAGACGTCAACGACGATGCGAGTCAGCGCCTCGCTGCCCTGATGGCTTTCGGTGCGCAGCCGCGGCCAGCGCGCCCGCAACAGCGGCGTCAAATAGCGTTCGATCTCCTCATCCAGTCGCCAGTAGCCGATGCGGCGCAGTGGACCGTCGGGATTGGACAGGGGTGTGGATTCGCTCATGCATGCACCGCCGGGAAACTGAGTGCAGCATGCGTAGCCGCATGGCTGCACGCGCGACTTCAGGTTGCATCGCGCTGTGCATGCGGTTGCAAACCGGACGGCCGCGACGTCTGCGGTGGCGGCCCGCGGGCGCCGCGCTCACTCCGGCGGGCGTACCTCGCCGCACATCTGACGCCGCAGGTCGGCATCGAGTTCCTGATACTGCTGCTCGCAGGCGGCCAGATCACTGCCGTGGTGACTGGCCTCCCAACGCTCGGTCAGCTGATCCATCGGCGCATGGAAATCCACCGCCGCCGACGGCAGGCGCGAGTTCAACACCTGGCCCAGCTTGCGCAGCACTTCGCTGCCGCCCTCGCTGGTGCGCGGGCGAAAGCCGGGCAGGGTGCCGCGATCACCGTCGGGCAGCATGGCGTCGAGATCGCGACCGGCGAAGGGACGCCGCGGCGGCGCGTGCTCGGCAGCCACCGCCGCTGCGGCCTCAACCCGTTGCGCTTCCGCGCGTTGCGCCAGCGTGGTCGCCGTCGGTATGGCCACCGCCGGCGGTCGCGCGCTCGCCACTGCGGGCGTCGGCGCGGGCGCGGGGGGCGCTGCGCGCGCCGGTGCGCTCGCGCGCGCGGGTCGCTCGGGCGTCGGCGCCGCGGGTGCCGGCGGTGGCGCAGCGGCCGGCTGATCCAGGGCGATCTCCACCGTCAGTGCGGTGGGCGTGCGCGGCTGCAGCACCACTCGGGTCTCGCGGATCAACAGCGCCACCAAGACGATGTGGAACAGCAGTGTGCCGGTCCAGGCGGCGATCCGCTGGATGGACGGGAGTCGGGAAGCAATCCAGCGCGTCAGGCCTGCAGGCACGGGGTTCTGAGTGTCATCGGTGGCGCCGGCAACGGCGATGGGCGGCGAGAATTGCAAGTTCACGTCGCCCATGCGTTCGAGCGTGCTGAATCGCGCGCCCGCCGGCGTCCTCGTTCATCTGCTGCTGATGCGCATGCACATGATTGACGATCGCAGCGCCGGCCCTGTAGACCATCGTTCGCCGCCCAGCCCGGATGCTTCCATGAACGCCATTGCCGCACCCGTCGCCGCCAGTCCGCTGCAGCGCCTGCTCGAAAGCACGCGTTTTCAGGCCTTCATCATCGCCGTGATCGTGCTGAATGCGATCACGCTCGGCTTCGAAACCGATGCCGGCATGATCGAGCGCCACGGTGAGTTGCTGCACTGGTTCGATCGCGTGGCGCTGCTGATCTTCACGGTCGAGATCGTGCTCAAGCTGATCGTCTATCGCCTGCGCTTCTTCCGCGATCCCTGGAATGTGTTTGATTTCATCATCGTGGCCATCGCGCTGGTGCCCGCCAGCGGTGCTTTCTCAGTGCTGCGGGCGATGCGCATCCTGCGTGCGCTGCGGCTGGTGTCGATGGTGCAGAGCATGCGTCGCGTGGTGGCGGCGCTGCTCAGCGCGCTGCCGGGCATGGGCTCGATCATCACGCTGCTGACGCTGGTGCTGTACATCGCCGCGGTGATGGGCACCAAGCTGTTCGCCGCTACCTCGCCGGAGTATTTCGGCAGCCTCGGCAAGACGCTGTTCACGCTGTTCCAGGTGATGACCATGGAAGGCTGGGCGGACATCGCGCGCGACATCATGGCGGTGCAGCCCTGGGCCTGGGTGTTCTTCCTGGTGTTCATCATGGTCAGCACCTTCACCGTGCTGAACTTGTTCATCGCCGTGGTCGTCAATGCGATGCAGGAGAATGTCGCTGCCGACCTCAAAGCCGAGCAAGAAGCGGAGGCGGCCGGTGCGCACGATGAGCGCGAGCTCATCCTGAGCGAGTTGCGTGCGCTGCGCGCGTCGGTGGACAGGCTGCAGCAGCGCTGACCGCGGCTCAGTCGCTGGCGGGCGCGAAGAACTGTTCGACGTCCGCCAGCAGGCGCGTGCGCCGCATCGGCGGCAGCGACTCCAGGAACTGCCGGCCGTAGGGTTTGCTGATCAGGCGCGGATCGCACAGCACCAATACGCCGCGGTCGCGCGTGCTGCGGATCAGCCGTCCGGCGCCCTGCTTGAGCGCCAGCACGGCGCTCGGCAGCTGGTAGTCGCGGAAGGGGTTGCCGCCGCTCTGGCGGATGGCTTCCAGGCGCGCTTCCATCACCGGATCACCCAGTTGCGCGAAGGGCAGCTTGTCGATCACCACCACCGACAGCGCATCGCCCGGCACATCCACGCCTTCCCAGAAACTGGCGGCGCCGAGCAGCACGCCGTTGCCGCTGGCGATGAAGTCGGCCAACAGCGCCGGCCGCGGCCGCTCGCCCTGCACGAATAGCGGAAAGGCGCTCTGGCCACGCAGAATCTCGCCGGCTTCGCGCAACGCGCGATGCGAGGTGAACAGCAAAAAGGCGCGTCCGGCAGAAGCCTGCAGCACCGGCAGGGCGGCTTCGACCACCGCCTCGGTATAGCCCTGGGTGTTCGGCTCTGGCATCCGCTGCGGCTGGTACAGCAGCGCCTGGCGTGGATAGTCGAAGGGGCTTTCGAGCTGCAGCGTCTGCGCGCCGAAAAAGCCGGTGCTGCGCTGGAACAGCGCGAAGGAACTGCCCACCGCCAGCGTCGCCGAGGTGGCCACCCAGGCGGCGCCGCTGGCGGCGCGGTACTGCGCCAGTGGTTCGGCCGCGTCGAGCGGCGTGGCGTGCAGCGCAAAGCCGCGCTGGAACAACTCGTACCAGCACACCTCGCCATCCTGAGTGCCGCCGGCGATGCGTTCCAGCCGGGTGATCGCCTCACCGAGCCGGGTGGCGCCGTTTTCCAGGCCGACGCTGCGCTCGGCTTGTGCCTGCAAGGCGCCCATCAGCGCCAACAGCGCCGATTTCAGCGCCTCGGTCGCTTCGAGCACGCCCGGGTGCTCGGTCGCCATCCACCAGGGCCCCTTGATCGGCAACGGATCGAGCGCCAGCCGGAACTCGCGCACGCGCTGATCGAGTTCGCCCAGCGGCTGCTGCAGCAGCGCCAGCGCGCCCGACTGCTGGCTGGCCTCATTGAGGATGTCGCGCGAAAGCTCCACCAGTTGCCGGTAGCTCAGTGAGGTGGTGAAGAACTGACTGGCGACCTCCGCTACCTGGTGCGCCTCATCCAGCACGAAGGCCTCGGCGCCGGGCAGGATCTCGCCAAAGCCCTCGCGCTTGATCGCGAGATCGGCAAACAGCAGATGGTGATTGACCACCACTACGTCGGCTTCCTGCGCCTTGCGGCGCGCGCGCACGACGAAGCAGTCGTTGAACTTGGGGCATTCGCTGCCCAGGCAGTTGTCGGTGGTCGAGGTCACCCAGGGCCAGACGCTCGAATCTTCCGGCACACGATCGAGCTCCATGCGATCACCGGTGCGGGTCAGGCGCGCCCAGCTGCGGATGTCGGCGAGCTCGCGCACGGCCTCGCGGCTGGCCAGTCGCGCCTGTTCCTCCGCCAGTTCCAGCCGGTGCAGACACAGATAGTTGGCGCGCCCTTTGAGCAAGGCCTTTTTGGGATTCAGCTTCAGTGTCTGGCACACCCGCGGCAGATCGCGGTGGTACAGCTGGTCCTGCAGCGTCTTGGTGCCGGTGGAGATGATCACGCGGCGGTTGCCGAGCAGCGCCGGCACCAGATAGGCGTAGGTCTTGCCGGTGCCGGTACCGGCCTCGACGATCAGCGCGCCACGCGTGTCGATGGCCGCTTCGATAGCCGCTGCCATGCGTTGCTGCTGCTCACGCGGGACGAAGTTCGGGTCGGCGGCGAAAGGGCTGTCGGGCCCGAGGGCATCGGCGGCAGACATGCGTCGGGCTGGCTGGGTAAGGATCGCGAGTCTAACCGGTATGCTCCGCCGTCCCCAGCAAGGCCCAGACTGTGACCGACGCCTTCCACCAACTGCCGACGCTGACTGCCGCGCGCCTGCGCTTGCGACAGTTGTTGCCGGATGATCGCGATGCGCTGTACGCCGTGTATGCCGATCCGGTGGCGATGCGCTACTGGAGCCGGCCGCCGATGCGAGATCCCGCCGAGGCCGCCGCGCTGATCGCCGAGATCGAGGACTACCGCGCGCGCGGCAGCCTGCTGCAATGGGGCGTGGAGGTGGACGGGCAGATCATCGGCAGCGTCACGCTGTTCTATCTGAATCCGGCCCAGGGGCGCGCCGAGGTCGGCTACATCCTGCGCTCGGACCGCTGGGGCCAGGGTTACGCCACGGAGGCGGTCGCGCGCCTGTTGCAGCATGCGCAAGCGCTGGGGCTGCGTCGTATCGAGGCCGACGTCGATCCGCGCAACACGCCGTCGCTGCGCCTGATGCAGCGACTGGGCTTTCGCCGCGAGGGCCTGCTCAAGGCACGCTGGTGCGTGGCCGGCGAGATCCAGGATTCGGTATTGCTGGGCCGATTGCTGACGCCGCCGGCGCCGCAGTCGGGCTTCGTGGTCTCCTGCGATCCCGCCGATGTCGACATCGATCGCGTGCACCAGTACCTCAGCGAGCACAGCTACTGGGCCCGCGGCATCCCGCGCGCGCTGGTCGAACGTGCCGCCGCGCACTCGCTGAACTTCAGCGGGCTGCTGGATGGCGTGCAGGTAGCCTACGCCCGGGTGATCAGCGATTACGCCACCTTTGCCAATCTGGTCGACGTCTACGTACTGCCAGAGCTGCGCGGGCGCGGCTACAGCGCGCGGCTGATGGAGGCGGTCACCCAGCATCCGGACTTGCAGGGCCTGCGCCGCATGACCCTGGCCACCCGCGATGCGCACGGGCTGTATGCCCGCTACGGCTTCAGCCCCGTTGAAGGCTCGACGGTGCTGATGCAGCGTTATCAGCCGGATCTCTACACTCGCCCATCCACGGACTCTCCCGAGCGCCCATGAATCGCCTAGAGCAGCTGAAGCAATACACCACGGTGGTCGCCGACACTGGCAATTTCAAGCAGTTGGCGCAGTTTGCGCCGCGTGATGCCACCACCAATCCCTCGCTGATCCTGAAAGCGGTGCAGCAGCCCGATTACGCCCCGCTGCTGGCTGACACGGTGGCGGCGATGCGCGGCGCCGCGCACGAGGAAATCGTCGACGCGGTGCTGGTGCGCTTTGGCCTGGAGATCCTCAAGGTGGTGCCGGGACGGGTGAGCACCGAGGTGGACGCGCGCCTTTCCTTCGACAGCGCCGCGACGGTTGCACGCGCCCGCCGCCTGATCGCGCGCTATGCCGAGGTCGGCGTCGGCCGCGAGCGCGTGCTGATCAAGATCGCCTCCACCTGGGAGGGCATCGAAGCGGCGCGCGTGCTCGAACAGGAAGGCATCCACTGCAATCTGACGCTGCTGTTTGCCTTCTGTCAGGCGGTGGCCTGCGGCGCTGCCGGGGTGCGCCTGATCTCGCCCTTCGTCGGGCGCATCTACGACTGGTACAAGAAAGCCGCCGGCAGCAGCTGGGACGAAGCGGCGCGCGCAGGCAGTCAGGATCCGGGCGTGCAGTCGGTGGCGCAGATCTGGCGCTACTACAAGCGCCATGGCATCGACACCGAGGTGATGGGCGCGAGTTTCCGCAATGTCGGTCAGATCACCGCGCTGGCCGGCTGCGATCTGCTGACGATCAGCCCGGAACTGCTGGCGGAACTGCAATCCAGCACGGCGCCGCTGGCGCCGGCGCTCGATCTGGCGGAGGCGCGCGCGGCGGCGATTCCGGCGCTGCGCTACGACGAGGCCAGCTTCCGCTACGCCTTGAACGAGGACGCCATGGCGACCGAGAAGCTGGCCGAGGGCATCCGCGCCTTCGCCGCCGACGCCGGGCGTCTGGACACGATGATCCGCGCGCTGCAGGGCTGAGGCAGCGCCGCGTCCGGGCGGCTTGCCGCAAGCGCCGTCCGGCGCGAGCATCGCGCGCTTCCTTCAGGCTGTGCCCGCCCCGATGTCGCTGAACCTGCCGCTGCAAGCCTGGCTGCCGATCCTGCTGCTGATCGGCTCCAATGTGTTCATGACCTTTGCCTGGTACGGGCACCTGCGCTACAAGAGCAGCGCGCTGCTGCTGGTGATCCTGGTCAGCTGGCTGATCGCGCTGCCCGAGTACATCCTGCAGGTGCCAGCCAATCGCCTCGGCCATGGCTACTACAGCGCGGCCCAGCTGAAGACCCTGCAGGAAATCATCACGCTCAGCGTTTTCTGCGTGTTTTCAATCACCTATCTGGGTGAGGCGCTGCGCTGGAATCACCTGGTCGCATTCGCGCTGATGGTCGCCGCGGCCTGGTTCATGTTTCTGCCGGGCAAATGAGCCGGCGCTCCTCAGTCCGCGCCCAAGGCGACCGCCGGATCGACCTGCGCCGCGCGCCGCGCCGGTAACCAGCAGGCCAGCAGCGCCACGCACAGCAGCAGCGCGGCTGCGGCGCACAGCGTGGCCGGGTCGTGCAGCGGGATGTCGTAGACAAAGGCGCGCAGCAAAGGCGTGGCCAGCGCGTACAGCGCCAGCCCGCCGAGCATGCCGCCCAGCGTCAGCCGCAGGCCGTCAGCGGCGACGCGAGCCGCCAGCGCCCGCGGCTCTGCGCCCAGCGCCAGGCGGACGCCGAACTCGCGCGTGCGCAGCGCCACCACCGAGGCCATCACGCCATACAGGCCGATCATGCCGAGCACCAACGTCAGCAGCGCCGCAGCGCCCATCAGCACCACCAGCAAGGACAGGCGCGCGGTAGAAGCGCGCATCACCGTCTCCAGCGTCTCCACCTGGTGCAGCGGAACGCTGGGGTCGAGCTCGCTGACGATCTGTCGCAGCGCCGGCAGCAGCGTATCGAGCGGCAGTTCGCTGCGCAGCAGCAAGGACAGCGCATGCTGCGCGCCCGGCTCGCGGGCGGGGTCGCCGGGAACCGCCTGCGGGCGATAGACGGTGGCCACCGGCGGCGTAGCCAGATCCCACTCGCGCACATCGGCGACCACGCCGATCACGCGGTAGCGCGGTCCCGGCGCGGCTGCGGGCAGCCAGCGTCCCACCGCGTCGGCGGGCGTGCGGCTGCCGAGCAGGGTGCGCGCGGCGCTCTCGCTGAGGATCAGTTCGGTGCTGCCTTGTTGCGACAGCGGCGCAAAGCTGCGCCCGGCCAGTAGCGGAATCTGCAGCGTCTGGAAATAGCCGGCGTCGGCCACCTGCACCGGCAGTTCCTGCTCTTCGGCGCCCAGTTCCACTCGGAAGCGCTGGGTCAGTGCCGAGCCCGGGCTGAGCGGCACATGCAGCGCCAGCCCGACCGCATCCACGCCCGGCAATGCCGCGGCGCGCTCGCTGAGGCGCTGGTAGAAGGCCACCGTTGAGGCGTCGTCATGGCGCGCGAAAGGCAGCAGCGTGCGGGCGCTGAGGACGCCAGTCGCGACATAGCCCGGATGCACCGCGTACAGGCGTTCGGCCGAGCGCAGCAGCACCAGCGCGGCCGCTACCACCGCCAGCGCGATGGCGATCTGGGCGCCGGTGATCAGCGCGCGCAGACGTTGGCGCGCCGCCCCGGCGGAGGCGCCGCGGCCGCCATCGCGCAGCGCGCCGGCCAGCCCTGGTGCACGCTGGCGCAGCGCGGGCACGGCGGCAAGCAAGGCCACGCTGAGCATGATCAGCAAGGCCGTGCAGATCAGCGTCGCCGGTCCAATGCGCAACTCGGCGAGGCGCGGGATCTCGGTTGGCCCCAACGCCAGCAGCATAGGCACCGCAGCCTGCGCCAGCAGCAGCGCGAGCGCGCCAGCCAAAACGCCGAGGATCAGCGCTTCTGCCAGGAAATGACCGGCGATGCGCGCGCGGCTGGCGCCGAGCGCGGCGCGGACCGCGAGTTCCAGCGACTGCTGATCGGCGCGGATCAGCATCAGATTGGCGCCATTGGCCCAGGCGGCGAGCAGCAGCAGGCCGGCCGCGGCGGCCAGCGCCCACAGCATCGGCGCCAGCGCGGCGGTCAGGCGCGTCTGCAGCGCGGTGACCACCGGCGCCGGCCGCTCGGCGTCCAGCCAGGTCTGCGTGGCGGCTCCCGACTGCAGGCGCGGATAGTCCTCGGCCAGCCGCAGCAATGCGGATTGCAGCTCCTTTTGCGCCGCCTGCGGATGCACGCCCGGCGCCAGTCGCGCCACCCCGGCGTAGCTGAAGTCGCCCACCACGCCGCCGCTGCTGGGACGCGCCGGCAGCCAGATCCGCGTGTGGACATCCGGAAACGCAAAGGTTGCCGGCATCACGCCCACCACCTGACGCGGCACCTCGTTGATCAGCAGCGTGCGTCCCAACACCTGCGGGTCGGCGTCGTAGCGACTGCGCCACTCGGCCTCGCTCAAGATGACCGCACCCGGCCCGCCCTGCAGTTCCTCCTCGGCGGTGAAGGTGCGCCCGAGCAGCGGCGTCACGCCCAGCAGCGGAATCAGCGAGGCGGTGATCCGGGTCGCCGGCAGGTGCTCGGCCGGGGCGGCGGCGTCAGCGCGCAGATTGGCGCCGCCGCTGCGATAGAAGCCCACCGCGGCCAGACTCTGCAGCTCGCGATAGACCTCGAACAAGGCCGGCGGATTGGCGCTCTCGCCGCTGGCAAGGCGCAGCTCCAGGCTGACCAGTTGCCCGGCATCGGCATAGGGCAAAGGCGCCAGCAGGATGCGATAGACCAGCGCGTGGATCGCGCTGGCGCCAGCCAGACCCAAGGTCAGCACCAGCAGCAGCGCGAGCGTGTGCGCGGGACTGTGCAGCAGCGAGCGGAATGTCGGTGCCAGGCGCATCGGACGGTCAGGGCGGGCGGCGATGGCGGCATGGTCGCATGCCCGCCGCGGTGCGTGTCGGGATAGACGCAGGCAGCGCCGCGTCAGCGCGCCGGTTGCAGGTAACTGATGAAGCGCCGTGCGGTCGCCGACAGCGGATGATCGCTGCGCCAGACCAGCGACCAGCGCCGCTCGATCGGGAATCCGCGCACCGGCAACTCGCACAGGCCGGTGCTGCCCAGATCACTGCCGGCGGGCGCGATCGCCAGTCGCGACAGCACGGCGATGCCGAGGCCCGCGGCTACCGAGTGCTTGATCGCCTCGTTGCTGCCCAGGCTCATCGCGATTCGCGGTCGGAAACCGGCCTCGGCGAAATGCTGCTCGGTCACGCGCCGGGTGCCGCTGCCGGCCTCGCGCATCAACCAGCGTTCCTGCGCCAGCGCCGCCAACTCCAGCGTTGCGCCGGCGCACGGATGGTCGCTGCGAGCCACGACGACCAGCGGATTGTCGAGAAAGGGCAGCGTGCGCAAGGGCAGTTCCTGCGGCGGCAGCATCATCACCGCCAGATCGTCGCTGCGCTGCTGCAGACGCTGGACCACGCGCTCGCGGTTTTCGATGCAGAGCTCCAGTTCTATGCCCGGATGGGCCGCCGCGAACGGTCCGATCAGGTCCGGCACGAAGTATTCGGCGGTGGTGACCGCGGCGATGCGCAGGCGACCGCTGACCAGCCCGCGCTGCTCGTTCAGATTGCTCTCGAAGCGCTGCCAGCAATCCACCAGTTCGCCCACCGTCTGCTGCAGGGCCTCGCCGGTCTGGGTCAGGCGCAGCCGGCGCCCGGCGTACTCGAACAGCGGCTCGCCGATCACCTGCGCCAGTTCTTTGATTTGCATGCTGACCGTGGGTTGACTGAGGTGCAGCGCCTCGGCCGCGCGCGTCACCGACAGCAGGCGCGCGGTCATCTCGAAGGCACGCAATTGCTGGGGCGTGATCCGCAGCAGTCGTCGGAGCGGGGTATTCATAGATCAGAGTCTATCAATGCGATCAAACATAAGTATTTTTCAGATGACTCGCGAGGACCTAGGGTGCGCCCACCTTCCCTGGATCAGGACCTCCCATGCACCTGGAACTCCTCGACAGCGCCGACTGGGCGCAGCCGGCAGCAGACCGCGATGACGCGCTGGCGCCGACACCGATTACGGTGGCGCCGGGCGATGGCATCGGCCCGGAGATCATGCGCGCCACACTGTCCATCCTGAACGCCGCCGGCGCGCGGCTCGCCCCCGAAGCGATCGAGATCGGCGAGGCCACCTATCTGCGCGGCCACAGCGCCGGTATCGACGAGTCAGCCTGGAGCAGCCTGCGGCGCACCGGCGTGCTGCTCAAAGGCCCGGTGACCACGCCTTCGGGTGGTGGCTACAAGAGCCTCAACGTGACGCTGCGCAAGACGCTGGGGCTGTACGCCAACGTGCGCCCCTGCCGCAGCTACGCGCCTTTCGTTGCCACGCTGCATCCGCGCATGGATGTGGTGATCGTGCGCGAGAACGAGGAAGACCTCTATGCCGGCATCGAGCATCGGCAGACCGACGAGGTTTACCAGTGCCTGAAACTGATCACCCGACCGGGCTGCGAGAAGATCATCCGCTACGCCTTCGAGTACGCGCGCCTGCACGGTCGCCGCAAGGTGAGCTGCATGGTCAAGGACAACATCATGAAGATGACCGACGGGCTGTTCGCCCGGGTCTTCGAGGAGATCGGCAGCCAGTACCCGGACATCGAGCGCGATCGCACCATCATCGACATCGGCGCCGCCCGCCTGGCGACGCGCCCGGAGCGCTTCGATGTGATCGTGCTGCCGAATCTGTATGGCGACATCCTGAGCGACATCGCCGCCGAGATGACTGGCAGCGTCGGTCTGGCCGGCAGTGCCAACATCGGCGAGCACGGCGCCATGTTCGAGGCCATCCACGGCAGCGCGCCCGACATCGCCGGACAGGGCATCGCCAACCCCAGCGGACTGCTGCTGGCAGCGGTGCAGATGCTGCTGCACATCGGGCAGCACGAGGTCGCCGAGCGCGTGCACAACGCCTGGCTGTGCACGCTGGAAGCGGGCATCCATACGCCCGACATTGCCTCTGCGCAGAGCGCGCAGACGGTCGGCACCGAACAGTTTGCGGCGGCGGTGATCGCTCGGCTGGGCCAGCGGCCGCAGCAGCTCAGTCCGGTCCGCTACGAGCCGACGGCAAGCACCGGCGCGGTGGCGCGTCCGCAGTACCAGCGCGCGGCACCGGCTCGGAAGACGCGTGTCGGCATCGATGTGTTCGTGCACGCCGCCGACGTGTCGGCCGATGCATTGGCAGCGCGTCTGCAGGCGCTGGCGAGCCCCACGCTGACCCTGCAGGTGATCACCAATCGCGGCGTCAAAGTGTGGCCGCAGGGGCACGCCGAGACCTTCTGCACCGACCACTGGCGCTGTCGCTTTCTGGCACGTGATGGCGAGCCAGTGGCGCTGATGGACTGCGTGGATCTGCTGCGTGCGATGGCCGAGGCCACGCTCGATGTGATCAAGACCGAGCATCTGTTCGAGTTCGACGGCAAGCCCGGTTACGCCCAGGCGCAGGGTCAATAGGCGCGGTGCGATTGGCGGCGGCGGTGCGGCGGCCCCGGCGCCGCCCGCCGGCTACCGGCGCGGCGCTGGCGGGTGGATGATCCAGGGCTGGCGTCGATTGGCCCGGAGCGTTCCCATCAACCTGCACGCAGTCCCGAACTGGTGCCCCGCCGGCGTGGCATACGCGAGCGAGCGCATCGATGCTGCGGATCTCGACGAGCGCGCCGCGGCGGTGGGCATCGCCGTCTACCGCGAGAACGTGGTCGAGCGGCGTCGGCGCGAGTTTCTCGCCGGCCGACTCGCCGCGCGTCAGGCGCTCAAGGCCGCGGGCGCCGGCAGTCTGGTCGTTGGTCGCAATGGATCGGCGCCGTTGTGGCCGGACGACACGGTCGGCTCGATCAGTCACAGCGGGGCGGTCGCCGCCGCGGTCGTCGCGCCGCGCCCGTGCTGGCGCGCGCTGGGCCTGGACATCGAAGGCTTGATCCAGGATCGCCGTATCGCCGTGGTCCAGCGGGTGATGAGGCCTGGCGAGCGCAGCGCCGCGCAAACGATCGACGATCCGTGGATCTGGACACGCATCTGGTGCGCCAAGGAGGCCGCCTACAAGTGCCTGAGCGCGCTGGGCGTCGACGCCGATCTGGCGGATCTGGTGCCGCACTGGCAGGCGCCCGGGCGTGGCAGCCTGCTGGCCTGGGTGGACGCCGAAGCGGTGCAGCTGGCACTGCATTGGCAGCGCCAGGAGTCGCTGCTGTGGATGCTGGCGAGTCTGCCGGCGCAATGAGATCGCGCCGCCGCCACCTTTGGCCCGCGTTTCGCCCGCAGCGGCCCGAGTGGCGCTGACTGCTCGCGTAGAGCATCGTATCCCCGAGCATTCAGCGTACCTGCCATGCGCCGATCCTTCCCCTGCAAGTCGATTCCGCGGATCGCCGCGCTCGCCTTGGTGCTGGTCCAAGCCGCCGCGCACGCGGCCGACGAGCGTGTGCTGGTGCCGGTGTTCGCTACCAGCGTGCCGGCGCCGATGACGTCGAGCACACAGCCTTTGGCCGAGCAGCCGGACGCGCTGCCGGCGGAATTGCAGTGGATCGCGCTGACGTCTGATTCTGCTCCGCACGCGCCGGCGCTGGCGGCGGTGCAGGCGCCCGACGGCGTGCGGCTGTATGTACGTGGCGGCGGCCGCTGGACGCTGCGGTGGTCGACGCTGATGGCGCTGAATCTGCCGGCGATCGGCTGGCAGCGAGCGCCGAAGCCGCTGCTCAGCGCAGCGGACTGCGATCAGCTGAATCTGGCGCCAGCGGATCGTGCCTATTGTCCGGACTGGTGGCGCACGCAGCAGGCGCTGCGCGCGCGCATCGTCGAGGCCTTCAAGCCTGGCTACCGCATCCATGGCGCGCAGGGTGAGCGCTTGCCGTTGTCGCCGTGGCCGACCATCGCGGCCAGTGTGTACACCAACGCCGCGGCCGACTACCAGGAACTCGATCCGCCGTCGGCGGGCCCGTTGCGCAGTGGGTCCGAAGGCGAGGATCCGTACTACGCGCTCAGCATTCCCTGGGCGGCCTGGCCGCTGACCTACTCGCCGACCGTATCCGCGCTCTACCTGCAGGGCGAGTACTGCCCGGCGCAGGGCGATTGTGTGCCGCTTGCGGCCGCGCCCGATGCCGCGCTCGAACTGCGGCTGCCGACGCCGCTGCACCTGCAGCCGAACGCCTGCGAGACCGAGCTCCCGACGTTCTCCGACGGCTCGCTGCTGTACCTGCGGATCGCCGACAGCGTGCCGAGCTTCGTCCGCACCACCACGCGCCTGATGAGCTTTCAGAATCCCGGCGGCGGTTACCTCGATCGGCCCGATCCGGATCGCATGAGCCCGGAGCTGTATGCCGCGGAGTATCCGATCACGCCACTGGAGGCGCCGGCGGACGGCTGGTTCTTGTGCGGGCCGAACGGGCGTTTGTGGAACGGCGCGGCGATCCGGGTCGCCGCCACCGAACTCGACGACGAGCAGCGTGCGCGCCTTGAAGCCGACGGCGCCGAGTCCGGCTGGAGCGGTCCGCGGCACCCGGCTTGGGAGGCCGACACGCCCCGTTATCGCGAGGTGTGGGCCGCGCCGACGTCCTTCGATCCGCGACGCCTGGACGCGCATCGTCTGCAGCTGGTCCAGCCGTACCAGCTGCAAAGCCCGATCACGGGCGAGGGCATGAACGGCGCCTGCGATCGCGCCCGATTCGCACTGTGGGTCGTCGACACCGCGGACGCGAGTTTGCGCCTGGCGCTGTCGCTGCAAGGCTACGGCGCGGACCTGTGCGCGGGCTCGGCGCTGGTGTCGGCGCTGCTGTCGGAGGATGGTCGCGCCGTCGACAGCGTGCGCTGGGATTACGATCCCGAGGCGCCGCTATCGAGCAGCGGCCTCGTTGAGACGCGCGAACGTTATTGTCTCGACGAGCTCAGCAACAGCTACCTGCTGTGTGGTCGCGAACAGCACCCAATCGCGGACCCGCGGCCCGACGAGTAGCGCGCTCACACCGCCTGAGCGATGAAGCGGGTCTCGTACAGCAGTTGGTCGATCTCGGCCGGCTGGCCGGCATCGAACTGGAAGGCCAGATGGTCGTCGCCAGCGCGGACCAGCGTGGCTTTGAGTTCGATCACCGTGTCCTGATCGAAAATGAAAAACAGCCGGAAGGGCGCCTTCGCCTGGTCACCAAAGGCCAGCGGCCGCGCGATGCGCGCGCCACCGCCGGAGATGTCCTGCGCGTTGCTCAGAAAGCCGCCACGGGCGGCTGCGATCAGCACGGCCACGGCACTGATCTCGGTACGCGGATAACGACGCTTTTCGTAACCCTGGACCATGACCCTTCCCCTGACGACAACGCACCATAGGCCCAGCACTGGCGCCGGTACAAGCGGACAACCGTGAAGCTGTGAGTCGGTTGGCAGCGGCGCCTGTGCGCACCCAACTCACCAGTCGCCGCTGCGCAGCGTCTGCCCGGGCGGGGTGGCGGTGACGCCGCGCAACACCAGCGCACCGGCGAGCAGGCTCAGGCTGGCACCGATGCCGGCGCCGGCAGCGACGATCCACCAGGGCATGCTGTAGCCGATCTCGAACACCCGCACGGCCAGCGCCCAGCCGGTGACGACTGCCGCCAGTCCGCCGAGGGCACCGCCGAGGGCGCCGATGACGCTGATCTCCAGCCACAGCGTGCGCTCGAGCGTACGTCTGGAAGCGCCCAGACTGCGCCACAGCGCACTCTCGAAGCGCCGCGCGCCGGCGCTGACCGCCAGCGCCGCCAACAGCACGCACAGCGCCGCGGCGAGCGCGCACCAGAAGATCGCCGACAGACTGCGGACCACGGCATCGACCACGCCGAGCACGCGCATCAGCAGCGCATCGACGTCGATCAGCGTGACGTTTGGGTAGTCGCGCAACAGCGGCCCCAGCGCGCGCGCTTGCGTGGCATCGGCGCGGAAGCTGGTCACGAAGGTACTCTCCAGCCCGGCCGTGGCCTCGGGCGAGAACAACAGGAAGAAGTTCACCCGGAAGCTGTCCCAATCGACGGTGCGCACATTGGCGACGCGCGCCTCGATGCTGCGGTCGCCGATGCTGACGGTGATGCGGTCGCCGACCTGGAGCTTGAAGATCTGCGCCCAGTTCTCGGCGATCGACACCTCGGGG
This sequence comes from Lysobacterales bacterium, assembly GCA_046346965.1. Classification (GTDB taxonomy): domain Bacteria; phylum Pseudomonadota; class Gammaproteobacteria; order Xanthomonadales; family SZUA-5; genus JAXMHB01. The sequence goes on from JAXMHB010000009.1 coordinate 110,649, forward strand.
CCGCCGCGCCACCACTCGCCCGCAATCAGGCGGTTGGCCGGCGGCAGGTCCTGATGCCAGCTCAGGTTGATATTGCCATCGAGGAAGCGCCCGGCGCGCGGATCCGGGAAGCTGGCGGCATCCGGACGCTGGCCGTTGATTGCCAGCAGTCGGCCCACGGCGAAGGGATACAGCTCCGGCCGGCCCAGACCCAGCGACTGCAAACGCGCGCTCAGGGTGTCGCGCTGGTCCGGCTGGATGTTGAGCAGAAAGCGATTGGGCGTGTCGGCATCGAGGCCCACCCGCCATTGCCGCACCAGATCGTTGCTGACCGCCCCGAGCAGCAGCACCGCGGCCAGCGCCAGCGCCAGCGAGACCGCCGACAGCAGCGTGGTGCCGGGCCTTGCTACCAGCTGCCGCAGCGCCTGGCGCAGCACGAAACTGCGCCCCGGCAGGCGCCGCCGCACCAACCGCAGCAGCAGCCACAGGGTGCCGGCCACCAACAGTGCCAGCGTGCTCATGCCGGCGAAAGCAATCAGGCCGATGCGGCCTTCGCCGGTCAGCAGCCAGATCGCCAGCGTCAACACCGCCAGCGCCAGCGGATAGGCCGCCCACTCGCGCGCGCTGAGGCGGTCTTCTTGCTGGCGCAGCAGCATGGAAGGCGCCGTTGCCGCCAGCCGCGACAGCGCCGGCAGCGTGAAACTAAGGTACGCCAACACGCCCACCAGCGCGCCCAGCAGCGCCGGACGCAGCCCGGGCAAGGGCAGGGCTTCCTGGAACAGCGCGCCGACGCCGAGCGCGATCAGTGCCTGCAGTCCGTAGCCGAGCAGCAGGCCGAGCGCGATCGCCGGCAGTGCATACACGCCCAGCGTGCCACCCAGCTGCAGCAGGATGCGCCGCCGCGACAGCCCGAAGCAGCGCAACTGCGCCACGATGGCGCGCCGCGCCTCGGTGTAGCGGCGCGCGGTCAGTGCGATCGCCAGCGCCGCCAGCCACAGCACCGCCAGTGCGGCCAGGCCGAAAAAGGCACGCGATTGCTGACCGACCTCGGCCAGCTGCTGCTGCGCCTCGCTGGCCAGCGTCAGCCGCAGGCCGGGGTGAGTCTGGCGCAGGGTCTCGGCCCAGCGCTGTACCACCGGCGCGGGACCGGCGATCAGCAGTCGATGGAAGGCGCGGCTGGCCGGTCCCAGCAGGCCGAGGCGCTCGACGTCGGCGCGCTGCACCAGTGCACGCGGCGCCAGCGTCAGAAAGCTGCCGGCGCCTTCCGGATCCTCGATCAGCGCACCGGCCACCCGCAGCCGCGCGTTGCCGATCTCGACCTCGGCACCGGTGGCGACGCCGAGCGCCGTGAGCGCGCGCGGATCGAGCAGCACCTCGCCCACCGCGGGCGCCGCACGCACCTGTGCCGGCGCGTCCGCGCGCTCGGCCACCTTCAGGCTGCCGCGCAGCGGATACTGGGCGTCGACCGCCTTGATCTCGACCAGCACGCTGGCCTCGCCGGCAAACAGCACGGTCGGAAAGGCGACCACTGCGCTGGTCTGCAGTCCCTGCGCCTGCGCCGATTGCACCACCTCGGGCGGGATCGGCAGTCGCGAGCTGAGCAGCGCATCGCCGCCGATCAGTTCGCCGCTGCGCGCGGCCAGCGCGCGCTCGATGCGCTCGGTAAAGCCGATCACGCCGGTGGCGGCGGCCACCGCCACCAGCAGCGCGGCCAGGACCGGCTTCAATTCGGCCGCGCGCCACTCGCGGCGCGCATGGGCGAGCAAAGTGCCGAGCAGACTCATGCGACGCGCCGGCCGGCTTCCAGCCGGATCTGTCGCTGACAGCGCGCCGCCAGCCGTGGATCGTGGGTCACCAGCACCAGGCTGACGCTATCGCTGCGATTCAGATCGAACAAGAGTTCGCTGACGCGTGCTCCGGTGTCCTGGTCCAGATTGCCGGTGGGCTCATCGGCGAACAGCAAGGTCGGCCCGACCGCAAAGGCGCGCGCGATCGCCACACGCTGCTGCTCGCCACCCGACAACTGGCGTGGCAGATGCTGCAAGCGATGTCCCAGGCCCACCCGTTCCAGCGCGGCGCGGGCGCGCGCCAGCGCATCGGCGACGCCGGCCAACTCCAGCGGCGCGGCGACGTTCTCCAGCGCGGTGAAGCTCGGCAGCAGATGAAAGGCCTGGAACACGAAGCCGACGCGGCCCAGCCGCAGCGCGGCGCGGCCGTCCTCGTCGAGCCCGGCGATATCGCGTCCGAACAGCTCGATGCGGCCGCCGGTCGGCGTGTCCAGCCCGGCCAGCAGCGACAGTAGCGTGGTCTTGCCTGAGCCCGACTCGCCGACGATCGCCAGACTCTCGCCGCGCCCGAGGCTGAGCGAGATCTGATCGAGCACACGCAGCGCACCCGCCGCCGTCATCACCTGTTTGCTAGCTTCGACGGCCGTCAGTACGGTGTCGCGAGACTCTTCCATGCGTGTGTTCCTGTTCTTGTGCTTGCTGTGGCACGCCGGCCTGGCGACGGCCGCGTCCACCATTCTGGTGCTCGGCGACAGCCTGAGCGCTGCCCACAATCTGCCGATCGAACAAGGTTGGGTGGCTCTGCTCGATCACAAGCTGGCCGAAAGTCACGCTGGCCGCTGGCGAGTGGTCAATGCCAGCATCAGCGGCGAGACCAGTTCGGGTGGCCTCGCGCGCCTGCCGGCGGCGCTTGCGCAACATCAACCGGCGGTGGTGCTGATCGAACTCGGCGCCAATGATGGTCTGCGCGGTTTGCCGCTGCCCAGTCTGCGCGCCAACCTGGCGCAGATGATCAAGCTTGCGCGTGAGGCTGGCGCGAAGGTGGGGCTGATCGGCATCGAGCTGCCGATCAACTACGGTCAGGGCTATCGCGACCGCATGCGCCAGCTGTACCGGGAACTGGCGCAGGCCGAGGGCGTCGCGCTGATGCCCTTCCTGCTGGAGGCGGTCGCCGCCGATCTCGCCAACTTTCAGGACGATCAGGTCCATCCCACCGCTGCGGCACAGCCGGCGATCCGCGACAGCGTGTACCGTTGGCTGGAAGCCTCCGCCTTGTTGCAGTGAGTGCGGCATGCGCTGCCTTGCACCCAGCGCGCCGCGCCCCGCTATGATCCGCGGCCTTGCCTGACCGGGACACTGTGCATGGAACACCGCGAGACGCTGATTCGCGTGTTGGAACAGTGTGTGGATCGCGCCGAGCACGCGCCGCTGAATCTGGGCGAGGTGCTCGACAGCCTGAAGTCCTCGGCGCTGGCCTTGTCGACCGTGCTGTTGTGCCTGCCTTTTTTGCAGCCGCTGACGCTGGGGCCGCTGTCGAGTGCTGGCGGTCTGGTGCTGACCAGCCTGGGCTGGCAGCTCTATCGCGGGCGCGAACGTCTGTGGCTGCCGGCCAAGATCTACGACATCAAGCCCAGCACCAAGTTGTGGGAGCGACTGCTCGGCCTGTGTCGCTGGCTGATCAATCTGCTGGCCCGGATCACCCGCGAGCGTCTGACCTCCTGGGTCGATGGCCGCGCGGGCGAGCGTCTGTGCGGGCTGCTGATCACCATCGGCGGCGTGCTGCTGGTGATCCCGGCGCCGATACTGCCCTTCAATAACACGCTGCCGGCGCTCGCCATGCTGTTTGCCGCCATCGCCTTGCTCGAACGCGATGGTCTGATGGTGCTGGTCTCGGTGTTTTTCCTGATCGCCACCGTGGCCTATTTCGGCGTGTTTTTCTATGCGCTGTGGTTTCTGGGCGCCGAGGCCACTCAGTGGTTCCGAGGCTGGTTGCCGGGATTGTGAAGGATGGTGCATAGCCGGAGGCCGCTGCGCTGCTGCGGCGGTCCTGGCCCTTGGGCTGGCGTATGGTCGGTTACACTGGAGTGAACCGCCCGAATTGGCCTGATCGTGAAATCGCGCTGGCAGCCTATGACGCATCCCTGGGTGATCGCGCACCGCGGCGCCAGCGGCTGCCTGCCTGAACACACGCTGCCGGCCTATGCGCTGGCGATCGAGCAGGGCGCCGACGTCATCGAGCCCGATCTGCTGCCCAGCGCCGACGGTCGCCTGTACTGTCGCCACGATCTCTATCTGTCGCGCAGCACCGATGTCGCCACCCGCCCCGAGTACGCCGCGCGTCGGCGGCCAGGGCCGGAGGGTCGCGAGGACTGGTGGATCACCGATTTCACCAGCGCCGAGCTGGCGACGCTGCGTGCCACCCAACCCTGGCCGCTGCGTGCGCATGAGCGCGATGGCGTCTACCGGTTGCCGAGCTTCGATCAGACGCTGGATCTGCTGCTGCTGGAGCGGCGCCGCCGCGAACGCCCGCTGCTGATCTATCCCGAGATCAAACACCCTGCACATTGCGAGGCGCTGGGATTGGATCCCACCGCGGCGCTGATCCGCGAGTTGCGCGCGCGCCAGTTGCTCGGGCCGCAGGCGCCGCTGCTGGTGCAGTGCTTCGAGGCCGCGCCGCTGGCGCGCGTGCGCGAGCAGGCTGGGGTACGCGTGACCCTGCTCAGCGTGGACTTGCCGGCGCTCGATGCCCACGCGGTCGATGGCTACGGTGTGTCCAAACAGGCGCTGCAGAGCGCCGATGGCGCGGCGTTCATCGCCGCCGCCCATGCGCGTGGTCGCTATGTGCACGCTTACACCTTCAGGGACGACCAGTTGCCGCCCGACCAGAGCGCGGTCGAGGAAGCGCTGCGCGCCTATGCCGCGGGTTGCGATGCGCTGTTCAGCGATTTTCCGGCCACCGCACTGCGCGCGCGCAAGCGCTGGCAGCGCGAGGGCGCCGCGGCGCCCGGGCTTGAGGTGCGCGCCGTCAGCGGCGCCGACATCGCCCCGTATTTGCCGGCCCTGGCCGCGCTGCGGATTCGCGTGTTTCGCGAATGGCCGTATTTGTACGATGGCGATCTAGCCTATGAAGCGCATTATCTGGCGACCTACAGCCGCTCGCCGCGCAGCCTGTTCGTGCTGGCCTGGGATGGCGCGGAGATTGTCGGTTGCTCTACCGGGATTCCGCTGAGCGACGAAACCGAAGCCTGCCAAGCGCCGTTTTTGGCGGCGGGCATTGCGCCGTCGGAGGTCTTTTACTTCGGCGAATCGGTGCTCGATGCGCGCTATCGCGGGCGCGGTCTGGGCCAGCGCTTTTTCGACGAACGCGAAGCCTACGCGCAGGCGCTGGGCGGATTCGCCTACACCGCGTTTTGCGCGGTGGTGCGCGCCGATGACGATCCGCGTCGCCCACCCGGGCATCGCCCGCTGGACGCCTTCTGGCGCTCGCGCGGCTATGCGCCACGGCCGGATCTGCAGGCCGCCTTCGAGTGGCGCGAGCTCGACGAGGCTGCGCCCAGCGCCAAAGCGATGCGCTTCTGGCTGCGAGCCTGGCGATGAACACCGAGATTCTGCTCGCGCGCCTGCAGCAACTCGAGGCCGAGGTCGAGCAGCTGCGCCGCGAGAACGCTGCGCTGCGCGGCTCGCACCAGGTGGCGCCGGTCGCACAGATTGACCTGGGGCCGGACGGACGTGTGCTCGTGGCCACCGCGCGTGCGGCGGAATTGCTGCGCATGGACAGTGCCGAATCGCTGCGCGGACTGACGCTGGAGGCCTTGTTCAGCCCGCCACAGTGCGCGCAGCTGCGCGAATGCATGGCCCATTTGCGTCAGGGCGCCGACGAGCGCCTGTGCACGCTGCGCGGCCCCGGCCAGCGCGGCAATGCGGCGATCTGGCTGCGCGCGGTGCTGAGCCGCGCCACCGGGCGCTTCGATGGCTACAGTCTGGTGCTGACCGACATTACCGACATCGAGATCAACCGGCGCGAACTGGCGGCCGACGTGGATCTGCTGGAAGCATTGCTGCAGGTGGCCGGCGTCGAGTTCTTCGAGTGGCAGGCCGGCGGCAGTTTTCGGGTCTCGGCCGGCTACCGCCAATTGGTGGGCGTGGAAGCAAGCGTCCCGCCCTCGCTCTCGCTGGACGAGTGGGCGGCGCGCATTCATCCGGAAGATCGCGAGCGTCTGCAGCGGCGCTGGCGCGAAGCGCCGAGCGGCCCATTGCCGCCGGCCGAGTACCGGGTGATCGGGGATGACGGCCGCATGCGCTGGATTCGCTCGGCGGCGATCCTGCGGCGCGACGAGCACGGTCGGCTCGAACACATGTCGGGCGTCGCCCGTGACGTGTCCGCCGAACACGAGACGCGCCAGCTGCTGGCCGAGCGCGCGGCGCTGGTCGAACTGATTCCGGATTTCCTGCTGCACGTGGCGCCCGACGGCCGGGTGATCTACATGAACGCCGTGGCCGAGCGCTTCTTCCGGGAATCGACGCTGCAATCGCTGCCGGCGCACCTGGATCAGATCCCCTTCGTGCAGAACCATCGGGCGCAGGTGGATGAGTACCTGCACAGCGTCATCGACCTCGGGCGGCAGACGCATTTCAGCTTCGTCGGCGAGGCGCACCCGAAACGGCCGGTGTTTGATGTGGTGGCGACGCCGATACGCAATGGCGAGGGTCAGGTCGCGGGCGCCCTGCTGGCAGCGCGCGACGTGTCGCGGTTGGCGCGCGCCGAGGAGCAGGCGCGGCTGCTGTTGCAGCAGCTGCAGACCTTGCTCGAAACCGCGCGCGCCTCGATCGTCATGGTCAATGCCGATGGCCGGATCACGCTGGTCAACCAGGCCTTTTGCCACGCCGTGGGTGCGACCCGCGAGGCGGTGCTGGGCCGGCCGATGGACGACTACTGCTTCGCCGAGGATGGCGAGGCGCGGCTGCAGGCGCTGCGCACCTTGATCAGCACCGGTGCGGTCAGCTTCAACTGGCGCATGCGCAAGGTCGACGGGACGCCATGCTGGTTCCGCGTGGATGGCAGCATGGTGGGGGCGCCCGACGGCGGGCGTCGTGAATTCGTATTCATTGGCGCCGATATCCATCTGGCCGAACAAGAGCGCGCCAGCCTGATCGAACGCGAGCGCTGGCTGGATCGCGTGCTCAGCGATGCCGGCATCGGCGCTTTCCGCTTCAGCCGGCTGCTGCGCAGCGGCGAGCTGGTCGGCGCCTACGCGCATCTGTACCAGCAGGCGACGCCGCACGTGGTGCTGCCGGAAGAACTGCTGTCGCTGGTGCTGCCGGCACACCGCGAGCGCATGCGCGACGAACTGCAGCGCTTTCTCGCCGCCGAGGGCCGCGCGGTGCTCGACTACCCGGTGGCGCTGCCGGACGGCCAGCAGCGCTGGCTGCGCGCCTACATGCGCAACGAGGGGCTGAGCCTGGACCAGAAGGGCGTGCTCAGCAGCGTGGTGCTCGACATCACCGAAGACCGGCTGCGCGCCGCCGAGCGCGAAGAACTGCAGCAGCAGGTCTATCAGGCGCAGAAGGCCGAGAGCCTGGGCGTGATGGCCGGTGGCCTGGCGCACGACCTCAACAACATGTTGATGGCGGCGATCGGCCAGCTCAATCTGGCGCTCGGCGCGGCGCCCGAACAGGGTGAGCTGGGACAGTATCTGAGCACGGTGGAAAGCGTGCTGGGCCGGATGGAAGGGCTGACCGAGCGCATGCTGGCCTACGCCGGCAAGTCGGCGTCGCGGATGGAACCGGTGGATGCCGCGGCGCTGCTCGATTCGATGGAGCCGCTGTTGCGCGCGTCCACCGGCATGCACACGCGCCTGCGGCTGGAAATCGCGCAGCGCCCGCTGGCTTTCCGCGGCGACCAGACGCAGATCGAGCAGGTGATCCTGAATCTGGTGCAGAACGCGGTCGACGCCATGGGTGATCGCGGCGGAACCGTGCGCGTGCGTGCCGACCGGGTCGCCGCCAGCGCCGTGCGAGCCGGACAGTTGCAGTGGTCGATGAACCCGTCCGAGCACTATGTGGAAGTGGTCGTGCGCGACGATGGTCCGGGCATTCCCGACGCCACGCTGCGGCGCATCTTCGAGCCCTTCTACACCACCAAGACCACCGGTCGCGGGCTCGGCCTGTCGGTGGTGCAGGGGATCATCAAGGCGCACAACGGATCGATCCGCGTGCTCAGCGAGGTCGGTATCGGCACCGAGTTCCGCATCTATCTGCCGCTGCTGGTGGAAGCCTTGCCGGAGCCCGCGGCAGCGCCCGCGCTGGTGCCGCTGAGCGGGCCGCGACCCCGGCTGCTGGCCATCGACGACGACGAGGATGTGCTGACCATCACCGCCATGATGCTTGAGCAATGCGGCTATGAAGTGGTCAGCTATCTGTCGGGCGACGATGCGATCAGCGATCTGCGCGGCCGTCCGCAGCATTACGGCGCTGCCGTGGTCGACCTGACCATGCCGGTCAAAGACGGCGTCACCGTGGTGCGCGAGTTGCGTCAGCTGCGCCCGGATCTGCCGGTGTTGTTCGTCAGCGGCTACTCCAAGGAGCAGGCCGCCGATCTGCTGACCCCGGACGAGCGCACCGCCTTCCTGCGCAAGCCCTTCCGCATCGATGCGCTGGATCGCGCGCTGGCGCAGGTGCTGGCGGCGGCTGGCGGGCGCTGAGCGCCGGTTCGACTGCGCAGACGTATGCACGGCCGCAATGGTTTGACGCATCGCAGCAAGGTGTGATCTATTCATTTCTGGTTTATGTGTATGCGCAAGCTGCCTGCCGGATGCGGGTGCCCGCAGTCACCTGACCGGTCCGCAGCCGCCCCGATTCCGCCCACTTCGTCGCACCCCGACGAAGGTCCAAGGAAGGCGCCGAGCCGAAACCCTGGCGCGCTACGGTGATCTTGAGCATGTGCTCCACGCATACGCTCTGAGATTGCATTGCGTGCCGTTGAGCAGGAGGGGTCATGGGGCAAAGCGGGCCAGTGTCGGATCAGGGTTTGTACGATCCGGCCTTTGAGAAAGACAGTTGCGGCTTTGGTCTGATCGCCCAGTTGGACGACCGGCCCTCGCGCGAGATCGTCGCCGCGGCGCTGGAAGCGCTGGCGCGGATGACGCATCGCGGCGCGGTTGCCGCCGACGGCAAGAGCGGCGACGGCTGCGGCCTGCTGCTGCGCCGCCCCGAGAGCTTTCTGCGCACGCTGGCGGCCGAAGCCGGCATCCGACTGCCCGAGAGCTTTGCTTCCGGCATCGTGTTCCTGCCGCACGCAGAGGCGGACGCCGCGCGTGCGCGGGTGACGCTGGAAGCAGAACTGGTCGCTGCCGGGCTGTATCTGGCCGGTTGGCGCGAGGTGCCTATCGACCCCGAGATCTGCGGCGCCGAAGCGCGCCAGACCATGCCGGCGGTGACCCAGGTGTATGTTGGCGTGCGCGAGGATCTGGATCTGGCGGCGCTCGAGCGCCTGCTGTTCCAGGCCCGGCGGCGCACCGAGAACGCGCTGGCCGATCTGGCCGACTTCTACGTCGTGTCGCTGTCGGCGCATGTGTTTGCTTACAAGGGCATGGTGATGCCAGAGCATCTGCCGGCCTTCTTCAAGGATCTGGCGCGCGCGGATCTCAAATCGAGCGCGGTGGTGTTCCATCAGCGCTTCTCCACCAACACCATGCCGCGTTGGCCGCTGGCGCAGCCCTTCCGCTTTCTGGCGCACAACGGCGAGATCAACTCGATCCAGGGCAATCGCAACTGGATGCGTGCGCGCGGCCCGCGCTTCCGCTCGCCGCTGGTGGATTTCCGCGAACTGCAGCCGCTGGTGTCGATGACCGGGTCGGACTCGCAGACGCTCGACAACATGCTGGAGTGTCTGTTGATCGGCGGCATGGATTTGCTGCAGGCCATGCGCATCCTGATTCCGCCGGCCTGGCGCGATCGCGAGGATCTGGACGCCGACATCAAGGCCTTCTACGAGTACTACCAGCTGCACATGGAGCCCTGGGACGGCCCGGCTGGCATCGTGTTGCTGGACGGCCGCTACGCGGCCTGCACGCTGGACCGCAACGGGCTGCGGCCGGCGCGCTATCTGCTGACGCGCGACCGCCACGTGGTGATCTCCTCGGAAGCCGGCGTGTATGACGTCGAGGCCGCCGAGGTGGTCGAGAAAGGCCGGCTGGGGCCGGGCGAGATGGTAGCGGTCGATCTGTTGCGCGGCGAGTTTCTGAAGAGCCGCGACATCGACGCGATCAACCGCGCGCGCGCGCCGTTCAAGCGCTGGATGAAGACCGGCGTGCGGTACTTGAGCAACTCGCTGATCGATCCCAGCCTCGCCATCGAAACCTGGGACGCGCCCACGCTGGCGGTGCATCAGAAGCTCTACAACCTGTCGCGCGAGGAGCGTGACACGGTGCTGAAATCCCTCGCCGAAAGCGAGTCCGAAGCCACCGGTTCGATGGGTGACGACACCCCGGTGGCGGTGATGTCGGGCAAGGTGCGCTCGCTGTACGACTATTTCCGCCAGGCTTTTGCCCAGGTCACCAATCCGCCCATCGACAGCCTGCGCGAGCAGCGCGTGATGTCGTTGATGACGCAGTTGGGCCGCGAGTGCAATGTGTTCGAGGCGGCGCCGCAGTACGCGCGCCAGATCGTGCTGAATTCGCCGATTCTGTCGCAGCGGAAGCTCAAGCAGATTCTGTCGATGACCGATTTCGGCGGCCACGTCGAGATCGACATCAACTATCCCGAAAGCGAATCGCTCGATGGCGCATTGACGCGCTTCTGCCAGCAGGCCGAGGCCGCGGTGCGCGACGGCACGTTGCTGGTGTTCCTGACCGATCGCCACGTGGCGCCCGGCAAACTGCCGGCGCACGCGCTGCTGGCGGTGGGTGCGGTGCATCAGCACCTGACCCGCGTCGGCCTGCGCGCCGCCTGCAACATCCTGGTGGAAACCGCGACCGCGCGCGATCCGCACCATTTCGCCTGTCTGATCGGCTTTGGTGCTACCGCGATCCAGCCCTATCTGGCCTACCAGTCTCTGCTGGCGCTGGTGCGCGCTGGTCAGATCAAGCGCCGCTTCGGCGAGCCCTTGGAACTGGGACGCAGCTACCGGCGCGGTATCAAGAAGGGCTTGCTGAAAATCCTGTCGAAGATGGGCATCTCCTGCGTCGACAGTTATCGCGGCGCGCAGCTGTTCGAGATCGTCGGTCTGGCCTCGGAAGTGGTGCAGCGCTGTTTTGCCGGCACGCCGAGCCGCATCGAGGGCGCCGGCTTTGCCGAGATCGACGCCGAGCAGCGCACGCTGGCGGCGCAGGCCTGGAATGCCAACACGCTGGTCGATCCGGGCGGACTGCTGAAATTCGTGCAGGGCGGCGAGTACCACATGTACAACCCGGACGTGATCGCGCGGCTGCAGGCGGCGGTGCGCACCGGCGAGTACGAGCTGTATCGCGAGTACGCCGAGGTGGTGAACACGCGGCCGGCCTCCGCCTTGCGCGATCTGCTGCTGGTGCACAGCGAGCGCCCGGCGATCGCGCTCGACGAGGTCGAATCGGTCGAGTCGATTCTGAAACGCTTTGATTCGGCCGGGATGTCACTGGGCGCGCTGTCGCCGGAGGCGCACGAGGCGCTGGCGGTGGCGATGAACCGGCTCGGCGCGCGCAGCAATTCGGGCGAAGGCGGGGAAGACCCAGCCCGCTACGGCACCGAGCGCATGAGCAAGATCAAGCAGGTCGCGTCCGGCCGCTTCGGCGTGACGCCGGAGTACCTGATCAACGCCGAAGTCCTGCAGATCAAGGTCGCGCAGGGCGCCAAACCCGGCGAGGGCGGGCAGCTGCCTGGCCACAAGGTGGATGAGACCATCGCGCGGTTGCGCTATGCGCGGCCCGGTATCGGTCTGATCTCGCCGCCGCCGCATCACGATATCTACTCGATCGAGGACCTGGCGCAGCTGATCTACGATCTCAAGGAGATCAACCCGGACGCGCTGGTCTCGGTCAAGCTGGTCTCGCATGCCGGCGTCGGCACCATCGCCGCCGGGGTGGTCAAGGCCTACGCCGATCTGATCACCATCTCCGGTCACGATGGCGGCACCGGCGCCAGTCCGGTGTCCTCGATCAAGTACGCCGGCACGCCCTGGGAACTCGGCTTGTCCGAAGCGCACCAGACACTCAAGCGCAACGGCCTGCGGCAGAAGGTCCGTCTGCAGACCGATGGCGGCCTGAAGACCGGCTTGGATGTGATCAAGGCGGCCGCGCTCGGCGCCGAGAGCTTTGGCTTCGGCACTGCGCCGATGGTGGCGCTGGGCTGCAAGTACTTGCGCATCTGCCATCTGAACAACTGCGCCACCGGCGTGGCGACGCAGCATCCGGTGCTGCGCAAGGCGCATTTCGTCGGCCTGCCAGAGATGGTGCAGCACTATTTCCGCTTCGTCGCGATGGAAGTGCGCGAGCACCTCGCGGCGATGGGTCTGCGCTCGCTCGATGAGTTGATCGGGCACACCGAGTTTCTGCAGGTACATCCGGGGCATACGGCCAAGCAACGGCGGCTCAATCTGCAGCCCTTGCTCAGTCTGGATGGCATGGCCAGCGACGCGCCGAACTGCTGCATCGACCCGCGCAACCCGCCGCACGACAAGGGCGTGCTGGCGGCGGAAATGCTCGCCGCCACCCGCGAGGCGATCGTGCACAAGCGCGGCGGCGAGTATCGCTTCCAGGTCCGCAACCGCGACCGCACCATCGGCGCGCGCCTGTCCGGCCTGATTGCGCGCCACCACGGCAATCTCGGCATGAGCGAGCACCCGCTCACGCTCAAACTCAGCGGTTCGGCCGGCCAGAGCTTCGGTGCCTGGAACGCCGGCGGCCTGATCCTCGATCTGGAAGGCGAGGCCAACGATTACGTCGGCAAAGGCATGGCCGGCGGCAAGATCGTCATCCGGCCACCGGCAGATGCCAGCTTCGTCCCGCGTGAGACCGTCATCGTCGGCAATACCTGTCTGTACGGCGCCACCGGCGGCGAGTTGTTCGCCAGCGGTCGTGCCGGCGAGCGCTTCGCCGTCCGCAATTCGGGCGCCTTGGCCATTGTCGAAGGCACCGGCGACCACTGCTGCGAGTACATGACCGGCGGCTGCGTGCTGGTGTTGGGCCGTACCGGCCTCAACTTCGGCGCCGGCTTCACCGGCGGCTTTGCCTATGTGCTCGACATCGAGCGCGACTTCGTCGATCGCTACAACCCGGAGTTGATCGATATCGTCCGCATCTCCACCGAGGGCATGGAAAACCACCTCTCGCACCTGCGCGAACTGCTGAAGCGCCACCAGCGCGAAACCGGCAGCCTGTGGGCCCGCGAAATCTTGGAAGAGTTCCGCGACATCCTGCCGCGCTTCTGGCTGGTCAAGCCCAAAGCCGCCAGCCTGGAAAGTCTGAATGAGACCTTGAAGCGGGCGGCGTGAGGAGGGGCGTGAAAAGTGAAAAGTGAAAAGTGAAAGTGGCGAGCGAAAGGTGGGGAAGTGAATGGTTGAGGTCGGCAAAAAGAGATATTCCCTGGCGGGAGGATTGCTTTGAACTTGATTTACTTTTTACTTTTCACTTTTCACTCCGCGCCTACAGCTGATTGAATCGTTGACTGACTGCCACCCGAGCCTGCGCATGACCGACCCCTTCAAATTCCTCAAGACGCCGCGCCAGATGCCGCGTGAACTGCCGGTGGCGGTGCGCGTCGAGGGCTATGCCGAGATTTACGGCCAGTTTCAGGCTGAGCAGGCGGCGGAGCAGTCCGGGCGCTGCCTGGATTGCGGCAATCCCTACTGCGAGTGGAAGTGCCCGGTGCACAACTTCATTCCCAACTGGCTGAAGCTGGTTCAGGAAGGGCGCATCGTCGAGGCGGCGGAGCTGTCGCACGAGACCAATCCCTTGCCGGAGATCTGCGGACGCGTGTGTCCGCAGGACCGATTGTGCGAGGGCGCATGCACGCTCAACGACGGCTTCGGCGCGGTGACCATCGGCGCGGTCGAGAAGTACATCACCGATGAGGCTATCCGGCTCGGCTGGAAGCCGAATCTGTCCGCGGTGCGCCGAATCGGCAAGCGCGTCGCCATCGTCGGCGCCGGCCCCGCGGGACTGGCGGCAGCCGACGGGCTGGTGCGACGCGGCATCGACGTGGTGGTCTACGACCGCCAGCGCGAGATCGGCGGCCTGCTGACCTTCGGCATCCCGCCGTTCAAGCTGGAAAAAGAGGTGATCGAGCGTCGCCGCCAGTTGCTGGAAGGCATGGGCGTGCAGTTCAAGCTCGGCATCGAGATCGGCCGCGATCTGCGCTTCGAGCAACTGCTGGCGGACTACGATGCCGTGTTCCTCGGCATGGGCACCTATCGAGCCCTCGACGGAGGCTTGAGCGGTCTGGGCCTCGGCGGCGTCTACCCGGCGCTGCGTTACCTGATTGCCAATGTGCACCGTGTCATGGGCTGGCCGGATGCGGCGCCGGCGATCGACCTGCGTGGGCAGCGCGTGGTGGTGCTGGGCGGCGGTGACACCGGCATGGACTGCGTGCGGACCGCGATCCGCCAGGGCGCGACTGAGGTCAGCTGCGTCTATCGGCGCGACGAGGCCAACATGCCGGGTTCCCGGCGCGAGGTGAAGAACGCCAAGGATGAAGGCGTGAACTTCCTCTACAACCGCCAGCCGCTGGAGATCCTCGGCGTCGATGGGCAGGTCACCGGCGTGCGCGTGATCGAAACCCGTCTCGGCGCACCCGATGCCAAGGGCCGCCGGCGCCCCGAGAACGTGCCGGGTACCGAAGTCGTCATTCCTGCCGACGCCGTCGTCATCGCCTTTGGATTTCAGCCGGATCCGCCGGACTGGTTTGCCGACCATGGCATCAGCCTCCACGCCGACGGCCGGACTGAGGTGGCTGCCGACGCGGCGCCCTTGCCCTACCAGACCAGCCAGCCGCGCGTGTTTGCCGGTGGCGACATGGTGCGCGGCGCCGATCTGGTGGTGACGGCCGTCTACGAGGGGCGCGAGGCGGCGCGCAGCATCGCGCGCTATCTGGGCGTCACCGAGGGACTGAGCGCGGCCGCCTGACAGTTCCACGCGGCTTTTCTCGCTAGGTCAGTCAGACGCCCGATGTGCGGGCGTCATCGACCCGAGGACGCCATGAAACTGACCGTACGCCATGCCTTTGTCTGCTTGCTGTTCCTGTTGGCCTGCTGCGCTGCCCCGCTGCAGGCAGCCGATCTGACCCAGGTCTATTACCCGACCCAGGCCGAGGCGCAGTTCACCGTCGCTGTGCCTTCCGACTGGGAGCTGACGCCGCAGGGCGACGAGGGCGCCGAGGACTACTTCGAAGTCGCCGGGCCGAACGGCTTGGAGCTGTCCTTCCGCACCGTGCCCGGCGCGGACATCGACGCCGCGGTGCAGGCACACATCGCCTATCTCAAAGAGAACTTCACCGAGATCGCGATGGGCGATGCGCGCGAAACCACGATCAACGGCATGGAAGCGATCATCCTGCCAGCCAAGGGCAAGGACGAGGACGGCGTGCTGCGCGAGTTCGGCGCCGGCTGGTTCAAGCTCGGCGGCGAGGCCATCGGCGAACTCTGGTACAACGTCGATGACAGCGACAGCGCCGGCAAGAGCGCGGCGGCGGCCGTGTTGAATTCGCTGAAAGCCCCCTGAGTCAGCCTCGGGTGCCTGCGCGGCAGGCACCTGTCCGGTCGGGGCGGCAGATCGCGTTTCCTGGGTATCCCGCTTCGGAGCCCACTGATGAATCCCAGGCAGCGCGATCTGTTCTTGTGGCAATGGTCGCAGCGGCGGCGCGTGGGCTTGCGCACCGTGGCCTGGCGCGGAGTCTGGATCGGCGCGGTTGGTGGCCTCGCTTTCGCCCTGTTGCTGGGGTCGAGCTGGGGCAGCAGCGGCGGTGCCCGGGATGTTGCCTGGGCGCTGGAGGTGGGCAAGCAATGGGCGCGGCTGCTGCTGATCTCGATTCCCAGCTTTGCCGGCATCGGCTACGCGATGACCACCCGCGTCTACCGCGCGCACGAATTCATGTTCCAGCGCCTGCTGCAAAGCGGTGCGGTGGTGCCGAGCGCACCGCCGGTGCTGAGCTGGGCCGATCGCGGTCCGGCGATCGCGGTGGCGGTGGCCGCTACGCTGATAGCTGCTCTGGTGCTGGCGGCGGTGATCTTCCTGGGCTGAACGTCAGCCGCCCTTTGCGCAGAGCCCGCGCTTTGCGTACCTTGCGCGAATCTGAACGCCGGGAGTGCCAAGCAGATGGACCAGCGCGCTGCGCCTACCAAGATCCTGGGTGACCTCGATCTGATCAATGACGATCTGCTGCCTAGCTCTCCGGAGCACCGCACCTGGGACTGGAAGGCGATCGCAGCCCTGTGGGTGGGCATGGTCGTGTGTGTGCCGGCCTACATGCTGGCCGCCGGCATGGTCAGCGAGGGCATGTCCTGGCGCGAGGCGGTCGGCACCATCCTGATCGCCAATGTGATTGTGCTGATCCCGATGCTGTTGATCGGCCACGCCGGTACCAAGCATGGCATTCCCTTTCCCGTGCTGCTGCGCGCCTCGTTCGGCACTCGCGGCGCCAAGCTGCCGGCGGTGTTGCGTGGTCTGGTCGCCTGCGGCTGGTTTGGCATTCAAACCTGGGTCGGCGGCGCGGCGATCTACACCATCGTCAACGTGGTGACCGGCAACGGCATCGTTGGTACGCCGCTGCCGGGCCTCGGCATCGACCTCGGCCAGACGCTGTGCTTTCTGGCCTTCTGGGGCCTGCATGTGGTGTTCATCAAGTACGGGACCGAGTCGATCCGCTGGTTGGAGTTGTGGGCGGCGCCGGTGCTGATCGCCATGTGTCTGGCCTTGCTGGGTTGGGCCTGGCAGAAGGCCGACGGCCTGGGGCCGATGCTCTCGGCGCCCTCGCAGTTTGATGCCGGTGGCGCCAAAGCCGGGCAGTTCTGGAGCGTGTTCTGGCCCTCGCTGACGGCGATGGTCGGCTTTTGGGCGACGTTGGCGCTGAACATCCCCGACTTCACGCGCTTCGCCCAGAGCCAGCGCGATCAGGTGCTCGGTCAGGCGCTGGGACTGCCGCTGCCGATGGCGCTGCTGGCGTTTGTCGGCGTGGCGGTGACCTCGGCGACGGTGATCATCTACGGCGAAGCGATCTGGGATCCGGTGGTATTGACCGGCAAAATGGGCGGCGCGGCGGTCGTGCTGGCCTTGGTCGCGCTGCTGCTGGCGACGCTGACCACCAACCTCGCGGCCAATGTGGTGGCGCCGGCCAATGGTTTCTCCAACCTCGCGCCGGGCAAGATCTCCTTCAAGATGGGCGGCTATATCACCGCCGGCATCGGCATCGCCATCTTCCCGTGGAAACTGCTCGAATCCACCGGCGCCTACATTTTTACCTGGCTGATCGGCTACTCGGCACTGCTGGGCCCGATCGCCGGGATCATGCTGGCGGACTACTTTCTGATCCGCCGCACGGAACTGGTCATCGCCGATCTGTTCCGGCACAGCGGTCGCTATGCCTATCGCGGCGGCTGGAATCCGGCGGCCCTGGTGGCGCTGGTGCTCGGTGTGCTGCCGAATCTGCCCGGCTTTCTGAAGGCGGCAGGCTTCGTCGCCGAGGTGCCGGCCGTGTTCGTGTCGATCTACACCTATGCCTGGTTCGTCGGTTTGCTGGTCGCCGGCCTGGTCTACCTGGCGCTGATGCGCGGGCGCCGCTGAGGGAGGCTCCGCGGCCCGGCGCGGCTTCCGATGTAGACTCGGGCGCCTCGCCGTTAGCGCAGGAAGGTCCGATGAAAGTACGTGCTGCCGTTGCCTGGAAAGCGGGTGCACCGCTGACCATCGAGTCCGTGGATCTGGACGGTCCGCGCGCTGGCGAAGTGCTGGTAGAAATCCGCGCCACCGGCATCTGTCACACCGACGCGTACACGCTGTCGGGCGCCGATGCCGAGGGCATTTTCCCGGCCATCCTCGGCCACGAAGGCGCTGGTGTCGTCGTTGACGTCGGGGCCGGCGTCAAGAGCGTGCGCAAGGGCGATCACGTGATCCCGCTGTACACGCCGGAATGCCGTGAGTGCGAGTACTGCCTGAATCCGAAGACCAATCTGTGTCAGGCGATCCGCAGCACCCAGGGCCAGGGCCTGATGCCCGACGGCAGCAGTCGCTTCTCGCTGGACGGGCAGCCGATCTATCACTACATGGGCACATCGACGTTTGCGAACTACATCGTGCTGCCGGAAATCGCGGTGGCCAAGATTCGTGAGGACGCGCCTTTCGACAAGGTCTGCTACATCGGCTGCGGCGTGACCACCGGCATCGGCGCGGTCATCTACACCGCCAAGGTCGAGCCCGGTTCGCGCGTCGTGGTGTTTGGCCTCGGCGGCATCGGCCTCAACGTGATCCAGGGCGCGCGCATGGTCGGCGCCGCGCAGATCGTCGGTGTCGACATCAATCCGGCCAAGCGCGCGATGGCGGAGAAGTTCGGCATGACCGACTTCGTCAATCCGAACGAGATCGAGGGCGACCTGGTGCAGTACCTGGTCGGCCTGACCAAGGGCGGCGCCGATTACTCCTTCGAGTGCGTAGGCAGTCCCAAGCTGATGC
The DNA here is from genome assembly GCA_046346965.1 of Lysobacterales bacterium. Classification (GTDB taxonomy): domain Bacteria; phylum Pseudomonadota; class Gammaproteobacteria; order Xanthomonadales; family SZUA-5; genus JAXMHB01. The sequence continues at coordinate 129,043 of JAXMHB010000009.1, forward strand.
GTCAGGCGCTGGAATGCTGTCACAAGGGCTGGGGCACCAGCGTCATCATCGGCGTGGCGGCCTCTGGCCAGGAAATTTCGACGCGGCCCTTCCAGCTGGTGACCGGGCGCAACTGGCGCGGCAGCGCCTTCGGCGGCGCCCGCGGGCGCACCGATGTGCCCAAGATCGTCGACTGGTACATGGAAGGACGCATCGACATCGACAGCCTGATCACCCACACGATGCCGCTGGAACAGATCAACGACGGCTTTGATCTGATGCATCGCGGCGAGTCGATCCGTGGCGTGGTGATCTACTGATGGCGCTGGAGGTGCTCAGCGAGCACGCCTGCTTCGGCGGCGTGCAGGGCTACTACCGGCATGACTCGGCGGCTTGCGCGAGTCCCATGCGCTTCTCGGTGTATCGCCCACCGCAGACGAAGCCGGGGACGCCGATGCTGTTGTTCCTGGCCGGGTTGACCTGTACCGAGGAGACCTTCGCGATCAAGGCCGGTGCCCAGCGCATGGCCGCGAAGCTCGGGTTGATCCTGGTGGCGCCCGATACCAGTCCGCGCGACACCGGTTTTGCCGGTGCCACCGGGGACTGGGAGTTTGGCGAGGGCGCCGGCTTCTATCTCGATGCGACCGCGGCGCCGTGGTCCACGCGTTTTCGCATGGCCAGCTATGTGGTGGACGAACTGCCGGCGCTGGTGGCGACCGAGTTCGGCGGCGACCTCGACCGCATCGGCCTGTGCGGCCACTCGATGGGCGGCCACGGCGCCCTGACGCTGGGGCTCAAGCACCCGCAGCGTTTTCGCAGCCTGTCGGCGCTGGCGCCGATCGTGGCGCCTAGCGAGGTGCCCTGGGGACAGAAGGCCTTCAGTCGCTACCTGGGCGAGGATCGCGCGCAGTGGGCTGCCCACGATGCCTGCGAGTTGGTGCGGCGCGGCGGCCATCCGCATACGATCCTGATCGATCAAGGATTGGCGGACAAGTTTCTGGACGTGCAGCTGCAGCCGGAGCGCTTCGAGGCGGCCTGCGCCAGCGTCGCGCAGCCGCTGATGCTGCGCCGCCACGCGGGCTACGATCACGGCTATTACTTCATCCAAAGCGTGATCGCTGATCATCTGCGCCACCACGCGGCGGTGCTGCTCGGTTGATGCGGGCGCCATGAATCCGTCCAGCAATCTGTTCCTGATCGGTCCGATGGGCGCCGGCAAAAGCACGGTGGGCAGGCGGCTGGCGCGCGACCTCGGCTTGCGCTTCGTCGATCTGGACCACGAGATCGAACTGGAAGCGGGCAGCAGCATCCCGCTGCTGTTCGAAGCCGAGGGCGAGGCCGCGTTCCGGGCGCGCGAGAGCGCCGCGCTGCAGCGCTTTTGCCAGCAACAGGGACTGGTGCTGGCCACCGGCGGTGGCTGCATCCTGACGCCATCCAATCAGCAATTGCTGCGTGAGCATGGCTTCGTTTTGTACCTGGAGGCGCCGGTGGAGCTGCAGTTGGAGCGTCTCGCGCGCGACCACACGCGCCCGCTGCTCCGCACGCCGGATCGCGCCCAGACGCTGCGCGCACTGGCCGAGCAGCGCAATCCGATCTACAGCCGCCTGGCCGATTTGACCGTGTCCGCCGATCGCGCCGGGCCAGGCGTGACTGCGCGCCGCGCGCTGAACGCCTTGCGCACGCGCTGGCAGTGGCTGCCGGCGCCCACTCCGCACCCTGAGGTCGACCCGACATGACCGCCAGTCTGAGCGTCGCGCTCGCTGATCGCAGCTACCCCATCCATATCGGCGCCGGCCTGCTGCAGCAGGTGCCGCTGCTGCGGAGCGCCATCCGCGGGCGTCAGGTACTGCTGCTCAGCAACGAGACGGTCGCGCCGCTGTACGCCGCGCCGGTCGAGGCGGCGCTCGACGGTCTGCGCGTTGCGCCTCTGCTGCTGCCGGATGGCGAGGCCTACAAGACGGTGGAGTCGGCTACCCGGGTGTGGACCGCCCTGGCCGAGCTTGGGGCGCAGCGCAATGCGTGTCTGATTGCCCTTGGCGGCGGCGTGATCGGTGATCTCGGCGGCTTTGCGGCGGCTTGCTGGATGCGCGGCATCGACTTCATCCAGTTGCCGACCACGCTGCTGGCGATGGTGGATTCCTCGGTGGGCGGAAAGACCGCGGTCAACGTGCCGCAAGGCAAGAATCTGATCGGCGCCTTCTGGCAACCGCGTCTGGTGCTGGCGGATATCCGCACACTGGCGACGCTACCCGAGCGCGAGTACCGCGCCGGTCTGGCCGAGGTGGTGAAGTACGCGGCCATCGTCGACGCGCCCTTCTTCCAGTGGCTGGAGACGCATGCGGCGGCGCTGCTGGCGCGCGAGGATGCGGTGGTGACCGAGGCGGTGTTGCGCTCCTGTACCCACAAGGCCGCCATCGTCGCGCGCGACGAGCGCGAACAGGGCGAGCGCGCCTGGCTCAATTTCGGCCATACCTACGGTCACGCGCTGGAGACCCTGGGGCAATACCGGACCCTGCTGCACGGAGAAGCGGTGGCCATCGGCATGCTGATGGCGGCGCACCTGAGCGCCACGCTGGGCCTCGCCAGCCACGCCGACAGCGAGCGCCTGCGCAAGCTGCTGAGCGTGCTCGGTTTGCCGATCGGTCGGCCGCCGTCGGCGAGCCCCGAGCGGATCGTCGAGTTGATGCGCCTGGACAAGAAAACGCTCAGCGATCGCCTGCGGCTGATCCTGTGGCGCGGCATCGGGCGTGCCGAGATCGTCGATGGTGTGGATGCCGAGGCCATCCTCGGCGCGCTCCACGCGGCCTGAGGGCGCGATCAGCCCTTCAGCGGTTCCAGGATCGCGTCCAGATTCAGCGTGTCGCAGAACTCCAGGAAGTCCTCGCGCAGGCTGGAGATATGTGCGGACGCCGGGATGCCGATGGAAATCTGCGCCGAGAACATCTCCGCGCCAGTCTGGGCCGCGCGGTAGCGCGAGGAGCTCAGGGCTTCCACGGTGATGCCGCGACGCGAATAGAACTCGGCCAGCTGATACAAGATGCCGGGACGGTCGGCTGCGATCACTTCCACCGTGTACGGCAGGCTGGTGCCGGTCAGTTCGCGCGAACTGGTGCGGCGCATGGTCAGGGTCATCTGGTCATCGCGCTGGATCTTGGTCAGCGCGTTCTCGCACTTGGCGATCGCGTCCCAGGCGCCAGAGGCCAGCATCAGCACGCAGACTTCCTGGCCGAGCATGGACACCCGGGCTTCCAGCAGATTGCAGCCGGCGTCGACCACACGCTTGCCGAGTATCGTCAGCAGCGGGACCGAATTCGGGGCAATCGCCGAGACAAGCAGGTGATTGTCAGGGACGTTGGGGCGCGGGTTGGGATCGGACACGGCACTCAGTTCAACCAAGGTGGGTGGGTCTGCCCGAAAGCAGACCGAAAACAGCCCTACAGGATACTTGTCAGCCCCAAAAAGCCGCAAGTAAGATCGCCGCGTCCTGGTCAACGCGGAAGCAAGCACTTGCAACTCTCAGGCAGCATTCCGGCATTGGTGACGCCACTGCAAAGCGGCGGCGCCCTGGATCTGGTGGCATTCGAGCACTTGGTGCGCTGGCAGATCGACGAGGGCAGCAGCGCGCTGGTCGTCGGCGGCTCCACCGGCGAGTCCGGCGCGCTGGAGGCGTTTGAGTTGGCGGCGCTGCTGGAGTGTGCCGTGCGCGTCAGTGCGGGACGGGTGCCGGTCATCGCCGGCGCCGGCGCGCCCGCCACCCACAAGGCGATCGCCCTGGCGCGTCTGGCCAAGTCCGCCGGCGCCGACGCCGTGCTCGCCGTCACGCCGTACTACGCCCGACCGACGCAGGCCGGTTTGCTGGCGCACTACCGCGCGCTGGCGGATGAGGGCGGCCTCCCGGTCATTCTCTACAACGTACCCGGCCGCACCGGCGTCGATCTGAAACCGGAGACAGTGGCCGCGCTGACGTGCCATCGTGGCATCGTGGGCATCAAGGAGGCAGTGGCCGACATCGAGCGCATGCAGGCCTTGCTGGCCTTGCGGCGCCCTGGCTTTGCCGTGCTGAGCGGCGACGATCCGAGTGCGCTGCGCGCGCTGAAGGCGGGCGCTGACGGCGTCATTTCCGTGATCGCCAACGCCGTTCCCAGACTCTGGGCTGAACTCTGTGCGCGGGCGCGTACAGAAGCGTCTGCGGCCGACGCAATCGAGGCTATGCTTGCGCCCTTGAATGCTGCCATAGGCTGCGAGCCGAATCCGATTCCGGTGAAGGCCGCCCTGGCGATGATGGGTCGCATGCAGGAGGTGTTGCGCCTGCCGCTGTTGCCGCTCTCGCCCAGCCATCGGCCGCGCTTGCAAGCAACGCTGGCGCAGGCCGGCATCACCACGGTCGCAGGGCTTGCGGCCTGACATCGGGAAGCCAAAGCGGATGACGCGTGTGCGCAATGGGGTGAGAGGGGTGTGGGCGCTGGGACTGCTGCTCGCATTGGGTGGCTGTTCGACGCTGGTGGATCGGCCGATCGCCTATCAGGAAGCGCGCGAAACGCCGCCGCTGGAAGTGCCTGAGGATCTGGTGCGTCCGGCGGCCAATCCTGCTCTGCAGATACCGGCGGTCGCTGGCGTGGCGCCTGCGGTGGATTCCGCACCGCCGTCGGTCGGCAATACGGTGGCCGTGGCGCGGGCCGGCCTGCCGCGCGCGGCGAATGCGGTGCTGTCGCTCGCCGACGAACCCGGCAGCGCCTGGCGTCGCGTCGGTATCGCGCTGGAGCGCAGCGGTTGCTGCAAGGTCGTCGCCAAGGATGAGGCGGGGATGGCCTATCAGGTGGAGTTGAACGGTGCAGCGCCGAAGCCGGGATTCTTCAAGCGCATCTTCGGTGGCTCGGCGCCGGCGTCGACGATGACCCTGAAGGTCGCCTCGGCCGACGGCGGTGCGACCGTGTCGGTGGTCGATGAGGCGGGCGAATTGCGCCGCGACGATGCCGCGATGACGGTCCTCGGCGTGGTGGAATCGCGTTTGCGCTGACGCGGGCGATACCCGGCCCAACAAAAAAGCGCCGCATGCGGCGCTTTTTTCGTCTGCGCGCCATCGGCGCGCGTCAGCGTTCCAGCAGTTTGAGCTTGTCCGACTTGCCGTCCCAGGCCTTGGCGTCCGCCGGTGCTTCTTTGCGCACCGTGATGGTCGGCCAACCGCGCGACAGCTCGCGGTTCAGTTCGATGAAGTGCTCCTGACCCTTCGGCACATCGTCCTCGGGGAAAATCGCGTTGGCCGGACACTCGGGCTCGCACAAAGTGCAATCAATGCACTCATCCGGATCGATCACCAGAAAGTTCGGGCCTTCATGGAAGCAGTCCACCGGGCAGACTTCCACGCAGTCGGTGTACTTGCACTTGATGCAGTTTTCAGTGACGACGAAGGGCATTGCGTGCGTGCCAAAAGAGTTGGCGCTCCCTACGAGAATCGAACTCGTGTTTTAGCCTTGAGAGGGCCACGTCCTGACCGCTAGACGAAGGGAGCGTCGCAGAACTTCGAGATGATAGCGGGCGATGCGCACTCGTACAAGGGAAGCGCTTGCCGAATATGGCTGTGTGGGGCACGCGCGGGGCGAGGGGCGGGGGACTGTGAGGCGGGGGGGGTAAGGATCCGGGGGGCATGAGCGTGACGTCGTGCACCCTGGACGAGATTCCCGCCGACCCGGCCATTGAGCGCGCGGACCCACCCAACGCCTACCTAGGTGGCGAGCTCAGCGGCGGCAAGCCGGGCCGCGGCTCGGAAGACAAGCGGGCGTTCGTCATCGCGGTGTCGAGGGACGAGAACCTCGAACATCCCACCGTCGCGGTGATCGAGCCGGTGAGGGCCTTCGACGACGACTCGATGAAGGACTGGATCGAGCGCCGTTTGGAACCGGAATGCGAGGTCTAGAGCGACGGTCTGGGCCGCTTTCGTCGCCTTGAAGAGGCGGGCCACGCGCATGCCACGCTCGCCACCGGCTTCGGTTGCGCCGCCACCGAAGCCAAGGGTGCGCGCTGGGTGAGTGTGCTGCTGGCCAACGCCAAGCGCGCCATCAGCGGCGTCTACCATGCGGTGCGCCCGCGAAGTACGCGCGCCGCTACTTGGCCGAAGCGGCCTACCGCTTCAACCGCCGCTTTCGACTGTGCGAGATGCTGCCGAGGCTGGCCAGCGCATTTGTGCGCTGCAAGCCTGCTCTGGAGCGAGTTCTGCGATTGGCCAGCAACTTTCATGGCTGAGGGAGAGGGCTAATCACGTACTCAGGTGAGCGAGGTTGGGGGAATTGTGAATGTCCCGGTTCTTCTCTCAGTTTGCTGAATCGGCGTCAATTCTTATCAAGCGCAGACCGTGGTAGGTGAATGCGGGTGCTTGTCCGACAATGCGTGATTGGAGGGGCTTCTTTTGGAAAGTGAGTCGGACCCGCTGACCCTCTTGAGTCCGGGTTTCGTCCAAAATCGAAATCTGTGTTGCGCGGTACTCGAAAGTGATCGTAGACGGAGTTTCCTCCCACTCGGACGCTTCGACGAGAACGCCCGTCGAAGCGGGCATTTGGCTACCGATAACAGCCAATGGGTTTTGGATCAGCGTTTGGACGTCGCTCATAGCCATGGACTTGGCAAAGGCGGTCGTTCCGCCCAAACCGGCTGGGTTCATTTCATTATCTCCAAACTGCTGACCGAAGATGGTGACAGCGACGTAAGGATTCGCTTTCGCGATTTCAAGCAATTGGCTGGAATCTAGTACCGCGTTGCGCACCACGGAGTCAGACAGGGTTCTAGGACAGTTCTCCGTCGTCTCATCCTTCGATGCTGTGGGGTCAGTAATATTCGGCACTTGGCCGCAGAAGACACTTGTGCACGACTGACATGCGCCCCCGGGTCCTCCCGGGCCAATCTTGTACGCAGGGATAATTTCAGCATCTGCAGCGCGACATGCCTGACAGAGAAATCCGTTCAGCCTTCGATTGCAATTGGGGCTAGGTTGGCTATCGACGTTTGTAGACAGTGCGACCAACGTGAACACTTGCAAAAGATGCATTCCACGCATGACCTCAACCCTTTGTTGCGGAGAGGAAATTCGAAAGAGTGATAGAAAAGATCCGCTCCCGATAGGATTATAACACAAAGACGAGGATAAATCAAGAAGGGGAAGCGCTTGCCGAACATGGCTGTGTGGGGGCAAGCGCGGGGCGAGGGGCGGGGGACCATGAGCGTGACGTTGTGCACATTGGACGCGATTCCCGCCGATCAGGCCAATGAGCGCGCGGACCCACCCAACGATGACGGTACGTCCTCGATTCTGCCGCGAGCAAGGGGCCGGATCTGCGCGTGCCTGACCGTCTGCCCGGGCGCACGACTCGCCCGGCATGCGCATTGAGATGGATTAATCGTTTGGCGGCGACACCTGATCCCGCAGGATCTGACACGACGGCGCGTTCTGCGCGCTTTTCGCAATCGGCGCGGGCTCGATGGACATGTCACCATCGCCGTTCGGGTAGACCGTCACGACCGCCACTTGACCTGCGCCGATGTAGGGCCTCGACACGGTACCTCCGCCAGGGATCTGCGCAGCGCCGAGCAGTTGGTCGAGTTGGTGGCCCCAGCCATCGGCACCGCAGTTGAAACCGCCATCAGCCTTCGCCGAGCGCGTAGCGCCGACGACAATGATCTCGCGCAGCAACGCGCCTTCCGGCGGCGCCTGGTCCGACGCGCTCCATTGCGGCACGTAGCTGCCAACGACCTTGCCCGCACCCTTCTGATTGACCGAGAAAATTGTCACCCGGTCTCGATTGTAGCGCACGTCGAAACATCCCTGGCTACACGCCCGGAAGTCGAAGTTCGGATGAAAGTAGTCAACTCGGACCCGCTCCACGGCGTCCAACGAGACGACGTCTGAACCGCTGCGCTCAGCGGCGGTAGCCGAAGGCGCCATGAGCGCGAGAAACAGCGAAGCAACCATCGATCGCATGCGGAACTCCTGAGCGTGAGGGAGAACATGCGACATCAAAACGTCGCGAATTCTTCAATGTCGCTCAGGCGAGCAATGTCTCACCCTTGGTCAAAAGTAGCTGACGAGCGGCAAAAAAAGCCGCTCAGCGGGCAGGTATTGGCATCCGGCCGCCCGCCGGCGGCCGGATGCCAGCAAGGCTCAGACCTTCTCGAACACCACCCTGCCACCCTCGGCGCGCGCGCGTACGGTGTCGCGCGGGGCATAGCGGCCGGCCAGCACTTCGCGCGCCAGCGGGTTCTCGATCAACGTCTGCACCGCGCGCTTCAGCGGGCGCGCGCCGTACACCGGGTCGTAGCCGTAGTTGCCGAGCAGCGTCAGCGCCGACTCGTCGATCTCGAAACGGATCTCCCGCTCAGCGAGGCGCTGCGCCAGATGCTCGGTCTGAATCCGCGCGATGCGCTGGATAGCGGCCTTGTCGAGCGGGTGGAAGACCACCAGTTCGTCCAGCCGGTTGATGAACTCCGGACGGAAATGCTGCTGGACGATGTCCATCACCGCATTTTTCATCCGCGCATAGTTGTCCTCGCCCGACAGTTCCTGGATCACCTGCGAGCCCAGGTTGCTGGTCATCACGATCACCGTGTTGCGGAAGTCCACCGTGCGTCCCTGGCCATCGGTCAGGCGGCCGTCGTCGAGCACCTGCAGCAGCACGTTAAACACATCGTGGTGCGCCTTCTCGACCTCGTCGAGCAGGATCACGCTATACGGGCGGCGCCGTACGGCCTCGGTCAGATAGCCGCCTTCTTCATAGCCCACGTAACCCGGCGGTGCGCCGATCAGACGGCTCACGGAGTGCTTCTCCATGAACTCGCTCATGTCGATGCGCACCATGGCCTCTTCGGTGTCGAACAGGAAGTTCGCCAGTGCTTTGCAGAGCTCGGTCTTGCCGACGCCGGTGGGCCCCAGGAACAGGAAGGAGCCATTCGGTCGCTTGGGATCGGACAGACCGGCGCGCGAGCGCCGGATCGCATCCGACACCGCCCGCACCGCTTCTTCCTGGCCCACGACGCGCTGGTGCAACTCGTCTTCCATCCGCAGCAGCTTCTCACGCTCGCCTTCCAGCATCTTGCTGACCGGAATGCCAGTCCAGCGGCTGACGACCTCGGCAATCTCGTCGGCGCTGACCTTGTTCTTCAGCAGCGTGAAGCCTTTCTGCTCGGTCGCCTGGGCGGCAGCGATCTGTTTCTCCAGTTCCGGTATGCGCCCGTACTGCAGCTCCGCCATCTTGGCCAGATCCTGCGCGCGCTTGGCGGCTTCGAACTCGTAGCGGGCACGCTCCAGTTGTTCCTTCAGCTGCGTTTCGCCCGAGACCGCCGCCTTCTCACCTTTCAGCACTTCGTCGAGGTCCGACAGTTCGCGGCCCAGCTTGTCGATCTGTTCCTCCAGTTCACGCAGGCGCAGCTTGCTGGCCTCGTCGCGCTCCTTCTTCAGCACCTCGCGCTGCATTTTCAGCTGGATCAGCCGACGCTCCAGGCGGTCCATTTCCTCCGGCTTGGAGTCCATCTCCATGCGGATGCGGCTGGCCGCCTCATCCATCAGATCAATGGCCTTGTCCGGGAGTTGGCGATCGGCGATGTAGCGATGCGAGAGGGTGGCGGCGGCGACGATGGCCGGATCGGTGATCTCGACCTTGTGATGCAGCGCGTAGCGCTCCTTCAGGCCGCGCAGGATCGCGATGGTGTCCTCCACCGAAGGCTCGCCGACAAAGACCTTCTGGAAGCGCCGCTCCAGCGCCGCATCCTTCTCGACGTACTTGCGGTACTCATCGAGCGTGGTCGCACCGATGCAGTGCAACTCGCCGCGCGCCAGTGCCGGCTTGAGCATATTGCCGGCGTCCATGGCGCCTTCCGCCTTGCCGGCACCGACCATCGTGTGCAGCTCGTCGATAAACAGAATGACCTGGCCTTCCTGCTTGGACAGATCGTTCAGCACGCCCTTCAAGCGTTCCTCGAACTCGCCGCGGAACTTGGCCCCAGCGATCAGCGCACCCATGTCGAGCGCCAGCACGCGCTTGCCGCGGATGCCTTCCGGCACCTCGCCGTTGACGATGCGCTGCGCCAGACCTTCGACGATGGCGGTCTTGCCGACGCCGGGTTCGCCGATCAGCACCGGGTTGTTCTTGGTGCGCCGCTGCAGCACCTGGATGGTGCGGCGGATTTCCTCGTCACGGCCGATCACGGGATCGATCTTGCCGTCCTCGGCGCGCCTGGTCAGGTCGATGGTGTACTTCTCCAGCGCCTGGCGCTGCTCCTCGGCATTGGCGTCCTGCACTTTCTCGCCGCCGCGCATGGCGCTGATCGCTTGCTCGATCCGCGCCTTGTCGGCGCCGGCCGTCTTCAAGGCCTTGCCGACTTCGCCCTTGTCCTCCAGCGCCGCCAGCACGAACAGCTCACTGGCGATGAACTGGTCGCCGCGCTGCTGGGCCAGTTTGTCGGTGAGCAGCAGCAGCCGGTTCAGATCGTTGCCGATGGTCAGGTTGCCCTCGTTGCCCTTGACCTGCGGCAGCCGGTCGTAGAGCTCGCCGAGCTTGTTGCGCAGGGCAGTGACATTGACGCCGGCCTGACTCAACAACGGCCGGGTTGAGCCGCCCTGCTGATCGAGCAGCGCAATCAGCACGTGCGCCGGCTCGATGACATTGTGGTCACGGCCGACCGCCAGCGACTGCGCGTCAGCCAGGGCCTGCTGGAACTTGGAAGTGAGCTTGTCCATCCGCATGGGAGATCTCCGGGCGCGAGGGCTGCGGTGATTGTCGATGCGCCATGGATGCGGTTGCGTTGATCCAGTTCAAGGGGGTTGAAAAGCGGCGTGAAGGACGCAGGCACTCACCGCCAAAACGGAATCACCCACGGCAATTCGGGCGCTGCGTCGGCTTCTGCGGGCGGTCTGGCGATGGCGAGCACATGGCGGCCGGGTGGCAGCGTGCGGACGTCGATCATGGCCATGAAGCCGCGTAACTCCGAGCGCGGGTCGCGGCTCAAGTCGTAGCGCACCGGCAGCGGCGCGCCGTTGAGCGTGAGCGGGTAGAGCTCGCTGCCGACGCAGTCGAGCAGCGCGCCGGCGCGGGCGTCCTGCGCGGCCAGTTGCTCGGCCACGGGCAAGGCGGCCTCGGCCTTGCGCTGGGCCCGGTCGGGGCGTCTCAGGGCGGCGGGGCAGCGCTGCTGCAGTGCCCACTCGATGCGGCGCGGCAGGTAGGGAATGAACAGGCGCACGTAGTCATCCTGGATCCGCTCGGACTGGATGTACGGGCGGCCGATGCGCCACTCCTCCTGGCTGCGCAGGGTGTCGTAGTAGCTACTGTTGAACTCGCGGCTGCCGCCGTGCTCGGGCAGATAGCGCTCGCCCGGCAATTGGATGGTGCCGGACTGCACCAGGATTTCCAGCACGATCACGCCCATCAGGCTGTACAGGGCGCCGACCAGCAGCAGATTGCCGCGGGTGAGACCGATGCGCGAGAAGATGGTCAGCAGAAAGGGATTGCTCAACCGCCCCCAGACCAGCGCCGAACTCAGCGCGTAGATCCGGCGCAGCAGGCGCGCCAGCCAGTGCCCGGGCGGTACCTTGGCACCAAACCAGCGGTCGATGGAGTTGACCAGCATCATCGGGATCAGGATCAGACCCAGAATGATCCAGGTCGGCCAGGGCACATCCTGCGGGCTCAGCAGGAAGTACTCGATCAAGGTGCCGACCAGCGCGAGCGTGAAGGTGAACAGACCGATGGCCATCGACATCAACACCAGCACCAGTCCGAACACGAACACCAGGCTGGCGCGGTTGTCGGCGCGATCGATCAGCGCCTCCAGCGAGGGCGTGATCGGTTCGCTGTAGGCGCGATACTGCGGCCGCTGATCGAATTTGCTCCAGTCGATGCCCTCGGGGAATACCGAGCGCAAGCCCAGCGCCGCCACCCAGATCGCACGCATGGCCAGATGCAGCACGAAGGTGGAGATCAGCGCGTAGGCGGTGACCTTCAGATAGAAGTACAGCATGGTCATGGTCGACAGCAGGCTGCCGTCCAGCCGCGGGCGCCAGCTGGCCATCCAGTCATCCAGCAGGCCGGGCACCTGCAGCATCGAGAACACCAGCGCGCCGGACAGCAGCAGCTCGACTTCCCAGGTCGGCGTGGTGTTTTTCGGCAGCGCGTACACCGATTCCGATGCGTCCGGCGCGGGCTTGGTTTCCTCAGACATGCACACCTCCAGGTTGCGCCCGATCATCGGTGCTGCGCACGGCCGCGACAACCGGGCGGCCGCCCGCGCGCGGGCGAGCTGGTTGGGCCGGTGTGCCTGGCGTGGAGCCGCCGCCTGCGCTCAGACCGCGTGGGCGCGCAGTTGGTCCAGCGTGACCACGCCGAGGGTGTTGAGGTGGGTCGCCTCCAGCACCACCTGCGGAGCGATGCCGGCCGCCAGCGCCTCGCGCCAGCGTGTGGCGCACAGGCACCAGCGGTCGCCGGGCCGCAAGCCCGGGAAGCGATACGCCGGTCGCGGCGTCGAGAGATCGTTGCCTTGCGCTTTGGAGTAGGCGAGAAATTCGGCCGTCATCACCGCGCACACCCAGTGCATGCCGCGATCCTCGGGATCGTTGCGACAACAACCGTCGCGGAACCAGCCGGTCATGGGGTCGGTGCTGCAGGGCTGCAGCGCGGTGCCGAGGACGTTGAGGGCGGGCTCGCTCATGGGCGGAGAATGGCGTGGATGAGGCGCCATCCTCCGCGTTTGCGGTGTGCAGAGGATGTGTAGGCGGCTAGGCGTAGTAGCGGCAGCGCAGGGCCGGCGGTTCGTACAGCGCCGCATCCAGGATCGACCACAGATGGATCACCCAGCCGAGAAACACCAGCCACAGCAGCGCGGCCAACACGAACTGCACGATCGCCAGCAGCAAACGCCCTTGCAGCAACTGGCCCAGGCCGGCGACGAAAAAGCTGGCCAGCGCCGCAATCACATTGCCAGCCGATCCGCGTCCTACGCTCATCTGCGCTTCCTCCTGCGTCCCTGATGGATACGGCTGGCGTGCAACAGGATCTGTGCCAAGGCCGACGGTGCCGCCGGGCGCCTTGCGTAGTGTTGAAAAATCAAGCGCTTGGCTGCGACCGCGGGTGATATCTCGACGGCTCGACGCCGCGCATGGCGCCAAGACTTTCATCGCTGCACCAAGGAATGGCGTGTTTGGCGAATCTCAGGGCTCCGCCGTGCAGGGCTAAAGTCGGAGGCAGGACGCCTCGCATTCAGTGTGGTACTCGGTATCCCGGCGGTATCCTAAACGCCTCTGGACTTTGCGAGATTGCGATGACCGCTCGCCTGCGCACCGTGGTGTTTCCTGTGGCTGGACTCGGCACGCGTTTCCTGCCGGCCACCAAGGTCGTGCCCAAGGAGATGCTGCCAGTGATGGATCGCCCTTTGATCCAGTGGGCGGCGGACGAGGCGGTGGCAGCCGGTGCCGACACGCTGGTGTTTGTGGTGAATCGCAACAAGCGAGCCATCAACGACCACTTCGACACCGCTTTTGAGTTGGAACAGCGTCTGGATCGCAGCGGCAAACATGAGCTGCTGCGCATCGTGCGCGAGACGCTGCCGGCGCATGTGCGGCCGGTGTTCGTGCTGCAGCCGGAAGCACGCGGACTGGGCCACGCCGTACTGTGTGCCCGCCCGGCGGTGGCGGACGGAGTGTTCGGGGTGATCCTGCCGGACGACTTCATCATGAATCGCGGCGGGCCCGGGGCCTTGGCGCAGATGGCGGCGGTGCAGGCCGAGCGCGGTGGCAGCGTGATTGCCGTCGAGACCGTCGATTGGAAGGACACCGCACGTTACGGCATCGTCTCCGGCGCCGAGGTCAACGAGCGCCTGATGCGGATCGAGGGCATCGTCGAAAAGCCGCGCCCGGATGTGGCGCCCTCAAACCTGGCGGTGGTCGGGCGTTATGTGCTCGATACGCGCATTTTCGATCTGCTCGAAGGCACGCGACCGGGGGCGGGTGGCGAGATCCAACTCACTGATGGCATCGCCGCGCTGCTGGCGGAGCAGTCGGCCTGGGCCTATCGCTTTGACGGCGTGCGCTACGACTGCGGCAGCAAGCTGGGCTATGTCCAGGCCACGGTGCGTCTGGCGCTCGATGATCCCGAGATCGGCGCCGATGTGCGGCGCATGCTCGGGGAGTTCAGTGGCAGCTACGCGGCCGACTGAGAGCGCTCGGCCGCCTGGACGTATGGCGCGTAGGCCTTGTCGGCGATCAGGATGTGCTGGATCAGCCAGTTTTTCATCAGCTCCAGCATGCCGCTGGCAATGTCGGCGCCACCTTCGAAGTCCTTGAGCACGCCCAGCAGCGTCGCACTGAATTTGTCGTGCAGGCGCTTGTGCGCATCGCCCGCGGGGTACTCGCAACGCTGGAACAGGGCCTCTTCCAGGATGAAGTGGTTGACGGTGTAGTCCATCAGTCCTTCCAGCACCTCGGCGATGAAGGCGCGATCCGGCGCGCTGTGTGCCAGCTCGTCGTGCAGCAGATTGGTGGTGGTGATCAGCCACTGGTGCTGTTGGTCGATGTCCGCGAGTCCTACCGCATAGGCCTCATCCCATTGCATGAAGGTCATGGTAACTCCCCGGTGACTGGCTGCTTTGGATGAGATCGTGAACGCAAGGGCCTGCGCTTGACCGGGGTCAAGACGCGGTGGTGTCCGCCGTGGTACCGCCTGTCATCGCATCTGCCGACGCGGCAGACTCTGCCCCTCACTCCGGGAGCCCGTAATGCACGCCGACAGCTCGCTCAGTTTCTTGCTCAATCATCTGGGAGAGGATCGCGATCAGTGGCGAGGCGCGGTGTCGCCCCCGATCTTCGAGACCAGCAATTTCGCCTTTCCCAGCGTGGCCGCAATGCGCGCGGCCGGGCAGGATGAGCTGGCCAATGCCTTCTATACGCGTGGCAACAACCCCACGGTGGAGGTGCTGCGGCGCAAGCTGGCAGCGCTCGAAGGCACCGAGGATGCGCTGGTGTTCGGCTCCGGGGCGGCTGCGATGGCGGCGGCGGTGCTCGCCAGCGTGCGCGCCGGTGATCATGTGCTGTGCGTGCAGAAGCCGTATGCTTGGACGCGCATATTGGTGCGCGACTGGTTGCCGCGCTTCGGCGTGGACATCAGTTTCGTCGACGCCCGCGCGCCCGCCGAGGTCGAGGCGGCGATTCGTGAGCGCACGCGGATGATTGTGTTGGAGAGTCCCAACTCGCTGACGATGGAACTGCAGGATCTGGCCGCGATTGCGGCCATCGCGCGGGCGCGCGGCATCCGCACCTTGTGCGACAACAGCTATTCCAGCCCGCTGCTGCAGCGGCCGGCGGCGATGGGCATCGACCTGGTCGCGCATTCGGCCACCAAGTATCTGAACGGTCACAGCGACGTCGTGGCCGGCGTGGTGTGCGGGTCGGCGGCCTTGATCGCCGAGATCTTTCGCGGGCCGTTCATGACCTTCGGCGCGATCCCGGGCCCCTTCGAGGCCTGGCTGCTGCTGCGCGGACTGCGCACGCTGCCGGTGCGCATGGAGCGCGTCTGTGCCAGCACATTGAAGGTGCTCGCCTTTCTGGAAACGCATCCCAAAGTGGCACGCATCTACTACCCCGGACACGCCCAGGACCCGCAGCGCGAGTTGGCGCTGCGACAGTCGCGCGGCGGATCGGGATTGTTCTCGATCGAGTTGCGCGCGGACGACCTCGCCGGCGTCGAGCGCTTTTGCGACAGCCTGCGCTTGTTCCTGATGGCAGTGTCCTGGGGCGGCCACGAGTCGCTGGTGTGGCCGCTGGCCGTGGTCCTGCGCGATGGCGACATCGCCGCCAATCGCACCGGATTGCCGTGGAATCTGGTGCGCTTTTCGATTGGTCTGGAAGATCCGGCCGAGCTGATCGCCGATCTGGAGCAAGCGCTGGCGCGCGTCTGAGCGCGCCAGCCGGTGCTCAGCTGCGGCGCGCCAGCCAGGCGCCGCCGCCGACCAGACCCAGCGCCAGCAACAGCAGCGCCAGCGGTCCCGGTCCCGGCACGCCGACTGGCTCGGTGCCGGCGGAAATCAAGCTGGTCTGGGTGCTCGCCACCTCGATCTCGATCGGGCCGCCGGAGGGCGTCTGGGTCCAGCCCTTGGTCACCGCCAGTGCGCGGAAAGCGCGGCGATACAACAGACGTGCTTCCACCGTGATCGGCGTCCCCACCGGCAAATCGGCCGGAATCTGGAAGGCGTACTGGGTGGTGTCGGTGGCGCCCGAGGGAATGATCGTGTTCTCGGCGGTGGCTTCGGCATCGATGAACAGCACCGGCCGCACCACCGGACCCTGATCGTTGATGCGCCCCTCCATGATCTTGGCGAAGCCCTTGCCGGGCAGACCGGCCAGATCGCCCGGCTGCGTGCCCGCCACATCGTCGCTGCCATAGAAGGGCACCACCGGACCGCCGGTCTGCAGCAGCGGCTGGCCGTTGGCGCGCACATCGATCACCAGGATGGCGTTGCGGATCGACACGCCGGCCGGGAAGCCATGGCCGGCGCCGCGGTTCTCGACTTCCGCCGATACCAGCACCTGACCGGCGCTCTCGGTCGCGCTGGTGCGCAGCAGCACCGCCTGCGACAGCGTACTCGGATTGGAGCCGACGAAGTCATGCCGATGGCGCTGGCTGGCCGGGCGATCGAAGCCCGCGGTGGTGGCGATCGGGCCCGAGGTGGCCTCGTTCGGCATGTGGCAGTTCTGGCAGGTCTTGAAGTTGGGGCCCGGCTGCGCGTACGGCGAGGCGAGCCATTCCAGATAGGTGTTCTGCCCGGCTGCCCCGTTGTCCGGCCGCACGTACTGATGGCAGCCGGCGCACTGGATCGAATCGCTGAACTCCGGCTTGTAGCTGTTGCGCATCGAACTGGTGTCGACGTCGGGCAGGCTGCCAAACACGTACAGGCCGGTCACGTAATTGGGGTCATCCGGGAAGCGATAGCTGACCTTGCCGTTGACGTGCGCAATGCCGTTGATCGCCGCCGGATTGACGTTGGCCTGCTGGTGGCAGCCGAGGCAGCTGACGCCATCGCGGCCGGGCTGCGTGCTGATCGCATCGAAGGCCAGCTGGCCGGGCGTGAACACATCCTGCATCGGCCCGTGACAAGCGGCGCAGAAGCCGGATTCGCCCGGGTCGTGCAGGTTCTTGAAAATGTAGCCAGCGCTGCCGCCGGGCGTGCCGGTGCCGGCATACAGATCGAGCACCCAGGGATTGAGCGCCGCACCGGCGTGGCGCGAGGTTTGCCACTGGGCGTATTGCTCGCTGTGGCAGGCGCCGCAGACGGTGGCATTGAGCGGCGTGTAGTTGGCGCTGCTGGTGGCAGGCATCCGCGGCAGCCGGATCTCGACGTTGGTCTGGCCATTGACCGCGAAATTGGCGTTGCTGATGTAGTTCAGCGGTGCTGCGTGCTGATAGGCCACGGCGGCAGCGACGCTGACCGGGTTGGCCGGGGCGACGTTCAGCGTGAACTGACCGTTGGCATCGGTGGTCGTCGACGGCCCATCGGTGGCCTGTACGCGCACCACGGCGCCGGCAACGGGCTGATCGTTGCTGTCATCCACCACGCGGCCGCTGATCGCCGCGTCCGCCAAAGCCGGCCACAGCGCCAGCAGCGCTCCCAGGCCCATCCACTGCCGCGTCATCGCTGTCTCACTCACACTTAAGGGACGCGCGGATGCTAACAGCCCGACGCCGGATCGGCGTTGTTCGCTGTGCCCGCGGGCGCAGCGGCTCAGCGCCGGCCCTTGTGCTTGAGCACGTCGCGCAAAGCGCGCGCCATGCTGGCGTCGTACTGCTTGCGCTCGCGCTTGGCGACGGCACTCTCGCCGGCGCGCGCGATCTCGCCCGACAGTTTGCTGTAGCTCTGCAGTCGCAGCGGATCCAGCGTCTGGCCGGCGATGGCGGCCTGCACCGCGCAACCCGGTTCGCGCTGATGCTGGCAATCCCTGAAGCGGCATTGGCTCGCCAGCGCCTCGATATCGTCAAAGCCGGCTTCGGCCAGATCCTCCTCGCCGGTCAGCTTGATCTCGCGCAGGCCTGGCGTGTCGATCAGACAGGCGCCGCCCGGCAGCGGCTTCAGCGCCCGCGACACCGTGGTGTGGCGACCGCGGCCGTCGCTCTCGCGGGTGTGACCGGTGGCCTGCACCTCGTGGCCCAGCAGCGTGTTGGTCAGCGTGGACTTGCCGGCGCCGGAGGAACCGACCAGCACCGCCGTCTGTCCCGGCCGCAATTGCGCAGCGAGCGCGGCGCAGCTGTCGGCCGATTTGGCGTTGACGGCGTACACGCGCGTGCCCGGGGCCAGCGCCTCGACCTCCTGTTGCAGCGCCGAGACATCGGTGTGCTGATCGGCTTTGGTCAGCACCAGTGAGGGCTGCGCGCCGCTGCTGCTGATCAGCGTCAGATAGCGCTCGATACGGCGCAGATTGAAATCGCGGTCGAGCCCGGTCACCACCAGCACATGGTCGATGTTCACCGCGATCGCCTGCCGCGCACTGCTCTCGCCGGCGGCGCCGCGCGCCAGCGTCGAGAAGCGCGGCAGCAGTTCCTCGATCATCCATTCGCCGCCGTGGCGCAGCGCCGCAAGGCACCAGTCGCCGACGCAGGGCCGCATGCTGGCTTCTTCGACCCGGTGGCGCAGTCGCGGCAGCGATTTGGCGGGCAGCGTCTGCATGCCATCGTGGATGACATAGCCGGAGCGATGCTGCTCGACGATGCGCGCCAGCACGCTGTCGGCTGGCAGCTTGAGATCCGGCCAGCGCGTTGCCGAGTAGCCGATGCGGGAGAGTGGTTCGAAGGTGGGATCTGCCATCGGCGCGATTGTAGGGCCCGGCGCAGCTGCTGCCGAGTCGGGATGCGCGACTTTCTGCTCGTCTGTGGCGGGCGAGGCAGGCCATTCGCTGGGCGCAGTTCGGCCGCTTCGCATAGCATCGGGGCTCCTGATCGAAGTGGAGCGCGCAATGGATCCGTTTATGCAGGCGGCGATTGAAGAGGCGGAACTCGGTCTGGCCGAGGGCGGTATTCCGATCGGCTCGGTGCTGGTGCACGAGGGCAAGATCATCGGCCGCGGCCACAACCGTCGCGTGCAGAAGGGCAGTGCAGTACTGCACGGCGAGATGGATGCATTGGAAAACACCGGTCGCCTGCCGGCGCGGGTCTATCGCGAGTGCACCATCTACACCACACTCTCGCCCTGCTCGATGTGCAGCGGCGCCATCCTGCTGTACGGCATTCCGCGCGTGGTGATCGGCGAAAATCGCAGCTTCATGGGCGAGGAAGCGCTGCTGCAGAGCCGCGGCGTCGAGCTCACCGTGCTCGACAACGCCCGCTGCATCGAGCTGATGCGGGATTTCATGGCGGCCAAACCGGCGCTGTGGAACGAGGACATCGGCGAGTAAGCCCATCGTCCGCACCTTTGTAGACCTGATTGCGAGTACTTGAGATGCCCCAGCCCGTCCTGATTCCGCACTACATTGCCGGCCAGCGCATCGCCGCCGCCGCCGCCCGCACCAGCCCGGTATACAACCCGGCCACCGGTCAGCAGACCGGTGTGCTGCCGCTGGCGGATCGCGCACAGGTCGATGCGGCCGTGGCGGCAGCCCAGGCCGCGTTCCCGGCGTGGGCGGCGACGCCGCCGATGCGGCGGGCGCGCGTGATGTTCAAGCTGCGCGAGATCCTCGACGCCAATGCCGATCGTCTGGCGGCGCAGATCACCGCCGAGCACGGCAAGACCCACAGCGATGCGCTGGGCGAGGTGGCGCGCGGGATCGAGGTCGTCGAATTCGCCTGTGGGATCCCGCATCTGCTGAAGGGCGAAACCACCGAGAACGTGGGGACGCAGATCGATGCCTACTCGCTGCGCCAGCCGCTCGGCGTGGTGGCCGGCATCACCCCCTTCAATTTCCCGGCGATGGTGCCGCTGTGGATGCTGCCGGTGGCGATCGCGTGCGGAAACACCTTCGTGCTGAAGCCTTCCGAGCGTGATCCCAGTTGCTCGCTGCTGTTGGCGGACTGGCTCAAGGAAGCCGGCCTGCCGGACGGCGTGTTCAATGTGGTCCACGGCGACAAGGTGGCGGTGGACGCGCTGCTCGAGCACCCGGAAGTGCGTGCACTCAGTTTTGTCGGCTCCACGCCGATCGCCAAGTACATCTACGAGACCGGCGCACGCCACGGCAAGCGCGTGCAGGCGCTGGGCGGCGCCAAGAACCACATGGTGGTGATGCCCGATGCCGATCTGGATCAGGTGGCCGATGCGCTGATGGGTGCCGGCTACGGGTCGGCCGGCGAGCGCTGCATGGCGATCTCGGTGGCGGTGGCCGTCGGTGACGCCACGGCGGACGCGCTGATCGCGCGGCTGGCGCCGCGCGTGCAGGCGCTCAAGATCGGCGCCGGCGATCGGCCCGGCATGGACATGGGACCGTTGATCACCGGTGCCCACCGCGACCGCGTGCGCGGCTATGTGGACCTGGGTGTGGCCGAAGGCGCCGCACTCGTGGTCGATGGCCGCGAGCGGCAGATCGAGGGCGCGGGCGAGGGCTACTTCCTCGGCGGCTGCCTGTTCGACCACGTGCAGGCGCATATGCGCATCTACCGCGAGGAAATCTTCGGGCCGGTGCTGGTGGTGGTGCGCGTCGGCAGCTATGAGGAAGCGCTGGCACTGGTGAACGCCCACGAGTACGGCAACGGCACCGCCATCTTCACCCGCGACGGCGACGCCGCGCGCGATTACGTCAGCCGCGTGCAGGTGGGCATGGTCGGCGTCAACGTGCCGATTCCGGTGCCTTCCGCCTTCCACAGTTTCGGCGGCTGGAAGGCCTCGCTGTTCGGCGACACCCACGTGTACGGCCCGGAAGGCGTGCGCTTCTACACGCGCCTGAAGGCCGTGACCACCCGCTGGCCCACCAGCATCCGCGCCGGTGCGCAATTCGTCATGCCGCACTGAGCAGGGCCCGCAAGAGCACGAGGGCACGTTCAAGCAAGGCGGAGGGGAGAAGGGCAGCGCTTGCGCGGCATTGCCGCGCGCTGCCCTGAGCGCCCGGCGGCTACGCCGACGGGCCGGAGCGAGGGCACGAGGGCACGAGGGCACGCAAAGGCTCGCATTCCGGGCGTACGCATCAACTCCCGACCACGTCAGTCGCTTGTGCTCTTGCTTCCGGCTCCTACGTGCCCTCGTGCCCTCCGCTTTGCTTGAGCGTGCCCTCGCTGCCCTCGTGCCCCTTCGGCACTGCCGCCAGCGCCGCCAGCAGCGCATCGGGCTGTACCGGTTTGGGCAGGTGGGCGTCGAAGCCGGCTTCGCGGCCGCGTTGCCAGTCCTCGGGCATGGCGCGGCCGGTCACGGCGATCAAATGCGGTCTGGGTTCGGCGGCGGCGAGTACGCGGGCCAGTTCCAGTCCGCTCATCCCCGGCAGATCCCAGTCGACCAGCGCCACGTCGATCGCTTGGCTGCGCGCGAGCAGCAGGGCGGTCAGGCCGTCGCTGGCGCTGCAGACCTGCGCCGCGTGCTCGCGCAGCAGGGCTTCGAGCACCTCGCGGCCGAGCGGGTCGTCCTCCACCACCAACACGCGCAGGCCGCTGGTTGGCCGGACCAGCGGCGCCGGAGCGGGCGTCGGCGCCGCACTGCCGGACTGTGCGCGCGGCAGACGCAGGCAGAATTCGGCGCCGCTGCCCGGCGTGGAGCGCGCACTCAGTTGCCCGCCCATGCGCTCAGCCAGACTGCGGCTGATGGCCAGCCCCAGGCCGGTGCCGGGCACGTGGCGGCCGGTACTCAGGCGTTCGAAGGGCTTGAACAAGCGTTCGAGCTCCGTGCTCGACAGGCCCGGGCCGGTGTCGCGCACGCCGATCAGCACCTGCTCGGCGATCTCCGGATGGGCGCAGGCATACAGATGCACCGAGCCCGCCGGCGTGTACTTCATCGCGTTGGACAGCAGGTTATCCAGGATCTGCGCCAGTCGCGCCGGCGCCGCCTGCACCCACAGATCGGCCGCGACCTCGGTGCTCAATGTCAGCCCCTTCTGCTGCGCCAGTTCGCCGTAGCGCGCGCTCACCGACTGCAGAAAAGCCTGCAGATCGACGGGCTGCAGAGGGAGATCGGCGCGGCCGGCGTTCAGGCGGCTCCAGTCCAGCACGTCATCGAGCAGAGCCGTCAGCTGCTGGCCGGCGTCGCGCAGCAAATCCAGGTAGCGCCGCGCCGGCGCTGGCAGACTGCCATCGCCGAGCAGACGCGCCATGCCCAGCATGCCGTTCAGCGGATTGCGGATCTCGTGGCTCAGTTCGGCGATCAGCGCGCTCTTTTCGCTGGCCAGTTGCTCGGCCCATTCGGCCTTGCGGCGCGCCTCTTCCAAAGACTCGGCGACGCGGCGCCGACGTCGGCGCCAGTGTTCGTTGCCGAGCATCGCCGCCAGCAGCGCCAGCGCATACAGCGCATAGGCCAGCGGACTGGCCCACCAGGGCGGAGCGACCGTCAGCGGCCACGCCAGTTCGTTGATGGCGGGGCGCCCGTAGCCGTCCCAGGCGCGCACGCGCAGCGTGTAGCGACCTGGCGGCACGCTGCCGAAGGCACGGTCCACGCGCTGCGCCGGCATCGACCAGTCCTGATCCAACCCGTCCAGCCTGAAGCTGAAGCGCTGAGCGCTCGCCCGCGCCAGGGTATCGAGCCGCACGCTGACCGTCAGGCTGCGGTCATCCGCCGTCAGCGTATTGGGCTGGTGAATGTCGAGGCGGCGCCAGCCGTCGCGGCCTTCCACCTCGGCGTGTTCCAGGCGCAGGTGGGCGCGCTGGTCCGGCAGCAGACTGAGGCGCGTGTCGGCGCGTACCAGGCCCTCGTCGGTGCCGAGCCAGAGTCCGCCTGCGGCGTCGGTGTAGAACGGCCGATCGCGGAACTCGGTGCTGGGCAGGCCGTCGCCGGTGCGCCAGGTGCTGAGCGCATCGACGGCCGGATCGTAGCGAAACAGTCCTTGCGTCCCGGCCAGCCACAGCGCCCCATCCAGCCACTGCATGCCGCCTGCGGACTGGAACTCGGCAAAGGCGCGCGGCGCCTGTTCGGCGGCGCGGTACAAGCCGCCGCGCCATTGGTAGAGCACCAACTGGCCGTCGACCATCGCGTACACGCGCTCACCCGGCGCCAAGGCATAGGCGCTGACCCGCGCATCGGCGATCAAGGTGCGCAGGCAATCACAACTGGCGTCCCAGGCGTACAGGCCACGGTCGGTGGCGATCCACACCGCGCCATCCAGGCCAGCCCCGATCATCTGGGTCTCGGTGCCGATGAACTCGCCGTGCTCGAAGGGATAGCGATGCACCGCGCCCGCGGTGTCGATCCGATTGACCCCGGCGCCCATCGCGCTGGCCCAGATCTGCCCGTCAGGCGTGCGGTAGAGCAAATCCGGCACGCCCTCCAGCAGTTCCGGCGCGGCCCAGCGTCGCAGCGACTGCAGTTGGCGGTCGGGCGTGATCCGGTAGAGATCCACACCGCTCTTGCGCGCCAGCCACAGCCGATCCGGCGCCTCGTACAGCGGTTGCCACAGGGTTTCCGCCGGCACATCCAGCGCCACGGCCTGGATGTCACCGCTGACCGGATCGAGGCGATGCAGTCCGCCGGCGTGGGTGGTGATCCAGACACTGCCGCTGGCGTCCTGGGTGACCGCGGTCACCCGGCCATCACGCAAACCAGCGTTGGCGCCGTAGCTCGGTTGCCAGACGCTGAAGCGGTCGGCCTCCAGTGGCAGATGCAGGATGCCGCCGCCGGGACTGGCCATCCACAGGCCGAGGTCGCGGTCCTGCACGCCGGTCCACAGGCGCTGGCGCGGAATGCCGCCAATGCGTCCGGGTTCGAAGCGGATCAGCTGGGTCAGGCCATGCCGCTCGCGCAGGAGTTCGGCGTTGCCGCCCAGCCACAGCCCGCGGGCGTCGGGCAGCAGCATGCGCACCGCGTTGGGACGCGCCATCCGCGGGATCGGCTCGCAGCGCACCGCCAGACTGGCGCTGACCTCGCAGCGCTGCCCGTCGCGCGTGCTGACCAGCAGGTCGTCGCCGCGGCGGGCAATGCCGAAGGCAGCGGCCGGCAGCGGCACCGGATCGGCGCGCCGGCCTGCAAGGTCCAGACGCAGCAAGCTGTAGCCGTAGGTCAGCACCCACAGCGCGGACTCGCCGCTGGCGAGGATGTCGACGATGTCGCTGTCGGTCAGACCATCGGCTGGCCCCAGGCGCCGACGCACTTGGCCGTCGTAACCGAGTTCCAGGATGCCGGCGCCGTAAGTGCCGGCGTACACGGACTCGGCATTGGCGGTCAGCGACCAGATCTCGACCGATTCATTCGCCGCCACCGCCGACAGCGGTATGCGCACGAAGCTCTCCAGGGCCGGGTCGAAGCGCGCCAGATTGCCGCCCTCGGTGCCCACCCAGATTCCGCCGCGCGGGTCAGTCAACAGCGCTTCGACCGAGCCGCTGGCCAGCGAGCCGGGATCGTCGGCGCGCGGCAGCCAGGTGCGCATCTCGTGGCCATCAAAGCGCGCCAGACCAAAGCCGGTGCCTATCCACAGCCGGCCGGCGCCATCCAGCGTCAGCGCCTGAACTTGATTCGACGGCAGCCCGTCATCGCGATTCAGGATGCGGAACACCGGCTCGCCGGGCGGTGTGGCGCAGGCTTGCCAAGCGCAGGCCAGCGCGCCCAGCATCACCGTCCATCGGCGCCTGCGCGCCTGCCCCGCCGACTTCTGCATGCCAGACGCTCCACCCGCCGCCCGCATCCGCTGGTTGATTGCTGCCCTGGTGCTCGCGATCACGCTGGGGCTGCTGCTGTCGTTGATCTACGCCACCGACGCCGCTTTGTCGATAGTCGAGCGCGTGCAGCGGCTGCCGCTGTGGCTGGGCGTGCTCAGTACCTCCTTGATTGTGCTCGTGCTGCTGACCAGCGGCTGGCTGCTGTGGCGATTGCTGCGGCCGCGGCGCGCGCCGCGTGCACCGGTCGTGGCGGCGCTGACGCGTGCCGAACTGGAGACGCGTCTGCAGTCGCTGCCCGGCGCGGCGCCGCTGCAGGCGGAATTGCAGGAGTTGGATCGGCGCGCGGCGCTCGATCAGGTCTACGTCGCTCTGTTCGGCGAGGTCAGCGCCGGCAAGAGTTCCTTGATCGCGGCGCTGGTGCCGGGCGCCGAGGTGCGCGTGGACGTGCGCGCTGGCACCACGCGCAGTGTTCGTCACTATGCGGGTGCGCTCGGCGAGGATCTGCGCCTGATGCTTGCCGATATGCCGGGGGTAGGCGAATGGCAGGGCGAGTCGCGCGCGGTGGCGGCACGCGAAGAGGCGCTACGTGCGCATCTGGTCGCCTATGTCTGCGATGGCGACCTGACGCGGTCGCAATGGGAGGAGGTCGAGTGGCTGCGCGCCTTCGACAAGCCGATGCTGTTGCTGTTGAACAAGACCGACCGCTACTCGCCGGAGCAACTGGCGGCGCTGACGCGGCGGCTGCGCGAGCGCAGCGGCCTCGACCCGCTGTGCGTGAGCGCTGGCGGTGTGGAGTCGGTGCGCGTCGTCGATGCCACGGGCGCCGAACACTGGCGTGAGCGCCCGCGGCCGGCGCAGATTGCGCCCTTGCTGCAGGCGCTGCGGGCACTCGCTCAGCAAGGCCCGCAGGCGCTGGAAGCGCGCCGTGAGCGGGCGGTACTGGGCGCGGTGGACCTGAAGCGCGCGGCGTTGCAGGCCGAGCAGCGTGCGCAGCAGGCGCAAACGCTGGTGCGCGAGTACGCGCGCAAGGCGGCCGTGGGCGCGCTCGCCGCGGTGGCGCCCGGCACCGATCTGGTGATTCAGGGCGTGCTGGCGACGCGCCTGCTTGGCGAGCTGGCGCGGTTGTACGAGGTACCGTTGCGCAGCATCGATCTCGACGACTTTGTGGAACTGGCCGGCGGTCGGCTGCGCGGCAGCAGCGCCTTGCTGCTGGCGATTGCCGGCAATGCGCTGAAGGCCTTTCCGGGCCTCGGCACGGTTGGCGGCGGGCTGGTGCACGCGCTGGCCTACGCGATGATCTTCGACAGCCTGGGCCGGGCGGTGGCGGAGACGCTGGCGCGCGGCGGCTTCGACCGCGCCGAGGCGCTCGAACGTTTCGGGGCAAGCTTGGGAGATGGCGCGAGCCTGCTGCAGCGCGCGCCCGAGTTGCTCAAACTGGCGCTGGACACACGCGAGGACCGCGCATGAATCGGCTCGCCACGCTGCTGCTGGGACTGCTGTGTTGCCTGTGCGCGGGGCTGGCCCAGGCGGCACCGCGCGAGTACCGCTTCGACCCAGTGCACTCGCGCCTGCTGTTCCTGGTCGATCACCTGGGTTTCTCGCGCTCGATCGGCAGCTTTCGCGCCTGGCAGGGCAGCTTTGCGTTCGATCCGGAGGACTGGTCCAGCGCCAGCGTCGATGTGCGCATCGATATCCGCAGCCTGGACATGGGCGATGCGGCGTGGAATCGCACGCTGCTCGGCCCGCGCTGGTTCGACGCCGAGCAGTATCCCGAGGCGCGCTTCGTCGCCCGCGGTCTGCACGCGCTAGGCGCCGATCGTGGCGAGTTGCGCGGCGAACTGAGCTTGCGCGGCCAGACCCGGCCGCTGGTGCTGACGGTCAAGGTCAATCGCATCGGCCTGCATCGCTACACGCTTAAGGCCACCGCCGGCTTCTCCGCCCGCGCCGCGCTGCGACGCAGTGAGTACGGCATGGACGCGCTGCTGGACCAGGTCGGTGACGAGGTCGAATTGCTCATCGAGGTGGAAGGACAATGGGACAAACCCAAGGACAGGCCGGGTAAACGATGAGCGCGCAGCAACAGCACCTGGACGAAACGGTCGCCAGTCTGCGCGCCCTGATCGGCGACCCGGCGCTGCCGCCGGAGATCCGCCGCGCGCTGGAACCCGAGTTCGCCGAAATCGAGGCGATGATCGACAAGCTGAGCGCCGGTGAGCTGCACGTGGCAGTGTTCGGCCGCGTCAGCGTCGGCAAATCGGCATTGCTGAACGCGCTGATCGGCGAGCAGCGTTTTGAGGTCGGCGTGCTGCACGGCACCACCACCACGCGCGAGGCGGCGCGCTGGCAGCGTATCGGCGACAGTGGCGTGCACCTGATCGACACGCCGGGCATCAACGAGATCGATGGCGCCGAACGTGAGCGCCTGGCGCGGCATGTGGCGGCGCGCTCGGATCTGGTGATGTTCGTCGTCGACGGTGATCTGACCGCCACCGAGGCGCAGGCGCTGGCCGAACTGAAAGCCACCCAGCGGCCGCTGCTGCTGGTGCTGAACAAGGCCGATCGTTATCTGCGCGCCGAGCGCGAGGCGCTGCTGGAGCGGCTGCGCCAGCACGCCAGCGGCATGCTGCGGCCCGAGCAAGTGCTGGCCTGCAGTGCGCTGCCGGCGCCGCGTCGGGTGATCCGGATCGATGCCGCTGGCAGCGAGACCGAATCGATGGAAACGCCCGCGCCTGACGTCGCCGCCGTGCGCACGCGCATCGCCGAGGTGCTCGCCAGCGAGGGCAAGACGCTGGCGGCGCTCAATGCCGGCCTGTTTGCCGGTCGCTTGAGTGATGAAGTGGGCAAGCGCCTGACCGAGGTCCGCCAGGATGTGGCCGATCGCCTGATCCGCAACTACGCACTGGGCAAAGGTGTGGCGGTCGGTCTGAACCCGGTGCCGATGGCCGATCTGGCGGCGGCGGTGGGCTTGGATGTGGCCCTGGTGATGCATCTGGGGCAGGTGTACGGGCTGCCGCTGACCAAGGCCGAGGCGGGCGAACTGGTGCTGAAGATCGCCGCACAGATCGCGGCCCTGATGGGCGCCATCTGGGGCGTCAATGTGCTCGCCAGCGCGCTGAAGGGCATCAGCGCCGGCCTGTCGACGGCGCTCACAGCGGGGGCGCAGGGCGCGTTGGCGTACTTCTCTACCTACCTCACCGGACGTGCGGCCCAGTCCTATCTCGCCAACGGCAAAAGCTGGGGCGAGCGCGGCCCCAAGCGCGTGGTGGAAGAGATTCTCGGCAGCCTGGATCGCGACTCCATCCTGCGCGATGCGCGCGCCGAGATCCTGGCCAAGCTCAAGGACAGCCGCTGAGGCGCCGTCGGCGCATGCCTCGGGTCGTTAGGCATGCGCCGGGCCGCCCTTTCAGATCTCGCCAGCCTCAGCCAGCTTGGCCTTGATCTGCGCCTTGTCGACCGCCTTGCCATCCTTGTCCACGACCAGCGATGGTGTGCCGGGCATCAAGATCTGCAGCGACTTCAGGAACTCGATGACTTCGGCCTTGCGGGTCGTGCTGAGTGAGTCAAAGGCCACGCGCGATGCCTTGGCTTCGCCGCCGTGTGCCATGATGGCTTCAGTAATGGTGGTCAGATCACCTCGGTGGCCGTAGGGCGCCGAGTTGCCGACGTCCCAAAGGCGACGGGTGAGAAAGAGCTCGGTCGGGATGCCGCCCTGGACCACCTTTTCGTTACAGAAGTGGCGTACTTCGGTATCACACAGATTGTGACGTTTGAGGTCGGTATAGGCACGAACGTAGATACCGCCGTCGGGCGCCTTTTCGTGCCGTGGCAACTGGCCGTTCGTCGTCATGTCAAAGGCGTACACCTGCGGCACGTCGGAAGGCTTCAGATTGCCGTCCGGATTGTACGGGTTGGGCTCGGTAAACATGGCTGAGTCCAGCTTCAGCGTGGGGACGTGGCAGTCGGCGCAGCCGACGGTTTCAAAGGTTCGCTCGCCGCGAATCACCGCCCGCAGTGCCGCGGGATCGCTCGGCAGCACCTGACCCGGCACATTCAGCCCAGCCTGGTAGATCGTCGTGGCAGTGACATCGCCCACCGTCAATTCGTCCTCGACGCCGTCCTGGTCGAAGTCCTTGGTGTTCGTGCGCGCCTGGCCGAAGCGCTCGACGCTCTGGATGCCGTGATGGTGGTTCATTGCGTTGTTGGTGAATTCACGCAGCGAAATCACCGCGCCCTTCTGATGGAAGGGACGCACGATCAGATCGGAGTTGACTCCTACGATCTCGCGGGTGACCAGCGTCCCGTCGGCATTTGCTCCGATGAAGCCGAAATCGACATCCTTGGTCACCAGCGCCATCCGCGTCGAGCGCCCGGTCTCGCGTGCGATTCGCAACGCATCCTCGCGAATGGCCAGCAGTTCCGCCGTCATTTCGCGCGCCAGCATTTCGATCGCACCAGTACCCTGCATCCCGAGGGTGTTGCGTTCGTTGCTGAAGTCGCCGCTGACCGACTGGGTGACTGGATCGAGGGTCTGTGCGAGCACAAAGACATTGGCGACGATGTCACCGCCGCCTCCTGACACCGGGTCGTTGTGGCATCCGAAGCAGGAATTGGCGTCTGGAGCGGAGGTGCGGATGAACCGCGGCGCACTGCCTGGTGTGCGCGCCGCGCCGCCGCCGGTGGTGCCCGGGCGACTTTGACCATCGAACATGTTGAACTTGGCCTTGAACAGAAATTGCCCGTGGGCGAACAACTGCTCAAAGCTGACGCGGCCGGCGTTGATCGCTGCCTGGTCCATGTGGCTCTCAACCACCGGGCCATCGCCGATGGTCGCAGCGCTCGCGCTACCGGCCAACAGGGCAAGCGTGAAGCTGTGGATCAGGGTTCTTTGCTTCATCATTAAAGACTCCGGGGTAGCGGCAATGGGGTGGGGTATTCTCATTGCTTGTCGACAAAAAGTCCAAGAAATGTAAACGTCATGTGAGGCTTTCCGGGGTCATGACGAAGCAACGGCAGGAGGCGTATGCACTACGAGCACATCGTCCAGATCAATGACCCGCGCGACCCCCGGGTTCAGCCGGTGGACGCGGCTGCGCTGTGGCGGGCGGTCTTGCTCAGTGCCACCGAGCCGCAGCGCTTCCGGCCAGAGCTCGACGGCGCCGAGGTGGTGGCCCTGGAGCCGATGCGCTGGCAACGGCGCCTGCACTTTGGCACGCTGACGGTTATCGAGGACCTGCGCGCTGACGCGCAGGCGCAGTCGCTGGTGCAATCCATACTGGCGCCGCCCGAACTGGCCGGCGGCTCTCGCACGGTGCGCATCGAGGCGCCGGCGCCGGGCCATCTGGTACTGCGCTTTCTCTACGCCAGTCCGCACGCGTCCGCGGGTACCGATGCGGATCAGCGCAATGCCTTCCGTTCGGCCTATCGCCAGGCCGATCTGGCGCAGGTGGAGATCATGCGCGCATGGCTGGCGACTCAGCCGGACAGCAAGCCGTAGCGCACCAGCAGCAGCGTCAGCTCCGAGTCGCTGCGCAAGTCCAGCTTTTCCATCAGCCGCATCTTGTAGGTGTGAACGGTCTTGTCGCTGATGTTGAGCCGCGGCGCGATCTCATTGGGGCGCTCGCCGCGCCCCAGCATGATGGCGATCTCCAGTTCGCGCGTCGTCAGTCGATCCAGCGGCGAGCTCTCGTTCATCACCCGCGCCAGCGCCAGACGCTGGGCGATCGCATGCGACACATAGCGCAGCCCGCGGGCGACGCTGCGCACTGCCTCGATCAGTTCGGCGCCGTTGCTGCCCTTGGTCAGAAAGGCATGGGCGCCGGCTTCGAGCAGCAGTGCCGGCACCGGACCCTCGCTGAGCATGGTGACAATGACGATGCGTGTCGGGCTGTCGCTGCGGGTCAGCCGGTGGGTGACCTCGATGCCGCTCAAGCCCGGCATGCTGACGTCCAGGATCAGCACCGCCGGCTGCTGTTCGCGCACGATGCGCAGGGCGTCCTCGCCGCTCTCGCCCTCGGCGATGACCTCGATATCGCGCTCGGCCGCCAGCATGCCGCGGTAGCCGGCGCGCATCATGGCGTGATCATCGACGATCGCGACGCGTATGGTCATGCGAGCTCTCCCCGGTGGTCCCCGCGGGAAGTCTGGCCGCAAGCCGTCCGGGCGGGCAAGTGTCCCTTTCGTGGATCGGCGCCGCTGTGCCATCGTACGCGCGCCCCAGCGGAGCGCGCCGCCCACGCCCGCCTGCGCTGCCCTGAGACTGAATCCGGATGGCCTCGATGACTGTTTCACGCCCCTCGCGCCTGTTGCTGCTTGGACTGGCGCTCTCGCCGTTGAGTCAGGCGCTTGCCGCCGAACTGTGCCCAGTCGATCCCTGGACCTGCGTACGCAGCGAACACGGCTGGTCCTGCAGCGGCCAACCGCGTGCGCTGCCCAGCGAGGCGCTGGATGCCAAGGCCCGCGCCGCGGCATCCACCGAGCTCAAGGCCGACACGCTGGACGGCAAGGATGGCGAGCTCATGCGCCTGCAGGGCTCGGCGCGTGCGGTCCGTGCCGATCAGCGCCTGCAGGCGGATCGCATCGAGTACGACATGGCCAAGGACACCGCCGTGGCCACCGGCGTGGTGCGCTACGACGATGCCACCAATGCCTTTTACGCCACCGAGGCCAGCGCCGATCTCGGCAAGAACGAGACCACGCTCAAGGATGTGCGCTACGCGCTGAAATCCTTGCGCGGGCAGGGCGCCGCGCAGCAAGTGGTCGCGCGTGATGGCAGCACCGACCTGAGTCAGGTCAGCTACACCGCCTGTACCGAGGCCGACCCGGCCTGGGAGATCCGCGCGCGCGCACTGACCATCGATCACGCTGCCGGGCAAGCCAGGGCCGACGGCTTCCAGCTGCGCGTCGGCGGTATCCCGCTGGTGTATGCCCCCTACGCCAGCTTTCCGATCGACGATCGCCGCAAGAGCGGCTTTCTGTCGCCGCGCATCGGCGGTGGCAGCGATGGTTTCGACTTCGCCGCGCCGTGGTACTGGAACATCGCACCCAACTACGACGCCACCCTGACGCCGCGCATCATCAGCGATCGCGGATTCCAGGCCGGCGGCGAGTTTCGCTACCTGTACAGCGGCGGCAGCGGTCAGGTCGATGCCGAATGGCTGCCGGGTGACGACCTCTACGGCGCCGATCGCGATCGCTTCCGCATCCGCCACAACGGCAGTCTGTGGCCGGGCGTGCGCCTGGATGCCGATATCAACCATGTGTCCGACGACCGCTATTTCGTCGACCTGGGCGACTCGCTCAGCACCTCATCGACCTCGGTACTCGGCAGTTCGATCGGCCTGTCGGGCGGCGCCCGCGACTGGCGCTGGAGCGTGTTGGCCGACGAGTACGAGTTGATCCTGCCGGATGTGACCGAAGCGCTGCAGCAGGATCCGTATGCACGCAAGCCGCGCGCGGCCATCGAATGGAATCAGCGCCACGAGCACTGGCGCTATGGCGTCAGCGGCGAATGGGTGCAGTTTGTCGGCAACAGCTATTGCACCGTCAGCGGCAGCTGCAATCGCTTCGATCCGGTCGATGGCAGCCGGCTGGATGTGCAGCCCTATCTGGCGTGGATGTGGGAGCCCTCCTGGGGGCATCTGCGGACGCGCGCCGCGCTGCGACACACGCGCTATGAACTCGATCGCGGCACGCTGGCGCTGGCGCAGACCTCGCCGCATCGGACCACGCCGATCGTCAGCGTCGACAGCGGCTTGCAGTTCGAGCGTCCGAATGCCTTCGGTCAGGCCAGTTGGCGCCAGACGCTGGAACCGCGCCTCTACTACCTGTACGTGCCCGAGCGCGATCAACGCGATATCCCGGTGTTCGACTCGGCGCCGCTCGACTTCAGCTTTGCTCAGTTGTTCCGTGACAACCGCTACACCGGCGCCGATCGGCAGGCCGACGCCAATCAGCTGACGCTGGCACTGAGCTCGCGCCTGCTCGACGATGCCAGCGGTGCCGAGCGCGCCGCGCTCAGTGTCGGTCAGGTCTACTACTTCGACACGCCCACCGTCTATCTGCCCTACGAGTCCGAGCCCTATCTGACCTGGGGCGAGCGCCAGCCCTCGGCCTATGTGCTGGAAATGCGCAGCGCGCTGGGCGAGTCCTGGAATCTGGCGGGCGGCTTCCGCTACACCCGGAGCTCGAACGCACCGATTTCGCCGCCATCCGTCTGCAGAAGCGCTTCGGCGAATCGGGCCTCGTGAACCTCGGCTACCGCTACCGTCCCGACGGCATGCTGTACACCGGCCTGCTGCCGCCGGCGGCATTCAGCTCCAAAGCGGGGATCGAACAGGCAGACTTGTCAGCACTGCTGCCGATCAACGATCACTGGCGCGCCGTGTTCCGCTGGAATTACTCGCTGCGGGAGTCGACGACGCTGGAAGCGGTGGCCGGCTTTGAATACATCAGCTGTTGTTACAGTGTGCGCCTGCTGACGCGCAACTATCTGCGCGGCATCGGCACGGAGCGACGCAATGCGTTTTTCCTCGAGTTCGAACTCACGGGCCTGGGCTCGCTGGGACGCAACACGGGGGACTTCCTGCGCCGTGCTATTCTCGGTTATCAGCCTTTCGGAGGCACTACAGAATGAAGCGTATCACCCTGATTTTGCTGGCCTTTTTGGCCATCTCCGGGGTTCGCCCTGCGGTTCATGCGCAGGCGCTCGGCACCCCGGTGGACAGCATCGTCGCGGTGGTCGACGAAGACATCATCCTGCGTAGCGAGCTGGATCAGGCGCTGGAAGGTATCCGCCGCCAGTATCGCGGGCGCGAGAACCAGCTGCCGCCGGCCGATGTGCTGGAGCGTCAGGTGCTGGAACGCCTGACCTTGGTGCGCCTGCAGTTGCAGCGTGCCGAGGCCACCGGCATACGCGTGACTGATACTGAAGTCGACGAGGCCATTGGCCGCATCCTGGCGCAGAACCGCATCGATTTCACCCAGTTCCAGCAGCAGTTGCAGGCGGACGGCTACAGCCTGCCGGAGTTCCGTCGCACCATGCGCGAGGAACTGATGGTGCAGAAGCTTCGTCAGCGGGTGGTGGATTCGCGTGCCGACGTCAGCCCCTCGGAGCTGGAAATCGCGCTGGCCAGCGGCGTGCACAATCGCGGCGAGGTCAAGCTCTCGGTGTTGCTGGTCGCGGTGCCCGACGGCGCCAGTGCCGAGCAGATCGAGACGGCGCGCACCAAGGTCGAAGGCGTGCGCAAGCTGATTGCCGATGGCTCGATGGACTTCAGCGCGGCCGCCATCCGCTACTCAGACGCACCGCAGGCACTGGAAGGCGGGGATTTGGGCTGGCGCCGTTACGATCAGGTGCCGCCATCCTTTGCCGATCTGGTGGCCAGCATGGAGATCGGCGAAACCTCGCAGCCGCTGCGCACGCCGAGCGGCTTTTATCTGGTCAAGGTGACCGACAAGCGCGAAACCAGCCAGATCGTCATCACCGAGTTCAATCTGCGCAAGATCCTGGTCAAAGTAACCGAGCTGCAGACCGACGCCGATGCGCAACGCGCCATCGAAGCGATCCATGCGCGCCTGAAGAAGGGCGAGGACTTTGGCAAGCTGGCGCGCGAGTTGTCCGAGGACGAGGCCACGGCACCGTTGTCGGGCGATATGGGCTGGTTTGCGATGGAAGGCATGCAGCCGGAGTTTGCCGAACTGGTCAGCAGCTTGAAGGACGGCGAGTACAGCGCGCCGGTGCGCGACACCAACGGCTACGCAATCCTGCAGCGTCAAGCGACGCGCCAGGCGGATCGCACCGAGGACTACGTGCGCAATCAGGTGCGCGAGAGCCTGCGCCAGCGCAAAGGCGAAGAGGCCTACGAGCAGTTCGTTCGCCAGTTGCGCGGTGAGGCTTTCATCGAGCTCCGCCTCGCGAAGTCCTGAGCGGCGCGGCGCCATGGCCGCGCATCGCATCGCGCTGACGGCCGGCGAACCCGCCGGCATCGGCCCGGAGCTGCTGGTCCGTATCGCCCAGCAGGCTTGGCCGGTACGCCTGATCGCGATTGCCGATCCGGCACTGCTGCAAAGCACTGCCGCCAGCCTGGGATTGCCGCTGAGTCTGGTGGCGGATCGTGCCGATGCGCGGGATCCGCTGCCGGCTGGCAGCCTGGCGCTGTGCGCCCAGCCGCTGGCGGTGCCGGCGCTGGCCGGTCGCCTGGATGCGCGCAATGCCGAGGCCACGCTGCAGATGCTGCGCACGGCCGCTGACGGTGCGCTCCATGGTGACTACGATGCCATCGTCACCGCGCCGGTACAGAAAAGCGTGCTGGATCGCCCGGGCGCGCCATTTTCCGGTCATACCGAATACTTCCAGCAGCATGCGGGCTGCGAGCGGGTCGTCATGCTGCTGGTGGCGCCGGCCACCGCCGAGCGTCCGCCCTTGCGGGTGGCGCTGGCAACCACGCATCTGCCGCTGCGCGCTGTCGCCGATGCGATCACGCCCGAACGCCTGCATCAGGTACTGGCGGTGCTGCGCGCCGGTTTGCAGCGCCATTACGGTGCTGCGGAGCCCA
Source organism: Lysobacterales bacterium (assembly GCA_046346965.1). GTDB lineage: Bacteria > Pseudomonadota > Gammaproteobacteria > Xanthomonadales > SZUA-5 > JAXMHB01. Next base: position 164,303 of record JAXMHB010000009.1, read on the forward strand.
CCATCGCCGTGCTTGGCCTCAACCCGCATGCCGGCGAATCCGGCCATCTGGGGCTGGAGGAAACGCAGTTGATCATCCCTATGCTGACGACGCTGCGCGCGCAGGGCTGGCGGCTGGATGGGCCCTTGCCGGCCGACACCGCCTTCAATCCCACGCAGCTGCGCCGCAGCGATGCCTTTCTGGCCATGTATCACGATCAAGGACTCCCGGTGCTCAAATTTGCCGGTTTCGGCAGCGCGGTGAACGTCACGCTCGGCCTGCCCTATGTGCGCACCTCGGTCGATCACGGCACCGCGCTCGATATTGCCGGCACTGGCCGCGCCGACCCCGGTTCGCTGGTCTGCGCAATCCAGGAAGCCATCCGCATGCTTGATCGGAGTGCTCATGCACGCGCGTAAGCGTTTTGGTCAGAATTTCCTGCGCGATCAGAACGTGATCGACCGCATCGTGCGCGCGATCCATCCGCAGCCCGGCCAGCGGGTGGTTGAGATCGGTCCCGGGCGTGGCGCGATGACCTGGCCCTTGCTTGACGCGCTGGGCGAGATGACGGCGATCGAGATCGACCGCGATCTGGTGCCGATCTTGCGCGAACAGAGTCAGGCGCACGGCCGGCTGAGCCTGGTGGAAGCCGATGTGTTGACGGTGAACTTCACCGAACTGGCGGCCGGCCAGCGGATCCGTGTGGCTGGCAATCTGCCTTACAACATTTCGACGCCGGTCCTGTTCCATCTGCTCGACCACGCCGAAGTGATCGAGGACATGCATTTCATGCTGCAGCGTGAGGTGGTCGAGCGCATGGCGGCTCCGCACGGCGACAAGGTCTACGGCCGCTTGAGCGTCGCCCTGCAGGCCCGCTGCAGAGTCGAGAAGCTGTTCCGGGTGATGCCCGGCAGCTTCTGGCCGGTGCCCAAGGTGGAATCGGCCATCGTGCGCCTGACGCCGCTGCACGATCCGCAGCGCACCGCGCTCGCCGAGCCGCTGGACCGCATCCTGCGCGCCGCCTTCGCCCAGCGTCGCAAGACCCTGTCCAATGCGTTGGCCGGCGTGCTCGATGCCGTCACCATCGCCAGTTGCGGCGTACGCCCCGAGGCGCGCGCCGAGCAAGTCGACGTCGCCGGATTCTTGAAGCTGGCCAGCGCCTTGCGCTGACGCCCGGCTATTCCCGGAAGCTGGCGATCGTGTCTAGCGGCAGGCGCTGGATGTCCGGGACCAGGCAATTCGCCGCGGGATAGCCGACGACCAGCAGCAAGTAGGCCATCTCATTGGATGGTCGGCCGAGTATCTGGTTGAGGAAGCCCATCGGGCTCGGCGTGTGCGTCAAGGTCGCCAGCCCGGCATGGTGCAGCGCGGCAATCAGCAAGCCGGTGGCGATGCCGACGGATTCATGCGGGTAGTAGCGCTTGACCTTGTTCCCATTCGCGTCGAAACCGAAACGCTCATAGAAGATCCCGATCAGCCAGGGCGCGCTTTCCAGAAATGGCTTCTGTGCGTTGGTGCCCAGCGGCGCCAGTGCGCGCTTCCATTCCTCCGGCGCTCGGTGCTCGTAGAAGGCGCGCTCTTCGGCCTCGGCGGCCGCGCGTATTTGCTGCTTGAGCGCCGGGTTGCTGACCGCGACAAAACGCCAGGGTTGCTGATTGGCGCCGCTCGGCGCGCTGCCGGCGGCGCACAGGGCGGCCTCGATGATGCTGCGCGGCACCGGTGTGTCGGCAAAATCGCGCACGCTGCGGCGTCGCTGCATCTCGGCTGCAAAGGCGCTGGCGCGCTGCTGCATCTCCGACTCGGGATACTGCCGCCAGCCCGCCCACGGTATGCGCGGGTCGCTCTCCATGCCTGCCTCCGGTGTGCCTGCGGATGGGGCAGCGCGGCGCCGCCCCGTCCGCACGATAGACCGGATCAGGCCAGCGCGGCTTCCACCGAACTCGTCAACGACTCCGCGCCGGCGCGGACGCCGGCCGCGTGGCTCAGCGTGCGCGGCAGGATGCGGTCGAAATAGAAGCGCACGGTCGCCAGCTTGGCCTCGCGGAACTCGGCTGTTCCGGCAAAGTCGGCGCGGGTGACGGCTTCCGCCTCGCGCGCCAAGAAGTAGGCGAAGGTGATGTAGCCCGAGTAATACAGATAGTCCACCGCCGCGGCGCCGATTTCGTCGGCATTCTGGGCGGACTTGCGGCCGATCTCGCCGGTCAGCGTCTCCCATTCCTTGGCATGGCGCGCGATAGCGGCGACGAAGGGCGCGATGGCCTCATTGCCCGCCTGCGCCTGGCAGAAGGCGCCGATTTCGCCGAGGAAGTGGCGCAGGCCCACCGCTTGCTGCCCCATGATCTTGCGACCCAGCAGGTCCAGCGCCTGGATCTGCGTGGTGCCCTCGTAAATGGTGGTGATGCGGGCATCACGCAGGAACTGCTCCAGGCCCCACTCGTGGATGTAGCCGTGGCCGCCGAGGATCTGGATGCCGTGGCTGGTGCACTCGATCGCCAGTTCAGTCAGCATCGCCTTGGTGATCGGCGTCAGGAAGCTCAGGATCTCGTCGGCGCGCTGGCGCACTCCGGCATCCGGGTGCTTGGACACCAGATCCACCTGCAGCGCCGAGTAGATGCACAGCGCGCGGCCTGCTTCGGCGATCGACTTCTGCGTCATCAGCATGCGCCGAACATCCGGGTGCACGATGATCGGGTCGGCCGGCTTGTCCGGACGCTTGACGCCCGAGAGCGAGCGCATCTGCAAACGATCCTTGGCGTAGGCGAGGGCGTTCTGGTACGCGATCTCGATCAGGCCCAGGCCCTGCACGCCGACGCCCAGGCGCGCTGTGTTCATCATGGTGAACATGGCATTCAGGCCGCGGTTCGGCTGACCGATCAGATAGCCCTCGGCGCCGTCGAAGTTCATCACGCAGGTGGCCGAGCCCTTCAGCCCCATCTTGTGCTCGATGCTGCCGGCAGCGACGCTGTTGCGCTCACCCACGCTGCCATCGCGTGCCACCTTGTATTTGGGCACGATGAACATGCTGATGCCCTTGGTGCCGGCCGGTGCGTCCGGCAGGCGTGCCAGCACCAGATGCACGATGTTCTTGCTCATGTCGTGCTCGCCGGCAGTGATGAAGATCTTGGTGCCGGTGATGTGGTAACTGCCGTCCGCCTGGGGCTCGGCGCGCGTGCGCAGCAGGCCGAGGTCGGAGCCGCAATGCGGTTCGGTCAGGCACATGGTGCCGGTCCAGTCGCCGGACAGAATGCGCGGGATGAAGACCTCGCGCTGCCACTCCTCGCCGTGATGCGTGAGCGCATCGACCGCGCCGGCCGACAGCAGTGGATAGGTGCCCCAGGCGACGTTGGCGGATTCGATCATCTCCTTGAACACATAGCCCACGCTCTCGGGCATGCCCTGACCGCCGTAGGTCGGATCACCGCACAGACCGGTCCAGCCGCCTTCGACGAAGCGGTCGTAGGCGTCCTTGAAGGCCTGCGGCGTGGTGACGGTCTTGCTGTCTTTATCGTAATGACAGCCTTCGGCGTCGCCGATCGCATTGGTCGGCACCAGCACCTGCTCGCAAAACTTGGCGCCCTCTTCGAGGATGGCCTCGACGATGTCGCGCGAGGCGTTTTCGCCCCCCGGCAGTTGCTGGTAGATCGACGGTGCGTCCAGCACGTCGAACAACACAAAGCGCATATCGGTTTGCGGGGCGGTGTACTTCATCGTGGCGTCCTTGAAGATCGGGGGTCAGCGGAAGGAACCCGGCTTGCCTGGTGTGGGCCGCAGGCGTCCTTCGTAGCGCAGCGGGAATCGCACATTAGGCTCAGAGCACTGGAGTTCACCCTCCAGAACATACGCCAGAGTATTGTCTTTTCCGAGTGTATTCAGCGCCGGCAGTCCGGCTTGCGGCCCGAGGTCGACGCGGATCACGTCGCCAGCGACCGGCGGCAAGGTGATGTCGAGCGCCGTGTTTCCGCGCCCGGCGGCGCTGCCGTCCAGCGTCAGTGACCAGCTGAAGCTGGCGAGCGTGATCGGCATGCTGGCCGGGCTGTCGAGGCGCACCCGCGCCCAGTAATGGCCATCGACGGTCTCGATCTCCTGCACGCTCAGCGTGGGCGGCCCCAGGACGCGCCGTGGTCCGCCGCAGGCGGCCAGCATCGCGGCAATCAGGATCAGAGCCAGCAACCAGACTCGGGTAGTGCGCATGCAATGGATCCTCATCAAAGGGGCAGCGCATTGAACAGCAGTGCCAGTGACAGCGCCAGCATCACGATCCAGCTCAGCAGCGTGCCCCAGAAGCGACCCGGGCTGTATCCGGCGCTCTGGGTGAGGCCAATGGCGTGCAGCACGCGCGACAACACGAGGCCGGCGCCGCAGCCGTGCAGCAGCCACAGCGCACTGCCACCCGCCTCCGCCAACAGCAGCAGAATCAGGGCGATGGGGATGGTTTCGATGGCATTGCCGTGCACGCGGATGCGCCGCGTCAGTTCCGGGTGATCGCCGGTACCGATGCCGATCCGGGCTGATCGCCGCAAAAACACCACGCGGGCCGAGAGTGTCAGGATCAGCAAGCCGCACAAGGCAGCGTACAGGGAAGCGATCGGTAATGCCGGCATGAGCGGAGTCCTTGGCTGTGGAGGGGTGGGGCAGGGCGCGAAGCCGCATGTGCAGCGCACAGGGTCGAGGCGCTGATGGTGTCTCAGGCCTGCAGCCAGTCGTCCCAGGGGCCGGTGATCGCCACCGTGAAGCCGGGGCGGTAGACGTTGGCGAACAGCCAGCGACCGTCCGGTGATACGCAGCAACCGGCCCATTCAGATGCGCCGTAGTAGACGCCGTCGACGGTGGCGTCGTTCTCTGCCAGCGTCAGCAGGCGCCCGTCGCGCCCCAACCACTTGATCTTCTGGCGCTCGCGTATCTTGCTGTCCTCGCAGATGACCAGGCCGTCGCCGAGTCCCTGATGGATGTTGTCAGGGTAGTCCATCTCGCTGCGATCACTAACCTCGAACATCAACTCCAGACTGGATGCGCGTGGATCGTAA